>JAEYOQ010000060.1 GCA_023411555.1 Bacillota bacterium
ACGGTATGAGATATTTGATCCATGGTAAGTGGCCTCCTTTAAATAACTAATAGTTTTTTGCATTTTTTAAAGTATGCCACAAAAAATGTATATCGCCTAGGCGAGCGATTTGACGCTTACATATAATCTATCCTCAGGAGGCAGACTATCCTTCCCCTACTTTGCCCATCAAAAATGAGCAAAAAAACAGACCTAAGACGAGCAGTTATGTGAACCGTTAGTCGGTTTACTGCCTATCTAGGTCTGAACTTTTATGATTCTGCGAGGTTACGCACTATTTTCTACTACGTCTATAAGGATATTTGTATGATTGGGTCATGCCCCTTATCCCATCCGAGGCACTTCCACTTATCCTCCACCAAGCCCATCCCCATTCAAGCTTTTCAACAATCATCATCAAACGAAGCCATAACCAGCCTTCATTCTTTCCTTATATTAATCTTCTCTTTTTCTTATCTTTTCCTTCATTTTTTCAGCTAAATTTCTTTCTCTTGAGATCAGGAAAAGACCGGAGAGGGCTTATAAATGGGCGGTTGGCGGGCTGGGTGGCGTTTATTTCTCATGGTGGATTCGTGAACTTTTTCGGGTATTTTTCTAGTGTTACTATTAGCGAATTACGCGGATTCATCTGTTTTAAGGTCAAAAAAATAGACCTCAGACGGGGCGGCTTGGCCCTATCTAGGTCTGTTTTCTTTTATGCTTTCGCATTATTTTCTATTATTCCTACGAGGATAAATGGGGGTGCCCCAACGATAAGGCGGGGGACCCGATGACATAGTAGGAACTCAGACCATAGAAATATTATATAGAATACGGTTAATAAATGCAATGATTTTACCATTATTAGTTAGTACCTATTATAATACCTCATACATATTCTCTACATTTGAACTGACTCTCATCTCTACAACCGCATTCTTATTTCAATATAACCCGTAAGCTAAATGCCTCAAGAGGAACTAATTAATGTCATTAAAACCATCCGACCGATTATTATTGCTATTATATAAATCAAATAACAATGTCCTCATCTCTTATAATCATTTCTCTTACTTCTTTAGTCTTGATGTCATTGCATTGTTCAAAACTTCCACATTGTTGATACCCATCATCAAATCCCTCATTAAAATAACACGCAATTTTTATCAGTGAATTTAAATTTCTATCTGCAACATATACGTTCGTATCAAACGCCATTAATGGAAATTTTCCAAGACCCACCGAAAATAAGTTACCATCAGTATTAATATAGCTCTTTTCTTCATTTGCTATTGTAACATAAAACTCTGGAACTCCATAACAACTCTTTGTCCAACCAACGCCTGTATATGGATCATCATAATTTATATTAATCTTTTTATCCTCAATTTTTTCATATTCTGTATTAGCGAGTGGAACTCTACATGCAAAATTATCAATTTTAAGTTCTACTACAGCTAATCTATTGCAAGATGAGAAAGGAGAATTATGTCCATAATCCAATCTTAAGCAGTGATATAATGTATCAATAATATTGTTACAATAATTACATTGTATTAAGTTATGTAAATCCGCTCTTCTAAGCATAAAGTTGCCTATATCGTAATTAAAAGATAAATATTGATTAATATCGCCTATAGGAATTATTTTACACATTGTAACCTGCTGCCGCAGCTGTTTTTGTATTTGATCTCTTGAATTAAGTAAAATAAATTTTTCATCAGCCGTCAGTTTGATATTATTATTCGATTTTAGTTTTCCTAAAATTTTTTTTATCTCACTAGCTGTGTTTGCATCCAATAAATCTAATGACGGAGTTGTATCTATCTTTTTATCAATTTTTAAGTTTTCTTGTACCTTCGAGATAAATAACTCGTAATCACTCATTTGTAATCCGCTCCCATAATTTTTTTATTTAATAAATATTACTTACAACTACATTATTTCACCAGATGATTTTTCGTACAAATTATCTAAGTAAAAACCAATTTCATTAACGTCTACTGGTATATACTCAATTCTTATTTTATCTCCAACATCCAAAACTTCTGCCTTTTTCTTCATTCTTTCCAAGTTTTTAATCTTAACACATTCATGTGTTCTTCGGATAGAAAACTGATATTGCTCTCCATACAATGAAATCTCCGAACTAGCAACATACGAAATGCTGTACTCTGACTCTTCTATTTCAACTAATTTCTTTTTCAGATTGTCATTCAGAGTAAAAGAAAATGATATTTCCGTCCAATTTCCTCGGTAACTTTCCCCACTTATCAAATTAGCCATATAGCAAATAGCTTGATAATCATCTGAGTATATTTCACCTGGCAAAACCAAAAATCGCCTTGAAGCCAGGCTTAAACACTTTGCAAAGTATAAGCTACTCATCATCGATGAGATCGGATACCTTCCCATTGATAAGACTGGATCGAATCTCTTCTTTCAGCTTATAGCCAAGAGGTATGAGCATACATCCACGATCATTACTACAAACCAGCCATTCAGTAAATGGGGGGAGGTTTTTTCTGATGCAATGCTGGCCAACGCCATTCTTGACAGACTATTACACCATGCTCATGTGATAAAAATGGTTGGCCCGTCATATCGAACCAAGGATTACTACGAGCTTCTTGATGGGGACGAGCAGAAAGCTGGTCGGTGAAAAACTACATTTTCATGTCGGAATTAAAATGCATTTTTATGTTGACATTTACTCCCACTTTTCTCCATTAATTATATTTGGAATTGCTAAGCACTTTGGTGATTTCTGAGGCGACTTCATCGCAAGAAAAGAATTACCATATTTATATCCTTTTTTCCTCATAAGAAGCCCCTCCAAACACTTATCTCATGAAAATATTGCCATGCCAATCTTCTCTTTCTACCGTGTCTAACCATTAATAAAAAATAAGCCAGACTATATAATAGGTTACAGATAAGATACATTGTTTATTATAATACCCTCCACTGTATAAGCGGTCTACTATACAGATGTTATTCTCTATATTATTTTTTAACTCTTTGTATAAGCAACTATCAACATCATTCTTAAGAAAGTTTTCTTCAACTAAAGAATTAGCTAAATCATTAAATACTTCCTCTTCAAATATTCGTCCTCTTAAGTACTCCTCTATCGGTCTTGGGTAGTTAATCTGAACCAATTCTATTCCATGCATATTTAGAAAGTATCAGCAGGTAATCCTACCTCTTCTTTTATTTCTCGTAATAAGCATTCTTCCATAGTCTCTCCGATTTCCATCGTTCCGCCTGGAACTTCCCAAGTAGATGGTGTATCCATGCAATGTTGAGAACGCTTTACGATAAGAAATCTGCCATTATAAAGAATCAAACCCTTTATAGCAATAGAAAATCGTTTTATATCGTCTCTTTCCATTTGTATTTAATCCCTTCTGGTTAATATAAATCCCTGATATAACAAAAACATCCCAAATCATAAGAGTAGCTATCGCATTCCTTCATGAATGGACTTCTCAGATAAAGCGTAGCTATCGTATCTCTTTATCTATTTCTCATTATAATATTTGGTACTGCTGTCAACAACTGCAATATTTCAAGCATTCTATATTCTTAATCCTTACTCCTTGAACCTCTGAGATTTCCTGAGATTTTTAAGATATAAAATCATCGTTTCCTACTATGATATCAAATAAAAATGTCCAACAACACAACGCCCATAAATTCCCTCCGCCCTCAAACCCTTACACCGCCTTAATCCTAGCCCCTTTTCCCCGCTTTTTTGTCTAAAATAGTTTTACAATAAATTTTCCCGCTTCTACTCCCACTTTGACTCCTTTTTCTCTGTTTTGTAACCTTCTTCCAGATAATAAAGAAGTACAACAGTATTAGGATTAAGGGATGAGGTTCAAGGGATTTTCTTCTGCTCTCTTAAGAAAATTTCCCGCTTTTTCTTCCTCTTTAAAGCCCTCTTTTTTTCCTTGTCACTAATTCCTTAATCCTATCAAACCCCCTGATTTTCCTACCTTCTCCCCCTGATTTTCTTCTTCCTATTTTAATGCTAGCCTCTCCTGCTTCCTGCTCCAGCTCCCGCTTTTACTCCCGCTCTATTTCATGCAAAAAACGCAGGAGAAAGAGGTGCACGGGGCACGGCTTAATCCTGCGTTGTTGAATAATTTTATATCGTTGTTGAACTCTATTATATTGTTGAAGGATATTATTAAATGATAACAAATTTGCATTTGCCTTCTACAGCTCTACTCTGCCCTCATAAGCGCGTAGTAACGTCACTTCATCAATATATTCCAAATCACCGCCCACCGGTATTCCGCTGGCGATACGGCTGACCTTAATTCCTGCAGGCTTGATCAGCTTACTTAAGTACATGGCTGTTGCTTCTCCCTCTAAGCTAGAGTTGGTCGCAATGATGACCTCATCCACATCTCCCTGAAGGCGAAGCATCAGCTCCTTCAGCTTGATATCGGCAGGGCCGATTCCCAGCATTGGGGAGATTGCTCCGTGAAGCACATGATAGACACCCTCGTATTTGCCTGTCTTCTCATAGGCCGCCAGGTCTCTGGGATTCTCCACCACCATGATCTGACGCTTGTTACGCCCAGGTGAGGCGCAGATCGGACAAAGCTCTTTATCGGTCAAGGTCAGGCAATCCTTACAATAACGGATATTCTTCTTCGCATCGACTATGGAGCTTGCAAGCCCTGTAACCTGTTCCTCCGGCATATTGATGATATGAAATGCCAGCCTCTGAGCCGTCTTAGTGCCAACTCCCGGGAGCCTCGACAGCTCCTCTATTAACTTACTGATTTGACTGCTGTAATAATCCATTAGAACGGAAAGCCTCCAAGGCCGCCACCGAGTCCGCCAAGACCTCCTGTGATCTGACCCATTACTGCAGAGGATTCCTCCTCCATCTTGCGAAGTGCCTCATTGGCTGCTGCCACGATTAAGTCCTCGAGCATCTCGATGTCATCGGGATCTACTACTTCCTTGCTAAGCTTCACTAAAGAGATCTCCTTCTTACCGGATACTCTAACGGTTACCGCACCGCCACCTGAGGTTGCTTCCCACTCTTTCTCCTCAAGCTCTTTTGTCTTATCCTCCATCTGCTTCTGCATTCTCTGCGCCTGCTTCATCAGATTTCCCATATTTCCCGGTATACCTCCACCCGGAAATCCACCTCTTTTAGCCATTTGTATATTCTCCTTTCCATCATTTCAAACATCATTTATATTAGGCAGAATTTTAATCTCAGATTTATCCTGCTGTCATAAATCAAATATATTAAGAAATTATCTTACACTGTATCCAAGTTACAGTTCAAAACCCAAAAGAGCACGGAACGAGCACCATCCGCCGAGTTTTGCAGATTCTTTTTATGTGAATGAAATTCGCTTTGGGAGCTGCTTTCTATTTCACACTATGCTGCAAATATCACCGATATACTAACTTATTCGTATTGGATCGGCACCTTCACCAGCTTTGATAGATCAACTACCTGATCCATACTCTCCTTACTTCGGTCCAGATACCTTACACTGATCTGAACCTGCTTTTGAAGCAACTGAGCGATGGTGTCCTTGATCACCTGCATATGGGTCTCACGCTCAATCATATCCTTATCGATGCTTTCCGTCACTACAAGCTGCAGACCATGGGCACCGTCAATACTAGGGGTCGCTGATTGAAGAACGGTTCCCAAGGCGGGAGACTTTCTTCCTATCTGACCAACAATACTCTTCCAATTATTCGCCACCTGCTTCAAGTCCTCCGGAAGCGCATCCGGTAAGACAACAGGTTCCTTCTTAACCGGCTGATCCTTGTCGGAAGGTAACGTATGAGCGGAAGCTTCTCTGGCCTCCACTATAACACCCTTCGCAATCTTATCCTCTAGCTGCTTAATCCGGTCTATAATCGAATCCAGATTAACCTCCATCTCCGGCTTACATAACTTGATCAGTGCGATTTCAATCAATACTCTCTTTCTGGTCGCATAACGGATCTGGTTGGACAGATCGGAAAAGACGCGGATGTAACGGATTAATGTCATCTCATCCATCGTCTTGGCTTCCTGCTCTAATAATGCAAGATTCTCAGTCGATATCTCAATTACCATATCGGAGATATCATCGGTAGTCTTTATTAACAAGAGATTACGTAGATACCAGATAAAATCGATGGTGAATTGCCCCAGCTCACGACCGCTGCTCTCAATCTCCTCCAGGAGCTTAATGCAGGCGGATACATCTTGACTACGGATGCAGCTAAGGAGCTTTGCAAATACGGAGGTATCCACTGCTCCTAATACCTCCAGGGCATTGTCATAGGTCAGCTTCTTCCCCAGATAAAAGGAGATACACTGATCCAACAGACTTAGGGCATCACGCATGGAGCCGTCCGCAACTCTGGCCACATAACGAAGGGCCTTTTCCTCTACTTCAATATTCTCTTCCTTCATGAGCTCCGCCATACGGTCTGCGATGACATCTATGGTAATACGCTTAAAATCATATCTCTGACACCTAGATAGGATCGTCACCGGAATCTTATGAACCTCTGTAGTCGCCAGGATAAAGATTACATAGGACGGTGGCTCCTCAATGGTCTTTAGAAGTGCATTGAAGGCTCCTGCTGACAGCATATGAACCTCATCGATGATATACACCTTGTACTTACCCTCTGTCGGCGAGTACCGAACCTCCTCCACAATTTCACGGACATTGTCTACACCGTTGTTGGAGGCAGCATCAATCTCAATGACGTTCATAGAGGTCTGGGCTGCGATTCCCTTGCACATCCTGCATTCGTTACAGGGATTGCCGTCCACCGGGGCCTCACAGTTAACTGTCTTGGCTAGAAGCTTGGCAACCGTAGTCTTACCCGTTCCTCTGGTTCCGGTGAACAGATAAGCATGTCCAATTCTGCCGGCTTTTATCTGATTTTTCAGAGTTGTTACGATATGTTCCTGTCCCTTCACATCAAAGAAATTGTCGGGTCGGAACTTTCGGTAAAGTGCCGTATATGACATAGGCTACTTCCTTTCTTAATTCGAATTGCCATTGATAAGAAGCAGAGCTTCCTCAAATCGTTCGTTAGCTGCGATGAACAGATCCACCAGTTCTGGGTCAAAGGCTCTGCCCTTCTCCTCCAGTATGATATCCACTGCATGCTTATGGGTATAGGCATCCTTGTAGGACCGGCTGGAGGTTAAGGCATCGTATACATCCGCAATTGCTAGTATCCTTGCATAGATTGGGATTTCCTCTCCTTTAAGGCCATTGGGATATCCACTTCCGTCCCAGTGCTCATGATGACAATAGGCGATGTCCTTGGCCAGATAGAGCCATCTGGTGCCTCCGGTTTCCCGGATGATTCTCTCAAAAGCCTGCATTCCTAACGTAGTATGGGTCTTCATATATTCATATTCCTGATAATCCAGGGGGGATGCCTTACGAAGAATGACATCATTAATACCAATCTTACCGATATCATGCAGCCTCGCAGAGCGTAGAAGATCCCGTACATCCTCCTGCTCCAGAATCTCCTTATGATAACCCATTGCCATGGCTTCTTCCAGTAAAATGGAGAAATAACGGGTTGTATTCTTTAGATGTCCACCTGTCGTCTCATCACGACAATCTACCAGCTCGGCGAAGCTGACTGCAATGGCGTCCTGGTATTTCTCTACATATTCCTTATTACTTCGAAGGTTATATAGCTCAAGCGCATTCTCCAGCTTAGTTCGAAGCATGGCACCTGTGGCCGTTATCACGATGAAGTCATGGACATCTAAGGCTAATATCTTCTCCTCCATCCAAGTGTTGCCTACATCGCCTAAAAAAATAACTGGTTTCCCTGTTAATTCCGGTATACCCTTAAGCTCTTCATACCTTTTGAGACCTTCTATATTGTCTTCCGATATCGTTAAGATTATAAGCTCTATTTTATCACAGATCAGATAATCCTTTACATCAGTCACTTCGGAAAGGGGTAATACCTGATAACTCTCCTGTAGAGTTTGAACTAATGCTTCATACATTCCTCTGTCATAGTCCGCTAGCAGTATCTGTCTCATACCCAATCCCTCAACATTTCACCGATCTGTCTTTGACTTTTTATACTCGTACATTATAGCATTTACAATTTCATAAATCAATGGCGGACTCCCTTAGTCTGTGGGGAGTTCCTTCTGAATGAAGATTGAAAAACTAAATTCCACCCCTTCTCCTAGTGGGCGCGGAAATAACTATTTCAAAAAGGATATAAATTATATGTGGAAGTAACTCTTTCAAAAAGATATGATATTCATGGTGGCGTCT
>JAEYOQ010000004.1 GCA_023411555.1 Bacillota bacterium
AGACGCCACCATGAATATCATATCTTTTTGAAAGAGTTACTTCCACATATAATTTATATCCTTTTTGAAATAGTTATTTCCGCGCCCACTAGGAGAAGGGGTGGAATTTAGTTTTTCAATCTTCATTAATGGCTGATATTTATGATGAGGTAATAATGAATGCTTGTTCCAGTATATGGAGTATGATATTATATTGGTAAAAATCAGAAGCGCATTAAAGTATATAGTGTTATTCAAAAACCAAAATTAGTGCGCAATGATATGAATATGACTTTAGGGGGAAATAGGAAAAACTTAATGTGGCATTTGGAAGATACTGTATGGTTACTGATTTTCAAAAAGTATATGAGTTTTGTACTAGATGGGGTAATATGCAGAACTCCAATGGCAAATCAGCATCTTTCTGGGAATATGCCCAAACATTTGGCAATTTTGATTACAATCCTATGTTGCCGGTAATTGTAATTGATGAAAGTAATGGAGAGTACGCAGCATACGCTAATGCATTTGTTGAAGAAAAACGAGAGTTTGCCTATCTCGAGCCATTATGTACCCAGCCGTGACACTTAGCATTTTGAGCATGAATAAAGAAAGTTTATACAGTTATACAAAATGGTGCATGAAATGAACAGCAGATGAAAGCATTATTTGCTATACTCGTAATTGAAAGGAGGTGCTAATATGTCATTTGCATCTGATTTTGAAAGCGCGATTGAATACATCGAGGAAAATTTGACCAGTGAAATCGACTTTAATATTGTGGCTAAAAAAGCGAAGTGCTCATCATATCATTTCCAAAGGATGTTTTCCTCACTTGTCAGTATTCCATTATCTGAATACATTCGCAGAAGAAGGTTAACATTAGCTGCTTTTGAGATTCAGAATTCTGATGCGAAGATTACAGATATCGCATTGAAGTATGGTTATGAGACACATTCATCATTTACTCGCGCTTTTCAGTTGATGCATGGTGTGACGCCGTCAAAAGTGCGCACGGATGGTGTTCCATTAATGGCATATCCGCCGATCTCTTTTCAATTTATTTTAAGAGGAGTTGAAGCGATGCAGTATCAAATTATAGAAACACAGCCTTTTAAATTGTTTGGAATGGATGCTGTGCAAATTGACGGCTGGGATCCTGAAAAGTTTCTGGAACATGCTGATCGGGTCATAGAAAATGGGAGTCATGATGCAACGAATATTGCAGCAGGTTTCCCAGGTAACGCACAGGAAATGAATGAAAAGGGTGAGTGGGATGTTTCAAAGCTTAACTTACTTCACGCTATTCATTTCTGGGATGAAGCAGGAAATAAATACTTTATGTATGGATGGGAATTACCGGAAACTGGAGTGGATGAACAGTTTACAATCTTAGAAGTATCTTTGACAACATGGGTTATTGTAACTATTCCATTGGATGGAGATCGTTCTGTAATCGTAAAATGTTACAATGATCTATATATGAACTGGTTCCCAACATCCGGATATGAGCAGGCACCAGGGCGTCCTGTTATTGAAAAATATGATGATAAGAATGCGGAGCTTTGGATGCCTATTATAAAGAAGTAAGAAAGAAAATGATATGCCTGCTGTTTATGGAATCCCTGAATGGCTGGCTATCATTTTTATCACCCAGACTTGTACATATTTTCTCAGTAGAACCATAAGTATGAAAAGAACTAAGTAATATATCACAAGAGGTGAAAACCAATGATAACACTCTTTTTGATTGTTTCGCTGATTATAATCCATAGGGCACATAAAAGCCAGTTTTGTAGAGCTGATTATGGAAAACATTTGCCAATGCAACGATATGAAACAGATTTACAGGATGTGCCTCAAAAGGCTATACATATTCAATCGGGAAAGAACCGGCTGAAGGGAACAATGTTTGGTTGTAGTGAATCTGTGAGATTATTGGTGATCAGTTCTGGTCACCGATGTCCGACGGAAGACTATCTGGAATATGTAAGGTTCTTTACTCAGCGTGGGTGGTTGGTTTTCTGTTATGATTATACAGGATATTATTCTAGCGAAGGTGAGTCTTCGATTGATTACATTCAGGCAGTTAAGGATCTTGATGCGGTACTTTCTTATTTTGAGAATCTTGAAGCTTATTCGAAAATGTCAGTTTCTTTGTTTGGACACAGCCTCGGTGGATACGTATCTCTTGCCGTTCTGAATTATTCGCACAATATAAAGTCGGTAGTATCCGCTTCCGGATTTGATACACCTGTTGAGCAATGGGGTTACTCCGTTAAGCGATACTCTGGGAAGATTGGGTTTCTAGAAGGTAAGATTGCAGAAAGATATGAATATCTCGTTTATGGAAAAGAAACGAGACTGCTTTCAGCAGTGAATGGCATAAATTCATCACATATACCGATTCTGGTATTAAGTGGAACAACAGATGTATTTTACGGGGGAGTAAGTTCTATATATAAGCAAAAAGACAATATAAAAAATCCGAAGTGTAGATTCATGTTAATGGACAAACCGGGAAAGAATGGTCACTATGATTATCTTTTATCCGATGAGGCAATTGAGCTCAGAGCAAAATGCCCAGGAGAAGTCAAAGTGGATGATATACGGTTGTATTCAGCCATCGATATTGATTTGTTCGAAGAAATGAATTCGTTTTTGGTTTATTCTCCAGAGAAGAAAAAGGAATGACTGAGTAATTATTGATACCCCTTTCACTGGATGTCCAATAAAAGGGGTATCAATTATACTTATAGTCTACTTTTGGCTATTAACATCATCGATTCTATTAAGTAATATTAGGAAGAATAGGATATAAGCTATCGTCATAATAATATGACTTAAGCCTGCCATACCTGAGATGGAAGAGTCGATCATAGTTGATATTTCAAGGTTTAATACCTCTACACATCCACGTATAGACATCATTATAACGGAGAATACAAGACCGATATTGTAAGTGATAAAGAATTTATTAAATTTCTTATTCTTTGTTAATTCAAAGGATTTTTCTAGTAATAACACAATTAATAAGAAGAATACCCCTGAAACTAATACATGAGTATGTAGACCGCTTAAGACAGTTTCTTCTGTGAAGCCATTTATTTTTGTAAACTCCCTATAAAAAACTCCAAGAAGCATTCCTAACATACTATAAAAAAAGCTTAATTTTGCAATTTTTTTCATTTAATACACTCCTAGCTCATATTTATTTGAAATTCCAACAAGCTGTAGTAATTCCATAACAATTATCTTACCATCTAATATAGATAAAAACAAGATACGATGGCAATTTCTTTTACTCTGTCATATCTGGGGAAGGATTGGCTAAGATTGCAGAGGAATTGAGACAAGTGATTGAAAAATTTAAAATATAATTATGATAAGAGGACGCAACCAAACATAACAATACGTTTACATATTTGTTATCTACGGTTGGTGGAAACTTAGGCAACCGGATGTTACAATAATCGCATAAATCAAATTTAAGGGAGGATGGTTTATGAGCATTGTAATGGTTCAGAATCTTGTCAAAGAATACCCCGCCTTTCGATTGAATCGTGTTACCTTTTCTCTGGAAGCAGGAAGGATTACGGGTTTTATCGGCAGAAACGGTGCGGGGAAAACAACAACAATAAAATCTATGCTGAATCTTGTCCATCCGGATGGTGGTGAGATTATCTTTTTTAATAAACCTTTGAGTGAACATGAAGCGGAAATCAAGAGGCAAATCGGATACTCCACCGGCATCGTAAACTGGTATCCGAGAAAGAAAATCCGTGATATTGTTGAAGTTACAAAATACTTTTACGACACCTGGGATGAGACAGCATACCACAAGTATCTGAGAATGTTTCAGCTGGATGAAAATAAGACTCCACTGGAGTTGTCGGAAGGCATGAAGGTAAAATGTAACCTACTGCTGGCACTTTCTCATAAAGCCGAAATCTTGATTTTGGATGAGCCCACCAGTGGACTGGATCCATTTTCCAGAGATGAGCTTCTGGAATTATTCAGTGAGTTGAAGAAAACCGGTATTGCAATCTTCTTCTCTACGCACATTATATCCGATATAGAAAAATGCGCGGATGATATTGTGTATATATCAGGAGGGAATATAATAGCCGCAATGTCTAAACCGGACTTTGTGACACAATTTTCAAAATCAGGCGAAAATCTTGAGCAGACATTTTTAAGACTGGAAAGAGGTGCGATAAATGAGTAATATATTAAGAAAAGAAATGAGACTCAGTGCATCGGTGCTTTCCTATCTGTTTATTGCCTTTGGCTTCATGTTTTTTATTCCCGGCTATCCGATACTATGCGGGGTGTTTTTTGTAACACTTGGCATATTCCAAAGCTTTCAAAATGCACGGGAAGCGAACGATATTGTGTTTTCAACTTTACTTCCCATTGCAAAAACCGATGTGGTAAAAGGAAAATTCCTTTTTTCATGCTTTATCGAATTATGCAGCTTCGCCTTGATGGCTACTGCAACCATATTGCGAATGACGATGCTTTCAGAAACATCTGTGTATAGAAACAATGCCTTAATGAATGCAAATCCATTTGCTCTGGGTATGGCTCTTCTGATATTTGGTCTATATAATTATATTTTCATCGGCGGTTTTTTTAAGACTGCATATAATTTCGGGAAGCCCTTCCTGATATACATTATAGCTGCCTTCCTTACACTTGGAATTGGAGAGGCACTGCATCATATTCCTGGACTTGAAATACTGAATGCCTTTGGTTTTGAGCATATGGTACTGCAGTTTGGCTTATTTAGCATAGGTGCTTTATGCTATGTTCTGATGACCCTGCTTTCCTACAAGCGTGCCTGCAGACATTTTAAAACAATCGATTTGTAAAGGAGTTCGATATCATGCTAAAAGATAATTTGATTATGCTTCGAAATATTCACGGCTATTCACAGGAAGAAATTGCGGAGAATATCGGTATTTCCCGACAGGCTTATGCTAAGTGGGAAAGTGGAGCTACGATTCCGGATATTGAAAAATGCAGCTCCCTTGCAAAGGTGTATGGCATTACCATTGACAGCTTAATTAAGACCGAAACAGTCGATGGCATTAATATGATTCCTCCTGCGCCTAATGGTAAAAACATCTGGGGCTCTGTTACAATCAACGAGCGAGGACAGATCGTTATTCCGAAAGCTGCAAGGGATATGTTTGGGCTTACCGGTGGGCAGCGTCTGATCATTCTCAGTGACGAGGAAGGCATTGCTCTTGTACCGGCAGAAGTATTTGAGGCCAGAATGAAGGCCATAATGGAGTTTGCCGCCATTAAGAACGATGGAGAACAACCAGCCAAATAACTCTGCACAGGGTATAACAAAGGAAATATAATAGAAACGATATGCTCCCTTCTAGGTAGACAAGTGTAACAAAGGCTTGTTACTTAAGAGGGAGCATTTTTAATATTTAAGAGAATAGCTCATGGTTATCCTTCTTTTATGCTGTTAGAGAGTGGGTTTTATAGTATAATGATTACGGTAGTGGCTTACGATTCTTGATATGCGACATACCATCGTCGTAAAGATGGATGGATTGTGGTAAGCTAGATATATGAATCTGTGTTGTGAATACATAATGCGGTTTACTTAGATAATGCTGTGGGCGGAGAATGGACTGCCAGGGAATTTGCAGATTTTATCTGTGCTCTTGATCTCTATGATACGATTGTCAGAATACTTTATAGAGATAGAAGTGGCATAATTGTCCAGGAGTCTGTAAGGTTTAATGGCAATAAGATTTGCTGGTGCGATGATATGCTGGGTGCTGGGAACTTTATACAGGAAAGATATGATAGGGATCCTAATTTCAGGACAGCAAAATATCATGTCCAGAGCAATAAAGTAACATTTTGATCGGAACATTAGAATAGGAGGCTCTATGACAGAGGTAGAAATATTACAGGCAAATCAGATTGGGGGATGCGTTACAGTGGTAAGCACCACAATAAACGGCAAGACCCATAGAATCATGATAGATTATGGATGCTCCCTTGAAGGGAGTGAAACGAAAGAAGATATAAGATATCCCTGGAATGAGCGGCCTATCGATGCGGTATTTTTTACTCATTATCATGGAGATCATGTGGGAAGGCTTATGGAGATTCCAGATAATGTTCCACTATATATGGGGGGAACTGCCAGGCAGGTCATGATCAATATTCAGGAGGCGTTAGCTAAAATTCCCGATTTAGTGGAGGCAGAGTCTCATAAGAGGGAGCTAGAGGTATTACAGGACGATAAAAGAATACAAACCTTTCAATGGAACGGTCATTTCTATGAACATATAAAGGATATTACAGGCTTTGTAATAGAACCATATAGTGTGGATCATTCTGCATATGATGCGTATATGTTTCTGATAGAAGCAACGGATGATACTATGCTAAATGGAAAAAAGGTGATTCTACATACGGGAGATTTCCGGGGTCATGGAAGACGTGGAAAGATAATACCCAAGATGATAGATTATTATATAAGAAAAAAAAGGAAGGGTATACCGGGAAGGGATGTCGATATACTTGTTACGGAAGGTACTATGATGAACCGTGACACAGAAAAGGTGCGAACTGAGCCTGAAATGCAAAAAGAAGCAGAATTGTATCTTCGTAAGCATAAATATGCATTCTTAATTTGCTCATCTACGAATCTGGATTCCCTCGCTAGCTTCTACCAAGCAGCACAGGAGGCTGCAAAGCCTTATGAAAGCTATCTCTACACATATTCGCCTTATTACAAAACACAGCTTAAGACATTTACACAGACGGCTGGAAGGTTCTCAGATGTGTATAAATTTGACCATGTTTATGTATTAGAGCTTGATAAAGTACTTTCCTCTCCTAGATGGAGGATGACGCAGCAGGAGCTGATGAGAAAGACAGGATTCCTTGCTACGATTAAGCCGGAAGAGAGATTTGAGAAATACATTGATGCATTTTTGCAAGATTATCATGAAGGAATAATAAAAGAAAAGCCTGTAATAATCTACTCAATGTGGGACGGATATGTTGATAAAAACAACAAGGCTAAAAACCAGGAGTGGGTTGATTTTCTTGAACGTCAGGAAGCAAAGGGTGTTGAGGTCAAGCAGCTGCACACCAGCGGACATGCCACGATAGAAATGATCGAGGCTGTTATTACAGCAGTGGATCCGAAGGAAGCTATATTGCCCATACATACAGAAAACGCTGAAAAGTTTAAAACACTGAATATTTGTGATGAACTAAAGAACAGGATCGTTATAACTGATGGGGAGTGAGAATATGACAGAGATAAAAAAGATACAGATTGGGTCTGCAGGTCTTGTGGTATCAGAGATGGAAGCTATCAATATGCTATACCCATAAACAATAGGAAAAACAAATAGAGAGGTTAAAGATTTGGAAAACTTACAGATGATTATAAAAGCAGTTTTGTTACTTGGTGGTATAGGAGTTGGTATTGCGGTGCTGATGTTTCCGGTAGTAGTTGATCTTCAGTATTACGGAGAAAATGGCAAGCATATCTTAAATTACTGGATGACTGTAATAGAGCTGATTTGTATCTTCACAGTTTATACCTATATTCCGGAATGGGGATCTGATGGCTCCACAGAAGCACTTGGATTCTTATGTATATCAATTATTGTTTCTTGGATATTGGCAGTGAAAAAGGCAAAGAAGCTTGGAATTCAGGGTGTAGGTGTTAGCATCGTAGTTATAGCACAGATTCTGTCGCCGGTAAGCATTATTTTTATTCTACTTAGCATAGCAGGTCTAGCAGAAAAGATAAGTGGAAAAAGCAAAAAGCATTAGAAGGGTGCGATTATAAGTACTTTAATCTAAATAAAGCGAAAGGAAAACATGTTTCTACATATCGAAGAAGGTAATTGATCTCTATATGTTTGACAATAGGTTTTGAATATATTTCTATTCTTGCTGGAATTCCTTATTTTGGAGTTGTGACAGGTGACCCAAATGAGCCTGGAATTAACGGTGCATTGATGCAACGTCAAGGTGTTTCACCCGAACCAGGTCAGGCTTTGAATGGCTATGCATGTACAATGGGAGTTGAAGATTACGATTCAACTGAAACAATTATTCTTAATAATGGTGGAAAGGTCGCATTGCCAAAATACGCCTTACCAGGAATGGCTTGGCAGGGATACTATATCGATACGGAAGGTAATATATTTGGTATTCATCAGCCAGACGAGAACGCAAAATAGTATTGATATCAAAGGTGGATAATATAGAAGAACTGAATAATGTAAAAATAGAGGGTTTCCAGACATTGAGAAAAACGATCCGGTTCTATGAAGAAAAGCAATTGATCCATCCTGAACAGACCGAGATTAATGGAAGGTTTTTTCGCAGCTATACGGACCATGATATAGATCAACTGAGGAAAAAAACGCACTGGATCTTGAGTTTAAGACTCGAGTAATCAATGACTTTGTTGCTAAATATTCGGAAGAGACAGAAAAGCTGTTCAATTCAATTTACTGATTCGAACAGCTTCCAAGCTTCTCGAGGAAGGGGATGGTGTGCCTTTGCTCTAAAGTGGTATGAACCATCGGACTCGAAGAAACTGGATTCTAAAAATGAGAAATCCAAGAAATATAGTCTATAATTACAAAAATTATTATAAAAGTAATAAAATGTTAATATCCCTTGACTAATTTTGTGTGAATATGTTACAAATAATACAGATACATATGCATACCCAGTATCTATCAGTTATTGTAAAACGTGGTGCTTGTAGATAGCGGGGAATTACTTTTTATTAATAGAAGGGATGTTTATTATGAAGAAGCTTATCATAAAATTATCTGCAGCATTTTTGATGCTGGTTATTGCTTTGACATTAACACCGACATCAGCATATGCCGATGTGGATTTACTGGTTAAAGACAAGACAAATAAATTAGTACTTGGTGATAATATGGATGAGTGTTATAAAGCCATAGAAGAAACATCAGCTGCCGGTAAATCAATAACCTATAAAATAAATGTACCAAAAGGTCTTCTTTATTTTAGAATTGCCGATTATACAGATTTTAAGGTTGAGATATATAATAGTGAGAATGAAGTAGTAGAGGAGTTTGAATCAGTTACAAATGTGCTTTATGGAGATATAGCATTAGCTTCAGGTGGTGTGGACCTAAGTAAAGGTAAATACAAAATAAAGATATCTCCTAAGGACAAGAATAGCGAACTTAATACAGCTGGAATTGTTGCTATGCTTAAGAATAGTACCTCCAGAACTATTTCTGTCAATCAGCAATATAGTATTCCTGTAAAAGAGGGAAAAACCTACAAAATCAAATTTACTATAGAAGATGCAGTAAATAATAAAGACATGGAAAGTAAGATAGAAATTAAGAATGCGATGCAAATGTATGATCCCAATGAAATTGTACCTTACATACCAGAATATCAAGTTCTAAATAGTAAAGGAAAGAAGGTAATTGATTTTACAAACTTTGGAGATCAAAAATCGTTGATTGTAGAAAATGGAACATATACCTTAGTATTCAAAGCAAAAAAGACAGGTATGATTATCACTACAATAGATTATGAAAAGAGAAAAATCATATATGATCTTAGAGATATAATGTAATCAGTAGGAAACTTTTTACCATCTGTTATTTTGGTTCTGTGTCATACTTGGGGCGGGATTCTTCGAATCCCGCTCTTTTTTAAATCTATGGCTTTGTTATGGCACTGTTCTTCAAATACCCATAGCAGAAGATTGGTTTTAAGAGATGGTTAAAGAGGTAGAGGATAGACAGTCATCCATTGACAACCTTATGGGAGTTATCTGTATGTAAGAATATACTTACCTATAGCTTAGTTTTCTATCCTTGTAACATAGCTTAGAACATGAATATGAATTAGGTTGATTATAGAAGGGTAGTAAATTATGACGCTTTAGTAGTTATGATTGTGAATAACTTTTGAATACCAAATTTCCAACACAGCAATGTACCAAGGACGGCTCCGACCCCTGCTTGAAGAATTTGAAAGGGCAATTTTAGTAGCGCATATTCTGGTGTACTGTAAATAAAAGCTCTTCCCAGAGAATAACCAAGAACCATGATGATAGCGCCGATAGAAACTCCGATGACAGATGCATGGCGCGGATGATTTTTCATAACTTTATGTGAAAATATGGAGATTACGATAGCTTGAAGACCATGAGTAACAAGAGAAACAAACATGGGGGCAGGGTAGAAAAGTAAATCACCAAGAAAAGCCCCTATTCCACCTACGACAAATGCTTCGAAGGGATTCAGTAGGATTGCTGCCAAACAGATCACGATATCATTCAAATATAGGTGCCCCCCAGGAACTGGAATACTAAAAGAGCTGAGTACAATATTCATTGCCATAAGCAGAGCAGTTGTTGTTAGTTTAACAGTGGTTAGATAATTTTTATTCATGTTTATGTATCTCCTTTACAAATTTATGGAATAAGAATACAATATATCTGATATTATAAAAATAACCAGAACGGGAGAATTTTATATAACCAGATGAATTATCATATTGATACTACACTAGCAATACCTGCCTATATGCAACTATATAAGTTAATCGTACAGGATATCATATCCGAATTCTATCCTTACGGAAGTCGCCTCCCTTCAAAACGCATCATTGCTGAAGAGACTGGTGTAAGTGTTGTTACCGTTGAACATGCACTGGCTCTGCTGATTGACGAAGGTTATGTTGAGAGCCGTCAGCGGAGTGGATGTTTTGTTATTTATCATAAATCGGATTTTTATGGAAACCCAGTATTACTGAATAGCACGTCTACTGATATCCATTCACAATCGAATAAGGTTGGAGATTTCCCATATTCGGTATTTGCCAAGACCATGAGAAAGGTATTGGCCAATTACGGAAATCGAATATTCATTAAATCTCCCAATAGTGGATGCGAGGAACTTAGAACAGAAATTTGCTCCTACTTAGCAAGAAGTCGTGGTATAATTGTGAAGCCGTCTCAGATTCTCGTGGGATCAGGTGCAGAGTATCTTTATGGCTTGATTGCACAACTTTTCGGGAATAGAATAATATTTGCACTGGAGCAACCGTCATACGATAAGATACGGAAAGTGTATGAAGCGATGGGTATACAATGTGATTTGCTTTCCTTAACACAGGATGGTATATCTTCAACCGAGTTGGAGAGAACAGATGCATCTATATTACACGTCACACCCTTTAATAGTTTTCCAAGTGGTGTTACAGCAAGTATATCAAAGAAATATGAATATCTTAGATGGGCTAAGCAAAGAGAAGGTTATATTATAGAAGATAATTATGACTCTGAATTGACTGTTTCTAAAAAGGTAGAGGATTCTCTTTTCTCCATAACCAACAGAGCTAACGTAGTTTATGTCAATACATTTTCAAAAACCATTGCTCCATCCATGCGTATTGGATACATGATTCTACCAGAAAAATTGTTAGAAGAGTTTCAAAAACGACTTGGTTTTTATTCTTGTACGGTACCGCTGTTTGAACAATACGTCCTTGCTGAATTATTGCGTAACGGGGATTTTGAACGCCATATTAATCGTATTCGCAGGAAAAAACGGAAAGCTGAGAATTAATGCTCAGTTAAAAAGGT
The DNA here is from genome assembly GCA_023411555.1 of Bacillota bacterium. GTDB lineage: Bacteria > Bacillota > Clostridia > Lachnospirales > Lachnospiraceae > Mobilitalea. Next base: position 11,636 of record JAEYOQ010000004.1, read on the forward strand.
TTCCAGTCTTTCGGTTAGTGAACTGACCGACTGATGGAAACCTTGTGTTATCCTCGGAGCAAAGCTTTGATCATAAAATATAGGTTAAGGTAATGTATTTAGAAATTGTTACCATTCCAACCCCAAGTTGAAACCTCTTCATATTTTATATAGGTACAATCAGGCTGTATATTAAGCTCATCATGTAGTATATCAGTAATTTCTCGTGTGAGGTTATTATAAGCATCCTTTGATGCTTTACCAAAAAGCTTTACATCAACAAAGGCTAAAGGCTTATCGTTTTTGCCTTTAAAATATAAATTACTTTCATCTTCAAAAGCTACCATAAGCCAATTCTCGCTCTTTCCAGGTAGCAGTTCAATTGCTTTCCCAAGCTTACTTTTAATAGATTCGCACTGATTTGTGCTTAATTTTACGTTAGTTTTTGTGCTTATATATGGCATTCTCATCATCCTCTCATGTAGTTAATTATGTGTTGAAAGTACTTTAATAATCAAATACAATTATATCACATATACAGATGTTGTGAATAAGTATTATTGAATTATTTGACAGAATAATAATATCACACATTGAGATTTAGAATAAAAATTAAATTAAGCATTGGGTTGGTTTTGGAATGATTGAAGGTAGTACAGCAGCGTTGACTACCTTAACCAACAAACCCTTGGATGTTTTAGTATCTATCGTATAGTATCAAAATGGTTAAAACAACTAAGAACGGTTGTTCTGAGGACGAAAATCTGATAGCATGAATATTGGTATAAGTTAGAAATAGGTGTATAAAGGGAGGATATCCATTGGCAAAGAACGATAGTATGCTGGCGATTTTATGGATGCTTAATTCAGGAGCAAAGATAACGGCAAAGCAAATAGCGGAGAAATTAGAGATAAATATACGAACGGTATATCGCTATATTGATTCTCTCTGTGCAAGCGGTGTACCGATTGTATCAGATGCAGGACAGAACGGTGGATATAGTTTACTCAATAACTTTATCCATGCACCTTTGTTCTTCGATGTGGAAGAACAAAAAGCCTTGCTTCATGCTGCTGTATTTGCAAAGGAAGCGGGATACCCTTCTAGTGAATCGTTAAACAATGCAACACAAAAGCTGAGAATGTATTCAAACCGGGAACAGGAGAGAATCCTTAATCGCCACATGGCCGGCTTCGAAGTGATTAACCGTGATACTCCTCCGTCTGTTAAGCTGATATTGGAGGAGCTGGAGCGGGCTGTAGCAAACGAGAATTCTGTAGAAATTGAATACCGTACAGGCCGTGAAGAACAACTAAGGACAAGACTGATTGACCCTTATGGAATGCTCTATTGGAACAATAAATGGTATACGGTTGGATATTGCCATCTGCGCAACGAAATCAGAAGCTTTCGGGCTGAAAGGATTATTCGGATAGAGCGAACGCAAATGGTGTTTATAAGACCGGAAGCCTTTTCTACCAGAGATTTTTTTCTTCAAAATCTTTTGCCGGATCTTGATAGCAAGGATGGGGTTGTTTCTGTAATTATTGGTGGCAGGTCAGAAGCTTTGGACGATTTGTGCATTCATTGGTTTTTTGGTCATTACCTGAAAGAGCGTACATCAAATCAGGCAGTTTTTTTACTAGACGAAAGAGCACTTCATGGGTATGTACCTCATTTTCTTTTATCTTACGGAAAGGCTATTCGGGTGATTGAACCGCTGAGTTTAAAGGAAAGGCTTCTCTCTGTTGCAGCGGAACTAATGGAACATTATGCAATTTAACAGCTTCACTGACAGTAGTTGTCAGTGAAGCTGTTGTATTATGAAGATAAACATCGTCCATTATCATAGATTGATGTTTGATTAGCACTTGAAAATTAAAATGGAGGATATGCGTATGAATAACCGTGCTATTTATCTTTATGTATTTGATACAATGGCTGATTGGGAAGTTGGATTTTTGACTGCAGAGTTAAACTCAGGAAGGTATTTTAGGAAGGATGTATCACCAGTTAAAGTAGTAACGTTAGGACTTGATAAGAGTTTTATTACTACAATGGGCGGGTTGAGAATACTACCGGATATTAGTTTAGAAGAATTCAACATAAAAGAAACGGACGCTTTGATTTTACCGGGTGGTGCAACATGGATGGAATCGATACATCAACCAATATTGAGCTTAGCGAAACAATGTATCGATAAGAATATACTTGTAGCAGCGATCTGTGGTGCAACAATGTCACTTGCTCAATTTGGACTTCTAGATTCAAGAAATCATACAAGTAATGATTTGGGCTATCTTAAAATGATCTGCCCAAACTATGTGGGAGAACAGTATTATAAGCAGGAGGCTGCCGTAACTGACGGAAAGCTGATAACCGCTTCCGGGATAGCTCCGTTGGAATTCTCCCTACATGTGTTAAAGGCCTTGGATGTGTTCTCGACAAAGACATTAGATGCCTGGTATAATCTTTATAGAACTCATGAAGCGGAACATTATTATGGGTTGATGGGATCAATAGCACAGTAAAAGATCCACCATTGGTCACCGTTTTATTTGCTTCAAAAAGGTTTCTAGACTTTCGGTATCAATTACTGATTGCTGGAGGCCTTATTTTTTGCCTCCTACCTGACACATCAGAATACGTAAGACATTTATTTTGACATTAGAATGCAAAATAATGTAATATTATAGTATAAATGTTAATTCGAGGAAGAGGTTATATAGGTGAAGGTCGGTGAAGTTGAATGAAACAGATATTACTACTTGAAGATGATATTATGATTGCATCCGGAATTGTCTATGCACTTTCCAATGAGGGATATGAAGTCGTCCATTGTAAGGATGTGTCATCGGCATTGGAGTGTATAAAGAAGCATGTGTTCAATCTTGCTTTACTGGATATGCAGCTACCAGATGGTACAGGATTTGATGTTAGTAGGAATTTGAAGAATACCAATACGTCCATCATTTTTCTGACTATAATTGATGACGAGTCGAAAATACTTCGTGCTTTTGAAGATGGGGCAGATGATTATGTCGTAAAGCCTTTTCGGATTAGGGAGCTGCTGGCGCGTGTAAAGAGAACCTTTCAAAAGCAGGATGGAATGAAGCAGGAGATTCTTACTTTGGGAAATGTTCATATACATACAAATACTGGGAAGGTATACATCGAGGAAGAACAGGTGGAACTAACAGCCCTAGAATATAGACTTCTTTTAATCTTTGCAACGAACAAATCAAAATTGCTTACTCGCTCCCAGATTCTAGAGAAGATATGGGATATTGATGGTAACTTCGTGGAAGACAACACTCTTACTGTATATGTAAAGCGTTTGCGAGAAAAATTGGGTGATGCCATAAACATAGATACAGTTAGGGGGATAGGATATCGTGTGGATTAGTAAGAAAGAAATAGATCAGTTGACTGATTCTTTGAAGGAGTTCCTAAAGGGAAATGATATTGATATACGTGATAATAAAGAAGGGCCTTTTAGCATTCTAAAAAATGATATCTATTCTCTTATTCGTACGAAAAATGAACAGTTAACACAGGCGGAGGCTGAAAGAGATATTCTGGCGGAATACATGGCGGATATATCACACCAATTGAATACACCCATTACCTCTATGATGATTATGGCGGATCTTCTAGAAGAGGCAGAACAAGAAAAGCAAATGGAATTTATCCATAATATCAAATTCTCCCTGTCAAAAATGGAATGGTTAGTAGGTGGATTACTAAAAATGGCAAAGCTGGATGCCATGGCAGTAGAGTTTATAAAAAGAAAAGTGAAGGTATCCGAATTGGTACAGTCAGTTGTACCCACTGTAGAAGTATTATTAGATGTGAATAGTCAATCAATTATTATAGAGAATGATTTAGAAATCCTTTGTGACAAAAGATGGACGGTGGAGGCTCTAATCAATATTATCAAAAATGCTATGGAACATTCTCCAAGGGGGTGTCAGATAAAGATTGATAGTGGTACCAATCCCGTATATGAATGGATTTCGGTTACAGACTGTGGGAATGGAATGAAGAGGGAGCAGTATGCTGCATTGTTCAAGCGATTTGAGTACTCTACTAATGAGAATGGATTTGGAATAGGAATGCCCTTAGCCTTGTCCATTATGAAAGGACAAAATGGGGATATTGATATAGATTTTGGTGGTAACGGTAAAGGAGCAACCTTTACACTCAAATTCTATAAGTGAATAAACAGTCATAATAAAATGAAGTTGAGTCACCGGACAGTCATTTTGGCTTGATATACTGATAACAAGAAAAGTAAAGGAGAAAGCAAAATGGCTGTATTAGAGGTACGCGAATTAACAAAGAGATATGGAGAAGGGGAATCACAAGTGATTGCCTTGGATCATGTCTCTTTTTCTGTTGAAAAAGGAGAATTTGTTGCAATCATAGGAGCGTCCGGTTCCGGTAAATCTACTCTTATGAATATAATTGGTGGAGTAGATACTCCAACCTTGGGCTCAGTCATAATAGACGGAAAAGATCTTGCAAAGATGAATGAAAGTGAATTAGCAATCTTTCGTAGAAGAAACATTGGAATTGTTTATCAGTTTTACAATCTTATCCCAACCTTAACAGCAGAAGAAAATATTATGCTTCCATGGCTTCTTGATAATCGGAAGGAAGATAGGGCCAAGCTAAAAAGCATTCTTACTATGCTAAAGCTTGAAGAGAGAGCAAAGCATCTTCCGGGACAGATGTCAGGAGGACAGCAGCAAAGGGTATCGATTGGTCGAGCATTAATTAATGATCCTGCATTCATTTTGGCAGATGAACCAACTGGTAATTTGGATAGTAAAACCAGTCAAGAAATTATAGATCTTATAAAGTTTACAAATCACAATTTCAATCAGACCATATTACTGATTACCCATGATGAAAAAATTGCCTTGCAGGCGGACCGTATCATCACCCTAGGGGATGGTATAATATTAAGTGATGAGGTGATGAAGCCATGAAAATTGCAGCAAAGTTAGCCTTAAGTCAGGTTAAGCTTAATCGTCACAGAAGCATAGGGGCGATATCAGCTATCGTCATATCAACAGCACTTATGACAGCCATATCTTGTTTTGTTTCAAGTGGGAATGCTATGTTGCTTAATTTTTTAGGAAAAGGTTATGGAGATTATGGCGAGGCATACAAATTGATCCTACTGGTACCAGCTCTTTTTTTTGGATTTTTGATATTCATTATGTCAGAAACGGTTATATCCAATGTGTTCCGAACTAGTGCCATCCAAAGAATGAAAGAGTTTGGTGTCATAAAGTGTGTAGGAGGTACTACAAAACAGATAAAAGAAACGGTAATCTATGAAAGTATTTGGTTAAGTATCATCGGAATTCCTATAGGTTTGCTATTAGGGGTTGGATTAGGATATGTGGGAGTCAAGGTTACAGGGGGATTTGTTGATGAGATGAATACACTTCAACAGAGCATTGTCATGCGACCGGTCAGCTTTTCTTTATCCTTTGTAGTTACTCCTATTGCCCTTATTTTTTCGGCGATTTTTTCCTTCTTAACGGTAGTGTATTCCGCCTATAAGCCTGCAAGGAAAGCGGGAAAAGTCACAGCCTTAGCATGCATTAGGGGACTTGGCGAAACTAAAATAGAGGATAATAAGATACATGAGAGAATCTTAATTGGGAAAATCCTTGGTTTCGAAGGTGTACTCGCAGAAAGGAATTTGTCTAGAAGCAAGTATAGCTATAGGTCTACCATTCGATCACTGTCTATTGGAATCTTATTGATTTTAAGTACCGTAAGTTTGGTGCTTCAGGCAAGAAAAATCGAAGATTATATGGATCCGGGAACAGAGGATGTAATGGTAGATTACTGTTCCAGTCGTGAAAGAAATATCAATGAGATCACAGGACGAGAGGAAGAAATTATTCATAAGCCTATACATAGTAAAATCGCAGAGCAGGTAACTAAGAAGCTTTCAGAATATGGGGATATAGATATTATGGGTGTTGGAGTTGATAATTCAACATACTACGCACTTATGGATACCAGGTTTCTAACTCAGGATATGAAGGAGGGAGTTGGTGCTAATTCCAAGGAGAGCTGTGAACTTGAAGTTGACCTAATTGTATTGGATCAGAAAAATTATGAGAGTTTATGCCAAATAGCTGGTGTTTCAGTAGGCAGTAGCATTTTGCTTAATTACTATAAATATAATGATAATGGATATTTGCAAGAGATAATACCTTTTGAGGAAGAATTAAAAGAACTGAAACTTCAGAAAGCGAATGGTGAAGTTACCGTTATTACGGTAGAAGGATTTCTTCAAAAGGAAGCAATACCCAAACATGTAATCGGCGTAAATGAAAGTCCAGTTCGCCTTGTGGTGCCAGAAGCCGAAGTCAGATTTTACGATTGGTATTGTAAGCCAGTGAATGAAAATGAATATATGACTTATGCCAGATCAATTATTGATGAATTCTTTCCAACCCATACTGATGACTCCTATGCAAAAGAGGGTTTCACAGTGAGAATTAGCAGAGTAGATACTATGGTTAAGGTCCTTAATATATCTATTGTTATTGCTCAGGTGGTTCTTTATGGTTTTGTTCTGTTGTTGTTGATGATAGGCCTTGTAAGTGTAATTAGTACATTTTCTACTAACGTGCTAGTCCGTGCTAGAGAGTTCGCAGTATTAAAAAGTGTGGGGATGACAGCGGCGGGACTTCAAAAGATGCTGATTAACGAAAGCTTGATATGTACGATAAAGGCGACTATTTGGGGAGTACCTTTTGGGCTTTTGATCCCCTTTAGTATTAATCTTGCAATACGAAAAATGCTTCCAGTAAGGTATGAAATTCCATGGATACTTCTTATCATAAGCGTAATCTCCATCTTCTTGCTGATTATACTTATTACCTTTGCTGCAATCCGTAAGCTGAAGAAGCAGAATCTAATTGAAACGATCCGCATGGAAACGATGTAAGATATTGACATTTGCTACTTATACTATATTAAATATGGAATGATCGTAATATCATCATATTATGAGAGGAACGTATATGAAGAGTTGTAGTATTATAGTCATTGTATTTACATTAATGATCAATACTATCTGTCCTAATAACTATGCTCTTGCTATGGTAAATAACACCAAACCAGTGGATAGTGCTTCTACCAAAGATGCGATATCGGAGAAGGAGATAGGAGAATTAACGTTAGAGCTTATCAATACTACTGGATGTTGGGATAATGTAGAACCGTTTTTTCCTTATATGACATCTGATCAAGTGAAAGAGGTAGTAGATCGATATATTCAATTATCTGGTAATACGGAGCAGGCGAAAGAAGCGTCCTCAAAGTATATAGGTCAAGGTTCTATAAAGAATAAAAGAAAGAACTTAACTAGAGAAATTGTAAATAATCGAGCATTAGAAGTAATGAATTTAACTGGAAATTGGGATTATGTTGTACCCTTGCTGCCATACATGACTGCTGAAGCAGTAGATGAATGTGTTTCACTTTATCAGCAGAAGACAGGGAAAAGTGATGTCCCCAAAGAGGCATCTCCTTATATCAGTGAGAAGAAGGAGAATAGTAAAGGCGATCATAATAACATTTTGGCGGGGGTTGCGATTGACAAGGATGGCAATATTGATTTTTCATTAGTAAAAAAAATGAAAAAAAGTGAAGTCGATAAATTAGCTCTAATATATATAAAAACAACAGAAGATTTTAGCTATGTATATAATTTAAGACAGTATATGAGTACAAAAGGGATTGATAAAGCAGTTGCTACTTATATAAAAAAATCTGGAGATTATGGACTGGTCGGTGCAATGTTAGAATTTATGAGTAAGAAGGCTAGTAAGTCTTTGGCTAAAAAGTATTTCGAGGAATATAAAAATGGTGAATATGATTGGATTTACGAGCCATATTTGTAGAAGGTATCCGGAGCTAAGGCATTTACTGTCTTAGCTCCGATTTAATATTGGCTATAGAAGTTATTGATGCAGATAAATTTACTTCCTCATAAGTTTTGATCCATATTTCAGAAGAATTATAACTGGAGATAAAATTATGGCAGCTGCAACTATTGCTGTGGAAACAGAGGTTTTCAGAGCGATAAAGCCTATAATAGGTCCTCCTATGATTTGACCCAGCGCGTCTATCTGTCCATAGGTAGAAATGACGGTAGCCCTTACCTCTGATTTTATGTTTTTATTTCTCCAAGCTCTATAGATCGGTCCATTAGCGGTTCTCAGCATGTAGAAAACAAGATAGGTTGATAATGCCAATGAAAAGTTACCAGAAAGGCCAAAGAAAATCATGGATGCGACCATAAATATGTTGACTAATGTTAATATCCAGACACGATCCAGTTCACCCGTTTTCTCCATTCTTCTTTTTATATATTCTACAGATACTATGCTAAGTAGCATTGCGGCTCCTTCTATAATTCCAATCCAAACGACAGGCTTAATATTTACCATATCTAGAAAGCCTGTATCTGTTAAAAAGTGTGCTGTCCATAGTCTATCGATACCTTCACTGTACAGGCCATAGAGTAGAGAAATCGCCATCATTAATAATAATAATGGTTTTCCCTTTATAAATTTAATTCCTTCTACAAAGGTATGTATCATTTGTTGCCAGGAATTTCTGTCTTCTGCAGGGGCAGGGGTAAAATTTGTCTCCTTCATAAGAAAAATTAGTAAGCCGGATAGTGCAATAAATAATATCCCACCAATTATTAAAGGAAGGTTTATCATAATAGAACCTATAAAGGTACTGCAGATTATTCCTAAAAAGGAGAATATCTGGCCAACCTGTGTTCCTTTTAAATAGATGGGATCCAGGTCTTTTCCACCAAGCTCGTCTGCTATCCATGCATCCTCGGCTCCACTTGTAAAGGTGTAGCCAAGACCCCAAAGTAGCTGGCTGATAATAACTGAGGCGAAGGATGGAATTGATCCTTCTATTATAAAGGCAGCACCAATCAGTGTAATACCTATTATTACGGATAGCTTTCTGCTTTTCATATCTGCTACGATACCTGTTGGTATCTCAAAAATGAAACAGGCAGTCTCAAGGACTGTACCTACCAGTACAAGCTGAAAGGGATCCAAATGAATGGTATCGATCCTATAAACTTGACTTACTGTAAAAACAAGTGAGAAGAGTAGCGAAGAAGCGCCCGAATAAAATAAATAAACGGTAGATTGTGATAATTTTCTCTTCATGAAATCAATTCCTTTGCTAGTTTTTGCTATGGAGGATATATATCCAACTGTTAATGTATAAAAAGATTATACCATCCTATCGCTTTTTAGCTGTTCCATATTTGCTATCTTATTACACATATAAGGAATTGCCATATGCATCATAAGTATATCGCTAGTTGATAAGAGAATCTAACGACTGTCTATATTATACAAGATGAAAAGCCACATCTTTTGAATGTGGCTTTATAATTAAATGAATGGAAGAGCCTAGTTAAGGTTTGATGGAGAAATGTATTTATCTGGACTTGTGCACCAGCCAGCATTGAATCTGATTGTCATGTAAAGGGTTTTGTCTCCATTTGACACTTTCACATAGCAGATATCATTTTCAAATTTGTCAGTGATTTCAATTTTTTGATTATAATAGTATACCCATACGGTACCATCATCTTTATATTCTACATTTGGTCCATTAAGGTGGTCCATAATTTCTTCCTCTGTTAAAGCTCGTTCGCTGCCATCATCTTCTATGGCAATTCCACCACCTGCTGATTTCGTAATTATTCCATCTTCATTCTGATAAGACAGAAGATAGGAACCATCAGAATTGATTGTTATTGTAGCATCGGTTTGATCACCATGCATCCAAAGTTGAATAGTTCTTTGAATTCCTCCGAGATTTATAGCATAGGCAGTTGAGCTACCACCAACAAGTAATAAGCATCCAGCGACAACTGCGGCTACGGTTTTCATTGTCCTTTTTTTAATTAGTACAGCCATTCTTTCTACCTCCAAAGAAAAGTTTTCGGAGGTTTGTAATACTGAAAATGCCTGCTTATATTTTTCTTTATTTGTCATCTTCCCATTCCTCCTTTAATGTCTCTTTGAGCAGTATTCTTCCACGTGATAGCCTGACTTTAACATTGCTTTCTGATATTTTCATGATATCTGCAATTTCCCGGATGTTATAATCCTCATAATAAAATAAATGAATGACGATGCGATACTTATCTGGAAGTTTCATAACGGTCTCAAAAAGGGTCTCGGATTCCGGTGTCTCGAAGGTCAAGGTTTCCATGTAATCCTCTAAAGACAATTTATGTTGTTTCCAGAAGGTATGATTCATATTCTTTGCTTTGTTGATTGTCACCCGTATTAGCCATGCACGTATGTGCTGCTCATTTTCAAAGTCTTTTTTTGATGTGTGATACTGAACAAACGTATCTTGAATAACATCTTCTGCATCCTCAGCATTTTTGCAGATATTAAATGCTACTGCATAAAGGTTGTTGCGATAACGTTCAATCAGCTCTTGTATTGGTTGTTTCATGAGCGCTCCTTTAGCTTATGTTTGTGAAAAGCCTTTCACTAATAATACAGATGGAAGATTGGAAAGGTTACAAAAGCAAAATAAAAAATTAAATAAAATATTCCAGTAGTCAAAATTATAAATATCCTTATTGTGCATGGGTATTCGGTAAAAGTCTGCCGATTATAATTGTACTATAAAAATGAGACGTGGAATACTTATATAAATTTATATATGTAGAAACTATAGCTAGCAGCGTAAGCTGATTACGGTACAGATTATTTATGTAAGAAACTATGGAAATGTTATGTAATCTGGTGTAATATTATTTTCAAGTCGCTTAAATCTATATTAGGGGATCACTGATAGTATAGATAGACGAGACTGATAGATGAGTAAAGCAATATTGAGGTAACAATACAATTGACTTAAGAAATAGGAGATAAGATCATGTTAGAGATAGGAACAAAAGCACCAGCATTTTCATTGCCTGATCAGAATGGATTGATACATACATTGGAGGAGTACAAAGGAAAGAAGGTTATTTTATATTTCTATCCAAAGGATAACACTCCGGGCTGCACCAAGCAGGCTTGTAATTTTGGAGAGTTGTATCCTCAGTTTCAGGAAAAGGGAGCTGTGATTCTTGGAGTGAGTAAAGATAGTGTGGCATCTCATAAAAAGTTCGAAGAAAAGTATGGACTCCCATTTGTATTGCTTTCTGATACAGCACTTACTTGTATCAAGGCATATGATGTATGGCAGGAAAAAATGAATTACGGTAAGGTCAGCATGGGAGTGGTTAGAACGACATATCTGATTGATGAAGAAGGGATGATTGTGAAAGCCTTTGGCAAAGTTAAAGCAGCGGAGAATCCAGCACAGATGTTGATGGAGCTATAGGAGTAGAAACAGGCATATAGATATGTTATAAACCTTGAAGGAAGAAAAATAAGACCCTTCAAGGTTTTTTTATGTTCTTGAAGCTAGATCTATTTATGCTACCTAAGCCCTGTACATGTGAATATGGTAATTCTAAATGGGAAATAGAAGGGGATATAGGTGCCTAAAAATGCTAATACTAATTATTGGTATCATGAGTCATAAAGGAAAAGGAAGTTGCTTTACAAATTGGTGAATTCTTGAAATGGAGGAAACATGAGAAAGATAATACCATCATTATGGTTTGGTGATAATAATTGTGAGGAAGCAATTAATTATTATGTGAATGTATTTCCTAATTCTGAAATACAAAATATTGTAAAGTATCCTGATGAAAATCTCGATGAGCATTTCAAAGGGATGGCCGGTAAGATAATTACTGCTGAATTTACTCTTAACGGCCATTTTTATCTAGCACTGGATGGTGGACCTTATTTTCATTTTAATGAGGCTATATCAATGACTATAGAATGTGAAGACCAAAATGAGATCGATTACTTTTGGGATAAACTATCACATGTCAAAGAGGTAGAGCAATGTGGATGGGTCAAGGATAAGTTTGGCTTATCTTGGCAAATAGTACCGTATAATATCGGAGAGTTAACTAAGACAGATGCACAAGTGCAAGCGATGATGAAAATGAAAAAGCTAATAATTAGGGATCTTGAAGACGCAGGAAAAATCTAAAGGACTTAAAATGTGGTATTAATAGTAATGTATAGTCTTTTACTATAGATAATTTATTAAGAAGCCTCCGGATTTGAAAGTCACCGGAGGCCGATTTTATTGTCGTATTACTTGACCCAAATATTATTCAAAGACGATAACGGCTTCTTTGTTTTTGATTCTTAAGAGAAGTGTTTCAATAATACGGAAATAATGGTTAAGATTTTTGGTCTCAAGGTAGGATGTAATCATATCTTGGCCAATAACCAAATCCATATTTTGGGGCTCGGCGCAAACAAGAATAGCTTTATTATTCTTTAGCACCGGTGTACTGAAAATATTGCCATTCAGTAGCTTGCTGATTCTATCATATTCAGTTATTCCTGTACCCGGCTGTATTCTTTGCAGTTTGACAAGAAGACTCGGACTAACAACGAGAGATTTTCTTCCTATAATTCCATTCTCTAAGAAGCTGGATAGCCCTGTTGATAAATCCTTGAAAGGATTTTCTCCTTCGTTCCAATCGGATATAGGAAGTTTAATCACTCCATCCTCGTTTAACAGGCCCTTGTATCCTAGTTCATCATCACCTAAGAAAATCAATTCATCTTCTTTTAAAGCACAGTAGGAGGCTGCCCGTATGACAAAGGACAAGTCGATAGGTAAACCCATCTGCTCGCTATATTCTAAATCTCTCCACAGAAGGGAAAAGTCCTGATTAATCAAAGGAACATGCTGATATGTTCTTCCTTTAATCACTGAGATACTTCCTTCCAGTTCATCTAATTTTGATATGTCATCGACGTTAATACTTTGTACGCCAGCACCCAGGGGGCCATAAATACTAATAAATTTTCTTCCTGTAAGAGTTTTTTTTGCTGTTGATACAACAGCATCATCGATTTTCTCCCAAAGATCAGCAGATATTGGAGAACCTTCTCTTGATAAATAATCCATATTCTCCCTCCTTATTTGTCGATTAGACTGCCTATCGTACTTTCAGATTTGCTGGAAGAAGGTTTTGGAACGATATTCAATTCCTCAAGCATCTCTCTAACCTCTTCTTCTCCTTCTTCAAAATGCTTTGCTTCATCAGCATCCAGATAGCGAAGCAGGGTAATAAGTTCTCCCATATGAGCTTTTTCCTCGTCTCTTATGTCTGCAATCACCTTTTTTGCAAAAGGATCATCGGTTGCTTGTACATGAGCGTCATACACAAAAATAGCTTCAAGCTCTCCAGCAATGTTCAATCTAATTGCCTGGATTAGTTCTTCTTTGGTCATTTTTCTCGGGACATTGCCTACGAACGGATTTGCAAAACTTGCCATACTTTATTCTCCTTAATAAGAGGTTTTATTACTTTTTGTAAACTCACTACATTGAAATATAACGGCTGAGAGGTATAGTGAGTTTATTAATAATACATTAGCTATAGTATTGTCTAAATACTTCATTTTTATTTGAAAGGTAAAAGATTTCCTCTAAATTGATTTTGACTATCGAGCACGGCAAACAAAGATTTCCAGGCTTTGGGTAAAATATTACCGAGGGATGGGAATCTTTTATTGTTCACGCATATAATAATTATATTCTAAGGGGGTATTATTTTGGATATAGCTGTTGTTTTTGATAGCATTATTGCTTTGTTTTTTATGATCCTCGTCGGTATATATGGACAAAGGAGAAAGATTATTACCGAGAATATAAATAAAGGCTTAGTTAACATCCTGATCCAAATAGCACTGCCATGTATGATTCTTTCCTCTTTCCTCCATACATTTGACAATGCTATCAAGGAAAATGTAGTTAAGACTATTTACTATTCTTTAGGAGCATATATTCTAATGGGAGCAGTTTCTTATCTACTCCTTTGGCCAGTAAAGAAGGATAAAAAATTAATTTTGCATTTCGCTAATGTATTTGTCAATACTGGTTATGTCGGATTTCCTATTCTTAATTCTATGTATGGACCAGAGGGAGTAGTGTATGGTTCAATCTTTAATATGTTCTTTGTATTATTCATATGGACCTATGGAATCATTCTATTCAAAGGCCGCTTGAGGTTAGGCGAACTTAAGCAGGAGCTTAAGAAAGCACTGTTAAATCCATCAATTCTAGCCGGTTTTGCTGGTCTCTTGATCATGTTCTTAAATATTAAAATACCAGGAGTGATAATAGTTGCATCAAGAGGAATCGGGAATCTTACTGGACCACTCTCGATGATGATAATAGGCTACATTCTTTCTAAGGTTAATATAAAGATATATGTGCGTGATTGGACGGTATATTACGGAGCTATAATTAAGTTGATTATTATACCGATGATAATCTACTCAATAGCCTTATTAATCGGAAATTCCTCTATTGCAATAAATACCGTTATTATTATGTCTGCACTTCCTGCCTCTGCCATGACTTCAATCCTTGCAGATGCTTTTGACAGAGAAAAGGAATATGCGGCCTTTGTTGTTTCTATGACAACCCTACTATCACTGTTTACAATAATGTTCTTTATAATACATGTATTATAGTTCCTAAACCCGAAACATACTGGATGGCAAGTTAATAAATATCATAGTGTTTCTCGGATTTATCTATTATCAGCAAATTGGTGAGCATATTAGTGACTTCTTCACGTAGTATTTCTAAACGGATGCTATTGTGATAGCCAAATGCGTACTCTTGCCCTAATACACCTGCTAATGTATATATTAGATACATTTTCTCGTTTAAATTTTGCTGATTTATATTTGGACTATCAAGCGCTTTTACAAAAGCGGTCAATAACATATCCTCATAGCATGCAAAATGTTGCAGAATCTCAGGGTCTGTTTCTTGCATCGTTCCTAATTCGTTGATTGTCTGTTTTGAGTTGACGTACAGGTTTCTAAAGATCTCAATACATTTATCAACGAACTGTCTGATATCAATAGGCTTAGGCGTATTTGCTAAATCATCTACCAATGGTTGAAGATGGATGTTGAGGAAATTTTCAAATGAGGCTATATAAATATCTTTCTTGTCCTTAAAGTAACTATATACTGTTCCGGTAGAAACGCCAGCTTTATTGGCTATTTCAGTAGTATTGGTATTGTGATATCCTTTCTCACAAAAAAGTTCAAAGCCAGCTTTAATTATCTTATTTTTCTTCTCGATTGAACGCTTTTGCTGCGGTTCTCTAATAAACGGTAAGTTATTCAATTTCAGACCTCCTCTTTTTATAAGTATAACACTTAGGAGATTAGCTAGTCAATAAATATGAAGTTTTATTCATGTTTTTGTTGACACAGTAAATATGGTCATGTTAGAATAAGAATATGAAGAAACATTCATATTAGGAGGGTGGGTTATGAGAGAATTAAATTTAAGACGGGTAAACGATGAGGATATTATATTGCTTACAACCTGGCTAAACAAAGAATACATCTTAAAGTGGTATCAAGAGCCGGATGAATGGCTTATTGAAATTATTAATCGAAATGGATCTTACTCGTGGATACACCACTTTATTGTCATGGATAAAGATACACCCATTGGTTTTTGTCAATATTATGATTGCTTTGATGCTAACGAGTTGGAGGATTGGTATAGCGTTACTCAAAAGAATAATACATTTTCTATAGACTACTTAATTGGTAATGAAGCATATTTAGGAAAAGGGTATGGAAAGGCTATCGTAAGCTTATTGACTGATACCATAAAAGAAAAAGAGCAGGCAAAGGAGATTATTGTACAACCAGACAAGGATAACATGCCATCTAATAAAGTGTTGCTGTCAAATGGGTACATTTTTGACAAGCAGAAAGATTATTATTACAAACTACTTGATTAGTATGAAAGACTACTACACCTAAATCAATGGTTTCCAGACTTTCAGCAAAGTGATATGCTGATTGACGGAAACCTTGTTTTTTATCCTCTAGAACATGAGATTTAAGTCAGAGTTAAGACTATGGAAAAATAAGCTAACTAACTTGACTTAAATGTGTTAATATATATATTAGCCATAAATTGAATGAAATATGGATGTAAAGTAATTTTGAGATTAAGTTGTAGGGTAAATATGTGAAGTATCTGGACCAGTCATGAACTCGGATAATTTGTGAGGTGAGAGAGTATGTCATTTTCAGAATTTATAAAAGCGTGTAATGATAGCTGTAATGTAAATATAACTCACGCCATTTGCTCAACCAAGGATGACATAATCGCAGAATATGTAATGCCACCCTATGAAATGAATTCATTGAAATTGTTTTTTTCAATGACTAAATCTATAACATCACTTGCGATAGGTATCGCCAGTGATTTAGGATTTCTTCATATTGACGATAAGATCACTAAGTATTTCGTTGATGAATTACCATCAGAGCCGCATGAAAACCTTGAAAAAATCACAATAAGGCATTTGCTAACAATGTCGAGTGGAATCCATGATAATACATATTCTGATCTATTTGATAAGAACAACTGGGTATCTGCGTTTTTAGCACAGGATTTCCCACATGAGCCGGGAACCTATTATAGATATAGCACGCACGGATCACATATGCTCTCTCTCTGATATACAAATATCTGTTAAGGGAAGATTGTGTTTTCGACACCTATATTGAGCCCCAATATAGTAGTATTATTGAATGTATTAATGTGGGCTATCATATACCTTTACGTACATATGATTTATCCGGGAAAAACTTAGGAATAAAAACGGTTGCTTTTTCTGAGATAGAGAACGAATATCGGCTTACAATGAATTATGGAGATTACTGTAATATAATCAATTTTTCGCCTGAACATAGTACTAGCGGAAATATTAATTTCATAAAAGACCTGCAAATTCATATTCAAAAATATGTTTGCTATTCTACATTTAGCTAGAACGATATAACTCTTAAAGTATTGTTAATTGAGACTCCATATGTTGTAACATACAAATTTAGTTTTTTGAAAGACGCGATGCAGCTTCATTTTTCCATCAACGTTAGTTTCACTATGAAAAACGAGATTATTAGCGGTGACGTGCACCCAAGTTTATGAACACTATAGGTGACATGTTGAAAGATAAATTATAATATACAGGAGAATGATACTAAAATGAGAAATAAACTAATGAAAGTGATTAAATATTGTTTGTTGGTGCTGGCGGCTGCGATAGTTGTACTGTTGACAATTCGCTCAATTGGTAAGGCTATTAACAACAGAACGCCGGAGGGTGGAATTAATGAGTCCATGCATGTGGAGATTAATGATACTAAGCAATGGATTAATATCTATAGCAAAGATATTGATAATCCTGTACTGCTCTACCTACACGGCGGACCGGGATCTTCAACCAGCGCAATTGATTATGCCTTTACGAGAAAATGGGCAGATGTTTATACGGTTGTGACCTGGGATCAACGTAATTGTGGAAAGAGTTACAACAAAGATCAGAATGATACCGTCTTGACAAGGGAAATGTTTATGGAAGACGGTAGGGAAATGACAGAATTCCTCTTGGACTATCTAGATAAGGAGCAGATTACCATTCTCGGCCATTCCTGGGGCACCATCTATGGAGCAAACCTGGTGCTTGCTTATCCTGAATACTATGGGTGTTTCATCGGGACCGGCCAGCTGGTTGATTATGTGGAAAACGAAATAGTATTTAAGGAAACAGCACTTCAGTGGGCCGGGGATGATGAGGAGGCTCTTGCATTGGTAGCGCAGCTGACACCGGATAATTTAACTATGGATCATCTGAATGCCAGAAACGCCTTGATGGAGAAGTATGGCTATGGAATGATGGTGGACGGCTCAGACTATAACCTCTATACAACCATCTTTTTTAATCCGAACTATACTCTGGTTGATTGGATTAATTATTTCAGGACAGACTTCAACCTTTATCTGGAATTCTTCAAGTCCGATGAATTCAGGTCTTTTTCCCTCAAGGGCAGATATAATTACGGGGTTCCTTACTACAATATTAACGGGGATAAAGATTATCAGACGAACTATCAGTTGGCGCAGGAATATTTTGACCTCAGCAATGCACCACATAAGGAAATGTATATTATGGAAAATACGACCCATGGATTATTGGAATCGAAGTCAGAAGAGTTTTCAGAGATTATTCACAGGATCGCTGAGAATGAACAAGCAAGATAATCCTATATACAGGCAAAGGGTGGACATGTTCCCTAGCATCACCGAGGTTCATTAATTAGATTTTTATTAGCTTTTCTATATAATAAATGGAGTTGAAATAGATGATTGGTAAAGATGGAATACGTATAATTTATGGAGATAACCCTAGGCAAATGGTAAAAGAGTTGCTGGAGGTTATAAAGCCTGAGGAGGAAATAGATAAAGACGCACTTATTGGAATTAAGCCCAATCTCGTTGTAGCACAACCTTCGACCTTTGGTGCAACAACCACGCCAGAAATAGTGGAAGGGCTCATTGAATATTTAAAATCGAAAGGGCGCAATCAAATCGTAATTATGGAAGGCTCCTGGGTAGGAGATAGGACATCAGAAGCCTTTAAAGTATGCGGATATGAAAAGCTATCGAAGCAATATAATGTTCCCCTGATTGATCTACAAAAAGATAAATATAAGGGATATGAAATAAATGGCTTGAGAATAGATATCTGTGATTATCTTACAAAGATTGATTACTTAATAAACATACCAGTCCTCAAGGGCCACTGCCAGACGAATATAACTTGCGCTCTAAAGAATATGAAGGGTTGTATCCCCAATACTGAGAAAAGAAGATTTCACACATTAGGTTTGCATAAACCGATTGCATACTTGAACAAGCTTATGAAACAGAATCTCATCATTGTTGATGGTATGAATGGTGACCTTAACTTTGAGGAAGGTGGTAACCCGGTTCAGATGAACAGGATAATTGCAGGAAAGGATCCTGTGCTGATAGACTCCTATGCAGCGAATCTGATGGGCTTTCGTATTGAGGAGGTTCCTTATATTACTATGGCGGAAGAGATCGGTGTAGGTACTGCTGACTTGATAAATGCTGATATTGTTGAATTGAATAAAGATAAAGGATCAAGAAAACTAAAGCCTTCAAGAAGAGTTCAACAGTTATCGAGGCATATCGTCGAGAACAGTGCATGCTCCGCTTGCTATGGAAGCCTTATTTATGCGCTAGAAAGACTAGATGAAAAAGGTCTTTTGAATAAATTAGAAGAAAAATTGTACATTGGTCAGAATTATAAAAATGAACAATATAATGGGATAGGTATTGGTACATGTACTTCAGGATTTCATAAATATGTTAAGGGATGTCCGCCAAAAGCCAGGGATATTGTGGAGTATTTGGATTGCCTTGTTGGCGACAAACCGAATAAACATAAATAGAAATGAAAAAACTTTTGATTAGTAGTTAATAAATGCGTTTGCTATACAATGATTCGAATGAGCATTCGTGCCAGGGGGAGAAGTGCCGTCTGCTTTTTAAGGTGAGTAAGATACAATAATAATTGTTGGGAGAAATGTTATGGAGATTATAATGAACTTACTGCTTATGCTAGGGGGAGTCGCTGTATTTATGTTTGGCATGAAGCAGATGAGCTCTGGTTTGGAACGCAGCGCAGGGTCGGGTATAAGAAATCTTTTCAAAAAATTCAATAAAAACAGAGTCCTTAATTATGGAATTGGAATCGGTGCGACTACGCTTGTCCAATCTTCTTCAGCCACTTCGATTATGACAGTCGGACTTGCCCATGCCAATATTGTAACAGTAAAGCAAGGCTCAGGTTTTATCTTAGGCGCAAAAGTAGGCACCACTCTTACCGCATTTTTATTTGCCCTTTCCGGTATCAGCAAAGGCGGCTTTAACATAAGCTATGTTTTCGCTTCGATTGCCTTCGTCGGTGTCTTCATTGTTTTTTCCACTAGTAATGAGACTCTTAATAAAATTGCGCCATTGTTAATCGGATTTGGAATGTTATTTATCGGGATGGAGGTAATGGAAACTGCAATTGGTGGGGCGGATTCGACGCTTAGTATAGAACTTTCTAAAGTATTCCAATATGATATCATGCAAAATCCCATTTTGCTGGTGCTATTAGGAATTCTCTTTACGGGAATCATACAGTCATCTACAGCAGCAACTGGTATTTTTATCGCCTTTTTGTCTACGGGAGTTATCCACAGCATAGATCAATCCTTTTTCTTAGTGATGGGAGCCAATATAGGAACCTGTAGTGATGGTATTATGGCCTCCTTGACCACGAACGCCAACGGGAAACGTATCGCGCTATTTCATTTGATTACCAGCGTAATTGGTGCAGTATCATTTTCGATTATTCTGATGCTTTTCAGAACACCCATTAACAATATGTTTGAAAGTCTATTCCCTGGTAAACCTCAGTTTAGCCTTGCGACCTATAACCTGATTTATAATAGTATTTACACCTTAGCCTTGCTTGTATTTATCGATCCATTAGTCAATATCGTGACTAATTTGGTGAAAGATAAGCAAGAGAAGCTGGAAGAAGTGTCATATATTGATGAGCGTTTCTTAAAAACTCCGGCAGTAGCGATTGAACAGGCATTAAGGGAATTGTTCGATATGGCGATTCTTGCAAAGGAAAACCTTGATCGGTCTTTTGCTTCATTAGTCAATGAAGATATGAGTGAAAGTAAAAAAATTGCCGAGACGGAATATCGTATTGATTTCTTAACCAATAAGCTTACAAGCTTTTTTATCAAAATATCATCCGTTACGAAATTCGCCGGTGACGAGAAACTGATAGGCGGATTGCATCATGTAACAAATGACATTGAACGTCTTGGCGATTATGCGGTACTTTTGGTGAAAGAAACCAACTATATGCTAGAAAATAATGTGAATTTCTTAGATCAAACTAAGGAAGAACTTAACCAGATATACACCCATATATCCGAGATGTTCGATTTGGGGTTTGATGCGTTTACTAAGCGAAGAACCGAGAATTTTAAAATAATTTCAAACATTCACAAGGAAATCAAGAAACTAATATCCTCTACCCGTAACGAACATGTGATACGCCTAAGCTCCGGAATGTACCCGGTTGAGGTATCAAAAAGCATTTATAACGTTCTGTTTTCATTACAAAGAATATCGGATCATATTGTGAACATTGCTTTCTCCGTTCGATCCACCACCGGAAGTAAAACAGAAGCATTGCAAGCGATTGAAAGAGAAATGAAAAAGGCGGAAAATGCAGAGCGTAAGACTTCTCAGGAAGCAAATATGAAGAAGTAATAAAAGCTTAATATTATGTATTGCATACGTAAGATATAATAAAGATTTTCAGACTTTCGGCATATTCACCGATTGCTGAAAATCTTTATTTTTATCCCGCCAATACTGAATTTACAAGTAGCGGCACGGCAACATTGAGATATCCTGGTTCCACCCTGAAGTTAGGGTTGTGCCAGCCTGCGCTTGATCCGTCCTTTTTGCCGCTCCCTACCCAATAGAAGAAGGAAGGTATATGTTCTTTGAACACTGCAAAGTCCTCCGAGCCTAGACAGGGAAGGGTATCCGTTACGTTCTCTGCGCCTACGGTAAGTGCTGCTGCCGTTTGCGCAAGCCCGGTGATTTTGTCTGCGTTAACAACGGCAGGTACCTGAGGTAGCCATTCAAGCCGCCAGCTCACACCCATGGCCTCAGCTGCAGCCTTCGCTATGCTTTCCGCGCGGTTGAGCATAACCTCATGAACCGTATCATCAAGGCTTCGTGCACTGCCTGTTAAAACAGCGCGTTCAGGAGCAAGATTGTCCTCAGTCCCTGCGTGTATACTACACACCGAAAATACTGCTGCCTCTAATGGATCCACAGAACGACTAACTACCGTCTGTACCGCAGTAATAAACTGCGCAGCCGCTGTGATTGGGTCTAGGCATAGGTGGGGCATACCGCCATGGCCGGTTTTTCCCGTATATGTCAGAATGAAATTGGTTTTTCTTGCCATCAGTGTACCTTGGTGTACCGCTATTCTGCCCACAGGTATCTCGGGGCGATTATGTATTCCGAATAGACGTACGGGCAATTGAGGTATCAGTTTCATCATACCGTGTTCGAGCATTGTCTTTGCACCATTTGTCGTTTCCTCTGCAGGTTGAAAGATGAAAAGCACGTTATGGGGAAGCTTGTTTCCGATACGTGTTAACATATCTACAGCTCCAAGTAGCGCCGCCGCATGATAATTGTGTCCGCAAAGGTGCTTAGGACCTTCATCGGTATCCACAGCATCAATATCAGCACGGAGAGCAACCGTTGTATCGCATCCCGCATCTAGATAAGCAAGGACTCCCGTTGGCATACCTAGGTCGATAAGACGTAGGTTGCGATCCGTAATAAACTGTTTTATAATTTCCGTTGTTCTATATTCTCCAAAGCTGCGTTCCGGTGCTTCAAAAAGAATTTGCGCTAAGTTTTCTGCTGTTTTAATTGCCTTTAACATTCTCATTTCCTCCGTGGTTTGAGTATAGATCGTACCTTATACTTATCCATAGTTAATCCTTGTGATATTTATTATACCACATTTTCTTTTGCAACTAACGTTTTTTTGATATAATAGCAACAGCAGCTTCATTGGCTTGCAGATATCGTAGCTAGTCAATTATTAGCTGGATCTTTCATTTCGCTATATGTTTTCGGGGTGAAATGGTTAGAACATAGAAATAACCATGAAAAGTAATATGATTAATAGGCACAGTATGATAAATAAAATGAGTGAGTATTTTGAATTGATACATAATCGCTTTTTTTCTTTTTAGTTTTCTTGGCTGGGTTTGGGAAAGTATATATTGTAAGAATAAAAAGCATTAAGATGCAAACTATAATGAATGAGGTGATATTTCTATGTGGAAATGTGATAAATGTGGACGGGAGTTTAAGAATACGCATCAAGAACATTTCTGCGGTGAACCGCTGAAATCAATTGATGCTTATATTGCTGGACAACCCGAGAGTGTACAGGCTCTCTTATATCAGGTGCGAGATACAATCCGTGCCGTACTCCCGGAAGCAGAGGAGCGTATTGCTTGGAGTATGCCTACTTACTGGAATAAGCACAATATCATCCATTTTGCTGCATTTAAAAATCACATTGGCCTATACCCCGGTGAAAAGGCGATAGCGCATTTTGCCGATTATTTAACGAAGTATAAGACAAGTAAAGGAGCAGTGCAGTTTCAGTATAGCAAGCCGATACCACTGAAGTTGATTGCAGATATTACAAAATGGTGTTATGAAACAGGAAATCATCACTAACATAAATTTCTATAATAAAGAGTTTCCGGATATAGAGTTTCCTCTTGGCCACATTGCAGGAGATGATAATATCAGGACACTCTTATTTTTTGCCATGGAATACTAACTGCCACTAAGGTCATAGGAATAAATATACCAATGCTGTTGGTGAATCAATCCATCAGCTGGCTATTATGGCTGATGAGATTCGCAACATCATTAATGAGATTAATGGTATCGCCGATCAAACCAATCTACTTTCCTTAAATGCTTCTATCGAAGCAGCCAGGGCGGGGGATGCAGGACGTGGATTTGCTGTTGTAGCAGATGAGATACGTAAGTTGGCTGTACAATCAGGTAATTCCACTAATTAAGACATTTAAAGTTTAAAGAGTGTTAAAAAGCTAATATAATGATTCATAGATATAAGAAAAGGCATCGGAGTTCGAGGTGCCCTTTGTCAAGGAGACAGGGGGCCTCGAACTTCGATGCCTTTTCTTAATGAGATTCAGCTAGATTGAAAAACTATACAAATTAAGTAAAAATTATGCTTGTAAAAGTAAAAATATTGTATTTATGTCCAACATGAATGATTATATAATAGAAAACGAATGAGGTAATTATATGAAAATGATGAGAATTATACCAATTTTTTTAGCTATCATGCTCATGGTACTATCGATGACAGCATGTGGCAAGAATGAGAATGTTACGGTGATGTCAAGTGAAGCACTTGCGATATGCGGAAGTTGGGCATATATACATGATAAAGAGACAGCAATCGCTGTATTTCATGAAGATGGTACCGCAAAGTATGAAGGTAAGGACTATTCCTTCGAGTGTGATGGACAATATATAAAGCTAAAGGCTACAGACGGTGAGACTATGCAGCTTCGCTATACACTGGATGACAAGGGAATGTATCTATATAGTAATAATACATACACCTATTCAGGGGAGGGAGACCCATTAAGTCTGGTAGGTGAATGGTTATGCGAAGAAAAGAACTGGTCATATATATTTACTGAGACGGGAACGTTCATGGAGGACGGATACTTTCCTGGCTACTATACGGTAGATGATGAGAATTTAACCTTTAAGCTTGTCTATAATGATCCCTTTGAAGATACAGTTTGTTATTTTAAACGAGAGGGAGATAAGTTACAAATTGAATATCCATGGTGTATGGTTAGTACAAGCAACAGTAAATAAGTATGGAAATGTGATATTATATCACATTAACATAAATAAAATAATTTTTGAGGAGGAGTAAAATGAAAAGAGTTATTGCATTACTGTTGGTTCTTGGGATGCTCGTATCTCTCGTAGGATGCGGAAAATCAAGTGCAACCGACAAACCTACCACAAATGATGCACCTGCTACAACCACTAGTGATTCGTCTACACCGGCAAAAGATACACCTGCTGCAACCGTTAGCGAACCTATCGATTTAACTATGTGGTGTATCGCTGTAGAGAGCGATTCAAATCGTCATGCTTATGAGGCTGGTATTGCTGAATTCCAGGCAGCTCACCCGGAAATCAACCTTACTTGGGAAGCTACTCAGAACCAGGAATACAAGACAAAGATTAAGGCTGCAGTTGCTGCAAACGAATTGCCTGATATCTTCTACACATGGGGATGCGCTTTCCTTGGTGATTTTGTTGAGGCTGGTCGTGTTTATTGTTCAGATGAGGCCTATGCAAAGTATGCTGCTGAATTACCTGAAGTAATGGTAGGCAACGTTACATATGATGGCAAGGTTTATGCTGCTCCGATCACTATGAACATCGTTGCTATGTTCTCCAATATGGATCTTCTCAAGCAAGCAGGCTTTGATAAGGTTCCCGGAACATATGACGAACTGATTGCTTGCTGTGATGCTCTGGTTGCTAAGGGAATTATTCCTTTCGGCTGCTCAGGTAGAGAGACTTGGTGTGTAACCGAGTATCTTGAGTCCATTATTGAGAAGTCTGCCGGTGCTCCCGCTATGAACGATATTTTCACAGGCAAAGCTTCTTGGGCTAACGATGATGTAGTTAAGGCAGTTGGTATCTTCCAGGAAATGATTAACAAGAAATATTTTGATCCGGAAGGAATTGCACTTTCTAATGACGAAGTTAAAGCTAACTTCATTGCAGGAAAGTATGCTTTCTATATCAATGGTACATGGAACTGTGCAGACTTTGCTAACGCTGGTCTGACCGATAAGATCCAGGTTGCTGAGTTCCCGGTTATTGATACTACAAAGTCTAAACTGGGCGAGCTCATTGGTGGACCGACAGATGGTCTGGCAGTTGCAGCTAGTTCTCCGAATGCTGCAGTAGCTGCAGATAGCGCATTTGAAATTGCAAGAAACATCTGTAAGTATGGTTACCTTGATGGTAATGGACTACCTGCATGGACACAGGATCCTAATGGTGACTATTCGTCCATCAATCCTTTAACACAGTCAGTTGCTAAAATTGTTGCTAACTCTAGCCAGTTAGTTCCGTTTGGTGACAATGCAATGCCTGCTGATACCGCAAACATTTATCTTGACTATGTAAGCCAGATTTATTCTTCCGCTATAGATGGTAAGCAATTCGTTGATGGCCTTGTTAAGGATATTAAGTAATTCTGGGAAGTACATGATAATATAAGAAATATGAATGAGAACTATTAACTTGTTAGTTCTTATTCGATGAAGAAAGAAGCGGTTTCCCAACGATTGTCTGGATCAAAATCATCTGGGAACCGCTTCTTGCCTAATATATGACAAGTGAAACAGTTTGCTGTTTCGTCTTTTAGGGAAGGAATCAAGATGAAAAAACTATATAGTAATAAACTATCAATTATTCTTTTTATTCTCCCTGCACTGTTGCTTTTCCTTGCAATTTTGATTGCACCGATATTTATATCAGGCTATTTCAGTTTATTTGATTGGAACGGCTTTGGAAAAATGACTTTCATTGGATTAGAAAATTATCTGGAACTGTTCACCAGCAACTCAATAGGCTTTATTAAGGCTTTGGGCAATTCGTTGCTTTTAGCACTGTTTTCTGTAATAATCCAGTTGCCGATTGCCTTGGGTCTTGCATTACTCCTCGGTAGAGGAAGAAAGGGTGAACGAGCTTTCCTTTCAATTTATTTTATACCCGTTCTTATTTCGACAGTTATTATTGGTCAGCTCTTTTCAAAGATTTACAATCCATCCTACGGCGTACTTAATGTAACGCTGAGATCCCTAGGTCTGGATAACTTGGCAAAGATTTGGCTTGGAGAGAAAAGCACCGCACTTGGAGCTGTTTTCGTACCTATTTTATGGCAATACGTTGGTTATCATATGCTGTTAATGTTTGCTGGTATCAAGAGTGTTCCCATCGAATATCGTGAAGCAGCAATGATTGATGGAGCAAGAGAGGGACAGGTAAACCGTTATATTGTCTTACCGTACATAAAGCCTATTCTGAGGATAAGTACTATTTTCGCTGTTACAGGCTCCCTTAAGTCCTTTGACTTAATCTATGTTTTGACAAATGGTGGACCGTTACACGCAACAGAGGTGCCCAGTACATTAATGATTAGTATGTTGTTCTTACGTAATAGATATGGTATGGGTAGTACGATTGCATTCCTTCTCATTATTTTGTGCTTCGCATTTGCTTTGATCATCAGTCGTATATTCAAGGATAAGGAGGATTAGCAACGTGAAACAAGGTGATATCTTTCTGAAACAAAATTATCAATCTAAACCCGAGGGAAAAGTCAAAGAGGTTTTGGTATACATACTATTTGGTTTCTGGGCGTTTGTTAATCTATTCCCTGTCTACTGGATGTTTACCTTCTCGCTTAAGAGTAATGCAGAAATTTTTGGTGATAATGTTGCCGGCCTTCCGAAAGAATGGTTGTGGTCAAATTATGAGAGGGCATTAAAGGTAGGAAATATTGGGAGATATTTCGCGAACAGTATCATTGTTGCCGTTGTGACCATTGCGATTGTAATGCTCGTTTCACTTATGGCGACCTTTGCCTTGACAAGATTTATTTGGAAGGGTAGAAAACGTATGAATAGTTTCTTTATGCTTGGATTGACGATTCCAATCCACGCGGCACTCGTACCTATCTATGTCACCCTTTCAAAATTACATTTGCTCAATACTTATTTAGCACTTATTATTCCTTATGCCGCCTTTTCATTGGCGATGGGAATACTCATTTGTACAGGTTTTATGCAGGAATTACCCATGGATCTTGATGAAGCAGCATGTATCGATGGTTGTGGTACCTGGGGTATCTTCTTCCGAATCATAGTACCGCTTATGAAGCCGGCGGTTGCAACGGTATCAATATACACATTCCTTCAGTGCTGGAATGAGTTGATGTTTGCGAACAACTTTGTCAGTGGTGCTGCGCACAGAACGTTACCTGTCGGTATACAGGCGCTTTCCGGACAATATACGACGGATTGGGGACCAATCGGTGCAGCATTGGTTTTAGCGACATTCCCGACGCTCCTATTTTATGCGTTCTTTAGCAAGAAGATTCAAGAAAGCTTCATTGCCGGAGCAATCAAGGGCTAGTGAAAAGTTGATATTTTATTTCATATGGGTTTCTGACTCTGTAATATGTAGTTATATACAGAGTCAGAGACCCTTAGTTTTGAAGTCCTAAATGTGTACTTCTTTCGGTTAGATTATAGGTGGGGAGTGAACATGGTTATATAATATTGGCATATTGTGGATGTTTAATTGAAAATATGGCGTAGATGTGATACGATAAACAATGGAATATATAGGTAAGTTCGGTATGTACAAAATATACTTGAATGAGGTGTAGAAATGAGGCATGGCAGTAAGAAAATGAAAAGCGATTTTAAAATGTCGCTGCAGCAACAGACCCTGTTAATGCTTGCTATTCTATTGTTGTTTTTTTGCATGATGTTTATGATAGCAACTGCTATCATAACAAAGAAAACGGAAGAGGATTTCAACATCAGAACATCAGAAACGGCAGTCAATAATGTGGTGTCCTCCATCAAGGCAAGCTTAGTGAACTACAATTATTTATCACGCCTGATCATGATTAATGATAGGGTCGTAAAGTTTTTAAGAGCGAAAGAAACAGATGGGGATATGATATATGAGGCACGAAGAGGTATATATGAAATTCAAACTTTGTATAGCTATATAGATTCAGTATATATCTTCCGCAACGATGGTGAGTATGTAAGAACGGGAGAAGGTAAATATTTTATCGATATAGACGACTTAGAGCGTTCGAATATATTGAACGCACGAGGTAGTACAGTGATTTCCATTAATGGCAATGGCACGATTCGGAAAAGCGATGGTATGCGATTGCTTACAATGTCCCGTGCAATATACGATATTAGCTCACAGAAGCTCCTGGGTATACTGATCATGAATATCTCAAGCAATGTTTTTGATGATACCCTTGCACTGCAGAATTCCAGCGGTATGTGTGTGATTGATAGTAATGGCACATTTCTATGTGGGAAAGAAGAAATCAGTGCTTTATATGATAAAGACTACTATAGTGAAAGTATGGTGTATAAGAATATTCACTTAGATGGAGAGAGAAAGACGCTGACAGGGAAAATGGCGAGAAAGCCGTTAGTAGTGTTGTGTGTGAGCGCCAAGGGCGCAGAGGCATTGCCGCGAGATACAATGTATGCCTTGATGATTACTCTGACAGCTTTTATCCTGTCTGCGATGGTCTGTGCTGGGTTCATCACAGTCAATATCGCAGGACCGATCAGAAATCTGAATGTGGCAATGGAGCGCACAAGGTCCTCAGGGTGGCTTAAGGAGATTGACGAAGAAATGCCAAACAATGAAATTGGTAGGTTGGCTGAAAGCTACAATAGTATGATAGAATATCTTAACGAGCTGTTTAATCGCCTTCTGGAGGATGAAAAAAACGTGCAGAAAGCGGAGATGCGCGTTCTCCAGGAACAGATAAAGCCACATTTTCTCTATAATACATTAGAAACAATCAGTTATATGGCAGTGCAGGAGAATGCTGGAAAAGTACATGATGCACTAGAGACATTGGGTAGCTTTTATCGCAATTTCCTTAGTAAAGGTGATCACGAGATACCACTGAAGCGTGAGCTGCGTATTACTCAGGATTATCTCTCCCTACAAAAGCTACGTTATGAAGATATATTTGAGGATGAGTATGTGATCGACGATACCACGCTCGATTGTATGATACCTAAGTTGATTCTTCAACCACTTGTAGAAAACTGTATCTATCATGGAGTGCGACTCAAAGGAGAAAAGTGCGTTATTCGCATCACTACCCGCATGGAAGAGGATGGTCTTCACATAATTGTCTACGATTCCGGTGTTGGAATGAGCGATGAGCAGATTAAGAACGTCCTAGAGCCTGGTGAAGAGGATGATGTATGGACACTGTCTGGCTTTGGCCTACGCGGAACCATCAATCGGATACGCTATTATTATGACTGCGCTAATGTAATTAGTATCCGCAGTGAGCCCGGAGAATATACGGAAATTGAGTTATACATACCCAAGATGAAGGAGCAGGAAGTAGAGGGGGAAGAGTAATGTACCGAGTTATGACTATTGACGACGAGATGTCAGTTCGTAGGTTGTTACAAGCATCCATAGATTGGAATTCACTGGATATGGAAGTAGTGGGGGAGGCAGCCAGCGGGATAGAAGCGATTAACATCATAGATGAATTGCGACCAGATATTGTTTTTGTCGACATTTCTATGCCCTTTATGAATGGGATTGAATTTACAAAGGTTGCGACGGAGCGATATCCAGACTTGGTGATTATTATCTTGACAGGACTTGATGATTTCGAGTGTGCACGTCAGTGTGTTCGTCTGCCGGTAGTTGAGTATATGGTAAAACCCTTTGTTCGCCAGGAGGTGACTGAGGTGTTAATCAGAATAAAGGAAAATCTGGATAAGCAAATTACCCGTGTAAAGGAGATTGGACAAGAGGTTACTACGATAGATATTGAGCAGATTAAGCAGTATCTACGTGATAACTTTACAGATTCTAATATCAATCTAACCTCTGTTGCCCAACATTTTGGATTTAATCCGAGTTATTTTAGCAGGAAATTTAAGCAGGAAACAGGAAAAAGCTTTGTCGAGTTCCTTATCAAGTGTCGGATGGAGAAGGCGTTAAAGCTAGCCGGATCAAACGAGAAGATGTTCTGTACTGCCATTGCTGTTGGCATCCCGGACCCGAACTACTTTGGACGCTGCTTCAAGAAATATACAGGGGTCAGCTATTCGGAATACGTGAATTCGCTCACCTCGCGGTAGAATAGAAGTGTCACTATCTAGGTGGCTCATCTATTCATAAGATCTATATAAGCTGCATAATATATCGAATGAAGTCAACGCACATCAGTCTTTGATGTGCGTTTTGCTATGAAAAATATATAATTACTTTGAAAATACGGATAGGGTAGAGTATAATGGGGTTCTATAGAGAGGGACTTATATATTTAATATTAAATGGACATTTAGGAGTTTAAATTATGCTAACAAACAACTTACATTTTGTTTCGATAGAAGGAAACTGGGACAAAGCTATACATGATAAAAGAATTGCAGAGGCAGCAAGGATCTTGGAGAATAATAAATCTTCGCTTGCTATTGCATCAGGCACCTATGCTCCATCCTCATATTCCTCTTTTTTTAGGGGGAAGCTTGGTGAATATACCAAAGATATTTTAATCAATCAGTATGGTATTCCGGCAATGAGAATTATACCGGCATATCTATTTCCATATAGCTCTACGTATACAATTATTGATGCATACGCAAATGCTACATTGATCGGTTGGGTGAGCTGTGGTCTTAGGAAAAGAAATAATGCAATTAATGTTTTGTTTGAACCAATCACCTCAGCCTTTCATAGTTTACGGGTCGAGACTTTGAATAATCGTGCCTGCCGCTTTCTCCATGATTTTAATGTTAATCTAAAGCTATCATGTAACAATAAACTCCCACTTGAGCTGTTAGAAAAGGATTATCAGGAAGAGATTAGCAGAATATCTGACATGCAGGCAGAGGGAGGCTTAATAGCCACAGGAGAGTGGTTGGACCATGGTAACAGGAGAAGCTATGATGATTTAGATTGGATGAAAAGAGACTTAGCGGAAGCCGTTCATTCTGTTTTTGATTCCTCTTTTTGCTTCGATACCTATGCTTTATCTGATTTAGAAAGATTGGTTTTTACCTTAGCCTGGAATCAGCTGGCTAACAGTAAAAGTTTATCAGAGGAAGATATTGAAAATATCTGCATGTATGTGGAGTCTGTTTTTAATTTTAAATTATCCGCTTCCGAGATTTTTAATATAAAGAGAATCATGAATGAAATAAGAGTGTAATCTATGTATATCTGTAGAATACGGCACTGCCACTAAAATCCTTTCTTTTTATATTTACAAATTATTTTCGATAGGATAAGGTATATATTATATACTAAGCAAATGAGGTTGTAAGAAACTTATCAATAAGTATTAAAGCTTGTAGAAAGAGAAAAATGTATTGGAGGAAAAACGTTGAAGTTTTTATCATGGAATATTGATTCATTAAATGCAGCATTAATAGGCGCTTCAGAACGTGCTTTGTTATCTCAAAATGTATTAAAGCTGATTAAAGAACACAGCCCAGAGGTTATTGCGATACAGGAAACGAAGCTGTCCTGTGATGGTCCTACCAAAAAACATTTTGAGATTTTAAAGGATATGTTTCCTGATTATGAGATGGTTTGGAATTGTTCGGTAGAACCGGCACGTAAGGGCTATGCAGGAACTATGTTTTTATACAGGAACGAGTTAACTCCTGAGGTTACTTATCCGGCAATAGGAGCACCTGGCACCATGGATGCGGAAGGCCGCATAATCACATTAGAGTTTGAGCATTTCTATTTGACACAGGTTTATACGCCGAATGCAGGGGATGGTCTGAATCGTTTAGATGATCGTCAAATCTGGGATATAAAATATGCCGATTATTTAGCATGTCTGGATAGCAAGAAGCCGGTCCTTGCAACAGGAGATTTTAACGTAGCTCATAATGAGATAGATTTGGCTCATCCTAATAATAACCATCATTCGGCTGG
The DNA here is from genome assembly GCA_023411555.1 of Bacillota bacterium. GTDB lineage: Bacteria > Bacillota > Clostridia > Lachnospirales > Lachnospiraceae > Mobilitalea. Next base: position 44,127 of record JAEYOQ010000004.1, read on the forward strand.
TTTTACTGACGAGGAGCGCCAAGGCTTTACCAATCTGTTAGCCAAGGGATTTACAGATACATTCCGCCACCTTCACGGTGATGTGACAGGCCAATATACTTGGTGGGCTCAGCGTGTTAGAACAAGCAAGATTAATAATTCTGGATGGAGAATTGATTACTGGATCGTCAGTGATCGGATCGCAGATAAAGTAATTAAGTCTGAAATGCTTGATTCAGGCCCAAGACAAGATCATACTCCTATATTACTTGAGATGGATCTATAGTATATTCGAGATGATATCCTAGCAGAATTAAACATTTGAATATCTGATGATATACAAAGGGGATGTTGCAAAAGTAAGCTGAAGCTGAAGGAAAGGATAACATGCATCCCATAATGCACTGTTTGACGGACAGATTATTGATTTTGTATGACAGAAGCAAACATTTAAGTTCATGACAACACA
>JAEYOQ010000036.1 GCA_023411555.1 Bacillota bacterium
AATTTTAAGGAGGTGTGACAATGTCTATTTGTCCTAAGGGTAAACATTCTAAAGCTAGAAGAGATAGCCGTAGAGCTAATTGGAAGATGACTGCTCCCAACTTAGTTAAGTGCAGCAAGTGTGGAGAACTCATGGTTCCTCATAGAGTATGTAAGTCTTGTGGTTCATACAACAAGAAGGAAATCATTCCTGTAGAAGAATAATTGCAAAATCAAGACCTTCCGGGTTTACTCGGAGGGTCTTTTTTTAGGCTCTTTGTTAAGTCTTGATATCCAGTTTCTAAAGCGATTAAATTTAACTATCCCATATGAGACTTTTTGATCTTTCATACGAGGAGCTTATGTCATATGATACAATTGTTACTATTGTTTTAATGATTGACATATTGAAACGAACAATATATAATGATAATCAATATCAGATAGATGATATTAAAAGACAGACTAACAGAAAATGAAATGAGAAAAATGTACGATATGCATTAAACTGCAGTGACAAAATTAAAAGTTCACAGTTTTTAAATATGCTATAACTACGATATTAAAAGGAAAGGAGTATGATGCTTTTTTTTCTATAAGTATCATAAAGAATATATGAAAAAAAACTACAGTAAAAAAGAGCGACAGCAGAGAAAAAATTTAACAATCACCATAATTACGTCTTTGGTAATCCTTATCTCTCTCAGTGTATTACTATCCATTAAAGATCCTGATATGCCTCAATATACAGCAGAGCAAATGCTCCACGACCATAATGGTGACGGGATACCGGATCATTAATGACCGTTTTAAGTGAGTAATAATCATGATTACTGGACTATAAAGCGAACAGCTCTATCGCGGGAGTCATACACGATAAGAAAACATACGAGCAACACAATTAAGGCTGTCCTTAAGGGGGACAGCCTTAATTGTGTACTCGATTCAATGTAATAAGTTTTCTATTCACCTTGAATGCGATATGGAAGACCCTAAGTTGCTTTTGAGACAACATAATTCATGATATGCTTTACATATTGCTCAAGCTTCTCCTCCTGCAGAAGAAAGTCAGTGTGGATCTCCAGGAAGGAGAGCTTACTCTGATACTCCAGCTTAAAGCAGGGAGTGAACAAAAGCTCATATTGGGGAGCAAAGATACCTTGCTTTCTTGTGTAACAATTAGAAGGCTTTGCCTTACTGCGATAATCCTTGTCCACAAAATGAGCAAGGCTTTTATGAATAACACTATCTTCAGCAGGAAGATAATAATAATCCTTGTAATTATCATAAAAATATTTTAACTCACCCTCGTAGACCTGAACGGTAAGCGTGGCGGCGTCTCCTACAGCGGTAATATGTGCAAGCTCATTACCAAAGGAAATGGGAGTTGGAAGAGTAGTAGATAAATTGTAATGGATCACAAAGCGATCGCCATCAATCCCAGCCTGAAGGATACGAATGGGCTTCTCAAGCAAATCAGGATAGGCGAGAATCGGACTAATCAGAAGGAGTCCACGTATGTCATCCTCATTATGAAGTAGAAGATGGTTTAGGAGTAGCTCTGCCTCAGAGGGAGTCTCAAAGATAGTTCCGGGATTACGCTTTTTTCGTAGCTCTTCAAAATGCTTTTTCCCAAGATAGCTTTGATATACTTGTATCAAATCGCCTCCACTGAAGGTATCTGTACGATGAATATTCAAGAAGGCCTCAATGGATTTCTGCTTATAATTCTTCAAGCGGAATATCTTTTTATAAGGGCCTATTTTTTTGTAGATGTCAATGCTGATATAATCGTCTATACAATAATCCAATCCCAGGATATCGCATTTGCGTCGTAGATAAGGAAGATCAAAGCCGGTGCCATTGTAATGAAGAAGAACCTCGTAATTCTTTAGGAATTCGAAGAAGGAAGTGACCAGTAAGGCTTCTTCATTAATACCCTCTGAAAACCATTGAACCAAATGGAACGCTTTTTCCTTATAAAAAGCACAACCAATAAGATACAGATAAGTAGAATCTGCAGCAAAGCCAGTTGTCTCAATATCAAAGAAAAGCAGTCGGTTAATATCATAATAGTCTTCAAAGCGGTAATCAGGCATTAATCCTAAAGAAAGCTGTCTCGTAATCATGATGATCCTCCTCTCATTTGCATACTATTTTATCACAGTTTTTAGTGATAGAGAAGAAATAATAGTCCGGAATTCTCTGCTAAGGAAAATACTCCGATTCGAGAAGCATTGATCTAACTCATTTGGATATATTATGGCCATGTGTTGTGAATAGTAATGAGAGAATAGAAAAATATGAAAAAATTGTAATATTGTAATCATTGTGTTAGAATGTTCACAATAATGATTATATTATTTTCTTAGTAAAGGGGAGAACATGTAACTATGTGGAGTATGAGGATTTTCGGGCAAGAATTTTATTACTTGTTTTATTTATTCCTGATTTACGGAGTAATTGGCTGGATTTACGAGACCGGTCTGGTATCCATCCAAAAGAAATCCTTTGTCAACCGTGGTTTTTTAACCGGTCCGCTAATCCCGATATATGGCTGTGGAGCTTTGCTTCTGTTTCTGGTCTTCTGGGATAATAAAGATAATATATTATTGGTGTTTTTAGGAAGTGTAGCCTTAGCGACGCTTTTGGAATATATTACCTCTCTGGTGATGGAGTTGATTTTTCATACAAGATGGTGGGATTATAGTAAGTATCGCTTTAATTTAAATGGAAGAGTATGTCTTATGGTGTCGTTGTTTTGGGGTGTGTTAGCGATTTTCATGCTACATATTCTTCATCCAGGTATGGATCGTCTGATTTTAAGCTTACCAAGACAATCGGGTGAAGTGTTGGGGGATGTGTTGATACCGGTTTTGCTTATTGACCTTATTGCCGCTATAATTAGCTCGGTACAGCTTGATCGAATTCTCGCTAAGATGCATAAGCTCCGCCAGGATATGATGGAATACATTGATGCTACGAGGCTTTTTGAAACCGGAAGCGAACTAGTCGAGAAATTGTCAGATATAAGATTGTTAGGATTTTTTTCTGAGGTAAAAGCACGGATTGAATATAGAACGCAAAATACGAAATCATTAAAGCCTGGAAAAGGCAGGATTCGAGCACTAAAGCCAGAGATTGAGGCAAAAATGGGAGAATTCTTTGGGCAATACCAAAATATTAGGATGCTGAAATCACATATCCGTTTATTAGAGGCCTTTCCCACAATGAGGGTTAGAAAACGTGAAATGGCACTAGGCGACTTAAAGGAAAAACTAACCAGAAAGGGAGTGCGTGAGCTGAGCATGGATTTTAAGGAAGAGGTAACAGGTACTATAAAAAGCTATTTGAGTGGAATATTACGTGCTGTCTTAGTCGGGCTTTTGGTTCTATTACAATTTGCATTAATTATATATCTTTCCTTTGCACTAAGAGGCTATACAATCTATCTCTATACTGCACTTCAGGTTCTTAGTATTATTATTGTGATTGGTTTAGTGAATGATAACCGCAATGCTTCCTATAAGATCGGTTGGATCTGCATCATAGCGGCTTTACCGATCACCGGTCATATTATGTTCATGCTTTGGGGGAACTGGGGGAGAAAGAAGCTTGAAAACGGAATATTGAACAAGCTACAACAGGGTGCAAAGTATTTGGAATACCAGCCGGAGATTGTAAATCAATTCACAGAGAAATATCCTACCAAAAGCAGGATGGCTAGATACTTAGAATCTAACTCCTTTCCTTTGTATAAGAATAACAAAATAGATTATTACCCCATGGGCGAGGCGGTTTTTGAAGCAATCTTCGATGAGATAGAGAAGGCACAGAGCTTTATCTTCATAAATTTCTTTATTGTCGGTGAAGGAGCTCTTTGGCAGCGCATGCATGAGCAATTACTTCGAAAACTAAAAGAAGGAGTTGAGGTGTTATTTCTCTATGATGATTTTGGAGCTATGCTTCGTACTCCAAGTAGCTTTAAGCGCAGCTTGGAGGCAGAAGGTTTCAAGATCCGAGTGTTTAATCCAATCCACCGATATACCGATAAGCTTTATATGAATTACCGAACTCACCAGAAAATCATAGTAATAGACGGTAATGTGGGCTTTACAGGAGGTATCAATCTGGCTGATGAGTATGTGAATCTGGTTCAGCGTTTTGGAGTATGGAAGGATAATGCGGTCCGTATCGAAGGAGATGCAGTATGGGGGCTCACGGTTACCTTTCTGCAGATGTGGGAGGTATGCTCAGCATCCTCTGTACCCATGGATTTTACTCCTTACCGTCCGACAAAGAGGTTTCCTGAAAATAATGTATTTTGCCAGATATTCTCTGACGGACCGGCTAATAATCCGAGAAACCCGGTGGAGAACATGTATAAGCAGATGATTTATTATGCCAAGAAGATATTGTACATTACCACTCCATACCTTATAATTGAAGATGATATGCGAGAAGCATTGGTAATGGCAGCAGCCAGCGGTATCGATGTAAGAATCATTACTCCATTTATACCGGATAAGAAGAGGGTTAAGATCCTCACCAATTATAATTATGGAAAATTGCTGGAGGGTGGAGTCAGAATCTTCGAATATACCCCGGGCTTTATCCATGCCAAGACAATTATCAACGAGGATTGTGGTATTGTCGGAACAATTAATATGGATTATCGTAGTTTTCACCTGCACTATGAATGTGGGGCATGGTTCTGCGATAAGGCAACTGTAGATGTAGTCAAGGATGATTTACTTAAGACCATGGAGGAGTGCCATGAGGTGAATTATGAGGAGTGGAAGAATCGTCCGCTGCTTCTAAAGATACAGCAGCTATTCTTGAATCTGTTCTCGACATTGATGTAGAATAACTTATAGAAAGGCTACTCATCGGATCAGCCGATCGGATGAAGCAGGTGATAAAGAATGTATACAAATGTCTGTAAACACTGTCATAAGGTATTTAGTTCCAGATTCAAGGCTTATTCCTGTGAAGCCTGCAAGGCGATAGACAATGATCATTTTGATGATATTGAAGCATATCTGAAGGAGTATCCTAACAGCAATGCCCTTCAGATATCGGAGGCATTAGGGATAACAGCCTTTGAGGTATTAAATTACTTAAAGGAAGGCAGACTCAATATAGCAAGGGGACATTTTGAAAGACTCCCCGACTAGTGCTGTTGCAGAATGTATGTTATAAATGCAGGAAAGAACAACATACATCCCTCACACACAGGTTGCCGGACATCTTATTGATTTTGTATGCCATTATCAAACATAATGTTTGCTTCTGTCATACAAAATCAGCAATCTGTCCGTCAAACAGTGCATTATGGGATGCATGTTATTCTTTCCAAAATATAAGTGTACTTTATGCAACAGTCACTTAGATGTTTATGCCTGCGTCTTCAAAGTGTACAACGTCTCATATGCGTGACATTGTACACTTGTGCGTTTAAAGCTGCTAAGGCAGCAGTTTGGAGGGTTAGTATGATCGGTTACCTAAAAGGGGAACTTGCGGATGTAAAAGAAAATTATGTAGTATTAGAGGTTGGAAATATCGGATATGAGGTATATCTTCCATCCTCCGTGATTATGGAGCTACCGTCCAAAGGTAGCAAAATAAAGCTCTATACCTATCTGCATGTCAGAGAGGATGCGATTGCTCTCTTTGGCTTTTTGACCAAGGATGATCTGGAGATGTTTAAGCTTCTGATCACAGTCAATGGGATTGGGCCTAAGGGAGCATTAGGTATTCTCTCCGCAATCTCCGCAGATGAGATTCGCTTTGCTGTTCTGGCAGAGGATGCAAAAGTAATTGCCAAAGCACCTGGTATCGGAAACAAGACGGCAAGTAAGCTGATATTAGAGCTAAAGGATAAATTTAAGCTAGAGACAGCCTTCGAGCAGAAATTGCTGAATCAGGCAGAGAAGCGGGAAGGTTCCGGTATCTATAGTATGAGGGAGGAAGCAATCCAAGCCCTAACCGTTCTTGGTTATTCCGCTTCCGATGCATTGAGGATTGTCAATTCGGTAGATATAACCGAAAATATGACTTCAGAGGAGCTGTTAAAGCTTTGTCTGAAGAAGATGTAAAGCAGAATGAAGGATTTAAGGAATATTTCATTCTGGATAAGAAGGACTTGTATAAACCAGGAACAGTCTGGTAGAGAATGTAGTACATAACAGAATGGAGTTAATGATGGCTAAACGAGTAATAACTACGGAAATAACGGATGAAGATAAGCGAATCGATGGTTCTATACGTCCCCAGATGTTGACCGATTATATAGGACAGGCTAAGGTGAAGGAGAATCTGAAGGTATATATAGAAGCAGCGAAACAGAGAAAGGAAGTCTTAGATCATGTATTGTTCTTCGGACCTCCTGGGCTTGGTAAAACAACACTTGCAGGAATCATTGCTAACGAGATGGGGGTAAATATAAAGATTACCTCTGGACCAGCAATAGAGAAGCCTGGTGAGATGGCAGCAATCTTGAACAACCTGTCTGAGGGAGATGTTCTGTTCGTGGACGAAATTCATCGCTTGAACCGGCAGGTTGAGGAACTACTCTATCCTGCCATGGAGGATTATGCTATAGATATTGTAATCGGTAAAGGCTCTACAGCGAAATCCATTCGGATCGATTTACCGAAGTTTACTTTAGTCGGAGCTACCACAAGAGCCGGTATGCTGACGCCGCCGCTGAGAGACCGCTTTGGTGTAGTTAACCGCATGGATTTCTATACTATTGAAGAGTTAAAGCAAATCATTATACGTACGGCTCAACTGTTACAGGTAGAGATTGAAGAAGAGGGTGCCATTGAGATGGCACGCCGTTCGAGAGGAACCCCTCGTCTTGCCAACCGTTTACTAAAAAGAGTAAGGGATTTCGCGCAGGTCAAATATGATGGTAAAATCACCAAAGAGGTTGCTGGCTTTGCCCTTGATCTACTTGAGGTGGATAAACTGGGCTTAGATCATATTGATCGTGAGATACTGGTGACAATGATTGAAAAATTTGGAGGCGGTCCGGTCGGCATCGAGGCGGTTGCTACTACCATCGGCGAGGATGTCGGTACCATTGAGGAGGTATATGAACCATACCTAGTTCAGAATGGATTGATCCTTCGTACTCCACGCGGCAGAGTTGCTTCAGAGCTGGCCTACCAGCATATCGGACTCCCGCATAGCTAAATCATATGGACTAGCCCATGCTAGATCAAATATATCATAGGGACTCCAACATAGCTAAATCAAAGCTTGTAAACATATGTAATATAGGTTATAATGTCCACGTATAAGCAGATTAGTCCATGGAAATCAGACAGCTTATTAAGCTTGCTTAAATAAGCAGTGTGATTTCTATGGATAAGTGCAACGTGAACGAGCAAGCATGCTTGCGAGTTCCTAATCTGCTTAAAGCAGAGTCCATAGAAATCAGACAGCTTATTAAGCTTGCTTAAATAAGCGGTATGATTTACATGGATAAGTGCAACGTGAACAATGGAACCTCCGGTTCCATAGCAAGTGAAACTTGCGAGTTCCTAGTCTGCTTAAAGCAGAGTCCAGTTTTGTTATTTTGTTATTAATATAAGAGATACATTTTCAACAGGGAGGCAAAGGGTTATGAGTAAGTATCACGATATAGAGGTGATCATTAATAACAAGAGATATACTTTAAGCGGATATGAGAGCGAGGAGTATCTACAAAGGATTGCTTCCTACATCAACAATAAACATGTAGAGTTTCGTAACAAGGATGCTTATAAATTTATGGATGCCGACCTGAAGAATATACTCATGCAGATTAATATTGCAGATGATTATTATAAGACCGTGTTCAAGATTAAGGACCTTGAGGCTGAGAATGAAGCAAAGGATAATGAGATCTTTGATTTAAAGCATGAAGTGATTTCCAACCGGACGAAGTTAGAGGCAGCCCAAAAGGAAGTGGAAGATCTTAAGAAGGAGCTCTATGAGGCTCAGAAAAAGATTGTCCGTCTTGAAACGGAGCTATCTGAAAACGAAAAAAAGAATAGAATTTAATGTAACTGAGGCTGTCCTAAGAAAACGTCATAAATCAGCACTGACTGATATATGTGGGTGATCCGGGCAGCTGATTTTTATTTCATAGTGCATCCTATGGATTGTACTGTTTGTTTTAATCGAAAGGGAGATAAAATGAAGAGAAATATTGAGATACTTGCACCGGCTGGGTCCTATGAGGGAATGCGGGCCGCCATGAATGCTGGCTGTGATGCTGTATATATCGGTGGCAGCAGCTTTGGAGCCAGAGCCTATGCCAATAATTTGGAGGAGGAGACCTTACTTGAAGCAATCGATGAAGCTCATGTAAGGGATAAAAAGCTTTATCTTACGGTAAACACCTTACTGAAGGAAAAGGAGCGGTCAAAGGACCTGTACCGTTTTTTGGAGAAATTCTATCTACGGGGACTAGATGCTGTCATTGTGCAGGATATGGGTGTACTTCATTTTATCCATGAGAATTTTCCGGAGCTGCCGATCCATGCAAGTACCCAGACTACACTTACTATGGCACAGGGAGCAAATCTACTAAAGCCTTTTGGCGTGACAAGATTGGTTACGGCTAGAGAGTTAAGTCTGAAGGAAATTAAGGCGATTCGTGAAAATACCACTCTAGAGATAGAGACTTTTGTACATGGAGCCTTATGCTACTGTTATTCCGGCCAATGTCTGATGAGTAGCATGATTGGTGGGAGAAGTGGTAATAGGGGCAGATGTGCCCAACCTTGCCGTATGCCCTATCAGTTTCAAACCGGTAACAAAAAGCTCTCCTCAGAACAGGAGAAATATCTTTTGAGCCCAAAGGATATTAATACGCTTGCTTATATACCTGAGCTAGTGGAGGCAGGAATCGATTCCTTTAAGATCGAGGGGAGAATGAAGCGGCCTGAATATGCGGCAGCAGTAGCCTCCACATATCGAAGCTATCTGGATTTATATCTGGATAAAGGGAAGGAATACTATGATCAATTTCTCCAAAGTGAGAGCTTTCGTAAGGACATGCTTAAGCTCCAGGATGTGTATAATCGTGGTGGCTTTTCCGAAGGCTATGGTAAGACCTATCACGGAAAAAGCATGATGAGTCTTTATCGACCGAACCATAGCGGAGTGTATGTTGGTGAGATTACAGCGATTAAGGGTAGCTCAGTTATTATATCACTGGAGGAAGAGGTGAACGCTCAAGATATCCTTGAAATTAGGAATAAAGAGGAAAAGGGCTACGAATTTACCGTTAAGGATGCACATAATAAAGGTGAGACCCTTACGACGAATGTAGGAAGAAGAGAAGCACGTCCGGGAAAGGATCAGAAGGAGAAGTATTATAATCCGGAATTAAAGGTCGGCGATAAGGTATTTCGTACAAGGAACAACAAGCTTTTGGAGGAGCTGAACACAGAATATATTGCGAAGAATAGACAGCTCCCCATACAGGGAAGGCTTATTGCTAAGCAGGGAGAGCCTCTAGCCTTAACTTTATATTATAAGGATATTCAGGTTACCGCTTATCAGGACGTAGTGCAGGCCGCCCTAAAGCAACCAATGTCCAGAGAAAAATTAATGGCACCAATTGCTAAAACAGGGGATACCTTTTACATCTTTGACAGTCTAATTATAGATATGGAAGAAAATATCTTTGTACCGGTTGCCTGGCTGAATGAAATCAGGCGGGAAGCAATCAGATTATTGATGGAGGCAATGATTGGTAAGTACACACGAGTGAACGGGAAATCAACACCTGCCGATTACAAGTATGAACAGCCAGCTACGTTAGAGCAAATCGGTATTTGCGTCACCTGTCAGAATGAGGAGCAACTAGATGAGATTCTAAAATTTGAAGAAGTTACGTCCATTTATATTGATTATGACACCTTTCCTATCAGTACAATTCTTAAATCAGCCGGTAAGGTAGAGAAGAGTGGGAAAGAATTATATCTAAGCCTGCCCCATATCTGCCGTTTAGACCAGTATAATCGGCTAAGAATTGAAATAAGCGATATAATAGATAATAATGCCATTACCGGATTTGTGGTCAAGAATTTTGAAGAAATCGAATTACTACAGTCGTTAAAAGTAAGTGAGAAGCAGAAAAAGCTGATAGCCAATTACAATATGTATACCTATAATACGGAAGCTAAGCTATTATTTCATAAGTTAGGCATTCGTCATTATACTGCGCCGGTAGAGCTAAATTATCAGGAGCTGAAAGTGTTGGGTATCTGTGACAGTGACCTCATTGTATATGGACACCAGCTGGTCATGGTATCAGCACAATGTCTGTTTGAAAGTACAGTAGGTTGTAAAAAATGTAAAGAAGGTAATGCAGGAAAGCTGGTTGATCGACTGGGTAAAAGCTTTTTGGTACAGGCAAACTGTAACACCTGTAACAATATCATATATAACGGGCAGCCATTATCCTTATTGAAATATAGACAGGAGATTATTGATTTGAGTCCACGTAATATCCGTCTTGATTTTACATTTGAATCAGTCCAGGAGGTAGGCAATATATTATCTGGTTTCACTAAGGACTTCTTCCATAAGAATAAGGAGATAATAGATATTTCTGACTATACCACAGGGCATTTTAAGCGTGGTGTTGAATAGGTCAGTGAAAGGTTAGATAGGTTAAAGAGGTATTCATGAGCCGGGAGGTGATACTACGAATCTTATTGTAGAATTGATAAAATATATGATGATACTTCTAGTAGGGATATATACTTACTATAGCTTCAATGTATTCCGATACAAGAATAAAAAGCATCAGAATAAAATCTATCGGATATTAACGATGATCTTGTTTACCTTTCATTTTACAGGTTACTTTACCTTATACTTCCAAAATCAAAATAGGAAGTTGTTATATCTTTATGGAGCAGAGGTAGCCTTATTTACACTAATACTGCTCTTGTATCAGATTATCTATCCAAAGTTATCGAGGTTATTGCTTCGAAATATGCTGATGCTGCTAGCTATAGGCTTCATTATTCAAACCAGGCTATCCTTTGATAATACAGTGAGACAAGTGATGATCGTAGGAGGCTCCTTCTTTGTCGGTCTATTTGTGCCATTTATGATTCGTAAGGTCCAATCGCTAAAAAATTACGGATGGTACTATGGAGCGGCAGGAATTCTTCTTTTGGTTCTAGTACTCATCCTGGGTAGAACCAGCAATGGTGCTACCAATTGGATAGAAATAGCCGGGATTAGCATTCAGCCCTCGGAATTTGTAAAGCTGTTGTTTGTATTTAGTATAGCAGGCCTTTATTCAAAGAAGACCGATTTTAGATATGTATGCATAATCTCTGTCCTAGCAGGCGTTACAGTTATCATTCTGGTATTGCAGAGAGATCTTGGTGGTGCCTTGATATTCTTTGTAACCTATATATTTATGCTTTATGCTGCAACAGCAAGACCACTTTATTTATTATCCGGACTCGCCGGCGGAAGCCTTGCTGCTGTTGTGGCTTATCAACAGTTCAATCATGTGAGAGTCAGAGTGCTTGCCTGGAAGAATCCCTTTGGCTACATTGATAAGGAAGGTTATCAGATTACACAATCCTTATTTGCTATTGGAACCGGTGGATGGTTTGGTATGGGCTTAAACCGTGGTTTGCCCACTAGTATTCCTGTAGTTAACAGTGACTTTGTCTTTTCTGCCATATCCGAGGAAATGGGTGGTGTAATAGCAATCTGTATTATATTGATCTATGCCAGCTGTTTTGTCATGTTTCTTAATATTGCACTGGATAAAGAGGATGCATTCTACCGATTGCTGGCGATTGGTTTTGCGGTAATGTTTTCATTCCAGGTGATTTTATCTATTGGAGGCGTAATCAAATTCATTCCCTCTACAGGTGTTACTTTGCCATTGATCAGTATGGGTGGAAGCTCTGCTCTGTCTGTGGTTCTAATGTTTATGATACTTCAGGGTGTTTCTCTTGTAGGCAAGGCTAAGCATAACAATACGGATCACTCATAGCGTCCAGGAGGATTTTAATGATACGAAAATGGATGGAATTGTTGAAGAATAGGGTGCAGGAAATAGCTGCTACCAAGGAACCGGTCCCTGAGGAAGAAAGAACCCCAGTGGATCATCGAAAACCGATTTACAATATAATCTATATTTTTATTGGGCTTTTTGTTCTTATGGCAGGATATTTTTCCTACTATATCATAGTACGAAGTGACGAGGTGATAAATAATGCCTATAACAAGCGGCAGGTAGTACTTTCCGAGCGCTTCGTGAGAGGTCAAATTCTATCTTCGGATAAAGAGATACTTGCCCAGACTATAGTGGATGAGGAGGGGAAGGAGACCAGAGATTATCCCTTTGGTAAGGTGTTTGCTCATATTGTGGGGCGTAACTCGAAGGGAACTACCGGTATTGAGGAGTCGGAGAACATTCGCTTATTAACCTCCAGTATTAATAGTATTGAGGTGATGTATTCTGACCTGATTGGCGAGAAGAGCCCGGGAGATAACGTGGTGACTACGCTTAATTCAAAGCTCCAACAGGTGGCCTATAATGCCTTAGGAGATTATAGGGGAGCTGTTGTTGTTATGGAAGCATCTACCGGAAAGGTACTCGCGATGGTATCGAAGCCGTCCTATGATCCGAACAAAGTGGATAAGGAATGGGAGATGCTTTTAGAGGATGAGGAAACAAAAGCACCATTGCTTAATAGAGCTACGCAGGGTAAGTACCCACCCGGATCTACCTTCAAGATAGTAACAATGTTAGAATATATGAGGGAGAAGTTTGCTTATCTCGAATATGAATATGATTGTGATGGTAGTATTGATTTTGAAGGAATGACAATTCATTGCCATAAGAATCAGAGGCACGGTACCTTGAGTTTACCTATGTCTTTAGCAAAATCCTGTAATACCTCCTTTGCTAATATTGGTAAAGATCTTGATATGGAGAAATTCTATAAACTCTGCGAAACGTTACTCTTTAATCAAAATCTACCTGTAAATATAGCAAGTAGTGTCAGCAGCTTTACCCTCAGGAAAGGACAATCGGGAACGAAGGAAGCCATGCAGACGGCAATCGGTCAGGGGAATACATTAATCTCACCCCTTCATAATGCTATGATTACGGCAGCAGTAGCAAATGGGGGAGTGATGATGAAGCCATATGTGGTCGACCACATTGAGAATGCACAAGGTACTACAGTTAAGAAATATTCCCCTCAGACGATCGGTAGGATGATGAGCGGCGAGGAAGCACAGTACCTGACGGAAGCGATGAGACTTGTAGTTACGGACGGAACGGCAACAAAGCTAAAGGATTTGAAGGCGAAGGTAGCCGGTAAGACTGGTTCGGCAGATAACTCGGCTGGTAAAGCACATTCTTGGTTTGTTGGATTTGCCCCTTATGAAGACACAGAGGTTGTAGTAAGTATTATCGTAGAGAATGTTGGGACCGGCAGTGAATACGCAGTTCCCATTGCGAAAAAGATATTTAAGGAATATATTAAGTAGATTATTAATTTGATTCTCTCTCTTTAATAATTCGTATCAATGAGCATCGATTATTGATATCCATGATAAATGATGGCATTTAATAAGTCAACATTACCTTATGGAGTGATCTGACTTTAATGATACTTGATCTATATAGGATGAAGGAAGGATGATAGACCTCCCTTATTACACAGTTTGACAAATGGCTTTCTGATAATATATGACAAAGACGAACACGAATGTTCGACAGATAGCATACATTATTAGTAAGATACCCAGCAACCTGTGTGTGGGAAGTTTTTTATCCTTCCTTCATTTTTTGATCTTTGAAGTGACAGTATTCTTAGGTTAGAATATCTTCATGATATGTAAATTGTACCTTTTGTAGCATTTAAATAATTATAGGTTGAAAAGTTGTGCATATTGTTGTATACTTCTTACTAGATAAGATGGTACACCAAAAAGCAGGAGGAATTGCGATGGTAGAAGCAACGAGCTGTGGTGGTGTAGTTATATTCAGAGGAAAGATTTTATTACTGTATAAAAATTATAAGAATAAATATGAAGGGTGGGTGCTACCGAAAGGAACCGTTGAAGAAGGAGAAGAATATAAAGAAACTGCAATCCGCGAAGTATTAGAGGAAGCGGGAACGAATGCTTCTATAATAAAATACATCGGGAAAAGCCAATATTCTTTTAGCACGCCGCAAAATACAGTATTAAAGGATGTTCATTGGTATTTAATGATGTCTGATAGCTATTACAGCAAACCACAAAGAGAAGAGTTTTTTATGGACTCCGGTTACTATAAGTTTCATGAAGCTTATCACATGTTAAAATTTGCTAACGAAAAACAAATTTTAGAGAGAGCTTACAATGAATACATGGATCTTAAAAAGAGCAATTTATGGGGCAATAAAAAATATTTTTAGCATCAATCTAATTAAGGACTGAATACCTTCTGGTATTCGGTTTTTTTTGTTCGAAAAGGAGTTTTGAATGATTGGAATTCACAAAAAAACTTTATCAGATATGCATATTAAGTTTCTTAAATGTAGATAATATCTTCGTCATAAATAATATATATTTTGGAGGTTCACAAATGGATAACAATTCAAGAAATTCAAACAGAAATGATGCTTCTGGTAACTCTAGCAGAAATGATGCATCCGGTAATAACAGCAGAAATAACGCATCCGGTAACAGCAGCAGAAACGATGCATCTGGTAATTCCAGCAGATAATTTACAAGGGCCTTTTATTTATGCTAAATGAAAAAAGGAGTAGCGTTAATGCTACTCCTTTTTCTGGTACTACTATGTAAGATAAGTATATATGTTTCCCTAGCAAGCTGAATAGCATCACTCCTTTATTATGAGTTTTAGGCCATGTGGAGTAATTATGTTTTTTCAGTGCATATGTACCGTGAAATATTCTTTTGAAGTATTAGTTGATTTTTAATATTATTATATGCTCTCTGAGAAAAAGGTTACTGCTTTTCATAAAAAAAGATAAATAATTTTTCAGAGTTTTAAGTAGCTCACTTATATATGTGTGCATATGTATATTCAAGTTTATCCCCTTTTAGCAGCTACTTAGTGTATAACAATCGTGTTATTCGCATATTTTGAATTAGTCAAAATTCATTGGATTTTGACTAATAAGGAAATACAAATTGCAAAATATATGGTATAATCAATTTGCGTATTAGAAAACAGTTAATATTACTTAGTCAATTGCGTTAGCATACAATAGAAAGCACGCTTCGTAATTTTTGATTATCATGTAATAAAGAGCCATGAACTAAAAAAGTTCCTGAACTCCTTGATACTCAAGGCTTCCAAGAACTATTTCATAGTGCGGATGAAGGGACTCGAACCCCCACGGGTGTTTGCCCGGCAGATTTTGAGTCTGCTTCGTCTGCCATTCCGACACATCCGCATTTGTGACGAAGATTATTCTAACACAATTGTTTTACTATTTCAAGTACAAAATTATTTTTTAGATAGACAAATGTTGTACCTGATTATTACCAATACATATTGGGTGAAAGAGGAGCTGATAGATATGACCTGTAATAAAGCACAGAGTATGATTACGCCGTTTATAAATAATAAACTGAACCTAAAGGAGCTGGAGGATTTCATAGATCATGTCAGCTCTTGTCCTGCATGTAAGGAGGAGCTTGAGGTGTATTATGCTCTGCTTACTGCGATGAAGCAATTAGACGAAGATAAGAATCTCTCCTCTAATTTTGGACTAGAGCTGGATCAAAAGCTGGAGCGCTCTAGAGAACGGATTCTCCATGTAAAATTTACATATTATAGGAAGAAAATAATTCTGTTTCTAACAATAATATTACTGGCATTTATTATCAGTATCGGGTATGCTAATAAAGGTACTTCGGAGAGGACGGTTGCGCAAAGCGATTTTCGGATACGCAATTCCTTTCGTGAGGAACCAAGCGGCTATTACGAATTCATACTACGGGAATATCTTAGGAAGCAGGGTACAATTTCTCTTCCGACAGATACAAAAGTACTTCCATAATCCGTATGATATTTTTTTCTTGCCATAGTATGACTACGTATAGTGCTATACTAGATAAATAATTCTAAGCTTAAATCATTATTAGGGAAAGGCTAAGGGAAGCAATATGAATAAGAAGATTGTCTTAATTGACGGACACAGCATTTTGAATCGGGCATTCTATGGTATGCCGGATATGACGACCTCCAAAGGTGAGCATACGAATGCAGTTCTGGGCTTTATTAATATTATGTTTAAAATCCTGGAGGAAGAAAAGCCGGAGTATCTGGCAGTCGCTTTTGATACACATCATCCGACCTTCCGTCATGATATGTTTACAGAGTACAAGGGAACAAGAAAAGGTATGCCTGAAGAGCTCAGGGAACAAGTGCCGGTAATGAAAGAAGTTCTGACGGCTATGAGGGTTCCAATTATCGAGATTCCTGGTTATGAGGCTGACGATATTCTGGGTACCTTGGCTACCAGGGCTGAGAAAGACGGAGATCAGGTATCAATCATATCCGGTGACAGAGATTTACTACAGCTTGCCAGCGAGAAGATTAAGGTACGAATTCCCAAGACTAAAAAAACAGGTACAGAGATAGAGGATTATTATGCAGCAGACGTAATAAACGCGTATCATGTGACTCCGACGCAGTTTATTGACTTGAAGGGACTTATGGGGGACGCTTCAGATAATATTCCAGGAGTTCCGGGAGTGGGAGAGAAGACCGCAAGCAAACTAATTGAAGCCTATAAATCGATAGAGAATATCTATGAGCATATCGAAGAGATGTCTCCGGGAAAGGTGACGAATTCCCTGAAGGAGAATAGAGAATTGGCATTTCTGTCCAAGAAGCTGGCAACCATCTGCGTAGATTGTGACTTGGAATTTCATATAGAGGATGCGGGTCTTGATGACATGTACAATGAAGATGTATATCAGATGTTTAAAAGATTGGAATTCAAGAATCTCTTATCACGCTTCCAAGCAAAGGAGGTTGACCGTTCCACTGGTATGGAGAAAAGCTTTTTCCTGATCGATGATCTGGGTAATGCAGATCAAGTTTTTGCTTGTATGGAGGAGAAGGGAGCCCATCCAATCGGTCTTCAGATGATTATTGAACAAAAACGTGTTCTGGGTGTGGCTCTTTGTAAGGAGGAAGAGGCAATCTATTTAATCTCTTGTAGTGGTTTGATTACAGAGGAATATCTATGTGATAAGGCAACGAAGCTGGCTCATAACAGCTATCTTATATCTGTAATCGGCCTAAAGGAACAGCTGCCTTATTTAGCTGTTACAGAAGAAGATAATGTTTTTGATGCAGCGATTGCAGCATATTTATTAAATCCGTTGACAGACACCTATCATTATGATGATATCGCCAGAGATTATCTGGGTATGACCGTTCCTTCCAGAGAAGATTTGCTGGGAAAGACCTCCTTAATCGACGCGGCTGATCAGAAAGCAGAAGCTTTTTTAGCATATGCCTGCTACAGCGCCTATATAGCAATGCGTGCAGCAGAACGGTTAAGGGAGCTGCTATTCCGGGCTGAGATGCTACAGCTCTTCGAGACGATTGAGATGCCGCTAATCTATACACTCTATGATATGGAGGTAAGGGGTATCCGTGTAAATAAGGCTGCATTAAAGGATTATGGAGACAAACTTAAGATTGGTATTGATAGGCTAGAGAAGAATATATATGAACTGGTCGGAGAGGAATTCAATATTAATTCTCCGAAGCAGTTGGGAGTCATTCTCTTTGAAAAGCTGCAATTACCCAATGGTAAGAAGACGAAGACAGGTTACTCTACCTCAGCGGATATCTTAGAGAAGCTTCAGAGTGAGCATCCGGTAATTGGCATGATTTTAGAGTATCGTCAATTAACCAAATTAAAATCCACCTATGCAGATGGATTAGCGGAGTATATTAGAGAGGATGAAAGAATCCACGGAAAGTTCCATCAAACCATAGCTGCAACCGGACGTATTAGCAGTACCGAGCCCAACCTTCAGAATATCCCGATCCGTATGGAGCTAGGGCGGCAAATACGTAAGGTATTTATTCCGAAGGAGGATTATGTATTCCTGGATGCGGATTATTCTCAGATTGAGCTTCGCGTATTAGCACATATGTCTGGGGACGAGCGTCTCATCAATGCATACCGTGAGGCTAAGGATATTCACCGTATTACAGCATCAGAGGTGTTTCATATTCCCTTTGATGAGGTTACATCGGCACAGAGAAGCAGTGCAAAGGCTGTCAATTTTGGTATTGTCTATGGTATTAGCTCCTTTGGTTTGGGCCAGGATCTGAATATTACCAGAAAGGAAGCAGAGAGCTACATTGCGAAATACTTTGAGACTTATCCTAAGGTGAAAGAATACTTAGACCGTTTAGTAGCAGATGCTAAGGAGTTGGGCTACAGCTCCACCTTATTCGGTCGTAGGAGACCGATACCAGAGCTTACCTCCAGTAACTTCATGCAGCGGTCCTTTGGGGAACGAGTGGCAATGAATTCTCCAATTCAGGGAACAGCGGCTGATATCATTAAGATTGCGATGATTCGGGTGAATCAGAGACTTAAGAAGGAAGGACTACGTTCTCAGCTAATACTTCAGATACACGATGAGCTCTTAGTGGAGACTCATAAGGATGAAGTGGATAAGGTGGCGAGGATTATGGTGGAAGAGATGCAGGGAGCTGCTGAGCTGTCTGTGGTCATGGAGGCCGAGGTTAAAGAAGGCAGTAACTGGTTTGAAGCTAAATAGAGCGAACACAATCTAATTCAAAAGGTTATATATAGTCGTATAAAATGCAAAAGGGGATTGGATATACAGATGAAGGTTATTGGTTTAACTGGCGGTATAGGCAGCGGAAAATCTCTGGTAGCAGGGATTATGAAGGAGCAATATGGAGCCGCTATCCTAGATACCGATCAGATTGCGAAGGAACAGATGGAGCCGGGCGGGGCAAGCTATCAGGAGGTAGTTGATTTCTTTGGCAAAGGTATTCTGTCAGCCGATGGTACGATTGATCGGAGCAGGCTAGCTGCCCTGGTATTTGATAACAAGGAGTACAGGCTACGAATTAATGAGATTACCCATCCTAAGGTTTTAGTCGAGGTAAGGAGAAAAATTGATCAACATAGACAGTTGCAGGATGTTCCCTATCTTTTGATTGAAACTGCTTTGATGATTGAGTCTGGCTATAACTTTGTATGTGATGAAGTATGGTATGTGTTTGCTCCGGAGGAGCAGCGTAGAAGCTGGTTGCAAAGTAAAAGAGGCTATACCGATGAAAAGATAGAAGCTATCATTCAAAACCAATGTAAGGAACAAGATTTTAGGAGCCATTTCCCGAAGGTCATCGAGAATATCGGGGATATGGATTGGCTACGAGAGCAGGTGGCTGCTCTGATAGAGAAACTATAACACGGCACTATTTGCAAGGTTGTTGGCATTATAAAGGTTTGTTATTTCAAAAGATGCTGTTATAATAAAAGTAGATAGAGAAGGGAGGAGCTTTAAATTGAAGAGCTTTATAAAAAATTATCAGATGTCTTTACTTTTATTATTAGCAGTATTGGTTGGTGGTGGCCTTGGTATAGTAATGGGACCTGAGGCCAAGGTATTGGAGCCCTTTGGGCAAATTTATCTTAACCTTATGTTTACCTTGATCGTACCCTTGGTGTTCTTTAGTGTTGCATCCTCCATTGCGGGAATGAGTGCAATGAACCGACTGGGTAAAATAATTATTAATATAGTTATTATATTCTCAATCACAGCGATTTTATCTGGTGTCCTAGCTATCATAGGTGTTTTTATGTTCAACCCTACTGAGGGCTTGGCGCAGGATACAATCAATGCGATATTATCTGGTTCCGGAGATGACATTGTTGCAGAGGCGGAGCAGTTATCCTTACCTCAGCAATTAGTAAATACAATTACCGTAGGGGATTTCTCGGAGTTGTTCTCTCGAAGCAAGATGCTTCCGTTAATTATCTTCTCCCTTATGTTTGGAATTGCAACGGTTATGGCTGGAGAGAAAGCGAGACCTGTCAAGGAATTTGTAAATGCGACCTCAGAAGTCTTGATGAAGATGATAAAAATAATAATGTATTATGCTCCGATTGGTTTGGGCTGCTATTTTGCATCCGTCATTGGCCAATTAGGAACACAGATACTTGAGGGATATTTAAGGGTATTCCTGTTATATCTTGGTTTATCCGTAATTAATTATTTTCTATTCTTTAGTATCTATGCTTATGTGGCAGCGGGTAAGACCGGCGTAAAGGTATTTTGGAAAAATGCTTTGGCACCAACTGTTACAGCACTTGCAACCTGCTCCAGTGCGGCCACAATTCCTGTGAATCTGGAAGCTACAAAGCGAATTGGGGTGCCAAAGGATATCACCGAGACAGTTATTCCATTGGGAGTAAATACGCATAAGGATGGTTCTGTGATAGGCGGTGTATTGAAGGTTGTGTTCTTATTCGGACTGTTTGGTAGAGAAATAAACAGCCCTAGTGCTATTCTTCAAATCCTGGCCGTTGGCTTCCTGGTAGGTGCTGTTATGGGTGCTATACCCGGTGGTGGTCTGATTGGAGAGATGCTCATTATCAGTATCTTTGGTTTTCCGGCAGCAGCCCTACCGGTTATTGCAGTGATCAGTACAATCATTGATGCACCTGCAACCGTTCTTAATTCTACCGGTAATACCGTTTGTGCGATGCTGGCGGCTAGATTCGTCGATGGCAAGAGATGGTTACAGAAGACGGAATAAGTGTTTGAACTATAATTTATTTTGGGAGACAGATGGGTTGGAAGCGACTGCAGTCTGTCTTCCTTTTTTATGCATATATGCACCTTGCAATTCTGAACACGAATAACGGAAAAAGTAAACATTTTTCGCTATGTCGTATTACATAATTTGCAGGGCTGAACGGTTGCCGTCAAGGTACTTTGCTAACAGTCACCTTCTAAATTTTCTTGACAAATTGGTGGAAATGAGGGATACTCTGTTTATTGTTATAGAAAAGCTGTAAATTAGCATAGAATAGGAAGATTATAATGAAATTATGCAGTATTGCAAGTGGTAGTAGTGGAAACTGCATTTATGTTGGCAGCCAAAATACAAACTTATTGGTGGATGCCGGTATTAGTGCAAAGCGCATTGAAAATGGATTGAATGGAATCGATATTATGCCGGATACAATTCAGGGTATTTTAATTACTCATGAGCATTCGGACCATATAGCTGGGCTTGGAATAATGGCCCGCAGGTATCATATACCGATTTATGCAACCTACGAGACAGCATGTGCAATCAGCCGGATTAGAAGCGTGGGAGAAATCCCTAGTGAGTTATATCATTATGTCACTCCAAATGAAACCTTTATGATTAACGATATATGTGTGAACCCTTTCTCTACCTCCCATGATGCGGCGAAACCTGTCTGTTATACGATGCAGTCAGAAGGTCATAAGGTCGGAATTGCAACAGATCTAGGTAAATTTGATGATTATATTGTATCTGTGCTGGAGGGCTCCGAGCTTCTATTCGTGGAAGCAAATCATGACGTTAATATGCTCATGGTCGGAAAGTATCCTTATTATCTCAAACAACGAATCTTAGGTGACAGGGGGCATCTTTCTAATGATACCTCAGCTGACTTGATCAGCCGTTTGCTTCACCCCGGTTTACGACATATATTTTTAGCACATCTTAGTAAGGAAAACAATTATGAGGAACTGGCATATGAGACGGTTTGCTGTGAACTGTCGAACAGAGGCAGTAGTTTTTCAGCCAAAAATGTAAGTGTGGCTAATAGGGAAGAACCATCCTGTATGGTTATGATATAAGGAGGATTAGCATGAAACGAACCGTAATTACTGTAGTAGGAAAGGATACTGTAGGGATCATAGCCAGGGTATGTACATACCTTGCGAATAATAACATTAATATCCTGGATATTTCTCAAACCATCGTTCAGGGCTTTTTTAACATGATGATGATTGTAGATATGACTGGTGCTAGTAAGGATTATGAGTTTATCGCGGAGGAGCTGGAAAAGCTGGGAACTGAAATCGGAGTGATTATCAAGGCTCAACGTGAGGATATCTTTGATATGATGCACAGAATCTAATGCGAATATTGCTTTCATAGATTGGAGATCAGAATGATAAACATAAACGAAGTCATCGAAACCAATAAAATGATTGAACAGGAGAATCTGGATGTCCGAACAATCACACTGGGTATCAGTCTCCTTGACTGCGTGGACCCTGACTTAGATGAATTAAATCGAAAAATATATAATAAGATAACTACAATCGCTAAGGAGCTTGTGGCTACTGGCAATAGAATACAGAGGGAATATGGTATTCCGATAGTAAATAAACGTATATCGGTAACCCCGATATCTCTCATAGGTGCAGCTGCCTGCAAGACCTCAGAGGATTTTGTTACGATAGCGAGAACCCTAGATCGTGCAGCAACTACGGTGGGCGTGAATTTTATCGGAGGGTACTCAGCCCTGGTATCGAAAGCGATGACCACTGCTGATGAGCTGCTTATTAGGTCTATACCGATGGCACTCAGCCAGACAGAACGGGTATGTAGCTCTGTAAATGTCGGCTCTACGAAGACCGGAATAGATATGAATGCGGTTAAGCTGTTGGGTGAGATTATTCTGAGGACGGCAGAAGCGACTAAGGAGAAGGATTCGATTGGTTGTGCGAAATTGGTTATTTTTTGCAATGCTCCGGATGATAATCCCTTTATGGCAGGTGCATTTCATGGTGTTACCGAAGGAGATGCAGTAATCAATGTAGGTGTCAGTGGACCCGGGGTTGTGAAGAAGGCGCTGGAGAATGTCAGAGGTGCTGATTTTGAACAGCTCTGTGAAACAATTAAGAAAACGGCCTTCAAGATTACCCGTGTGGGACAGCTAGTTGCCCAGGAAGCTTCCAGAATGCTTGGGATTCCCTTTGGTATCATCGACCTATCATTAGCTCCGACTCCAGCTGTCGGTGACAGTATCGCTGAGATTTTGGAAGAGATGGGCTTAGGCCGTGTCGGTGCACCCGGTACAACAGCAGCATTAGCCTTACTGAATGACCAGGTGAAAAAGGGTGGTGTTATGGCTTCTTCCTACGTAGGAGGTCTTAGCGGTGCCTTTATTCCGGTCAGTGAGGATCAAGGTATGATTAATGCAGTGGAAGCAGGAGCATTATCCTTGGAGAAGCTGGAAGCGATGACCTGTGTATGCTCGGTTGGACTTGATATGATTGCAATTCCGGGAGATACCAAGGCTACCACCATCTCTGGCATCATAGCAGATGAGATGGCAATCGGTATGATTAATCAGAAGACCACTGCGGTTCGTATTATCCCTGTCATTGGTAAAGGAGTGGGAGAGCGTGTGGAATTCGGTGGATTACTCGGTTATGCACCCGTAATGAGGGTGAATCCCTTTGATTGCGATGACTTCATAAACCGTGGAGGTAGAATTCCTGCTCCGATTCATAGCTTCAAAAATTAAGAAAAAAGTTAACAGGACCGTTACAATAAGTTTATCGTAAATTAATCAGAGTATTTACATTAGTTCTGAGAAATAATATAATTATAATAATGTAAATAATTAACTTGAACCGAGCCATGATTTCCTTCGTCTAATGTTTAACATAACTTGGAGAGATTGCTTCTCGGTTCTTTCATCGGTTTGCGGTTAAGAACTACAGAAAGGTGGTAACACAAATGGACAAGACCCTAGAAAAGTTAGATTATAAAGGAATATTTCACTATTTTAGTGAGATTTCAAAGATACCGAGAGGTTCAGGAAATGAGAAGGCAATCAGCGATTATCTGGTTTCCTATGCAAAGGAGCATGGATTAGAGTATACTCAGGATTCTGCTAATAATGTGATTATGATCAAGGAGGCAACCCCCGGATATGAGGAGGAGCCTGCCATTATATTACAAGGGCACATGGATATGGTATGTGAGAAGCGCAAGGACTATACCCATGATTTCTTAAAGGATGGAATTAAGCTGGTTGTAGACGGAGATTTTCTCTGTGCGGACGGCACTACCTTAGGTGGAGATAATGGAGTTGCAGTGGTATATATTTTAGCTATGCTATCCGATGAAGGTCTGGGGCATCCCCGACTGGAAGCAATTATTACCACGGACGAAGAGATGGGGCTGAACGGTGCTAAGGCACTGGATCTGTCGAAGCTTAAGGGAAAATACCTGATTAATCTTGACTCGGAGGAAGAAGACTGTGTGCTAACTAGCTGTGCAGGTGGTATGAGATGCAATTGTGTTCTTCCTATTCAGAGAGTAGAAGCAAAGGGTATGAGAATGAAGCTTAGCCTTGGAGGTATGCAAGGTGGTCATTCCGGATCCGATATCGATAAGAATAGAAGCAATGCACCCAAATTACTTGGAAGGTTGCTATTCGAGCTACGTGAAATGAGCGATTTCTCATTGATTCGTATTCAGGGCGGCTTTAAGGATAATGTTATTCCCAGAGAGGCAGAAGCTGAGCTTCTAATCGAAGGAAATGAGAAGGAAGAGATAAATAAGATCAGAGAAAATATTGCGCAGCTGATGAAAGGGTATCAGCAGGAATTATCCGCTAGCGAGCCAAATCTGAAATATGAGCTTGAAGAACTTGGAGAAGATACCTTTCAGGTGTTACATCCCGTATCTTTTGAGAAAATGCTATTCATGCTGGTTAATATGCCAAATGGAGTTCAGGTAATGAGCTCACATATTCCTGGTTTGGTAGAAAGCTCACTAAACCTGGGAATATTAAATACGGAGGAAGATCATGTGCTGTTTACGGATGCAATTCGTAGCTCCCTATACAGCTATAAGCATTTTATGAGCAATCAATTAAATTATATGATCAGCTTCTTGGGGGGAGAGTTCAGTGAATATGCGGAGTATCCGGGCTGGGAATATAAACCGGAATCATTGCTTCGCGAGCATTATAAGAGACTGTATAAGGAGAGCACCGGAAAGGAAATGAGAGTAGAAGCGATACATGCTGGTTTGGAATGTGGTATTATTAGCGAGAAGCTGCCGGGCATTGATGCAATCTCCATTGGACCAGATATGTTTAATGTTCATACGATCGATGAGAAGTTGAACATTCCTTCGACGATACGTGTATATAAACTACTTGAAAAGACAGTCAGTGAAAAGATAAGAGCATAGTATTTGTATTGACATACGTATTTTATTAAACAACGGGAATAAGCTTTCGATTAAGCCTTTATATATATTAGGAGATGAAAAGATGGGTAAGGATGATGTGAACTCAGCATTCGATTTCGATGATAAAGAATTTAATGAAAATTTTTATAGTAATATTATGATGGCCTTGGGTGAAACGAATGTTGATACGCCAAGCACTTTAGGGAAGGAAAGCTATACTTCTGAGGAGGAACAGGCGGTTACAAGGGAAGCATCTACAAGTGAACCTTTAGCAGAAAGTACCAATGAGACTTCTGTTAAGGAGAGCTCAGAGGTTGAATCGGAAATCGGTGATATGGATGAGCTTTCCGGCGAGGTCACTTCTTATCATGAGATCTCAGAGTATGATATCGAGGAGGAATTAAATGGTATTAACGCAGATCTTGCGCGTCAGATTTGCGATGAGCTGGAACATTCACGCACCAATGATAATCATAATGAGAAAAAACAGCGATTTATGAGAATACGTAGCGGAGTGGCTCTCGCCCTGTTATGTCTTGTCGGTTTTGTCTTTTTCCTTGGTTTCACAGATCCTGGTAATCAGCTGTTGTTTAAAATGGGTCTAAATTTGTCTGGGACGATTTGGTCTATTGGGACCGGCAGTTTCGAGGAGAATGTTCAGGCGGTTGAAGATGTGGACGTTCTTGATGAAGAGGACCTTGCATCTGATGCCGCAGAGATAGATCCTAACACAATCATTTGGCCCGATCATCCCGGCGATGGTAAGCGTGAGGAGGGAGTATATAATATACTCTTATTAGGTGAGGAAGCGATTGGTTCCGGTGACGGAAGGGGAAGAACCGATGTTATAGTCATCGCAACCATGAATACAAAATCAAATAAATTGATGCTAACCTCACTTATGAGAGATACACTGGTTCAAATACCGGGATATAAGGATAACAAGTTGAATTCCGCTTATGAAAGAGGTGGTCTCGAATTGATGTATGAGGTCATCGCTTTAAACTTTGACATTAAACTAGACGGATGTATCCTAGTAAACTTTGAAAAATTTGAGAAAATCATAGATACACTCGGAGGCTTAGAGATTACCTTAACTGCAGGCGAAGCAAAATATTTGAATTCAACAAATTATATCTCCAAACCGCAGTACCGTAATGTAAGGGAAGGTAAGCAACTTTTGAATGGTAATCAGGTACTTGGCTATACTCGTGTTCGTAAGAGAGCAACCATCACCGGAAATAACAATGACTATGGTCGTACTGACAGACATCGTATCGTACTGAATGCAATCTTTGAAAAATATAAGACTAAGAGTAAGGTTGAATTGGCGAGTATGATGATTAAGCTGCTTCCCATGATTCATACAGATATAAGCAGCAAGAACTTTGAACTATTACTGGAATCCTTTATCGAGATGGGTACGATGGAAATATCTCAGTTAAGAATTCCTGCAGACGGTACCTTTACTGATGATGTAAAGGTTCGTGGTATGGATGTACTAATTCCTGATTTACAGGAGAATGCTAAGCTTTTGAGTGACTTCATCTTCGGAGGAGAGAAAAAAAGTGATACTGAGGAAGTGGGAGCAGCACCGAAGAATTAAGGCTACAGCTTCTACAAGCATTCCTAAGTAATGAGTGTTTCAAATAAGCTACATGAGTCAAGTGCATCAGCCACCCCTATTATTTGGTGTCTGTATGCACTTGACTCATGTAGAGAATCAGCTTGCCTCCATAAGTTATAAACCCGCCGATCAAGACATATAATTATCTGTCTTACATAACAATCGGAAGGTGAGAAGATCATGAAGCAGGCTTGGTATACAAAGAGAAATGAGATGAGTCGAAAGCATCGAAATCTCTCTTTTTATAATATTATTCCACTGATTTTATTGTTATTGGTGCTATTTATTACCGGCTTACAATTGAATCTTTTGTCAACCCAGCTGTTGATTAGTGATATTAAGGGCCGGGGAAACAATTACGATAGTTTCCGTGAGATGAAGCTTTCTGTGGAAAATATTAAAAAGTCACAGAAGAGAATGGACGATCTGTGCAAAAAGTACCCTTCTCTTAAAAGAGCACAGGGAGTTAACTCTATTGCCTATCTGACCTTTAACATGCTTGCAAAGGACTTTGATCTCGAGGAGGAAAAGCTGATTGATGAAACTGTTTTTATAAAGGCTATTCCTAAGCTAATACAATCATCGGGTTATCAAAAGCTTTATGGCTATTATAAAGCAGTTTTAAACGATATTCAGTATTTTCCTGTTCCGAGATTGGAGGGAGATGAGGAGGATATCTCCTATGTAGATACCTGGAATGAGCTTCGCAGATATGGAGGCAAGCGAAGACATGAGGGGACAGATATTATGGCAATTAATAATAAACGCGGGTATTATCCTATCCTAAGCATAACGGACGGAGTAATTGAGAAGCTGGGATGGCTGGAGCAGGGAGGATATAGGGTAGGAATACGTTCTCCTTCTGGTGGTTATTTTTATTATGCCCATCTTTCCAGTTATGCGGATGGAATAAAAAAAGGGGATAAAGTCATAGCAGGTCAGCTCTTGGGCTTTATGGGGGACAGTGGCTATGGCAAGGAAGGTACCGTTGGTCAATTCGAGGTACACCTTCACCTTGGAATATACGTAGACACCGAATCCAAAGAATTGAGTGTAAATCCTTATCATATATTGCAATTGTTGGAGTCTAGAAGGCTGTCGTGTCCGAAAATGGAGGATTAGAGGCTGTAACTTTATAATGGCTTAAGAATAAATAGCTTTCATATTTATGGATGGATGTGGTATACTAGTAACCATAGTGTGAATTATTGAAAAGAATAATTCACACTCCCAAGTTTGTGCCTGCGTCTTCCTCGGCACAAACTAACACAAAGGACAGGCATGTTAAGTTAGTGTGAAAATAAAAGCAATTTCACACTGAGAATTGACGTAACGATATCTTAAGGATGGAATAGATACATGGAAATATATTTAGATAATTCAGCAACTACAAAAGTAACGGATGGTGTTCGAGATAAGCTGGTAAAGGCCTTGTACGAGGATTATGGCAATCCTTCTTCGCTACACCGTCTTGGGATAAAGGCAGAGCAGTATATGAAGGAAGCGGCGTCCATCCTAGCTACTAATCTTAAGGTGGAGCCGAAGGAGATTTTGTTCACATCAGGGGGTACCGAAGCAAACAACCTAGCCTTGATCGGTACTGCATTAGCGAATAAGCGTCGTGGTAATCATATTATAACAACAAGAATAGAGCATCCATCCATACATCAGCCTTTAGTACATCTGGAGGAAATGGGGTTTGAGATAAGCTTTGCACCGGTAGATGCCGCGGGAAAGCTGATAAAAGAGCAATTATACGAGTTGATAAAAGAGAATACTCTGATAGTATCCTTGATGTACGTGAATAATGAAATCGGAGCAGTTCAAGAGATCACCGAGCTTACGAAGGAGCTAAAAAATAGAAAAAAAGACCTGATTATCCATGTGGATGCTGTGCAGGCCTTTGGTAAATACCGTATTTATCCAAAACGGGAGGGAATCGATCTTCTGTCTATAAGTGGCCATAAGATTCACGGTCCAAAGGGGATCGGTGCATTATATGTTAGTAGTAATGTGAAGATTAATCCTGTTGTGTTTGGTGGTGGACACCAAAGGGGACTCCGCTCAGGAACGGAGAATGTACCTGGAATTGCAGGCTTGGGACAGGCTGTCGCTGAGTTGTACGAGAATTTTGATGAGAAAATAGAGCGCATGTACTATCTGAAACAGAAATTCTTAAGGGCTATCAATGAGCTTGATGATGTCACCATTAATGGAATAACCATGGAATGTGTGCCTGATTTCGATATAGAGCAGCTAAAGAAAACCGCTCCGCATATCATGAGTGTATCTTTTCGAGGAGTACGCAGTGAAGTGTTTCTACATGCCTTGGAAGATAGGGGAATCTATGTATCCTCAGGCTCAGCCTGCAGCTCTCATCATCCAACGCCTAGCGTTACCTTAACAGCCATAGGGCTGCCGAAGGAGCTTATGGATTCCACGCTTCGTTTCTCTATGTCAAGTATGACAACAGAGGAAGAAATCGATTATACGTTGGAGCAGATTAAGGATTTGTTACCGAATTTAAGAAGATATACCCGTAAAAGATAGACTTGCGAGATAATTTGACCATAGATAGTAGTTTGATATTGATAATCACAAGATACCATATGAGATAGCGTGTGTACACGTGGATGGAGGAAAGATGTTTAGAGCATTTTTAATAAAATATGCAGAAATTGGTTTAAAGGGAAACAATCGTTACATTTTCGAAAATGCCCTTCGGGATCGAATCAAGGATGCCCTCAGTGGTTTGGGCGAGTTTGAAGTTAGCAAGGAACAGGGAAGAATATTCGTAGAATGTCCCGCAGAATATGATTATGATGAGACTGTAGCAGCATTACAGAAGGTATTTGGTATATCGTCTATCTGCCCGGTTGAGGTGATTGAGAGCTCTGAGTGGGAGATACTGACCAAGGGGGTTGGCGATTATGTGGAAAGAATGTATCCGGACCGTAACTTTACCTTTAAGGTTGAGGCAAAGCGTGCGGATAAAAATTACCCTTATACCTCACCAGAGATATGTATTGAGATGGGAGCTTATTTATTAAGACGTTTTCCTGAATTAAAGGTCGATGTTCACGAGCCTTCTATTCGAGTAACAGTCGAGGTAAGAACCAAATCCTATGTATATTCGATTATTATACCGGGTCTGGGAGGTATGCCGGTCGGCTGCAATGGTAAGGCGATGTTATTATTATCCGGAGGTATTGACAGTCCGGTAGCAGGATATATGCTCTCTAAGAGAGGGGTATCTCTGGCGGCGACCTATTTTCATGCACCGCCGTATACCAGTGATCGTGCGAAGCAGAAGGTAGTTGATTTAGCACAAAAGGTAGCAAAGTATACCGGCTCGATGAAGCTCTTCGTAGTGAACTTCACAGATATTCAGCTCTATATCTATGATCAGTGTCCTCACGAGGAACTGACTATTATTATGAGAAGATATATGATGAAGATTGCAGAAAAGTTGGCTGAGCAGGAGGGATGTCTCGGATTGATTACAGGTGAGAGTCTTGGTCAGGTTGCGAGTCAGACAATGCAAAGCTTAGCAGCCACCAATGAAGTATGCGATATGCCTGTATACCGTCCTTTAATTGCCTTTGATAAGAAGGATATCGTAGAGATTGCTAAGGAGATTGATACCTTTGAGACCTCCATACAACCCTTTGAGGATTGTTGTACTATCTTTGTGGCGAAGCATCCTGTTACGAAACCAAGTATCAAGGTAATAAGAAGATCAGAAGAAAAACTGGAAGAGAAGATTAACGAGATGATAGAGACAGCACTGAATACCGTTGAGGTAATTGAGGTTAAATAGAAATATGAAAAGAGGTTGTCTGCAAAGACAACCTCTATCGAAACTTTTTTATTCAACAATGTAAGGCTTTAATGTAGCAAGGATGCTATCATCCTCACTATGAATATTTAAATCAATATTCTTTGATAAGTCAAGGCTGAAAATACCCATAATGGATTTTGCATCTATAACGTATCTACCGGAAACCAAGTCAAAATCAGTATCAAATTTTGTTACGTCATTTACGAAAGCTTTAACCTTATCAATTGAATTTAAAGAAATCTTTACTGTCTTCATCAATAACCCTCCTTTATTCGGTATATGTATATACTATAATTTACCTAATTAAAAGTCAATATACAAAGTACATAAAAAATGAAGCAGAAACTTGTATACGTGAACATACTAAAAATACGAATATTTACTGTTTAGAAAGGACATAAGTGAATGAAAAAAACAGCGGCATTTTTAAGTCTTGGCTGTAAGGTTAATTCTTACGAGACAGAGGCTATGCGTACAATGTTTGAAGCCGCCGGCTATGATATTGTAGATTTTAAAGACGTTGCGGATGTTTATGTAGTTAACACCTGCACCGTTACAAATATTGCGGATCGCAAATCTCGCCAGATGCTGCATCAAGCGAAGAAAAGGAACCCTCAGGCGATTATCGCCGCAGTTGGATGCTATGTTCAGGCAGCTGAGGAGGTTCTCCTTGCAGACAGTGCGGTAGATCTGGTCATAGGAAATAATAAAAAGTCTGACATCGTCACCATGGTAGAGAGATGTCAAAAGACCAATGAAAAAGAAGAATTAGTGGTAGACATCAATGCAGAGAGGGATTACGAGGAGCTTAATGTTATTACCACGATGGATAAGACAAGAGCATTTATCAAAATCCAGGATGGCTGCAATCGATTTTGCTCCTATTGCATCATTCCCTATGTTCGTGGTAGGGTAAGAAGCAGAAATGAAGAGGATATTATTACAGAGATTACGGAGCTTTCAAAAAAGGGATACAAGGAAGTTGTATTGACAGGAATTCACATCTCTTCTTATGGCTCGGATCTACTGAAGAAGGCGGCTATTGCGGATGAGCAGCCACAAGAGAAAGAAACTGAGATTAATGTTGGAGTCCAAGATACGGAGGTATATGACAGCCTAAGTCGTGAGATGCCTTTAGCAAGGCTGATCGTTAAAATTAGTGAAGTAAATGGTATTGAGAGAATCCGCTTAGGATCTCTGGAGCCTAGAATTATCTCTGAGGAATTTGTAAAGGTAATTGCTTCGGTAAGACAATTCTGTCCCCATTTTCATCTATCCTTACAGAGTGGCAGTGACAGTGTTCTAAAGCGTATGAACCGCCAATATAGCTCGACAGAGTATTATGATAGAGTACAGCTGATTCGCAAGTATTTTGAGCTACCCTCCTTCACTACAGATGTGATAGTAGGCTTTCCGGGAGAGACACAGGAGGAATTCGACCAGACAATGGAATTCGTAAGAAAGGTTGGCTTCTCCCATATACATGTATTCAAGTATTCTAAGAGGGCCGGTACGAAAGCGGCAGTGATGCAGAACCAGATACCGGAGGAGGTCAAAACCTTAAGGAGCGATCAATTGATTGTTTTCGCAAATTTGATGACAAAGGAATATCTGGCACAATTCTTGGGCAGAATAGAGAAAGTTCTATTTGAAGAAACAGTAGAGATTGATGGTAAACAATATCAGGTGGGTCATAATGAACGATATCTTAAGCTGGCAGTAGAACAGGAGAGGGATTTGTCTAACCAAGTGTTAGATGTAAGAGTCTCGGGTCCATTAACAGAAGAAATACTCCTTTGTGAAATAACTAATTGAATT
Organism: Bacillota bacterium; assembly: GCA_023411555.1. GTDB lineage: Bacteria > Bacillota > Clostridia > Lachnospirales > Lachnospiraceae > Mobilitalea. Next base: position 32,547 of record JAEYOQ010000036.1, read on the forward strand.
TTTTACCTAAATATATTAATATATATCATATATAGTTTGCGCGGGATCGAAGCTGTAGGTGATAGGCTATGATAATGTTGAGAAGGAAGTGATTCAATGCAAAAATTAAACAATACGCAGTACTTTAGAGTACAAAAGGATACGGAAATCATTGTGAGTGATGTCATTCGTACGGTATATTCAGCCCTTACAGAGAAAGGGTATAATCCAGTAAATCAAATTGTTGGGTATGTTATGTCTGGAGATCCGACCTACATAACGAGCCATAAGGGTGCTCGAAGCTTGATTATGAAGGTGGAGCGCGACGAAATTATAGAAGAGTTGTTGCGTTTTTACATTGATAATGAACTCGACAAGGCAAAATAGCTGGAATAGACAGTTTTACATGCCCCGACTGATGGAATATGATATCAATGCTATAACTGTCAGTCGATATAGACTATCCTTGATAGTATATCGTTGTCATCTATAGCATAGGAGGTATGAATGAAGAGAATAATGGGGCTAGATTATGGCTCTGTGACGGTAGGGGTGGCTATTAGCGATCCACTCGGATTGACCGCACAAGGTATTGAAGTAATCCGAAGAAAGCAAGAGAATAAGTTGCGGCAAACCCTCGCACGAATTGAAGAATTAATTGCAGAATACGAGATTGGAATGATTGTCTTAGGGTTTCCTAAGCATCTGAATAATACAGTTGGGGATCGGGCACTAAAATCGGAGGAATTTGCCGAGAAGCTACGGCAAAGAACTGGTCTTGAGGTCTTACTTTGGGATGAGAGACTAACAACAGTGGCTGCACACCAGGTACTTGACCAAGGCGGCTTAAGCTATAAGGAAAAGGCATTGGTGGTAGACAAATTAGCAGCAGTATTAATATTGCAGGGATATTTGGATAGACTGCAGTTTATGAAGAAAGAAGAGAATAATAATGAGCAATAGACCTGATGAAATAACCTTCATCACAGAAGATGGTGAAGAGGTAGTTTTTCAAGTATTGGAACAGACGAGACTAGGTGGAACGGATTATCTTTTGGTCAGTACAATTACTGAGGATGACGAAGAAGCCGAAGCTCTTATATTAAAGGATATATCAAGTGAAACCGATGAAGAGGCGGTTTATGATATAGTAGAGGATGAGCAGGAGCTACAGTCAGTTGCTGCAATTTTCAAAGAGTTATTAGATGATATAGAATTGTATTAATTCATGATAAGAGGAATTGAGATGTCAATTCAGCTATCAAAAGTTAATTAATATATACACGATATTAAATGCATAAAGATATGATTAGATGAAAATAGGTGATGATATGCCTGAAAATCAGGAACAGTTTAAGAGTTTATTGAAGCAGAACGGACTAAAGGTAACTACTCAGAGAGTTGCAATTTTAGAGGTTCTAAATTGCAGACCGGGAATGCACCTGACTGCAGAAGAGATTTATGACTACGTCAAAGAGCAATTTCCCGATATCGGTATTGCTACTGTTTACCGTACGATTCAAGTATTATCAGAGTTAAATCTAATAGATAAATTAAATCTAGATGATGGTTATGTACGCTATGAGATTAGCAGAGGAAGGGATGAAGAGTCTTCCCACCATCACCATCACTTAATATGCCTTGATTGCGGGAATGTATTTGCATTTCAGGATGATTTACTGGAGACCTTAGAAGACCGGATTATGGCGACCATGGGATTTCGCGTGGTGGATCATGAGGTTAAGCTATATGGTCATTGTAAAGCATGTGAGGAAAATAAATCTATTAGTATCTAGTCAATTATCGAATGCACTTAGTAAATGGAAAAAGAAAGTACATAAACCATTGGAGGTGCAATTATTTGAAAGAGAAAGAAAAAAACACAGCGAAGCAAACACAAGTTAAAGGTGTAAAGATTATTCCACTTGGTGGATTAGAGCAAATTGGTATGAATATAACTGCAATAGAGTATGAGGACAGTATTATCGTCATCGATTGCGGACTATCCTTTCCGGAGGATGAGATGCTGGGAATTGATTTAGTAATTCCCGATGTCACTTATCTGAAGGAAAATATCGATAAGGTAAAGGGTTTTGTTATAACCCATGGACATGAGGATCATATTGGTTCTCTACCGTATATACTAAAGGATATTAATGTACCAATTTATGCAACGAAGCTCACAACAGCAATCATAGAGACTAAGCTGAAGGAACATAATTTATTAAAGAATACAAAGCGAAAGGTAATTAAGCATGGTCAATCCATTAATTTGGGATGCTTCCGAATCGAATTCATCCGGACAAACCACAGTATTGCAGATGCTTCAGCCTTAGCAATATATACACCAGCAGGAATTATCTTCCACACCGGTGACTTCAAGGTGGATTATACACCTGTATTTGGTGCTCCGATTGATTTACAAAGAATCGGTGAAATCGGTAAGAAGGGTGTATTAGCACTGCTTTGTGACAGTACCAATGTAGAACGTCCCGGCTATACCATGAGCGAGAGCACGGTAGGCAAGACCTTTGATACTATTTTTGCCGACCATGCAAAGCAGAGAATAATCGTAGCAACCTTTGCTTCTAACGTGGACCGAGTACAGCAGGTTATTAATTCTGCAGCTAAGTATAACAGAAAAATTGTCATAGAAGGCCGCAGTATGGTTAACATCATTACCGTTGCGAAGGATCTTGGTTATATCAAGATGCCTGACAACATGTTAATAGACATAGAGATGATGAAGAATTATACGGATGACCAGTTGGTGCTTATTACCACCGGCAGTCAGGGCGAGACAATGGCAGCTTTACCGAGAATGGCTGCTTCCATTCATAAAAAAGTAACCATAAAGCCCGGCGATGTCGTCATTCTAAGCTCAACTCCCATACCGGGTAATGAAAAGGCGGTATCCAAGGTTATCAATGATCTGACCATGAAGGGTGCCAAGGTTATCTATCAGGATACTCATGTTTCCGGTCATGCCTGTCAGGAAGAGATTAAATTAATGTATACCTTATTGAAGCCTAAGTATGCAATTCCGGTACACGGTGAATATAAGCATCTGGTTCGACACGCAGAGCTGGCACAGACCTTAGGAGTTCCGAAGGATAATGTATTCGTTATCTCTTCCGGTGATGTCTTGACCTTGTCAGAAGAACACGGACAGATTACTGGAGAGGTACCTGCACAGGGCATTCTTGTGGATGGTCTTGGCGTCGGGGATGTTGGCAATATCGTGCTTCGTGATAGACAGCTATTAAGCGAGAACGGCTTGATTATCGTCGTTATCTCGTTAGAAAAATACAGCAATCAAGTTCTTGCAGGACCGGATATCGTATCTCGTGGCTTTGTATATGTTAGAGAGTCCGAGAACCTGATGGAAGAAGCAAGAGAAGTTGTAGAACGGGCTCTGGATAAGTGCCTGAGTAAAAACAATACAGACTGGGGCAAGATGAAGACGGAGATTAAGGATTCTCTCAGTGATTTTATCTGGAAGAAGACCAAGAGAAATCCGATGATTCTGCCTATCATCATGGAAGTCTAAAAGTTATGATAGATTAGATTTTATGTTTATAATAAACAGTTTGTTGTTAAGTGAGAGAGGAATGCATATGGCGACAAGGTCCACAGCAGTTAAATTAACCTTAAAGGTAACCAGCTTAATCGTACGGATGCTGATGAATATATTCTTCTATATATTAGTGGTTATTGCTATCATCAACGTAAGTAAGTATGCCTATACCTTCACCTATCAGCTCTATGGACCCGATACGGTGGACGAAGCACCCGGAAGAGAGATTGTCTTCCAGATTAAGAAGGGTGAATCAAAGATGGATATAGCAACGAAGCTGGAGCTCAATCATGCTATTAAGAATAAATATTCCTTCTTTCTTAAAACAAAGCTTCAGGAAAATGTAATTATGCCCGGAACCTACGTGATTAATTCTTCTATGACTTATGATGAGATACTGTCTGTTATATCGGATTATTCTAATTCAATTGTGAAGGATGAAGAAGACAACGGGGATAACGACAGTACGAACTCTAATCAGGAGATTGGCGAAAAGACCAGTGACGGAACAGAAACGGATACCGATGCAGAAGCTGACTAGAAGAATGCATCAGAATGATGGCACCATTGATCAGGTAAGATAGAACGATGGGGTCATAGATTAAGAGGCTTATTATATATGATAGTTAATGAGAGAATTACAGCCTATATTAATTCCTTGATGCCGGAACTACCCAAGGAACTCAGAGATTTGGAAAAGAAGGCTCTGGAGCAACATGTCCCAATTATAAAGAAGGAAACCCAGGGAGCCTTGAAGTTTTTATTACAACTACAACAACCAAAACGCATTCTGGAGGTCGGAACAGCCATTGGCTTTTCCGCCCTCTTTATGAGTGAGTATACCAACAGTGATTGTAGGATAACTACCATAGAGAAGGTAGCAATGAGGTTGGTAGAAGCAGAGAAAAATCTGGCTGATTCGAGCTTTCCCCATAAGGATAAGATTAAACTGCTTAAGGGTGATGCTCATGAGGTACTGAAGGCCTTGGTGGAGGAGAAGGCGAGCTTTGATTTCATCTTTTTAGATGCGGCCAAAGCCCAATATATGAGCTTTCTTCCGGAATTAATGAAGCTTCTCGAGATAAATGGATTATTGCTTACAGATAATGTACTGCAGGATGGTACGGTAATCAATTCAAGATACAGCATTACAAGAAGAGATCGAACGATTCATTCCAGAATGAGGGAGTATCTTTATACCATCACTCACATGGAAGAGCTGTCAACGGTAATACTGCCGGTCGGTGATGGTATTTCCTTAAGTCATCATATCAAGTAAGCTGTAGCAGGTGTCTGCATACGACAAAAGCTTCTCCTATAATGTTTTGCAGACTTAGAGAAAGGCATGGTTAATAACATGATAGAATACATTAAGAAGCCGGAGCTATTGATCCCGGCAGGTAATTTAGAAACATTAAAAACGGCGGTTATTTATGGTGCAGATGCGATCTACATTGGAGGAGATATGTACGGCCTTCGTGCGAAGGCTAAAAACTTTTCTATGGAAGAGATGAAGCAAGGAATAGCATTTGCCCATTCCTATGGAAAGAAGGTATATGTAACAGCCAATATTACAGCCCATAACCAGGATCTTGGAGGAATACGTACTTATTTTAAGGAACTGAGAGCCTTCGGTCAGGATCGTCCGGATGCATTGATTATTTCAGATCCGGGAGTATTCTCTATTGCGCAGGAGGAACTTCCGGAGGTAGAGCTGCATATCAGTACCCAGGCTAATAACACGAACTATGAGACCTATCGGTTTTGGCATAAGCTTGGAGCCTCCAGAGTAGTATCTGCAAGAGAATTATCCTTGGAGGAGTTAATTGAACTGCGATCGAATATTCCTGCCGAGATGGAGATCGAAACCTTCGTTCACGGAGCAATGTGTATTGCTTATTCCGGAAGATGCTTGCTCAGCAATTATTTTACCGGAAGAGATGCGAACCTTGGAGCTTGTACTCATTCCTGCCGTTGGAAATATCATATCGTAGAGGAGAAAAGACCGGGTGAGTATCTGCCTGTTGAAGAAAATGAGCGAGGTACCTACATCTTTAATTCAAAAGATTTGTGTATGATAGAGTATATACCCGAGCTTGTGAAAGCCGGTATTAATAGCTTTAAGATAGAAGGCAGAATGAAGACTGCCCTCTATGTAGCGACAGTAGCTCGCACTTATCGTAAGGCAATTGATGATTTCTTTACTGACCCTGCTTTATATGAAGCAAATAAGAGCAAATATATGGAGGAGGTCAGAAAAGGGGTTAACCGTCAATTTACAACCGGGTTTTTCTTTGGCAGCCCTACTCATGAGGATCAGATCTATGATCATAATACCTATGAAAAAGCCTATACCTATCTTGGTACCATATCAGGTGAAAGAGAAGGCTTATATGAGCTTGAACAGAAGAACAAGTTTTGTGTTGGAGAAACGGTAGAGATCATTAAGCCCAGTGGTGACACGATTGAAACTATTGTTAAGAAAATTTTAGATGCGGATGGAAATGAGATGGAGAGTTGCCCTCATCCCCAGCAGATGATCTATGTAGATTTTGGCTTAAAGCTAGATAGCTACGATATTATAAGAAGAAAAGAATAAAGTTTATTCGATAGCACCCTTCCTTAGATAGAGTTCGTGGAAGGGTGCTTTTGAATTTGTTGAATTTTAATGAAATTACATGGTTGACGAAGAAAATATATGTTCTAATATGGAAATAATTGTTGTACTACTAAGCAAGGTTTGGTAAAGTATATTTATATAAAACATAGGAGGATTCTGAACACTTATGAAAAAAGTAGGAAGAACTATAATAACGATACTAATTTTAACATTAATAGTAACATCTATACTACCAACTACAAGTGCATCAGCAAAAACAAGCAAAGTGACCGATGCGCAACTAAAGAAAGTAATGAAATGTTATACCAAGATTTTATCAGAAAATCCTTATAAAGGTTGGGAAGGTGGTTTTACTGCAGAGACATTTCTATTAAAAGACTTAAATCAGGATGGCGTTCCTGAGTTAATAATTAATGGGGAAGCTCCACAAATTTTTTCTTATGATTTAAAAAATGATAAAGAAATGTTTATATATAATTCATGGGTAAACTGTATATTATACTATTCGAGTAAAACGAAAAATATCATGTACAATTATGAGTGGAATGGTAAGAAGGATTGGTATTTCTTTAAGATTAATAATACACAAGAAACGGATGCTTTCAATGTATTGGAAGCTTTAGATACTTATTCCTATACCGATGGAATATATGACGAATATGATACTACTACTGCAAAAAAAGGCTATTATAAAGGGTACTATGGGAGTGAAGATAGTAAGAGGGTAAAAAAGGAAACCATAGATAAAGCGATCGAAGAATTTGTTCCTGATAAAGAAAAGTTAGAGACAACCATAAAGAATACGAAAGCAAACAGAAGTAAATACTTGGGAAGTTTGAAGCAGTTTAAGAAGTATGCAGCAAAATAACAATAACATAATGGATTTAGTGTAGTTCAATCAGCACCTACTCCCATGGTAGGTGCTTTTAAAATCTAGACTAACATATCATTGGTACTGTTAGTGGAAAAAGAAAGATGATTATCATATCAACATACTTAGCCTATGATGAGATAAGAATTGAGTCAGGACTTAAGGAAGGGATATCATTTCGAATGGTAGGAAATGATGGGAAATATGAGAAATGACAAAGTTAGCGAAGAGAATGAGCACGAAAAATATTATGGTGGAACTCTTACCTTAATGGATGGAGCTGAATTATATATGGTTCCAAAAGAAGGAATGGAAAGGCTGATCGCAATTTATAATAAAAATCTTAAAAAGTTTATTGAAATTTCGAATTAGATAAGGGGTGAAATAAATGAGAAAAGGTACGTATGCAATTTATAAGGGAATAGAATATGAAGCTGGTAGTAAGGATTCAAACTCTGTTTCTCTTCTTTCCTATAATAAGGATGATGTGGCGAAGGGTTTTTCATTGTACAAAGGGGTTGTTTATGTCAAAAGAGTTCAAAGAAGCGAGCTAGATGAGGTATATATTATTCATCCATTTGCTATCTACCAGGGATATAGGTTTGGAGTAGAGAGAGAAGAGGGAGATAAGATGCTCTTATTCACAAGTGATTTTTCAGTATATCAAAAATTGAAACTAACGATGATAGATAGAGGAATATACGAGATATGGGTAAACAAAAGTGATATAACATCGTATTACGAGGAAAAGAATCATTTGTGATTTGATGCGGCAGGCCTTGATATTATTGTTATAACCTAAGGTGGGGCCATTCATCTAATTGTCCAAATCTGTGCTCTTTTAAAAAATAGTAAGTCCTTCTGTCCTATTTTAAGAGGGATAGGCACTTTATGTCAATTCGCATCATAAGATATTACTGAATCTTATGGGCAATGAGGGTGCTTATCTTCGTGAAGTCATTTCCAAAGCCATTGAGCACCAAGGAAGAAGCCGACTATCTGAAGAGCTGTAAGGAAGGCGACAAGGCTGCAAGGGATAAACTAATTGAGCACAATCTCAGATTAGTGGCTCATATCGTTAAGAAATACAATATGGTAGATAAAGAAACGGATGATTTGATATCGATAGGAACCATTGGCCTGATCAAGGCTATTGATACCTTTGATGAAGATAAAGGGATCCGCCTGGCTACCTATGCCTCCCGCTGTATTGATAATGAGCTGCTGATGATGCTCAGAAGTGGTAAACGCTTAGCCAAGGAAGTATATCTGTATGATCCGATTGGGTCAGATCGGGAAGGTAATGAAATAAATCTTTTGGACATAATTGAAGAAGCAGAAATTGATATTGTAGAAAATATTGTGCTTGAGGACGATATTAAGAAACTGTATCACATAATCGGTAAGGTGTTAACTGATAGAGAACGAGAAATCATCTGCTTGCGATACGGCTTAAGCAATCAAAAAGAGGTAACACAACGGGAGATCGCCGGAAAGCTAGGTATATCCAGGAGCTACGTCAGTAGAATCGAGAAGAAAGCACTGAAGAAACTACGGGAATGCTTTGAGTTGTAGAATAACTAAAATCCATTGACACACCAGGAAATACATTTTATAATATTACAATATGTTAAGCCCCTGTAGAGTTTACGTCGGCCAGATAGTAGGATTCCTTTCTCTATCTGCCTTGAGACAAGAGCGTTACAGGGGTTAGTTCTGACGATAGAAAGCTGGCGAATGTTGCACCCAAATTCGTGGGTTTGCAGCAGGATGGAGAATTATTATGATATATTTAGATTATGCAGCAAATACTCCGGTTGATCCCCGGGTTATGGATTGTTATATTGATATCAGCAACCGTTATATTGCTAATCCGAATTCTTCACACCCTCTTGGCAGGGAAGCTGAGGATAGGATGCTTCAGGTTACAGAAGAGATAGCTGGGCTGCTGAAGATAAAGACCTCGGAGATTATTTATACCTCAGGTGCAAGTGAATCGAATAACCTGGCAATTAAGGGACTGGTAAATGCTCATAAGCGTAACGGAAAGCACATTATTTCCACTGGGCTGGAGCACTCCTCTGTTAGCGGCGCTCTGTCCTATTTGCAGTCCTTAGGGTATGAGATAGATATGGTAGATATAACTAAAGAAGGCTTGGTGGACATGCTTCATCTGAAGGAGCTGTTAAGAAATGATACCATATTAGTATCTGTCTGCTACGTGGATAGTGAGTTGGGGGTCACTCAGCCGATTGCTGAGATGGGCGAATTATTAAAGGGTTATCCCAACTGTTATCTTCATGTAGATGCTACACAGGCTGTGGGAAAGGTACCTATATGTCTTGAGAATATCGATTTGTTCTCCTTTACGCCTCATAAGTTCTTTGGTATGAATGGCTGCGGAGTGCTAATTCGTAAGGAGCAGGTTGTATTAGAGCCATTAATCCATGGTGGGACAAGTACAACTGCTTATCGAAGCGGAAGTCCTGCATTGGCCTTGGCAGCTGCTTTGGGAAAGGCGCTGGAACTGGCTGTTGCCCATCAGGAGGAGCGTTATCAATATGTTACTTCACTGCATGATAAATTAATCAGTGAGCTGACAAAACATAAGAAGGTACGGATTAACAGTACCCGTTATAGTATTCCGCATATTATCAATCTCAGTGTACAGGGGGTTAAGGCCACACAGTTTCAGGAAGCGTTAGGCGAGGAAGGAATCTGTATTTCAACCAAATCGGCCTGTTCCGTGCCTAACTCACCCTCAAGACCGGTTTATGAGGTTACAAAGGACAAGAAGAATGCGCTCTGTTCATGGAGAATTAGCATCAGTCACTTGACAACTGCTGAAGAGATAGACCGCTTTCTCGAGGCATTTCGCAGATGTTATGAGAAACTAGCCATCTAGGGATGGCATAACAGATAAATAGATCAGAAGGTAGAATAAGTATGGAACGATATCAAGAGATAGAAAGAAGTATAATAACAAAATTTCGTAAGCCACTATGGAAGAAGTTTATTAATGGTGTCAATGATTACAAGTTGATTGAAGAAGGCGACAAGATAGCAGTATGTATCTCAGGGGGAAAGGATTCCTTTATTTTGGCTAAGCTGATGCAGGAGGTTCAAAGACATGGTAAGCTTGCCTTTGATCTGGAATTCTTAGTCATGGATCCGGGTTATAATGAGCTGAATCGTCAAATGATTATTGACAATGCAAAGCTACTGAACATCCCAATCAAAATATTTGAAACTCAGATTTTCGACATAGTAGCCGGGGTAGAGGAATCACCCTGCTATCTTTGTGCTCGTATGAGAAGAGGCTATCTGTATAAGAATGCACAGGCACTCGGCTGTAATAAGATCGCCTTAGGACATCATTTTGACGATGTGATCGAAACCATCCTCATGGGAATGCTCTATGGCGGACAGATCCAGACAATGATGCCGAAGCTTCATAGTACAAGTCATCCGGGAATGCAGCTGATCCGTCCGATGTATCTTGTGAAGGAAGCGGATATCATTAGCTGGAAGCAATATAATGATCTTCAATTCATCCAATGTGCCTGCCGGTTCACTGAGAATTGTACTCTGAGTGATAATGGCGGAGGAAACTCAAAACGACAGGAGATGAAGACGCTGATAAAGAAATTCAGACAGACAAATTCAGCGATTGATATGAATATCTTCCGTAGTGTCCACAATGTGAATCTGGATACCATCATCGGGTATCATGATAAGGAGCATGAGTATCATTTCCTGGATAATTATGATAAGAAGGCAATAGGAAAGCAAGAGCTAGACTAATAGGCAATGCCATGATTCGAAGTTGGCTTTTAAATTAGGTGAAATAATTTCAATGAGCTGTTTCTTTTTATAATCATTTTGATTTATTTTTGACGATTTATTTATAAAACTTTATATTTTTTTAATAGGAATGTTGCGAAAGATATAGTATGATAGCTTTAATGAAGCTGATGATATATCGGTTCGAATAGTAACAGCCCAATATATAATAGAATCCTTAACTACCCGGAGGTAAATGAATGAATCGTTTTCGTAATTTTATGATTGGAAGGTATGGCTTTGATCAGTTCACAAGAGCACTGGTAATTTGCTCTTTAATCTTATCTATTCTTACTAATTTTATCCGGATTAACGGGCTGATTATAGTGGCGTATATCCCATTTGTTTATGCTCTTTATCGTGCTTTTTCGAAAGATTTTCAGAAAAGGTCTCAGGAGAACATGGCCTTCATGAGATTTACAGGTCAACTCAAAGGGAAACTGAATCATATAAAGTTATGGTTGGTGGGAACTAAGACACATAAATACTATACCTGTTCCAAATGCAAGCAGACCATCCGTGTTCCTAGAGGGAAGGGTAAGATCGCCATCACCTGTCCGAAATGCAGGACGGAATTCATTCGTAGAACCTAATAATGTATGAGTTGCTATATAATCTAAGTCGGTAAGTTGTAATATTCTGTATATGGATATACATGAAGGAGGGATATGATTTCCCTCCTTTTACCTTTTTTAGTATGTATTTAAGAGAGCCCTATGAGTAAAATCCATGTATTACGTTACCTTTATCATTATATATCTCTATTGTTTTTAACTTTGGCTTCTCCCATACAAAATTTCTTTTTGCTTGTATTAGTAAGATATTTGAATTTTGGAATTTTGCTCGTATTACTAAACCATTGTTAAAAATCACTTCAGCGCTCTTGGCTTCATCTAAAATGTCTTTGCTCAATATTTCAATTCCAACATATCCATCTAAATTATATGAGAATGGTTCCGTTACCCAATACTCAACATCTACTTTGTCTATTCTGTCTGATTTATAGAATGCATATTGCTTTGTGATGATTTTGCCCCACCTATTTTTATAGGCAATTAACTCTAACATCTCATTACTATGTACATTTCTATAAACAATATCTGTATACGAATCACCGATATCATTAGTTGATACAGGATGAATTCCTTTTTCAGATATGAGTTTATTTATTTCATCATTAGTAAGTAACTGAGTTATAAGAAATCCGAACATTAAAATAACAACAAATACGAGAATAACCATGACTACTAAAAGCTTAAGATGATTTGTTAAAACACGCATTATTACTATCCCCCCCCAATTGGATTTAGATTTTCCTATATTTCGTCGATAAGGTTCTTATCTTTTTACGATGGCGAAGCAAACCCTTTATATAGAGAATAATCTATAAATTCAATCTCAATTTATCTCTGTATGATCAAAAAATCTTTTAATCGCAGTTACCACCACAGTGATACCCTATATAAGCAATACTTTTATTAACAAATATTAACATTATATAACCATTAAGTAAATATTCCGAATAAGTTTTAAAGGAGCCTATTAATATGATAAATTATGAAGTTTATTACATAGTTGATACGACTCCAGTGTCAGCAGGCTAATACTTTATAGATAACACGATACATCGGATATGATAAAATTATGCTGAATTTTTATGCCCGTTACACAACCAGACAAAGGAGAAGTCGTATGAACGCAGTAAAATTAACCGAGGATCGAAGGAAGGACTTTATTGATTATTGTAAAGCTCATAGAAGTGAAGTAGACTATTCATTTTTATATGAGGATGACCTGGATAAATTCCAAGTGGGCCAGGATAACCCCACCTACATAGTTAGTGATAAAGAGGACAAAATTGTAACAACCGCCTCTATCATGATCGATGAGAATGGTCGAAGAAGTAAAAAAGCTGGATTCCGGATATTTCATTCTGAATTAAGTGACGCCGGAATATATGAAAGCTTACTCCAAAATATCGTAAAGCACACGGAGGGTTTTGATAAAATTAATGCTTATGTACCACTGCATAATGATAAATTAATGGAGCACATAGTTGATGTACACTTCTTAGTTGAACGTTATATCTTCCTTATGGTAAGAAAAGCAAATCCTGTTCCGGAGATCAACTTACTTGAAGATTATACCATTAGGCCTCTTAAGCCTGATTACGATGAGGAAACCTGGTGTCAGGTTAGAAATGCAGCATTTGCCACATTAAAAGGGAATGAGAAACCAATAACCCCCGATAGAGCTAAGGAAATGCTTCTTAGCAATGATTATATAGAGGGAGGCTGTATGATTCTTTATCATAAGGATAAAGCGGTAGGATGTGTTCGATGCTCTATGGATGAGCATGAAGATGCCCCGATGGTTAATATAGGACCTCTGGCAGTCATTCCAGAATATCAAGCAAAAGGACTAGGCAGAATACTACTACGAGCAGGCCTGAGATTCGCAATAGATGAATCTTGCGGTAGGACATTTTATGTATGAATGCAGATAATGATAAAGCAAAATCACTTTATCTTCAAGAGGGTTTTAAACAGGTGGAAGCTGGTGTGTTATTATAATTGCAAATAATATGTTTGAACAATTCAAGATGAAAAAGTATACGAAATGAATAACTATGTAGCTATGAAACAGCTCATTTCACAGCTACATAGCCTTTCTTTCTGTAAACTATATCTTGGTGGTCCACTTACTACAATCCCATACCTTCGTAGCAACATCCTCGTAAAATTCAGGCTCGTGGCAGATTAAGAGAATACTTCCTTTATAGGCCTTCAGCGCACGCTTCAATTCGTCCTTCGCATCCACATCCAAATGGTTCGTAGGCTCGTCCAGCAGCAGAAGATTTGATTCACGATTAATTAGCTTACAGAGACGTACCTTAGCTTGCTCACCACCACTGAGGACTCGAACCTGGCTTTCGATATGCTTGGTGGTAAGACCACATTTTGCAAGAGCAGACCGAACCTCGTACTGGGTATAGCCGGGGAACTCCTTCCATAGCTCTTCCAGACAGGTATTCGTACTGGGGCCCATCTCCTGTTCAAAATAACCGATGCTTAGGTAGTCGCCTAAGGTAACCTTACCACTGATAGAGGGGATCAGACCCAGGATACTCTTAAGTAAAGTAGTCTTACCGATTCCGTTAGCACCAACGAGAACGATCTTTTCGCCACGTTCCATAGTCAGGGTCAAGGGTGAGGAGAGTGGTTCGTCATAGCCAATAACCAGGTCCTCTGTTTGGAAGAGATATCTGCCGGCGGCACGAGCTTCCTTGAAGTTGAACTCCGGCTTCGGTTTCTCTTTGGCAAGCTCAATCACATCCATCTTATCAAGCTTCTTTTGTCTGGACATAGCCATGTTACGGGTAGAGACTCTTGCTTTGTTACGGGCAACAAAGTCCTCAAGCTCTTCGATTTCCTTCTGCTGGCGATTATAAGCTGCCTCCAGCTGTCTTTTCTTCATCTCGTAAACTTCCATGAATTTATCATAATCACCCACATAACGGTTTAATTCTTGATTCTCCATGTGATAGATGATATTAACCACGCTATTTAAGAAGGGAATATCATGGGAGATTAGAATAAAGGCATTTTCATACTCGTTCAGGTATCGCTTTAGCCATTCGATATGCTGTACGTCCAGATAGTTTGTCGGCTCATCCAACAATAAAATATCCGGTTTCTCTAATAAGAGCTTACCTAAAAGTAGCTTGGTTCTTTGACCACCACTTAAGTCAGTTACATCATTATCCAAACCAATTTCATCCAGACCTAAGGCATGGGCGATTTCCTCTACCTTACTGTCTATAATATAGAAGTCATGCATTGATAAGAGCTCCTGAATTGTTCCCAGCTCCTCAATCATATCATTCAGAGCATCCCCCTCTGCCTCTCCCATAGAGTCACAGATAAGGTTCATTTTCTCCTCTAGTTCAAAAAGATAGGCAAAAGCGGATTGAAGGACACTTCTTAGAGTCATCCCCTTTTCCAGTACAGCGTGCTGGTCCAGATAGCCTACATAAACATGCTTAGACCATTCCACCTTACCCTCGTCCGGCATTAGCTTTCCGGTCACAATATTCATAAAGGTAGATTTACCCTCACCATTTGCACCGATTAAACCTATATGCTCCCCTTTGAGAAGTCGAAAGGATACGTCATGAAAGATGGCTCTGTCTCCAAATCCATGACTTAGATTAGTTACGTTTAAAATACTCATTTATACCTCCATGCCTGTTCAGGCTTATTATACCGTTTAATTATAGTGATGTCTGTATAAAGGCATGAAATGCACACTTATTTATACCTGACATTACAAATCATTATTGTACACGATAATCAAAAAAAAAACAATTCGAAGATTCTCAATTGTATATTCTTGCAAAATATGCTAAAATTCCAGTACAGTCAATCATATGCCATGGAGAAGCGCTGATTCTTTATTAAGGATATACCAATGATGTTATGGTATTATAGGAGAAGATATGAAACAATTAATGGACAAATTATTGTTGGACGCTCAGAACAGAAAAGCATCCGATTTGCATCTGACAGTAGGACTACCACCGAAAAGCAGAATAAATGGTGAGTTGATCAGTATGGACTATGAGGCAATGACATCCTCTGACTTGGAGTCGATGGTAATGTCTATTGTCCCTCAGAGATTTGTTGATAAATTAAATACTCATGGAGAACTGGATTTTTCTTATTCGATTACCAATGTAGGTAGATTCCGTGTGAATGTATTCAAGCAGAGAGGATCCTATGCGTTAGTCATTCGTATTATCTATACAGAGATACCAGCACCGCAGGAACTGGGTTTACCGGATGCGGTTGTGGAATTAGCAAAGAAAAAGAGAGGGCTGGTATTGGTCTCCGGACCCGCAGGAAGCGGACGAACAACAACACTGGCGTCCTTAATTAATGAGATAAATACAAATTATAACCGCCATATTATTACCCTGGAGGACCCGATAGAGTACTTGCATCGTCATAATAAATCTATTGTAAATCAGAGGGAGATCGGAACAGATTCCTTATCCTATGCAAATGCACTTCGCGTAATTCTTCGTGAGGATCCGGATGTGATTCTGATTGGTGAGATGAAGGATTATGAGACAATGCAGATTGCGATATCCGCAGCCGAGATGGGGCATCTGGTATTCTCGTCTTTACATACCTTAGGTGCTGTCAACTGTGTGAATCGGATCATCGATGTATTCCCTGTTGAGCATCAGCAGCAGATCAGAGTTCAGCTAGCTACTGTTTTGGAGGGAGTAATATCACAACAGCTCATTCCGACGGCGGATGGCTTGGGAAGAGTGGCTTCATTTGAAGTACTGTTATCAAATCCAGCGATACGGAGTCTGATTAGAGAGGGTAAGATTCATCAGATTGAAACCTATCTGCAATCCAGTAAGAAAAATGGTATGAAGGCTATGGATGATGCAATTTATGAACTCTATCTATTCGGAAAGATTACCAAGGAGCAGGCACTAAGCTTCTCAATGGATGTCCCTGCGATGGAAAAGAGACTATATTATTTCATTAAGGATGATAATCTGTAGGAAATGAAAGAATAGTAATATTACGATTATCACATTCCTAGAAGGCCGGGATGGAAAGGAAGTATGAAAGTAAAAATAAGCGGGCTAATTAAAAAGCTAGTGAATAGGGAAACAATAACATATATTATCGCAGGTGTTCTAACGACTATCGTTAATTTCATCAGCTATGAGGGCCTATACAGACTGGGAATGGAGAATCTGACAGCCAATGCTATTGCATGGTTTATCGCAGTAATCTTTGCTTATATTGTGAATAAGAAGCAGGTATTCCTATCAAAAAGTAAAAGTGTAAAGGATGAAGCAGGGAAGGTTTCAAAATTCTTCGGAGCAAGGCTCATTACCTTAGTAGTAGAACAAGCAGGAATGTATATTTTCGTCGATGTTCTTGGCTTTTACCGACTTCTGGTTAAATTCATCATCGCAATAATCGTTACTGTATTAAACTATTTATTTAGTAAGATAATTATATTTAATAAGAGCAAGTAAAATTAAGATCTGAAGGAAATGGGCTGCCGTAAAACAGCATGGATACATTGCTAGCTTACGACAGCCTATAAAGCGTTTTATGGTTAACTTCTTCAGTGTAGTTGAATGGAGGTAAATGGATGAAAGCAATTGTTAAGATAAGAAAGGGTGAAGGAAGATCGCTAAAAAACGGTGGTCTCTGGATCTATGATAATGAGATTGATAAGATAACCGGTGATTATGAGAATGGTGATCTGGTATATGTACATGACTTTGATGACTACTACCTTGGTTGTGGATTTATCAATACGAATTCTAAAATTACAGTTCGGGTGATGTCAAGAGTCAAAGGGCAGGAAATTGATCATGAATTCCTTACTATGAGAGTGAAGGCAGCCTGGGAATATCGCAAAACAACAGTGGATACGGATAGCTGCAGAATTATCTTCGGAGAGGCAGATTTCCTACCTGGTATTGTGATCGATAAGTTTTCCGATGTCTTAGTGGTTCAATCACTAGCACTGGGAATTGATAAGATGAAGCTGGAGATTATCGAGATCTTGAAGGAGCTGCTTGCTCAGGATGGGATATCCATCAGGGGTGTCTATGAACGAAGTGACGCAAAGGTTCGATTGAATGAGGGGATGGAGCGAATCAAAGGTTTTATCGGAGAACCCTTCGATACGAAGGTAGAAATCATAGAAAATGGTGTGAGATATCTGGTGGATGTAGCGGAAGGCCAGAAGACCGGCTTCTTTTTGGATCAGAAATATAACCGTGCAGCAATTGCGAAAATAAGTAAGGGAGCAAGAGTTCTGGATTGCTTTACCCATACTGGTTCCTTTGCTCTGAATGCAGGTATGGGCGGTGCAAGAGAGGTCATCGGAGTGGATGCTTCTAGCCTTGGAGTCGCTCAGGCTACTGAGAATGCAGCGCTGAATGGATTATCCGATACCGTGAGATTTATAACGGCTGATGTGTTTGATCTGTTGCCTGAGTATGAGAAGCAGGGGGAGCTGTTTGATCTTGTAATCTTAGATCCTCCCGCATTTACAAAGTCCAAGAATTCAGTAAAGAATGCAATTAAGGGATACCGTGAGATTAATCTTAGGGCAATGAAGCTGGTTAAGGATGGTGGATATCTGGCTACCTGCTCCTGTTCTCACTTTATGACTCCGGATTTGTTTGCTGAGACCATCGGTCAGGCAGCAAAGAATGTTAAGAAACGGATTCGTCAGGTGGAATATCGTACACAGGCTCCGGATCATCCGATTTTATGGGCAGCCGATGAATCCTATTATCTGAAATTCTTTATATTCCAGGTTGTGAATGAAAAGTAAGAATAATAATATGGGAGGTTAAAATGAGTGATAATTCTAATGTACAGGATGGATTTATGGAAGATTCATCCTGGGCAAGCTTGTTTGAAATAGCGGAAAGCTATGAAGACCAAGAGGATATAACAGTCTATGATAACGTGACTTTTTATGAGAATCATTCTAAGCAGGACGAAAGGTATAAAACACCGGAAGAAGCTTTGAAGGTGTTATTTGGATATGATTTCTTTCGAGCCGGGCAGAAAGCTGTTATTGATAGCATCTTAACAGGAAGAGATGCTTTTGCTGTTATGCCTACTGGTGCCGGAAAATCTCTTTGTTATCAAATCCCGGCTCTATTATTGCCTGGTATTACACTCGTTATTTCTCCACTCATTTCGCTTATGCAGGATCAAGTAAAAGCCCTAAATGAAGCCGGCGTTTCTGCAGCATTTATCAATAGCTCATTATCGGAAAGAGCTTTTTTCGAGACGGTTAGTAAGGCAAGGCAGGGACTTTATAAAATAATCTATGTAGCACCGGAGCGCCTGCTTACGGATGGTTTTCTTGATCTTGCAAAGGATGTACCAATTTCGATGGTAACGGTAGATGAAGCCCATTGTATTTCACAATGGGGACAGGATTTTCGTCCCAGCTACATGAAGATTGTTGAGTTTGTAAGGATACTTGACAAGCGTCCGATTATCAGTGCATTTACAGCAACTGCCACAGAAAATGTTCGTGAGGATATCGTCTGTACCCTTGGATTAGATAACCCCTATACCTTGGTAACGGGATTTGACAGAGAGAATCTATTCTTCCAGGTCGATAAACCAAAGAGTAAGGACCGGTATATTCTGGATTACATTTCAGAGCATTCGGGAGAGAGTGGTATCATTTATTGCGCTACAAGAAAGAACGTAGACAGCTTACATGAGCTACTAAAAAAGAGAGGCGTTTCTGTAGCAAAGTATCATGCCGGAATGGGGGCTGCTGAACGAAAGCAGATGCAGGATGATTTTGTATTTGATTATACAAGTATTGTTGTTGCAACAAATGCGTTCGGAATGGGAATTGATAAATCCAATGTCAGATTTGTGATTCACTACAACATGCCTCAAAGCATGGAAAACTATTATCAGGAGGCAGGAAGAGCCGGTAGAGATGGCTTGGATTCGAAGTGCATATTATTATTCTCACCACAGGACATTGTAATCAACAGATTTTTACTGGACCACAAAGAAATGTCTGACCTTGATCCTGCGGACAGAGAAACGGTAAGAGAGCGAGATACTCAGAGACTCCAGATCATGGAGAGATATTGCAATTCAACGGAATGTCTGCGTAACTACATTCTTAAATACTTTGGTGAGAATCCAGAGAAGCCTTGTGAGGACTGCGGAAACTGTCTTCGTGAATTTGAAGTCCTGGATATGACAGATGAGGCAAAAAAGATAATAAATTGCGTTTATGAGGCCAAGGGTAGGTATGGAAAAAATATAATCATTGATACCGTTTCAGGTGCTAAGACCGCAAGGCTAGAGGAAATTGGAGCAACTGGTTATAAGTCATATGGCGTCTTAGCTTCCTCTAATAAGAAGCTTCTGAAACGGTTGATGGAACAGTTGGTGATGGAAGGCTATCTATTGGTTGGGGATTATCAAGTAATAAAGTTGGGTGACATTAGCGCCTTGAAAAATCCTGAAGCAATAGTTACCGTCAAAATCACTGACGAGGATAAGCTTCCGGAGAGAGCGGCAAAAGCAAAGAAGAAAGCAATTGGAAGGGAGTCGCTTACTTCAGTGGGATACAAGTTGTTTGATAAACTTAGGGAACTCAGGCTTGAGATTGCCCGTGAGGAAAGGATGCCACCATATATTATTTTCAGTGATAAGGCCTTGATCGATATGGCAGCCAAGGTACCTGTGACGAAACAAGAGATGATGAATGTTTCGGGTGTAGGTGAAAATAAATATGCCAAATACGGAGAAAGATTTATCTCTGTGGTTGAAAATTGTGTTGAGGCATACCCGGAATTGGTTCAAAAAAATACAAGCCAGAAGACAAAGGGGGCTTAATATGACCTATAAAGAAGCAAGAGAATTCATAGAGGAAGCGAACCAGTATGGCAGTAAGCTTGGACTCGAGTCTGTGAGAGAGTTATTATCACGACTGGGGAATCCCCAGGATAAGCTGAAGGTGATCCATGTTGCCGGTACCAACGGTAAAGGCTCAACAACTGCCTATATTGCTTCGATTCTCGCGACTGAGGGCTATAAGGTGGGCCGATATATTTCGCCTGCTGTGTTTTCTTATAGGGAGAGAATTCAGATATCAATGAAAGAGCCAGGGAAGGAAGCTTATATAACGGAGTATATCTCAAAGCAGGGCGTTAGTGACTCTGTAGCGGCAATCCGAACGGCATGCGAAGCCATGGTGAAGGATGGATGGGACCATCCAACCTCCTTTGAATTGGAGACAGCGATGGCTTTCTTGTATCTTGCCTGGCAGGAAGTTGATTTTGCTGTGATCGAGGTAGGACTTGGTGGCAGGCTGGATGCTACGAATATAATTACAAAGCCGGTTTGTTGTGTTATTACCTCAATTAGTATGGATCACATGCAATACCTAGGTGATAGTCTGAATCTAATTACAAGAGAAAAGGCAGGCATTATCAAGCCCTCGGTTCCGGTTGTTACCTGTAACAGGCAAGAGGAGATCGCTCAGGTCTTACAGGAGGTGGCTGATACGAAGGGGTCAGCTCTTGTCATAGCGGCTGCGGAGGAAGCGAATATCCTTAAGCTAACGCCGGGTGAGACTGTGTTCGAGTATCAGGGACAGCAATATGAGACAGGGCTTCTTGGTATTCATCAGGTTACCAATGCCATTCTAGCTATTAACGTAATCGAGGCTCTAATAAAGCAGGGCTACCGAGTAGGTCGTTCTTCAATAATTGATGGGCTTCGGAGTACACGCTGGAGTGGTAGGTTTGAGATTATTGCAAAAAAACCCTATTTTATCATAGACGGTGCTCATAATGAGGATGCTGCCTTTAAGCTGGCAGAGTCCGTAAGAGAGTATTTTTTGGACCGTAGAGTTATCTATATCATGGGCGTATTTGCAGACAAGGATTATCGTCGGATACTAGAACTGACAGCACCCCTTGCTGCTGCAATTATTACACTGACCCCGGATAACAGTAGGGCTCTAGCTTCAGCAGACCTGGCTTTGGAGGCAAAAAAATACTGCCCTGAGGTCTTCGATGGGAAGACAGCAGAGCAGGCAGTTCAGTTAGCTTATGAGATATCGAGGGAAGAGGATGTGATCATTGCTTTCGGTTCCCTATCCTTCCTGGGTGAGCTTAAAAAGCTGGCTATTCATTCTCTAAATCTAAATTAGGAGGATTAAAGGTACTGATATCAACAATACCATTGGCTTTCATAATATAGGTATTAGCATTATCGAAATCCTTAAAGAAAACATAGTTCTTTGTTATATGGATCTGCTTATAATCACCTTTTAGCAGAGTCTCACTTACGAGAGTCTCAAGGTTCAGGCGGCAGATCCGATTCTTTTTACCATTATCCACTTGATAATATAGGTATTTTCCGTCGTTCGTAATATTATAGGTGGAACAGCGTTCATTAACCAGCAGGGTTGGATTCGAACCATCTAGGTTCATTCTATATATCTTATACTTCTCATCTAAATTCAAATAGTAGATATAATCACCATTATAGATAGGATAATAATAATTTCCCTCGAATTTAGGGCGGGATGTAAAACTGGATAGATCCATTGCATTTATATTGTGATCCTCGGAATAACCATTATATATGAAGGAATTACCTATGACAGTAGCCGGTATGACAGCATCCTTTATAAGTAATCGTTCTATTGTGTTATCAATCTTGTATCTAAATAAATATAATCCAGTTCCTACATCATAGCGTTGGAAATATAAATTATTTCCATAAAGCATAAGGTATGCACTGGGATTGCTGGTATAAGAGGTTAGATCCCTACCATTATGATTAATACGGTATACGCCGGTATTGTAAAACATTAGAACACTATTGGACAGATTTTCTCTGGTATTATTGGCACGGACATAATAGACATAGTTTTCATCTGCATTAATAAACGCAGCTTTGTCGCTATATACCTTCTTAAAATTTGATAAATCAGAATTCATTACATAAAGACTTCCATCGGCAGCATCATTGCTAAAGAAGATCTTACCATCTTGCTCAGCGAATAGTCCGCCATTATAGATATTACCGGTGGTATTTCCAATCTCATTATCATCATTGAGATAGGTACGGTTGGTGTTGTAGAGTAAAACAACTCCAATTCCTATTATGGTAGCAGTAGCAAGAAAAATAAGAACCTTATATATCATTTTTAACATAAGTACCTCCACATAATTTTATGATTTGCAACTATTCAGAATAGCAGAGATGAAAATAGGACGTGACTACATGATTATTAAAATATCTACTATGCTGATATTTTTGAATACATGATACACAAAATATCTGCAAAGCTGATATTTTTTGAATAGCTACTATGTATATTGATAGCCAGCACATTGCTTCACTACTTATATTACTTAGAACATTATATAACTTCATAAAAATGATTGCAACAGGATTATAGTCAGGGTTTTTATGAACTTCCAGGTTGCATATGAATCTGTCTGATAGTATAATGGGGCAAAAGGTTGGGTAACAATAGAAAATATCGGAGGATTACGATGGTTGATTTAGCGGATAGCAGAAAGAAGATCGATGAAATAGACCGCCAGATGGTTGAATTGTTCGAGAAGCGAATGGAGTTGGCAATCGATGTGGCTGCTTATAAGAAAAGTGTAGGAAGGCCTATCTTTGATGCAGCTAGAGAAGAGGAGAAGCTAACCACATTGCAAGGGCTCACAAAAAATGAGTTTAATGGGAAGGCAGTCGCAGATCTCTTTAAACAGATTATGTCCATGAGCCGAAAATTACAATATATGTTGCTGGAGAGCCAGGAAAGTTTAGGATTTAGTTCTGTAGAACATTTTCCGAAAAGCTACGATAGTAAGGTTGCTTTTTACGGAGAACGTGGCGCATATACAGAACAAGCTATGCTACAATACTTTGATTCCGAGGTTACAGGGATACCCATGGAAACCTTTGAAGAGGTCATGAAGGCGATTCGTGACGGAGAGGCAGAATACGGTGTACTTCCCATTGAGAATTCTTCTACAGGGACTTTAGCAGATATCTTTGATTTACTAGCGGAATATGATAACTATATCATCGGGGAGCAGCTGGTGAAGATCGAACATAATCTATGGGGACTTCCAGGAGCGAAGCTTTCGGATATCACCAGAGTTTATTCTCATCAACAGGGTTTATTACAATGCTCAGATTTTCTTAAGCAGTATTCCGGCTTTGAGCAGATTGTGGGTGGAAGCACAGCAGGATGTGCCCGTCGGATACTTGAGGAGCAGGATATTAGCCAAGCAGCCATCGCAAGCAGGCGGGCAGGAGAATACTACGGACTTCAACTATTGCAGGAAGATATCCATAATGAGGATCATAATACCACCAGATTTATCATTATATCCAATAAGAAGCAGTATGAGCAGGGAGCAGAACGAACCAGTATATGTTTTGAATTACCACATAAGAGCGGTTCTCTGTATCACATGTTATCGCATTTTATATATAACAACATTAATTTAACTAAGATTGAATCACGCCCGATCTATGGGAAAGCCTTTGCTTACCGATTCTTTGTTGATATAGAGGGAGGGCTGGATCATCCAGCAGTGAAGAATGCCCTTCTAAGTATAAAGGAAGAGGCAACCTGGATGAAAATACTTGGCTGCTATATCCCGATTCATGCTTAGTGTAAAGATAATGGAATTATTCACCTTCTTCATATATTTTTCAAGAACAGAACACAAAGTGAACATAATTTAATGATACACTATCCTTATCAATTAGATAACAAGCAGGTAAGTATCTGATCATACCTTGTAGATAGAATCTTGAAAGGAGAGTTTGTATGAATAGCGAATTTAATAATAATGAGAACATGAATAGTAATTCCTATCCGAATACCAATTCGGAAGCTAACACAAATCAAAATAATCAAGGATATCCTAGTGATGTTAACGGAAGCTACTATTCCTATACCGGTAATAACATTATTCAGGATAGTCTTCAGACCAATCAGAGTAATTATGGAAGTTATAGCTATAGTACGGGTTACTCAGCAACCGATATAAAGGAAGAAAAACCGAAAAAGAGGAGATTTCTTGGAGCATTAAAATTGACTGCAGCAGCAGTTGCCTTTGGCTTGATCGCCGGTGTTGTCTTCCAAGGCTATTATATGCTAGCATGGCCGGAGGACAGTAGGCCAAATGCGAATGACAGCATAAGCAATAATAGGATAGAAGTGGATAGCCAGGGCACGTCGGTTAAGGATACCATCAATACAACCAATAATGCATCTGATACTATTGTAACCGATGTTTCGGGAGTGGTAGAGAATGTAATGCCTTCCATCGTAGCCATCAATTCTAGGGCAACCATAACGAGACAAGACTTCTTCGGTAGAGAGTTCGCTCAGGAATCAGAGGGTAGTGGCTCCGGCATTATCATCTCGCAAAATGGTTCGGAATTATTAATTGTTACAAATAATCATGTAGTGGAAGGTGCTACTTCCATAGAAATTGTATTCTCCGATGATACTACAGCAGTTGCTACGGTTAAGGGGGCAGAGGCAAACACAGACCTTGCAGTCCTGACTGTAGATATCAACAGTTTATCAGAAGCGACAGCTTCAACAATCAAGGTTGCAACCTTAGGAGATTCCGATGATATGGTTCCTGGTGAGATGGTTATCGCCATCGGGAATGCACTAGGTTATGGGCAATCGGTTACGGTAGGCTATGTAAGTGCTGTGAACAGAGAAGTAACCATTGATAACCAGACCATGACATTACTTCAAACAGATGCGGCGATTAACCCAGGTAATAGTGGAGGTGCTTTGATTAATACATCGGGACAGGTAATCGGAATAAACTCCGTTAAGTTTGCTTCTGAGGAAGTGGAGGGGATGGGCTATTCAATCCCTATCTCCGATGCAGTGCCAATGATTAATGAACTGATGAACCGGGAAGTGATAACAGCAGAAGAACAGGGATTCCTTGGTATTGACTCCTCAACCGCTCAAGAGGTTAATGAAATCTATGCAGAGCGCTTTAATATGCCAATCGGTGTCTATATCAACGATGTTGTAGCAAATTCACCGGCAGAGAAAGCAGGTCTGATGCAGGGGGATATCATCACTGCCTTAGACGGAATCAAGATTGAGACGATTGAGGATCTAAAGAATGTACTCAGCTATAAGAAAGCCGGTCAGACCGTAAAACTGACAATCCATGTCTTAGATGGCGGGGCATATACTGAGAAGGTACTCGAGGTTACCCTTGGCTCGAAGTAGAATATAGTAAATAGTTATTAGTTAGTATTAATAATTTTTTCTTAGGGAGGTCCTTAACGGATCTCCTTTTTGTTTGCTCGAGAGCTGACTCTTTAATCCATACAAGCTATTCAATGGATATAGAACAGGAGATGACAGAGAAAAGCAAGATTTACTTAGATGATATTGAATTTGGAAAGTATTAGGTGGGATTTAATGAAAGAATAACGTAGTACTGGCACAATTTACTCAATCCTCCGAATATATTAAAGGGTAATGAATTTCTTCGGAGGATGATATGAAACGTAAATTCATATGTGTACTAGCCGTATTTACTATGCTTATAACTGCACTTTCTGGTTGTAAAAGCAGTTCAGGACTTAAAGAACTTACGCTGAATGAGGTGGCACATTCCATCTTTTATGCACCGATGTATGTGGCCTTTGAGAAAGGCTACTTTGAAGATGAGGGGCTGAAGGTCAATCTGGTCAATGGACTTGGGGCTGATAAGACCATGACTGCCGTACTTAGTGGTGATGCGGATATCGGCTTCATGGGTGCAGAAGCTTCAATCTATGTGTACAACGAGGGTGCAGAAGATTATGTAGTGAATTTTGCCCAGCTTACCCAGAGAGCGGGTAACTTTCTGGTAAGTCGGAACCTTACGGAGGAGTTTAAGTGGGATAATGTTAAGAATAAGACTGTCATAGGTGGTAGAGCTGGTGATTGACCATGACTAATGTAAAAAGTTTGTTAGTTCTCTGAGGAGTTTGCTGTGTATGTTAATTAGGTTGATGATAAATCGATGACTAATTAACTAAAACAATAATGTGTAATAGTGGAAACGAAAGTAATAAAATATAAATAATATTGCTATATATTACTATTAATAAATAAATATGAAGAAATTGTATTGACAATATCGCTAATATGGAATATAATACCAGGTATAATACAACATAATACAATTATTAATTAACATAAACAATAATCACTGGAGGGGACAGCTACTATGGATAATGAAAGAGCAAAAATTACTGTTGAGAAGGGCAATATTATTGGAAAAGTGGATAAGAATGTATTTGGCTCCTTTGCAGAACATCTTGGAAGATGCATATACAATGGTATCTACGAGCCGAAACACGGAGAGGCAGATGAATATGGCTTTAGAAAAGATGTAATGGATTTAGTAAAAGAATTGGGAATACCTATTATTCGTTATCCTGGTGGCAATTTTGTATCCAGCTATCGGTGGGAAGATGGTGTTGGTCCGGTTGAATATCGTCCTAAACGTTTGGATCTGGCATGGCGCTCAGTGGAAACCAATGAGGTGGGAGTGAATGAATTTGCTCATTGGTGTCGACGAGTAGGGGCTGAACCTATGATGGCAATTAATTTGGGAACTAGAGGTATTGAATCTGCTCTGGATCTTCTAGAATACTGTAATCATCCATCCGGTACATATTTAAGTGATTTACGTATTCGTCATGGTTATCAGCAACCACATGATATAAAAGTATGGTGTTTGGGCAATGAAATGGACGGTAATTGGCAGGTAGGTCATAAAACAGCAACAGAATATGGTCGTTTGGCAGCTGAGACGGCTCGTGCTATGCGCATGGTTGATCCTAACCTGAAACTTGTATCCTGTGGAAGTTCTCACACCTTGATGGATACCTTCCCAGAATGGGAGGCAGAGACACTCTCACATACTTATGATGTGGTGGATTATATCTCTCTACATCAATACTTTGACAATGAATGTGGAGATAGTACTGATTTTATTGCTCAATCCATGGAAACAGATCGCTTCATTAAAACAGTCATTGCGGTCTGTGATTATATAAAAGCAAAAAAACGTGGCAAAAAAGACATCATGCTTAGCTTTGACGAGTGGAATTTATGGTATCATTCAAAAAATCAGGATGATGACACTATGAAGAACAGTCCATGGAATTCCAGTCCTCGTTTATTGGAGGATGTATACACCTTTGAAGATGCATTGCTTGTAGGTTGTATGCTAATTACCTTCCTTAAACATGCTGACCGTTTGAAAATGGCTTGTATGGCTCAGCTTGTCAATGTTATTGCACCAATCATGACTGAGGTGGGGGGTGGTCTATGTCGCCAAACAACCTTCTATCCATTTTTGCATGTATCAAAGTATGGTAGGGGAAACTCCTTACACTCATTTGTAGTATCACCTAAGTATGATTCAAAGAGATTTACTGATGTGCCTTATCTGGAATCAATAGTGGTTGAGAATGATGAAACAGGAGAACTGACACTGTTTGCTGTAAATAGAAACTTTGAAGAAACCATGAGAGTAGATATACATATCAATGGATTTGAACATTACAGATTTAAGGAGCATATTGTACTGTCCAGTGAAGATAAAAATGCAGTAAATACTCCAAAGAACCCTAATACAGTGGTGCCAAACCTCTCTAACAACACCGTAACTACTTTGGATGGCAGACATTTTGAAATCGTTCTTGGAAAAGCTTCATGGAACGTAGTACGTTTTTGCCGGACTTCACTTCAGTAAAGGTAAAAAACGCTCTCTTTAGAATTAAGGAAATAGTGAGTGATATGACATGAGCATATGAGAAGAGACATATCTATTGAACGAAAAGACTGGTTCATGTACTTCAGTATGGATATTCTTGAATATTGCATGTGTTATATCAGCTCAGTACTTTCTTAACTATATAATAAATTTTAGGAGGAAAGAATATGAAAAGAATCATTGCACTATTCCTTGCTTTGACGCTTGTATTATTAGCTGCGGGTTGTTCCAAAGATAGTACACCAACAGCTACTGATAAGCCAAATGAAAGCAAACAAGCAGAAACTAAGAGTACTGATGTAAAAGCAACAGATGTAGAGTTTTGGACCTTTCAGGACCTTCATGTTGAGTTCTACCAGAAGATGGCTGAAAATTGGAATGCTGCACACCCTGATAAACCTATCAACCTGATTCCAACTGTATATCCTTATGAAGATATGCATAGTAAGCTCCTTATGGCATTGCAATCTGGAACAGGAGCACCTGATTTGGTTGATATCGAAGTAGGTAAGTATGCAAACTTCTTAAAAGGTGACGTTCAGCTTCTCCCTCTAAATGATATCGTTGAACCTGAATTGGACAATATCATCAAAGCTAGAGTAGATATCTACTCTAAGGACAATAACTATTACGGTATCTGCTTCCATGTTGGTGCTGCTGTTATATACTACAATACTGAACTTTGTGAGAAGGCTGGAGTTGATTGGAAGAATATAAAGACTTGGGATGAATACTATGAAGCTGGTAAAAAGCTCAAAGCAGTTGAGCCGACTAAGTATTGGGAATCCTTAGAGGCAACAGATATATGGCATATGTGGCCTTTGTTAGCTGAACTTGGCGGAGATATGACCGCAGCTGATGGTTCCATTACAATCGATACCCCTCAAATGGCAAAGGTTCTTGAGTTCAACCGTAAGATGTTAGACGAAGGCCTTGCTGTAATTGCTCCTGGTGGATTCCATCATGCAGAAGAGTTCTATGCTATGATGAATAAAGGAGAAATCGGTTCTATTGTAATGCCAATGTGGTATCTTGACCGTTTCACTAACTATATGCCTGACTTAGCTAATAAGATCGCTATCGCTCCACTTCCTGTTTGGGAAGCAGGTGAAAAACGCTCTATTGGACAAGGTGGGACTGGTACTTCCATAACTAATCAGTGTAAGAATCCTGATCTTGTAAAAGAATACCTTGCTTATGCTAAACTGTCCCAGGAAGCTGGAATAGAGATTTGGAATATCCTTGGATTTGATCCTATCCGAACGGATGTATGGTCTATGTCAGATGTTACTCATGCTAAGAATAAGTTTACTGATTACTATGTAGACAATCCGTTTGATACTTTGCTTGAGATTAAAGACGAAATCGTTTCACATAATAACGGAGAAAATCTCCCGCAAGCATTAGACGCAATGAAGAATAGGGTTTTAGAGCGTGCTTATAATGAAGCTAATGTTAACATTCCACAAATGTTGGCTGAAGAACAGAAGAATGCAATACAGTAACTAGTAGCTATATAGTAATTATAGATAAGTTAAGGGGAAAGAAAATCATTATATGTCACTTTGATTTTTCTTTCCCCTACTATATTCCCTTGTGTCGGATTATGAATAGGGAAGAAGGAGGTAGATGTTCATGAAACAGAAAGAAATAGAGCCTGGTAAAAAGGGAGCAATAAAACGAAAATCCTTGCTTTATTCACAAAAACTAGCACCTTATGTTTTTGTTGGGCCTTTTGTTATTACCTTTTTGCTATTTTTTTTGTATCCTGTAATTTCATCAATTATTATGAGCTTTCAGGAGGTCCTGCCGGGAAAAACTACATTTGTCGGATTGGACAACTTTAGACACCTATTTGTCGGTGATTTTAAACAAGCAGTGTTTAACAGTATCATATATACAGTGATTACTTGTGCTGTACTAGTTCCACTTCCAATAGTACTTGCTGTTTTCTTGAATTCCAAGAAAGTTGTGGCAAAAAGCTTCTTTCGTTCAGTATTTTTCCTACCAGCCCTAGTTTCTGTCGTTGTTGGTGGTTTTACTTTCCGCTTGATTTTTGGTGAGATGGATACGGCTTTACTAAATAGTATTTTGGGTCTATTTAACATTGAGCCAATAAAATGGATAGGAGGCCCCGTGAAGTGGACCACCTTCCTGGCATTGTTAGTATTATGTTGTTGGCGTTGGATGGGTGTAAATAATATGTATTATACATCAGGGCTACAAAGTATACCTAGTGAACTTTATGAATCAGCATCCATTGATGGAGCAAATTCATGGCAGAGTTTTCTTCATGTTACTGTGCCATTTCTAAAACCAACAGCTATCTATGTTTTGACTATCAGTATCTACGGTGGTATGTCTATGTTCCTAGAAAGCCGTATGTTGTTTAATGGTGGACGTTATCCGGGTGGACAGGGATTAACAATTGTTGGCTATCTCTACCGTCTTGGATGGGATCAGAATAAAATTGGCTTAGGCTGTGCTGTAGGACTTTGTTTGTTGGTAATAACTCTAGCCGTTAATCTGATGCAACTTAAGTTTACCGGATTCTTTAAAAAGGAGTGACAGATATGAAAAAATCATATGAGAAAAAATCCCGGTTCACCCTTAGTTCCATACCTATGCATATGGTACTTATCATCATGGCAATAGTTACACTGATTCCGTTTATCAGTATTTTTCTGGCTTCCCTCAGGCCGGGCACAGAAATCATGAGGCAGGGGATTGGATTAAATATTGACACTTCAAACATGTCCTTGTACAATTATACATATCTATTTACGGATGAAAGATACTTTACATGGTTCTTTAACAGTATTTTGGTAACCCTAATACAAACAGTACTTACCTTATTAGTCAGTGCTTTTGTTGGTTACGGTTTTGCTATGTATAATTTCAGGTTTAAAAATATACTTTTTATCTGTGTACTTATTATAATGATGGTTCCATTGGAAATAATCATGCTTCCACTTTATCAGCTAATTATAAAGATACGTCTGATTAATAGCTTCTGGGGAGTAATCTTACCATCTATTGCAGCCCCACTACCAATATTCTTTTTCCGTCAGTATCTTAGTGGGATTCCAAAGGATTTTCTTGATGCAGCGCGTGTGGATGGATGCCATGAATACCGTATTTTCTTTACAATTATTATGCCGCTAATGAAGCCATCCTTTGCTGCAATGGGAATTTTCGTGGGTATGAATAGTTGGAACAATTATCTCTGGCCAATAATTGTACTTAATGATAAAAACAAACTCACACTCCCTATCGGGTTGGGTTCGTTGCTAACACCATATGGCAATAACTACGATTTGTTGATTTCGGGTTCTGTTTTCTCAATCGTGCCAATCATTATACTATTTTTATTATTCCAGAAGAACTTTATCGCCGGCTTAACTGCAGGTGGTGTTAAAGGTTAAATAGCAAAAGATTAGAGAGGTGATCATATGATAATAACTCCAACACCAGAAAATGTAGCCTTTTTCGATGCTCTTGCAAGTGATGTGCGATTGAAAATCATACAACTGCTTTCTAAGGAAGATCTTAATATCAAAGAGCTGGCTGAAAGGGTTGGAGTAAGTAGCCCAATTATGTTAAAGCATGTAAATATGCTTGAAAATGCAAAAATCATAACTAGTCATCTTGTGAAACGCAATGGGTCTACAAGTAGAGTCTGTACTTTGATATTTGCAGAGTACAGGTTATTAATTGATACCCGCAGACGTAATCTCCCATCGGTTTATTCGCTATCGATTCCGGTGGGAATGTATAGTGATATAGATGGAAAACCAACCTGTGGTCTGGCAACTGAAAAAGACGTAATTGGTGTTTTTGATGACCCAAGAGTTTTTTGGGACCCAGAAAGGGCCAATGCCCAACTTCTTTGGTTTTCCCAAGGATATGTAGAATACCGTGTACCAAACTACTATTCTCCGGAGCAATCAATTACCGAGATAGAGCTCTCCTTTGAGATAGCATCAGAGGCACCAGACTTTGTGGATGATTGGCCATCTGACATATCGTTTTACCTTAATGGAATTAAGCTTTTCACATGGACTAGCCCAGGCGATTATGGAGTGAAGAGAGGAATTCTTACACCTGAATGGTGGCCATCCAATCAATATGGTCTACTAAAAGTTATCCATGTGACACGTGAAGGTGTAATGATGGATGGGATAAAGATGTCGGATGTGACTTTGGAGCAAGTTTTGACTTGCACAAAATCATACTGGAGCATTCGATTTGAGGTAGCGGAGGATGCTAAAAATGTCGGTGGTATATCTCTATTTGGGCAAAAATTCGGGAATCATGCACAGGATATTTTGATGAGAGTTTTCTTTGAGAAAACCAGTAATATAGATTAGAAAATAATACGTAAAGAACTATGGGATTGAATATAGATTATTCATCAAAGTGACAAGGGGACGGGGTGTTGACACACGATATATGTGCCAATACCCCGTCCCCTTGTCATTATTTTTATACATAATAGGCGATTTTTTACTAACACAATAACTCTAGAAAAGAATATTAGACTAGCATCTGTTCATAGCCTTTACTAACCAGATGCTTCTATCGTTACGGGGTGAATTGTTTGACTAAAAGGCCTAATAATATGATCGAGCAAGTTATTGTAGGGTACGTAAGACTTTCCAGGGATGACGATAAGAAAAATTATACGTCCATTGAGAATCAAAAAAGTCTGATTGAAAAGTATGCAAAAGAAAATGGAATGCAAATTAGTGAATTCTATGAAGACGATGGAATATCAGGTTATATATTTGATAGACCTTCGTTTTCTGAACTTATAGATAAGTTAGAATCAGGCGAGATAGATGTAGTTATTGCAAAGGACCTATCAAGAATAGGACGTAATAATGCAAAAGTTTTATTGTTCTTAGAGCATATATGTCAAATTGGAAAAAGACTTATACTTATCGATGATAATTATGATACATTAAAAGATAATGACGATATTATTGGTATTAAGTCCTGGTTTAATGAAAGATACGTTAAGGATGCAAGTAAAAAGATTAAAACTATTATTCGGATGAAGCAAAAAGAGGGTTCTTATTTGACACATGCTCCGTATGGGTACAAAATTTTTAACAAGCAGTTTATTATAGATGAAGACCAGGCAGATGTTATTAGAAAAATCTTTAGACTATATTTAGAGGGATATGGTTATAGAAGAATCGCAAGTATTTTAAATTCACAGTTTGTTCCTACCCCTTCCAAGGCTATGAGAGAAAGTCTATATACCGAAGAGAGCAGAGTGAAGTGTCCAACAAGTATATCGAGTAGATGGAACGATTACTCTGTAAGAGATATATTAAAAAATGATTTCTATATTGGTACATATCGTTTACATAAACGTGAAAAAAGGGCTATTCATGGAATAGATTATAGAGTTCCGAAAGAAGAACAGTATGTTTTTGAAGATCATCATGAGGTTATTATTAGTAGAGAGGACTTTGAAGATGTTAAGAAGATTATGTCTAAGCGTACTAAGAATGACTTTCGGAGCAATCGAAATGAAGGATTAGTTCCGGCGTTTAGTAGTACTTTATTTTGCAAAGACTGTGGATCTAAGCTTGTTTTGATACGAAGAAAAGCGAAAAACATGACAAGAGAGTACTATATATGTTCAACCTATAATAGTAAAGGTATTCAATACTGTTCAAAAGCTCATTTGATTAATGCTGAGGACATTCATGAATATTTCCTAGCCCTTTTTAAGGCATGCCTGCCGGTATGGGAAGAAGCTATTAATCAGTTTAGAATGGATGATTATGAGAAAATCATATCCAAGAAAAAGCAACAGATAAAGAAACTAGAACAAAGAGAAGAACAGCTTTCTGCTCAGTTGAAAGGTTTAATAAAATTGAAATTAAATGATTTAAATAATGCTATGAATACTGATATTATTGAAGAGACCTATAATGTAATACAGCATGAAATTACTGAGAAGCTTTTATTGTGTAAATCTGAGAAAGAGAGTCTTTGTCAAGACACGAACGACAAGAGATTAGAAAATACAAAAGCTTCTATAGATCTTACTCAAAATATTATAGACAATTTTTCCATTCGAACTGTAGAAAGCCTTGTTTCTAGAATTATTGTTGACGAAAATGGTAATCCGGAATTTCAATTAAAGTATAGTCTAAATGACGCTCTTTCACTTCATGTTGAGGAGATTTTAAATAAACATGAAAATGAGAAAATAAGAGAAGTATTCAGATCAATTTCACAAGAAGAAAGAGAATACACTTCTGCTAAATATCTGACTCAAAAAATGAATAAACTTGGATATAATTTAAATACAAAATCAATAATGCCGTATATAAAACTTGCCTTGGCTAGTGGTATACTTGAGGAAACAGGTGATAAATTAAAACCCTATACAATTATAATCGATAAGTCTAAGATCATGGAATGTGTCCAATTATTATATTAGTTAATGACGAGCTGGAGATTGACTTGACTAATGTAAAAATATGCATAGCGATAATTAAAGATTTGAGAGGCGTATACATAGTTTTTACAGTATTTTAGTTAAGAATATTATGCTATTACAATACAAAGGAATATTTTATGTGCGAAAAGGTAGTGTGAAAAATCAATTTTTGTGTACAGTCTGTGGCTCTCGTCTATTAGAAAACGAGAGCCTTGTTTGTTTGCTCTTTGGAGAAAAATCTATTATCAATTTCCCGATAGTTTCATATTTTTACGATTTATCTTCAGTTCCCATATGATCAGCACGGAACTGGGATGGAGTAATTAACATTTCCTGCTTGAATTTCCGACGAAAACTGGATGAATTTGTATAGCCTACAGCAATGCTGATTTCATCAACAGACATACTGGTATTGATAAGAAGCTCTTTGGCTTTGTTCAAACGCATAATCCAGAGATAATCTGCAAATCCGATGCCGAGCTCCTGTTTGAAGTAAATGCTCATTCGGGAAACACTGAGGTTGCATTTCTCTGCAAGGGTGGAAATGGAAAAGTCCGGCATACAATAATGTTCTTCCATTAGCTGAATAAGGGGTGCAGTTTCGTGCATTTTTTTTAGTTGTTTTTCTTCATAGATAGCCAGTAACTCTTTGATATTCTGATGAATTGCATCCGACTTTTCTATATAAGTGAAACTGCGGCAAAAATATAATGTCTCATAATAAATGTCACTATATGAATCAAAATTAATATCAGATAATAGCAAGTTGTTTGCAATTATGGTCAGCAGATCAATCAGAATGCAGTTAATGAAAAAAGCAGGCATTGGATTTTGTTCAGAGAAATGTAAACTTAATGTTGTAAAAAGCTCGCTTATCAATGCCTGTGCATTGGCAAAGTTGTTTTCCTTTAACAAAACAGATAAGGTATTCAGTTGTTTGTGCGGATATACATAGTTAGTCTGAACTGGTGGAAGTGAGGAGAAAACTGCCACTGGATTCAGAGGCCATAAGCTGGAGGCGTGGTTTACATGCTCATAAAGAGAGGGAATATCCCAAGGAGAATCTGTGCTATTGCTTATAGCGGTCAGATATCCTTTTTCCTTATGAATCTTTTCACAAAAATCCTTCAATGTGCGATCCTTGTCCATGGTATCGCCTGTGAAGTTTACAAGGTAAACGGAATTGTTCGGCTCTGTCTCCAGAAGAATGCAGGTTATGTCGGGGGGTAAAATATCATTAACACACTGTAATGCGTTTTCGGGAAGAGACGCCCCCTCACTTGTGGCTATTTTTATAATGTATATTTTATGATTGATGCTGGTGTCAAAAAAGGAATCAATATCTGGAAGAATGGTGCCTGAACTGGCATATGGGGAAGCCAGTAGTGTGTTCAATAATGATTTTTGAATCATCAGCTGATATTTTTCAAGTTTTGTTTTAAGCAATAGATTGTGACTTTCCTTTTCGTAAAACGCTGTATTTAGCTGGTTGAGGTAACTATGTTTGGTGTCATAATCGGGAATCAAGGACTGAACTAATTTGTGGAGTGGTGAATAGGTTATGTTCAAGCTTAGGAAAATCAGAAAAAAGCCTGTAATGCATAGTAATGATAGTAAAAGGTATGTATTGGAAAAAGCGGTATTTATCTGACTAATCAATAAGTCGTTGGACAGCATGGATACCAGGAAAAGACTATTTTTTTGATTCTCATAGACACAAATGGAGGTAGAGGCATCTTGTTTATAGGTACCAGTTTCAAGAGAAAAGGTACCCAGATGGGGGGAGAGCTTGTCAAAGTTCTGTCCAGCCATATATTGTCCCATATTATTTAGCAGGACGACAACGGGCATTTCTGGTGAAGTTAGGCTTTTCAGTGAATCCAGAATGCTGGAAGAATTAAGTATGTAAAAGTAAACATAATTGGATTCCAAAGCATTGGGCGGAAAGTATATCCAATAGGAGGTCTGTGCATTGCTGACCAATATTAATTGTCCTGAGTAAGAATCATAATAAGAAGAAGGATTAAAGCAGATTATTCTTCCCGCCTGAGTTGTAATATAAAAGTTATCATCGTTATAGGTCACGTGCAGCTGGGTAGAAAGAACAGAACATGTGTTTTTTGGCATGTATATGATAGAACTAATCATATTGGATGTGGATACATATATTTTCAATTCCTCATATGCCCTATAAAAATATTTGGTGTCTGTATGGTAACGAACTGAAGAAATAGTTGTGTTGGATGCAATACTGGAATCAATTTGTGTCAGATGTAAAATATCTTCATCCAGTTTTTGGGAAATATTTTTTAGCTGTAAACTGGCCTGTTCACATTGCAGGGCAAAATAATTTTTTGTAAGGTTATTTCGCATAATCAGAAAGAAACCGAATATTAGAACTGTATAAATGATGAAATAAGAAAAAAAGTATCTCATAAAGTCATATGTCCTTGAAAGTTTGAAATTATGAAACATGCTAGTAGCCCTCACTTTATGTATATTGAATGTTTAGTATGTTGTATATTGTATATTGCATGGACTGGTTTGACAAGTTAAAGTTGCCATATCATCCACATACATTATTTTTAAAAAAAATGTATGCTTATGCTGCAATTTTTTTAAAAAAACTGTTCCTTGAATCTAATCTATCCGTAAAGTAATATAACACTATAAGTCGACAATATTTTCAGAAGCGGGCCCCGGAAGTAAATATTAAATGCTTTGACTTATGAAATGATAAATATAAAAAAGGAGATTCTTTTTATGAAAAAAAAAGGTTATAGCACTTGGCTCGGTAGTAGTTATGAGCATATCTATGCTTGTTGGATGTGGAAAAACTGAAGGTACCAATACGAAAGAAACAGGAAAAACGGAAAGCGGTGCGCAGACTGAAACACAGGCAAAAGCCGAACCTGAAAAGAAAGAAATTACATTTCCATTAACCGAGACATTGAATTTTACTGCTATGGGTGTG
Source organism: Bacillota bacterium (assembly GCA_023411555.1). Taxonomy (GTDB): domain Bacteria; phylum Bacillota; class Clostridia; order Lachnospirales; family Lachnospiraceae; genus Mobilitalea. The sequence continues at coordinate 70,281 of JAEYOQ010000036.1, forward strand.
CAGCCGAAATCGGAATATACTTATGATGACAACATTGCTTGGCAGTATGTAAGGGAACTGACAAATGTAAATTTTGAAATGACAGGAATTGTATCAAGTGAAGCATGGGAGAAGATGGGCCTGATCATGGCTAGTGGAGATTATCCGGAGGTAATCTATAAGCCTGCCATAGATGATAAAAAGTATGGTATGGATGGTATTTTGATTCCACTGGAGGATTTAATTAGAGAATATGCTCCCAATCTTACAGCTATATTAGATGAAAGAAATTTATGGAAGTCAATGGAAGCTCCTGATGGGCATATTTACTCACTTCCAATGATTCAGAAGAGCTTTTCAAAATGTGACTCCATGTTCTACTGGATCAATCAGGAGTGGCTGGATAAGCTTAATATGGCTATGCCTACAAATAAAGATGAATTGTATAATGTATTAAAGGCATTTAAAGAGAATGATATGAATGGAAACGGAGTGCAGGATGAGATTCCTTTAGTTGTACCTGCTGGTTCTCATCCATACTCATTTGATAACCTGTTGGCTTACCTGGGAGATGGTTTATACTATGGCAATCACTTGATGATTATGGATGGAGAGATGCAGTATCTTCCTACTACAGACTATTTCAAGGAAGATTTCCTGAAATATTTTAAGAAGCTTTATGATGAGGGATTAATTAATCAGGATGCATTTACCGCAAGCTTGGACCAGGTTGCTGCAGTTGGAAAGGGTGATAAGGATATTTATGGATTAATCTGGGGCTCATCACCATCTACTATGGTGAATGACGAAGAGAGTGAAAAATGGTTGGCCCTTAAGCCTTTTGATACTAATATGTTTGCTATCAATCAGGGTGCTCAGAGAAATGGTTTATGCATTACAGATAAGTGTAAGAATCCTGAAATTATAATAGCATGGGCAGATTTCTTCTATTCAGAAGAAGGTGGTAGAGTACTTCGTATGGGCGTTGAAGGAAAGAGCTATACACTGAATAATGATGGTACCTTTACAGAGCTTGAGGATAATTTTGAAGCACTTGTATATCAGGCGACCTTTATGGGTGCAGCAGCAGTTCCTGGAATGGTTCCTGAAATATATTATTCAGGTCAGATTGACCCTGCTACCAAGCATGTAAATTACGAATTATTCGCTGAGGGCTATGGTTCTCAGGCAGTTGGTGTGATTTGTCCGGAACTTCTCTACACGGAAGAAGAAGAACAAGAGAATAGTATTATCACCACAGATACGAAGCAGTTAGTACAAAATTATATTGCAGAGGCAATAACCGGACTAATTGATATTGATGCTACATGGGACGATTTTCAGAAGACACTGAAAGACATGCGTATTGAGACGTTCATAGAGAATAGTCGTGCAGGATATAAAAGAGCATTCGCAGAATAGTAAACTATATTCTATATGTAAAAGGGGACTTTTTAGTCTCCTTTACATATAGTTATTATTGGAGGAAATATATGTGGAAAGCATTGAAAAAAGATTTGAATCATAATTGGCTTATGTACATTATGATATTACCTGTTTTAGTTTACTTTATTGTATTTCACTATATTCCTATGTATGGAATTACCATTGCTTTTAAGGATTTCAATGTAAAACAAGGAATTTTAGGCAGTCCCTGGGTAGGGTTTGAAAATTTTGGAAGATTCTTTTCCTCCTATAATTTTGAAATGCTTATGAAAAATACTTTGGGCATCAGCTTATATAGTCTGGTTGTTGAATTCCCCCTTCCTATTGTTTTTGCCCTGTTACTTCATTATCTGAAGAATAAGCCGCTCAAGAAAGTTGTCCAGATGATATCTTATGCACCACATTTTCTTTCAACAGTAGTGATTTGCAGTATGCTGATTCTGTTTTGTAATGAAGATTCCGGCATTTTCAATATTGTTGGCCAATTTTTTGGAATGAAACCAGTGAATTGGCTGGCAAAACCGGAGTGGTTTAAAAGTATTTATGTATGGAGTGGTTTATGGCAGGGAATGGGTTGGAGTGCTGTTATTTACCTGTCAGCGTTGTCCGGTGTGGATTATGAAATGCATGAGGCGGCAATTGTGGATGGAGCCAGTATTATTCAAAGAATGAGATATATTGATATTCCGTCCATTTCCCCGACGATTGTAATGTTACTTATTTTAAGGCTGGGTTCCATAATGGGTGTAGGATTTGAAAAAGTGTACCTGATGCAAAATAGTTTGAATTATCGAGCTTCTCAGGTTATTTCCACCTATGTATATGAGGTAGGGCTTATACAAGGTGATTATAGTTTTTCAACAGCAGCCGGATTGTTTAATACCGTAATAAATGGGATATTGATTATATCTGCAAATAATTTTAGTAAGCGTGTACTAAAGGAAAGCTTGTGGTAAGGAGGACAGGATATGAAATCCTGCTATTCAGATAAGATTTTTAATGTAGTAAATGTAATGATAATGCTGGTGTTACTGGTAGTTTTTGCGTGGCCTATGTGGTTTGTATTTATTGCATCCTTTAGTGACCCTAATTTGGTGAATGTTGGAGAGGTTTTACTACTTCCAAAAGATATTAATTTCAATGGATATAAGCTTATGATGGAATATGGACCCATATGGACAGGATATGCCAATAGTATTTTTTACACTCTAGCGGGAACCCTGGCAAGTATGGTTATGACAATTTGTTTTGCGTATCCAATGTCAGATTCTGCTTTTAAACCGCGAAAGGTATTGATGATTTTTTTCATGATTACCATGTATTTTAGTGGTGGTCTAATCCCTACGTATTTATTGTTAAAAAATATTCACGTTTTAAATACCAGATGGGCAATGATTATACCGGGTCTGGTCTCCGTGTATAATTCTCTGATTGTAAGATCCTATTTCATGAACAGTATACCTAGAGAATTAAAGGAAGCTTCTACGCTGGATGGTGCCAATTGTGTTCAGTATCTGATCAAGGTGGTATTACCGCTGTCGAAACCTGTATTAGCAGTAGTTGGACTTTTTTATGCAGTAGATTATTGGAATAACTATACCAAAGCACTTTATTACATATATGATTCAAAATTATATCCATTACAGTCTATTTTGCGTGAACTTCTGGTGTCTACAAAATTAATGGAGAAGATGGCCTTGGATCCGGAGTTTATGCAAATGGCATATGAACAGGCACAAATGCTTAAATATGCTGTCATCATTGTAGCAGCTTTTCCGATGCTTTTGATTTACCCATTTGTTCAGAAGTTTTTTGTAAAGGGCGTTATGGTTGGGGCTGTGAAAGGTTAGCAATGGAGGTTAACATGGAAGAACAGATTTGGCTACGAGAGGTATCCGATAAAATCAAGAAGAAAATGCTATATGTTGTCGAAAGAAGCGTAGATAAGGTTCCTTATACCACCACAGATGGAATATTTGATGACCTTTCCGAATCAAATATATGTTGGTGGACCAATGGCTTCTGGGGAGGCATACTGTGGCAGCTTTATCATGCTACAGGGACAGAATTGTATCGTACAGAAGCAGAGAAGTTAGAAGAAAAGCTAGACAAGAACCTGATGAATTATATGCAGATGGATCATGACAGTGGCTTTCGCTGGCTTCCGACTGCCGTGGCAAATTATAGATTAACAGGAAGTCCTGCATCTAAGAATAGGGGTATTTTGGCTGCAGATAATTTGGCAGGCAGGTTTAATCCGGTAGGACAGTTTATTCGTGCATGGAATTTTGGCAAGGTGCCGGAGGAAAAAGCAGGATGGGCTATTATTGATTGTATGATGAACCTGCCTCTCTTATATTGGACTTATGAGGAACTGAAGGACCCCAGATATATGCAGATCGCCACGATGCATGCGGATACTGCTATGGAGTACTTTATACGTGAGGATGGTTCAGTAAGACATATCATCGAATTTGATCCTGCTAACGGCAGCTACCTTGGTTCACATGGCGGACAGGGCTATGCCCATGGCTCCTCCTGGACCAGAGGACAAGCTTGGGCAATTTATGGGTTTGCCTTAAGCTATATTCATACAAAGAATAAAAAATATCTGAACTGTGCTAAGAGGGTTGCAAACTATTTCATTGTTAATACACCTGCGGATGGATTGATTCCGGTTGATTTCAGACAGCCTGAAGAGCCGCACCTGGAGGATTCCACAGCAGCGGCGATTGCTGCCTGCGGTATGATCGAGATATCGAAGCATTGTGAAGGTGCGGATCAAAGAATCTATCATAATGCTGCCATTCGTTTGCTACGAGCACTGGATGAGAAGCGTTGTAACTGGTCGGAGGAGGCAGATAATATATTGGAAAAATGTACTGTTGCCTATCATGATGAAAAGCATGAATTCTCAATTATTTACGGTGATTACTACTTCATAGAAGCAATCTGGAAGCTGACAGAGCAGGAGTTGTTTATCTGGTAGAACAAACCAATCAGAGGGGCAGGCATATTAAGCTGATGTGAAATAATAAAAGGCATTAATTCAGACTTGGTACATACAATAGAAAGTGCGCTTTGCGACTTTCTATTGTCATGAACTAACACAAAGGGTAGTCATGTTAGATAAGTCTGGAATAGGGAGGACTACATGGTTGTATTTGATAATTTACAGGATAAATTAGAGGAAATAAGAACAAATTCGTTTTATAAGCCTTTACTAGATGATATAAAAAAGTGCTATGATGCTGAAACAGAACAAGGTGTGCCTGTTCTTAGCTGGAAAAGGTTTAATATTTATTTTGAAAACGGCTCCAGAAAGGAGTATGAGGATGATTATTTTTGCCGTCGTACGAGACTGGACTTTGCTGTGATTCTTTATCTAGTGTATAACGAGCAGTCTTATCTGGATGAAATCTGTGATTTGATCTGGCAAATCTGCGGTGAAATATCCTGGGTGCTTCCAGCCCATTTAAATGCAAATCCTATGAATAAATATCGAGCACAGATTGATCTGTTTGCTGCCGAAACCGGTCAGATGTTAGCAGAAATTTGGAGTCTGATCGGAGATAAATTACCGGACAAGATAGGGCAATTAATGAGAAATGAAGTGAAGGAACGAATCTTTGATGCATATGAAAACGGTAGTTTTTGGTGGGAACGCTTAAAATCCAACTGGGCAGCGGTATGTGCTGGAAGTGTGGGAATGGCATATATGTATCTGGCACCAGAGCGCTTCCCGAGTGTACAGGATAGAATTATTCAAACCATGAATTCCTTCTTGTCCGGCTATGGAGAGGATGGCTGCTGCACAGAAGGACTTTCTTATTGGCAATATGGCTTTTGGTTCTATCTCAATTTCGCAGATATGTTGTATCGCTTTACCGAAGGAGAAGTGGATATGCTACATGGTAAGAAAATATCTAATATCGCACTGCTCCAACAAAATATGATTCTACGTAAGGGCATAACTGTGAGCTTTTCTGATGGCAGCATGGATAGAAGCTTTAGTAATATAGGCTTATATAGTTTTTTGAAACACAATTATGAAGGTTATATCATGCCATCGTTTTATCATATGAGTGCCGGAGATCGGACAAAATTTTCTTGGCTAATCCGGAATTTACTGTGGTCCGTACCGGAGGATTATCGTTCAGAATCAGGAGTCGTAGATTGCAAAGCAATGAAGTATTATGAGAATGCACAGTGGTACATTGTTCGCAGAGAAAAATATTCCTTTGCAGCAAAGGTAGGTCATAACCAGGAAGAACATAATCATAATGATATAGGCAGCTTCATCTTTGCGGATGACAGTAATCAGCTGTTAGCAGACATAGGGGCTATGGAGTATACAAAGGCGAATTTTGCACCTGAGACGCGGTATAGCTTATTGCAGAATTCTTCGTTAGGTCATTCTGTTCCAATTATTGATGGTGAAGGACAAAGATATGGTAAGGAGTATCATGGTACTGTCCTCGTTGTCTCAGAACAGGAATTCACGATGGAAATTCAGGATGCATATGATACGGATATAAGGAAAATAACAAGAAGCTTTCAAATGTGTGACAATGGTATCATAATGTGCGATATTTTTGATGATGATAAGCTAGCCGAACATTGCATTACAGAAAGGTTTGTGTCAGTTGTGAAACCGGAGCTTACAGAGGCAGGAATTCGTATCGGGAATGCAATTGTGAAAGCAGGGGGCTTTACAAGGATTACAGAAGAAATAATAAAGGATCACGCGGCACAGGATTTTGCAGTGTACTTGATCGATTACAGTGTATCAACACACAAATTTGTGATGAGTGTCGAACTAATTTAGCCAATAAGGTACATAGGAGTTAAGACAATGGATTCTACTAGTTCAAAGGATATAAAACACGGGCAGCTAATGTATACTCTGGAAGCTGCCTTGGAATATTTGATCTCTATACTTGTAACAGGTTCCTTTCTCGCTACACTTACGAAGGAATTAGGCTTTTCCGATAGTCTTACCGGAATTCTGTCATCTATTATCTCGCTTGGCTGTCTGTTTCAGATGCTTTCTGTATTCCTTCGCTGTAGAAAAGTGAAGAATATAGTCGTAATAATGAGTATCGTCAACCAGCTGTTGTTTATGTTTCTTTATGTTATTCCCGTTATTCCTATTTCAACGAAATACAAAACGGTGGCGTTTGTGATTTCCATCATCCTGGCGTATTTGATTTATAACTTTGCTCATCCAAAGAAAATAAACTGGTTAATGTCTTTGGTCGATGATAATTATCGTGGCAGGTTTACTGCAAATAAAGAAATGATATCCCTGCTATTAGGAATGATATTTTCCTATGGTATGGGTACAGTGGTGGATTATTTTACGGAGAAGAACGAACAAAGAACTGCTTTTATACTCTCCGCGATCGTGATTTTCCTATTAATGCTGTTACATACTGCTACGATGCTTCTCGCACCGGAGCCTGAGGGACCGAGCGTATCCCAAAAAAGTATTAAGCAGAGTATTGGTGAGGTGATCGGCAACCCCAATATAGTTCGTGTTATTGTGATCTTTGTGCTATATTATGTCTCTACCTATGTAGCTACCCCCTTCTTTGGGACATACCAAATCAATGAGCTGGAATTCAGTTTGAAGCTCATATCGTTACTTGGTATATTAAGCAGTGTTGTACGAATTGCGGTCTCCAGATTCTGGGGTGCTTACGCGGATAGAACATCCTTTACAAATATGATTCAAAAATGCTTATTAATCCATGGAATCGGTTATTTGTGCGTAGCCTTTGCAGTTCCGGCAAATGGTATCATCATGTTTGCAGCTTACTATATTTTATCCGGAGCGGCAATGGGTGGTATCAATAGTGCGCTGATCAATTTGATCTTTGACTATGTATCGGTAGATAAAAGGGCAGATTCTTTGGCCATAAGCCAAGCTGCATCAGGACTGATGGGCTTTTTGACTACCTTGGCAATCAGTCCGCTAATCTCACATATACAAAACAATCACAATCGTTTTTTAGGCTTCAACCTGTATGCACAGCAGGTAGTCTCAGTAATTGCATTAATAATTACGATGATTACACTATTCTATATAAGGGTTCTTAAGGGGAAGGAAGATAACTAATTCTGCAAAGTAGGAACAGCAAGGATTATGTATCGATGAACAATTCTTAGTGTATGGTCTTTAAGAGTCACTTATTAGTGCCCCTGCTTGGCGGTGGAATGGATCCTATTGAAGATTGGTTTGATGTAAGAGTTGATGCACTCAATCGATTGATAGAATATATCAAAGGAACAGATATGGTTATATGCTTAGAAAATTTGAGTCGAATTCACGATTTCGATGCCGGACATCTTCTGAAAATGTGTAAGGCGGTTGATGATAAGTCGCATATAGGAATTTGTCTTGATACCGGACATTTGAATATTTTAAAGTTTGGAAATCAATATGATTTTATAATGCAGGCAGGAAAATATTTAAAAGCGATGCATGTGCATGACAATAAAGGGGAACATGATGGATTAATCGGTGTTAAATGTGACAGTCATATGATGCCGTTTGATGGCGGAAATGTGAAGTTTGAGAATGTGAAAAGAGGAGTAAAAGATATAAATTATCAAGGACTTTTCAGCTTTGAACTTGGAAATCACTCAACACCTCTTGAAATAAAGAAAATTCAAGCTAAATATTTATTAGAAATATATAATGCGTATTTTGCTTTTTAAAACGCTTAGTTTCACTCTAAATAAGAATATTTAAGTGATATCTCCTCATAGCTTTTATTAATCAGGTATTCCTGAGAGGAGTGTTAATGTTTGATAAAACCTGTATATTACATACATAGAACTATCAATCAATCAAATGAGGAGATAGAAAAGAAGATTAAGCTATTAATGGATGCAGGGTTTAAGGTAGTAATTATCAGCGATGGAGAAGAAAAAGATTTGACATCTTGTTTAAGAAAAATAATATGCATTAATATACACCAGTAGAAAATAAATGAAAAAATTCTATAAGGATAAGGCATATACGATTATAATGGATAAGTCTAAGATCATAGGATGTATTCTTTTATTACATTAGTCTATGACGAACAGGCGGTATGCCTCAGATGGTGTTTGAGTATATCTTGAAGAAGCAGGGGCTTGATCCACAGAAGGACCTGAATATCATCCAAAATATCGATTTCGGACTGACTTCACAGGCCTTCTCCTCCGGACAGGGAGATTATACCATTGAATTTGAGCCGGCAGCTACTGCATTGGAGCTGGAGGGTGTAGGTAAGGTTGTTGCATCTCTTGGAGTGGAAAGCGGTAAGGTTCCCTACACCAGCTTCTCGGTGAAGAAGAGCTATCTTAAGAAGAACCCGGAAGTTATCCAAAAATTTACGAATGCAATTCAGAAGGGACTTGAATATGTAACAACCCATACACCGGCAGAAATTGCAGAAGTAATCCAGCCTCAATTTAAGGAGACAGAGCGGGAGAAGCTGGTTATGATTGTTACCAGATATTATGAACAGAATACCTGGAAGGATAATCTGGTATTCGAAGAGGGCAGCCTTACTTTATTGCAGGATATCCTGGAGGATGCCGGTCAGTTAACAAAGAGAGTTCCCTATAACGATATTGTAACCACAGAATTTGCTCAAAAAGCTGCAAAGAAGTAAAAGAGTACTTTTTGGATGCTACGAAATATGAAGAAGGATGAAGGAGCTATCTCATAACTAAGGCATCAATTAGTTGCGAAATAGCTTCCATTTTATTCCAGCGAATGAATACCTATAAAGGGCTGCTTCATACTAATTGATACTTTAGTATTGAATCAGCCCTTTCATCTTGTAAACTGCCATGCGGCAGCTAATATATTACTAACTGCAATATTTATTCTTCAGAAGTCGCGTTAGCCGGTTCTTCTTCCTCTTCAAATGTCTCTGAGTCATCCTCATAATCATCAAAATCATCATCGAAATCCTCAAGATAATCGGGATTCATATACCTATATACAGCATAAGCGATTGCAGCAACAGCAGCGACAGCACCGATAATTGCAAGAACACAGACGATTGTATGTCTTCTTTTTTCCATTGGATCTTTTCTGTGAACCAATTCACCAAGTTTCATAGTACTTAAAAGCTCATCAATTTTAGTTCCCATGAATAACACTTCCTTTCTTATTAATCGAAAATCGGCTTAGCAGATTTTCATTAAACATGTATTCATGACAAGGGAGATGGATAACTCTGCCATGTCTTTTTGCTAACAATAGTATATCACAATACATGCTATTTTACTATAATATTTCAAAATTATAGTAAATTTATTCACTTTGAGCGCTAATTTATCTTTTTCAAATTGGCGAAGGTAGAGAGGAGTTTTTTTACACCGAAACCAGGAAATTCTACCGTTACTTCGTAATCCTTGCCACCTTTGGTAATGTCTGTGACAACTCCGATGCCGAATTTGATATGCTTTACATTATCACCCACACCGTAATCCAGAGTCCCCATCTTGCTTCCTTCGAATTGCTTGGTCTCAGCACTGATGAAGGGTTTATAGGTGGCCTGCTTTAGCTTAAAGCTACCAGCCTCTGGTTTGTCAAATCTAAGCTCCTCTGAGAAGCTGCCTCCATTCATTTCTCCATAACGGCGTTTGGTGGGATAACCATCCTCGTCCGTGGAGAGATAGGAGGAGCGACGAGGACCTGGAGTCATCATCTTAAGAAGATATCTTGGGATTTCATTGACAAAGCGGGAGGGTTTATTATACTGAGTCTCGCCGCGAAGCATTCTCTGTTTCGCAGCTGTTAAGGAGAGCTGTTTCATAGCTCGGGTGATACCAACATAGCATAACCTTCGCTCTTCCTCAATCTCTTCCGCTGGATTATCTGCAAAGAGTGACATATAACCGGGGAAGACTCCTTCCTCCATACCACACAGGTATACATAGGGGAACTCCAGACCCTTAGCACTATGCAGGGTCATGAGTACAATATGGTCGGCCCCCTCCTCCAGTGTATCAATATCAGATACCAATGCTACCTCCTCGAGAAAACCGCCTAGGGTAGGCTTCTCTGTGTTATCTTCATAGGTTACAAGCTTATTCACAAGCTCGTTTATATTACCAATTCGTTCTTTGGTATCTTCTTCGTCATCCTGCTCCAATTCTCTCAGATATCCGGTGGCATCAAGAATATCATCAATCAGCTCCTTCAAGGAATAGCCTTCCATACGAACTCTGGACTTCAAGCCCTCGATCAGGCTGACGAAGGAGGTGATCTTGGAGGATGAGCGTTCTAGACCAGGGATATATTGTGCTCGGGTAAGAGCATCATAAAAGCTCATGTCATTCTGAACTGCATAATCATTCACTCGATCAACTGTAGTTAAACCGATACCACGTCTTGGTACATTGATGATACGCTTTACTGCGATGCTATCCAGACCGTTATCAATAGTCTTCAGATAAGCAAGCATATCCTTAATTTCCTTACGAGCATAGAAATTCACACTTCCAATAATTTTATAAGGAATGTTACGCATCAGTAGCTTTTCTTCGAAAAGACGGGACTGAGCGTTGGTCCGGTACAGGATAGCGATATCATTGTAGCTTGCTTTGCCATCGTCAACAAGGTTCTTGATCTCAGCGGTCACATTATCCGCTTCCTCAAAGTCACTATTAAACTGGATGTAGTGGACTGGCTCACCTTCCTCATTCTCTGTCCAGAGTGACTTGTCTTTACGACCCTGATTATTACAGATTACCTCATTGGCTGCATTTAGAATATTCTTGGTAGAGCGGTAGTTCTGCTCCAGCTTAATCACTGTCGTATTTGGAAAGGCTCTCTCAAAATTCAGAATATTATATATATTAGCTCCACGGAACTTATAGATAGACTGGTCATCATCGCCTACTACACAGAGATTAAATTCTTGCTCTCCATAATTATTAATGCCACTGGCCAACATATGGATTAAACGGAATTGAGCAGTATTCGTATCCTGGTACTCATCCACCATGATATAACGGAACCGTCGTTGATAGAATTCCAGTGCATCGGGATTGGTCTGAAATAATTCTACTGTCCTATAAATTAGATCATCAAAATCCAATGCATTGCTTTGTCTCAGGCGTTTTTGATATTCTGAATAGGCCTGTGCATAGCGTAGCTGATTCGCGTCCCGACCGGCATTACGAGAAAATTCATCCGGAGAGATCAGTTCATCCTTCGCTTTTGATATGACGGAAAGAATAGCACGTTCATTGGTTTTCTTCGTATCAATATTTAAATACTTACATATTTCCCGCATTAGTGTCCTTTGATCATCACCATCGTAGATGGTAAAGCTACGGGAAAAACCGATTGTATCAATAAATCTCCTAAGGATACGCACGCAGGTCGAATGGAAGGTACTGACCCAGATGTTCTCGGAGCCGTAGCCTACTATTTTGTCAACTCTTTCCCGCATCTCCTTAGCCGCTTTATTGGTGAAGGTGATTGCCAGGATATTATATGGATTTACATTCCGTTCCTCAATCAGATACGCAATCCTGTGGGTCAATACCCTGGTTTTACCAGAGCCGGCGCCAGCAAGAATCAAGAGAGGTCCCTTGTCATGATACACCGCACGTTGCTGTTCGGGATTCAAAGTGTCATAGATACTCATTATTTATACCTGCCTGTCCTAAGTGATCGTTTGTAAAAGCACAAACATATGTTTATTATAACATGAGGGAGTAGTAGTTTCAATCCTGCATTTGCTTATGAGTTTGCTTTGAAATAGGTTACTTCAATCAGGTAAAGTGTACTGTGCATGATATATACTCTGTATCATGTTATCTAGATGAGCTTGTGCAAATCAATGAATTATTCGACAATTGGCTATTCCTTCTAGTTACATGCTTATTTTAGCTTTGACATCTAGTAACGGATACTATATAATGAGATAGAGGTGATTACATTGGAATTAGCGAAAGAGGAATATATCAAGGGTTTGATTGACGGTCTGAAGGATGTCAAATATATCATGCCGGATGATATTCCAAATATTGATTTATATATGGACCAGGTAACAACGTTTATGGATAAGCACCTTAAATCGTCAAAACGTTATAGTGAAGACAAGCTTCTGACTAAGACGATGATCAACAATTATACGAAGAACGAGCTGTTGCCGCCTCCAAATAAGAAAAAGTATACTAAGGAGCATATGTTCCTTTTGATTTTCATTTACTATTTTAAGAATATCCTGTCTATTAATGATATACAGAGTATCTTTAATCCGCTGACCGATCGATATTATGGGGATAAGTCAAAGGTAAAGCTGGAGGATATTTATGAGGAGATCTTCCGACTGGAAAAAGAGCAGACTGATGCTTTGACTAAGGACATGATCCGTAAGATGACAAAGGCTAAGGAATCCTTTGCTGAGGTAAATGATCCTGAGGATAAGGAATTTCTCACGATGTTTTCTTTTATCAGCATGCTTTGCTTCGATGTCTATATGAGAAAGCATATGATTGAGAAGATGATAGATGGCTCCCTGATGGGATCAAAGAAGGAGAGCCGAACTGATGATAAAAAGTCGGAGAAATCTCAAAAAGCTGATGGAGTAAAAAAAGCAGATACATCAAAGAAATAGAGTCGATAAATACTAGAGCAATTTCATATTCATATTATTACAGCTTCCGTTAAGTTAAGGCTTAATGGAAGCTGTTTTAATCATCTAGATTGTTAATCGTCCGAGAATGGATCCTTCATTCTAGCAAATACCATATCATATCCATCGTTACCATAGTTAAGGGAACGATTGACACGGCTGATGGTAGCTGTTGATGCACCGGTCTTCTCAGCAATTTCCAGATAGGTTTTATGGCAACGGAGCATTCTTGCCACTTCAAACCTTTGAGATAGGGATAACAGCTCGTTTACAGTACATATGTCTTCAAAAAATGTATAACACTCCTCCGAATCCTTTAAGCTTAAGATCGCTTCGAATAAATGGTCAACAGCAGTAGTTCTGATGTTTTTGCTCATCGGTAGGACTCCTTTCATCCTGTTGTGATATGTGTTGCACACAGTATAATTTTAACACTCTAGAGTAATGAAGTAAAGTGTTTTTTGTAAGAGAGAAAGAGCTCCTACCAATCAGGAATATTATGTCTAAAAAACCAATTACTTCTCTGCTTATTTAGAATATTATCGAAAGCCATCAATATCCTCTGCGGCGATCAAATCGGTCGAAACGGTCATAGCGATCACGGCGGCGATCAAAGCGATCAGGGCGATCAAAACGATCAAAACGATCAAAACGATCAAAGCGGTCATTGCGGTCGAAACGATCAAAACGGTCAAAGCGATTTCGGCAGCACGGATTACGTCTGCAGCCATGACCATCAAAATTATTAAAGCAACCCATCCATATCAACTCCTTTCTATGATTAATATATGCAGGCATGCAACGAATGGTGAAATTTAGAATTTGCTGCTGTATAAAGAGAAATTGAAAGGAATTGTTTAGACAGAAGTAATACCATAGCGAATTATCAGGATTCCTGTTAATCGGTCATGCACATGGCTGCTTTTCTGTTATACGTTTTTCTGGTAATATTATTCTTGAACCTACAGAGTAACTATCTTTCTAGTCTTTTATCTGCTAAAACAAGCAAATTAATATCACGGGATAGGAGTTATCTATGCAGCATTATGAAAAGGTAAGTACAGGGATTAGTGGTTTTGATAATGTAATTGATCATCTGCGGTTAGGAGATAATGTAGTATGGCAGGTGAATTCTATCAGCAGCTACCGTAGGATGGTCGAATTCTTTGTAGAACAAGCTAGGGCTGATGATCGTAAACTCATCTATGTTCGTTTTGGCGATCACGCACCTCTATTAAACGAAGACCCCGATATCATAATCCAAAGGATTGATGCTACGAAGGGCTTTGAAAGCTTTGCAACGGAAATTCACAGAGTAGTGACTGCAATGGGGATGAAAGCCTTTTATGTCTTTGACTGTCTTACAGATTTGCTGCAGCATTGGTTTTCGGATCTCATGATTGGCAACTTCTTTCGTGTTACCTGTCCCTATCTCTATGAGTTGGATACGATAGCTTATTTTGCGATTATAAGGAATGCACATACCTTCAGTACCATAGCCGGTATTCGAGAGACAACCCAGCTTTTACTGGATTTATATGATGTAAAGGAAAAGCTCTATATTCATCCTCTGAAGGTTTGGCAAAGGTACTCCCCTACGATGTTCTTTCCTCATTTAATAATTGAGGAGGACGCTGTCTGTATAACCTCAAGCACAGAAACAGCAGAATTGTTTTCCAGTATTCACATTGGTGAGGATCGGTTGGATTATTGGAATGTTGTATTCCACAGTGCAAGGGCCGGTCTCAGTAAATCGGTGGAGGAGCAGCAGAAATTAAAAACGACGCTTTTGACACTGCTGATCGGCAGTGATTCCAAGATGTTTGAGCTCTGTGATCGATATTTTAGTCTCAGTGATATCCTGGAGATTGCCTCTAGAGAGATAGGAACCGGCTTTATCGGTGGTAAGAGTGTGGGCATGCTACTTGCCAGAAAGATCATCAGTACGGAGGCAGCCGATAAATTCTTGCCGTACACGGAGCCTCACGATTCCTTCTATCTTGGATCGGACATCTTCTATACTTATATTGTTCAGAATGGCTGGTGGAAGCTGCGTACTCTTCAAAAGACAGAGGAGGGATACTATACGTATGCATCAGAGCTTAAGGAGAAGCTTCTCCATGGTACTTTTCCGGAGAATATCCAGGAACAATTTGTTCGGATGTTAGAGTATTTTGGCCAGTCACCAATCATCGTTCGTTCTAGCTCTTTACTGGAGGATAACTTTGGCAATGCCTTCGCCGGAAAATATGAGAGTGTATTCTGTGTCAATCAAGGAACACCACAGGAACGCTACGAGGCCTTCGCACAAGCGGTGCGGACGGTATATGCCAGCACGATGAATTTAGATGCTTTAGAGTATCGTATGAATCGTGGACTAGCTATGAAGGATGAGCAGATGGCAATCCTGGTCCAGCGTGTTTCCGGTGACTACTATGAGGATAATTTCTTCCCTCATATAGCCGGTGTAGGTAATTCTTCAAATCTCTATGTATGGGACAAGAGTGTGGACGGCAGTGCCGGTATGCTGCGGCTGGTATTCGGACTTGGTACCAGAGCGGTAGATCGGACGGAGGGCGATTATGTGAGAATTGTCAGTTTGGATAATCCACTACGATTGCCTCTGATTGACTATCAGGATAACAAGAAATTCTCACAGCATTATGTCGATGTGCTTTCTCTTCGAGACAATAAACACTTAGCAAAGCCTTTAGAGGAAATAATAGCTAAGGATATAAAGGTAAAAAAGGAGCTTTTTGCTGGAATTGATTATGAGACTCTGGACCGATTGAGAGAGCTGGGCAGATATCATACATTGACTCCATATATTCTTAATTTTAATGGCTTACTAAAGACAACTAATTTCCCGTCCTTGATGAAAGAACTTTTGGCCTTGCTACAGTATCATTATAACTACCCTGTAGATATCGAATTTACAGCTAATTTTAAGTCGGACGGAAGCTTTAAGATTAATCTCTTACAATGCAGACCTTTACAGACGAAGGGATTAGGTAAGCAGGTTCTCATACCGGAGGCTATAGATGAGCAGGATTGCTTAATAAGGACCAAAGGCAATTTTATGGGAGGAAACATTCATCTTCCAATTGATTATGTCGTATATATTCCACCGACAGAATATCTTAAGCTTACTGAGGCTGAAAAACACGCAGTAGCCAGAGCTGTAGGGAGAATTAATCAGAAGTTGAAGGGACAAAAAGTAATGCTGATCGGACCGGGACGTTGGGGAACCACTACGCCATCGCTAGGGGTCCCGGTTCATTTTACTGAGCTCTGCAATATGACGGTAATCTGTGAGGTGGCGTCAAAGGAAGAAGGCTTTGAACCGGAATTATCCTATGGTAGTCATTTCTTTCAGGATCTAGTTGAGGCAGACATTTTTTATGTGGCCATCTTCAATGGACAAAAGGAGGTCAGCTTCCATCCTGAGCGATTACAGCAAGCTATTAATCAATTGACACGATTACTCCCTGAGGAACAACCGATGGAGAAGGTGATTCATATCACCAAGACAGAGGGACTTGAGATTTATTCGGATATTGTTACACAGACACTGCTATGTAAATAGGGTGATTGGAACAACTAATTGTGTAAAATATGGATAATTTGACCATAATATAATGAAGGGATTTCAAGAATATGAAATCCTAGGAAACTCAAGGGTTTGAACAAAGGTAATAATTGACAAACCTTGACTTTTCATATGATTACGATTATCATATAGTTTGTCCTTTGGCATATAAAAATTGGATAATTTGGAATATTAAGATTTGTAGGAGATGGAATGAAGAGATATAAAAGGCGAAAGAGTCGAAGTAAACAAACAATAATTCTGCTACTCAGTGTGGAGCTAATATTAGTAGTAGGAGTATTTGCATATTTTCAGCTTCGCCCGGTGGTAGCTAAGGCTGTTACGGTAGAGGCGGGTAACCATGAGGTGACTGTTGATGATTTCATGCTCAGTAAGAAGGCGAAAGGCAGCTTCTTGACGGATATTACAACATTGAATACCTCAATTCCAGGTACTTATGAAGTGAAAATAGAGGTGGAAGGAAGGGTTCATACATCGCTACTTGAGGTGGTAGATACCGTTGCTCCCACTGCGACTGTAGCAGATCAGCTTGCTCTTCGCGGGGAAGAGGTGGATCCAAATTCCTTTATCGTCGATGTTGAGGATGCTACTTCGGTTAATGTTACATTTAAGAACACTCCGGATACCTCGAAGCCAGGAGAGCAGGAAGTAACGATTGTAGTCGAAGATTGTGGTAAGAATAGAATAGAAAAGACAGCGAAGCTCACAGTGCTTGATATAAAGAGCTCAGTTTCAATAGAGGCAGGCTCTGTTATGAATATAACGGTTAAGGATTTTATGGATAGTGATCTGTACGAGGCTTATTTTCTAACGGATGTGAAAACCTTGGATTTCAGTAAGCCGACAACTCATCAGATTGAAATTTTTGTTAGTAATAAGGTGGTTAACGGTTATATTGAGGTTGTCGATACCACTGCACCCCAGGCAACTGCTAATAATCAACAAGTATGGCTCGGCGAAGAGATTTTACCTATGACCTTCGTTAAGGACCTTAATGATGCCAGCGAGGTTATTGCTACCTATAAGAATACACCTGACTTTAATAAGTTAGGAGAACAGGAGCTAATCATTGTATTAAAGGACACCTCGGGCAATACAACTGAGCTCCCGGCTAAAATGACAGTGGTAGAGGATACAGAGGCACCTGTGTTTAACGGAGTGGCAGATAAGTTAGTTTATATCGGAGACTCTGTTTCCTATAAGAAGGGTGTAACAGTTACGGACAATAAGGATAAGGAGCTAAGCTTCTCCGTTGATAGCAGCAAGGTGAATCTGAAGAAGGAGGGAACCTATTCCGTTACTTATTCTGCTAAGGATTCTGCCGGTAATGAGGCTGTCAAGAAAATTAATGTTACAGTTAAGAAATTCGTAGTGTCTGAGAATACCGTCAATGAGCTTGTGGATGATGTCTTCGCAAAGATTATAAAGAATTCAATGACAAAACGGGAAAAGGCCTATGCTATCTACACTTGGATTAAAAAGCATATTAGCTATAGCGGCGATTCAGATAAATCGGATTGGCTGGCAGAAGCATATCGAGGAATGACCAATAGGAACGGAGACTGTTTTACTTATTTTGCAGTAGCACAAGCGATGCTCAACAGAGCAGAGATTGATAATATGGAAGTTAACAGAGTGGGAGGTAAGACGAGACACTATTGGAATCTTATTAACTGCGGTGATGGTTGGTATCATTTTGATTCCTGCCCTAACAAAGATCATAAGGAGTCCTTTATGCTTACCGATAAAGAGGTTGAGGAATACACGAAAAAAAGAGGAAACAATTACTACACCTTTGACAAGTCATTATATCCTGCTACACCAGAGAAATAAGAAGCATAACCGTTTTCTAACTGCATGCAAATTTATAGTATGCTTTATAAAAATCTAATATAAAAAGCCCTCCGGGCAATTGAATTTATTCACTTTGGGAACGGAGTTCGCTTGGGATGACGCACTTCTGCGAACAAACGCATGAATTCGTTCGGAAGTTGTTGTTTCCTGAATTTATTGAAAAGAGGAACATTATGAAACGACTTGGTGTAATAGGTGGTTTGGGGCCCATAGCCACAGCCTACTTTTATGAATTAATTATAAAAATGACCAATGCTTCGGTTGATCAGGAACACATTGAGATGCTGATATACAGCAAACCCTCCATTCCAGACAGAACGGAATATATTCTAGGTAAAAGCACTGCAAATCCTGTCCATCCGATTGTGGGTGTTGGAAATATGTTGGCGGAAATGGGAGCAGACAATATCGCAATTCCATGTATAACAGCCCATTATTTTCATGATATCTTATCCCAAGGTATCAAAGTACCAATTATACATGCGATTAAGGAGACGGCTCGTTATCTGAAGGACCGGGGAGTAGGCTGCGCCGGAATCATGGCTACGGAAGGAACAATTCACAGTGGTATATTCCAAAAGGAATTGGAGGAATGCGGTATTACCACTACTTTACCAAATTCCTTGAGCCAACAGGCGGTATCGGAGCTGATCTATAAGAATGTTAAGGCTAACCAACCTGTAGAGTATGATAAGTTTGAGCGGGTATCAAAGCAACTACGTGAGGATGGTGCAGAGGTGATTATTCTCGGCTGTACTGAGCTTTCCTTAATTAAAAGGGACTTTGATATAGGGCCGGGGTACCTGGATGCCATGGAGGTTTTGGCAATGCGCTCAATTATGCTGAGTGAAGCTAAGCTAAAAAAAGAGTATAATGCTCTTATCACAACCTAAAAGGATTTTCAATCCTCAAATTAAATAATAAGGAAAGGCAAAAAAACATGCAGAGAAATGTAATGGAGTATCTGGAGCATATCATCAACGTTGTCCCGGAGAAGACTGCTTATGCAAATGCGGAAGTGGGATATACCTTTCGACAGGTATATGATTATTCCAGAGCAATCGGTACCTATTTAGTTAAAAAGGCGTATAGCAAGGAACCGATTGTAGTATTCATGGGAAAGCATCCCCGAGAGATTGTTACATTTTATGGGGTTATATATTCTGGTAATTACTACGTTCCAATTGATGAAGAGATGCCCAGGCATCGAATTGAACTGATTTTTGAGAATCTAAAGCCAAGGGCTGTTATTTGTGATGATGATACCTGCAAGCTATTAGATAACCTGCCCTTTGATGGGGAGGTGCTCACCTTTGACGAACTGGTCCTTCAGCCGGTGGAGAATGAGCTACTAAGTGAGGTTCGTAGTCGACAATTAGATACGGATCCAATCTACATCGTATTCACCTCGGGTTCTACAGGTGTACCGAAAGGGGTGGTAGCCTGTCATCGGTCTGTCATCGATTATGTAGATACCTTATCCGATATCTTAAAGGTGAATCAGGACACGGTGTTCGGGATTCAGGTTCCGCTTTATGTCGATGCCTGTCTCAAAGAGCTGTATCCGACCTTAAAATACGGAGCAACCGCATACATCATTCCGAAGAACTTATTCTCATTCCCGTTACAGCTTGTGGAGTTTTTAAATGAATATAAGATTAATACGGTTAGCTGGGTTGTATCTGCTCTGACGATGATATCAGCTTTTGGAGCTTTGGAGAAGGAGATACCAAGATATTTTCATACGGTAGCCTTCGGAAGTGAGGTCTTTCCCATTAAGCAATATAATCTTTGGAGGAAGCATCTGCCGAATGCCCGTTTTATCAACCTCTATGGTCCTACGGAGGCAACTGGCATGTCCTGCTACTATGAGGTAGACAGAGAATTTGCTCTTGACGAGATGATACCCATCGGAAAGCCCTTCCCTAACAAGGAGATTATCCTGCTGGATGAGAATAATCGTATACCGGCACAAGGGGAGGAAGGTGAGATTTGCATCCGTGGTACTGGATTAACTCTTGGTTACTATAATAATTTTGACAAGACAAACGAGGTATTTGTGCAAAATCCCTTGAATACGTCATATCCTGAGCTGATTTATCGGACCGGTGATATCGGCCGATATAATGATCGTGGCGAGTTGTTGTTTGTTTCACGTAAGGACAATCAGATTAAGCATATGGGACACCGTATTGAGCTGGGCGAGATAGAAAGTGCGGCTAATATGATGGATGGGATAAAAAGTGCTTGTGCAATTTTTGATATTGTAAAAAAGAAGATTATCCTGTATTATGTCGGTGAGCCTACTAATGCTCAGGTGGCCCTATATCTTAAAGAAAAGCTGCCAAGATATATGATCCCGAATATCATCGAGGCTCTTGAGGAGATGCCTCTTACCTCTAATGGTAAAATCAATCGGGTAATGTTAAAAGAAAGGTATCAAAATAAATAATTTAATTACGCAGTCAAAAGATAACTGCGAAATAGTAGGAGGAAATATGGATATTATTTTAGAAATTTTAAGCGGACTTCACCCGGAGGTAGATTTTGAAACCTGCGAAACATTAATTGATGATAAGATCATTGATTCCTTTGATATTGTATCGATCGTATCCGATATCAGTGATGAATTCGATATTACGATCCCTGTAGAAGAAATTGTTCCAAAGAATTTTAATTCTGCTAAGGCTCTTTATGCGATGGTAGAACGCTTAACGGAAGAATAGAAGATAGGGGGCAATATGCTTTTTACGTCATACCGCTTTATCTTTTTTATTCTGGTTTTATTTGTTGTTTATTATATCATCCCGAGGAAATACCAGTGGATGCTATTGTTATTGGCAAGCTATATATTCTATAGCATCGCCGGGTTGCAATACCTGATTTATATTGCTACCACCACCCTGTCCACTTATTATATTAGTTACCGATTGAATCGAATTCAGGTGGAGCAAACAACATATCTGAAGGAGAATAAGGATACCCTAGACAGGGAGGGAAAGAAGGCTTATAAAGCTTCAATGAAGGGAAAGCAGAGAAGATGGCTGGTGCTTTGTCTTGTCATTAACTTTGGAATTCTTGCGGTACTTAAATACTCGGATTTTACAATCACGAATGTTAATGGTGTTCTGAACCTGTTTGGAACTAAGCCCTTGCCTTTATTTGGCTTTGTTCTGCCGCTCGGAATATCCTTTTATACCTTCCAGACCATGGGATACCTGATTGATGTATATCGTGAGAAGTATTCTTATGAGCGTAACATATTTAAGCTGGCATTATTTATCTCCTTCTTCCCCCAGTTGATACAGGGTCCAATCAGTCGGTTTGATGATCTGAGGGAAACCTTATTTGCCGAGCATTCTGTTGACGGAAGGAACATATCCTTTGGTTTGCAGCGTATTCTGTGGGGATATTTCAAGAAGCTGATCATCGCCGATCGTCTCCTAGTCGGTGTGAATACGATTATTCGTAATCCAGAGGAGTTCCAAGGAGTCTATGTTTTAGTTGGTATGTTCTTCTATGCCATCACTTTATATGCAGATTTTACCGGTGGTATTGACATTACAATAGGAGTGGCTGAGGTTCTTGGTATCCGAATTAAGGAAAACTTTGAACGGCCCTACTTCTCCAAATCCATTGCAGAATATTGGAGAAGATGGCATATCACCTTGGGAACCTGGTTCAAGGAATACATGTTTTACCCCATTTCTGTTAGCAAATCCATGCTGGACCTGTCAAAGAGCTGTAAGAAGAAGGTGGGAGATTGGTTGGGAAGAAGAGTATCCATCTATATCGCCTCCATCGTCGTGTGGTTTGTGACCGGCATTTGGCACGGGGCTGCCTGGAACTTTGTAGTATGGGGGCTCCTTAATTGCTTAGTTATCTTGGTATCACAGGAATGTATGCCATTATATGAAAAGTTTCATGCTAGATTTCATGTACAACATACCTTCTGGTATCGCTTATTTCAGGTTGGACGTACCTTCTGGCTCATGAGCTTTCTTAGAACCTTTGACTGTTACCGCAATGTAGGTACCACCTTTAGGATGTATGGAACCCTTGTGACCAACTGGAACTACGGAGAATTGTTTACCGGTGGATTGATGCAGCTTGGTTTAACCTTGGCGGATTATCTGGTATTGACTGTAGCAGTTTTACTGCTTCTTGTGGTTAGTCTCATCGGACGGGATGGCAGTGTCAGAGAGAAGCTTGCAGCAAAGTCATTTACCCTTCGATATGCGGCATATGCAATATTGCTTATTGCGATAATAATATTTGGTGCATACGGAGTCGGATATGATGCCAGTCAGTTTATCTACAGCCAATTCTAGTGATGATAGGGAATAAGAGCTCCATCAGCTATAATAGGAAGAAAGGCAATTAGGAATGAAGAAAAAGATATTAGTTAATATAGTTACTGTGGTTATTGTGTTCTGTGTGCTGGTGCTACTGCAGCGACTGTTCATGCCGAAATATATGTCCTCTATTCATGAAGGGAATCTGATTGAGGAATACTATGATGAGGTAAAGGCCCATGATGTATTGTTTATTGGTGATTGTGAGGTATTCTCTAATGTATCCCCGATTACTTTATGGGAGCAGTACGGTATCCCCAGTTATATTCGAGGAAGTGCACAGCAATTGATCTGGCAATCCTATTATCTGCTGGAAGAGACTCTAACCTATGAGAAACCGAAGGTTGTCGTATTCAATGTTCTCTCAATGAAATACAATGAACCACAAAAGGAAGCTTATAACCGCTTGACCCTTGACGGAATGAAGCTGTCTCCGTCAAAGCTTCGTGCAATTACAGCCTCCATGACTGAAGATGAAGAGTATATTACTTATCTCTTCCCCTTACTAAGATATCATTCCAGATGGAGTGAGCTTACGGGTGAGGATTTGAAATATATGTTTAAGAAAGAAACCTTGTCTCATAATGGTTACTTAATGCGGGTCGATACGAAACCAGTCACCACAATACCAAAGGGCAAGAAGCTGGCGGATTATAGCTTTGGCCAAAACAGCTACGATTATCTAGAGCGTATGACAAAGCTGTGTAAGGAGAATGGGATTGAGCTGGTACTGATCAAATCACCCAGTGTCTACCCCTATTGGTATGAGGAATGGGATGAGCAGATCGATGAGTATGCCAAAAAGAATGATTTAACCTATATCAATTTTTTGGATTATACAGCTGATATGGGTATTGATTACAGTACTGACACCTACGATGGCGGCTTGCATATGAACCTGTCTGGTGCAGAAAAGTTCACCAGATATCTGGGACAACTGTTGCAGGAGAAGTACCAGCTGCCAGATCGCAGAGGTGATGAGCAATTGTCTGCCATATGGCAGGACAAGGCAGATTTCTATTATGCTATGAAGGAAGATCAGGAAAAAGAGCTAAAGGAGTACGGCTATCTCAAGAGCTACGGAGCCGTAGCCCAGTCTATAGAAGAGGAGTAACCGATATATAGTCAGAAGCGAATTGATTAAAATCGGAAAAACATAAAGAACGAAGTAGGAGGGATTGTTAAGATGAAATCGAAAATGAAACGATTATTATTATTTATGGCCGTTATGCTTGTCTTAACAGGTTGTAGTAAAGCTGGATCAGCGAAGCAGGAAAACACTGAGGGTGCTAGTGATACTACAGAGAAGTCATCCGGAGCGGTAACGGAAGGATATTCTTTTGATTATAACGATGTAAATATTCCAATGAATGTGGATGCAGCACCGGTGGTAGAAGCACTCGGAGAGTCGGTAGATTATTTTGAAGCTGCCAGCTGTGCATTCCAGGGTCTAGATAAGATATATTCCTATAGCGGTTTTGAGCTTGGTACCTATCCAAACGGAGACAAGGATTACGTGTCCTATGTGACTCTTTTAGATGACTCTGTGTCTACGGATAAGGGAATCTATGTGGGTTCCACTCTAGATGAGGTAACTGCTGCTTATGGCAATGAATATACGGTGGAAGGGTCTTCCTATGTATATCGACTTGGTGAGTCGAAATTGACCTTTATCGTTGAAGACGATATGGTAGCACAAATTACGTATGCAGCAATTGTAGAAGGTCTTAATAATTAAGAGCTGATCAATAATAAAATTAATATTGAGACATCAAGTCCCGATAGAGAATGATTATGTTTGAGGATTCATCAAGCAAAATCGTACTCTATCGGGATTTTTACATCCGAATATTTATAGCTTCCTTGGAAACTCTATTACTAATATTTCAGTAGTATTGAATTTAAATGAAAGGGATAGAATGATGAGGGCAATTGTATATGAAGGGATTAAGAATGTATCGGTTGAACAAGTGGATGATCCAAAGCTGCAAAAGGCGGATGACATCATCGTTAAGGTGACATCTACAGCAATATGTGGTTCAGATTTGCATTTGTTTCATGGTATGGTTCCGAACATGAAGAAGGGCTTTATTCTAGGCCATGAGACCATGGGTATTGTAGAAGAAGTAGGCTCTGAGGTTACTAAGGTGAAAAAGGGAGATCGTGTCATTATTCCCTTTCCCATTGCCTGCGGCCATTGCTGGTATTGTGAGCATAATCTGTTCAGTCAGTGTGATAATTCCAATGAGCATGGAGAGAATGGTGGGATCTTTGGCTACAGTGACACCTATGGAGGGTATGACGGAGGGCAGGCAGATTACCTAAGAGTTCCCTTTGCCAATGTGGGACCCAAGGTAATTCCCGAGGAGCTGACTGATGAGCAGGCCTTATTTCTTACGGATGTACTTCCTACCTCCTATTGGGGAGTGGATATAGGAGGGGTAAAAAAGGGAGACACGGTTGTAATTCTTGGTTGTGGTCCAATCGGACTCTCTGCCATCAAATGGACTATACTGGCGGGAGCTAAGAGAATTATCGCTGTGGATTATGTTGAGTATCGGCTAGCACATGCCAGAAGCTATGGTGTAGAGACAGTGAATCTGGAGGACCATGATGATACGGGTGAGATGCTCCATGATCTGACCGGTGGCGGTGCGGATGTTGTCCTGGATTGTGTAGGAGTAGATGGGAAGATGACAGCCCTGGAGAAGCTTGAGACAGTCCTTAAGCTTCAGGGAGGCTCTAAGTCCGCCATTGAGATTGCTACTCAGGCAGTTCGAAAAGGAGGTACCGTGGTATTTGTAGGAGTCTATGGCACCAGATACAATATGTTTCCTCTGGGTGATTTTTTTGCCAAGAATATTACACTTAAGATGGGTCAATGCCCTGTACAGGCTTATGTAGACCCCATTATGAGGTTAATTAAGGAGAAGAAGTATGATCCCACGGATATTATTACTCATATACTAAGGCTGGATGAAGGGCCTCATGCTTATGAAATATTTGATAAAAAAGAAGATAATTGTATCAAGGTTATCCTTAAGCCTTAAGTTTACCCTTCGGAGTAAATACCTTATTCTTCCATATATAATATTGCATGTAAGCTGCAGAATGGAGGAATAGTATGAGAGTAGGACTTGGCATGAACCAACGCTAAGGGTAGAGTTATAAGACAAGAAATTAACTTAAAAGGAATGCTTAAAGAAAGGAGTAATTATGAGGATAGGGAATCAATTAGCGCCTCGTGAAGTATTGGAGCTTCATGAACTATTGACCTTTAAGAATCTATGTGCTACAAAATCTGCTTCCATGACTGCGCTAGTAAAGGATGATGAGCTGAAGAGTTTGTTGCAGCAGGATTTTGACATGGCTAAGGAGCATATCAGAGAGCTAAATGACCTAATGGTCGGAGCAGGAACTGCATTTGAAGCAAGCTCTAAGGCGACCGTTGGCTAGATATTAGGGTGAAACAGTAGATTTATAAGAAAGCAGGTGAAACTATGGCTAGTATTATACAAAATATGGCGGGTATGGCGGATATGACGGAGCAGGTCATCGCCACTGACTTACTGGTTGCCTCGAAGAGTGCAATTAAGAATTATGCAGCCGCTTTGGTTGAGACAACAACTCCTGAGGTTAAGAATGCCCTTCACAGACAATTGGAGGATGCAATCCATACCCATGAGAAAATATCCACTTACATGATGAATCGCGGTTATTACAATGCATTTGATCCCCAGGCTCAGATGAGCATGGACAGGGAAGCATCCGATACTGTGATGAAGATAGATCCTATGGATTAGTTTGGAGATATAAGGGAAGTGAGGTTGACATTCCCGATGAGGCATACTATAATGTAACAGAACAAGGTGAGATAGAAATCAATTCACTTGTCATAAATAAATATCGTCGGGAGCTTGTGTGCAGGCTGAGAGGAAACAATAGTTTCGACCGTACCTGATTTGGATAATGCCAACGTAGGGAATAACATGAATGATCATAATTTGTGGGATGCGCCGTCGTGGTGCATCCTTTTTTGGTACATAAGAAATAGCGTCCTATGGATGATATTTATTTTCATCAAATCATGAAAAGGAGTATGGTATTATGTCAGTCAAAAAATTATCTTTAGCTGGAATTATGGTAGCAGTCGGAGTGGTATTCTCTACCTTTTCCATCCCAATCGGAGTTGCAAAGGTTTTTCCGGTACAGCACTTTATTAATGTATTAGCTGGTGTTGTACTAGGACCCTTTTACGGAGTTGCGATGGCATTTGTCACCTCTTTACTTCGAAATTTCTTGGGAACAGGGAGCTTACTTGCCTTTCCCGGAAGCATGTGCGGGGCATTACTCTGTGGCTTGTTGTATCAAAGCTCGAAGAAGCTGATACTGGCCTTTATCGGTGAAGTGGTCGGTACAGGAATTATCGGTGCGCTGCTGGCTTATCCAATCGCGGCATTCCTGCTATCCTCTAAAGCTGCTTTCTATGGCTTTGTATTACCCTTTAGTATCAGTTCCTTCGTCGGGGCAGCTATCTCAATGACATTACTATTATCCTTACATAAAGCTGGGATTCTTCGTTGGTTGACGGAGGGGCGAGAGATATAGAGAACGATAATATTCATCACATTAATAGGGTCCCTTAAAAAGAAAGGAAGGATAGGATGACATATAAAACGCAGATGGAAGCAGCCTATAAGGGAATCATTAACACTACCAGAGATAAGGCACCCTTAATTCATAATATCACGAACTATGTATCTGCCAATGACTGCGCTAACATAACCTTAGCCTGTGGCGCCTCTCCGATTATGGCAGAGGAACTTGATGAGGTTGAGGAGGTGACCTCCAGCTCTGCGGCCTTAGTAATCAACACGGGAATATTGACGAAGGCGAAGCTGGCTGCAATGCTGGCTGCAGGAAGAAGAGCGAACGAATTGGGGCACCCAGTCATTCTGGATCCGGTTGGTCTTGGAGTGTCGAACTTCCGAAGGGATGCAATCTGGAGGATTATACAAGAAATCAAATTTCAAGTAATTCGTGGTAACAGCTCTGAGATTAGGCAGCTATATGAAATCTATGAGATGGGCTTTACCAATGTGGCTCAAATGGAGCTTACATGTAAGCCTCAAAAGGGTGTTGATGTGTCCGATAGGGATGTAATTAATGAGGATAACCTTGATTATTATATTATGATAGCGAAGAAGCTTGCCCTATACAGCAGAGCAATTATTGTAATGACAGGAACCATTGATATCGTAACAGATGGCTTAAGAGTTAACATGATCCGTAACGGAAGCAACATGCTTGGGCTGGTATCAGGCAGTGGTTGTATGCTTAGCGCTTTGATTGGAGCTTATTGCGGTGCTAATGAGAGGATGTGCTTCGAAGCATGTGTTGCTGCTGTCGGAGCGGTTGGACTGTGTGGTGAATATGCCTATGAGAAGATCCTTCGTAATCAAGAAGGGAGTGCTTCCTATCGGATGTATTTGATTGATTATATTAATCAACTGGATGGGGAGAAGCTTATGCAGGGAATAAGGCTTGAGGAGAGATAGATACGATGAGAATTCAAAGAGAGCAAATGCTTCTTTATGCGGTTACCGATCGGAACCGATTAGAGGGGCGTAATCTTGAACAGTTGGTAGAAGAAGCAGTAATCGGTGGAGTAACATTAGTTCAATATAGAGAGAAGGACTTGACTAGGGATGAGCAGATATCGGAAGCAAGGAAGCTTCATGAGATAACAATGCGTTATGGAGTACCTTTAATTGTGAATGATGATATAGAAGTAGCCATGGAGGTACAGGCTGAAGGGGTTCATCTGGGTCAGGAGGATGCAGCCTTAGAATATGCACGAAGCAGACTTGGAAGTGATAAAATCATCGGTGTGACTGCCCATACGGTGGAGGAAGCACTGGCTGCACAGGCAGCGGGAGCGGATTGTCTTGGTGTCGGAGCAGTATTTGGCAGTACAACCAAGAAGAATATCATTCCGATGAGCCTGGATACACTGACTGCCATCCGTAAGGCTGTTACGATTCCCGTGGTTGCCATCGGTGGAATAACAGAGGAGAACATTATGAGGCTAAAGGGGAGCGGGATTGATGGTGTGGCGTTGGTAGCTGCCATCTTTGGCAGCAAAAATATTACAGAGTCGGCAAAGACACTATATCATTTGGCAAAACAGCTATTTCAAGAAGGTAAATAGATCATTATAAGGAGGATAATTGAATGAGAACGGTATTAAGCATTGCAGGCTCGGATTGCAGCGGTGGGGCAGGAATACAGGCAGATCTAAAGACAATTACCGTACATAAGCTTTATGGTATGAGTGTTATCACTGCCCTGACCGCACAGAATACGACAGGGGTCAGCGGAATCTATGAGGTGGCTCCAGAATTTGTAGGGCAGCAACTCGATATGGTCTTTAACGATATTTATCCGGATGCAATTAAGATTGGCATGGTCGCAAATCCTTTAATCACCCAGGTGATTGCAGATAAATTAATAGAATATAAGGCTAGAAACATAGTATTGGATCCGGTCATGGTTTCAACTAGTGGAAGTAGACTGCTGAAGGAAGAGGCAGTTCGTGTGCTGCTTCAGCGATTATTTCCTCTTGCAGATGTCATAACGCCTAATTTATCGGAAGCTGAAGTACTAAGTCAAATTTCTATCGTGACAAAAGATGATATGGAAAGGGCAGCAAGACGGATCGGAGAAAGCTATGCAGGCAATATTCTGATTAAGGGCGGACATCTAGAGGATAGAAGTGATGATCTTCTCTATACAGGTGAAGGCGCTTATTGGTTTATGCAGGAACATATCGATAACCCGAATACACATGGCACAGGCTGTACTCTCTCATCGGCAATTGCCTGTAATCTTGCCCTTGGTAAAAGTGTCAGGGACAGTATTTCGGCTGCCAAGGATTATATCACTGGTGCCTTGAAGGCTGAGCTTGATATGGGAAAAGGAAGGGGACCCTTAAACCACTGCTGGAACCTTTCGGCTTAATAGTTGGATAACCAGGCCATACATTTACCCTTCAATGATAAAAAGTATTTGCAAGTTCACATATTTTATGGAACTATATTATTAGGTGTCTCTCACAAATAAGCAGAGAATGAGAGGAAAAGTATGGGAATATGTAGTAGACTGTTAATCGAAGGGAGGTTATGCTATGGATTGGCTAACGCGGATGAACGAGGCAATTAATTATATCGAGGAAACCCTGGATCAGGAGATTGACTATGATATGGTGGCTAAGATCGCTTGCTGCTCCAGCTTTCATTTTGGAAGGATGTTCACCTTTGCAACTGACATGACGATCGGTGAATATATCAGACAGAGGAGATTATCAAGGGCAGCTATGGATCTGATTAACACCTCCGAGAAAGTAATCGATATCGCACTAAAATACGGCTATAGCTCGCCGACGGCATTTACAAGGGCATTCATCAATATGCATGGGATTGCTCCGAGTGCCGCAAGAGAGAATGGCGTCATGCTGAAGTCCTTCCCGAGGATTACCTTCCAGATGTCGATTAAAGGAGGAAAAGAAATGAATTTCAAAATTGAGGAAAAACCTAGGATGAGATTTGTTGGTAGGAAGGAAGTAGTAAGTAACTTGGGAGGTCAGAACTATATACGTATCCCACAGATATGGCAGGAGGTATTTGAAGAGGGTTCTTTTGATAAGATATTGGCTCTATCGAATGGTAACCCGACTGGAGTACTTGGTATCTGTGCTAACTTCAGGGATAAGGAATTTGATTACTTTATTGCCAGCTCCTCTGATGCAGAGGTTCCTCAGGGGATGGATGAACTGGTAGTTCCGGCTAGTCTTTGGGTCGTATTCCAATGTGTAGGGCCTATGCCTGATGCAATACAGGAGGTTTGGAAACGGATCTACACCGAATGGTTCCCGAATTCCGGCTATGAACACACCGGAGGGGCAGAGATTGAATGGTACTCCGATGGTGACGGAGATGCAAAAGAATACCTTAGTGAGATTTGGATTCCAATCAAGAAGAAGTAAGAGTGAATGGCGAGACTGCTACAGTATGCGTGTGTACATTGTAGCGGTCTCATTGTTTTAGGTGCCTGTATATGATAGAGTATGAAATTACGGATTTACAAGCTACAAAAAGTGGTATAATCTGGTATAAAGAAAGGCTGTATTCATCCAAGAGTCGGAGCTTGAGTTGTAACAGATGCTAAGCTTTCGTCACACACAATATGTATTATATCTGTTAGATGAGAAAATTGGGGGTGGAGTTATGTTTAGACCGGGTAGTGATTGGAATCCGCTGCAAGCGAGGTTGAAGGAGCTAATAACAAAGAAGGAATGTTTTGAGGAGATGCAGCAGCTACTGTTACAGATGCATTCTCTTGTACATAGCAAGCGGGTATACGGAGAAAGTGCGGATACCTTCATGGATGAGATATGGGAAGGTCTTACGGATAAGGCCTTTCGTACCATGCCTACGGTTAAGGATGACACCGTTGCCTGGAATATCTGGCATATAACGAGAATTGAGGACCTGACATCTAATTATCTGATAGCAGGGCGGGAACAAATATTAGATCAAAAATGGCAGGAAAGACTGAGAACCAAAGTTATCGATACCGGTAATTCTATGACAGATGAGGAAATCCTTGATTTTAGTAATAAGGTAGACAGGGATGCCTTATATGAGTATCGCAATGCGGTTGGAGGGCGGACCAAGGAGACCGTCGAAGCGCTAGAGCCAGAGGATATGAAGCGTAAGGTGTCAAAGGAGGGTATCGAAGCAATTGCCAGAGTCGGAGGAGTATTACAGCACCCGGATGCTGCCTGGTTACTGGATTTCTGGGGGAGAAAGACGGTAGCAGGAATTATTCAGATGCCGATCACCAGACACCAAATTGTTCATCTCAATGATTGTGTAAGACTTAAGAAGCGTATTAAAGCATAAAAATGAAAACAGTTATCGCTACATTTGGAATTTTAGTTCACTTTTTGAAAATAGAATAAAGAGTGAGCTTGATAGCAAGTATGTCATGTTAGTATGATAATTTAATGCGATTTTAACGCTTTACGTTTGTGCCTGTGTAACTAGGGTGTGAAACAAACGCGGTACAAACTAACACAAAGGGTAGATATGTTATTTAATATGGGAAATAACTGAGGTGAGTAACTTGTGGGGGGGGATTGGTTATGGAGCATCAATTATTAACAGAGCGTATTCATTATTATGCACCGGCAATCAACATTGTCCTGGCATTTCACATTGGTGGGAATCCGAGTATTGATCAGCTTAAGGCGGCTATCCAAAAAGCAATCGATAAGCATGATATCTTTCGAAGTAGAGTCGTTCTGAATGAAGAGGGTGAGGGCTATTACGAACCTATACCAGAGGCTGTTGTGAAGATTGACCTAAGAGAAAGCAATGATAAGGAGGATTGGAAGAGGCTGATTTATGAGCAGGAGAGAATCGCCTTAAACTTTGTGGAGGGGGAGCTGGTACGTTTCTTTATCTTACGGAAAGCCGAAGGAATACAGCTTGTTATAATAGCTCATCATCTGTGTGGTGACGGCTTAGGGATTACCTACCTGCTTCGTGATATTATGACTGCTCGGGGCAGTCCGGAAGAAATTGGAGAACGGATGCCAATCAGAATATGTACGAAAAAGGATTTTCCGAAGATCGTTAAACTGAAGCTCCATATCAGGCTATTGGTGGGATTGTGGAATAAGCAATGGAACAGGACGAAAAGAGTGTTTCGATATGAGGAATTTCTTTCGATGTTTCAACGTTTCTGGGATAGGCACCAGACAGCTATCGAGGACTTTATGATTACTGGGGAGAGCTTGACCAAGCTACAGGCGAAGTGCCGAAGCAAAAAAATTACATTGAATACTGCAATTACAACAGCCTTTATTCTTGCTCTGAAGTCTGAAAATGAATCCGGCTATGCGGTCAGTGTCCGACCAGAGGGCTATGAAGGGATGGGTAACTTCACCAGCGGATTAGCCTTGGACTATGAACCCTCGGAGGGTAGTTCTTTCTGGGAGAATGCAGCAGCTATACAGGAAGAAATATATATGAAATTGAACAATATGAGAAGGAAGTATTTTGTACTTGAGTTCATGAGTAAAATTGAACCTACTATAATGGATGCCATTTATTTTCATACATATACGGATTATCAGGATATGATAGCAGAGAGCTTCAGCAATATGTTTCGTTATAATGGAAATCCTAGGGGATTAGGGCTTACTAATCTTACCAGACTGGGAATTCCAAGTACCTATGGAAGCTATCGTATTGAGAAGCTGCACTTTGTGGCGCCGACTGTTCCTAATGCCAAACGGATTGTCGGTGTAGTTACCTTAGAGGATACGATGACAATCACAATGCATTATTTCGTTACCAGGGAGCAGGAGCTATATAGGCAGCAATTTAAGGATGCCATGGGGAAGCTGTGTTCTGTGATTAAAGAGGAATAGGAAAGATAAGGAATAACATATTGACAATACCCAATGTTGGGCATATAATATATTCAAAGTTGGATATTTTGATTTATGACAATAAAGTTGTTAAGCGTTTTTTTATTATTGTTAGTATAATAAGTATGATGAAATAGAAGGATGATATCATGATTAGTGCATTTATCTTATATTATTTGAATCTGAAGCCCACCCATGGATATGAGATACAGAAATTCCTTCAGGTCTCCAATGTGGACCAATGGACGAAGATTCAATCTGGCTCTATCTACTATGCCTTAACAAAGCTTGAGAAGGATAAGCATATTCAGGTTCTTCGAGAAGAACGCACTGGGTCAAGAGTCCGTAAGATTTACGAGATAACGAATACTGGACGAAAAGAACTAAAGCGTGCTATGGCTGAGGAGATGGATAGGCCAATCACCAATATCGGTTCCATGAAGTTCTTTACTGACCCTATGCTCAGTACCTTAACAAGGGAGGAGCTATCGAAGCTAATTAATAACCACATCGGTAAGCTGAAGGAGCAGAAGGAGTATTGGGAACAGTGGTATACCATAAAGGTAGATGACAGCGCACCGGCTCTGAACCGATTGAGCTTTCAGATGACCATTGATAGTCTGAACTACCAGATACGCTGGCATGAAGAGCTTCTTACGAACCTGGACTACTATGTAGAAGCCAGTAAGGGGACGGAGCAGATCATTAAAACCATTGATTTTGATCAGATGGAGGAGAAGAGTACATCCTCAGAGGAGGAACAAAGACTCCAGTATGCGTTGAAGCTAAAGAAGGAGATTTTAAAGGATCCCGAGAATGCAGTGGTGAATCTGGATAAGATAATCCATGAGCTTGAGAGCCAGATTAAAGGAAAGAAGTAACATCGAGATAAAGATAGGGAGCTGTCGGCTAGTAATTAATTTTGCAACAGCTCTTATATAAATACAAATATCCAACATTGGATATACAACATATAATATATTTATTTTATACAAAGACATATCCTCGAAGAGGATGAAGGATAAGACGGTTTGAGATGAGTTTAGATTAATTTTATGATAGGAGGATTTTTATGAGTGCATTACTTGAGGTCAGAAATTTATCCAAGGTATACGGGGATAAGAAGGTTGTAGACGGATTAACGTTTCAGGTTAACAAGGGAGAGATCGTTGGATTTCTCGGACCAAACGGAGCGGGTAAGAGTACCACCATTAAGATGATCATCGACGTGGTGACAAAGGATGAGGGTGAGATTGTATATGAAGGTAAGAACACCGTAGAGGAACGGATAGGCTTTAAAAGATCCATCGGTGTTGTACCCCAGGATATCGCTGTTTATGAAGATATCAATGCCTATGATAATGTAAAATTCTTCTGCTCCCTTTACGGATACTCGGGAAAGG
This sequence comes from Bacillota bacterium, assembly GCA_023411555.1. GTDB lineage: Bacteria > Bacillota > Clostridia > Lachnospirales > Lachnospiraceae > Mobilitalea. The sequence goes on from JAEYOQ010000036.1 coordinate 105,083, forward strand.
AGCTGAGGAAAAGAGTGCAGGAGGCTCTGGAGTTTGTCGGTCTTTGGGAGAAGCGAAAGGAGTTACCTTCAAAGTATTCGGGGGGAATGAAGCGCAGGCTAAATATTGCATGTTCGATTGCTCATTCGCCAAAGCTGCTTATTATGGATGAACCAACGGTTGGAATTGACCCCCAGTCCAGAAATCATATCATGGAGTCAATCAAGCTATTAAATGAGAGAGGAACCACTATCCTTTATGTATCACATTATCTGGAGGAAATCGAGGCACTCTGCAGTCGTATTACAATCATGGATCATGGTCAATTGATCGAGGATATGGATAAGGAGGAGCTTAAGAATAAGTATAAAGAACCGGGTTGTACAAGTCTGGAGGACATTTTCTTAAGGCTTACAGGAACACAGCTTCGTGATGAGGAGGGGGCATAAGAGTATGAGTATATTATGGAAGCTTACGGTTGGAGATCTGATGCGTAGAAGAAGGGACAGCTTTCTGATTGGCTATCAGATCATCTTCCCTTTGATCATGATTATATTATTAGGATATCTTACCTCGGCAGGCTATGGAAGCAGCTTTACCGGCTATCAGTATTATAGTGTAGTGATATTACCTTTTTGCATCGCCTTAGCCAGCATCAGTGCTGCCTACGCCGGTAAGGACGAAGCCTACCATAAGACAGCAATCCGATTTCTATTCACGCCGCTTCATAAGGTGCAGATCGTTCTGTCGAAACTGTTATCCCTAACGATATTAGTTAGTTGCTGTAACCTGATTGTATTATTTTGTTGCCTGTTCCTGTTCCGATTACCGATTGGTGATAAGTTGACCCAAGTGTTCTTACTGTTGGCAGCAGAAACCTTTGCGGCATGTGCCCTTGGTCTCTATATCGGCTTTGGTATGAATAATTTTGTTATTATAAAAAACCTTATGAATCTTCCCATTATACTGGCGGCGATTCTGGCAGGAGTATTCTATCCCTTTGGTACCCTGAAGGATGGATTAAGCCTCGTCATACAGTTATCACCCTTAACTTGGCTTAATCGAAGCCTCTTCCTCTGTCTCTATGATAACAATAGCTCCTTGTTATGGAGGATTACTCTAATCTGTGTACTCATCGGTATTAGCTTTACAATACTTGCAACTAAACTATTTAAGAAGGAGGAATATATTCATGGGGATTTACCTGGTTTTGAAAAATAATCTTAAGAGAAGTATGAATCACAGGATGCTTTTTGGACTTTCCTTCTTCTTGCCGGTCATCCTTTGTTGCTTGTTTGGACTGGTTCGATTCGATAAAGTCAGTCTTCGAATCGGAATATTGGAGGCTCAGGATGAGAAGAACGGTTGGACTAATCAAGAGGAACTCTATCCTTTATTGGAGCAGTCAGAGGGAGTATCTTATGCGGTAGCCGACGAAGAAAGTAGCAATACTGATTTGATGATGGGCCGCTTTCATGTGCTTTTGGATTATCGTCGAGCGGTTTCTCTCAGGGAGATACCGGTAATTAGTTATCAGTCAGAGGAACGGCAGCAGTTATTACAGGAAGCCCTGCAGCGGATGATAGAGGATAAAAGACCTCTAAACCTAACCGGGTTGCATGAATATGGTCTGTCAATAACAGAACGGTCCCTTACTATGGTCTTATCTTTATTTATGATCTTTGCAACCATACATGCATCCGCTTTCATTCGTGACAGGGAAAGTGGGGTTATGATCCGATACGAGTACACCGGTTATCGTAAATCAGAATATTTGATGGGATATTTCTTTCATACCTTGCTGATTACCTTAATACAGGTCCTATTATGCATAACCTTGTTATCCCTCCTGCAACCAGGCTTTTCGCTGACCATTAAGGTTGCTTTGATTTTGACCTTAGTGATTGCGGCAATGAGCTCGATCTATGGTGTAGCAATCTGTGCCTTCAGTAAGAGTGAGGTAGTCGCCAATGTAACGGCATCCTCCTTGGCAGGATGCTTCGCCATCTTAGGAGGAACCTTCGTAGCGGTGGAGGCGATGCCGGGATTACTTCGTATTCTGAGCTTTGCCAGCCCCATGAGATGGATTGTAGAGCTGCTACAAAGAATGTAACCTTACCCTAAGAGATTTGAATATAATTCTAAGATAATTTTAATGGTCTTTCCCAACATTTCGTTTATAATAGAAGAAGACCGACTATTTCTGAATAAAGAATTAATTTCTCATGTGAGTATCTCATGTGAAAATACAGGGATTTTGGTAATTAGGATGCTACAATAAGGTCGGGATACAGGTTATTAGGAGGGAATTACTATGTATCAGGAGATCAATCAACAATTAGAAGAAGCCCAGCAGCAGGTGTTTCGACGTAATAAGCTTAATGCGATGCTAACTGAGCTGAGGGAGCAACAGAAGGAATTAGAGAATAAGGTAGAGGAGCTTAAGAGTTCACTGGAGAAGGAGCAGAGTGATGTTGATAAGCTTGAGGCTAAGAGCCTTACGCATCTATTCTATTCGGCTCTAGGTAAATTGGGAGAGCAGATGGAGAAGGAGCAGAAAGAGGCTCTCTCCGCAAGGCTGAAATATGACCAGGCAGTGAATGAATTAGACCAGCTAAACCAACAGATAAAGCTTCATGAGGAGGAATTTGTCAGGTATAGGGATAGCCAACACACCTATGACAGTTTGTTCGCTAAGAAGAAGGAGCATATGCTGAATTCCCATTCCCACACCGGAGACCAGATATTGCAGTTTACCAAGGAGCTTGGTAACGCTAAGAATAACCTATCGGAGATTGATGAGGCAATTCGGGCAGGAGAAGTGGTATGCAGCCATATCGATCGTGCTTTAAACAGTCTTGACCATGCCAAAGGCTGGGGAACCTGGGATCTGTTGGGGGGAGGCTTAGTCAGTGATTTGATGAAGCATTCTCATATTGATGATGCAAAGAGTGAAGCCGATGTGATACAGAGAAAGCTGTCGCAGTTTCGAGCAGAGCTTGCTGATGTCCGAATTCAAAATGATATCCATTTTCAGACCGATGGATTTGGTAAGTTTGCTGATTTCTTCTTCGATGGACTCATTGCTGATTGGTGTATGCAGTCGCGTATCACCGAGTCAAAGGCAAGCTTTGAGAATGTGAGAAGACAGGTGAATAGTGTTCTAGCTAAGCTTAATAGTATGAAGGATATGGAGAAGAAGCATATAGAAGAACTTCAGAGAAAAATTAATGAGATGATAATTAGGGCTTAAAAGCCGGGAACAGGAGAGGGCAAGTGATGAACCTACAAGAATGCTTTGAGAGCGGCAATACGATAATGATTGAGGGGGCTCTGGGTGTGAGGCTTAGAGGTGAGTATGGCGTATATCCGGATCCTATTGTAGCCAATGCAAGTCTTGTCTATGAGGAACGAGCCAAAGCTGCCATGAAAGAGATCTATGAGCAGTATATGGGAATAGCAGATCGCTATAATTTCCCGATCATGCTGATGACACCGACCAGAAGAGCGAACCGATATAACGTGGAGAATTCCTCTTTCGGTAAGGAGATTATAAGAGATAATGTGAAGCTACTAAAGACCCTTCGTGAGGATAAGGTCCGTGACGATATCTATATCGGAGCTTTGATGGGATGTAAGGGTGATGCTTATAAAGCTACAGACATATTATCGGAGAAGGAGGCTTACGAATTCCACTCCTGGCAGGCAGAGCTATTTGCGAGGGAACAGGTGGATTTCTTATATGCAGGTATTATGCCGGCGATACCTGAGATTATCGGTATGGCCCAGGCTATGGGTGACACGAAAATCCCCTATATTATAAGCTTTATGGTACGCAATAACGGAAGACTTATGGATGGAACCACCATTCATGAAGCAATCCAGGCGGTAGAGACTTCAGTTAGGACTAAACCATTAACCTATATGGCAAACTGTATCCACCCCATCAATCTAGATATGGCATTATCGAAGGATTTCAATCAGACAGAGCTTGTGCGGACACATTTTACTGGAATACAGGCCAATGCTTCTCCGCTTTCACCAGAGGAGCTGGATGGATGTTGTGAGATTATTACCTCAGACCCCGTTGAACTGGCCCAGGAAATGATTAAACTACGGGATCAGTATAAGCTAAGGATATTCGGCGGGTGCTGTGGTACTAATCAGTATCATATGGAGGAGCTGGCTAAGCGTTTACGAACCTAAGGTAGACTTTTATCTCATTTACCGTTATAATATGTTACGGTAAATGAGATATTTTTATTAGAAGGAGGCAGAGTCATCCCTAACCTGTCTGAGTAGTAGAGGCAGGAAGCTGTAAAAAATAATGTATTAAGAAAGTGCAGCAAAGAAGATAGTTTTCTAGTGAATGACTCGTATAGCATAGATGAAAAAAGGTCAGATATATGAAGGTGTTGTGACAAGAGTTGATTTTCCGAACAAGGGTATTGTTGAGCTTGAAGGCGAGAAAGTGGTTGTCAAGAATGCGATGCCCGGTCAGAAGATCAACTTTGCCATTTCAAAGATACGAAGCGGTAAGTCGGAGGGAAATCTTAAAGAGGTTGTGTGTAAGTCCCCACTGGAGACAAGAGAGGGAGCCTGCAAGAGCTTTGGGAGCTGCGGAGGCTGCAGCTATCAGACCATGTCCTATGAGAACCAGCTAGAGATGAAGAAGAGCCAGGTAAAAAGGTTACTAGATCAGGTATGTGAGGAATATAGCTTTGAGGGTATTCTCGGAAGTCCCGTGGAATGGGGGTATCGCAATAAGATGGAATTCTCCTTCGGTGATGAATATAAGGATGGACCCCTTGCACTGGGACTTCATAAGAAGGGAAGCTTTCACGATATCATCACAGCAGATGACTGCGCAATAGTGGATCATGACTTTAATCTGATCCTTACCTGTGTCTTAGATTACTGCAAAGAAATGGGAATGGATTATTTTCATAAGTTGACTCATAAGGGATATCTGCGTCATCTACTGGTAAGAAAAGCAGTAAGGACAGGTGAGATATTGGTGAATATCATAACAACCACCCAGGAAGAGAACATCGCTGGGAACGAAGATGTCTTCACAGAGCTATTAAAGCAGCTGTTGGCACTGAAGCTTAAGGGGACACTTGTTGGTTTCATGCATACCTATAATGACAGTCAGGCCGACGTAGTGAAGAGTGACCGTACCGTGCAGCTTTATGGCAGAGATTATATCTTCGAAGAACTGCTGGGTCTTCGCTTTAAGATCTCGACCTTCTCCTTCTTTCAGACGAATTCCTTAGGGGCTGAGGTATTATATTCGAAGGTCAGAGAGTATGTGGGAGAGACGAAGGATAAGAGAATCTTCGATCTATACAGTGGAACCGGAACAATCGCTCAGCTTCTGGCTCCTGTTGCCGGTAAAGTAACCGGAGTTGAGATTGTAGAGGAAGCCGTTGAGGCAGCAAAGGAGAATGCTACTCTGAACGGACTTAGTAATTGTGAGTTCATCGCTGGTGATGTACTAAAGGTAATTGATTCTCTGGAGGATAAGCCGGACATCATCGTTCTGGACCCCCCGAGAGATGGAATTCATCCAAAGGCACTGGAGAAGATCATTCATTTTGGAGTGGACAAGATCGTATACATCTCATGTAAGCCTACCTCATTGGTCAGAGATCTGGAGGTACTACAGGCGAAGGGATATAAAGTAGAAAAGGTATGTGCCATAGACCAATTTCCTGAGACTGTGCACGTGGAGACGGTTTGCTTGCTGTCGCGTAAATCCCCTGTTTAAGCACTTTGTAGGCGATTTAGAAAATGTATCTGTGTTTTTAGCAAAGTAATATGTACTTTTTCTGTAGACAAGATGAAACGGTGCGAAGGGATAATACCTTTTCGCATACCTTAAAGGTTGTACGCTGATTAGTATTGCTTTGTAAAGTGATTATATGATAGGTTGTTGTGCGCCGAAGGGTGTAAATGTATTTGATTTAGTAAATGAAAGAGCTGAAATTGATGATAAAAAGCAATCGGTGATAAAACGCTGGCTGCTTTTTCTTTGTTATTATTTGTTAATTGTGCCAACTAGAAAATAGCTGGTCGGCTTTATTATACTTTGATGGTATAATTTGTATATATTATATAAGTTAAGTATATGGCTTATGGAGGATGGTATGTATGGGTAAACTGAATGAATATATTAGTAAAAAAATGTATGGAGAATTAAATTGGTCAATTGAAAAATAAAGACGAATATAATTCTCCTGTTCTGATGAAAGTCAAAAATGGGGGAACAAGCATTATAGTATTTGGGCGGATGCATATAAAAAAGTCATGTACCTTTCAAAAAAGGTTATTAAGGTAGGGCTAGTTGACGCTCCTATAGAATGTTATTGTGGTTATTCCTACCGGCAAATAAATCAGTACTTGAGGAATGGTTTAGACAATGAGTTTCATCTATACAGAGAAATGGCTGATATTTTGCAATGGTTTTATGTAGCGCACCAAGAATACCTTGAAAACATGTAGTATTTAGGTTAGTTAATGATGTATTTATAAATAGATTAGTAGAAAAGAATAGGAATGAACACCCAGCACCAATACAAGAAAAGGGGTTTATGAGTACTAGTTTGGTGAAGATTATAGTAAACGAGGAGGAGCTTTACGCAGCAGAAAATAATTTATTAAAAATCTATGTTGGTAAAGACTCTATAGGTGTATATGTTAATGCTATAACTTCACGAAGTGAAGAAGAAATGTTATTATATTCAAATGGATTTTTGGGGTTAATTGAATATCCATATTACGATAAAGAAAGTGGAAAGACGATTCATGAATGTAAATTAATTATTATTTATGACAGTAATAATATTCTGATATAGAAGGATGTTTTGTATTAAAATTGTACATAGAAATTCAATGGTATTATTTTAGCTGTTTTGCTGTTGAAACATATTAATAATTGGGATTATTTATTGGAGAAGAAGGAAAGCCTACGAGAATTAAATTTAAATCAGACTAATATTTAGGAGAAGTTGGATTAGAGCTAGAAGATCATTAGTGGTAAGGGAACTTGATGATGAATTATTTAAAACACTGGAGAAAAGTTTCTAGTCAAGGATGAAAAGCATGGGGCGTTTGTATCTGGGAATGGACTGGAGTTGCAGTAGTGTTGGAGAAAGTGAAAAAATAATGTGAAAAGAGAGTTGTTTGGTGTAAAAGTCGAGGATTATATTGGAAAAAGATGTAGAATTATCGGATGTCTTATTGTACTATATTATATATGGAAATCAAACACGATATTTTCTCTTTAATTCTTGATCAAGGACATTACATGGATGATTAATAGTGTATTATATGTTTGTAAAATAACACATAAAGTTACTTAAATTAAGATGGCTACATAATAGCAGATTGTCAAAGTTGCAATTTTTCCAATAGGAGTAAAAAAATGAGAATGTAATTGTAATGAAGGATGTGCTTTTACTGAATCAGAAATCAGAACCAGCTATGGAAGCGGACAAGCAGGTGGTTCAGGATTTGCTTGATACATTAAAAGCGAACGAAGATGGTTGTGTAGGCATGGCAGCGAACATGATTGGCGTGAATAAAAGAATTATTGCTGTAAGCATGGGATTCGCCAATATTGCTATGATTAATCCAGTGATTGTGAAGCAATCAGGACTGTATAAAATGGAGAAAGGCTGCCTTTCGTTGATAGGTGTTCGGAAGACCACACGGTTTAAGGACATAGAAGTGGAGTATCAGAACACGAATTTTAAGAAGCAGCGCCAGAAGTATTCAGGATGGATTGCACAGATTATACAACATGAAATCGACCACTGTGAGGGTATAGTGATATAGGCAATAAGTGAAAAATAAAATTAAATTTTATATGGGGTATAGGGTATTACATATGATTTTATTCGATAATGCGGAATATGATTATTTCTTTAATCCGCTTTGCTACAAAAATAAAAGATTGTATTATGAATGCATTTTGCAGTTGATTGAAAAGTCAAAAGCTGTTCCGCTACTATACGAGACAGATGCCAAGGATTGTATCATTTTATATTTACGTAACTGTTCTTACGCACTAGAAGATGAAGAAGGAATTGATAAAGGTGCTGAGAATATAAGCAGTAAAAAATCTGAAACGGAGAATGCAAGTGCGATATTGAGATACTTTCGGCTTTGTGGCTGGATTTCGGAAAGAGAAATCGGGAGAAACGGAGATAACATTGCATCTGTTACGCCATATTGTAGAAAAATAATGGACTCTATTCAGCGCATCTTTAATCGTGATACCAGTGGGGCACTGACAAATCATATATTTGCCATCTATGATACTTTAAAATCAGCTTTAGATGCGGAGCATGGGCGTACAGTTCGACCCTATTCTAATATTTTAGTGCCATTAGTGGATAATGTCTCAGATTTAAAGAATGAACTTTTAATTCTAAAAGATAGCATACGTACGATCATGCGAATAGTCATAAAGATGACGGAAGTGAACACTTTTGGACAATTTTTAATTAAAGACCAGATGATGAACTTGTTTTTTAATGATTATTTTTTCATAAAGAAAGATGGACTGATTCCAGGCTATTTAGAAGAAATTGAAAAGATGCTCAGGCAGGTTATGAAAACAGATGTATATGGAAATATGATTCATGAGTATGAGAAATTAAAACAGGTGGAGGAATATCAGGCAAGAGAGATTATCGATGGACAATTTACTGAAATACAGGGATTTATCAGTTATGACTATGTAAAGGAAATGGATTACATAGATAAAAAGATAAATAGTTATTATAATCTGTACTCTACCAGAATACTGATGGTAATCAGCAATAACACCAATATGCAGACGTATTTGAACGATTTGTTGATGTTGTTAAAGGATATGGATACCGAAGAACGACAAATGGTTCTTACTGAACTTTCAAAAAGCTTTCAGTTATCTTCTTATAAGTATATCGGTAGGAAATCCATTGAACGAAGAAAGAAGCGACGTCCGAATATGAAGAGTGGTGCAATTGTTCTGAGTTCCTTATCGGAGGAGGAGAAGAAAAAGCTGACACAGGAACTATTACATGATTATCCGGATAGATATGGCGTTCATCAGGTTGCCGGCTATTTTGATAAATTATTAGGTGATAAGATATCAATTACAACCAGTGAGCAGAACATTAAGACCCGGGATAATGCCATGATGATGGCAGCAAGCATTATATACTCCGGTGGGGATGAATTTCCATATGAAGTAGAATTTTTAGACGGAATGATTGAGACAGAGGTTGCCAGTGTTAGTAATATTAATATAAAAAGGAA
>JAEYOQ010000040.1 GCA_023411555.1 Bacillota bacterium
CAAAGAATGAGATGCCAGAATTCTTGTCAAGGAAGTAGAAATATTATTTGAGATTATAGTAGGTGGAATGCTGTAAAACTCATCATTTACAGCATTCTTCTCGAATAACAATACTTCTCGGATAATCCGTATAGCCGCAGGCGATGTATACTTGTGAAAAGCAAGATGCGTCATTCAGCATTAGTCACCGCTCTGATGGTCGATTGTATAAGATGTTGTGGCGTTGAAGAATTGACGTTGATTGTAATGTGACCTATTGATATCGTGAGTTCCGTTGAGAATGAGGAATGGAAGGAAGATGGGAGACATTGATCTGGAACACGGACGAAGCTTGACTCTATAGAATCACATGCAGCCTCACGTACCTTCCGTAGCCAGTAGTAATAAGCATCCTTATTTATATTGTTCTGTTGGCACCAGTCTTTCACTTTCAAACCGCTGGACATACATTCCTGAACAAGAGCATTCCATTGGGCAAGTTTAACTTCCTTCGCTACTAATTGTGTATTCATGAGAACCTCCTTGGTAGATTCGTGTAAAGTGTAAAAACTTGTACAACTTTTTACACTTTTTACGATATTATCTCATGAATAGAGCTTATCGGAAATGTACGCATGGTTTACCGTTTACTTGGAAATAAACTTCCAGGAGCTTTTTGTATCCTTATTAATATATTATGTTTGCTATTACCGTCCATAGGTTCCATAGTATTTTCCGTAATACTTCCCATAATACTTGCCGTAGTACCCATTCTTGTCCATCTGAACCTTATTCAGTACTGCGCCAAGTACCTTACAGTTGGATTTCTCCAGCTGTTCCTTTACCGTCTGTGCGAAACGATAAGAGATCATATTCGATTCAATGATAAGAATAGCTCCATCACAGATTTGAGCTATGATCGCACTATCTATAACAGATCCCAAGGGTGGTGTATCAATAATGATATAATCATAGATTTCTCTAAAGTGAGCAATCATTTCCATAAATCTTGCATGATTAAGAAGCTCTGCCGGATTTGGACAGGTAGCACCTGAAAATATAATATCCATTCCCTTAATATCGGACTGGTATACCACTTCCTCCAGTTTCTTCTCTCCGATAAGATAATGGGTCAAACCTCCTTGGATCTCACCAACTTGATACCTTCCTATTAAGACGGATTTTCTCAAATCTGCATCAATTAAGATTACCTTCTTCCCTACATCCGCTATGGAAGCTGCGAGGTTAAAGGATACACTGCTCTTACCCTCATTTGGCGTACAGCTTGTTAAAGCTATTACCTTAATATCATCACCGCAGAATTGAATATTGGTCCTAAGGGTCTTATATGCTTCATTTGTTCTATAATCTAATGCCTGTCTTTTAGAAAATGATATGTTCTTCATGCTTCTTACCTTTCTCCTTTCCTGGCAAGTGCCTTCTTCCTTCGTTGTTTGTTTTTATGGTTGCCACCTTTGTCCTTACTTTGTTCAACCGGAATTAAACCTAAGGTCGTTAGTCCAAGGTACTTCTCCACATCCTCCGAGGTCTTTAAGGTATCATCCATCAGGTGCAGAACAATAATGACACCCGACGATAAGACCGCTCCTACCAGTGCTGCTATAAGGATATTTTTCTTGATGTTCGGACTGGAGGGATAGGGTGAAGCATAGCCATCCTCCACGACAGTAGGCTCTGCCGTATCCATTATCTTGGCAATCTGTGTCTTGGATACGGAAGCGAATTCATCTACGATACGTTTTGCCATATAGGAATCCGGATACTCTACCTTTATCTCTAGAATTCTGGTATTCGAGGTATTAGAAATCGTAATGATTCTAACTAGTTGTTCATAAGTCATATCCAGTTCAAGATTATCGATGACCTTCGTCACTACAGGACGGCTCTTAATCAAAACCATGTAATCCTGGGTAAGCTGTGTTCCCAGCTGAATATCCGCCAGGCTAGTTATAGAGGTAGACTTTGTCAAGATATATAGCTTTGCTGTCGATTGATACATTGGGGTAATCAGGAAGCTACTGACTAAGCCCGCTCCGGATGCTAAGATCACCGCTGTTAAGAGAATAATCCATAATCTTGTCTTTAATAAATATAGCAACTCAATCAGATCAATTTCGATTTCATCATTGAAGTTCTTTTCCATGTCAAGCTCCTTTATATATAAGTGTTTTCTAGTACTTTGAAAGGATTTTCATTAAAGATCCGATTCAATACTTCTTCATCGCACTTCTTATGTAATTGTTTCCAGGCTCTTGCCATCATTGGAACTCTTACCTTGTCATCGTGACAATCACTTCCGAGAAAATGTATCAAACCCTGATCTACCAGTTTTCTATGATATTTTGCATTCGAATCCAGTAGACCACCAATCAAACTGCTGCCATTCATCTGAAGATAGCATCCCAGATTAATTAACTCTTCTACCTTAGTCCTATTTCTATGTAAACAGCCATATCGTTCTATATGCGCAACAATAGGCAGATAGCCTGCGCTAATCATACCAGATAGTCCCCGGAACATATTATTAAAGGCTTCCCTTGGGGAGAACTCTACTAAGATATATCTGGAATCTGCCAAAGTGAGTGCCTCTCCTGCTTTGATTGCTTCCAGTACAGACTCACTATAATAGATCTCATTGCCGGGTAATATTCGCATATTCGGATTAATCTTCATAGCCTCCTTCTGAACCTCGTTACATAGAGACCTTAGCTGTTCAGCAGGAATATTCTTGGCCCCCGCCATATAATGGGGTGTTGCGATGATTGTCGTTATACCCTCCGCATAAGCGATCCCCAGCATCCTGATTGTCTCCTCAATATTTCTCGAACCATCATCTACCCCCGGGAGGATATGCGAATGAAGATCAACAAAACCATTAACCATACTCTTCTCTTCCATAATTCCTAATTATTTTTCATTCTGTTCTTAAGATAACTTACCAACGACATCAGAATCAGTGATAATACAAAGCCCATACCACCGATATAGACAAATATAACGATACTCCAATGAAGATACTCAATCAAAAAGCTATGATAATATGCCGGCTGAGCGCTGATACCCAGGTAAGGCTTGGTTATTAAGAGATACCCAGCCATTGAAGAAATCAAGATAGAAGCAGACATCAAGGCATATGTAATATAACGAATACCGCGATGGATATAGCTATTGCGGTAGATTCTCAGCAAGAGATAGCACAAGGAACCGACCAGTAATATCATTATGGGCATTCCATAGAGAAGGCCCTTAACATAATTCGACCTGTATGCTGCTATTGTTATAAGAATAGGTAGGTCGATTGCGTCTTTATAATCCTGCTCAATTGTTTGAAGCAAATTCTCCAGACTGGATGTCAGCTGGTCCGGCTCCACACCCTTTGCCATCAGATATTGCCTCAGATTACGATCAAGAGTCTCTTTCAACTTTTCTGTCTTAAGTGGTGTAGCTTCGGTGTTCAGTATAGCATTATGATAGCCTTTACCGGTGATATACACTCTCTCCAAGGTGATAGCCTCCTCCAGTACTGATGCTGGAAAACCTGCCGCTTCTATATCACGACTTGCTCTATCGTACAATGCCTCGTATACCTCTCTATAATAATTACTTTTATCCAGATTACGAATAACACCCTGTCTATTCAATAGGCCGATGCCTATCCCCGAACAGATGAATAAGACAACAAAGATCAAGGTCAGAATAAATGAATAGATACAGCTAATCAGCCGTTTTGCCATTGCCTTTTTAGTCTTCAGACTCATCCATTTGCTCCTCCTGTACTTCTGCTGTATCTGACAATCGCTTACCATAGACAAAGTACCGGTCATTTCTCGTTCCTAGTAATTGTCCGAAAGGATAACAGGTATATAGTATCAGCCCTTCCTCCTTCTGAGAGAGATCATAGGCAGAACTATCATCCTTATCTGCAACTCTGGTATAGGTAATACCATAGTAATAATCCTTATCCTCCATAACAACCTTTATTACATCGCCAACAGCAATTCTCTCCAGAGGAGCGAAGAAGGTGGTATCATGTGCACTAACCAGAATCACCTTACCTTGTCCTGGGAGACCACTCCCTTGGTAGTGTCCGGCTCCTTTTAGAAGAATCTCCTTACTATCACCTTCATACAAGGGTGCGGACAATGCCACTCGCTCGCATTCTATTATTCCTATTCTTGCTTCTTCAACAACAATCCGCCCTTCGCCCTGAATCGAATTGTCGCCTTCTTCAATCAGCAAGGATATATCGGTGCTATTCGCCTTCAAATCCATCGGTGCTCCCATATAGATTAGCATATTACCGGTTCCGATGATATAAGCAGCGACTTGTGAGCCTCCGATGTATAGAACAATTGCCCCTAGTACTGTGAATAAGGTTATCATCTTTATGTATATCAATATTCTTTTATTGTGATTACTCATCGCTTTGAGCGAAGTAGTCCAGACGAATTGTTGCTATAAATCCTAATATCATAAAAATAAATATCCCCACTATCACGTATAATGTATGATTCATACTAAATCCCGTCTCTGTAATAATCGATTCATCCGAAACTACGTCCTGATTAGCTAGCTTCTCCGTCTCTCTCTCTGGGATGACCTCAAAAAGCTTCTCGATCTCTTCCGGTTTCACGGACACGATATCTTCTGCGTCCTCCCTGTTAGCCACCTTCGGTGTAAGCTCCGGAAGCGGTGCCTGAGAAGGTTCTTCCTTCGCTGTACTTGATTGCTCTGGTGTCGTCAGCTCTGTCTCTGCTTCCCTCTCTGGCTTTTGCTCCTCTACAGGAACCAGGTATCCCTCTAGTACCCCTTGCTCGATGCTGTCATAGGCTGTCTGAAGGGCTTTGTCTCTCTGTTCAGCTGTTATATCCACATCGTCCTGACTTAGATAAGACGTCAGCTGATCGATATACTTCGATAATACTCGGTATTCCTTGCCCTGGTACACATAGACCTTCTTCGCTTCCGCAATCACCTGCAGCTCATATTCATTCAGATCTCCGGCATATACACCAGCAGATGGGAGTAAACAGCAAAAAACGAAAGTAATAATAAATATTACTCTCTTCATCATCATCCCCCTAGTATAACCAAAGGATTTTCCGCAGATTGCGAAAAATCCTTTGGGAAATTAAATATTATATATGCTTTTGTAGATATTAGAATTCCGGTGTAAAGGTAAGGCCTGAGATATCAGTTTCAACATCTAAGACGTTACTACTAACCTTGGATACTGTAATGTACTTGTTACCACCTCTGATGGTAAAGCTACCAGTCTTTTGAGCAAGGTTAATGGTATTTAAAGTAACTGTATATTCTCTACCATCGAATAATCCCATAGGTGTAGTGACCAGAGTGATGGTTCTGGAATCGCCACTTGCTGCCGATGCATGAATCACATACTCGTTACCTGCTATACCATAGGTCCTAGTAACTTCATTGCTAGCCAGCCACTTACTATGAGAATCCGTATCATCCAGGAATCTGAGGAGTACAGCCAACATATCACCGTCTACACTAATCTCTGCAATATAGTTAATCTTAACTCTTGAGATTGAAGTAATCGGTCTGTTCAATGTATATCTTGTCTTACCGTCAACACGGGTAACAGTATAAGGTGCATTAACTGGTGTGTCGGTACCTCCACCACCACCGCCACCGCCACCGGTAATGGGAGCTGAAGGAGTAGGAGTGGTTCCTGTGATAGGCGTGCCCTTCACATCTACCTTCTCCTGTGTTGATCCGGTACCCACAGTAACACTAATTGTTACATCACCTGTTATAGTAGGAACGTTTTCTTTCTTATCTACCGCGATCGTTGTCTTCTCAGCACCCTTCTCAAGAGTAAGGTTTGCCTTCGCACTAGCGGTTACATCCAAGGGAACACTGGTAGTAACTTTTGCGCCTTCTGCTTTGATCTCAACCGGGATAGGATTCTTTGATTCTCCTTCAATCTTAAGATCAGCCGCACTCATCATAACGATACCAGTTATCTCGCCATTACTGTTCTTAATGGTAACCTTCGCACCAGCAGCGGTTATCTCAATCGAAACGGATGCATCCTTCGATACTTCGATACTTGCTGAGAAGGATCTGATGATCAGCTTGTTGCCCTTGGCATTCTCATGATAGGTAGAAGGTGCTACCTGATAGATCTCAACAGCCTTGAATACACCATTATTGTAAACATCAGCATTCGGAGCATCAACTGCCAGAGTTACATTCTTATAATTGCCTTCCGGAATTGTGAAGGTAACTGAATTATTGGTTCTTAAAGTAATCTTTGATACTTTTGCCTTCAGCAGTTCTTCTAACTCTGCCTGAGTTGCTACTGAACCATCTTCGTCATAAATCTTGATTGTCACTGAGTCTGACTGACCGCTGACTGTTGTACCTGTTATCGTAACTGTACCCACCTTTAAAGCAGTGAACTTACCATTCTTATCTGGCTTCGCGATGGAAGTGTCGCTACTTGTCCAAGTAGTAACATCGTTGGAGGTAAAGGGTGTCAGGGTTCTATTCAAATCATAGGTCTGACCCTTAAGTAAAACAGACACCTTATTCTTAATCGCAAATTCCTTTGCGCCAGCTATTACCTTAACCTTAGAAGTAAGTACTATTTCTTTCTTATCAGGTGTTTTTACTGTACAGGTAATCACTACATCGCCTCTGGACTTACCTTTTACAAGACCTGACTTGTTAACGGTAGCAATCTTCTCGTTGCTACTAGTCCATACATAAGTGGAACCCTTAATCTTATTCTTAATGTTCAAATCATAAGAGCCCTTAACCAGTATATTCACTGATTTCTTAGATAATGTTGGAGCCTTTGCAGCCTGAGCAGTATAGGTAGGTATGATTGCTACGGCTAATAGCACCATAACTGCTACGAATACTTTTGCTACTGCAGCTCGCCAAGTGTTGGAAATTCTGCTTAACATGATATCCTCTCCTTAATAATAAATATTTTACATTCGGTATCCTCGGAGCTTCCCCGCTGAAACTGTATATCTCTGACAATCATGCGTCATTTATTACATAATAATTGGAAGCCGAGGAAAAGTCAAGGCATATTTGTATGTATATGTAAATTAATCTCACGTTCTTCCAATTGGGTAATAATCCTCACCACTCCTTTCATATAGCCGTTTCTGGCTGTTAACGCCACCTCTAGCTCCATTCAGTCAATTGAAACGATGTGAGTCAAAACATATTCTATCAGCAACTAAAGTTACATCTACACTATAGCCAAATATTGTTTAATAATACTTTAACCAGTTTTGTAACAGGAACAAAACATGTATTCTCTCTTTGGACACTCCTAGGAACAGTTGGCTTCGATATTCTGTTTTAATAGCACACTAGGTCCAGCATTAATAATATCCGTATTGATTCATAATCGGATTACCAGATACCCAGTAACCAATGTACCAAAATACGTAACTGTGTATTTATGTAAATACTACAAAAAATATCTACTCTTTATATACATTAACCTCGCTTTGTTTCCAGGAATAACACTTAAAGGTGTTTTTTCTCTAAATTGTTTATCTGACCAAGCTTCAAATGCTATATTTAGACTTCTCCATTTGACATGATCTAGAAATTGACCTAAACAATACTCGAGACCATCTCTAACACTCAAAAAGTCAATTTTTCCGGCTATTTTAATGATCTTATTACTATTAAAGCTTCTATTAAGCAATCTGTCATATGAAATCTGAGACGGGTACGGCCACACTTTATGCAAATCATTGGAGTTTTCTGGTTGTACTATCTTCATTACTATGCCAGTTTTTTCTTTTACAATATCCTTATAGATATCCAATACATTTTGCCACGTTATCTGTTCATCGGTAACTACATGGAAAGCTTCGCCCAACGCTTCCTTTTTACCTATCAATTGTATGACCGCTTTAACCACATCTGATCCATAGGTTAATGATGTATTCTTTTCAGAAATATCCTTTGGAAAAATTACCGTTCTTCCCTGTAATGCACGAAAAAGCCAATTTTCCTTTTCGTATACGCCTAATTGGAGTCTTTCCGTATTATATGTAATGTAAGGTCTGATAATGGTCCAATTTGTAGCTTTACTAGAAAAAAGCAAATTTTCCTCTCTTGCCTTAGCTAAAGCATATTCTTCTGTATGCAAATAACATTGATCTTTACAGAAATCTAATAATCTGGGCGAATCCTCAGTAAGTGGGCTTAATGAATCTGCATAGACTCTACTTGAGCTAAAGAAAAAATACTGTTTTGTACTCTTCAAAAGCAAAGGGAGCTTTCCCTTTAGTTCTTCTAACCCATATACCATAAAATCGAAAATAGCATCATACTCTATATTAAGTAAACCATCCAAAAATGAATCATTGTGTACATTTCCTTGAATCCATTTTATATTACCGCTAGATTTTCTTTCCTTTCTTGAAGTTGCATATATCTCAGCACCTTCTATCTGGGAAAGCTGCTCAATTAGTGGAGTTCCTATTGCACCCGTTCCACCGATAACTAACACTTTCATAAACAGTTCCCCTTGTCATATCGTTCTCTTTAAAGCTTTCTTTAAATTTTTCTTTAGGGAGTCATAGGTGGTCTCGCCTATAAGTTTTTTGACAGTTGATTTAACACCTTTCAAATTATCTCCAACAAGGTTTTCAACAGACTCAATGGCATTTTCCTCATCCTCGACCGTTACAAATGTCTCAAATACAATTGCTTTGTCGTACATGCGATTACTTACAAAATACTCGATTTGTTGGGTAAACTCATCTTTATTAGATGCAGAAATATACTTGCATCCAAAACTTTCGACCATGTTTTTTACAACCTGATTTCCCTGCCCATAATGACCGCCTGCAGCAATATATTGAGTTTCATCAACCTTTAACCCCTCTGCTATTTTGTGTCCTAAAGTAAATCTACCTCGCATCTCTAATCCAATATTATTGTTCACTACTAATAGTCGAATATTCGTCGGAAAATGTCTGTTACCAAAAACACTAATATCATAGAAAAATGCCAAGTCGCCTAAAACACAGAAATAAATTTTGGATGGGTTTGATAATGCTGCCCCTACAACTGTAGAGATGCTTCCATCTATTCCAAATCCACCTGTATTTGAAAACGCAGTCACGGTTTTGCTTGTATCAAAATAATTCCATGTTCTTAAGCTATTTCTTATGCCCAAATGTAAAACTGCATGATCAGGTAATTTTCTTGCCGTCACGCTCGCCATCCACAGATTTGAAAAAGGAATTTCTGGAATGTTTTCGTACACAGCACGATACTCCTCCATACACTCACGATAGAAACCAATTTGCTCGGTATTTTCAGTAATATATGATCTAAAAAAGTCCACTTCTTCAAATTCGAATACATATTTTAGTTTTCTAAAAGTATCCTTCAATTCTCCATCAGGATTTACTCGCCACACTTGCTTGGTATTTATATTAAAATCCGAGGAAGAAACCTCACCAATATGAATGAGAATATCTACATTCTGAAAACAAGCTCTCCAATGTGCTTGATTTGACAGCAAACTTGCAAATACTCTATACTTTCCATAATAATTACTGGTATGATCGCACAATACAACCGCATCATGTGAAGAACAGAATCGATCGACTGCCTCTAACAATTCCTCAGTCCATAGATGATGATTACCAACCATGATGGCAATTCTTTTATCTTTATCAATCACAGGAAGTGTGTCACCATACACATACCTTTTTATGCATCTTACCGGCGGTATCTCATTTACAGAATTTCTACTGTAAATTGTCTCTAGGTTAATATGAGCTGGACCACCACCACGATGGAACAATTCTAGTATTGCCTTATTTGCAGCAATAATACACTGCCATTCGCTGATTTCATCGTGGACAATCGGCATTTGCACGCTAATATTAGCAACATCCTTAGGAAGGACTGTTCTATCAGTGACTTGATCGATATTGTGTCCGATAAATGCACTCCTCCTCGATGATGTGATTACTAATATGGGTAATTTTCTATAGTATGCTTCTGTTAACCCAGGCATATAGTTTCTTGATGCAGTTGCCCCAGTACAGGTGAGGACAACAGCCTCACCACTTTCAGCAGCCATTCCACAGGCAATATATGCTCCAACTCGTTCTTCAGGAGCCGAATAAAGTTCAAAAAATGAATCTCCTTGTAAGCTGGCTACAAAGCTAGCATTCGTAGTTCCAGGACTAGCAACTATTTTACGAATATTATTATCTTTTAATAATTTAATGATAATTTGAGCATTTCTTTCATCCGTATATAACCCCATAATATTCCTCACTTTAATAACACTATTTTTTTCGAAGTAATTCAAGTGTGCTTGCAAAATCCTTTACAAACTCAGACTGAAGTGCCTGCAGCTTATTCCTGCCGGGAATTTCGTTCTTAGCAAGTTGTTCCCTATTGTCTATATATTCCAAGGTTGCAACCAGCGCTTCCTGTGTACTCAGTTTAAGACCATTTACAACATAAGAATATTTCAAATCCTCATACACACCCTCAAATTTTCGAGAATATGAAAACGGAATAACCGGTACCCCAGCGGAATACGCTGCAATAGAAGCGTGCATACGAGCAGCAACCAGAATATCCAAATTAACAATATAGTTTTTAATATCCAAAGCAGTTCTAAAGTTATTTGGAAATTTGCATTTAGGAAATTCCTTCATTAGTTCTCTAATTGCCCTACTGTCATTTTCAAAAAATTCCTCGCCCTCTCGGTTATCACATAGTACATGAGGCACCAGAGCAATCGTAAAATTGGGATTCTGTGATAATTGATTGATAAGTTCTCTACAGTAATTGCAGTAATTAGTCTTCAAACCGAATCTATTTTCCTTTTCGCAATCATCCCATAAAAGACCTGATATATTAATCCCAATATTTATTGTTTCCTCAACTTTATCCTCCTTTTTATATGGCAATGAAAAAGCTAAGTCTAATGTATTAACGACATCCTTCATAATTCCTAAGGACTTCAAATAATCATACGACAAAGTATCTCTTGTATAAATTCGATCTGCTTTTTTGATAACATACTTTGCCCATAGAACTGCCCATTGTGTATTAAAAGGTCCATATGTCTGGGGCATAAGAATCAGGGGAGTTTTAGAATTTACTATAAATGTTTTTACTAATGTTGTTGTTGCGAACCAGTTCTTCCCGTAGATATCAGTAAAACTATCGCCATGAGTGATATCAATGACAGCTGTGCAATCCTTTAGCTCTTTTTTTAAGCGCTTCCAAAATTCAATACGCTTTACACGCATACGAATGTTGGTAAACTTGACATCAGAATAGATCTTAGGAAAATCGCCCATAGAGTCATGGATATTGATCACAACTACCTCGAGTGGCTGAAAAGATTTCAAGCTGTTTAATACTGACATAATTGAATAGCTAAGTGCTTCACATCCTTTATTGGATGATTCGAGCTCAAATCCTAGTAACATGATTCTCATTATTTATCTATCCTCCTTGCATAGCGCGTTACTTATTAGTTGTTTTCAAAAGAAGCAGAAGCCTGTCTTTATTGATAACCAGTACAATCAGAGAATAAGCAATTGCGATAATCCACCTCAGGAGCCATAAATCCATCAAACAATAGAACACAACGGTAGCCACAATCACATGGAGCATAGACGGAATCATAATAGAAATCGGATATAGCTCTTTATTTATTTTTTTTACGTATCTCGCATGTAAAATTAAGGCCAATGAATATGATATCAATGTGGTATATGACGCAGCAATATATCCAAATTTCGGAATCAGCAAGAAGTTGAGCAAAACATTTGTCATTGCGGCAATAATAGTATTAATTGTTATATACTGTGTTTTCTTATGAAAGTGTTCAACATTCACATATAAAGTATATAAAAAAATCATGTAATTAGCCAAGACTACTGGGGGTATAATCACTATTCCTTGCCAATAAGTTTTAGAAGCCAATATCTTCACAATTTCAGGTCCTATCAAAATGAGCCCTACCATAATGTATGTCATAAGATGAACATAATCTAAAGACAATCTATTTATATCTTGTATCTCGTTTTTCTTATATTTATTTGTAAACCAAGGAACCCATACCCCTTCAAGTGATGTGGTTATAACGGTGGCAATCATACTAAAATTATAAATCAAACTATAAATGCCGGTTTGAGATGCATCAGCCAGCAAAGTAATCATTGTTCTATCTGATTGAGACAATATATTCAATGCGATTCCATGCAAAACAAGCGGCATAGAAATTTTTAAACCATAATCCAAATATTCTTTATTATGAAAACTACAACTTCTTTTATAAACAAGAATAAGAATTAATATGCAAAAAAGGATGTTTATAAGTGCTGTCGGCACAATTCTTCCTAGATATAGATCAGTCTTGAGAACAAAGAGAATAACAATGATTGAAATGATTGCTGATAGAAGGTTAGGCAGAATCATAAAGGCGGTACGGAGCCTATACCTATATTGCATCATCAAGTACATCGAATAATTTTGCATCAATGCGACCGATATTCCTTGTAACAAACACAAAAAAATAAGTGTAGTACTCAGATTAACATTTATAAAATTTACGACTAATAAAACCATAAAGCTTAGAATAATCCCGCTTTCCATCGTAAAAGTGGTAGTCACAGCCATAAAATCATCGATTTTTTCTCTATAGTCAATAAATGCAGCACGTATACCCATGTGCATCGCGAATCCAATGATCATAGATAGAATTGAAATCCAAGAATTATAGGTTGTAATGATTCCATAATCTGTTGTAGACAAAATTCTTGTAAATATAGGAACTGTAATAAAAGCCATTCCCTTATTGAAAACATTCCCAACAAGATAATATGTACTAATCCTTTTATAATTGATCTTTTGTTGAACCATTGTGAGATTATCCACCCCCATTGTCATAACACTTGTTCACATTCATACTTCCCATGGATATTATAGGATATAAACACGCACGATATTATCATATAAATTCTAATTGTATCTGTTTGGTTCACCGTAAACAATGCAACAAAATATAAAGCAAACAAAACAAAACAAGCCTTATTAAATCCGATTTTTCCTTCCCACGAAGCCTTTCTATTCATTGTTTTATAACTGATAAATAATTGCTGAATATTCCGTAGTTCTTCCATTATCATACCTAACAGACCATATCTATACAAAATGAGTAATGGCTGTACTTCTATTGATGTTTTTTCTATTTTATTTCCTAATGAATTGTATACATACGTATTAGTTAACGTTGCTCCAGGTCCATGCCCTAATAAATAATATCCTTTCATTTTCTCAAATACTATTTTCCATAAAATAAATCTATCTGCGACCCCCTTAGAATTCCACTGATAACCCATAGCAGCCAACTTAGTTGCATAGCTATCACTAAACACGGCTAATACTAAAACCATACTACTATTGATTATCTGTCCTATAGAAGGGACTGCAAAAGAAATAAACATAACGCCTAAAATTGTAAATACAATTACTTCTATCATTCTTCTTAAAAAAAGTCTGTAACCACAGAGCCACAATAATACAACTTGGCTCAAAATTATCAATATTATAGAAGACCTGGAGAAAGTACAAATTGCTGACAAGAAAACTATTATATAAGTAACTATTAGCAATTTTTTCCGTTTTGTATCTGGCAACGTTAATCTATAAAAAATTACAACTTCAATAAACATACAATATAAACTGTAGGTAATGGGGTGCGCAGCAAAACTATAAATTCTTCTATAGCCCAATCGAGCCCCAGCATCAAAAATATAATTATCTGAATTTAAAAAACTAAACACATTTACTGTAGTAATTTCTTCGAATAGACCTAGTATAGCCACCATTAATGCTATAACCACAAGTGAATCAATAATTTTAATAAATTGCTCTTTAGTCTTTATCTCCCTGATAAAGAACGGAACTATGCCCATCCATGGAACAACAAATGTAATGATTCCGTATGTATTTCCATAAATCACAGAAAATAAACCAAATACTGCTGCCCATAGATATGTAATCCCCATTAAACCATTAAACTTCATATCTAGTATTATTGGATAATGGAAACGATTAAAAAACAGTAGAAGTGCAAATACCATACACATCATAAATAGCTGTCCAATTATTCCATACAAGCGAAAATAGGATGGCATTATGGGATATAGCAATGTAAAAAAAAGCAATATATTAAATTTAATATTACGCCCTTTTATCTTCATTAGTTACTCCTAATTTATACATCATTTAAATAGGTACTGCTATTACATTTTTATTACATATAAGATTTGGAGGAAAAACCAATAAATCCTTTATCTATGATAATATTATCACTTATCTTTTTGCTTCCACTCTTGTATCCATTCCAAATACTTATACCCATTCTCTTGAGAGGGTTCAAGCATCATTCCCTCACACCATTCATTCCAAGCATTTATAATCATTAAATCTGAATTTTTATAGTAATTCATGTAACGTATAAATATTTCTTTGGAAACGGATGTTATAATATATCCACGATGTCCATGTCTGGGTGTATTATCCCACTCAAAGAAAAGTCCCGGTATAATATCTTTGTCTTCTTCCTTTCTCTCCATAATAGCACTAAGAAGATCATCTCCACTGTATTTCTTTATAATCTTAATTATTCCCTTTTGGTTCAAACGGTTTATCAACTTTTCCATAAAAATTTGAATACTAGAGTTTCTATGATTATATAAAGATCTACCCACTAGAGGTTGAGTTAAATAAAGCTTCTGAGTAACACTATTCTTTTGTGTAGCAAATTGCTGATACTGCTTGCTCAATACTGAGAAGCACTCTTCAATTAAATATAGGCCGTCAAAGCCTTCCTCCCTACACCAGTGATCGAACCATTCAAACATCTCATTTTTTTCTTTGAAATTGATGTCGTATATGATCAAGACAGGTTTATTATCTATTTTTTTATAACGATTATCCTTAAAAAAGGGAAGTAAATAGTTAAAGTGCTTTTCCCACTCTTCAACGCCACCATATGTCTGTTCCATCAGAATCTCTTTTGATCCGTTCCAGGACCTACACCACGAATGATTTGCCCAGTTAAAGAAAAAGGATTGATCGATATCTTTCCACTTCAGCAAGTTTTCCGCTGGTTTCTCAAGAAGTAATTTTCCATTAAAGTAATAATGGTAGTAAATAAAACCATCTATTCCATACTCATGCATTTGCTTGGTTTGCCATTCTACCGTTTCCTTATTCAACAGATCATAGTAATTGTCATCTATCGGATGTTTGGGTTGAACATGCCCCCTGTATAACGGTTTAGCTCTTTTTACATTCACCCATTCTGTAAATCCCTTTCCCCACCAGTTATTATTTTCCTCTGTCTCGTGAAACTGAGGTAAATACAATGCATATATCTCCATGACTTCCAACCTCTATTCGTCAATCAGCAATTTTCTATAATATCAGCGATCCTCTCACATGCATGTCCATCACCATATGGATTGTTTGCCTTTGCCATCGTCTCGTATGCGTCAGTATTTTCAAGAAGTTCCTTAAAATTCTGGTAAATCACCTCTTCATCTGTACCAACAAGTTTTAAGGTCCCCGCTACAATCCCTTCAGGTCTTTCTGTTGTATCACGCATGACAAGAACTGGCTTGCCAAGAGAAGGTGCTTCCTCCTGAATCCCTCCAGAATCTGTCAGTACAAGATAACTTCTAACCATTAAATTATGGCAGTCAATGACCTCCATTGGCTCGCAGATATGAATTCGATTAAAACCACCAAGTTCTTCTTCTGCTGCCCGCCTAACAACTGGATTCATGTGTATAGGGTAAAGTGCCTTGACATCAGGATGCTCTTCCATAACACGGCGAATTGCCCGAAACATATTGTGCATCGGAGCTCCTAGATTTTCTCTTCTGTGTGCGGTTATGAAAATCAATCTGCTACCCTTTGCCCAGTCAAGCTCAGGATGGGTATAATCCTCCCTTACAGTGGTCCTTAATGCATCGATTACCGTATTTCCTGTGACCCAAATTTTAGATTCATCTTTGCCCTCCTTTATGAGATTCTCCTTTGATCTGATCGTGGGTACAAAATTATATTGAGAGATGATCGAAACCGCCTGTCTGTTAAACTCTTCAGGATACGGGCTGAAAATATTGTATGTACGAAGCCCAGCTTCCACATGGCCAACAGG
Source organism: Bacillota bacterium (assembly GCA_023411555.1). Taxonomy (GTDB): domain Bacteria; phylum Bacillota; class Clostridia; order Lachnospirales; family Lachnospiraceae; genus Mobilitalea. The sequence continues at coordinate 16,229 of JAEYOQ010000040.1, forward strand.
AATTTGCAGATAAAAACAAGCCAATGCGGTCACAAAAGTTGTGGAGGTATCTCCATGAACTAAAACCACATCCGGTTTTACTTCCTCCAGTACCTCCTTAATCCTGTTTAGGACATTCGTCGTAATATCAAAAAGCGTTTGCTTATCTTTCATTATCGAGAGATCATATTCAGGAACAACATTAAATGTTTGCAATACTTGATCTAGCATTTGCCTATGTTGCCCAGTGACACAAACTATGGTTTCAATACATTTTCTCAATTTCAATTCATTAACTAATGGGCACATCTTAATTGCTTCCGGTCTTGTACCAAACACAAGCATTACTTTTTTCATCGTTTTTTCCTCACTTATTGAGAGATATTATCTGCTGACCGTTATATCGGCAATTTACTTGCCATATCATTTATATGTTTTTCTCTATTGTAATGATTATTATAAATCTGTTCATAATCTTGCAATATAGCATCCGCAGATATCTCTCTATCCATCATGTTAAATATCGGTTTTAGGTCATTCAAATCTTTTATTTTAATTATGTATTGTGATTCATCCGCACTTTCCAATAGCCCTTCCAAACAGCTACTCAAAACTGGAATCACACCATTTCCCATATATGTCATAAGCTTTGTGGGAGTCGCAACTCTATTAAGCTCTAAATCCTCACGAATGATAAAACCGTACTTCGTGTGCTTTAATTTCTCAGGTAATCTATCTATTGGCACAAAATCAATCTCGTAGTTTTCTATTTCATACTTTACTAGCCAATTTTCTGCTTTCTCTCTATCCTTAACTAAAAGCAATAGCTTTGTATTCTTTCTCTCATCTTCAATTTTCTTGTAAAGTTTTAATGTTTCATCGATGCACTGCCAGACATTAAGGCTTCCCGCATAACAAAAAACATCATTCTCATACTTGCCCGGGGTATAAAAACTATCCCTATAGATTACATCGTTGTTACATGGCATGATATAACAGTTATCTATTTTACGTCTATATTTTACTTCAAAATGAAGTCTCATTCTTTCTGAGACCATCAAAAAAAAATTTCCCTCTTTTAGAGTATTTAGTATGAGAATTCTTTCAATTAGCTCATAAATTATTCTTCTAAATTTATTCGCTAGCTGTGCGAAATTTTCTTCTGGTAAAAGACCTTGAACCCAGTAAACATACCTTCTCCTTCCCAGAATCATTTTTAAGACTTCCTTATATCGTGTCACTACTGTAATATCACCTTTTTGAGGAATGTATTCGCTCCAGTCATAGAAATAACGTACCTCCTGATTCTTACTCCTATATGCTTCACCTATAATTGTAAGATAATAATCCGTCACTTCTGGATTTATTGTTTGACTTTTTATCCAAATCATATAGAACCTCATTCATTCAAATGTTTATTACATAATATGGTTTTATAATATGCTTCAAATATAATGTATCACGTTTGTTTATTGTCCAGCCGTATATAGTCTTACATACTTTTCTTGAACTTTACTTACCAACCTATCTACATTGTAATCAGTCCTTTCAACAACATCGTTTAAATATGTTCTATCTACTTTTCCATGAGCACATTTTATAACCATATCACACCAATCTCGAACATTCTTATTACTCAAATAATATACATTATCATTAATTTTAACCTGCTTCGTAATACTATCAGAAAGTAAGGTATCTAGACCACTCGCCTGCGATTCAACAGCAGTTAATGGCAGTCCTTCATAAAGTGATGGTAGTAGAAATATATCCATTGCAGAATAGTAATCCTCCATATTGGAATGTACTCCTGCAAAAAAAACATTCTTCTCAAGTCCGCTTTCCCTTACTTGCCTTTTTACAGTGTCAAGTAGCTCGCCTTCCCCTAGCATAATCAAATATGCCTTATGATTAAGCTGATATATCTGTTTGAATACTTCGATTAAAAACCTATGATTCTTCTGCGTATTAAACCGACCAACATGTCCTATCAAAAAATCATCTTTATTCAATCTGAGACTGTTCCTGATTTTTTCTCTAGCTTGATTACTATATCTAAATTTATTAACATTAATAGCGTTTGGAATAAATTCAAACGGTTTATTCCCAAATAAAAATATCCCAGCTTTATTCGAACAAGCCATATTTAATGTCGTTACATATTTATATGGCTTAACCATTAATTTTTTAATTTTGCCTTTAGTACCAATTCCCGCAGAACTATTATGGCTATGACCTATCCTTACATAAACCTTGTTAATCTTTGCCACAAAAAGATGTATGAAGCCCATACTGTTCCAATGACAATGAACAACTTTATACTCTCGATGCTTTTTATAGAATTGATTGAGATCTATAATATATTTAATCAAATTATTATCGTTTCTTAGAGAAAACCTATATATTTTACCGCCCAATCGTTCTATTTCATCATCAAGGAATTTTTTCTCTTTATAATGAACAACAAAGTCAAACTGCACCATTTCTCTATCAATACTTCTATATAGATTCATAATAAAGTTTTCAACACCACCAGAACGCATATCTGGTATAACCTGTAATATTCTTATAGGTTTACTATAATCCATCTGCGCATATCCCCCAATATTCTTTACTTAAAACACATCGTATCATATGGTTGTTTTACAACAAAGACACCTATCAAGAATATAAATAACTCAGATTCCTCAACCCCATAATCCTTATCGAGATTTAACTATGTCAATAATTTTCTTAGCCTTTTCTTGTCCGATACTTTTCTTTACAATCTCTTTAGCAGATCTAATGATAGTTGATTTAACATCAGATGGTCTGCTGAACTTATAAATATCGTGAATAGTCTTTGCGTCTGTACTCATTTCTGTAAACACTTCTAACACCACCGGACCTTCAGACTTAATAAACTCATCTACAATACTGTCATATTCTACCCTGTTTTGTGCTGAATAGTATTTTATTTTATTTTCCTTTATCCATCCTTCAGCTTTAATATCATGCCTAGCAGATGTGTGCAAATCACTATAACTATCTACCCATGATCCATTATAATAGAATTCTGCCGCTCCGCGATTATTTAAGAGTAGAATATGTACATTCTTTCCCAGAGAATTAATTTTCAAAGAATTCATATCATAAAAGAAGGACAAATCTCCTATCACCAAAAATGCTGTCTTAGAGGGCGAAGCAACGCTCTGGCCAATAAATGATGACATACATCCATCAATTCCGTAAGTTCCAATATTAGCATATACTTTAACGCTAGGATTCAAACTGAAGAAATTTGTAATCCGAATGCTATCATTTATACTTAAATGTAATAATGAATTTTCGGGGATATTCTCTACAACCTTTTTTATTGCATAAACATTTGAGTATGGTATTTCCGGAAGTTCGGCTGCCCTATTATAATCGGCTAATGCAGAATAATATTCATTATTATTTTGGCAATCACCTACCTCTTCATTCATTGTTCTGAAAAAATATTCTGGATCGCATTCAAATACAGTAGATAAACCCTTAAATAAATCACAAACTGTTCCTCTTTCAGAAATCAGCCAATGTTCAAATTTAAAATGATTCTTTCGTAGTTGATTCTTTAATCCAGAAAACACATGTCCGCCGAAAGAAATCACGATTTCAGGCATAAGCTCATTCATTTTATCAGATGTTATATAATTTTCATCAAAAGTAAGAATTGAATTTATTCCCTCTTCAAGTTCAACATTTGACATATGGTCTACAATAATCGCACAATTGTACTTTTTATAAAAGCATCTCAGCTGTAGTTTTAGTTCATCTGAGACATAACTTTTTTGCCCACAGATAACCATTATTCGGTTGCATTTCAACAATTCTTCCGATTTACTTTTCCATTTACTCTCCTCAAGAACACCGATTCTCTTAATCACATTAACTATAGGAAGTTCCTTAACATTGAATGTTTTATTATAAGAATCCATAGGAACATTGATATGAATAGGGCCACTTTCTCCGTTGTGATTTAATTCTAAAAACGCCTCGTTAATCAGCCGGATACAATACTCCTCATCAGCCTGATTCTGAATAATCGGCAAATTTACAGACTTTCTTACATGTCTATCAAACATATTAACTTGGTCTATCATCTGATCTTCTCTTTGTCCTAACATATGAGGATCCCTATCACTAGTTAGAATAATGATGGGAACATTTTGATAATAAGCTTCTGCAACCGGAGGATAATAATTACAGGACGCAGTAGATGCTGTACATGAAATCAGCACAGGTTCATTCTTTTCTTGTGACAATCCAAGTGCAAAATATCCCGCACTTCTCTCATCAACAACAGAATAACAGCAAAAATAAGGATCCTTTTCAACTGAATGTACAAATGGAACATTTCTTGAACCTGCTGATAAAACCAAATTTTTCACCCCATAGTTTTTTAGCATTGCGATTATATATTGATAGGACTTTAATTCTGTATACATCTTCAATCTCCTTATTAATATTCAATATCATCAATTGTCGTTGTAGAAATCCCACCTGAGAGAAATACGGTATCTCCGATTATCATTCTTCCTGTGTCAGCCACTAGAAACAGTGCCAAATTCGCTATTTCTGCCGGTAAAATATATCTATTCAAAGGATACTGTGATGAGGCAACGTCATCCTCGCTATCTTTTGATAACATCTTTGTCATAGTAGGTCCAGGTGCAATTGCATTAACCACTATTCCGCAATCAATTCCTTTCTTCGCCAAGCCTCTCGTGAAGGAGTTCATAGCTGCTTTAGAAATGGAATAAGCATTTGTTGCAGGTCTAGTAGAACTAGTTGAAGAAATATTGAGAATATTCCCCTTTATGTTATGATTTTTCATATAATTAAACACACATTCACTAAGAAAATATGTTCCCTCTATATTTACCTTTAGTACCTTTTCAAATTCATCTATATCCGTTCTTTCAAAGCTACTTAACGCTATCACACCAGCAGAGTTAACAAGAATATCAATTCGGTGATTTTGGACAATTCTATTAAAAGCAGCGCTAATGTTTTTGGCATCATATATATCTATTACTGCACCATCAATATTACAGCAATTTGATTCCTGTTTTATTTTTCTAATAGCTTCATCAATACGCTTCTGATTACTTCCCGTTATCACAACATCACATTGATTTTGCAGAAATAATTTTGCAATCTCATATCCGATTCCAGAACTTCCTCCTGAAATAAGAGCACATCTACCTTTCAAATAATCTCCACTTATAACAGGAATATATACTGGTATTTTTTTTGCGAATATACTTTTCATTAACGATGTTAATAGCCTGCTATTATTCTTCAGGAAATGCTTAATGGTCAAGTTCTATATCTCCTTTCAAAGCCTGTGATAGCCAATTTAAAGAATTCTGCCTTTCTGCATCAAGTATCTCATTAACCTCATTATAATTAACTTCTATATCGATAATGTCTAAGTCATGTTCATTTTTTGCAACACGATTTGTTAAACCGACGATCTCCAGCACACTCTGAAGCCGAGAACTGTATTTCTCAGGATATACGATAACAAATTCCTTATTGAAATTTAGTGCAAATGCAGTTGCATGAAATGAATCAGTAATGATATAGCGTGCTCCATCAACAAGAGCTAAAAAATCTTCAACTTTTGGGTTGCAATACATTTTCCCTCTTTTGTAGAATTCATGCAACTGATAGCTTAAATACTTTACCTTCAGCCCTGTTTTTTGGGATAAATTTTTTGCGTATTTATCTATTTTAATATTTCTGTTTAGATTATAAGTTAGAATATATCCTTCGTTCTTGAATTTCCCAGACGATAAATCACGCCATTCTGCTTTATTTAGAAGCAATGTTGGATCTAATACATTTTTGCAATTATCTATGCCTAAGTTCTCGACAATTTTTACACCAGATGTTTCTCTAACAGAAATAGCATCATATACCTTTAAAAGTTTTCTTGTTTCATAAATTTCAGATTCATAAAGTGAGCTTTTTCCAAAGCTAGCAGCGTAAGATATCTTTCTGCTATTACCTGGTGCAAAAGCCAAAAAATAAGGATATTCTATTCCTTCATTCCAACCGTAATTCCATACCTGATCACTACCGGTGCAAAAAATGTCATAATCAAAAGTCTCATCGTAAAGTTCACGATCCGAGGTATATGTTTTTTCAGTCATTTTAATATATTTCTCCAAGAATTTAGAAAACATAATAAAACGAATGGCATATGAAGGTAAAATAATAATTCTCGCTACGGTTCTTACAAGAAAATATTTTCTATATATATTGCCCTTACTCCTAATACGCTTTAACATCCCTACCGGTGTGAATCTTTCTGGATAATAGTCTATTACCTCACACTGATATCCCAGATCATTTATCTTCTTTTGCAATGCGTATGTTTGAAGCACTGACCCATAATTTACAACTCTATGCTGAGTAATAATCCCGATTTTTTTCATAGTTTCCTTTACTTCCTTAAAAATGTCATATAAAAATGTACCCTCATTTTGTTTGGTAAAATAGACACGAATGCTTGTCCCAGGCCACTAATGCAGAAATCATGTATGGTCATATATCCTCGTTTATACTGCTTCCACTTAAACGCCAGTACAGTTTTAGCGTACTTAATCCCTCCACGTCGCTTAAAAAAATCTTCACTTGTACGGATATAGTACAAAGACTCTTGAATATTATAGCTTTTTGTACCATATTCAAGAATCATGCGAGCAAATAAATCATAATCCTCATACAATGGTACTGAATGATAATTGCCACTTCTTAAAACTGCACTCTTTTTATACATTACAGTCGGATGTAAGACCGCACATCTTCTATGCATAAACTTTTCGATTTCATCATGTTTTTCAGGTACTCTATGAATCGACACAGTATTGTTGATGTCATCTATAAACTCTGCCTCAAATGATCCTACTATTTCTAGTTCTGAATCATCCTTAAACTTTAATAGCAACTTCTCGCAACGTTCTTTAACCGAATAATCATCAGAATCCATACGTGCAATCAACTCATTTCTTGATGCCTTAATGCCCTTCGCAAGCGCAGGTCCTAGCCCAAGGTTGTTACTGTTAGTGATGATTTTAAATAAGTCTGGTTTCTCTGTTACAAATTTATCTATAATAGAGTTCAAGTCATCCGTCAATGGGCCGTCTTTTACTATAATAAACTCATCCGGTGGAATTGTTTGATCAAGTATGCTCTGTATACTCTTTTTAAGATATTCTGTTTTTTCTTTAATATAAACAGACATCAGTACTGTATATTTAAGAGTTTCCATCTTATTGTCTCCAATCAAACTTAACAGTTTTTTAATTCACTTCTAATTCCTACCACAAAGATTCCGGTTGCTGCGATCTTTGTTGTATGCATCAGCACCTGTTATTTTCTTATATATACAAATAACTTTAGGTCATTTAATACCATTCGGCAGATCATTCTATGAAAGTAGTCATTACTTTATTACAACGGTGACCAGCTTCCACAACCTAGTAGTAAAAACTCAGCTTCATCTATTCGTAGAAGAACCCACTTACAATTTGAACCCATCAGAAATAATTAATTCCCGCTATAATCACCATACACACCAATTTACTAGAGACCACAATATGTAAGGCAAAATATACATATATCATTCCTACTTCGCCCCTCTTCCAAACACCACAATTCCTACTGTCTTAAACAACAGCTTCACATCCATCCTAATCGACCATTTATCAATATACTCCAGATCCATCCTCACCACTTCCTCGAAGTCCGTGATATCACTTCGACCACTGACCTGCCACATCCCTGTTAATCCAGGCTTAAGCATCAATCTTCTCTTGTGAGCACCTTCATACTGCAGGAATTCATCCTCAGTGGGGGGTCTCGTCCCGACTAAGCTCATATCTCCCTTCAGTACATTGATGAATTGAGGGAATTCATCGAGACTGGTCTTACGGATGAACTTACCTACCTTCGTAATTCTCGGATCATCCGTCACCTTGAACATAAGACCCTTCATCTCATTCTTAGCCTCCAGCTCCTTCTTACGCTGTTCCGCATCCTTATACATGGATCTAAACTTATAGATCGTGAACTTACGACCGTTCTTACCGATTCTCGTCTGCTTGAAGAAGACCGGCCCCTCGGATTCCAACTTTATAATCGGTGCCAGAAAAAGGGTAAGTAAGAACAAGGCAACACACCCAACCAATCCGCCTATGATATCGATAAGGCGCTTTACCATTTCATATTTTGCGTCGAACATATTGGTGGAGAAAGTCACGACATTGTGACCGGCCAGCTTATTAATCCGCTTTTCCTTAAGATTAATATTACCGAAGATATCCAGATTAAGATGAACTACGATACCCATCTTCTCGAACTCAAGTACTAGAGCTTCAAGATCAATCTTGATGTTACGCGGTATATTGATGAGCACCTCATCCACCACATTCCGCTTCGCAACCTCAAAAAGGGTCTCTCGATCAGCTACAACCTCTATCCCTTCGATCTTCTCTCCAATTCGGCTCTCATCCCACAGGGCTATCATGGTGACATAAATCTGCCAATCGTACTCCTGGCGAATCTTCCGTATGGTCCTACGCGCGTTGCGAGAGGTAGTAATAAGCATAACCTTGCTGCTATTCGAGCTCTTCTTATATAAGACCAGCATATAGATCTTCATATAACTTCTTAGAACATAGTTAATCATCGTATTCAATAGAAAGAAAAGTCCCAGTAATATTCTTGAGTACTCGCTCCCTTGCTTAGTGAAGAACATATAAGCAAAAAGAACTAATCCCAACTTACACTGGTTCTTTATAATATGTAGGAATTCTTCCAGATACCCACGCTTGAAGGTATGATCCTTCTCGTTATCAATATTATTGATGATAATCTTCGTAAGTACCAATACAACCAGGGCATTGCTATATATGACACTAAAATACCCTGATTGAATTATTCCTCCTCTTATGTATGCTGCCAGAAAGAATGCAGTAAGAATGCTTACCACATCAACGATTAGAGTAATCAAACTTGTCACTCGACCTTTACTATTCCTCATAAGGTACCCTCATTCCGCCTATGTATCATTGTAGCTATTCTGATTCATTCATCGCTTCATCATAGTGTTTCATACCACCATAAAGATGGTTTCTCTTCGCTACCACAAAGCTGATGGTCAAAGCTATGATCAGAATAGCGAGTACAAGAATAAGCGTCCCTTCCTTCAGGCTATAACTCTCATTATTCCAAGAGAAGAAGTCAACCAAAGATATCCAGAATCGTTCCATAATAGTTCCCCCACTTTATGTATCTTATAAATCTGTTGTTAAGATGTTGTCACATCCTAACGAGTTCCTTCTGCTCATTGCTGACATAAGCAGTCACACTTAGCAATAATTTACTTGTAAGAATATTACCAAATATGTTAGATTTTTCTATCTTGAATCACTATTATAGTTACCTAACTTCCAGATGTCAACAATGATTTGACAATTATTATAAGATTTTACTAATTTTACCATTCTAGTAAATAATAGTCCATTTTTCCTACCACATAAAAAGCTCCCCATGTGACATACAGTAATTAAAATACTGTTTGCCACATGGGGAGCATGTCCATATTCTTGGTTCAACGGCGCATTATATATTTATTAATACATTAAATCTCTTCCACAAACTTTACGCCATCAATCTCACTGATGGATGAGATAACATCGATTTTTAACTTCTTTTGCTTTAACCGCAGGGTCAAAATTGCGGCTGCCAATGCATCCGAGCCGTAAGAGGGCTTTACCATCTCTATGGTATCTAAGGTGTAATTCTGTTGCTTCATCTTTTCGAGTACGCTTGTTATGGAGGCTGACTTTGAGAACTCTATGTATACATCTAGCACCTTGGATTTCGCTAGCATGTAATTATCAAGGCGATGAAGTACAACTGTTGAGAAGAAGATCAGGATACACGCTAATATCGCTGCTTTATAAAATCCTATTCCGATCGCCAGACCCATGCAGGCTGTAGCCCACAGACCAGCGGCCGTAGTAAGACCCTTAACCTGATGTCTACCGGTTACAATAATCGTACCGGCACCCAAGAAACCGATACCGGAGATTACCTGTGCACCAAGTCTTGTCGGATCACTGACACCAAAGGTCTGATATACATATTGGTTCGTCAATATTGCTAAGGTAGCGCCTAAGCAGACCAGCATATGAGTTCTTAGCCCTGCTGGACGACCTGCCTTTCCACGCTCAAATCCAATGATACCACCACATAAAATAGCCATTAATAATCGAAGTAATATTGATGTATCATTTAAATTAACTAAATCGGTTGAAAATTCAAACATACCTGTCACTCCATTTCTCTTTTGTCTCTCTTAATTGTACTCAATCTTAATTAAACACAGCCCATTGGCTGGTGCTGTTGGCCCTGCCAGTTTGCGATCGCATCCCTCTAACATCTCTTTGATCCTCTCCGGAGGATAGGCACCCCTACCAATCTCTATCAACGTTCCGGCTATGATCCGAACCATATTATACAGGAAGCCGCTACCGGTTACTGAGATGATAATGATATCCCCATCCTGTCTGATATCCAGCTGATAAATCGTCCGTACCGTATCTGTCACCTGCGTCTTTACGGAACAGAAGCTCTTAAAATCGTGCTCTCCAATCAGATATCCTGCTGCCTCCCTCATTCTTGCAATATCCAAATCATAATAGATGAAGGTGGAATACAACCTCTCAGTGGGTAAAGCAATCTTTCGATTTAAGATACGATATTCATAGGTCTTCCTGCTGACTGTCCTGCGTGGATGAAAAGCATCCTCTACCTGGGTAGAGCTCTGTACTCGGATATCCTCCGGTAGTCGAACATTTAGCGCAAAGCTAATCTTCTCAGCCGGTATAGCGCTATTCGTATCAAAGACTGCCACATTCCCCAGTGCATGAACCCCGGAGTCCGTTCTACTGGCTCCGATGACGACTATCTCCTCTCCCAAAAGCTCAGATAAGGCCTTGTTTAACTCCGCTTCGATTGTAGGCTGTCCGGGCTGCAGCTGCCAGCCACAGTATCTTGTCCCATCGTATGCAATAACCAGTTTCACACGCTTCATAGCGGCTGCAAACCTCCGTCGTATTTGTTTATAGATATGCCTTGGCAATCAGATTCACTGCGATGATTGCTCCCAGATATACGAGCATACAAAGGTATGCCACATAGTCTTTGCTCTGATATCGCAAGGGCTTCATCTTGGTTCTGCCGTCACCTCCACGGTAGCATCTGGCTTCCATGGCCATCGCTAGATCGTTGGCACGGCGGAAAGCTGATACGAATAAGGGTACCAGTAGAGGGATAAGACTCTTTGCTCTCTTTAGGATACCACCGGATTCAAAATCCGCTCCTCTTGCCATCTGCGCCTTCATAATCTTATCGGTCTCTTCCAGAAGGATAGGAATAAAGCGAAGTGCGATGGACATCATCATAGAAATCTCATGTACCGGAACCTTAATGCGATTTAGGGGCCGCAGTACCTTCTCCAGACCGTCCGTTAACTGATTCGGTGTCGTCGTAAAGGTCATCAGAGAGGAACCGATAATCAGGTAGGTCAGACGGATTGCCATAAAAATGGCGCTTCTTAAGCCTTCCTTAGTAATAGTAATAAAATAGAACTCTAGGAGGGGCTCACCCGGTAGGAAAAACATATTGAAGAATACCGTGAATAAAAGCAATATCACGACAGCCTTCAGTCCCTTGAGAATATAACGTAAGGGCACCTTCGATAATCGAATTACCGATCCAAGAAATATCGTAACCACAATATATCCATAAAGGGATTGGAATATAAATAGCGAGATAATAAACAGAAAGGTTCCGATCAGCTTTACTCTCGGGTCCAATCGATGCAATATGGAATTGGTGGGATAGTACTGTCCTATGGTAATATCTCTGATCATAATGTCTCACTTCCTATCTACCTGCGCGAAGTAGCGCAAGTATCTCATTCTTTGCTTCTGTTATGGTTGTGGCATCGGTCTTGACCGGGTATCCACGATCCTTTAGGGCATTCATAACATAGGTTACCTGAGGTGCTGCCAGATGCATCTGCTCCAGCTCTTTATAATGGGCAAAAACTTCCTTCGTTGAATGCTGTAAGACCAATTCCCCCTTATTCATAACGAATAGACGGTCAGCGTAATTAGCCACATCCTCCATGCTATGTGTAACCAGAATGATCGTAAGTCCGCTTTCCTTGTGCAGCTTTCCTATCTGCTCCAAGATATCATCCCTGCCCTTTGGATCAAGACCAGCAGTAGGCTCATCAAGAATTAGTACCTCCGGCTTCATAGCCAGAACACCGGCTATCGCCACACGCCTCTTCTGTCCACCGGACAATTCGAAGGGAGACGCATCTAGTAGCTCGTCACTGATACCAACCATCCTAAGTGCCTCATAGGCGCGAAGCTCGCATTCTAATTTCTCCAGACCCAGGTTCGTCGGCCCAAATAACACATCCTTAAATACCGTTGTTTCAAATAATTGATGCTCTGGATATTGAAAAACCAGACCAACCTTACTGCGGAGTGCAGTCAGCTTATAATTTGAATCATAGATATCCTCACCATTAAAATAGATATGGCCGCTGGATGCCTTGATTAATCCATTCATATGCTGGATCAGGGTGGATTTGCCGGAGCCGGTATGACCGATCAGACCTATGAACTCACCTTTGTTGATGGTAAAGGTGATATCCTTGATTGCATGTCTGGCAAAGGCAGTGCCGCCGCTATAAACATAATTAACTTTATCAAATATAATCTGCACTTATAACCTCCATACTGCCTCCTTGAGGCTAATCCATACTTGATCGTTTTAGACCTTCTATCGCTTCAACAAGCTCTTCCACGGTTAGTAAGCCTGCAGGAATATCATAGCCCTCTTTGCTAAGCTCATAAGCCAGCTCAGTAACCTGAGGAACATCCATCCGGTATCCCTTAATCTCTTCTACCCTGGAAAATATCTCTCTCGGTGTTCCTTCCATAACCACATGCCCATGCTCCATTACAAAGACCTTATCCGCATGGATTACCTCATCCATATGGTGGGTAATGAGTAGCACCGTTACATTCTCCTTCTTGTTCAGCTCTCTTACCGTTGCAATAACCTCTTTTCTGCCATTGGGGTCTAACATTGCAGTCGGCTCATCCAGTACGATACATTCCGGCTTCATGGCCATGATACCGGCTATAGCCACCCTCTGCTTCTGTCCACCGGATAGCTTGTTGGGAGAAAGATGCCTAAATTCCAGCATGCCTACCGCCTTCAGACTCTTCTCCACTCTCTCCCATATCTCATCTGTGGGTATACCCAGATTCTCAGGACCAAAGCCTACATCCTCTTCCACTACAGTAGCAATAATCTGATTATCCGGATTCTGAAATACCATTCCCGCACTTTGACGGATAGCCCAGAGATTTTGTTCCTCTGAGGTCTTCAATCCATTTACCCATATACTGCCTTCTGTTGGATAAAGAATCGCATTAATGTGCTTTGCTAAGGTGGATTTACCGGAGCCGTTCGCACCAAGAATTGCGATAAAGTCTCCTTTCTTTACCTCCAGAGATACATTATCGATGGCTCGGTTAATCGACTCGACATTGCCGTTCTCGTCCCGTCTTATATATTCAAAAGCAAGGTCTTCGACTTTAATCATGTTCATACTTCATCCTCATTTCTATCCAAATACAAGACATCTTTGCTTATACACATTCCGCTGATCAATAATATTACTTTTCCTGCCAATTCACCTGACAAGACAGTCAGTTTATAATAATGTTGATTATACCTCATATGGAGATAAAAAAAAACAATAATTTTAATTTTTACGAAAATTTGTATTAATTATAATACTATTCCTACATACTGAGATAAACTGCGAATTTAGGCGGTAATTCTGTATCATAACTTAGTAAATCAGCCCCACCATATTGGTGAGGCCGATACTTCTTGTAATAGTATACCCTTAAGCTTTACTCATATGTACTTGCGTGATACCCTGACCCATTTAGTCGGTTACTTTGATCGGTCCAAAGGAGGTATAGGCTTGATTCGTAAGGTTACGAACACTAACATGTCTACCACTCAATTCTTTTGTCAAGGCTGTCTTAGTGATATCTACTTCATCCCCTTTGTCATCATACATATAGAATTTAAGATTATAGGCAGACAGCTGGTCTGATGAGATATAGGTATAATTAGCATCCTCACGCACTAAAGAATTTCTTAGCATAACAATGATTCCGGAGAAATCAAACATCTCACCTGCTGTATAGATCATCTTGGTCGGCAGTTGTGATACCCATAATTCATTGTATCTGGCTGTCTGTTCTACTGTTATAGTGAGAGGCAGCTCTATTCTCATTGTATCAGAAGTGGGACCTTTATAATCGTCCGGTAAAGCAAGTGTCAGATGGAATACATAGTTCCCTGGTTCTCCACGGTAAATCATGTTAGATTCGGGACATTGGATGTAGTATCCACTAATGCCACAATTCATCTGTATGGTCTCTCCACTCTGAAGGGTTGCTAACACCGGTACTGAGGTAACATTAGAATTCATATATAATGCTTCTATCAGATACATTTCCGTATTCGCATATTTATCCTCATCGATGGTGATCGATGGCTCTTCCAGCTCTATTGCTGTTACTACAGTACGGAGATCGGACTGTGGAACAGACAGAAGAACCTGAAGCCCTGGTAATTGTTCATAAGTATAAGAAAGCCCTGTATCAGGAGTAGGCTTTAATGTAAAGCTGTTTGCAGAGGCAGTATGTAATACCCAGCCTCTGATTGCTACTATACTGCTTCCACTGGCTGTAGTAGCAGTTACAGTAGAAGGAAGCTCTCTCTGCAGTGTATTAAATAATGTCCTAAAGCTAGTAATTCCCCTATCCTCTGTGACATTGATGGGTGTAAAAGGAACGAAACCGGTAATAGCTGATCCTGACACAGTAACCGTCACTTCAGCGTACTTTGTGGCATCCACAGCAGAGGTTGCTCTGATGATACGGTTTCCACCTCTATTCATTATTCCTCTACCATTAATCGCTGCAAAGCCATTCCAGCTGGAAGATCCATCAATGGACCAAAGAACTCTCTGGTCTGTAGGCATCGTTGATGTTGTGTTTACAGTCACATACTGGCTTAAATCCAGGAAATCACCATAATTTACTGTTGCAGGCATGCCTGTGAATACAATTGACTCGATTGCAGCTACTGTCTTGACCGGAGTGATTTTGGTCTGTGTGGTTGCAGGAGCAGTGATATCTGAGCCTGAGCCACTGTCCGGGGTCTGAGCAGTAGTTACATTGATCGTAACAGTAATCTTATAAGTGTCATCATCATACCAGTAGGCATAGTTTGTAGTGAAGGTGTGAAGATTTCTGTAATTAAGCCCTGCCGGTAGATCTACTCCCAGGTCCACCTTATAGGTCCCTGGAATTGAACCATTGAACTGCTGCGCAGAATCTACATACATTCCTGTAATAGGTGCTGTTCTGGTGGAGCCATCGGATAGCTGTAAGGTTACCGGAAGCTGGGATAAATATTTGCCGAAAACACTATTAATATTAACTAAATGTTCATCCGTACTGAGGTTGATTGCTGAGATAGGTGTTGCTCCAGTGACAAAAAGTCTGTTGTCCGTCTGAGGAACATTAACATGAATTACTACATCAGTATACAGATCAGTAGGTCGTTCATAACCATTAGGAACGGTGACATATCTTTCTATCAGATAGGTACCCGGCAGAGTGCCCTTGTATTCGCCAAACCAGTAATCGTTAGCCACTTCTACTTCGATGTTCTCCGTCTCATTGCCAACGCCTGTCTCATAAACCAGTGTTACTTTGGACGGTAGCTTTCCAGAGGCTTCTAATTCAGGAATGCTTGCCAAACCTTCATCGTTGTCTAGGTAGATATCATTTGTAGGCAGCATCTTGACAAACTTCTTACCCTGAATAACTAGATCTACTGCACCGTAACTGTTCCTATTTGTCTTGGATACAGCAACTATTCTTACCGTTCCGGCCTGGATCGGCTTCAGTAGACCGGTATTAGCATCAATCTCTGCATAGCCACTACTGTCATCCATATAATTATAGACAGACCAGGTTACATCGGTACTGTCAGCTACCATCGTAACAGGAGTTCCACAGAATACATCTCCCGGATTACTGATGATAAGCCTCTCTCCCTGAGTAGGAGGTGTGGGTGTGGGTGTTGATGGATCAGTTGGTGTTGTCGGGTTTGTCGGTGTTGATGGTGTTGACGGGGTTGACGGGGTAGATGGTGTTGATGGAGTCGATGGTGTCGATGGTGTTGTCGTCGGTGTAGGAGTAGTAGTGGTTCCTGCGGATACTTCGGATCCATTTACTTTGGTTCCTGTTGCACTTAAACCTACGGTAACCTTGGTATCCTTTGTTGTAATATTGGCATTATTGCCTTCCACTATTGCAGAAGCTACAGAGCCACTTCCGCTGATGGCAGTATTATCTCCCTTCGCTACAACAGACTCAATCTTTGAGCCTAATGCTACCTCAACAGAGGAGGAGCTACCGGTCAGCTCTACTTTTGTGATAGTAGAACCAGCAGCAACCTTCATGGTTAAGTTATTTCCTGCTGACTCAACACTGCCTACAGTATTATTAATATTAAGCTTTGTTGAAGCTCCTGCATTGACTACCTTCTCGACAGGTTTCTCTAAGGTTACGAGTGCATTGGTAGCTTTCTCTGTGATTACTACCTCCTTGGCCGGAACATCGATACTAAGCTTTGCACTAGTTGCGACATTAATCTTGCCAAGGTTAGAGGATGCTCCATTGGTTGTATCATCGGTTAGAGTTAGCTTCTGTCCCGAAGACGCTCCACTGATCGTTGTCTCTTCGATCGAACAATTCTTGGTTGAAATATCAATATCCGCATTGGAGATTGTATTAACGACCAGTTTACCCTCAAAGCCTTCCAGGCTTAAGGATATGCTGCCGCTGATGGAACGATTGACAGTAACGGTTCCAATCTTTGCTTCCCCTTCCTGCTTTACCGATACATTACCTCTTGCATCGACTGTAACTACAAGAGTTCCTTTCCCGGCTACAAAGGTCGGAGTAGCTGGCTTCTTCTCGTTCTCTATTGCCATGGATACGATTTCGGAAGCAGTCTCAAGTGCCACTACTTTATTAATTTCAGAGTCGTTTGCAACTACTGTATAAGCAGCATCTGCCTCCATGTAAAGCGTATCCTTTACTTTAATATTATTAAGAATAACCTCAGCATTTCCTACACTACTATCGATGGTAAGAATATCGTAGGTTGTATTCGACAACTCAACTACTCCATTCTTAAGATCCTTCGCTGTTATCGTCTTCTCTGTCTTAGCTGAGACAATCTTTATCTTTACAGTATCCTTCTTCCCACTTAAGGTACTTGCTGTTATAGTTACGGAACCTTTCTTCAAAGCACGAACTGTTCCATTTGATGACACAGTTGCGATACTGGTATCGCTAGATTTCCAAGAGGTCTTGTCATTGGAGGTCTTAGGAGTCAGCTTTCGATTAAGATCATAGCTTTCCCCGACCTTAAGCTCAGTTATCTTGTTGGATATAGCAATCTTTTTTGCCGGTACCCTAACGGTAACCTCACAGGATAGGTTATAGGTCTTAGCAGCAGTCTTCACTGCACAGGTTATCGTTGCTTTTCCTTTACCCTTTCCTTTCACTAATCCTTTCTGATTTACTGTCGCTACTTTTGTGTCACTAGATTTCCACTTATAGGTTGAATTCTGGATTTTGTTCTTCACAGAAAGTTGGAATTCCCCGCCTACTAGTAGATTCTTTGAAGTACTGGACAGCTTTGGTGCTTTTACTGCCGCCACAGCGCTAGTTACCGGTGTCAAAGCGATATTACTTACCACTAATACGCACACCAGTAATTTTGCTAGGAATCTTCGTAATTTGATACGTCGTTCATGACTATACATAACAATTTCTCCTTTGTACTTTAGTATTTTAGCCCTAACGTTAAAATCTTAACACAATCCTTACATATAGTCAATTTTACACAGATATAGTAAAATAGTTAATATTTACTACCTTTATAATAAAATGGCTATAAGCCTGGTAGTGGAGCATAATTGAAAGGTAATCATACCCAATACTTGGACATAGAGCCTAATCTACATAATTCTGTAGAATCAAAAAGGACGACACTCTTTGGGAGTATCGTCCTAAATAATTATACTAACTCGATTAAAACTTCCATTGCTGCATCGCCCTTACGAGGTCCGATCTTAACAATTCTTGTGTAACCACCGTTACGGTTGGTATACTTAGGAGCAATCTCATTGAATAACTTATCAGATAAGTTAATCTCCTTTGTATTTCTCTTCTTTCCGGCGTTCTCCTTCGGAACTTCGGTTACAGGATAGAGATACTTCATCATCTGCTTTCTTGCATGAAGACGAGAAGCGCTGTCCTTTTGGATTGTTTTCTGAACTTCGTCGAATACAGTAACTTTCTTACCGTTAACAACTTCCTTCACTCTCTTGCCGTCTTTGTCCTTACGAGCAACCTTAGCAGTTACTGTAACGGTTTCAAAGTTGTCTTTTTCTCTAACAGCAAGTGCTATCATGTGCTCTGCAATACCACGGATTTCCTTGGCTTTTGCTTCGGTTGTAACAATTTTACCATTGTATAATAAATTGGTAACCTGGTTTCTCAGCAACGCCTTTCTCTGGCTTGAGGTTCTTCCAAGTTTTCTATAACCTGCCATGTGTTTCCCTCCTTTGAATCTAATATAACATATAAGCTATAAGCTCGCATCTTTTTGCAAGACTATTTATTCGTCACTCGCATTAAGAGATAAACCAAGCTCTTTTAATTTTGCAAGAACTTCTTCTAATGACTTACGTCCAAGATTTCTTACCTTCATCATATCTTCTGCCGTCTTATTCGTAAGCTCTTCCACTGTATTAATACCTGCTCTCTTCAAGCAGTTGTAAGAACGAACGGATAACTCCAACTCGTCTATGTTCATCTCCAGAACCTTCTCTTTTTCGTTGTCCTCTTTCTCGACCATAATTTCAGCGGTCTTTGCATGTTCAGACAAATCGATAAAGGAATTCAGATGTTCACTTAATACCTTGGCTGCTAAGCTTACTGCCTCATCCGGGATAAGGGTACCATTGGTATATACATCCAAAGTAAGCTTATCAAAGTCAGTAATCTGACCAACACGGGTGTTCTCAACGGTAAGGTTAACACGTTCAACAGGAGTATAGATGGAGTCAATCGGTATAATACCGATCGGCAGATCATCATTCTTATTCTTGTCTGCGCTAATATAACCTCTACCATTGGTGATAGTCAACTCCATATAAAGTCTGCTATCCGGACCACCACATAAGGTTGCAATCACTTGATCTGGATTAAGGATCTCGATATCCGGGTCAGCCTGTATATCTCCTGCTGTCACTACAACCTCACCCTCTGCTTCGATATAGGCAGTTTTGGGTTCGTTCGTATCGCTTGTGTTCTTGATTGCTAAGCTCTTAATATTCATGATGATCTCAGTTACATCTTCCTTTACGCCGGGAATAACAGAGAATTCATGAACAACACCGTCAATCTTAATTTGACTAACAGCAGAACCTGGTAAGGATGAAAGCATGATTCTTCTAAGGGAATTGCCTAAGGTTGTACCATAGCCTCTCTCCAGAGGTTCTACTACAAAACGTCCAAACTTCTTATCTTCGGAAATTTCTGCAATCTCTATTTTGGGTTTTTCAAAATCAAACACAACAGGACCCTCCTTCTGGGTATTTTGAGTTGCCTAATAATTAATTATTTGGAATACAACTCGACAATTAACACTTCGTTTACCGGAACATCAATCTGGTCTCTTGTAGGAGTCTCCTTAACAACACCTGTAAACGCTTCGTGATTTGCCTCTAGCCATGCAGGTACGGTTCTTCCGTCGGTCACCTCAAAGATATCCTTATATCTCTGTGTATTCTTAAATTTCTCTTTAATTTCAATCGTATCTCCAACCTTCATAGTGTAGGATGGAATGTTTACGCACTTACCGTTAACTAATACGTGCTTGTGATCAACGATCTGTCTTGCTTCTTTTCTTGTTCTGCCATATCCCATACGGAACATAACATTGTCAAGTCTCAGCTCTAACAGGGTCATTAAGTTCTCACCTGCAGTACCGTTCTTCATTTTCTGAGCTCTGGCGAATAAGTTTCTGAAAGGCTGCTCTAACATGCCATAGATAAACTTAGCCTTCTGCTTTTCTCTTAATTGTAATCCATATTCACTAGTCTTTTTACCTGCTCTTGCAAATGCTCTGTTTGACTTTTTGTCAATACCGAGATAAGTAGGTTCCAGACCAAGAGATCTACATCTTTTTAAAACTGGACTCATGTCTCTAGCCATTGTTATTTACCTCCCATTAGACTCTTCTGCGTTTAGGCGGACGACATCCGTTATGAGGAACCGGAGTTACATCCTTAATACTTGTTACTTCGATACCGCAAGCCTGAAGTGCACGGATTGCTGCTTCACGACCTTGGCCAGGTCCTTTAACCATAACCTCTACGGATTTTAAACCATGTACAAGTGCTGCCTTAGCTGCTGTTTCAGCTGCCATCTGAGCTGCATATGCTGTGGATTTTCTTGAACCTCTGAAGCCTAATCCACCGGCACTTGCCCAAGAAAGTGCATTGCCTTCTGAATCAGTCAGCGTAACAATTGTATTGTTAAAAGATGACTGAATGTGTGCCTGTCCACGATCGACATTCTTCTTCACACGCTTCTTTGTCACTTTTTTAGCTGCTGTTGCCATTTTCTTAGCCATCTAACAAACCCTCCTATTGGATTATTCGTTACAATTGAATTGATATCAACCAATTCCTCTTGTATTTATTTCTGTCTATTCCTATTGAATAGACCCTGATCATCAAATGTGTTATAAAGTCCGCTTAGCGAACATTTCCTTGAAGCGTTACTCTAAGAATTTGATTACTTCTTCTTGTTAGCAACTGTTCTTCTGGGACCTTTTCTTGTTCTAGCGTTAGTCTTTGTCTTCTGACCACGAACCGGAAGTCCCTTTCTATGGCGGATACCTCTATAGCATCCAATTTCCTGCAGTCTCTTGATGTTAAGAGCGATTTCTCTTCTTAAATCACCTTCTACCTGCTGGGTCTCATCAATAATATCACGAATTCTGCCAACTTCTTCGTCTGTTAAATCTCTAACACGAGTGTCTGGATTAACGTTTGCCGCAGCAAGAATACGATTTGCACTTACTCTACCGATACCGTAAATATAGGTAAGTCCAATTTCTACACGTTTCTCTCTTGGTAAATCTACACCACTGATACGAGCCATGTGCTTTTACACCTCCAAAATTTTTGTTGTTTCACATACGATAAGCACTTAGAATGCGTTATCGTATCGCATAATCTGCAGGAACAAATTATGCAGCGTAATTCATACCCTGATTTAGCAGAGTAAGCGACAACAGAAAGCCCGCCATGCGTTCCTTCTATTCCTAATGAACTACGATTTTCAGCCGCTTTAAATTGTGACTGCTAGGACAATCAACCTAGAGCTAAGAATCCATGATGACGGCACGGTTCTTAAGACAGTAACCTACGGTTAGATAGACCGAAGATGGCTGTCCACAATATCACAATGTTCTCCTGTACCTCCGTTCATCGCCGGAGCCTACAGTCAGATGATTGTAACACAAAAAGCAAGAACTAGATTATATAAAACAATAACGAGCATTTTGAGGTACTCGAACTATTGTATATTAGCCTTGTCTTTGTTTGTGTTTCGGATTCACACAAATCACTCTGATGGAACCCTTTCTTCTAATGATTTTGCATTTTTCGCAAATCGGTTTTACTGATGACCTTACTTTCACAGTAATTCACCCCTTTCAAAAAAGTCCGTTTACTATTATATCACCGCAGTCAAATAATAGCAAGCATTATTATTTATTAAAATCATCTTATTTTCAGATGCATTTTAATTGTAGTAGCATGCGATCCCACTTATGTCTGGGATCATTATCCAAATAGACTGTATCACTCTTTTATTACGCTGTAATTTAGTTGTTTTACTTATCACGCCAGATAATTCTACCTTTGGTCAGATCATAGGGAGACAGCTCCAGTGTTACTTTATCACCGGGTACGATTTTAATGAAATTCATACGAAGCTTACCACTAATATGTGCAAGTACTCTATGTCCATTCTCAAGTTCAACCTGAAACATAGCATTCGGTAACTTCTCAACAACTGTTCCTTCAATTTCTACGACATCGGTCTTTGACATTGTTCAACCTCCTTACTTAACATTTTAATTGCTCTCTTGATCTCTTCATTGGTCACTGTTTTACTCTTGACCTTTTCAGCCAAGACCTGATCAATTGTTGAAAGCATATGGATATGGATCTTTTTTTTCTTTTTAGGACGTTCCAGCGTTCTAATTCTGCCGTCTACTAAATATACATATTCCGGATCCATCTCAAATATTACATAGCATCTTCCGGAGTCATGACCCGCTGATGCGGTAACAAAACTCCCGATCGTTAACTCTCTCATAGTTGAAGATAACCTTTCCGGAACTGATTAATGATGAACTATCATCGAAAGATTTCCGACTTATCTCTTCAGTGTTAATAGTTCCGGTTCACCCTTTGTAATTAACACTGTATTTTCGTAATGGGCGGAGAGAGATCCATCCGCTGCCACTACCGTCCAGTCATCGTCTTCCCAATAGACATCATATCGCCCAGCATTCACCATCGGTTCAATTGCAAGTGTCATACCTGCTTCAAGCTTCGGGCCCCTGCGCTTTTGCTTAAAATTTGGTATCTGCGGTTCCTCATGAAGATTTCTTCCAATTCCATGACCTACCAAATCTCTGACAACCGAATATCCGTGTGCCTCGACAAATGTTTGTATGGCTTCCGAAATCTCATGTAAATGATAACCTTCCTTAGCGTACTTAATCCCTTCAAAAAAGCTCTGTTCTGTAACCTCGATCAGTCTTCTTGCTTCCGCAGAAATCTCACCGACTGCAATCGTTCTTGCTGCATCAGAATGAAATCCCTGATAGATCACTCCGCAATCAAGACTGATAATATCACCTTCTCGAAGAATACGGTTTTTATTCGGAATACCATGCACGACTTCGCTATTGATTGAAGTACAGATGGAGCCAGGATACCCATTATAATTAAGAAAGGAAGGAATGCATTGATATCCCTTAATAATCTCTGCACACTTTTTATCGATATCTAGAGTTGATATACCCGGACGAACCATAGCCTCCAACTCCTCAAGTACATTCGCAAGAATCCTTCCGGCTTCCCGCATCAGTTCAATTTCTTTCTCAGATTTAATATTAATTGACACGCAATCGCTTCCCTTCATTAAAAAACATATACATAAACTAATCCTACATAAGAATTCTTACCCAAAGAAGGAAGCTTTAAACGCTCTTATCCTCCCAAGGATAGTTTCTATAGCAAAAACTACTATTTACTTTCTACTATTTTGATAATATCGGTTAACACTGCCTCGGGATCCTGAGTCCCGTCTACGGTTCTTAGTACTTTCTTATCAGCATAATACTCGATAAGAGGCTGTGTCTGCTCATGATATACATTCAGACGCTTAAGAACTGTCTCTGGCTTATCGTCATCACGAAGAATTAATTCAGCTTCACATACATCACAGATGCCTTCCTTCTTTGGAGGTATCGTCTCAAGATGATAAGTAGCTCCACAGTTTACGCAAGCTCTTCTGCCTGACATACGCTGTACAATTGCCTCATCTGGAACATCGACATCAATTGCATATTCTACTGCATCGTTATTCTTCGCTAATGCCTCATCAAGTGCTTTTGCCTGAGGTATTGTTCTCGGGAATCCATCAAGCACATAGCCATTTTCACAATCTGGCTGAGCAAAACGATCCATAATCAAATCAACAACCAATTCGTCAGGTACTAATAAGCCTTGATCCATGAAAACTTTAGCCTTTTGTCCCAATTCAGTTCCATTCTTAATGTTGGCACGGAAGATATCTCCGGTTGAAATGTGAGGGATACCATATTTAGCTGCTAACTTCTTAGCCTGAGTACCTTTTCCTGCGCCAGGTGCGCCTAACATAATTATCTTCATTCATTAACCTCCAAGCTGCCAAAAAACCGCAAAATTCTTTCTACCAAAAATTCCCGTTGCGATATACTATGCGGGAACTAGCAAACCTGATACCTATCTGCTATCGGATGAAGGTTATCCTTTTCATGTGCATGGAAAAGATAACTTTCAACCGATAGAAATAAGCCTTATGTTCGTTAATCCGCTCATAGTCTTCACAACGGAACTTAATTAGTCATTCAAAAATCCTTTATAGTGTCGTACAAGTAACTGAGATTCAATCTGCTTGATTGTCTCAATAACAACGCCAACGATAATGATCATGGATGTACCACCAAAGCTAACTCTTGCATTAAATACTCCGGAGAATACAACCGGGATGAGACAAACCAAGGTCAAAAATACAGCACCAATTAAGATGATGTAATTAAGTACTTTGGTTAAATACTCAGTGGTAGGCTTACCGGGACGAATACCCGGAATAAATCCACCTTGCTTCTTCATGTTATTGGATACTTCGATCGGATTAAAGGTGATTGAAGTATAGAAGTACGCGAAGAATAATGTTAATACGATGTAAAGCAATACACCAATGGTATATTTAAACTCTCCCCAGCTCTTAGTTACAAACCAGCTGTTCTGACTCAGAACCTTCAGTACCTTCGGCCAGAAATAAGCTCTTTCCGGATATACACCAAAGAAGGATGAAACTACGATTGGGAAAGTCATTAATGAGTTTGCGAAAATAACCGGAATAACGCCGGCGGTGTTAACCTTTAACGGAATATGGGAGGTTTGTCCACCTACCATCTTTCTTCCCTGAACCTTTTTCGCATAGGTAACAGGTATTTTTCTTTCACCATTCTGTAAGGTAATTACAAGAACGATGGTTGCTAATACTACCGCTACGATAACCAGCACTGCAACAATTGCATTCACTACCGGCTGACCGATAATGAATGTTCTGAACAGATTAATAAAATCAGCAGGCATAGTAGAGATAATATTAAAGGTTAATATAATGGAGATACCGTTACCAACGCCATTCTGAGTGATCTTCTCGCCAACCCACATCAGGAATGCAGATCCTGCTGTTAAGGAAGCGATAATCAATATAACGTTTGTAAAGGTAAGTCCACCATCTAAGTAACCGGAGTTGCCGAAGCCGATTGCCATAGCACCGGATTCAACAACAGCCAAAATTACAGTAAGGTAACGAGTAAGCTCGTTTAACTTCTTTCTACCATCTTCCCCTTCCTTTTGCATCTCTTCCAGCTTGGGAATTGCGATGGTCAGAAGTTGAATGATAATAGAAGAAGTAATATAAGGAGTAATACTAAGTGCGAAAATTGACATATTTGATAAGGAACCACCAGTTAATGCATTGAAAAAGCCTAAGTTTTCTGAATTAAACAACTGGCTTGTAACACCTTGGCTAATTGCGGGAGCAGGAAGCAGAGTTCCTAATCTAACTACAATAAGAGCAATAAAGGTATAAATCAGTCTGTTTCTTATATCCTTAACTTTAAAAGCATTTCGCAATGTTTTAAGCATTAGACCACCTCAGCTTTTCCACCAAGAGCCTGTATCTTCTCTACAGCGCCTGCACTAAATGCATTAACTTTAACTTCAAGCTTCTTAGTAAGTTCTCCGTTTCCAAGGATCTTAACACCATCCTTCGGGTTATTGATAATACCTACTTCAATTAATGACTCTACAGTTACTACAGCACCGTCATCAAATTTATTTAATACATCTACGTTAACAGCAATGATTTCCTTTGTATTTCTGTTAGTGAATCCACGCTTAGGAATACGTCTGTATAAAGGCATCTGACCACCTTCAAATCCAACTCTGGGAGCTCCAGAACGAGCTTTTTGGCCTTTATGACCTTTACCAGCGGTCTTTCCGTTACCTGAGCCGTGACCACGTCCTCTTCTGAAATTATCGTTCTGTTTGGAACCATATGCTGGTCTCAATTCTGATAAATTCATGTCGTGCACCTCCTTCTTTTAGCAATTATATTTCTTCAACCTTTACTAAGTGTTTAACCTGATCGAGCATTCCTCTGACAGCAGCATTATCTGGCATTTCCACGGTTTTATTAGGTCTTCTTAAGCCTAATGCCTCAACAGTTGCTCTATGCTTCGGAATGGCGCCGATAGTAGATTTCACTAGTGTTACTTTTAATTTACCTGCCATTTTTGGCACCTCCATTAATATACAAGATAGGATGATGGTGG
>JAEYOQ010000033.1 GCA_023411555.1 Bacillota bacterium
AAGATATAATCGTAATGACTAATATACCGATCAATATTCCGCCCTTTACACGCTTAATTACAAGTACTGCAGTAAGTGCAATTCCAAACAAAGCAAGTAATGCTCCCGGATTTGATAAATCTCCTAAGGTAAGCAAAGTATCCGGTGATGCCTGTATTATTTTAGCTTGTTGTAATCCTGTAAATGCAATAAAAAATCCAATTCCTGCACCAACGGAGTGCTTAATACAATCCGGCATGGCATCTACTATTTTTTGTTGAACCTTAAAAATACTCAAGAACATAAATATAGTGCCTGAAATAAAAACACAGGCCAAGGCATTCTGCCAGGATAATCCTAAGGTATTAACTACATAAAATGCAAAGTAAGCATTTAATCCCATGGCCGGTGCCAATGCAAAGGGTAAATTCGCCCATACACCAATCCAAATACAGGCAATCGCTGATGCTAAAGCAGTAGCCCAAAATACTGCTTTTGTATCCATTCCAGCCGCAGATAATATGGCAGGATTAACTGCAACTATGTATACACAAGTTAAAAATGTAGTTAGACCCGCTAAAATCTCTGTTTTTGCTGTACTTCCCCTTTCTTTTAGACGAAACATCCTCTCTAAAAAATTGTTGTTTGCTACCTTAACCTTACCTTCCTCCATAACAAATCCTCCTTAGTGTATTTTGGTAATATGGTATTACCTCTTAAAATGCTTTTTAAAAATAAGAGATTCTCAAAAACTACATTAAAGAATCTCTTATAAAATTAAAAAACATTTTTAATTCTCATCAAATTAAATCGAATAAAATTGGTATTATAAAATTCGGTATCTACAATAATCGGTTTGTTATCTTGGTCATAATTAATACCAGTAAACGCTAGTATAGAATCGCATTCCATTTGCTTTGCACATACACTGAAATCCGCCATTCTTTTCTTTGTCATACTTTCTATCTCTATCTTATCCCTGGATACAACACGCCTTCCCTTATTACGAATAATATCAAAGGTTGATTGCTTCAAACAATCTTGAAGGTGTATCTCGTCCTCTAATAATTCATAGGGAAACCGGTCGATACTTACAATTGCAGGATGGTTATCTGCAAAGTATATTTTCTCAAGAATATAGATTGGTGCTGATTTTTTAATCTGCAGGGTTTCTGCTATTTTTTCATTCGCAGGAACTGTTTCAAATCGAACGATCTCAAATCGAGAAGCAAATCCACTCTCTTCAATTAATTTACTAAATTCTGATCCCGGTGAGAGATTTGCTTTAATCTGCAACGCTTCCGGATTGATAAAGGTTCCTTTCCCATGAATTCTGAATACAACACCCTCTTGTTCAAGATCATCAAGTGCACGTCGAATGGTTACTCTGCTTACAGCTAGATTCTCTGCAATCGTATTTTCCGATGGAAGTTTACATTCCTTCTTAGCATCAATACTTTTAATATAGCTATATAAGTATTTTTTCACGTTATCACTTAAATTTGTTTTACTCATAGGTAATAATTCCATTGATTCTCTCCTTGTAAAAAGGTATTACCTTTATACCATATTATCATTTTACACTTCTATTTGCAACATAAAAATTCATTTATTTGTGCAATTAATACTATCTTGTTTTACATTTCTTTTATTATCAAGTACTTTTTCACAATGATATCATAACGATAAGCATTTATCCTGTCTGTTCGCTATGCACAGTGCTACTTTTCTGACTTTGCAGCTTCAATCTGCTCTGCCAGATCATTTAAGTATACCCAGCGTTCCATCCTCTCCTCCAGCTTTTTCTCCAACTCGTCCTTCTGTTTCATTAATTCATCCAGCTTAGAATAGTTCGTGGCTGCTTCTGCGATTGCTATATCTGTCTCTGCTATTCGCTCCTCTAGCTTCGCAATCTGGTCGTCGATGGTATCATAATCCTTTTGCTCTTGATAAGTAAATTTAGGCTTGTTACTCTTTTGCTTCCAGGTAGCGATACTTGCCGCCTTCTGTTCCTCCGCAGTACTACCTGTTGGATTATTAGCACCAGAACTACCACCAGAAAATCCTCGCTTCTCTCTCGCTTCCTTATAGTCTGTAAAATTACCTTCATACTGCTTAATCGTCCCCTCCTCGAAGGAGAAGATACGCGTAGCGATGCGATCAAGAAAATATCGATCATGGGATACCGTAACCACGATACCTGGATAGGTTTCCAAGTAATCCTCCAGAATGGTAAGAGTCTGGATATCCAGATCGTTGGTAGGCTCATCCAGTACCAGGACATTGGGTGCTTCCATCAAAACCTTTAGCAGGTATAACCTTCTCTTCTCTCCACCAGATAGCTTGGCAATCTGGGTATACTGCATGGAGCCGGTAAATAAAAAGCGTTCACACATCTGAGAAGCTGTTGCCGTCCCCTCTGAGGTCTGAATGTACTCTGCTGTATCCCGAATATAATCGATTACTTTTAAACTTTCATCCATATATTCATTCTCCTGAGAGAAATATCCCAGCTTGATGGTGGTACCCATATCTACAATTCCCGTATCCGGAGAAAGGACGCCTGTCAGTATATTGAGCAGTGTTGATTTTCCACAGCCATTGGGTCCAACGATGCCGATTCGGTCCCCCGGTAGCAGAATGTAGGTAAAATCATGAATCATCTTCCGATCACCGTATGATTTACTTACCGCATTCAGCTCTATTGTTTTCTTACCAAGCCTTGCAGATAGGGCATTGATCTCCACTTTTCCATCCACCTCGATGACCTTTCGATCCCTTAGGTCCTCAAAGCGCTGAATATGAGCCTTCTGCTTGGTGGATCTGGCTCTGGCACCTCTCTGCATCCACTCCAGCTCTATCCGGAACAAGCTCTTAGCCTTACGTTCGGTAGCCAGCAGCATCTCCTCACGCTCAGCCTTAAGCTCCAAAAACTTCGAATAGTTTGCTTGATAGGAGTAGATATTTCCTTTATCCAGCTCCATAATCTTATTGGTAACCTTATCAAGAAAATATCGGTCATGGGTAACCATAATAAAGGCTCCCTTATACTTAATCAGATATTCCTCCAGCCACTCTGCCATCTCGTGGTCCAAATGGTTAGTCGGCTCGTCCAAGACTAATATCTCTGCAGGCGTAAGTAATGTACGAACCAAAGCTACCCGCTTCTTCTGTCCTCCTGATAATACCTCCGGAGAAATAGATGAATCAGCAATACCAAGCTTTAATAGCATAGCATTCGCTTCCCCCTCTAGGTTGCGATATTCCTCTTCCGCTTTCTGGTTCAGCACCACGTTCTGTAAGATGGATAGCTTGTTATCAAACTGAGGTGTCTGAGAAAGATATCCAATGCGAACCTTTTTTCCTTTGGTTACTGTTCCGCTATCCGGCTCCTCTATACCTGCAATTATTTTAAGAAGGGTGGATTTCCCGGTACCATTAATTCCTATCACACCGATCTTCTCACCCTCATTGATGCCTAATGTCACATGATCAAACAGCACTCGTTCTGTGTAACTCTTGGTCATATTCTCTATAGTTAATAAATTCATGTTATTACAGCCTTTCTATCAACACCCGCTTAGCTTCTCTTTACGCTTAGCTGACAGGTATATTATATGCTTTTTTATCGTATCACAGGACTTATAAAAAGTCCAGTTTACTCTTAACTCCATTCAGAGACTAATTCATTTATCTACAAGAAGGGACCTTTCGGAGGATAATGACAATTACGTTGATTTTAAGCAATTGTTTACTGTATAATATTACCATGTGCCTAGTAACAAATGTTGACATTGAATTGATATTATTAATGAAAAAGGAATCTTATGGAGGTATGATATTTCATTGTAAAACTGGTAAGTAAATGATACCAGAGAAGAAACCAAATCACAATATATCTTATGTATTGTAAATGATAACTTTTGCTACTTGCTACATCATCCTCCTCCACTATATATTTTAGCTGAAAATATTAGCAGTTACAAAAAAGCTGCCGAACCGCTTTACTAGTCCGGCAACTTTGATATTACCTATAGCCCAATATATGGATATTCTCTGATCATCCTCAGGTCCCAACACTCTCCATAATCTTAATTAATTCCTCTTTATCTATTGCCGTACCTTCTATAAAGTACACTGCCTTATTCAATATCTCCATGCCATGATCCGATGTCTCCAAAGCAGTCAGGATACTCTGTTCCCGATCATACTGATAGGCTTCAATACGTTCCCCTATTCCAAGAAGAAACAACGAGTAAGCCTTAACTTCCCTACCCATCTTAGTAAAAGCTCCGGAGTAATAGGTCTGACTAGGATTCGCTTTTTCCTCATCGCAGATAATCAGCCCCTCTTCGAATCCTTCTAAATCAACCTTCTCCGAAGTTGCACTCGGTGGTGCACCAAAACCAGTCGTTCCGTCTGCTGAAGAGTAGCTTACATCAAAGCTGATTTGCTCCCCCTCGGAGTTTTTATAAATTAGGACCAAATTCGAGATATTACTCCAGAACTGTTCCGGTAGCTGAAATTCCTGTATGATCGTATCCTTCTCTCTTTCCGAATAAGTAGATTCCGTATTCAGCATATCCTTGCTTATATAGAAGTTAACAACTCCCTCTGTTAGCATATATCCCTCTGGAATATAGGCAGGCAATAAGATATCCGTATTGCTGTTCTTAGCTAGTTCCCGTAGCTTTGACATATCATTGGTTCGAAATTCCTTTAAGGTTCCCTCTTGACCGTTACCCACGCTTCTAATTAGGACACTGCCTGGTGATATTAATTGCCTTTCCTTTATATAGTCATCCACTATATTAATACTTGTTGAGACAGAAGCCTCTGTCTCTTTCACCTGTGAGATGTCACTATCCTCCACCTCTGTTCCATCCAGATAAAATACTTTCCATATCCTATCTTTTGCGTATCCAATTACAGGAAGCATGGATAGGCATAATATGCTGACCAATACTATCCTTCTTAGCATACTCCCAGAACGCAAATTATTCGGTTTTTCGCTTTCTATAGGATTTGCAATATTATATTCAGGAGTGGTAATTGTTTCAAAGGCAGCTTTTATTTCTAATTCCTCATAATCCAACTTCATTTTGCTCCCTCCAATCTGGCATAATAGGAATTTTCATTCTTTAGGATCGCTGTGAATTTCTTTTTTGTCCGTTCATATCTCTTTCGTATTGTGGCTTCGGAAGCTTTATGGATCCGGGCTAACTCCCCATAAGAACGTCCCTCCATGATGCGTCCGTAAAGCAAAGCTCTCTCCTTTATAGATAGCTTTAGTAGGGCTTCCTTAATATCCTGATTAGTCTCATATGCTACCTGATCTTCTCTTTCTTCCGCAAGTGAAGCAAGTGCAGGGAAGCGCTTTTTCCTTCGAAGTAGATCAACACAAGTCCGATAGGCAATCCGATAAAGCCAGGAGCTTAGAGATGTACCGGCTTGAAACCTCTTCCGTTTTTGATAGGCCTTCATAAAGGTAATCTGAACCGCATCCTGAGCTTCATAATAATCGCATAAAATATTATGGCAGTACCTGAGAAGCCGATGACCATACAAGTTGATAGCCAGTTCAAGCTCTTCTGGTCCACCACTCGAAAAGCTATGATTTAATCGTTCTTCCATATCTTCGTCCATCATCTTCCTCCTTATTTAATATATGTCGACATAGATCAGAATTAATTCTACTCTTATAACGTGCATTATTAATGTAATGTGACAAGAATGTAGGAAACATTCAATAAAGTTAGCGTCACAAACTTTTTATGTATCATGTATTCAACAAGTGAGCGATGCAAAACTTTTTTGAATCATGTATTCAAAAAAGTTAACTTCGCTTCGCAAACTTTTTGAATCATGTATTAATGAAAGGCAGCCTTGCAGGCTTATATTAATATTAAGTAAAGGCATGAAAGTCTATTTTCATAGTCCTTCATGCCTTATCAATAGCTAGGTCATTAAAAGTATCTTGTTATTATCTGCTAATAATTTCGTTTCTTCCAGGTCCATTGGAAATCAGCTTCACCGGTACCTCAAGCTCTTTCTCGATAAATTCAATATATTTTCTGCAGTTTTCAGGTAGGTCTTCATATTTTGTGATTCCCCTGATATCCTGCTTCCAGCCTGGTAGATATTCGTATACTGGTTTTGCCTTTGCCAGTTTTACCGTAGTCGGGAAGTCCTTTGTTACCACACCGTCAATCTCATAGCCTACACATACAGGCAGGGTGTCTAAGTAACCAAGTACATCGAGTACGGTAAGAGCAACTTCAGTTGCTCCCTGCATTCTACAGCCATAGCGGGACGCTACTGCATCAAACCAGCCCATACGTCTCGGTCTTCCGGTGGTAGCACCGTATTCACCGCCATCACCGCCGCGTCTTCTTAGCTCATCTGCTTCCTCACCGAATATCTCACTGACAAATTCGCCTGCTCCTACCGCTGAGGAATATGCCTTTACTACCGTAATAATACCCTTGATCTCGTAGGGAGGGATTCCTGCTCCGATTGCTCCGTAGGCAGCTAAGGTGGAGGAGGAGGTAACCATCGGATAGATACCAAAATCAGGATCCTTCAAAGCACCAAGCTGACCTTCTAGTAATATATTCTTGCCCGCCTTAATTGCATCATGCAAATATGCAGAAACATCACATACATACGGTTCAACCATCGTTCTGTACTCCAACAAGGTCTGAAGTAATTCAGCCGGATTAATGGTTGGCTTATGATACATATGTTCAAGAAGAATATTCTTCATCTCACAGACTCTATCTACTTTTTCCTTCAGTGCCTCTTCATCAAAAAGCTCGGACACCTGGAAACCAATCTTTGCATATTTATCAGAATAAAAGGGTGCAATACCACTCTTGGTCGAGCCAAAGGATTTACCACCCAGTCTTTCTTCCTCATACTGATCAAACAGAATATGATATGGCATCATAATCTGAGCGCGATCGGATACTAATATCTTCGGTGCCGGTACTCCTCTGTCTACCAAAGACTGAATTTCCTTAAACAAATAAGGAATGTTTAAAGCCACGCCATTTCCGATTACACTTGTTGTGTGTTTATAAAACACTCCGGATGGAAGTAAATGAAGAGCAAATTTACCGTATTCATTAATTATCGTATGGCCGGCATTGCTGCCTCCCTGATATCGTACGATGATATCTGCTTCATGTGCAAGCATATCAGTAATTTTTCCTTTTCCCTCATCGCCCCAATTGGCACCTACAATTGCTTTAACCATTATAAAATCCTCCTTGGTTTTTATGACAACTCTTTTTTCTTCCCGGTTATCACAGTAAAATATTATACCCAATTACTTGTTAAGTATAAACCTAACCTATTCATAAGTAAAATCAATATTAATTATGCTGTGCATAAGAATAGATTATGGGTTTAATATAATTCATTTCATTTTTACTTTCATTTCATACTTTCATTTCATAAAAGGTATGATATAATTGTAAAATATTGTTGTAGGAGGATGGCTATGAAGATTAATCATGTTGCCTTATATACCAATCAACTAGAACAGCTGAAACTGTTTTATGAAACTTATTTTGAGGCAGTCTCCAATGATGGTTATCATAATAAGAACACGGGACTTCGCACCTTCTTCTTATCCTTTGCGGACGGTGCCCGACTCGAGCTGATGACCAGACCGAATCTATCGCAGTTACAGTCCACCCCCTACCAGGCCGGGTACATCCATCTTGCCTTCAGTACCGGAAGCAAGACAGCAGTGGATACCCTTACTGCTCGCCTAAAGCAAGATGGCTATACTGTATTAAGCAAACCCCGGACTACAGGAGATGGTTATTATGAAAGCTGCGTGCTTGATCCGGACGGAAATCAGATTGAAATTGTTGAATAGTATTTTATATTAACTATTTTACTTCTTTCCCGTACTCCCGAAGCCACCACGATCTGTATTGCCTAGTTCAGTAACCTCGTCGAACTCAATTCGTGGTTGATGCTCTACAATACGGAATTGGCAGATTCTATCATTAAATTCAATAACCGTATCTCTCATGGCTAATGCAGGAAAGAACCATTGATCATTATCTCCGGAATAGGTCTCATCGACAATACCCATGGAATTGGTCTGGATTATACCAAAATTCTTAAAGGTGCTGCTTCTCGGTACAATATGAGCCTCATAGCCCATCGGCAGCTCCATGGCAATGCCTAGGGGGATGAGCTTGTACTCTCCCGCTTTAAGCTCTACCCTCTCGGCAGCCCGCAAATCAATCCAATCGGATTTGTTTTCAATATATTGCAGCTTTTCAATCTGGTCGTTAAAATACTTAATCTTAATATTCGGCATATAATCTCCTTTGTCTTTTCATAAACTTTTCTTATTATATGTATTTTTCATTATAATATTGTATTTTACCTCATCCTAACCATTATCTCTCAACCAACCTACCCACTCATGTCCCCATCATTCCAAGAAGTTCCTTCGCTGCTTTTGAGATTGGATTATTATTACTGGTGATAATACAAAAATGTCTTTTTGGGATGTCAGTATCAAATCTCAGTTCGAATAAATCTCCGGCAGCCAAAGCTTCGCTGGCAAATTCCTTGACAACACACCCAATACCCAGATTGCGGCATGCGAATTTTACAATGATATCACTCATAGCCAGTTCGAACTCAGGCTTTAATTGAACCTTATTCTTCAACAGAAATTCATCGATATACCTTCGAGAGCTGGTATTATGCTCCAAGCATATGAGAGGTAGCTGTTCCAACGTTTTATAGCTAAGGACCTGACCCTTAAGATTGTGAAAGAGATTGCCTGCTACAAAAATATCTTGTATCTCCTTAATTCTTGTGCTATTTATCTCCTGCTTTGCTTCGAAGGGTTCGCTGACGATACCAAAATCAATCTTACCATCATACAGATACTCTAAGGTCTCCGGTGTCGGGGCATTGGTGACCATAACCTTAATTCTAGGAAACTTTTCATGGAATTTCTCTAAGTAAGGCAATAGATAAAATTGAAGTGTCATATCACTGGCACCGATTCGAATCTCACCATTCTCCAGATCAAGCATTTTCTGAAACTTTGCCTCTCCCATCAAGATATATTCATAGCCTCTTTGTACATAGCTATACAATACTTCACCCTCAGGAGTCAGCTTTACCCCCTTAGGAATACGTATAAACAGCTTACTTCCCAAGGTTGTCTCCAAGAGCTTAACCGCCTGGCTGACCGCAGGCTGTGATATACATAATTCTTCTCCTGCCTGAGTGAAGCTTCCGGCCTTTGCTACATGATAAAAGATCCGATAATATTCTAAGGGAATATTCATATGAGTACCATGCCTTTCTCATAGACTGAAAACCTTATGTAAGAAAATCATTGATTTAATATAAATCAATCTAAACCAAGTCTATATGGATTATAACATCCATGTAACAACAAGGCAAATCATAATATAACTTCTATGATTTGCCTTGTGTTCTTTTCCATATGAAAGATATGTAAGTCATACCGTTGAACCAAACAATGTTATGTATGACTATATATAGCTTTTGCAACTTGACCTATTCGTTTCATAGGGGCTTTTGACACCAACCTTAATTACGTATCTTCCCTTTGTGTTAGGTTATGACTATTTCGCGCAGATCTGCTCGATCTCCTGGTTCAATTGCTTTAGGTCTGTACGAATATTAAGCTTCTGAGGACAAGCATCCTCACACTGACCACATTCCACGCAATTAGACGCTTTTGCTGAATCCTTGATGTCATGGGTCCATGCCCACTGAAGCTCTCCCTCATTATTATACATTCCGTAGCTATTCCAGATGCTGAAGTTTCTTGGAATATCTACTCCAACAGGGCAGGGCATGCAGTAAGCGCAGCCTGTACATCCGTTCTTCACTCTGCTCTTTAAAACCTCTGCTACCTTTGTGATAGCCTGCTGCTCCTGGTCATTCAATGCTTTGAACTGATGGAAGGTATTCAGGTTATCCTGAACCTGTTCTTCATCTGACATACCACTTAAGATAACCTTAACATTTGGCAAGGAACCAACCCAGCGTAGCGCCCAAGACGCTGCTGTTCTTCCGGCCTCCTGGTCCTCAAGATGACACATGGCTTCCTCAGGAAGCTTGGCAAGGGAACCACCCTTTACCGGTTCCATAATAATCAAGGGGACACCTAACTCCTCAGCTAACTCGTAGCCCTTCATACCGGCCTGTTCCTCTGTATCCATATAGTTCAGTTGTATCTGGCAGAAATCCCAATCGCGGAACTTAATAATATGTTCAAACGCTTCGTACCCGTCATGGAAGGAGAATCCAATATATTTTATTTTTCCCTCAGCCTTAAGTCGATCCATTATCTCCAGAACACCCAATTCAACCATCTTATCAAAGCTATTACGGTTTAAAGCATGTAGAAGATAAAAATCTATATAATCCTTATTTAGCTTCTTTAACTGCTCATAAAACAGTCTTTCTACGTCCTCTGTCTTCTCTACCAGCCAACACGGAAGCTTTGTCGCCAAATAATAGCTGCTTCGATCATATCGGTCAAGAGCCTTCCCTGTAAAGATCTCGCTTTGTCCTTCGTGATAAACATATGCAGTATCAAAATAGTTAACACCGTTTTGATAAGCCAGATCCAACATCTGCTCTGCTCTAGCTTCATCAATGGTACCATCCTGCTTCTTAGGATAACGCATACACCCAAAGCCCAATAAGGATGTCTTAATTTCCAGCTTCTCTAGTTTTCTAAACTCCATCTTAATACCCTCCTAAAACTTAAAAAGAAATATCAGTAATTCCATAGTATATTAACTGACCTCACTTCATTATTACACATAATTAGAAATTCTACAATAGCTGAGCAAGCCAAAGGATAACAGCTATTTTCTCATTCTCCTATAGCGTATAGAGGAAATCAAAGTAACGGTAATAATAAAAACCGTCATACCATAGAGCACATAATTGTGGTGAGATGATATAAACGAAATGCTGGTTGGCTTAAACGTCTCCTCCCCAATAAAGGCACTCATACGATCAAGTCCATATGCGTAATTCAGATCCAACCAGGACAATATAATCAGTGAAATACTGATGACACTTAGTATAAGCAAAGTAATACTTCTTCTTGTTTTCATTCTACTTTCTCCACCTTATGATAATCGACAGTACATCGATCATTCTGAATATTCCCGAGTATTATCGTATCGATTAATACTTTTTCCTCTCCCACCAAGTCTTTGTAGAGTAGGGTCGAAAACCAATACTGTAATAAAACTGCTGGGAAGAGCCGACAAAAGCCTTCTTTGCTCCAAGCTCCCTGCATCGCTTCACTCCTTCGAGCACCGCAGCTTTACCCATACCCATTCTACGGTAGGCAGGAACAGTAGCAACCGGCTCTACCAAAGCATAATCCGTACCAGGCTCATACCACATACCACAGAATGCTACAAAGCTGCCATCCGGTGCCATTGTGGCAATTTTCAAGTTCAGATTGCTATGCGGTCCTGACAGCTCAGATTTTCTACCTTCCAATTGGACCTCTACCGGTTCCTCCGGCTCACCTTCATGGTTAAAGCCCTTCCATAATACCTGATGATATTTACTTAAATCATACTCCTCTGCAAGACTTACTACCTTAAACCCTTGCGGTAATGTATAGGTAATATCTACTTCTTCCAATGGGATAAATGCATTGTTTTCCTTCTCCTGGGTAGGTAGAAAGCCTTTCCTTGCTGCGACAGCCTGTAATGCCTCATTCCTGTCATCAATCAGCACCTTGACACTACCGTCCTTCTGCAGGTTCGTCCATGCATGATCCAATATATCCTCATACAGATGCTCGTATCCGGGTGCGATCACAGGCCATACATAACCAAGGCCACTCTCATAGGTTGCTAGTCCAACGATAAGATGATTATCCTCCCATATCCCTATCCTGGACAGATTCTCCTGATCCATGTATCTCTTCAGACAAAACATCCATTCCCATCTTCCCCATAAAAAACCTTCATCAACAACCTTCTCCTGATTTATTCGAATAAGGAACTCCCAAACCCGGTGAAAATCCTCATTAAAACCTGCTTCACCGGTATAACTTCTAAATTGAACCGACATAATCCTCACGCCTTTCTAGACGGTTAATTATTACCCTAATCTTATATAAAATCGAACGTTTGTACCTTTTTTATCATAGTACAAGTATTTTCCAAAATCAATGTCAAAAATTGCTATCATATATTGGTTAAAGTTTTCTTAGAATATTGACTATATCAGTCAAAGATGTTATTATCAAGTTGACCAGTTTAGTCAACCAATGAAATATTAAGTGAGGAAGTGATACTATACGATACGAAACCTTTGAGAACTTAGAGGAAAGTAAGAAGCAGAAAATAATCAATGCAGGCTTTCAGATCTTCGGGGAGCACGGCTATGCTAAGGCATCGGTAGATGAAATTGTTAAGGCGGCGGAGATATCAAAAGGAAGTCTGTTTTACTACTTTGAGACAAAGCTGAATTTCTACATCTATCTGTATGAGTACAGTGGCCGGCTAATGGAGCAATTAATTGATTCCTCTGGACCGGATGGAAAACCATCCTATATGAGATACACTGATTTCTTTGAGAGGCTGAAGGCAATCCAGCTTCTGAAATCAGAACTCTCCTATGCATACCCACACATGTCCAAATTCATGAAAAAAGCAGTCTTTGATACCTCCCCTCAAATCAAAGACCAAATCAGTTCAATTAATAACAAATACACCAGAGAAAGAGCAATGCTCTTCTTTCAGGGCCTAGATTATTCGAAGTTCAAGGATGGAATCGACCCAATGATGGTAGTCCAACTACTTACCTGGACCTCTGAGGGCTGTGTCAATCAGGTTATGCAGACGGAGCCTTTAATGACTGGTTCCAAGAATACGACGCCGGATTTTAACGAAGTGGTTAAGCTATATAATGCTTATATCGAGATGTTTCGTAGGAATTTCTACAAGGAAGAATTTTTATCACCATCGTCAACTGAAGTACACTAGAATAATTACTTCAATATAATATGCACATTCAGAACTTAGTACCTATTTAACAGACTCCTATCAACAAAGAGAATAATTAAGTATAGGGGTAGCATTTTAAGGAAAGGGGATTAGGCATGTCTATCATTGAGATTAGTGGATTAACAAAGGATTATGGCAATCATAAGGGAATATTTGATTTGTCCTTACGGGTTAAGGAAGGTGAGGTATTCGGTTATCTGGGACCAAACGGTGCCGGAAAGACAACGACGATTCGCCATTTGATGGGCTTCTTAACACCAGATAAAGGAACTGCCCGAATTCTAGGTAAAGAATGCCGCAGCAATTCCTCCCATGTTATGAAGGAGCTGGGATATCTTCCGGCGGAGATTGCATTCTTCGATGGTATGAACGGAATGGATTTTCTTAAATTTATGGGGGAAATGAGAGGGCTAAAGGATACGACCTATCGGGATAAGTTAATCGAGCAATTTGAACTGGATACCAGAGGTCGTATTCGAAAGATGTCCAAAGGAATGAAACAGAAGCTTGGTATTATCTGTGCCTTCATGCATGAACCAAAGGTCTTAATTCTGGATGAACCCACCAGTGGCCTGGATCCTCTAATGCAAAGACGTTTTGCCGATTTGATATTAGAGGAGAAAGCCAAAGGCAAAACCATTCTTATGTCCTCCCATAGCTTTGAGGAAATAGAGCGTACCTGTGACCGTGTCGGTATCATACGACAGGGTGAACTGGTGGCAATTGAGGATATCCATGTTTTAAAGGAGAAGAGAAGAAAGACCTATCTGGTAACCTTTGACAGCCCACAAGCAGCCTTAGCCTTTCAAAATAAAGGTGGCTTCGATCAAATCGAGGTAAATGGAGCTACTGCTAAGGTCAGTATCCTTGGTAAAGTATCCGGCTTTGTACAGGAGCTTACTCATTATACCATATTGGATCTTGATATCGAAAACAGTAGCCTGGAAGATGTGTTTATGCAATATTACGGTAACTCAAATGAGAATACCGTAGCGAATTAGGGAGGATGGAATTATGATTAGTAGACCTTTATTAAAAGCAACCATAAAGCAAAATTATATCGTGTTCTTTATCATTATCGGTGTATTAATGCTCTATTTCCCTATCATCGTCAGCATGTATAATCCGCAAGCTCAGGAGAGCCTCGATGATATTCTTGCCATATTGCCACAGCAGTTGATTGCAGCTATGGGTTTTACAGGAGATATGGGAACATTACTTAAATTTATCGCAACCTATTTCTATGGCTTCCTAATCCTTTTACTTCCCATGATATACACCATCATCGTCGCAAACCGTAGTATTGCGTCCCATGTTGACAAGGGCTCCATGGCCTACCTGTTATCTACACCTAATGGGAGATCAAGGATTGCTGCAACACAGGCTCTCTTCCTCCTTGTAAGTACCACCCTGATGATTCTCTTTCTCACCTTAGCCGGTATAGGAATTTGTGAGCTTTCCTTCCCGGGAGAGCTGGATATCAGAGGCTTTGTATTGTTGAATTGCGGGGTTCTCTTATTGTATTTTGCCCTGACCGGAATCGGCTTCTTTGCCTCCTGTCTTTTCAATGATACCAAGAATTCCCTGGCTTTGGGAGCAGGGCTTCCCGTCGGCTTTCTTCTACTTCAAATGCTATCCGATACAGGTGAGAAGTCTGAATTCCTTTCCTACCTCTCCCTCTATACCCTGTTTGATCCGGCTAAGATCACCTCAGGAGAGGATTATATCATCTCCTTCATCATTCTTACAATCATCGGCATCGTACTCTACCTTGCAGGAATCTTAGTCTTTAATAAGAGGGATCTTCCCTTATAAGGTCCGTAAAAGAGGGGATGTTGCAAAAGTAAGCTGAAGCTGAAAGAAAGGATAACATGCATCCCATAATGCACTGTTTGACGGACAGATTATTGATTTTGTATGACAGAAGCAAACATTTATGTTTGATAATGGCATACAAAACAATAAGATGTCAGTCAATCTGTGTGTGAGGGATGCGTGTTGTTCTTTCCATCATTAACACCATATATTTTGCAACAGCCCCTTACCAAACTATATCGCTATCTCTCCCTATGTACTCTAATTACAGCTTCAGTTCCATAAACCCTACGGTAAATGGCAGATGCTCAAACTTCTTCGTACCCGTCGGCTCAAAGCCACAGGACAGATACCAATTCTTAAGTACCGTGTTTTCTTCTATAATACCAATGGATATCTTATTTCCTTGCCATTCCGATACCTTCTCCTTCGCAAAGTCTATCAACTTTCTGCCAATTCCCATATGCCGATAACTCGGTAGCACCACCAGCTTCTGAAGAAAATATAACTCCGGTGTATTCCTCTCCAAATGCATGTATCCAATAATCTTATCCCCATAAACTACTGCATACATGATATTTCCCTTCGCTCTTTCCTCTATGAGCCGTTCTACCTGTATGAACGCACCATTTGTCGGTACATTCTCTTTTGTTATCCCGAATTCCTTAGCCACAGTTAAAAAGCCTTCTCTAATCACAGCTGCACATTCCTCCAGCTCATGCTCCTTAACCTCCCTGATTTCATAATCCATACAGCCCTCCCTTCTTTCCCTATCGCATGCAACGTGTCAGCTTGCAACCATTCTCTAAACTTACTGTACAAGCTTTACCCGATAGCGAAAACAAAACTAAAATAAATTTTACTCATTATAAAGTATCCCTTCCGGAAAAGCAAATATTTTCCACCTTTTCCAACTAATAAATTAGTAAATCCATCGGATCAATGATATTTCTCCTGGCAAAATCCAAAACTATGAAGGAAGTACAATGATGATTAAAGAAAGGTGGAATGATATGAATACAGTACATTATCAGGTCAATGGTTTAATAAACGCACCGATAAAGACTCAGGTAAAGAACGCATTAGAAAAAATAGACGGCGTACAGAAGGTGAACATCGATCTTCACAGAGGTTCTGTTGAGGTAAATTACAACGAACCTGCTAAAGAAACTGAAATCAGAACAGAAATAGAGCATGTTGGTTGTCGCATTATTTAACGGAAAACACATAACTTAAGGGGGCACAGCTTACACAGTGCCCCCTTATAAATAAAATAATTTTTTAATCTCAGACTTTAATATCAGCCTTCAAGCCTAATAAATCCTTATTCTCATCTAAAATCGGTTGGATGACCTCTTGAATAAATTCTTCGGTCTGTTCCTTGGCTCTACCGGTATAAAGCTCTGGGTTCATGGCTGTCTTCAGCTCCTCTAGGCTCATATTGAAGGCAGTATCGGCCGCAATCAGCTCGAGTAGGTTGTTATCCAGACCCTTTTCCTTCACATTTCTTCCCGCTTCCATGGAAAGGGTACGAATTCTTTCATGCAATTCCTGACGGTCCCCACCGGCCTTTACTGCTGCCATCATAATGTTTTCTGTTGCCATAAATGGAAGCTCGGACATCAGATGCTTCTCAATTACCTTGGGATACACCACCAGGCCATCTACAACATTAAGATAAAGATCCAGTATCCCGTCTATTGCCAGGAAGGCTTCAGGAATACTTATTCGCTTATTCGCCGAGTCATCAAGAGTTCTCTCGAACCACTGGGTTGCTGTGGTGATTGCGGGATTCATCGCATCTACCATTACATAATTGGCTAAGGAAGCAATACGCTCTGATCTCATGGGATTTCTCTTATATGCCATCGCTGAGGATCCAATCTGGTTCTTCTCAAAGGGCTCCTCTATCTCCTTCAGATGCTGCAGGAGACGAATGTCATTGGAGAATTTGTGAGCACTCGCTGCAATTCCTGATAATATATTCAGTACACGAAGATCCATCTTACGGGAGTAGGTCTGTCCGGCTACCGGGAAGCAGCTCTTATAGCCCATCTTCTCCGCAATTCTTTGATCCAGTTTCTTAATCTTCTCATGATCCTGATCGAAAAGCTCCATAAAGCTTGCCTGGGTTCCCGTGGTTCCCTTTGACCCCAACAGCTGCATGCCATCGATCAGGTAGCAGATATCATCATAGTCCAGCTTTAACTCCATCAACCATAATGCTGCTCTCTTACCAACCGTAGTAGGCTGAGCCGGTTGAAAATGGGTAAAGGCCAGGGTAGGTAGTGCGCGATGCTCCATAGCGAACTTTGATAGCTCAGCCATAACATTGACCAGCTTTTTCTTAACCAGCTTAAGGGCCTCTGTCATTATAATAATGTCTGTATTATCTCCTACATAGCAGGAGGTCGCACCAAGGTGAATGATTCCCTTTGCTTTAGGACATTGTTCACCATAAGCATATACATGGCTCATTACATCGTGTCGTACCACAGCTTCTCGCTCTTTTGCCACTTCATAATTAATATTCTCCTGAAAAGCCTTCAGCTCATCAATCTGCTCCTGGGTAATATTTAACCCCAATTCCTTTTCGGTCTCTGCAAGAGCTACCCAAAGCCTTCTCCAAGTCTTAAATTTCATATCCGGTGAAAAGATATACTGCATTTCCTTACTTGCATAACGTTCGGATAAGGGTGACATATATTTATCGTTGCTCATCTCACCTACCCCTTTCTGATTATTTAAATTTACCAGTTTAGAAGCTCACGTAGCTTAGCCTCCAGCTTTGTTGCCATCTTCTTATGAGTCATCTTACTCGGGTGATAATCAGCACCGACTCCATCCTCTTCTTCGATTACATCAAAGAACATAGAATAAAGCTTTGTATCTCCCTCAGCAGCCAGCCTTCTTACCTGCCGGTCAATAGCTTCACAAAGCTCCTGTCCCATAGCACCAAGAGTACACAGAATAATTGACGAGGGATTCATACGACGGACTGTCTTGACGAACTCATAGTACTTTGCCTCAAAGGCCTCTACTCTCTCAGGGATTCCCTTAGTATAGCTATTATCATTGGTTCCCAGATTAATTACAATACAATCAGGTACAAACCGGTTATTGTCCCAAAGCTCAGTAGCCTCATTAGCCAGAGCAAGCTCGGTAGACCTGTCTGTATATGGATATAATTCCGGCATCAGAATCTCCTCATTAGGAACCTCCTG
This sequence comes from Bacillota bacterium, assembly GCA_023411555.1. GTDB lineage: Bacteria > Bacillota > Clostridia > Lachnospirales > Lachnospiraceae > Mobilitalea. The sequence goes on from JAEYOQ010000033.1 coordinate 18,083, forward strand.
TTCCGTCCAGCTGGAGAGAATTCCAATCCCACTCCAACATACCATATGGTAATCCGCCTGAAGTCTTCTTGCTGAAAGTGCCGCATAGGCATCCCAGGGATTCTCCTGGGCGGTATGAAAATTGTCTACATTCCACTGCCCTTCATTCCCATACCCACAGGTTATGGAATCACCGATAAATTCAAGTCTTCTGGTAAGCCTCTCTGTAGGCTGGGGTGGTACATCACTGTCTAGGATAAGCTTGATAATTCCAACCTTACCAAAAGCAGCTTCAGAATATTTTACTAATCTGATTTTTGTAGTTTTTACTTCCTGTGCTTCATACAAAAGATAGGTTGCCGTCTCCTCTAAGCGAAAACGCTTCGATGGGATCTCCTCATCATCGATGAATACGGCTACCCATGCCTTTAAATTCTCTTCAAAACTTGGTGAATCAGTCCAAAGTACTGCTTCAGCTCTCAACCCTGTAAAGGTAAATTCAACCGCTGAACAGGAATAGCCTAAATATCTTATTCCATCACGATACAGGGTTCTTCCCAGAACCCTTACGTATCTCTCATCTGCATTAAATTCCATAACATATAACCTCACTTTACGTATCCGTCCCATCCCGATTGATGGACCGATACCAGTATAACCGAAATGATAGAATCAATCCAGTCTTAATTACTCATAAAAGTTGTATTCGAACGGGCTGTTGCATATAGCAAGTTCAGCCTCTTTATTACTCCTCGTATTCCCCACGTATATCCTCCGTCGGTGGTGTAATCGGATAATTACCGGTGAAGCAGGCATCACAAAAGCCTTTGTCTCCGCCAATCATATCGCTTAATCTCTCCACCTCCAGATACCCCAGTGAATCAGCACCAATCATTTCACAAATCTGTTCCACCGTATTGTTATGGGCAATTAACTGATCTCCGGTGGGTACATCCGTTCCAAAATAACAAGGATACAGAAAGGGTGGTGAGCTGATACGCACATGCACCTCTGTGGCTCCTGCCTTCTTAAGCATCTTCACGATCTTAGCACTGGTGGTTCCGCGGACGATGGAATCATCAATCATAACAACACGCTTGCCTCGAACTACTTCAGACAATACATTCAGCTTAATGCGAACACTGGAAACACGCATGGACTGCTTTGGCTTAATGAAGGTTCTGCCCACATAGCTATTCTTTACGAAGGCCATACCAAAGGGAATTCTTGCTTCGTAGGAATAGCCCATGGCTGCCGCATTGCCGGAGTCTGGTACTCCAACCACGATATCTGCTTCAACCGGATGGGTTTGGGCTAGAATTCTACCTGCCATAATTCTAGAATTATAGACGCTGACACCATCAAAAGTGGTATCCGGTCGAGCGAAGTAGATATATTCGAAGATACATTTTGCTACCTTAAATCCGCATTGGGAGGTGTCGGAATGAATCCCTGTCTCATTGATCATTACTACCTCACCTGGTAATACATCGCGAACAAACTCCGCATCCGCAGCATAAAGCGCAGCAGTTTCGGAAGCTATGATATAGGTATTATTCTTTTTGCCGATACAAAGCGGATGAAATCCCAGGGGATCTCTTGCTCCAATCAATTTTCTAGGGCTCATGATGACCAGGGAGTAGGCTCCGCTTAATTTTTTCATTGCTCTTACTACTGCTTCCTCTACAGTAGCACTATTTAAACGTTCTCTCGCAATATGATATGCGATTACCTCCGAGTCTATGGTTGTCTGAAAGATAGCTCCGGTGTATTCCAGCTCTCTGCGAAGTTCGGGAGTATTCACCAGATTACCGTTATGAGCCAGCGCAAGAGTACCCTTGACATAGTTTAATACCAATGGCTGAGTATTATTAATATTACTGCCACCGGCGGTTGAATAACGGACATGGCCAATGCCGATATTACCGCCCTTCAAGCCCTCCAAGTTCTCCTGACTGAATACCTCGCTGACTAGGCCCATCCCCTTCCAGGCTTTCACCTTACCCTTCGGACCCTTCGTATCACTGACTGCGATACCACAGCTCTCCTGCCCTCTGTGCTGAAGAGCGAATAAGCCATAATAAATCGAATCTATAACATCACCGCCGTCTAAATCATAGGCTCCGAAGACACCACATTCCTCATGTAGTTCGTCCGGACAGTAGTTATCATATTCTATATTCATAAGTTTCGTCCCTTCTAATCTTCCAAGATCGGCTAACTCTATATAACTAACATAACCCGCATGAGGCTGTTCTAGATCCCTTCTTCGCCTTCCATTATGATATCTGTATACTCATCTATCTCAGATGCTTTTACAGATATCCGTTACGAAGGTTTGAAGACACTCTAAAACAGCCTCATATATCTATTATTGAATCCCTAGACGCTTGAACACTTCCTGATAGGCATCCTCAACATTACCAAGATCTCTACGGAAGCGGTCTTTATCTAATTTATCATGTGTATTTATATCCCATAGTCTACAGGTGTCGGGTGAGATTTCATCCGCAAGGATGACCTGTCCCTTATATCTGCCAAACTCAATCTTAAAGTCAATTAATTCAATACCTATTCCCTCAAAATAGTTGCACAAGACCTCATTTACCTTAAAGGCATACTTAGAAATCGTATCGATCTCTTCTCTGGTTGCGATACCAATTGCAATGGCATAATAGTCATTTATCATCGGATCACCTAACGCATCATCCTTATAGGAGAATTCCAGGGTAGGACTGATGAAACGGATGCCCTCCTCCATGCCCATCTTTTTCGCAAAGCTTCCTGCAGATACATTTCGGATAATTACCTCAAGCGGTATAATATCAACCTTTTTCACAGCAGTCTCGCGGTCGCTTAATTCTTCGATGTAATGTGTCGGAACACCTTCCTTTTCCAGTAAACGGAATACGTGATTTGACATTCTGTTATTAATTGCACCTTTGCCTACAATGGTGCCCTTCTTTAAACCATTAAATGCTGTCGCATCATCCTTGTAGTCTACAATTAACACGTCCTCCACTTCAGTCTTAAATACCTTCTTTGCTTTTCCCTCATAGAGCATGTCTAATTTATTCATCCTTTATGCCACCAATCCTTTACCATATTTTCTCAACGAGTCAGTAAGTGCAATATTTTTATAGCAGCCTAGATTACCCTTTTATTATAATGGAAGGCTGTAATTACGCAATAGCATTTGTCGCCGAAATTTGTCATAAAACGAATTTTTGTCCTAATGCACAAAATCAAGCAAAAAACATCGAAATTGTTCCATAATTACTGCTAAAAATAAAAAAAGGATGATAAGTATACCATCCTTTTTTTATTAGAAAATATAATAAATCAAGTTGTCTGAAGATTTTACTTTAAATCAAACACGCGTTTAGCAATATTTTCCGCCGCATGTCCGTCCTCCAGTGAGCAGAAGCGCTCATAAAATTGAGCATATTTTTCTTGGTATTGGTCTGTGATTTGATCAATATCCTTAATCGCCTCTACTACCTCCTCGCTTGTGAAGAGTAAGGGACCCGGTACCTCGGTCTCGATATCCATATAGAAGCCGCGAAGCATATCACGGTATTTATCGAGATCATAGGTATAGAAGAGAATCGGTCGCTTCAGGTTCGCGTAATCAAAGAATACGGAGGAGTAGTCAGTAATTAATAAATCAGATATTAGATAAAGCTCTGTAATGTCGTTATATTTACTAACATTATAAGCAAAATCCTCAAGGCCGGTAACATCTAAGGAATCTGCAATAAAGTAATGGGTACGAAGTAATACCACATAATCCTTGCCCAGTTCCTTCTTCAGCAGATGCAGATCCAGCTTAAGAGCAAATTTATAGGCTCCTTTGCCATAATACTCATCATCTCTCCAGGTAGGAGCGTAAAGTATGGTCTTCTTTCCTTCCGGAATACGTAGGCTCTTCCTAATCTTTGCCGCCATTTGATCCTTATCCGGGCTATACATAATATCGTTTCTAGGATATCCATATTCTAGCATCTCCTTATCAAAAAGGAATGCACTGCGAAAAGCCTCAGAGGAGAATTTGTTAGCCGCCACCAGATAATCCCACTTACTTGCCTGTTTATAGAATTGGTATTTATACAAGGGAGAAGCCCCCATAACCTCCTCCTGATCAAATACCAGCTTCTTAAGTGGTGTTCCATGCCAGGTCTCTAAGAATATCATTCCTTCCCGCTTCTTCATCCATAGGGGCTGTCTGACATTAAATACAAAGTACTTTGATCTCGCCATATAGTAGCAGTAACGGATACTGAAGCGTTTTGCCTTCGTATGCCTATAGGGCACTTTGATGCCGAAAGGAAGCACCCATATATAACGGTACTTTCCAGGATGATTCTTGTTCAAATACTCATATATATATTTGGGACTATCGGAATAGCTCTTGCCGAAAAAGGTCTCACACATAACCCAATTCTCTTTTACCGGCAGCTTGGTAAATACCTTATTGTAAAGATAATAAGCTAGTACACGCTTATTCTTCTTCATCTTCTTGAACTTTTTCATTCCAAGATGTCTGGTAACAATTAAAGTTGCCTTTGTTACATTATTACTTAATAATGCTTTGACAATCTTTTTCTTATATTTCTTAAGTGCTCTTATCTTCTCCGGATCTACCTCCGCAACAACCTGACGCATGATTTGAAAACGCTCTTCTCTCCAGACTGCTTTTTCGCTTCGACGAAGTCTCGGGGCATAGGTTCCTGCAAAGTAAGATATAAGCTTGTCCTCTAGATAACCTCTTAAGGGCGTATTCTCCTTCGTATATGTTCTCGCCTGCTGGTATGCCTCTATATATTCCTCAAACCGATTCTCTGCCTTCGCTTGAGATAGGGAAGGGTAATGAATCGGATCATTATGCTTTCTTTTTATGTAAATTGCCTCAGGAACATAAGAACACGTCCTGACAAGCTGTAAGGCCTGAATTACAAAGGTCGAATCCGAGAAAAAGATATATTTCTCATTAAAGCGAATATCGTTCTCATTCAGGAAGCTTCTTCGAAACAGAATTCCAAGTACGGATACATTACGGAGTCCCTTTCTGGTAACAAATAGAGAATGATATGCTTCTGCTATCCTAGTCAAAGCCTCTGCTTCAATATTGGCAACAGCAGCCAGCTTTTCCTGAACCTTTAGAATTTTCTTCTGGCGGCGGGTGAGTTTCGGCGTATCCTCCTCCTCTGGAATTGAATTCATCATTTCATGATCACCTTGCTCCTGAGTACCATTCTCCGCATCACCCGTATCCTGATCCTCAGCCGCCTGTTCATCAATGGAAGCAAGATAAACCATACGCCTGAACCAGGTTGACTTCTTCTTGCCATATGTAAAGTCAGCAGCTTGCTCGTCAGCTTCCCGAAGCAGCAATGCCAACGAACCACTTATTAAATAATCATCACTATCTAAAAAATAAACATACTCTCCTACAGCTGCCTCAAGTCCGGCATTTCTGGCACATGCTACACCACTGTAGCCTTTGGATAGCTCCTCGTTCTTAATCCTAGCTAATCTTTCATTCGCCAGCTGATAGTCGCTCAACTCGATGACATTCAGGTTCAGATCCTGATATTTATTAATCAGTCCTGAGACATCCTCCTTGACATGGTCTAGCACCAGAATGGTTTCGTAATTGGTTAATCCCTGATCACGGATGCTTTCAAAGCAATCCTCCAAGAAATGAATCCCCCTATGGAAGGGGACAATAATACTTAATTTCACGAATGCACCTTACCTTTCTCAGTTAAAGTACCGATAGTCTACTACTACCGTGTAAAGCAGCCTAAGCTGTATTGTATCAAAATTATTTTTATGTATAGACCTGACAACTAGTCAAGATTTATGCTATAAACACATTTTACGCTTCCTTTAATACATATGTAATCACAACCAGTATAACAAATGAATTATGCTCAAATTACAGCACATATTGATTTTAGCAAAGAATGCCCTATCCTGCAATGTTTTTTATTTTTCGTTGCTTTTGCATTTATTTTGCTGTAGAATTCTATCGTATGTCACATTACAAATATGTAATATTGCACCCTCTCTATAAAATGCAAGAAAAAGGAATTAAACTATGAGAAAAACTCACAATATGTTAATCACTTTTATTAAGAATGAAGCTGTACTATGCCTAGCAGGACTGGCTGCCCTTCTTACCATGTTCTTTGTACCCCTGACCCTCGAGTATATAACCTATATCGATTTTCGAGTACTCGGATTGCTTTTTTGTCTTATGGCTGTTGTATCCGGCTTTAACAAAACCGGTATTTTTACCCTTCTGTCTGAAAAGCTGTTAATGCGGGTTGCAAACCTCAGGTCCATTGCTCTTGTGTTGGTTCTACTATGTTTTTTCACCTCTATGTGGATTACCAACGATGTAGCTTTGATTACCTTTGTCCCCTTTGCAATACTGATTCTTACCATGACCGGGTCTACCAGCCACCTTATAACGATTATCGTTCTTCAGACTATTGCAGCGAATCTGGGAAGCATGCTTACTCCGGTAGGTAATCCACAGAATCTTTTCCTATTTTCAGAATATAATATTGCGATTGCTGAGTTTATTAAGATCACTCTACCCTATACTCTTCTTTCCCTGTTGCTACTCTACGTCGCCGTTATGTTCATCCCTAAGGAACATATCAGCTTTACACTTACCGATACGAAAAAAACAGACAAGCATAAGCCCTATACCCTTGCGATGTATAGCTGCTTATTCCTTGTCTGTCTGGCATGCGTATTAAGATTAGTCGATTATAAGATTACTGTATTGATTGTATTCCTTAGTATTCTAATCTTTGACCGTACTGTGATAAAAAAGGTAGATTATTCCCTGCTTCTCACCTTTGTCTGCTTCTTTATCTTTGTAGGTAATATCGGTAATATTCCGGTTGTGCGAGACTTTCTTGCTTCTCTTTTGATCGGTAGGGAGTTCCTTGTAGCTATGCTTGCAAGTCAGATCATCAGTAATGTTCCGGCTGCAGTATTGCTATCTGCCTTTACCGATCACTATAAGGCAATCCTTCTTGGTACCAATCTGGGCGGCCTTGGAACACTGGTTGCTTCCCTGGCTAGTCTGATCTCCTATAAGCTTTACAGCAGAACTGAGAAGGCAAATTCAGCCAAGTATCTCGGTGTCTTCACTCTTTATAATCTGGGCTTCCTGGCAATATTATGTCTATTCTATTATATATGGAAGGGCCTATTTTAGCTGATCCAGTTACCTTCTTTGGTGATCTCCCAGGTCCCATTTCTTAGGACAGCTGTTACATCGTCCGCTCCGATTGCACCATCTCCACCTCTCCATTTGCTGGTGGCACAGGTAAGCCTTTCTTTTCTCTCATCGTAAGTTATCTTTGAGATCTTTATCAACACTCCGTCAGTGAAGCTAAGGCTCTCCTGATTGATGAGTCCCTGCTCTGCCAGCTCCTCGTAGGTGCCTTCAATAACCTCCAGCCCATAAGTCGCTTTCACTTTAGCAAAGATCATCTCTTTTTCGATGCTAGATAGCTTAATCCATTCCGAAGTATCAAGAGCAATCATCTTTATATCATAATTAAGCCCCTTATCCTCTTGGAAGATATCATCAATCAAAGCCAGATATCCATCGAACAGCTTGTTATGATCCACCTTTTCCACTTTGGTAGCTGTTATCTGAGCAGGATATGATTCCGCGATTAATCCGTTATAGGTTATCACCAGGATGTCTCCTGCTATTAGGTCCTCTGTTGAAATCGTTGTACCGGCCTCATCCACTAACATGGTATTGGTTAAATGAACGGATATTTTATCGGAGGATCTGGCTTCATTACTTTCTTCACTGGGGGTTATTAATAATGAAGCTCCACTTTCAATCACCTCTGCCCGGAACGAATATAATTCCTCTCCATCACCGACTGACGTCTGATCTGAAGAGGTCACACCTTGGCCACTTGGGACCTCTTGGTCCTTGGGTACATCCTCCTTGGAATTGCATCCAACTAGAATAATAGAAGTAATCGCTAGTATAAAAATAGATCTCAATATTTTTCTCATCGCATTCTCCATTTCTACTTTTTATAATTCATGCAAACATAAAATTGAATATTGCATAAAGTAAGCATTAGCATCATTCATTATTATGTTTAATGAATAGACGATGCTGCGATCAGAATTGTTCCATTAAATATCCAGTTGAAGATTACCCTTCGCTATTCGCGACCCTCACCATAAATAAAATCGTGAAGCATACTTCTCGTAGCCTCCCAGCTATTTGGGACTAGCACATCCTGTTTATAGCGCCCAATACGAACGCTTTCACTATAATAGGTGCCATCCTTTGGAATACGAAAGGTCTCAAGCTCATTCCTCTCCAAATATACCGCCTGTTGTAGATATTCATTATACTCATTCTTCGTAATGTCTGTCTTAATATCTATATTAGATAAGATATTGTTCATAATCATACCTAATTGAATTACATTCTTCTTACGTAGCTTTTCGAATATTTTCTCCAAGACGATTCTCTGCCTCTGAGTCCGCCCGAAGTCACTATTTTCCGTCGCTGTGGGTACCTTACGGATGCGACAGTACCCCAACACCTGATTGCCATTCATATGCTGGACACCTGCTCTCACATTTCGATAGGATGGATTCGATATATAGTTAGTTGTTCTAAGATACTGTGCTTCCTTGGCTGTCAACTCAATATCTATTCCGCCTATATAATCGATAATTTCTTCAAAATCATCGAAATCAACCAGTACATATCCATCCAAGGTCACGCCGAAATTGGTCTTTATCGTATTATAGAGTAGATTAATCCCTCCATTTCCATAAGCAGAATTCAATTTGTTATCTCTATAGCCGGGTATCTGGACATATAAATCACGCATTAGTGAGGTAAGCTTTATCACATTATTCTTCGAATCTAGGGACGCAATAATCATCGTATCCGTATTCTGTGCTCCCCCAAAGGTCTCAACTCCGACCAAAAGAATATTGGAAACTGTCTTATCCTCGGTTGGCTTCTGACCTATGTTATCTGTAGTATCAATCACCGGCTTTTCCCCAGGCTCCATCGTATCTACTGGTTCCTGAACGGCTTCATAGTCCAATTTGCTATAACTGTAATTACTGATCATACGAATGACCAGGTTTCTTCCTGTTTCCGTATTAATCAGAAAAAAAACAATCGAAAGAATTATTAAAATCGGAAGTACAGCATATTTTATTACCTTATTAATACCTTTTTTCTTATCTTCCTTATCCGGAATTTTATTGATCTTTGGATCATTATTATTATAGCTGGCTGCTCCCTCTGCCTGAATCGTCTCATTCACCTGTGTGCTAAGAGATTTTTTTAAATCCTCCAAAAAATCCTCAGTATTATCCTCAACGGTAAACTCAGGTTCTAGCTCCTTGGGATTGTCTTCATGATTTCCCTTCCTATCACTCATAGTACTCTTCCTTTTCTCCTATACCTCTCATCCCGTTTACACGACCATGAAGTTACTGGTAGTTATTTATATCTCGATGGTAACATTTGTAGAAATTCATGCTAATGTTTTACCGAAAACATAATTAAATCTTAAGAATATAGTTACCAAATACAATAATTATATGAATCCATCTTAAGAAACACTTGTATAATAAAACTTCCTATATTATAATGCTATAAATTATACTAATTTGATATGAATTATAGTATTTGAATAAAGGAGGGCTCCACGAGTATGGATTATCATATCAACACAAAATGCCTTTATGGCAATCAAAGCAAAAGCCCGGTAGACAACACCGGTGCAATCAGCTTTCCCATCTATCAGACAGCAACCTTTGCTCATCCCGATGTCGGTAGCAGTACGGGTTATGATTATTCCCGTTTACAGAACCCCACTAGAGAGCAGCTTGAGAGGATTGTTGCTTCCTTGGAAAATGGTTATGATGCTGTTGCACTCAGCTCCGGCATGGCTGCTATGAATACTCTAATGGAGCTTTTTGAACCTGGTGATCATATCCTGGCTTCCGATGATTTATATGGTGGAACGATTCGAATCTTTAACCATATTAATAAGAAGAACGGAATTGAGGTTGAATATATCGACACCTCCGATATTGTCCTTACTCAGAGTCATATCAAAAGCAATACAAAAGCCATCTTTGTAGAAACTCCGACCAATCCGATGATGAATGTAACTGACCTGGCAGAGATATCGGGGATTGCCCGCAGATATAATCTCCTGTTCGTGGTTGATAATACCTTTTTGTCACCCTATTTTCAAAACCCAATCAACCTCGGTGCTGATATCGTATTGCATAGCGGAACCAAATTCCTGGGTGGTCATAATGATACTCTGGCCGGTTTCCTAGTGATGGCAAATAATGAGTTGTCTGAACGAATCCGATTTATTTTAAAAACAACCGGTGCAGGCCTTTCTCCCTTTGACAGCTGGTTATTACTTAGAGGAATTAAGACGCTCTCAATAAGATTGGAAGCACAGCAAAAGAATGCCATAGGGGTTGTGAATTGGCTGAAGGATCAAAAGCAGGTCCGTAAGGTTTACTATGTTGGTTTACCCAGTCATCCGGGCTATGAAGTGAATCGTAAACAGTCCAGAGGCTATGGTAGTATGATCTCTTTTCATGTAGATACTCCGGAAACTGCAGTACGCATACTTCGTAAGGTGCAGCTCATACAATATGCTGAGAGCCTTGGTGGCGTGGAAAGCTTAATCACCTATCCTATGCTCCAGACCCATGCTGATGTTCCTAAAGAGGAACGTGAGGCAAAGGGAATTAATGATACCCTTCTCAGATTATCCGTTGGCATCGAGTACCTTGACGACATAATTTCTGATTTGGCCCAGGCTTTTGATGAAACCAATTAGTAGAAAGGATTATGCATATGGAATACAATTTTGACCAGATCATAGATCGCAGGAATACCAATTCTCTAAAGTACGATTTTGCAGCGGAGCGTGGAAAGCCCGCCGATATCCTACCATTATGGGTGGCCGATATGGATTTTTCTGTTCCGTCTGAGATTCAGGAAGCGATATATCAAGCAGTATCTCATGGAATATTCGGTTATAGTGAGGTGAAGCAGGATTATTTTGAAGTTGTACATGACTGGTTCTATCGCCATTTTGACTGGGATACTAAGGAGACTTGGTTGATCAAATCTCCTGGTGTCGTCTTTGCTCTCACCATGGCAATCCGAGCTCTAACCAAGGAAGGTGAGGGGGTTATGATTCAGCAGCCTGTTTATTATCCCTTTTCCGAAATGATTCGTATAAATAGCCGTAAGCTGGTTGTCAACTCCTTGGTGTATCAGGACTATCAATATTCCATAGACTTTGATGATTTTGAAGAGAAGATCATTAAGAATCAGGTAAAGGTCTTTTTATTATGCAATCCTCACAATCCGGTAGGAAGAGTCTGGACGAAGGAGGAGCTGCTCCGCTTGGGAGAAATCTGTCTCAAGCACAAGGTCATTGTAATCTCCGATGAGATTCATTGTGACTTTACATATCCAGGCTATCAACATATTGTCTTTTCGAATCTCAATGAGGAGTTTGCCCAGAACTCTATAACCTGTACTGCACCCAGTAAGTCCTTTAATCTTGCCGGTCTGCAGGTGTCAAATATCTTTATCCAAAATGATGCCTTACGGGAGAAGGTGAAGCTTGAGATTGCAAAGAGCGGTTACAGTCAACTGAATACCCTAGGACTGGCTGCCTGCAAAGCGGCCTATCAGCACGGCGAGCCCTGGTTAATGCAGTTGAAGGCTTACTTATTGGGGAATTTGAATTATGTGAGAGAGTTTATAGCCGAGAAGCTACCAATGATTAAGCTGATCGAACCCCAGGGGACATACCTGATATGGCTTGATTTTAACGAAATGCAGCTAACCAGAAAAGAATTAGAGGAGCTAATTGTCCACAAAGCGAAGCTTTGGTTGGATCCTGGTCATATCTTCGGACTAGAAGGAAGTGGCTTCGAACGAATTAACATCGCCTGTCAGAGACAGACCTTAGAAAAGGCAATGGACCAGCTGTATCAGGCGGTGATCTCAAGAGAGAATTAATTAAAGGTGCCTGTTTCATATCGTAAGCTAAAGTTGTAGGAAAGGACAACATGTATCCCATACTGGATAATCTCATTTAATGAGATTATCCAGTTCGCGAGCGCGTTCGCATATACACAAGCGAGCTTGCATATGCTCACTTTGCTTTCGCGCAAATGCACTGTTTGACGGACAGATTATTGTTTTGTATGACAGAAGCAAACATTACATGTTTGATGGTGGCATATAAAACTATAAGATGTCCGGCAACCTGTGTGTGAGGGATACATATTGTTCTTTCCTACATTTATGGCCATATATTATGAAACAGACACCTTTTTCTTACATAACTAACAGGATTTCATTGGTTTCCTTCATCATACCTTCCGGTAAATAGTTCTTCTCCAGCTTCTCGCCATTGACATAGAACTCTCTGAAGCCGCTCTCAGCACCATTCGGGTTCTGAACCTTAATATTCAGCTTCTTACCGCGGAAGCTCTTCTCTACTTCGAATTCCTTCCATTCACTGGGTATACTCGGTGCAATCAGAAGACCATTTAAGTCAGGTCTCATACCCAGGATACCTTCCACACTACCTACCATTACAGTTGATGCTGTACCTGTTAACCAATGTGTATGGGAGCGTCCAAAGAAGGGACTCTCGATTGCCTCGGTAAATTGTCCATGGACATAAGGCTCCATAACACGAATTTCAGCATGATCATTCTGTGTTGCCGGGCAGCATTCGGTGAAATATTCATAGGCACGATTTCCATGTCCCATTAATGCCTCGGCTAAGATAATCCATCCCTGTGGCTGTGAGAAGATACCGCCATTCTCCTTCGTTGAGGGATTAAAAAGAATAGCCAATGCCCCTTCGAAGGCATGGTCCACATAGGAGGGAGCCATGGTTCTTACTCCGTACTTGGTATTTAATTCTCGATGAACACTCTCCAGTGCCAGCTCTGCCTGCTCCTTTGTCGCAAGACCGCTGATTACTGCCCATGACTGAGGATTTACCCACATACTGGCTTCTGGATCCTTCTTGGAGCCGATTACCTGACCATCCTCCTTAAAGCCACGAATGAAACGATCCCCTTCCCAGCAATTGACATTCAAGGTCTCACCCAGATCCTTCTGGACCCTATCGAGGTATGCGATATATTCCTGATCCTTCCTGTCCATGGCAATGTTACGGATAACATTCATAGCATAATACAGCTGGAAGGCAACGAAGGTAGACTCGCCCTTCTTCCCTAATCTTAGGCAGTCATTCCAATCCGCATGAAGACCGGCTGGCATGTTATGAACACTAAGTCGTTCCATAGAGAAATTAATGGCACGCTTTAAATGATCGTAAACATCTCCTTCTTCCTTGTTGGCATAAGGAATTACCTCGTCTAAGAACTCCTTATCACCAGTCTCAGCCATATATTTATATACCGTCGGGAATAACCATAAGGCGTCATCCGCACGATAAGCAGGATGCCCGGTTGCCTGTACATAGGAGGCATCATCCGGTATATCCTCATGTCCTGCATTATGGTCAAACTTAACCAAAGGAAGGCCACCGCCGTTATTCACCTGCGCGGATAGCATGAAACGAATCTTTTCTTTTGCCATAGACGGGTCAAGATGGATGATACCCTGGATATCCTGAACCGTATCACGATAGCCGTAGCCATTACGAAGTCCTGCATAGATGAAGGATGCAGCCCTGGACCAGATAAAGGTAATAAAGCACTGATAAGCATTCCAGGTATTTATCATAGCATTGAAGTTCTCATCGGGAGTCTTAACCTGAAAGTTAGATAGCTTGCTATGCCAATAACTAGTCAATTCCTGCAGCTCCTCATTAACCACCTTTAGATCTGCATAGGAATCCAGAATCTCCTTCGACTGTACATCATTCTTCTGACCAAGCAGAAATGCGAACTCCTTGCTCTCACCCGGCTGCAGAGTTATTCTGGTATGGAGAGCGCCGCAGGCATTGGAGTTATAATTTAGTACGTTATCACACATTCCCGTCTCAACAGCAATCGGGTTATGGAAGCTTCGATAACTGCCGATAAAATGTGATTTATCACCGTTATAGGAGGTCACCTCCGCGCCGGCTAATCCAAAGAAACGATCCGTGGCGCTCTTTCCGTCTTCATTCTTATGCACATTTTCATTTATTGTCTGTAGTATCTTATTCCCCTTAAAATAAGTCTTTGTGATGAATAATGTGTACTGCAGATTCACCTGATCATTCTCATAATTACCCTCATTCGTGAATTCTATAAAGCCGAAGGCCGAGATATTACGAGGCTTATCACCTGTATTCTTTAAGGTAACCTTCCACACCTCATGAGTCTTGTTCAAGGGGACATAATATAATACCTCAGATTCAATTCCCTTATACTGTGCTTTTATTGTGGTATAAGCAGTGCCATGGTGGCACTGACTGGAAAACTCGGTCAGCGGCTTGCCTACGGGCTGCCAAGAAGCAGACCAATAATCCTTCTCATCATCATCACGCAGATAAACATATCTCCCCGGTTTATCCTCCTGATTGAAGATGTAACGACTTATTCTTCCGTTGGCACCACTCTTTACGAAGCTGTAACCACCTGCATTGTTAGAGATGATTGCACCATACTCCGGTGAACCCAGATAATTTGCCCAAGGCGCCGGTGTATCCGGTCTCGTAATGACATACTCCTTGTTTTTCTCGTCAAAATAACCGTATTTCATATTTACCTCCCTCATCGCGCAAATCGCGCTTTTACTTATGAAATAAACCCCAAAGGGTAACTTCCAAGCTTAATATCCATATTACTAATAAATCCTGTAATTTCCACTCAATGCCAGTAGAGCAAACAGGTACAAACAATTATCATAATAACGGCGTTCTCCCCTACGAAGCGGCGTTCTCCAGAAAAGATCGACACATTCCTTCTGATACCTTCCTTTGCTGGCTAAGGATGCCTGAGCATTGGTTGCTATGATTGCCACCGGATGAAGTGCCTTCTCTTCGATAATAGTACCGTCCAGCTCATATACCATATCATTCCTGCCCTTCACAGTCTCACTGAAGAAGGTCTGAATCTTATCGGCACACTCACTTTCCCATTCATCTGCCGCAAACCATTCATAATCCAGTCCCAGATTGGCAGGTACTCGGTAAGCATCGCTGTAATAACGATCTCTCTTATCCTTTCTGTAAGGACTTCCATCATAGTGTGCATACTCAGGTGCAAGTCCGGTTACAGGATGGCAGGCTTTCTTCAGATATTCTCTGCTTGCTTTTGCTGCCCCCTTCCAAAACTCCCTGTCCTCTTCATTGGCCCATAAAGCGAACAACTCATAAAAATGCGGTAGATGATAGGAAGGATCGGTGAAATTACAGTTGGGTATAAACTTGATAAGCCTATTGGAGCCCTCCCACATAGGATCTCCGGGAAAACCCTCTTCTCCCTTATGTAGGCAAGCATATAGAATATTCCTCGCTTCTTTGGAGTATTGAAAAATTCCATCGCCATCTCCCCAGCGATTTGAAGCAAAGAACAAAGCCAGAGCAAAGTACTCTTCCCCATCAGGAGCAGGTCCCTCCGAATTCTTCGTCCCGTCAGGCTGAACAGACCAGGCAAAGTAACCCTTATTCCAGCCATAGTCCATCCACATATATGATTTTACAAACTTCCAGAGCTTATCAAATTCCTTCTTCCAGTTTCTCTGCACACACATCATCATAGCATAGGACATACCTTCCGTTCTGACATCATAATTACCGGTGTCTTCAAAATAAGCCATATCCTCACCGACCTCATGATAAAACCTCTCATCCTCGGTCCCATAGAATATAGTTTGATATGCTTCCTCTACTCTGCTTTCAATTTCCTTCGCATCGTATCCAAACTCCTGTAACAGATTACGATACTTCCCTGTATAAAATGCCCCCTTCATAGCTTACCTCCAAGATAAAGTATTATCCTCAACTAGAACAGTATATCGGCCTGCTGAAAACATTTAAGCCACTAATAGCTTACGTCTTCTATCCCTTTATTCACAATGGAGTTAATTATCCTTTTTTTGTAATATCTGCTATTTTTATACATGAAACAAGTATCATAATCTTTTTCGCTACTTAGGCTTGCTGAATTATCTCTTGCTTTTGACCAATAAATCCTTTAGTTCCTCAACGGAAAAGTGATAGTGGGTATTGCAAAAATGGCAATTTACCTCAATGGGTTTCTCTTCTTCAATCATTTCCGTAATCTCTTTTTGACCAATAGATATAATCGCCTTCTCCACTCTTTCCTTTGTACAGTTACATTCGAAGGCTACTGGCTGCTTTTCCATAGGCTCCAAACCAAAATCCCCTAGAATGTGCTCCAGTATCATCTCTGGAGACATCTCTTGATCCAGTAGGGATGTGATACTGGTTATTTCGTTCACTTTTTTCTCAAGGCTATCAATAACGGCATCCTCTGCAAAGGGCATCAGCTGTATAATAAAGCCTCCCGCTTGTCTTACGGTATTATCCTTATTCATCAACACCCCAAGGGCTACCACAGACGGTACCTGCTCACTAGTCGCATAATAATAGGCGATATCCTCTGCAATCTCTCCAGATACCAGATGGGTCTGCCCGGTATAAGGTTCCTTCAATCCAAGATCCTTAATAACACTTAGTATACCTGCACCTACTGCTCCTCCTACGTCAAGCTTCCCCTTGTCATTGGCATGAAGAATAACCTCCGGGTTATGAGCATACCCCTTCACAGTTCCCTTAGAATCAGCTGTTACAGTAATTCCTCCGATCGGTCCGCTGCCTTTAATCTGAAGAGTAAGGATATCCTCCTCTCCCTTCATCATGCTTCCCATCATGGCACCGGCAGTCAGAAGCCTCCCAAGAGCGGCTGTCGCCACCGGACTTGTCCCATGAATGCTGCGCGCATGCTCTACCAGTTCTTTCGTCGTAGCGGCAAAGGCACGTATTTGATTTTCAGCTGCACTAGCACGTATAATATAATCGGTCATAATCTACTCCTTCCAAAACCTGTTAATTGAATTTTGCATTAGATGATTCTATACATATAGCTTATTATCCTGTCTCTTCTCCCTGGCAATGATATAAACTCTCTCGCAGTCCTTTTTGGGCTTTTTTTCGGTTAACATGTCATAGATTGCTACCAGCTCCATACCTGCTTCCTCGATTAGACTGGAGACTGTATCTAATGAATATGCTCTGCGATAATGCGTCTCCTCATATTTACGATAAAGCCCATCTCCCTCAGGGATAAATAGGGACAAATTCACCTCATTTATCATCTCATCTTCATAATAAGTATTCTCCCAGATAAAACTGCCCTCTTCACGGTTCTCCGCAATCGTATTATCCCCAAGAACCTCCTCATAAGCATATCTGGTATCCAAATCAAAGATGAAGAGACCACCCGGATCCAAATAATTATTAACTAATCTAAATACCTTAAGCAGTTCCTCCTCATGCAGGATATAATTCATACTATCGCAGACACTGATTACAGCTGCCACCGTTCCATAGAGTTCGAATTCTCTCATATCCTGACATAAATACAATATGTTATCTTCGTCAGTGCTATTCGCTCTGGCAATAGCAAGCATCTCCTCAGAATAATCAATTCCAATCAAATCAAAGCCACGTTCTGCCAAACGTCGAGTCATACTCCCGGTTCCGCACCCAAGCTCTAGGAGTAGCCCCTTCTCAATCTTATTCTTGTTTAATAGGTGTTGTACATAATCAGCCCACTCTTCATATGGTACATTGTCCATAAAAAGATCATAGACTGATGCAAAGCCACTATAAGGCTGCATCGCTTGCAGCTCCTTTCTAATCATGAATAGGCAGCAAGCTGATAATCTATAACCAAGCCCTGCTGCCATAATTTGTGTGTAGAATTTCTTTTCGTAAACTAATGTTTCTCATTCATTTACTATTTATGCTATTATTTCTGCTAAATTATTCTACCATATATGCTTATTGTTATCAAATCAAAAAAATAAAGGGTGCTGTTTATTGATAACAACACCCTTGATATACCTATTTCTTGCATCCTTCTCTTAAGCCATCTTATCGTAAATATTCTTCAGTGCTGGATATAGCTCCTTGAATATCTCATACTTTTTATTGTAGAGCTCAACTTCCTTCGGATCCTGCTCGGTAGTATCGATCACCTTAATCAGCTTGCTCGAGGCTTCCTCAACGTCAGCATACTTACCGCAACCTACAGTAGCAAGGATCGCTGCACCGAAAGCGGGACCCTCTTCTGAATTGATCTTATCAACCTTAACATTTAATACATCCGCAATAATTTTACACCATAACGGGCTCTTAGCACCTCCGCCATTGATACGAATGCGCTCAATATCTACACCCAGTGATTTTACAATTTCAAAGGAATCGCGAAGTGCAAAGGCAACCCCTTCAAGGACAGCCTGAGTCATATCAGCTCTGGTGGTATCCATGGTCATTCCGATAAAGGTACCTCTTGCATTTGGATTATTGTGAGGGGTTCTCTCTCCCATCAAGTATGGCAGAAAGTATACATTATTCTCACCAAGCTTTGTGATTGCCTGCTGCTCCTTGCCATATTCCTTTGTTCCGATGATTTCATCCATCCACCATTTATTGGAGGCTGCTGCCGAGAGCATAACTCCCATGAAATGATATTTACCATCTGCATGGGCAAAGGCATGAAGGGAATTATTATCATCCACTGCAAATTCTTTCGTCGAAATAAATACAACACCAGAGGTTCCTAAGGAGACATTACATTTACCTGCACCTACGGTTCCTGTTCCGACTGCTGCAACTGCTTGATCGCCGCCACCTGCAATAATCTTTACATTGGTAGAAAGCTCCAGCTCCTTAGCAGCCTTCTCTGTCATGTTGCCTACCACCTGATAGGACTCATGTATCTTAGGCATCTGCTCTTCCTTTAATCCACAGAGGTCAAGCATTTCCTTCGACCAGCATTTATTCTTAACATCAAGGAGTAGCATGCCGGATGCATCAGATACATCGGTACAATGAATACCGGAAAGCATATATGCAATGTAATCCTTTGGTAGCATAACCTTCTTAATTTTAGCAAAATTCTCAGGTTCATGCTTTCTTACCCACAAGAGCTTCGGTGCAGTAAAACCGGTTAATGCCATATTCGCTGTGTAGCTAGAGATCTTCTCTCTTCCAATCTCATTGTTCAGATAGTCACATTCTTCCTGAGTACGTCCGTCATTCCACAGAATAGCCGGGCGGATAACCTTATCATTCTCATCCAGAATAACCATTCCATGCATCTGTCCGCTAAAGCTGATACCATCAATCTGAGCTTTGTCCTGGTCCTTGGTTAATTCCTTTATCCCATCCACCAGAGCAGTGTACCAATCCTCCGGGTTCTGCTCGGACCAGCCGGTCTTCGGAAAATAAAGTGGATATTCTCTTGTAACGATACTCTTAATGTCTCCTGCCTCATCCATCAGAAGGAGCTTCATAGAAGAGGTTCCTAAATCTACTCCTACGTATAACATAGCATTCTCTCCTTTATATTTTGGTTTATGTCAATTGATTTGATGAATAAACTAATGTCTGAAATTACTATATCAACTTGTATTAACGATGTCAAGTAGAACCGTAAAAAGCGGCAAACCTATTGATTTATTCTATTCTTGTTAAATTACTAAACTATTCTAAATAATTTCTCTTTCCAAAAAAAAGAATATATGTTAACATAATATCAAAATTATCAATGATTCATGATATTTCACTCCGTTCGTATACTTGCAAGCAAGCTTGTGGTATACTCACTACGTTCTTTAATAATTTTATACGAAGGGTGACTGTAATGATAACTGGCAGTAAAGAACTCATAAGAGATATAAATACAAATCTGGTTTTAGAGACGATTATTAATCATACAGCAATCTCAAGAGCTGCAATTGCCAAGCATCTAGGCTTGACTAAGGCAACGATATCGGCAATCGTACAGGAGCTGATTAGTAAAAAGCTTGTCATAGAAATTGGCAGTGATGATACCAGTTTAGGTAGAAAACCCATCTTACTCAGTCTGCATAAAAAAGCAGGCTATGTAGTCTGTATTGACATTGGAGTAGATACCATATCTGCATTGGTATCCGATCTTATTGGGGAGGACTGTAGCTTAAAGCAGATCAAGACTCCGAAGAATGCTGCAAATATAGTCAATGTTTTAATCGAATTAATCGAGTCAATGAAGCTTCCTAAGGATACTCCTTATGATCTGGTGGGTATTACACTTGGTATTCATGGTGTCATAGCCAATAATCAAGTATCCTTTGCACCATACTATAACTTGTCCGGAATTAATCTTGCAGAGGGTCTTGAGAGTCATTTCAACACCCATGTATATCTTGAAAACGAAGCAAATCTCTCCGTTATTGGTGAGAAGACCTTCCAATATGATTACGCTAACATTGCCAATATCAGTGTTCATTCCGGAATTGGTCTTGGTATTATTATAAATCATCAGCTATATACCGGCTATAACGGAAGAGCTGGTGAAATTGGTCATACCATAATTGAGATTGATGGCAGACAATGTCCTTGCGGCAGTAAGGGATGTTTCGAG
This sequence comes from Bacillota bacterium, assembly GCA_023411555.1. GTDB lineage: Bacteria > Bacillota > Clostridia > Lachnospirales > Lachnospiraceae > Mobilitalea. The sequence continues at coordinate 38,771 of JAEYOQ010000033.1, forward strand.
CAATATGCCTCTGAGCGAAATCTATTACGCGAATATTCCAAAATGAAGAATGTTGATGAAGTAACCTTCGAACAGTTCAGAGCAGCTTATGAAGCAGGGGATTCGGATGCGAATAAGATTATGGATGATTTCGTAAAATATATGTCCATTGGTATCAATAATATACTAAATGCTTACAATCCCGATATTGTGATAATCAATAGCTCTTTCACCATATTTTTCCCGCATATCACAGAAAAGATTGAAGCAGCCTTAACAAGTCGGATGAACAGCTATATTCGTATTGTACCCAGTGTATTGCAAGACACCTCGATCCTGCTTGGCGGTGTTTGCGTAGCAATTAAGGGGTTCCTTGGAGTAGACAACCTTAAGCTAAATCATATTAATCTCAGAAACTAAGATTTATGTTATTTGATATAGAGCAATATAATAGGCTGTTATAGCCGGATACTTCTGCCAAGGAGTATTCCGATTATAGCAGCCTTATTATTTGCGTGCTTCTTCCGATTCATATCGCTTAAATCTTACTAATATAGTCTATCAGCTCTTCCCAATCGCTAATGGTAAGACACCCCTCTTTAGGCACTAATTTATTGTGATTATGAATAGCGCCCCTGTACCATACCGGGGATATCCCCATATTCAACGCGCCCTCCACATCAAAATAAGCATTATCCCCGCAGTACCAAACCTCATTCGGTCTTAGCTTCGCTTTTCTTAAGGCAAGCTCAAATATCCTGCTATGGGGTTTACGAAAGACATATTCACTGGTAGCAAGAATAAATTCAAACTCATTCTCCGGAATCAATGTATTAATTCTATCCTCCAAGGCTTTTCCACTAAAGGATATATTACTTATGACAGCGGTTCTGATGTTCTGATCCTTAAGATATCGTAGAAGCTTCTCAATATTTTTAGTAGGCTTCCCTTTGGCAGAATTATCCCAAAAAATCTTCTCCACTTCCTCGGGTGATAGGTCAAACTCGATATCATAATAATCATACATATATCTCTGAAAAATGTGATTATGGATTTCGATATGAATCGCCTTTCTAACATCTGGGTCATATCGACCAATCTCTTTATTTAAGCTCTTTACGAATTCCTGCAAATCCTTTGAAGATATATTGTAGGGATTTCTAAGTGCATGCTTTAAGACTGCCTTCGTTCCGGCCTCTTCGTTAAAGATTTCCTCTGCAATCAAAGTCTGTCCATAATCGAACATTATCATCTTCGGCTTATTCATCTGCTACCTCTCTATCCTCTTTTGTTCTATTATTTAATTACGTAGACTCTTCCTTCTTCGACTCTTTCTTAAGCTCATTCTTACGTTTTGTAATCAATCCGCCAATTCTTCCTGACTCCTTAGCCGTAAGAGATTTCCACCCTGTTGCCATCACTTTATCCAGATAGCCAAGCTCTTCCGCAATTTCATATTTTAGCTTTTCCTCTGGTTTTATATTGTTTAAGTCTATCTCCTCGTTCTTCTTACTCATATTAGTCACCCTTTCCGTCATGTTTGTGTTATATTCTGCAGCCCTACAGAGGTTCAAAGTTATTATCCTCTGAGGTGGTATTATCCTTACACATTATTTCATGACTAGAGTGTAACCAATTTCTATCTATCTATTCGAATTGCCTTACCAAGGGGGAGCGAATAGATTAGCATCTCTTTTACCTTCTTGTTAAGCATCTGTTCCAAAGCCCTCTTATAATATTGGAGCTGTACTTGGTATCGGTGTATCAATTGCTTCTCATCCGATACGATATCCGACTTATAATCAAGGAGTACCAATTCTCCACTTTCTTCAAAAAACACATCAATGATACCCTGGATCAAGATAAGCTCTTCGCTATCAACCGATCCTAGAACCTCCGATGCCTTAATCCCCATAACAAATTGCTTTTCCTTGTAGAGCCTATTCTCTTTTTCTGCTTTTCTCATTCGTTCTGCTATATCACTAGATAGAAAAGATATTATATAATTTAGATTTAATTTTTCAACATCCTTAGGATTTAGCCTATTTGCTCGAATTAAAAGCTCCAGCTCCTTATTCAGATCAGTCATACTAAATACTCGTTGCAGATTAAGCAGTTCCAATACCTTATGATATAAGGTACCACGATCCGTACCGGATATCGCAGCTTCCTGTTGACGAAGAAATGCCGGTATTGTAGCCTCCCTCTCTGGTTCAGGTGCACCAGGTACCTCCACAGGCCTCGGGCCATATAGGTTTACACTTTGGTCCTCATCCTGGAATTGACCAAGCTTCTTTAGCTCCGACACCGTCATCTTTACCTTTAATTCAGCCTCTTTCCGATAGGTATATATGTAGTTAAATCTAGAATTAATTTCTTCCTTTAATAACGGATGGTACGTTATATCAGGATTTATCTCTTCTAGTTCCTGCATATCCTTTTGCAGGAAGAGCTGCTTGGTCGCTTCCTCCACTAATATCTCTTTCTTCGAGACCACAGAGATCATCATGTTGTCATTCTTCCATAGAAAGAAACCCTTCTCTATAGCTGGAGCTGCTCTCATACGGTTCACCATGGCTGGAAGTACGAAGTCGAGATAGCTCTTAGCTACGAGAAGTTCATAAAAGGAGAACTCCTTCCCCCGAATTGCTTCCTTTGATTTTAGATACCCTGTTAGAATCAGTTTCTCCTTGGCTCTGGTCATAGCAACATATAACACACGCAGCTCTTCGCCGAGATTTTCCACCTGTACCTTCTTCTGAATTGCCTTCTTTAGTAAGGTGGGCACCTTTGTTCTGCTCTTACTATCTATAAACTCGGGACCAACGCCTAATTCACTATGTAGCACAATGCTGCTACGAAGATCTTGGCTATTAAACTGCTTACTCATTCCTGCCACAATAACAATCGGGAATTCTAAGCCCTTGCTCTTATGAATACTCATAATTCTAACTGTATTGTCCTGTTCGCCGGAGGTAGCCGCCTCCCCATAGTCCACTTCATATTTATGAAGCTTCTCCATATACCGGACAAAGTGGAAGAGTCCGCTGTAGCTACCCTTTTCAAACCGCACTGCCTGAGCGAGGAGCATATCAATGTTCGCCTTTCTCTGTTCACCGCCTGGCATTGCACTGGCATAGTAATAGTAGCCAGTCTGATCAAGTACCAATTGTATAATTTCATGAATCGGCTTATGATTAACCAAAGAACGGTAATACTCCAATTCCTTTAGGAAGCTCTCTACCTTTGAGCTAAGCTCAACCATCATGCCTTCTCTCTCATTATCTCTCCCCTTGCTTTGCTGACTCTCAGATGCCTGTGTCTCAACAAAAGTAAGCAGGGCCGAATACATATTCACATTACGGGCGGAGGCACGAATGAATGCAAGCTCCGTTGAGGTTAATCCCACCATCGGAGAATATAAGACACCAACTAAAGGAATATCCTGCCGGGGATTATCGATTATACGAAGCATATTTAGTATGGTTCTAATCTCCAAGGTCTGAAAATAACCGGTTCCGGTATCAGCATAAGCCGGGATACCTTCCTGCATCAGGGTATTTACAAACACCTCTGACCACCCTGTCATACTCCGAAGTAAAATAACGATATCCTTTAGCTGTGCAGGCCGATGCTTCTTCGCCTTTTGATCAAATACCAGCATTCCGCTGTCGGGATTGGTCAATTCTTTAATTCTCTTGGCAATCGCTCTTGCCTCCAGCTCCTTCTTGGTATAGATTGCCTCTTCATCTGTATCACCACTTGAAGCTATGGCTACAATATCTTTGACTTCTTCTAGCTCCGAGCCTTTGGACGTGTCATCGATCTTCTCTTCCTCATCATCCTCTTCTGACACCAATAATAATTCCACTTCATTCGCAAGCCTAGATTGAATCTCCTCCGGTATTAGAGCTTCCTTATTCCTAGACTCAGAACTATCTGCCGACATTGTCTCCTCGTAAAGCTCCCCATATTTTAAGGAAGCTGCTTCATCATAGGTGATACCGCCGACACAGTCCTGCATGATCTGCTCGAATATCCGATTCACATATTGCAGCACTACATCCCTACTTCGAAAGTTCTTATCCAGGTCTATTCTCTGGTATAAATTCGCTTCGCCCTCTAGATCAGTCTCCTCGCAGGAATAGCTAGCATACTTCTCCATGAAAATCTCCGGCATCGCCAGGCGAAACTTATAGATACTTTGTTTTACATCCCCTACCATAAAACGATTGGGTCTTCCCATATCTTCCCGAGAGATACTTCTAAGGATAGTCTCTTGAACCATATTACTGTCTTGATATTCATCGATTAGAATTTCTTCAAACAGCTCACTTAATTCCAATGCAGCTTGTGTAGGAGTACATACAGCATTATCGCCTGTCTTTTCCTCAACTAATATCTTCAATGCAAAATGCTCCAGGTCATTAAAATCAATCAGGTTCTTCTCTTCCTTCTTTCTTGCAAACTCCTCCATGAATTCTAAGGTAAGATCAAAAAGCACCTGCATAATCTTGCCTACAGCCTGGTGATCTTCTAGCATCTCTTCCGGAGTTTGAAAGAAATATTGTCCGGTCAGGTCTTTTATTCCCTTCTTAACCTCTTCACGTAGCTCCTTTACCCTATCTTTCTTCCAGGGTTGAACTCCCTCCTCCTTTTTATTGGACAAGCGGGTATAAGAAATCCCGGGAAACAGCTTTGCATACTCCTCGTAGGTCTCTGCACTACTTAGTATATCCAGAATACTACGATCCGAAAGCAATGCTGCCTCATAGGCTGCGGGGCCGTCTGCTTCCCTGCAAATATCAAGAGCCTTGCTGTTCTTCTTCTTAAGATCCCTCAGTACCTGCCTTACATACTCTAATATCTCATGCATCCATGGGGTATCATTAAGCTCCTGTGGTGAGTTAATCTCAAAGCTACGACGCATCCTTGCAATCCAGTCCTTGGGCCAGGGATCGCTCATAGAGAAATTGAACAACTGAAGAATCAAGTCCTCAATAGGTAAATCAGACTTGGAATAGGAATAGCTTTCCACAAAATCATGAAATTCCTCTCTTCCTTCCTCATACCAGCGTTCTAAGACCTCCGAAATCACATCGGATTTTAGCAGGGTTATCTCAGAATCCTCTGCAATCTTAAAGGATGGATCAAGATCAATCCGATGAAAATAGTTTCGTATTACATTCAGACAGAAGCTATGTATCGTTGTTATCTGAGCACTTTGCAGCAAGGATATTTGACGCTGAAGATGACGATTATCCGGATTCTCCTGAAGCTTTTTATCAATTGCTTTCCCGATACGCTCCCTCATCTCTGCAGCTGCAGCATTGGTAAAGGTAACCACCAATAAATGATCAATATCGATTGGCTTCTCGCCTTCAGAAATCATAGAAATAATACGTTCCACTAATACAGCAGTCTTACCAGAGCCTGCTGCCGCCGAGACCAATAGATTTTTATTTCTTGTATCGATAACCTTCTGTTGTGCTTTTGTCCAAGCCATTTCTCTCTCCCTACCTTTTTATCAAACTAACATAACGCGCCTGCCCTAGTAACCCGTTCTGCATCTTTGGTGCAGCTGAAGGGCTTCACATTTTTATTCACCATAAATCTCTGCCTTGATCTCATCAGAGGATTTCTTCGCCAGATTGCGATAGGTATGACCCGGAAGTCCCTGGTCAAAGCCACAGGCTGAACGATAGGGACAATAATCACAGGCCGTCTGCTTATCCGCACGATATGGGTTCAGCCTGGTATCCCCGGATAGAATTTGTCTGCTATCCTCTACCAGCCTTTGATTTACATAGTTCATGAGGGCTTTCATCTGTTGCTTGCTTGCTGCCTGAGACCGCTTTGCCAGACTCCCCTCTTTATTCGTCTCAATAGGTATAATATCTGATTTTACACTGGGCCGGAGCGTATGATCCGGTCCTTCCAGCTTAGAATCCATTAATGAAACTACCTTACTATCACCATTGACTAAACCATTCATCCGAAGACTGCGATAGATGTCCTCCTCTACCTGATCCGACTTAGTCACAATCGGGTCGTCGATATGATAATAAAAGATACCGGAAGGCACAATCTCCTTATCCGGATATCGACTAACCAAATATTCGATAGCCGCGCTGAGGTATACCGACAACTGCTGTTGTAAACCATAATAAATTCTTCCGATATCAAAGAAGGTACTGCCGGATTTGTAATCCACTACACGAACATAAACCTTATCCTCATCCTCATACAAATCAAGACGGTCAATTCTGCCGGTTAAAGTCAGACTTGTATCCGGAACATGATAAAAGGGCATCTCATAGCCTGCCGGCTCAAAGGCTCCCTGCTTAATCTGGTTACATAATGCCCATAACGTTCTAACCGTAATACGCTCCATTCTGGTAATCAGATATTCATTTCTCTTATTACTGCGTAGGATAGAATTCTCATAATCCTCAACCGCTTTACGAACACTCTGGGTCGCCCATTCTTCCCGAATCTCATCCGGTATGGAGTGCCAGTTATATTCTGAACTGTCAAGCCGCTTGGAGAAGTCGTCGATTGCATTATGAAAGATATTACCGATATCTGGTACAGCAAGCTTATACTCCTTCCGTTCCTCAAGAGATAGGCCATAGTTCATAAAATGTGCAAAGGCACAGCCTGCATATTGCTCCAGTCTTGTCACACTGCCTCGCAGCTCCATGCCATAGAGAAGTTCAGCAGCCTCCTTAGAGATACCATTTTCCTTATTGATATAGAAGGCTCCCTGCAAAAGCTTCTGAAGAATACGGTTTTTCTCCTCCTTCGAGCGATAATAAAGAAATAATTCCTTCCAAAGCTCCGTCGTATCCTTCTGATGATATCCGCGAAGTCCCTGGGCAAGGTAGGATAAGCCCTCATCCTTTAGAACATGGGTGACATCCTCCTTATACTCATCCTCATCAACAACCGATAGTCTGGGGAAGAGCTGCTTGAGCTTACCGATTAGGAAGGAGGGATTGACAGACTTTCCTTCCTCATTGACCTTATGAAAGGTGATATATAGCTTATTCCTTGGCTTAGTCATATTCAGATAGATATAGAATTGCTCCGTAAAGGCTTGCTGCCTTTTGGTCGGTGCCAGCTCAATCTCGTTATTTATCAACAACTCCCTTTCAATATCGGAGAAAATTCCACCGCTGCTGATTGCCTTGGGGATAATTCCTTCATTAACACCAGCAAAGAATAAAGCCTTAATATCCTTTAACCTGGTTCGCTCAGTATCTCCAACCACAACTTCATCCACTCCGGGAGGAATTAATCCCACCTTCACCTCTACAAAGCCCGTATCAAGTATCTCACCAAATTCCTTCAGATTGCATTTCTCCATGCCGAGCAAAAGAACCATCTGATCATAAAGCTCCATGATGATCCGGTAGACTTGCTCATATTCCTTTGCTAACAAGTGTTGATTCTCATCAACAAACTTTTTGCGATACTCCTCCAGTTTCTGTTCCACTCTAAGACTTACGCCGAGCTCATAAAGACCCGTCGTATAATCCTGCAGTGTCTTCTCCTTATCCCTTAGCACCTCATACAGTGGGCCAATCACCGAGATCAAATATGCTCTTGACCGATTAATCCCCTCCATATCAAGTGCTTCTCTGCTCTTATAGCTTCTGGTAAAGGGTTCACTCCACCTTTTAAACCCACGTATTCCGGTAGCGATAATATAATTCTCCAAACGATCAATATCATCCTCACAGATATCTGTTAGACCCGTACGAAGAAATCGAAATACTCCCTCATAGCTAAAATCCTCACTTACGATAGTGACCGCAGAACGAAGAAGCTCAACGAAGGGATTATTCAGAATATCCTTCTTATAGTCAACAAAGCAGGGAATACCGGCCTGTTCAAAGCTTCTTTTTGCTATTCTTCCGTATTCCTCCACATCACCTGATACCACTGCGATTTCGTTATAACGGTAGCCCTTCTCCCGAACCAGACGCTTGATTTCTCTTGTAATAAATTCAACCTCTGCCTTCTTATCCTTTGCCGCATGAAGTTCTATGTCCTCCTGCTCCTTCTGGAAGGGTTCATAAGGAAATCGGAATAGATTATGCTCGAGAGACGCCAATCCCTCTGATTGCAGAAAACGATAAGGCACTTTAGTCCCACTTCTGCGTTCTGCATAGACTGGTTCCAGGATTTCTATTTGTTCCTCCTGGGCCAGTTGTTGTAGCTTTTGAATGGTTTTCTTACTCAACCCGAATAGCTGATGCTCCTCCACCATGCCCCCAAGCTCTTCCGAGGGGTCGATCGTTACTGTAATCATCACCTTCTTGGCATAACGAAGCATTTTGCGGAGTACCTGGTATTGGCAAGGAGTAAAGCCGGTAAAACCATCAAGGCAGATCACTGTTCCCTTGATCCACTCCGAATGGTCAATGGCCTCATTTAAGACCACCAATAGTTCCTCTGCGGTTATATAGCGCTCCTTCATGAAATCTCGAAAGCCTTCGTATATCGTAAAAAGATCCCTAAGCTTCGCCTGAAGCACCGGCTTCTTCTTTGAGACCTCGAACATCCTATCAAAGTCCTCAGTCTTTACATTATACTGGTATAGCTCAGACAGCACTGATTTTAGCTCACCGATAAAGCCCGGTCTTCTAACATTGGAGCCGAATAAGATGAGATCCTTTCGCTTCTGAGCAACTACTTTGCGAAGTACCATGCTCTTTCCCGTATCCTCCAACACAGGAGCATCATATCCCCCGATCTCATCAAAGATACGGTAAGCAAAGCGTAAAAAACTAAGGATATCCACATTCATGACCCCATGGTCTGGGTGCATTGTTACGATATCCTTCTGGGTCTGAAGTGTAAACTGCTCCGGTACAAGCACCAAGTAGTTAGTATCCGGGTTCCGCTTCGATTCTTCGATTACTTCACGATATAACTGATAGGATTTGCCCGAACCGGCACTTCCAAGAAATAATTGTAAGGACATAAAATATCCCTCCATCTATAAAATATATCTGCATAAAACAGAAACGAGTCTAATAATATATAGTAAGATTAAGACATGAAGCAAATCATGCTCGGAGGTTAGAAATGGCAAAGACGAAGATAGTCGTTATCCAATTAAAAGAAATCATATATACTGTGATTTTTGCTGCCTTAGGAATTCTTCTGATTCTACTTCTCATATTTATGTTCAGACCTAACAAGGATAATAACGCAGCCTCTACAGAAACTAATTTGTATACAGCTGGGGTATACACCTCCTCGATTAGTCTGAATGATACTGCTCTGAACCTGGAGATTGTGGTTGATAAGAATCACATCAACAAAGTAAGCATCAAGAATATTGATGAAGCCATCACTACCATGTTTCCTCTGGTAGAACCCTCTCTGGAAGCCATTGCAACTCAGCTGTACAATGATGTCCCCCTAGACCAGGTTGAACTCCTGGAAGACAGTAAATACACTCAGCAGCTTCTCATTGAAGCCATTAAGCTTGCTCTTGATAAAGCAAAAATAGAGGAATAAGAAGGATGCTGTAAAGCTTACTACCTCCGTAACGGCTTTACAGCATTTTTTATACACAGCAATAAAAAGTTTGCGAGAAGTGCTTTCAATAATATGATGGAAGGCCCCTGCTCTTTAAGCTCTTCCTTATGTAACCGAGGGCAAATAGTAGGTCAGGCCAACATTATCTGGTTAGCTACGAATGAACCCACGGCTTGCTAATCCACCAAGTATTTTTGATAAGGAGAGGCTTCATTCTGAAAGACAATTCCGATGATTCCCGGCCCAGTATGAGCTCCAATGGCACAACCGACATAGTTATGAATAAACTTCTTACAGCCAAAGGTCTTCGTCAGTTGGTCTTCGACTGCCCTCATCGTCTCGGCATCATCTCCATGAACTACTCCAATAACCTGATTCTGCAGATCAACACCACGTTCCGAGACGATTTCAATCAGTCTCTTTAAGGATTTTTGCCTTCCTCTTACCTTCTCGATTGATTCCAAAGCACCAATATCATTCACATGAATAATCGGTTTAATATCCAGCAAGCCTCCAGCAACCGCTGAGGTTTTGCTTATTCTTCCGCCCTTTAACAGATACTCCAGGGTACTAACGGTAAAAACCTGTTCCGAATGTTCACAATGCCACAGGATACCATCAATAATCTCCTGCTTCGTTGCACCATTTTTCTGCATCAGGAGACCATAATAGGTAGCAATACCAAACCCTAAGGAAGCGCACTTGGAATCTATGATTGTTAGGTCAAAATCCGGGTACTGCTCTAAGAGTTCTGTCTTTGCGATATTGGCTGCATTATAGGTTCCTGCAATTCCGGTAGAAAAGCAGATATAAATCACTTCATCACCATTCTTTGCATAAGGTTCAAAATTATCGTAGAACATCTGGGCATTGATGTGGTAGGTCTTTATATCCTTTCCACTTCGCAGAATATCGTAGAATTCTTCGGGCATGATCGTCTCGCCGTCAAAATAATCTTTTTCATCAATTACCACCGGGGTAGGAATTACGTGGAGATGATAACGGTCAATCACCTCTCTTGAAATATCTGAAGCCGAATCTGTAATAATCTTTAGTGCCACTTATTCATCCTCCTAATTTTGAGAGTATCGTAAAGCGAAACGATAGAGAGACGTCCCGCGATCTTTCTATTGTCACGAATTATAACTGGTCCAACTCTTTCATCCATAGTGCTGATGATGCATCACTGGGCATTCTTAAATCACCTCTCGGCGAAACAGAAACACTTCCCACCTTCGGACCATCCGGTAGACAGGAACGTTTAAACTGTTGAGTGAAAAATCTCCGATAAAACACCTTTAACCACTTTAATATTACTTTATCTTCATAGCGCTTCGCAAATGCAATTTTTGCTAGCCGATATACCTTGGAAGGCTCAAAACCAAATCTTAAAACATAGTAAAGGAAAAAGTCATGGAGTTCATAAGGTCCAACAATATCCTCCGTCTTCTGTGATATCTCCCCATCCTTTGGTGGAAGAAGCTCCGGACTCACCGGGGTATCCAGGATATCCCTCAGTACTTCACTCAGCTCCTTATCCTCTGTAGCGTCCGCAAAATATTCTACCAGATATCTGACTAAGGTTTTCGGCACTGAAGCATTTACCCCATACATGGACATATGATCTCCATTATAGGTAGCCCAGCCAAGGGCCAGCTCGGACATGTCACCGGTACCAACAACAAAGCCATTATATTTACCCGCAATATCCATAAGCACCTGGGTACGCTCTCTTGCCTGACTATTCTCATAGGTCAGGTCATGCTGGTTCCTATCATGACCGATATCTTTAAAATGCAATTCTACAGCGTCGCGAATTGGCACCTCCATTAAGGTGACTCCGAGACGATTTGCCAAATCTACAGCGTTCTGATAGGTTCGATCCGTTGTCCCGAAGCAAGGCATCGTAACCGCTATAATCCCCTTCTTATCCAAGCCTAATAATTCAAAAGCCTTATCCGTTACCAATAATGCCAGGGTAGAATCCAGTCCTCCAGAAATTCCAATTACAGCACAGCGACCGTTGATATGAGCCAATCTTGTCTTCAGACCAAGAGCCTGTATATTTATGATATCCCGACATCGCTTCTCTCGATCCGCTTTTTCGGATGGGACGAAGGGAGCCGAATCAATATATCTGGTTAGGGTCAATTCAGGAAGCTCCTTCCCTATCTGACTAAAGGAGAAGGGAATCACCTGATATTGACTGGTATTTTGCCCAAGATAGGTATGCATCCTCCTACGCTCGCTCTTCAGCTTACCTAGGTCAAGCTCAGTAGATATCATACCATTTTGAAAGGTAACCGACTCAGCGAGCAGGGTACCATTTTCCGTAATAAGATTATGACCGGCAAAAACCACGTCCGTTGTTGATTCCCCTTCACCAGCATCGGCATAAAGATAACCACATACCAGCTTGGCTGATTGGTTCTTCACTAGCTCTCTTCTGAAGGAATCCTTTCCAGTCAGTTCGTCACTGGCAGAAAGGTTGGCGATCACCGAGGCGCCGGCGATACAATGAGCAACACTAGGTGATTGAGGAATCCAAAGATCCTCACAAATCTCTACGCCGAGAATAAACTCCGGCATCTCATTATTCTGAAATAAAATCCGAGATCCAAAATAGACATCCTCTCCCAGAAACTTAATTACTATTGGATCCACGATACCTGAGGTAAAATGTCTGGCTTCATAAAATTCTGTATAGTTTGGTATGCTGATCTTAGGTACTAACCCGAGTACCTTTCCACCCTGAATTACTGCTGCTGTATTATAAAGCTTCCCCTTCACAAGATAAGGAAAGCCCACAACTACTACCGGATCCTTTCCCTTGGTATAAGAAGCAATCCTCCCTACACTTTCAGTCGCACTGCGAAGTAAGGTATCCTGTAGGAACAAATCCCCACAGGTATAACCGGTGATACACAGCTCAGGAAATACAACCAGCTTTATCTCCTGCCTATGCGCTTCCTCTATTAACTCTATCATTCGATCGGTATTGTAATCGCAGTCTGCAACTCGGATGACCGGGGTTGCCGCTGCAACTCGAATAAAACCGTGCTTCATAATATGCCTCCTATGAACATAGATCTTCTATGCTTTATTATAAGTTATTCTGTCCACAAAAGACAAGCTTATTATATCTTAAATAAAAAGCATTATTATCTTCTCATAATATGTACCTTTTCTTCCTCCTCTTACCAATCCATTCGTTCGTATATAAAATGCGACAGAACAAAGTGTCAGCTTGCTGACACTTACGCGCCCTCGCGGATTGCAAAGCAATAAACTTCCTCTCCGCGAGGTGTGCATCCTGCACGGAGTGCTTTTTAATTCATAGGACGCAATTTCCTATGAATTAAAAAAAGCGGCTCAAGGCCGCTTTCATCATTAGTGTTATACCCAAAATGCCGTTTCCTGTAATTTTGAGTCCTAGCGAAGCTAGGTGGGTAACCGCACATAAGCTTCTGCCTTCCACTGCAAACGGTGGCCTGACATCCACTTAAGAATAATAGGAATCCCTTTTAAATCATGTAGGTTCAAAATAACAGGAGTATCGAACATCTCAGGAATTAATGTAACTTTATTATATAATATTATCTTCTATTTTTCAATGTTTTTATCCGTTTTTTGCTCGGTAACTTTTGCCAAGAGTTTTGCCTAATCATCACACCTCTTCTAGATAAGGCGGGAAGGTAAAGATAAATTCCGAACCTATACCAGGGGTAGAATTCACACCGATGGTTCCATCATGCTTTAAGGCAATTTGCTTGGCTATAGCAAGTCCCAGTCCGGTTCCGCTGGCATTCTGTCGAAGGTTAGATTTATAGAACTTCTCAAATATATTATTAATATCGGAAGGGTCGATACCGACTCCTTCATCCTTAATAGATACTAATATCTTGTCTGCTTTCTCGATTTTTATGTGAATTGTTTTGTTTTCACCCGAGAATTTAATGGCGTTATCTAAGATTACCATAAACATCTGACGTAAGCGGTCATAATCACCTAAAATCATATTAACCGGAGAATCCTTAATAACCTCAATCTTAATACTCTTCTTTTCGGCCATAGTTCCGGCACTACGAATGATGTCCTCAAATACCTGATTTAGATTGACCGGTTCACTGTCTATTACAAAGTCAGGATTCTGCATTTTTGACAGTAGCAAAAGATCACCGACCAGGCGCTCCATGGTTTTGCATTCTGAAAGCATTCGATCATAATACTGGCTAATCTTTTCCTGCTCCTGGACCACCCCATCCGATAAAGTCTCCGTATAGGCACGGATTACTGTAATCGGAGTTCGTAGCTCATGAGATACATTGGCGAAGAAATCAAGCCTCATCTGATCCAGCTTTTTACGTTCGATGTCATTCTCCAATAGCTTCTCCGAGAGGATATCTACTGTTTTTGCCAAATCTCCAAGCTCATCATCCCTTTTAATCCCTGTCTTAGCCTTAAAATTGCCGGCGGCCAGCTCTAAGGCGGTATTACGCATTCTAGATATTGGCATGGATAACTCGGTAGCAAATATTATTACGATAATAAAAGAAATTCCCAAGGCTACCACACTACTAATAACAATATTTAATAAGCTTTTCTCTACGAGATCAGTCTGATCCTGTGCTTTTGCAACAATAAGAATAGCACCGACCACCTCCTGCCCTGCACCTTTGATTGGAGCGGCCACTGTAATTATTGTCTGCTCATACACATCGTCAGCCCATTTTTTATGGTTCGTCACCCCTTTGAAGGCCTTGTCTAAAGACTCCACATAAGGGGCATATTCATCCATAGTAACCATTGCCTCGTAGGAATCACCGGTCTCCATCGATGAGCTCATCTGGTTGATTTTATCCGGCTTTGCAACCGACCAGATATCCCAGGAGTTTACCTCCCTTATTGTTTTGATATCATCCAGAAACCCTTCTTTGCCGCTTGTGATATAGGCAGATGCTATTTTAACTATGGCATTGGCCTGCTTTTTCATCTCATCAATATTGTTACCCATAGTCATGTCGCTATACAGCTTCATGAAAATCAAACAGATTAAAACCGCTGTAACCAGCAGCATTACCGCATAATTGAGATACAGCTTAAAAAACAGCCGGTTATAAATACGCACCTCATTATCCTTCGACATAAGACTTCCCCTATTTTTCCTCGACTTCAAATTTATAGCCAACACCCCAGATGGTCTTTATAGTCCATGTAGGATGCTCAACAACATCCAGCTTAGAGCGAAGTCGTTTGATATGTGAATCAACGGTTCTACTATCACCAAAATAATCAAATCCCCATAAGCTATCTAAAAGATTGTCTCTTGTAAAAACCTTATTGGGATTCGTAGCCAGTGTCCACATGGTTTCGATTTCTTTCTTTGTTAAAGCGATTTTCGTACCTGATATATGTAGCGTATATTCATCGAGATTAATCTCCAAGCTACCAACTGTCAAGACATTTTCTGAGGATGCCTCCTTAGTGGACTTAGCCATACGTCTCAGTACCGCTCTTACCCTTGCCATGACTTCTCTAGGGCTAAAGGGCTTCACGATATAATCGTCGGCACCTATATCAAGTCCCATAATCTTATCAAAATCCTCTCCTCTTGCCGTAATAAGGATTACCGGCACATTGGATTTACTTCTGATTTTTCTGCATACCTCATAGCCGTCCTCCTTCGGCATCATGACATCCAGTAAGACTACGTCAGGATTGTATTGGGTAAAGAGACGAATTGCTTCCTCACCGTCCCCCGCTACAACAGGTTCAAAGCCCTCCATTCTGGAGTAGGTAGATAAAATATCCGTAATATCACGATTATCATCGGCGATTAGTATATGCTGCATTATGAAATTTCTCCCTTCCTATTTCTATCCCGCTTTTCCTTCGTATCTTTATCAAGTCCTTTTTCTTGATTTATGGCAAGCTAATGTAGGCCTATACTTCGCACAAATAAAACATATGCTGCAATATAGGTCGAATCCAGCATAAACCAAATTTATACACATTATTATATAGTATCTGTCAGAGTGAGACAAGTAGAAAAACTTATCAAAACTTTTATTTTAACCCAGTAAAGCCAGAAGACACCTATAATATCCCGTTTCTACACTAAGAATAAACCGTCTATCTTTATAAATTTTAAGCATAATATATAAGAATTCACAACATTAGCTTCCTCTTTCTCAAAGTTATTTAATCTTATTATATGTTATGCTTTAGACAAGGTGCGTCATCCCTGGCGTCCTATTTCTTATACTTTTCTTGTAGTGAAATAATTCATAGTATCATTGGAATATAATATATTTTTTTACATTATGACACTTTTCTGACAAAAACAGTTGTTATTATATAATCAGAATAGATAGGATGTGACATAAGGAATTTCCAATTATTCGGAGGAATGCCATGAAGAAGATAAAATTATGTAGATGCTTTATTACTCTTGGCTTAATTCTTTTCATTACATTGCTTTTACCGTTAACATCCAACCGTGTTGTTACAGCACAGGCAGCCAGTATTGATAAGGAGATAAAGGACGGCTATAGATTAAACCTAAAGAGCGTTACATTAGTAAAAGGCAAATCATTTAATTTAAAGGTTTACAATCTGGGTTCAAACTCAAAGGTAAGCTTTAAGTCCGATGATGCGGAAGTTGCTTCTGTTAGTGACGATGGTACCATTACAGCCAATAAGGTTGGTGCTACGGTCGTTACAGTTACCATTAAGGATGGCATTGACAAAACATCATTAACCTGCGATGTTACTGTCGGTCCTGCCGCTATTAGTGTTAAATGGACACAAGAAAGAGCTTTTGTCGGGACAGGTAATGAAGATATATTAAGTGTCATTATAAAACCAGACAACACAACTGAAGTCGCAAGATTTTCCAGCTATGATTCTTCGATTGCTACCGTTAGCTCCGGTGGCCGCATCACTGCAAAGAAGATAGGTATGACTTATTTATTTGCCGAGATCGATGCTACGAATATAGACGGTAGCCGCAAATTTGCTGTCTGTACCGTATTCGTAACCAGCCCTAAGGATGCTCCTTTATTGCAGGAGTACTTTAGCAAACATTCCGAGCTCAACCGGATATCCAATTATGATTTAACCAAAGCATTGGATGATTTCTTTAACGGTGGTAGCGCGGAAGCAGCGGTAACACCCGAGGATGCGAATGAGTCTGCACTGATTAAAGCATTAGATACCTATTTGGAGGAAAGCTTTAAGTTATCTGAAATACGTGCTAAGATCAAGGCTGAGCTTGAAGCTCTTACTAAGTCAAATACGGATGCAAATTCCGTCTCACAAGTAAAATAACATAATAAAATGACTAATGCAAAGCCATACACTTCGGTGTATGGCTTTTTAACGATTGTGCAGAAAAATTTTTATGAATTATTATTTTATGTTTTTCTTTTTATCCTGTTTATACTATAATTAACTCGTAATATAAATAGAAAGGTGGTCTACTATGAAATTTCAATTTGCACACAATAATATTAATGTTCTTGATCTGGATAAGTCCTTAAAATTCTATGAGGAGGCTCTCGGTTTAAAGGAAACCAGACGTAAGGCACCGGAATCCGGTGAATTTATCCTCTCCTATCTCGGAGACGGAATGACTAGCCATCTCTTAGAGCTGACCTGGTTAAGAGACTGGGATCGTCCATACAACCTTGGAGATAACGAATTCCACCTTGCATTTATTGTAGATGATTATGAGGCCGCTTATCAGAAGCACAAGGAGATGGGCTGTATTTGCTACGAGAACCCAGCAATGGGCATCTATTTCATCAATGATCCAGACGGTTATTGGCTCGAGATTGTTCCTACAAAAAAATAGGGTTTTGTGCTGTCTGACATCATCCTTTCAAGAAGAGTAAAGCTGATAATCTTCTAGCACTATTTTTAGCGTAGAGAAGTTATCAGCTTTTCTTTATATACATTTATAACAAGCTCTAATCTCATGTTTTACCCCAATTGATAGCAGCTTTTCAGATGAAGAATAACTAGTACTTCATTAATCTCTCCCAGTTCATTAGCCATCTCCACTGGTTATCGACAAATTCCTTATCAATACTCTGGACTCCAAGATTTTCAATAATTGTCGCCTGAACCTCATAATGCCTAATTGCAATAAAGCTAAAGATTGCTGTTAGCTCCTGCTCCCCTATTTGTTTGTACTCGCTGTAGCCCTTCATGAATTCTTCCAGCATATACTGAGTATGCTCATATTCCTGTGAGGACAGTTTGAAATAATTTGTCATATCACAGAACACTGCAATATCATATAAGGGAAACGCTCTGGATGCAGCATCAAAATCGAATACCACATACTCTCCCTGACCGTTCAGAATCATATTTCCCGTATGGTAATCTCCATGGCAAAAGCTTCTTGGTAGGTTCTTCACCCGGTTCCAGAGTAAGCTGCCGTATTCCTCGAAGTCCTCTGTTCCCTGATAATTCATTTCCCTCAAGTATCGAATATATCGATCGATAAAGAAAGGCTTATCATGAGACTCTAACGAGAGCGGAGAAGCGTTCATTATGGTATGTAATTTTCCTGTTTGGCGACCAACTGCAATAATGTCTGTGCTTTTATCTGGTTCATCACCAATGATATATTCATAGAGTACACCAATGCGGTCCTCTCCCCGAAAATTATAGATAAAATATAATACTCCGGCTGCTGTAGGGATAATATGGGCCGCTGGAAAGCCCACCTTCTCCAGATAGCTCATGATTTCGATGGACTGCTTGGCTTGCTTGGTATTGCAGTTTTTAAACAGCTTTAGAATATATTTATTCCTATGATCACTTACAACGCAAACGTACCCGATCATATCCCTGTGTAAGGCAATATCCTTGAAATCCTTCGCATATAGGTTCCTTAAATCCTCCTTAAGCTGCATAAGCATATATTTATCCCTCCTACTGTTCTCATCCTGATTGTATATTAATCGCAAATCAATTAGTTCCCTATCTTGCAGGCCGTATATCAAGTCCCTTAGCTTTTGTAATCATTTATTATAGTATAAGTTATTTTATCATAATTATCCAATATATTTTCCATATCTTTTCCATATATTATCAATCCATAGTTCTTACTGCGATAAAAATCAGGGCCAGAAGGTGAGTTTATCCTAAAGTCAGAAAGTGCCTCAGGTCATTCGACCATGAGGCACCTTCTGCTGTAGAGTATTATTATACGAATCCTGTATACCGCTATAAAGAGCTGCATCATAAAATAAGCTAACTCTGTAGATAAGAACACTATGATTCAGTCAACTATAACTGCGCTACATCCACCAGTGTTATCTCACTATTGTCGCTTTCCATACTGGTCAGCAATGCACTGGCCGTATCCAATGCAGTGAAGCAGGTAACTCCTGTCTCAATTGAGGTTCGGCGGATTATAAAGCCGTCTCTGGTCTTATCACGCCCATGGGTAGGCGTGTTGATTACCATATCAATTTCATGACTCATAATCAAATCAAGGATATTAGGGCTTCCCTGATCGATCTTATTAATCACGGTTGCCGGTACTCCCTTATCCATTAATGCTTTGGCAGTACCTTCCGTAGCATAAATCTCATAACCAAGAGCTATCAATCTTCTCCCCAATCCAACTGCTTCCTCCCGGTCAGACTTTTTCACAGTCATAATCATTTTCTTATGCTTGGGAAGATTGATTCCAGCTCCGATAAATGCTTTAAATAAAGCCTCATGGAAGGTCTTTGCAATACCGAGACATTCTCCTGTAGATTTCATCTCAGGCCCAAGACTGATTTCCGCACCACGTAGCTTCTCAAAGGAGAATACAGGCATCTTGACAGAAATATAGTCTGACTCCGGCCATAAACCGGGTGTATATCCAAGTCCTTTAATCTTCTCTCCTAGTATAACCTTAGTGGCGATATCAACAATCGGCAGGGAGGTCACCTTACTGATATATGGAACCGTACGACTGGATCTCGGGTTTACTTCTATCACATAAACCTTCTCATTATATAAAATAAATTGAATGTTGATTAATCCGATAACATGCAAAGAGTTGGCCAACTTCTTCGTGTAATTAACGATATCCACCTTAACCTTTCGACTGACGCTCTGAGAGGGATATACAGAGATACTGTCTCCGGAGTGGATTCCGGCTCTTTCAATATGCTCCATAATCCCCGGAATAAGGATATCCTCTCCATCACATACAGCATCAACCTCAACCTCTTTCCCCATCAGGTATTTGTCTACCAGAATAGGATGCTCCTGTACGGTCATGTTGATAATTTTCATAAACTCAATGATATCCTCATCGCAGATTGCAATCTGCATTCCCTGACCACCCAGCACATAGGAGGGTCGAACAAGTACCGGATAACCTAGCTCTTTTGCTGCTTTCAGTGCTTCCTCAGTGGTATATACGGTCCTTCCTTCCGGTCTTGGGATACCGCATTCCTCCAGAATTTTATCAAATAGTTCTCTATCCTCTGCTGCATCTACATCAGCTGCAGAGGTACCCAGGATCGGTACACCCATCTTTAGGAGTGCATCGGTCAGCTTTATTGCGGTCTGCCCACCGAATTGAACCACAGCACCGTCCGGTTGTTCCAGATCAACAATGTTCTCGACATCCTCTGGGGTTAGCGGTTCAAAGTACAGCTTATCGGCAATATCGAAATCTGTACTTACGGTTTCTGGATTGTTATTAACAATAATGGTTTCACATCCACTTCCAGCTAAAGCCCATACACTGTGTACAGAGCAGTAATCGAACTCGATACCCTGACCGATACGGATAGGACCGGAGCCAAGGACCATGATTTTCTTCCTTCCACTGGTCTTCTCCACCTCATTGAAGCTGCCAAAGGTCGAGTAATAATAGGGGGTTACTGCATCAAACTCAGCAGCACAGGTATCCACCATCTTATATGCTGCTATAATTCCATTTTCCTTCCTCAGGTCTTTGATTTCAGCCACACTTTTGCCTGTCAGCTCGCTAATCACACGATCCGGGTATCCCAGTCTCTTAGCCTTTGATAACAGCGACAGATCAAGCGGCTTCATGGCTAACTCCTGCTCCACCTCCACAAGAACAGCGATCTTATCGATGAACCAGTAATCGATCTTGGTTATCGCATGAATTTTCTCATAGGAGATTCCTCTTCTGATGGCTTCTGCAATAACGAAAAGTCGTCTGTCATCCACCAGATGAAGCTCTTTCAGAAGCTCTTCCTCAGTCATCTCATTGTAACTGCCGTGCTTTAGGCTATAGATGTTTTGCTCCAGGGACCGAAGTGCCTTCATTAATGCAGCCTCAAAGCTTGAACTGATTGCCATGACCTCACCTGTCGCCTTCATCTGAGTGGTTAAGGCTCTTTTGGCAGTAATGAACTTATCAAAGGGCCACTTGGGTATCTTAACAACCACATAATCCAAGGTAGGCTCAAAGCTGGCATAAGTCTTTTTCGTAACTGCATTCTGTATTTCATCCAGGTGATAACCTAATGCTATCTTCGCTGCCACCTTAGCAATTGGATAACCGGTAGCCTTAGACGCCAAAGCGGAGGAACGGCTCACACGGGGATTCACTTCAATAACACAATATTCAAAGGTATCCGGATGAAGGGCATACTGAACATTACAGCCTCCGGTGATACCAAGCTCTGTAATAATATTTAGAGAGGCACTGCGAAGCATCTGATATTCCTTATCTCCCAGTGTCTGAGAGGGTGCTACAACGATGCTGTCGCCGGTATGAACACCGACGGGATCAATATTCTCCATGTTACATACTGTAATGCAATTACCGGCGCTGTCTCGTATTACCTCATACTCGATTTCCTTCCAGCCTGCAATGGAACGCTCAATCAGGCACTGACCTACTCGGCTTAGCCGTAAGCCGTTGGTACAGATATCCTCAAGTTCCTCCTGCGTTGAGGCTATACCACCTCCACTGCCTCCCAAGGTATAGGCGGGGCGAACCACAACAGGATATCCAATAGTCTCGGCAAAGGCGACTGCTGCCTTTACACTGGTAACTACCTCACTGGCTGCACAGGGCTCGCCAATCTTCTCCATCGTCGTCTTAAACTCCAAACGATCCTCTGCCTTCTTGATGGTCTCGGAGGTAGTACCGATGAGTCTTACCCCATTCTCCTTAAGGAAACCGGATTCCTCCAGTTCCATAGCAATATTAAGTGCCGCTTGGCCACCCAGAGTAGGTAATATACTATCCGGAGCCTCCTTTTGGATGATTCTCTTTACAAAATCAGGAGTCAGTGGCTCTATATATACGATATCTGCTATTTCCTTATCTGTCATGATGGTAGCAGGATTTGAATTCACGAGGATAACACATATTCCCTCCTCCTTCAAGGATCGGCATGCCTGTGTACCGGCATAATCAAATTCTGCTGCCTGACCGATGATAATCGGACCTGATCCAATAACTAACACTTTTTTGATATCCTCTATTCTAGGCATTATTTCTGCACCTCCATCATGTTGATAAACTCATCGAATAGGAACTCACTATCCATCGGCCCAGCACAGGCCTCGGGGTGAAATTGCACCGAAAATACATTCTTGCCCAGATAATGAAGGCCTTCTACCGTTCTGTCATTGACATTAAGGAAGCTAACCTCCGCCACCTCAGGCAAAATACTTTCCTCTCTGACCATATATCCATGATTTTGTGTAGATATATATACTCTACCTGTCTTCAGATCCTTTACCGGATGGTTGGCACCACGATGTCCGTACTTCATCTTCTCAGTATCTCCGCCATTTGCTAAGGCCAGAAGCTGATGACCTAGGCAAATTGCGAAAATCGGTACATTGCTGTCAAAGAGTTTTTTAACCTCAGTGATGATTTCCTTGCATTCCTTTGGATCTCCCGGTCCATTGGAAAGCATAATCCCGTCCGGTTTATCCTTCAGAACCTCCTCTGCCCCGGTAAAGCCTGGATATATCGTCACCTCACAGCCTCTCTTGGCCAGAGAATTCGGAATATTGTTCTTAAGACCATAATCCATCAGAGCAACCTTAAGCTTCTTTTCACCAGCTGAAGGAATTACTTTTTTCTCTTTGCAGGTAGTCTTATCAATTACCTTTTCTACTTTATATTGTTGTATCTTCGGTAGAACCTCTTCTAATTGATAGTTCTCATCCGTTGTGATCATTCCATTCATTGTACCTTTATTCCTAAGCAGCTTCACCAGTGCCCTAGTATCAATTCCGGCTATTCCTGGAATATCATTCTTCTCCAGGAAGCTTTGGATACTCTCTTGATTTCGAAAATTACTTGGAATACGCGATAATTCTCTGACTAAAAATGCATCTACCCACGTCCTATGTGATTCCATATCCTCGTAACAAATACCATAATTACCAATCAATGGATAGGTCATAACCACGCTTTGCCCGGCATAGGACGGGTCCGTTAATACCTCCAGATATCCTGTCATACCTGTGTTGAATACGATTTCGCTGATGATTTCCTTCTTTGCTCCGATGCTCTCCCCTTCAAAGACATTGCCATCCTCAAGAATTAAGAATGCTTTCATCCAATCCTCCATTCTGCAGTTATTATCTGCACACACCTACGTCGTTTTACCTAAACCTAAAAGTTTGCAAAAAAAAAGAATATAAGTCTAGACAAGAATATACCTCATCGTACATCTACCATTTTCTTCTTTTTTATTATATATATTAATTATGCGTGTATATTTATACATTTTTTTCATATATTTTTATGATTTTATCACACATATTCTTAAATAGCAAGTAGTTTCTATAAATAATAATTATTTATAATTATTAGTTGTTCTAATTTCATTCATAAGAGGAGTTAATCCTCACTTATAGGAATAATAATTCCACTTATCATGAAATTATTTCACATCTTGGCTTCCTCTTACATAAGCTAATAATAAAACGAAAGGATTTTGGTTGAATTATGAATCTAGGAAAATTCACTAATCCAAATATAAGTTCCATGAATACCTCCAGAATCTATCCAGCACAGATGGAAACACAGTCCTTTGGTCGGTTACGCGCCCGCATTACTACGGAAGGACTTGCTCCAATTCCAGGTGCCACCGTATCAATCACCTTGCCCAGTGACCCGGAACGCGTAATAGAGCAGCTGACCACGGATGTATCCGGATTAACCGATGAAATTGAGCTTGCTGCTCCCCCTTTAGACCTCAGTCTTGATCCAAGTCAAGTCATCCAGCCCTATTCTGAATATGACCTTCAGGTAACTGCGCCAGACTTTAAAGGCGCCTTTTTCTCTGGGGTTCAGATCCTACCGGATGCGCTCGCAGAGCAGAATGCCGTGTTAAATCCACAGGAAGCTCCAGCGGAAGAGGTATTCGTTATCGCACCTCACACTCTTTACGGTGATTTTCCTCCAAAGATCCCGGAGGACGAGATTAAGCCTACAGATGAAACGGGAGAAATTGTTCTAAGCCGTGTTGTTATTCCCGAATTCGTTATCGTCCATGACGGACCTCCTGCCTCCCCGGCTACCAACCATTATGTTCGCTTCCGTGACTATATTAAAAATGTAGCCTCCAGTGAAATCTACGCTACCTGGCCTGAGCAAACCATCTATGCCAATATATTCGCCATATTATCCTTTACCTTAAACCGTGTTTATACCGAATGGTATCGAAATCAGGGCTATAATTTTACCATAACCTCCTCTACGGCATATGATCATAAATGGACGAATGGACGTAATATTTTTACCAACATCGGTCTTATTGTCGACCAAATCTTTACGAACTACCTTTCCAGACCAGGTGTAACCCAGCCTATCCTGACTCAATACTGCGATGGAAACAGAGTCACCTGTCCCGGCTGGATGACACAATGGGGCTCCAAAACGCTTGGCGACCAGGGATACACAGCAATAGAAATATTGAGAAATTTTTATGGTGATTCTATCTATATTAATACAGCTGTTGAGGTTTCCGGAGTTCCTGTCTCCTGGCCTGGTAATAATCTTGGAATTGGTGCCAGTGGCGATAACGTAAGAACGATTCAAAATCAATTAAACAGAATCGCCGACGTTTATACTGCCATTCCGAGGGTTGCAGTAGACGGTGTCTATGGTCCACAGACTGCTGCTGCAGTGGAAGCCTTTCAAAGGATATTCGACCTACCAGTTACTGGTATCGTAGACTTTGCAACCTGGTATCGTATCTCTAACATTTATGTTGGGGTAACCCGAATCGGAGTATAAAGTGAAGCCCCTTGGATAATTTCCTATTGAAATAATAGCAATGAGGTATAGCGTATGTATCAGAAAAATACTCCTTTCACTAAAAAAATGAATGATCTTGACAATTTACCTCCCGCGAATAAATATAAAGGGGTCCGTGTCTATCCAACCGAGATGGCTACCCAAAATCTTGGTCGGTTGAAGGTACGCGCCGTCACTCCAACAATGTCTCCGGTAGCCAATGCACGAGTTACCATCTCATCGGTCGCAACCCCCAATGATGTGATTGAAGAATTAACCACAGATATATCCGGACTTACTCCTGAGGTTGAATTGCCCGCCCCTTCTGTGGACTACAGCCTGGAACCCTCTACTCAACAGCCCTATTCAGAATATACTCTGAATATCACTGCCCCTGATTTTACACCAGTTACCATACAGAATGCCGAAATCTTTCCTAATGTCACAGCGATACAGGATACAACCCTAAGCTCAGTCAGTCCTCAGGGAGGAGCTGCTCTATTTGTTATCCCTCCCCATACCCTATATGGAGATTATCCTCCTAAGATCGCAGAGCAAGAGATTAAAGATACAGAAGAAAGCGGAGAAATTGTTCTTAGTAATGTTGTAATTCCCGAATTTGTAGTTGTCCATGACGGTCCACCCACCGATACCTCTGCAGCAAATCACTATATCCGTTTCCGCGATTATATAAAAAATGTTGCCTCCAGCGAGATTTATGCAACCTGGCCTGAGGCAACAATTACTGCAAACGTATTGGCAATACTATCCTTTACTTTGAATCGTGTCTATACGGAATGGTATCGCAATCAAGGCTTTAATTTTACTATAACCTCCTCTACGGCTTTTGACCACAAATGGATTCCCGGACGCAATGTCTATGACAACATTGGACTAATTGTTGACCAGCTATTCACCAGTTATCTTTCCAGGCCGAATGTAAAGCAGCCGATCCTAACACAATACTGTGACGGTAAGAAGGTTCAGTGTCCGAATTGGATGACCCAATGGGGCTCTAAGGATTTGGGTGATCAGGGACGAAGTGCTATCGAGATACTACGTAATTTTTATGGTTCCTCCATCTATATTAATACAGCTACCGAGGTATCCGGTGTTCCTTCCTCCTGGCCGGGAGCAAACCTTGATATCGGCGCTTCCGGAGCAAATGTGAGAATGATTCAGGAGCAGCTCAATCGCATCTCAGATACCTATACGATTATTCCGAAGATAGCTGTGAATGGCCAATATAACGAACAGACAGCACAGGCTGTGAGACTATTCCAGCAAACCTTTGATCTTCCTCAAACCGGAATTGTGGACTTTCCAACCTGGTACCGTATCTCTGGAATCTATGTGGCTGTGTCAAGAATCTCCGAATAAGATAAACCCTACCAATTAAATTGGTAGGGTTCTCTGTTTTCGAGGGTATCAAATTCATACCCCATCTCTTCCAGAAGCTTAATGACATCCGGTAGTATCTTAACACTTAAATCATTGATAGAGGAATCATGCATTAATATGATGGGCTGATCCTGGTTTTTGATATCTCTTCGAATATTTCGTAGTATAGAGTAAGAGGAAGGCCTACCAACTGAGTCGTTGGTATCCACATTCCAATCATAACAGGTAAATCCACGA
Source organism: Bacillota bacterium (assembly GCA_023411555.1). Taxonomy (GTDB): domain Bacteria; phylum Bacillota; class Clostridia; order Lachnospirales; family Lachnospiraceae; genus Mobilitalea. The sequence goes on from JAEYOQ010000033.1 coordinate 65,205, forward strand.
CGCTCCATCTCTTCCATAAGGGCATCCTTAATATTCTTACTATAACCGTTATTACTGCCCCATGGAAAACGATAGATATTTACTCTTTCCCCTGTAAGCTCGTAAATCTGTTGATAGACGGTGTTGAAATCCTCAAGGAAGCGTTCTACCGAACAATATATCTCGTTACACCTATGGGAATATGTATGGATTCCTATGGTATGTCCCTCATGAATCATTCGTATCAGACTATCCTCATTCTTTTTCTTGATTTCACTGCCTACTATAAAGAAGGTAGCCTTTATATCCTTCTCCTCCAGGATATCTAATACCTTAAAGGTATTTTCACTGGGACCGTCATCGAAGGTGAGGTAGGCGATCTTCCGCTTCTCCTCCGGCTTTTTGGGCTTTGCGTAGACCGTATACAAATTCGGGAACATCCGAGTGTAATCCGGCACCTCATCCGTACTGGTCTGACTGCTGGTGTTCTTTTCATCCTTATTAATATCCATGGAAGCAACTAACTCCAGGCTCTGTATCTTACCTGATGCAGATATACTTACTCCCTCGCTTCTGAAATGGTCCTTCAGTCTAACCAGACAAATTAACAACACCACTATTATTAGAGCAGCTAAGCTGCTATATCGTTTTTCCTTCAATGGCAATATCCTTCCAACGTTTTATTACCTATTCTATGCAGGAAATAACGAAGAAAGTATCTTATTCTGCAACTTGGCGTCTGACCTCACTTAGAGCTGCCTGCACAGGAGGAAGAGCCAAAATGATAAGAGTTACTATAGCTTCTGGTCCTATGTAAGACGCATTATACACAAGGGAATAAATCGCTGGATGCTGGTTACCTGCGTACATATAGAAGAATATGATTCCGGTAAGCACATGGCATAGGTATCTTCCCACTACACCTACGATATACCCCTTTACTAAGCCAAACCTAGCTTTTGAAAAAATCCCGGATAGGCCGAGACATCCAAAAGCGATGGGATAATCGATTAATAGCTGAACCGGATGTACCACATAGGGCTTCAAAATCAAATCCAAGAAGCCACATGCAATACCAGCCAGGATACCGGATCTGGTCCCGTAGAGATATCCAATCAAGCAGATGAATAGCATTCGGAATAAGGTAATCGAACCACCAAAGGGTAAATTGAACACAGTAAAAACAGAGGTGATTACAGACAAGGCCACCGCTACTGCCGAGAATGTTAATTGCTTTACATTTGCTTTTCGCTTACCACCGCCACCAAAGGCAAACATAGCAATGAATAGCAGGGCGACTAAGAGAAACAGGGCTATATTCCCTGCTGTTGTCGGAGTGTAGCTTCCTGATTCCGCATCAGTTACCACTAGAAAATTAAAAATACTTTGAAACATAAAAAAATCCTCCTTTTCATTGAACGGAGGGGGCCACTTGATTGCTTCCTTCCGCCGGTATTACCCGGATCAAGTAGTGAGGGTCAGCAAGTGTATTTCCACTCGCCTCTCAGCCATCGGCTCCCCTAGCATTAACTAAATATATTTTACTGCCTAATCATATCCAATTTCAGATACACTGTCAATATATATTTATGTAAAATAGTCCTACTCATATTTCATTTTGCCTTGCAATTAACATTATCATTCTTTATAATATTAACATACAAAATCTGGAGGACTAGCTAATGAAAGTACCACATAAAAGACTCTTACTTTTTCTGATATTAATCATCGCCCTTTTCTTTACCGCTTGCACTAAGAACACGGAGGTAGACAAACCTATCGTGAAGCCATCTGAGAATACGGTAACTCCCACCCCTACGTCAACAATAACTCCCACACCGGTGATAACTCCAACGCTGTCACCAGCTCCCACCGAGGCTCCTCAGCAGGCTGATCCAGCTTCACCGACACCTGCTCCTACGCCGACGGTCTACTCGGAAGGCAATGGAGGTACAGAAGTAGCGTCTGAGACTACTGCTAAAGAAGAGAAAGCACCTTCCTCTGAGACTAAGAAGAAGGACGACTCATTAAAACCCGTAGACACTAAGCCTAAGAATAGAATGATTGCTATCGATGCTGGCCATCAAAGCAAAGGCAATAATGAAAAGGAGCCAATCGGACCGGGCTCAACCAAGACCAAGCCCAAGGTAAGTTCAGGAACCCGTGGAGTTGCCACCGACGTACCGGAATATAAGCTTAATCTGGTTATTGCTCTTAAGGTTAAAGAAGAACTGATGAACCGAGGTTATGAGGTTTATATGATACGAGAAACTCATGATGTTAATCTAAGTAATCGAGAAAGAGCCGAGATTGCAAATGAAAGCGGTGCAGATCTGTTTATCCGAATCCATGCTGACGGCTCTGAGAATTCACGGGTCAGTGGAACCAGTACTCTCTACCCCTCTAAGGATAATCCCTATGTAGCCTATCTGTACAAGGATAGCTACGCCTTGTCAAAAGCTATAGTAGATGCTATGTGTGACAGAACAGGTGCAAAGAATCGTGGCGCCATCGCCAGAGATGATATGAGTGGCATCAATTGGTGTACTATACCGGTCAGTATCATCGAGATGGGCTACATGTCTAATCCTGAGGAGGACAAGCTGATGCAAACCGAGGAATATCAAGAGAAACTAGTACAGGGAATCTGCGATGGTATCGATGCTTATTATGAATAGAAAGTAGATATGATGTTCTATTATGCTTAAAAGGGCACCTCCAATCCTCATTTAATGATCTGGAGTTGCCCTTTCGCACTATACAGATATCTCCAGCGCTTTCTTCCGTCTTGAAACTCCTTCTTCAATCTGAGATAGACTTAATGCCCCATATCCTAGGACCAAACAGTTTTTATGCTGTAAGACTATCCACATCCATTCCCTGTCCCCTTCCTCATGGGCGATTCGTTGGGTGGCTTCTCTAACGAATGTAAAGGTTATTCTCAGTGGAATGTCAGACCTAGATCAGGTCAAAGATAATCTATATACTGTGAACCACTTCCAACCTCTTAATGAGGAGGAATACTGAGCTATCGAGACCGTCTCCGACATCCTCTGGCACTGAGTAAAAAACGGTTGTACTACCTGCTCTTATTGTATGCCCTGTCCTGCTGGGGTAGATATCCCAAGAAGCTTTAGTCTATGGAATGATTATGGAAGATACGAGAACCGCGGAGAAATTAAGTGGCAATGGACCTATAATTTTGATGAGTCAAAGAAAGCAAAAAACTGTATCCCTCCATATTATTTATCAATTTTAGAATTCAGACTTCTCGCAAGTAATAATCTTGAACCGATAGTAAGTAACACATTTAAGCCAAAGAAAAATATCAAGAATATTCGAGAGATACTATACTCTCGCCAAATGTATAAAAACGCTATGAACATAATAAGTCCCACCATATTAGCCATCGCTATTCTGAGTATCTGACGCCATCCATGTTCCAAAGGCTCCAAAATATATAATTGAAAAAAGAAATAGCTTAGCAAATATATAGGTACCAGATATACTAATAGCTCTGCATAGGTCTTCAGTGAATAGAATCTGCCGACCTGCTCAAAAAATAAAGGAGTGTGAAACCTCAGATAATATACGGTAATATACGCAAGGATGATGATAAGGGTATCCGTAAGGATGTATATAGATTTTATTAGGAACATTCTGTTTTTCACCATATCAGTACCTTCTCTTCTCTACTAAGACAACAGATTAATCTCATCAATACTGGTATACCAAAATTTCCCATCATTGTCAACTGCATTCATCCTTCTACCTGTCCTATCTTTCCATGTTCCTCTTTTTGGATATATGACATTACCCCCTTGCATAATCGTTATTTTCCGGCTAAAGTATATCCTCTATGTTCTTTTCATTAAGTATATAGCGGTCGCTGTATTTCTAATAGCTATTTTACTTTTTTAACAGGATAATAGACTTCTGTTATAATATCATCTTCCTGCGATACCTGAGAAGGGTCGGTTACATATACTTCATAGAGGGCATTGCTAGATTTATAGCCTTCCTTCTCCGCCCATTCACGTTGCTTGGCATATACCGAAGATAAGTTGGAATAAGAACCATACAGAACTGTTTTTAAGCAAAGCCCTGGGTAAAAGGCTCTTGTTCCTGTCACATACTCTTTAACCGGGATAGCAAATTCTGTATCCATACCAAAGGGACTAAATTCTTCACTGTGAAAGAGTACCATTGGTGGTGCAAGCATGGTTAACTTGTCCTCTGCGATTCTCCCTAATAATTCACCAAAGCTCTTACCATATTCTTCGGAAAAGTCAGGCTCCTGTACCATTTTTCGAATCGATAGAAGCAACATCCTTGGCACTTCTACAAGCTGAACATCAATTCCTTCCATATATGACATAATAGACTTGCCCTGTTTCAGATTAGATATATCATTCATTATTTGACCTAAGGTTTTTTCATAATCCTGTACTTGTTTCTCTATCTCCTTCTTCTTTCTGATAAGAGCCGAGTATAGTTTTTCATCCGATGCTTCCTCTGATGCAAGTAATGTCTTAATCTCTTCTAGCGAAAAATTGTATGCTTTTAGACGATTGATGTATAACATCGTCTCTAGTTGATCGATCGAATAATAGCGATAACCATTTTCAGGGTTTATTTTGTTGGGAAGAATTAAACCTATTTCAGCATAATAACGAAGTGTCTTTGTAGACACTTTACATATATTTGAAAACTCTCCTATCGATAACATTAAAGCACCTCTTTTCTTACCAGTTGTATAATTCTGTCCCTATTCTACACTTTGCCCCAAGGGTAAGGTCAAGTGAGTCTTTGCTTAAACCTCGAATGCTACACCATATATTCTAGCATATTCTTCTAAAATAGAAATGAAATAAACATAAGTCATACCGTATCCTCCTATGATATAATAAAATAAGGGTGTCGCATATTTAGTCGACACCCTTAAAGTAACGTTCAATATTCAACTCAGATTGGGATTAATTACATCATTCCCATTCCGCCAGCACCTGCAGGCATTGCAGGCTCATTGCTCTTAATATTAGCAACCACAGACTCGGTTGTTAATAAAGTAGATGCAACACTGGTAGCATGCTGAAGAGCACTTCTTGTAACCTTAGTAGGATCAAGTATACCTGCATTTACCATATCTACATAGGATTCAGCCAATACATCGTAGCCGATGCCTGGTTGACTTTCCTTTACTTTACTGATTACAACTGCACCTTCCATACCTGCATTGTCTACAATGCTGTATAAAGGAGCTTCAAGAGCCTTAAGGATAATGTTAGCGCCTGTCTTCTCATCACCAGATAAGGTCTCTGCTAATTTTGCAACCTCTTTGGATGCATGGATGTAAGCAGAACCGCCACCTGCTACAATACCCTCTTCTACTGCTGCTCTGGTAGCTGCAAGAGCATCTTCCATACGAAGCTTGTTTTCCTTCATCTCAGTCTCGGTAGCTGCACCAACACGGATTACTGCAACACCGCCAGCAAGCTTAGCAAGTCTTTCCTGTAGCTTCTCTTTATCGAATTCAGATGTTGTCTCTTCAATCTGAGCCTTAATCTGAGAGATTCTCTGGTTGATATCATTCTTATCCCCTTCACCGTCAACGATGATGGTATTTTCCTTCTGAACCTTAACACTCTTAGCGCGACCTAACTGCTCTAAGGTAGCTTCCTTCAGGTCAAGACCAAGTTCGTCAGAAATCACAGTACCACCGGTTAAGATAGCGATATCCTGAAGCATAGCCTTTCTTCTATCACCATAGCCAGGAGCTTTAACAGCAACTGCAGTAAAGGTTCCTCTTAATTTATTGAGAACTAAGGTAGTAAGAGCTTCACCCTCAACATCCTCAGCAATGATTAATAATCTGGAGCCGGTCTGTACAATCTGCTCAAGTACAGGTAAAATCTCCTGAATATTAGAAATCTTCTTGTCAGTAATCAGGATATAAGGATTGTCTAAGTTTGCTTCCATCTTATCCATATCAGTACACATATATGCGGATACATATCCACGATCAAACTGCATACCTTCTACTAAGTCAAGCTCAGTCTTCATGGTCTTGGACTCTTCGATAGTAATAACACCATCGTTGGAAACCTTTTCCATAGCATCTGCTACTAATTGTCCTACTTCATCATCTCCTGCAGAGATTGCTGCTACTCTTGCGATCTGCTCCTTACCCTTTAAAGTAGAGCTCATCTTTAAGATAGAATCAACTGCCACTTCTGTTGCCTTCTTCATACCTCTTCTTAAGATAATCGGGTTAGCACCTGCAGCTAAGTTCTTAATTCCTTCTGTAATCATTGCCTGAGCAAGAACGGTAGCAGTTGTTGTACCATCACCAGCCACATCGTTAGTCTTGGTTGCAACTTCCTTTACGAGCTGAGCACCCATGTTTTCAAAGGGATCTTCTAATTCGATTTCCTTTGCAATCGTTACACCATCGTTAGTAATCAGTGGTGCTCCGAAGGACTTATCAAGAACAACATTTCTACCCTTAGGTCCAAGGGTTACTTTTACTGTATTCGCTAATTTATTTGCACCTATCTCAAGCGCTGCTCTAGCTTCTGCGCCGTATTTAATTTCCTTTGCCATAGTTACTTCTCCTTTTCTATTAGTTTTCTACAACAGCTACGATATCATTTTGCTTAACAATGATGAATTCCTCATCCTCAAGCTTTACTTCAGTTCCAGCATATTTAGAATAAATAACCTTGTCACCAACTTTAACTTGCATAGTAATCTCTTTCCCGTCAACCATTCCTCCGGGACCTACTGCGATTACCTCTGCTTGCTGCGGTTTTTCCTTAGCCTGACCGGGTAACACGATACCGGACTTTGTTGTCTCTTCAGCAACTAACTGCTTTAATACTACCTTATCTCCTAATGGTACAAGTTTCATTTCTTTATTCCTCCTTCAAAATTATTCCCGTATTGCATCTGCAATACTTCCTTCTTAGAGATTGTTAGCACTCATTCACATTGAGTGCTAATCTGATTTATATATTAGTAAATTTGCCTTTAATATGCAACTCCATTTCCATTAAAATATCGCGGCAAATTTAATAATTTCTAATAATCGCTCTCGTTTTCTAATTAAATCTCATTTTTTCTAGTTATTGTTACAGTTTAGCCAATATACTCTGCCCAGAAGAGATGCAGCGAAGCCTAATCGAGCTTGCGGCTAGACTTTTAGCATTTTTTTCCTTTGTTAAAAGTCGAAAGAAAAAGTTATTACTCTAACAGTAATAACTTTCACATCTCATAATCATACTCACACATATATGTCAGCGCTATGATATAGTTTAGTATATTCCAATTAAGGATTAATATACCACCTACTTGTCTATAGTATGCTATTCGTCTTCTGCATGGATCTAGGTAATGCATCCTTTGCATTCTTCCAGGGCTCGTCTGCATAACGATAATCAAACTTATTTATAAACCACTCCAAATCATCTCTGACCCGCTTCATATTCTCTAGATATAAATCGTTAGTGATCTTCAGAAATCCGTTCAATTCCTCGCCACTAAGATACTCAGGTGCGGCTCCATATAACACCTTATAATGTCCGGTACAGAAGCCCTTCGACTGCTTGAATTTCATGCGAAATGCTTCCTCTGTACGATATAGGTGAAAGATTGTTGCAATATAGCGATTAAAGGTACCGTCAATCTTGTCACAGACAAAGCAGGTTTGCTCCAGTTCATTTAGATAGCTGACCACTTCAGAAGAGCCCGCTTCTGTTTTCTTACGAAACAAGGAAGGAGCTGTCGATTTAACACCAGTCTGAGCGCGTTTCTCGACGTCCTTCACTACCTTATCTATGTGGGTCTTAAGAATCAACGCTAAGCCTAGACGGTTCTGATTTTGATATAATTGCTCAAGATGCTTCTCGCAAAAACCCAATCTCGATGTTGCTTCCCGGATATCATCCTCCATATAGCTTGGGCCCATGGTAAATTCAATTGCGTTCGTCTCCAGCTGCTTTCTCATAGAACAAAGTGGGCATTCCGTATCTGCTTCAAATGCTTCATTTACGGGAATAGTGTATAGTTTTTCTTTCAAAGCTTTATCCTACCTTTTAAGATTTACTATCCTTGATTAATTCCTTAATATCCCTAGCTTTTTGCTTAATACGTTCATTTGCTTCCTTGGAGATCAATACTCTTGATACCCAACGGCTTGCTTCATCGTATTTTTTCGACTTTCTTGCTAATTCCGCCATAAGCAACGTCATTGTAACTTCATCCATGCCGCACATAGGGAAGGTCTCTTTACTGAAGGCCTCGTCAAAGCCCATGTATGCTTTCTCGATGAAATCCAACTCCTCTTGCTCCATCTCTTCCATCTTCTTCTTATAATCTGGTGTATCCTTAGGTAGTGTCTCTGCCTTTCCTCTCAGTATCCATGCTGTCTTAAGGCAAGTATAGGCACGCTCAGAAGTCTTTGATTTCTTCACTATCGAATTAACCAAGGAAAGCTTGTGTCTTGCAAGAGCATCGTCATAAGTAAATATACTACCAGCTTCCTGAAGTCCCCTAAAGGATGCGGAGATATTCGCTTTAATTAATCCAGCCTGCGCGTTGGTAACATATTTGAAGAAGCGATTCAGGGCTGCAAAACCACAATGAGGGCATACAATCGCATCATATTTCAGCGGATCCATATATTGATACACCGGTCTCAGATCTGCATCCAGATTTAGCAGCTTAACCTTACCGGATTTAACAATCTTAGACTTAAACTCTTTATCACATACGGGGCAAGTAAACGTCTTATCAAAGATAGCATCCTCCTCTGAAAATGACGGCTTCTCATCTACTGATGCCTTACCCTCTACTTCCTTTTCTTTCTCATCGTATATATTCATTCCCTTTAGATTAAGACCAAAGGCTTCTAATCCAGAAAATAAATTTGCCAATGTTATTTCCCCCTTTCTTCGTTGTTATTCGGGTTTATATGAACTCTTTAGAGAAACAATTCGGTTAAATACCGGCTTCTCCTTGGTCGAATCTTTGCTATCCAGACAAAAGAAACCTTGTCTTAAGAACTGGAAGCTGTCAGGAGCCTTCGCATCTGCTATGTTCGGCTCAATATAGCAATTTTTTAATACTGTGATAGAGTTGGGATTTAAATTCAGACTGCCGTCCTCGTTATAAACACCCTTCTCTTCATCCACAATGTTCTCATAAAGACGAACCTCTGCCTTCACCGCCGTATCTGCAGCTACCCAATGGATGGTTCCCTTCACTTTTCTTGCATTAAAACCAGAACCACTCCTGGTCTCGGGATCATAGGTGCAATGAATTTCAGTTACGTTACCCTCAGCATCTGTTACATAATCCTGACAGGTTACAAAATAAGCATTCATCAATCGAACCTCATTACCCGGGAATAAGCGGAAGTATTTCTTGGGAGGTTCGATCATAAAATCCTCTCTCTCAATATATAATACGCGTCCAAAAGGAACCTTTCTGTTGCCCATTGCCTCATTCTCTTGATTATTCGGTGCATCAAGATATTCAATCTGTCCCTCAGGATAATTCGTAATAATCAGCTTGATTGGGTCAAGTACCGCCATAATTCTCGGCCTCTTCAACTTAAGATCTTCACGGATGCAATATTCCAGCATAGCATAATCAACAGAGCTCTGACTCTTAGATACACCACAAAGCTCCATAAACATCTGGATGGACTCTGGTGTAAAGCCTCGTCTTCTAAGAGCGCTTATGGAAACCAGTCTGGGATCATCCCAGCCATCCACGATGCCCTCTTCCACCAGCTTCTTAATATAACGCTTACCGGTTATTACGTTGGTTAGATACATCTTAGCAAACTCTATCTGCTTCGGAGGCTGCTCATATTCCAGCTCTCTTACGACCCAGTCGTAAAGAGGGCGGTGATCCTCAAATTCCAAGGTACAGATGGAGTGTGTTACATTTTCTATCGCATCCTCAATCGGATGGGCGAAATCATACATAGGGTAAATACACCATTTGTCACCGGTATTATGATGAGCAATCTTTGCTACACGGTAGATTACCGGGTCTCTCATATTAATATTGGGTGATGCCATATCTATCTTAGCTCGAAGCACTTTAGAGCCATCGGCATGCATACCAGCCTTCATCTCCTCGAACAACTTCAAATTCTCCTCGATGCTTCGATCACGATAAGGACTATTCTTACCTGGCTCCGTTAGGGTACCTCGATACTCCCTGATCTGCTCTGCTGTAAGATCACAGACAAAAGCTTTCCCCTTCTTAATCAGTTTTACTGCTGCTTCATACATATGATCAAAATAGTCGGATGCAAAAAACAAACGATCCTCAAAATCGCCGCCTATCCACTTAACATCCTCTATTATGGAATCAACAAACTCGGTCTTTTCCTTGGTCGGATTGGTATCATCAAAACGCAGATTGAACTTACCGCCATATTTTTTGGCCAATCCATAATTTAAAAGGATAGACTTTGCATGTCCAATGTGAAGATATCCGTTCGGCTCAGGAGGAAATCTGGTTACAATATTTTTAACCTTACCCTCTTCCAGATCCTTATCAATAATCATCTCAATAAAATTCTTGGATACCACCTCTTTTTCAGTTGTCTCCAAACTATTCCCCTCTATTATCTCTTTGTTATCCATGATAACCCTCCTGGTACAATCTTCTAACTTCTCATAGGTTATTATTAGCCTATTTTGCTTATATATAAAACATATCTTATATAATAACACAACTTTTCTTAAGATAAAAGCACGAAATTAATATTCGTGTTATTGCAACATAATACGACATTCATTGCACATCCCAAGCGAATCGCCTGTACCTAGCAGAGCAATTCCTTACAATATTATGTAAATCCTGTCAGAAGGGCATTTTATTCATAGGAACACTTTCCTATGAATGAGCAAATAGCCAGCCTTCTGATTTTTCGATGCTTGCTATGCAAGCATTGCCTGGCAGCGGCTTGCGAAGTGCTTATTATTACATAGGGTGAAACTTCCTATTGTAATAATAAAGAGGTTGCCCTTTTATGAACAACCCCAATAGTTCTAAACCTATGTAATAACTATTTAGTGCGATAAAAAATATGATCATCCACAATCTTATAATCGCTGTACTTCTTCTTAATACTACTTGCACTTCTTTTATTCTGAAAACAAAGTAAACTTCCGATATTATTCTCACCCTGCAAAGCGGCTTTAGCAGCCTTAATCGCTTTATTTAACGCTTTTTCCTGAGCTTCTGGATTAGAGCCGGTAAATTTACGGCTATCATACAGCTTCAAGGCCTTATCCATCACACTTACACCGGATTTATTCTTTTTGGTTACTGCGAACTGTACGGACCATTTGTTGTCGTAGATCACTTCCTTAACCGTGTTCACATGCCAGTAAGCGTCACTCTTGACTCTGTTCAATACAACATTAGCTACCGCCAACATACCCTGATAATTCTGACTGCCCGCTTCCGTATAAACCAAACAGGCCAATAAACGTAAATCACTTTCGGAATAGGAAGGTTTCTCTTCAATTACTTTCTTCTCATCCTCCACTTCCTCTTCTACTTCTTCCTCAACCAGCACTTCTGCTTCTTCGTCTATCTCATCCTTGATAGGCTCTTCGTAGCGAAGCTCGCCTTGTTCATCAATGTAATAGCCTTCTTGTAGTAAAAGCTCCAGGTCCTCATCACTCATTTCAATCACTGCTTCATTCTGAGGCTCTGTACCGGGATCTGTAGTTACTGTATCGTTGATAGCTTCTGTGGTACTTTGAGTCGGTTCTGCTATTCCATCTATTTCGGATGCAAATACGGTTTCACCGAAGCTGATGGTAGTAAGCAGTACTGCAAAAACCGTAGTCAGAAGTTTTCTTCGTAGCGTCATAATTATCTCCTTAAATGTTACATTTTTAGGATGTTTAATTTAAATCTGTTAACAATTACTTAATAATTATAACATAAATAATTAAAAAATCAACCCCTGAATTTCTTCAACAGTTCAGCCATATAAATATCACCACGATAGGAATGGAAGAGCTCGTTTTCACATTCCTTTCGTGGTGATAGTTGTAGGGCGCTCTGTATTTATCTATTTTGCTTCCAGTTCTGCATTCTCATTACGATATATAGCCAACAGCAAATCCAGCATACGTCCATAGCTCTTAACACCGTCCGTCTGAGCATTCGCTTTGAGGTAGGTATCATTGATTTTGTTGGAAACCGTACTGACTACCGTATCCTCATACTGCTGCCAATACTCGGAGTTTGCACGGATATCCCGCACTACATCGTCACTATAGCCTCCTCTGAGTTCAAAATACCGCTCCGGGCTCTGTTCATATAGAGCATTCCCGGCAATGATTAGTGCCAGCATGGTACTGCTGTAATTCAGGTCTACATGATCTGATTTCATTCCTGCCAGATATGCAATAAAATTTGCTTCATCCTCTCTCATAAAGCCTCTTTGGTGTGCCTGCTCATGCAGCATAGTAACCGGAATAGAATAATCAGGTACATCTACATTCACATTTGCTTCCATCGTAAAGGGAAAGAAGATGCCGGTAATCTCTGTCTGAGACATTAACCTAGATAAAAAGATTGGCTTTGGTGCCCCATAGCTTCCACTCAGTACGGGATAGTCCTCTGCAAGAAGCTGATACGCTTCACGGGCTAATTTAGCCAGAGTGAAATCATTGACTGATAGTCTGAAAACACCTTGTTCATCGGTGGCGGTTGCCTGGGCCCTTAATTCATTCGCCTCGACCATCAGGCTATGGGCCAGTGCATTTAGCTCCTCCACAGAAGATTCCCTTATCTCCAAATTGGAGTAGGTGGCAAAAGGATTACGATAGTAATTAATTCCAGCCATTATAGTAAATAGAAACAGCAGGGTACTAGCAGTACACAAGACATTGAGTATGCCCTTTAGTAAATGCTCTCTCCTGTTCTCTTTATCCAAAATCATACGTAAAATAAAGCGAATCCCTAGTATAAGGATTACAAAAGGCAAAAGAATCACTAGAAGCTCAGCGACAGAAAAAGGAAATAATCCGGTAATGGAGGAGACAAGCTGAGAAATCCATTTATATATATGCCTGGCATAGATTTCTTCGGAAAAGTAGCTGCTCATTCTAGCCAAATAAATAAGCAGTAAAGAAATCGGTGTCAATAATAACAAAAAGATTCGCTTATAGTTCAATAACCTCTTCACCTGGTGCCCCCCCGTATCCTCTAGATTGTAATTCGTGACTATATAATAACACGGACACATACTACCTCGCAACAGTTTGCATGAGTAGTACCCCAGAGAACTATTACCAATTATACAAGTTATACAAAAAATTCGCACAATTGCTATTAATATTAAAAAAGCAAAAAATGAACCATATGGAGCCCTCACACAGGCATTGACCTATGTGATATGGCTTCATATGGTCCTTTTCACAGGATAACCGCACTTGGCGTAGTTTCAATTTTATCTTGTCATAAAGTCTCTATCAAAATACTATCTCAGGTCAGTTACTTGAACTAAAACTTAGGAACAACAGCACCTTGGAAGGTATCATTAATATACTGCTTAACTGTATCACTCTGCAAAGCCTTGATTAATGCTTTGATGTCAGCTCTGTTCTCATCACCTTTGTTTACTGCAAGGATATTTCCATAGGTCTCTGCTGCAATCGAGTCCTTATCCTCGAATGCAATTGCGTCAGTAGCTACGTTTAGTCCGGCTTCAATTGCATAGTTACCGTTGATAACTGCCATATCCACATCCTGTAAAGAACGTGCCAGCTGAGCTGCTTCGATTTCGATTATATCTAAATTCTTTGGATTTTCAACAATATCATTCTTGGTTGCATTCAGACCAACATTCTCTGTTAATTTAATTAAGCCTTGTGCCTCCAATAGCAATAATGCTCTTGCTTCATTGGTAGCATCGTTGGGAACCGCAATCTGTGCACCATCTGCTAAAGCGTCAAAGCTAGCTGTCTTTCCAGGATATACTCCGAAGGGTTCATAGTGAATAATACCAGCTGATACAATATCTGTCTTATTCTCTGTGTTAAACTGATCAAGGTAAGGCTGATGCTGGAAGTAGTTCGCATCCAGATCCTTGCTATCCAGTGCTAAATTTGGCTGTACATAATCAGCATATTCAATTATTTCAAGTTCATAACCATCTGCTTCCAGAGCGGGTCTTGCCTGCTCTAAAATCTTGGCATGGGGTGTGGAGCTGGCTCCCACAACTATTTTCTTATCCTCACCACTTTTCTTTGCACATCCGGTAAAAGCAACCGCAAGTAATGTAACTACAGCTAAAATTGATATTATCTTCTTCATAAAATCATTCCTCCATTTTTAATATTTATTAGATCCTCTTATCGGCACGCTTCATCCATTTAAGACCAACTTCTTGAATGACCTGCACAATTATAACTAAAATAACAACGGTGACAAGCATGATCTCCGTCTCATAACGGTAATAACCGTAACGGATCGCTATATCACCAAGACCGCCGCCTCCGACAATTCCGGCCATTGCGGAATAACTTAAAATTGTTGTGACTGCAATCGCACCCCCTACAATCAAAGAGGGCTTTGCTTCGGGAATAAGCACTTTATAGATTATCTGCAATGGGGTTGCCCCCATAGACTGAGCTGCCTCGATAACTCCCTTATCCACTTCCTTCAAGGAAGATTCCACTATTCTGGCGATATAAGGAGCAGAAGCGATAATCAATGGAACAACAACAGCATTCGGACCAAGAGTGGTTCCGATAACAAATCTGGTAAAGGGCATAACCGTAATCAATAAAATTATGAAAGGGATCGAACGAACTAAGTTCACGACAACACCGAGGACTTTGTTCAGCAGAACAAAAGGAGCAATTCCTTCTTTATCGGTCACTACTAATAATACACCCAGCGGTAAACCAAACAGATAGGCTACAAGGGAGGAGAAAAAGGTCATATATAAGGTTTCCAGAATTCCTACCCCAAGCATTTTTATTACAGCTTCACTCCACATGTTATCTCACCTCCTCATAAGTAATCTGATGACTTTTTAAGTAATTGATAATCTTATTATAGCCAATTTCCTCATCAGGAAGCTGGATGATCATCTGTCCAAAGGCCTTGCCATCTATGTCTTTGGTATCAGCAAAAAGAATATTGACTGGTGTCTTACTCTCCAGTACCATATTGGAGATTACCGGTTCAAAGGAGGACTTACCGTCGAATATAATTCGACACTTACGTTCACCGGTATAATTATCAATATGTGTCTCTCCTGAGAATACCAACTGCTTTGCAATCCTCGACTTGGGTCTTACAAAGACCTCCTCCACATCTCCAACCTCTGCGATATGGCTTTGGTCAATGATTGCCACCCGGTTGCAGATCTCCTCAATTACACTCATCTCATGAGTAATCACTATCACCGTTATTCCCAGCTTCTGATTAATCTCCTTTAAAAGATTTAAGATGGACCGGGTCGTCGTCGGATCCAAAGCGCTGGTTGCTTCATCACAGAGTAATATCTTCGGATTGGTCGCCAGGGCTCTGGCGATGGCAATTCTCTGCTTTTGTCCACCGGACAGCTGCGCCGGGTAAGCCTTTGCTTTATCCGCTAGTCCCACTACCTCCAAAAGTTCTTTTGCTCTTGCTTTCGCTTCTTTTGCTGGTACACCTGCTATTTCCAGGGGAAAACAGATATTTTGAAGAGCATTACGCTGCATCAAGAGATTGAATTGCTGAAATATCATCCCCATGGATTGTCTTGCCTTTAGTAGCTCTCTCTCCCCAAGACTTCCAAGGTCAGCACCGTCAAATACTACCGTACCACTGGTCGGTCGCTCCAAGAAGTTGATACATCGAACCAGAGTACTCTTGCCTGCGCCACTGAGACCAATAATACCAAATATCTCTCCCTCCAGTATGGTAAGGTTGATATCCTCCAGAGCCTTAACCTCATTATTCTTACTTCTAAAATACTTTCCTAATCCAATCAGCTCTACGATAGGTTTTTGATTAATCAAAACTCCCACCTCCATGTCTTTATTCTCTTAATATGTATCGTTTTTAATGCATTACTTTTCAGTTTCTCACTTTGCAGTACTAAAATATAGCCTAAAAAAAACAGGAGTGCCAGATAGCTTCCTGTTTTGTAATTCATTCTATTCGGGAGAGAAGATTTTACTCTTATCTTCGCATATGAAAACATCACATTCACCTATCTCGCAAATATGTCACCATCGGCATGCACATGCCACACATATTAAAGCACATAGTACGTAATGATGTTCTCATTAATATCCTCCCTATCAATAAAGTCCGATTGTTTCCTTATACACTATAAATCCTACATAAACGGTATGTAATATGTTTATGTTGGGGTTAGTATACATGATAGGAGGAAGGTTGTCAACGAATTTTTCAAAATTAAGTTGTACCTATTTTTTCCACTTTTATTGTATCCTTTGTTCTATTTAGAGAATCTAGAAGCCGCCAAAATTCTTAAGGTAACGCATGTTCCTGATAACAATATCACTCTTCCACCAATTCTTAGCAATCGCCCATTCCTCAGGATATGCTTCCCAGCTCCAGGTCACGTCCCAGACACCCTCCTGATTGCGGTTGTTACGAATGAAGTCGCATTCAAAGGCAGCAAGCTTCTCATTACTAGTGAAGAAGATACTATCAGGTGCCTTAAAAAACTGAGAGGGCTTACAGACATAGGAGGTTGCCCACGTGGAAGTATCCTTCGTAATCGCCCCTTGAACCAGTTCCATCAGCTTCTGTCTCAACGCATCCAGATCTACGACATCCGTTACCTTAGCCTGCTCCAGATATTCCATAAGAGCAATGTAGCAATTCAAGGTATGCATATCAATCGCCTGCGCTTGCAGCAGATAAGTAACCGCATCCTTAGCGATATTAGCACAGGTTTCAAAGAGCTTCGTATGCCTCTCACCATAACATAGGCCAAAACCCGAGAGACCTGCAGTCGGATTATATTGGTTATGATTGGTATATGGATAGCCCACCTCCCACCAGATCGCATGAGGATAGTCATTGTTCGTTGTTAGATTGTTTAGCCAAAATTCTCCCTCCATATCCTTACCACTGGCAAGATAGTTCAATATCCCCTGGATAATTGAATGATTACGGTCTGTAAAACCAATCTCTCTTAGTATCTCAAGTGCATGAAATACCTGTATCGGTGCTGAATTAGGGTTCCAGGAATCCGCCTCCAGTGCATGTCCAAAGCCTCCGTCCTCATTCTGATAGGTTAACAGAGCATTCACTACCGCTTCCCTACTTCCTCCCTCAAAATGATACTGCCAGCGGGCTATATCCAGTGGTCTAGCATTACGATACATCCAATTACGTACATTCTCATATAACAGGTTTTGCATACAATTCCTCCATTCTGACCCAAGCCTGCGAACTTGAGCCGCCTCACAAATTCTTCTCACATCTTATTATCTTCTTCCAAACAGTTTTACCTTTCTTTGGTATCCTTCCCAACAATTACAAGCTTCTCTCTGTCCTGCTTACGAAGTCTCTTTACCGCCTCCTCATAAGAAATATCAATCATATCCCATATCAGCCGTTCATCCAACCCTCTGTCTAAGTATACTGTATTCTTGTAGGGCTTTTGGCGATCCGGGCAATGGTAGCCCACGACAACTGCTTCGGGATAGGTGCTTCGGTAATAATCCGACAATACTGGTTCACACCGCAGCGTAAGCTTTCCTTCCGGATACCACTCCAAGAATATCCGATTCCCTACTTTATAACAGATTGGAATAGGTCCAAAGGGAGTATCCACAAAGGCACCAATTTTGGCCATACAATAATTATTGATATTCTCGTAGGTCATAAGCTCCTCCTCTCAAGGTAGACATTGCATCCTACTTTTAATAGCTTGGCAATGATCTATATCCCAATCATAAAAAAACGCTTTACTAGCTTTTTTTTATTATCATTATATAAAAGAAACATGACGTGGGTATGTCATGTTCCTTCATAATGCAATAAAATATTTTCCGCTATCTTCTTTACCTCCTGCTTAAGCCCCTTCGGATAAAGGACCTCGACTTTATCACCAAAGCTTAAGATCCAACTCAACATATAATCCTTATTAGCAAAGCCTGTACAAAACAAAAGCTTGCCATCCTCCTGCACCGTAAAGCTTCCCATGCCATATTCGTCAATGAGGCGATATTTAACACTGGCATCGAAAAGCAGGGTAACTGAAATTTCTTCCCGAAAGCACCCGTCAAACTCCTTATCCTCATCTCGAACTTCTCTTGGTTGAAATACTTCCCCGGTGTCCTTTAACTCCCATAACCGGTTCAGCTTGAATAATCGAAAGTCTTTTCGCTCCAGGCAATAGCCAAATACATACCAGCCCGCCCATTGAAAGGTCAGATAATAGGGCTCAATTCTTCTAAGACTATCACCCTTATTACTATAATACCGAAAGCTAATCAGCCTATTATCAAGAATCGCCTCCTTAATTAGGGCTATCTTTCCCGTAAGGTCATTCTTATAATGGGATGAAAGATTTATGATGATACTGTCTCGTACCGATACCACATGCTCCTTCTTTAGGCAGAATTTATTCAGAAGCTTCTCTGCTCCAGCCTGCGGGGCTATGCTGTCCATCCCCCTCAGGGCTGCTACGATATGCTCCATCTCCTGATAGGTCAGAACACTTTTATCGATTCGATACCCATCTGCAATGGAGATACCACCGTTTCCTCCCTGAGTCGTTACCACCGGAATACCCGCCTTACATAAATCCTCAATATCCCGATTGATGGTTCTACGAGATACCTCGAATTTCTCAGCAAGATAGGGAGCAGTGACTCGCTCCTTCTGCAGCAATATCATTACTATACCTAATAAACGGTCTATCTTCATATACCCCCCCCACGCATTTCACTAACTTATCATGCCTGTCCTTTATCAATCTATTCAACGTCGATATTCCCGATCAGAATTGGTGACTCTGGGTCATGCTTCTCACAATTCCTAATAATAGAGGCCTCACTATGATTAGCATAGCAATAGATGCACCCGTTTCTACAGGTATTGTAGGCCCCAATATCCACACTCTTGAAACAGCCACAGTTAAGTCGCTGGCTCTTGTCCTTCTTCACCGTAATGGAGTGCCCACAGGCTCGTTCCATAATCTCCTTATCGATGCATGCGGCGGGCTTAATTCCGTCTGCAGTCAGATCAATGGTCTCACAACAGGCACGAAGCTCTATTTGATATGGCTTTGCAATCTCTACCAGCTCTGCCGCTAAACAATGCATCTCTTCTGGTGTTATATCTCTTACCACCTGCTCCTTAACCCACTTACTAAGCTTACTGTATCGATCCACAAAGCTAATGGTACATATACTTGTATACCCGGCAAGCTCCCGGCAAAGATAAGAGAATTGCCGCCTGTGATAATCCATGGTAAAGGTATCATTTAAAATGATCGGGTCATATCTCCAGAGAACTCTGTTCTTACCAAGTCGATTGGATAATTGCCTAAAGGTGACAAGAATATCCCTCTTATCCCTCAGGTAGGGTTCTATTTCCTTACCGTAAGGTGTTAGGGTGAATTGAAAATAATAAGAGTATCCCATCTGGTCCAAGAGATCAAGCTTGCCTATCATTGGTTCCGGATCTTTCGTCCAAAATACGATACCTTCGATATTCTCTAATGATAAATCAACTCTGCATACCTGAGCATGATTCATAGGATTACGATACAAAGCATATCCCGCCTTCAATCGATTAAAAAACCATTCCGAATAATACCCCGGCAGATCCGTCCTGCGGGACGCTGATAATATCATAAAAGCCCCCATCTCTGTTTAATGTTGATTTATATTTATCTATACTAATTATATCCTTCATACCAACAGCGATTTCTACTAGATTGCTATCGCTTTACTCTGCTTCTATCCTTATATTCTATCAGAACAAATTTCAATGTTCAATATAGCTTCCAAAATGAGTGGAAATTCATGGATGATTATACTATAATACAAGATAATTTATATGGAATAACAATTACAAGAATATGTGTATTAGAAATTAGGATCAGTAAGATTAGGATAGAAAGAGGGAAATACTATGCAGACAAACCTTACAATCAGAATGGCGTCATCAAAGGATGCGGAAGCAATACTGGCAATTTATGCTCCTTATATTACAGACACAGCAATCACCTTCGAATATGATATCCCCTCGATCAGCGAGTTTTCCGATCGGATACGACAAACCTTGAGAAAATATCCTTACCTTGTGGCAGTTGAGAAGGAAAGGATTATAGGTTACGCTTATGCTTCTCCCTTCAAGGCACGGGCAGCTTATGATTGGGCCGTAGAAACCACAATCTATCTAGCGCCGGACTGTCAGGGTAAGGGATATGGCAAGAAGCTTTATTATGCCTTGGAGGACCTCCTAAAGAAGCAGAATATAATTAACCTTAACGCTTGTATTGCCTATGCTACCGTAGAGGATACCCATCTCACCAATACAAGTACTCTCTTCCACGAACATCTGGGCTATAAAAAGGTAGCTCACTTCACACAATGCGGCTATAAATTCGGAACCTGGTACGATATGATCTGGATGGAGAAAATACTAGGAGAGCATCCAGCACAGCCGAAGCCGGTCATCCCGATTACAGAACTGATAATCCAATAGCTAAGGCTAGTATTGAGTTGCTTTGATTTATTCCATGGAATACAAGAGGAAAAAAAAAATGGAGAGCATCAATTGCTCTCCATTTTACTATTCTTATTATAATCGAGGCGACAAGATTTGAACTTGCGACCTCTGCGTCCCTAACGCAGCGCTCTAGCCAAGCTGAGCCACGCCTCGAATTTGTTCTGCCGGTTTCGGACAGCAAAGTTATTATATTATGTTAAAACCCATTTGTCAACACAAAGATTATATTTTTTTCGATGGAATTAAATTACTGTAAATAGCATCCATATGGCTTTCCAGTATCTGTATCCTGAAATCCGGATATTATGAAGATCCCATCGACATGAATAAGCTCCCAGTGGTCCCACAGGTTGTGACAATAAAAAAGCACTCATACGAGTGCTCTAAGCTGTTGGGCGGACTTGAACCGCTGACCTCCTCATTACCAATGAGGTGCTCTACCATCTGAGCTACAACAGCAAATGTAGGCTTGTCTTAACTACCAAAGTGATTACCTTATATCATGGAAGTGATTGGTTTATATCACGGAAGTGATTGATTTATATCACGGAAGTGATTGATTTATATCACAGAAGTGATTGGTTTAAATCACTTTGAGTACCTGATTTAATTTCGTCTTAATTCTAGTCAATGCATTATCAATCGTCTTCGGCTCTTTACCAAGAACCTCTGCTATCTGTTGATACTTTAAATCCTGCATATATAATCCTAAGACTTGTTTCTCCAGGTCGCTCAGGCGCCTTACAAGTTCATATTCTATCATACTAGTATTCTCTTTGTCAATAACTAATTCTTCAGGATTCGATACATTTTTCTGGTATATTATGTCAACCAAGCTTTCCTTCTCCTCAGTATCGCCATTTTCCCCATATGCTGGGGCATATAGGGAAATATAGGTATTTAGAGGAATGTTCTTTTTACGATTAGAGGCCTTGATGGCGCTGTAGATCTGTCTGGATACACACAAATCGGCAAAGTTAAAGAAGGAATTATCCTTACTTGACTGATAATCCCTGATTGCTTTATATAACCCGATCATCCCCTCCTGGATCAGATCGTCCTTATCTCCTCCAATAAGGAATAAGGCCTTCGCCTTACTACGTACCAAGTATTTATATTTCTCCATTAGATAGTCAATGGCTGGCTGATCGCCTTGCTTGATACGTTCTACGATTTCTTCATCGGACAGCGAATCATACTTCTCCACAGCTCCCACAATAGAATCCTCCTTAACCTCTTAAGCACATTGGTTCAGTCTAATCTTCAGTCAAACACTAGTTGATTCGTTGCCTTACAATCTCATATGCTAATACTCCCATCGCCACAGAGGCATTGAGGGAATCCACCTTACCAAACATCGGTATCTTCGCTATATAATCACACTTTTCCTTAATAAGTCTGCCGACACCTTCGCCTTCACTTCCAATAACAAGGCCGATGGGTCCCTTCAGGTTAACACGGTACATCAGCTCACCCTCCATATCTGCACAGACGAACCAAAGACCTTTTTCCTTTAGCTCTTCGATGGTAGTGGTCAGATTCGTCACCTTGGCAACGGGAAGATAGTTTAACGCTCCTGCACTGGTCTTTGCTACCGTCGCAGTTAGACCCACCGCACGACGCTTCGGTATGATGACACCATGAGCCCCTGCCTGGTGTGCTGTACGTATAATAGCACCAAGGTTATGAGGATCTTCTATACTGTCAAGCAATACAATAAAAGGAGGTTCGCCCTTCTCCTTCGCTGCCTGCAGTATATCCTCTACCTCTGCATATTCGTAGGCTGCTGCGTAAGCGATTACGCCCTGATGCTTCTCCGTGGAGGATAACTGATCAAGACGCTCCTTCTTAACAAAGGTAATAATAGCATCCGTCTTCTTCGCTTCCCGGATAATGGACTTTACCGGCCCATCCTGACAGCCATCCAGTACAAATAGACGGTCTATTGTCTTTCCTGCACGAAATGCCTCCATTACGGCATTACGTCCTTCTATTGTAAATTCTTCATATCTCATGGTACACCTCTAACCTTCTACCGTATCCCTACGGCTCAATTAATCAAGCCTGTTAACCTAATCAGGCACGTATCGTCTCTTCCTGTTCTATACTTGGTACATCTCCTGATAATACTTCTGATAATCACCCTTTGTTACATGCTCCATCCAATCCATATTATTAAGATACCATTCTATCGTAAGCTTTATTCCCTTGGCAAAGGGTGTCTCCGGCTCCCAGCCCAGTTCGGATTTAATCTTGTCAGGTGCGATGGCATAACGGAAATCATGACCCTTGCGATCCTCAACATAGGTAATCAGCTGATGGCTGATGTTACTTCGTCTAGAATCATCCGCAGGTAATATTTCCAACAATGTATCGATGATCGTAGTTACTATCTCAATATTTCTCTTCTCATTGTGACCGCCTACATTATAGACCTCACCTACTCTGCCACCTTCTGCAACCATATCGATTGCCTTAGCATGGTCCATTACATAAAGCCAGTCTCTTACATTTTTGCCCGTTCCGTACACGGGAAGGTTCTTACCCGCAAGAGCATTGTTAATCATCAGAGGAATCAACTTCTCAGGGAACTGATAAGGCCCGTAATTATTACTGCATCTGGTGATATTAGCAGGGAAATGGAAGGTATCCACATAGGATTTTACAATAAAATCTGCGCTGGCTTTGCTGGCAGAATATGGACTGTGAGGATCCAAAGGAGTGGTCTCATAAAAATACCCTTCATCCCCTTCCAGAGAACCATATACTTCATCCGTTGATACCTGAACGTATTTCTTGTTCGGAAGATAGCCGTCCTCCGTCTGCCATGCAAGCTTCGCTGCATTGAGCAGGTTGAGAGTGCCTAGGACATTGGTATTCACAAACACCTCAGGATTGCGGATACTGCGGTCCACATGGCTCTCGGCTGCAAAATGAATGACCCTGTCAATATCATATTTCTCGAAGACCTTAAGCACTGCTTCCTTATCACAGATATCTATCTTCAGAAACTCATAATTATCTCGCTTCTCAACAGACTTCAAGTTCTCAAGGTTGCCTGCATAGGTCAGGGTATCCAGATTGATAATCCGAATATCATCCTTATATTTTTCAAACATGTACAAAATAAAATTAGATCCAATAAAACCGGCTCCTCCGGTTACTAAATAGGTTCTCATACTTTTTCCTCTCTTTGTTTGTATATATTTTAATATTTTTATCCACTTATTTCATTTCCTGTTTCATATATTCCTTGAAGGCTTCTTTCCAATCCTTCATATAATAACCGTGCCGGTCTCTGAGTGCCTTATTATCAAGTACCGAATACATGGGGCGCTTTGCCGGGGCAATATACTCGTTAGTCGAAATCGGTTCAACCGTAATATCAATACCTGCTTCCTCAAAAATCGTTAAAGCAAACTCATACCAGGTAGTGCTGCCTTCACAGGTTGCATGATAGATTCCGTAGCTATCAGTCTCCATAAGATAAATAATTACTCTTGCTAACTCCAGAGCACTTGTCGGAGTTCCATACTGGTCTGCCACTACACGAACCGTCTGATTGGTTTGCGCCAGACGAAGCATTGTCCTGACAAAATTCTTTCCCTCTCCGTAAACCCAGGCTGTACGAAGAATAAAGAACTTACTGCAATTGGAACGTACAAATACATCTCCGGCTTGCTTCGTCCTTCCATAGGCACTGACCGGATTCGTCGGAAAATCCTCTTCATAAGGCTCAAAGGCCTGACCGTCAAACACGTAATCCGTTGAAATATGAACCAGCTTGGCATTAATGCTTTCTGCTGCCATTGCCAAATTTTTTGGTCCAAGTGCATTAATCTGATAAGCCTTATCCTCCTGACTTTCACATAAGTCTACCGCGGTAAAAGCGGCACAATTAATGATAATCTCAGGCAAGTTCTCTTGTATGTAGGCATTAACCTCTGCTTCATTTGTTATATTCAAAGGCTTTATAGCCCCGTCATCACTTGTAATTACATCCGTTCGCAGCAGCTCATATTGGTCGTCTCCTTTTAGCAACTGATAAAGAGCCAGCCCCAACTGTCCTGATGCTCCGGTTATCATAATTCGTTTCATATAAACCAAACCTTTCTTATCATATTGTTTCGGAGCAATCCGATATTCAGCTTACTTCACCCACAAATCAACTATAGTATAATCAATTCAATATCAAATATCAATCATTTTTCAAATCATAACAATAGAAAGGATACGAAATGTGCTTTCTATTGTCATGCCTATCCAACATCTGAGAAAATATAGACTTTTACTAGTATTCAATCCGTACCGTATCTTTGCTAAATCTCGAATCGACTCTCCATTAAGGACAGGTCATTGATGTATAGGACTATCCCTTCGTGCATTACAGGAAAAGCTACTGCGCTTCTCGTAGTGCACAGTAGCTCCTCCTTCTACTTCCATAATGCAAATGAAATATCATTCCCTTTAGCTAACCATTCCACCTACCATCCCGCTCAAGCTACAGATGAGAAAGGAGGTCAGAAGATTTCCAAGGGGTAAGGGCTCTGCCCGGTTCATGGCTAAGGAAACCAGCATGAGAATAACAAAATAAAACACTCCCATAATTAGCCCCCAGACAAACTTCCTTTGCTCTGCTTTCTTACCTACAAAGAAGCCCCCAATAAAGGTAGAAAGAATATAGGCAAAGATGATCCCTCCGCTGATAATTGAACCCGATAAATCCATATTCAGCATAAGGAAGGATAGAAGAAGCAGTATAAACGCAGTAATAATATAGGAAAAAAGAAGTCCTTTCAGCACTGCAAACATCTTTGTATTTTGACGGATTGCCTTATCCATAGGACACCTCCAGGTCATTTATACTAGATGTATATTAGCTTTGTCTTTAATTTATTCCTACGGGTTAGACAGGTGTCCTACTCCTCCAATAATCCATCCACTGAATACCTACATGCTGCATTCCATATCAGCCACTCGTCATAACCTGCACTATATACTCCCTCAATCTGCTCCCTGAGCTCATCTCCTCCATATTCCATGTGAGGTTTTATCCAGGTAGCGGTAAAATCCTGAAGCCAAGGACGGACAATTGCTCTGTGCTCATCCTTTGGTATCTGATCCAGCTTCTCCTTGGAGGCTGTTAATGCCTTACGGATAATATTAGCGGGTTCCAAATCCGGATACTCGATCCCGTAATTACCTTCCCCAAAATGAGAGGGATAAATCATAGGACAGATATAATCCAGATACTTTGCCATCTCCACATAGTTCTGCCCCACCAACCCGGCGTCGATGCTACTACTGATAATCGTACCATATACATCGGCAGAGACATAGATCCCAAGGGGCTTCAACTTCTCGTATGCATACTTAGTAAATTCAAGTATAATATCTTCCTTTGATTTCTCCTCTGCTTCCTTACCAAAGTCAGCCTTTGCTATGTCACCGCCTGTAGAAAATCGTATATAATCGAATTGAACCTCATCGAAGCCGACTGCCGCTGCCTGAGAGGCCACCTCGATTAAATATTCCCACACCTCATGGTTGTAGGGATTCACCCAGCCTTCCCCATTGTTATCCAGATAAATCGATCCATCCTGTCTCCGAATAGCCAATTCCTTCCGCTTATCTGCAAGATAAGGATCCTTGAAGGCTACGATACGTGCTATCAGATAGATGTCTCGACTTTTCAGATCCTTAACAAAGCTTTCGATATCCTTAATGGTATTGGTAGTTGCTTCAATCTCCTTGGCCAGAGGGCTATCCATCTGAAAGGTTATCTTACCGGTGTCATCCTTAATATCGATAACCATAGTATTTATCTCCGTTGTATCCGTCAGAGCAATCAAATCCTCCAACCGCTTCGAGCCAGCAATCGCTGAGGTCACATAGATTCCCTTCACCTTCACCGGAACCCGTGATTGCATTGCTTCCACCGCATCCTCCATTGCCGGCGGTAATGTAGGAGGAAGAGACGGTGTTGGTGATACAGTCACTATGGGCTGCGGCTGCTCGTTATCCGAAGGTTTAAGTCCCTGTATTTCCTCTGAATTTTTCTCTTTTGCATTCGCATCAATGCGTATCCAAATTGAATAACCCGCACCGGCTAATAATCCCGTTATTAACACCGATAATATGATGGTCGGCAGCAGCTTACTCCTTCTTCTTCCCCTCTTTTTAAAGGAGCGCTTATAATCAATATACATATCCTTCTTTCTACTCATACTAGTACCCTACTTTTCCATTGTTCTAAGACCCTTTGGCGCAACCTCCATATCATTATCGCTTAAATTGGTTATGTACTTTATCAAATACAGCAATGATATCCGGGTCATATAAAGTGCCTGCTCCACTATTAATGATCTCGATACCTTCCTCCGGAGTACAGGACTTTTCACATCCCCACCCCCGTAACAAGGCATCATAGTTATCTACAACCGCAACAATCCTTGCAGAAACTGGTATTTCCTTTCCCGTTTTACCGGATGGAAAACCGTTGCCATCCCAACGCTCATGATGATACATTGCTATTTTTATCGCCATCTGAATGAATTCATTGTCAGCATTCAGCTCTAAAATATTCGTTAATACATCAGCTCCTGCCATGGTATGTGCCTTTAATATAACCTCCTCCTCCTTTGTCATTAAGGAGATGGGCTTTTGTAACATTTTACTGTCATAGGAAGTCATTCCGATATCATGGAGTAAAGCTGCCTTCTCAATCACATCAATAAAGCTGTTGGTAATCTGTTCCTTGAATTTTGGCGAAAGCTGCAGGCTCAGAGCAAGAATACGGCTGTTATAGCCAACTCTCTCCATATGCTTCCTCTTTTCAATATCTCCTAACGAGTATACTCTTGCCATTGCTTCTACTACATTCTTATGGCCCTCGTAAATCTTTCGCATCTGGTCATTTATGATTTTATATAGCTTCTTATTATATACTTCCAGCTCCTGCTGCATTTTATACATCTTCAAATGAGTGTTGATCCGCATTATCACTTCTTCTACTTCAAAGGGCTTCTCAATAAAATCCACCGCCCCAAGCTCAAAGGCTCGCATCTTATCCTCTACAGAATGTAAGGCAGTGATAAAAATGATTGGAATATCCCTTGTATTCGTATTTTTTTTCAACATAGAGCAAAAAACAAAGCCATCAATCTCAGGCATTGAGATATCTAAGAGAATTAAATTAGGTAGCAATGCTTCGATCGCACTGACTGCCTGCCTAGCACTGGTTACCGGGCGTGCAATGTATCCTGCTTTGCGAATCATCTCAGTTAAAACAACTAAATTAGCATTTACATCATCCACCACCAGAATATTAGGTGACGAAAATGATAGGTTATCCATCTCAATCTCCATTCTGCCACTACTGCAATTTACAAATTATTATGCTATAGAGGCCTTTATTTCATTAATCAAGGTCATAGAAACACTATAATTTTCCTTACGGACAGCCAACAGCAGACGAAATACCGTCTTCGTGATCTCTCCAAATTCCGGGGTCAGCTGCTTTTTAATATAAGATGCTAGTTCTTCTGCCTTGTCCCAGCTTTCCATCTCAATGCAGATTGAGAGCTTTTCAAGGGCAGTATTGATATTATTGTAAACAGTTTCCTTTGACAGAGGCTCTGTGTTCATCTCCTTACGAGAGTCTCCTGCCTCCTTGAGTAATTGATCAATATAGCTGATATAATTGAGTTCACGTGTCGTATTTTCCTCAAAAGCGGTATCGGCAGAATCCTCATAAGCCTCAACAGCCTTTGCAGCTTTGTTACTATTATTCCAATTTCCTTCTTCCTGCTGATGAAGCGGCAATCTTAAGCGAACAGAGAAGGAAAAGGTGCTTCCCCTGCCTCTCTCACTTTCAACACCGATCTTACCACCCATGGCTTCAACCAGCTTCTTGCATATTGCCAGACCTAGTCCAGTACCTCCGAACTTTCTTGTAATAGAACCATCCACCTGGCTGAATTTCTGGAATAGCTTGTCCTTATCCTCTTCGCTGATACCTATACCGGTATCAATCAATATGAAAAACAAATCCACTGATTGATGGGTCTGTGAAAGCTTAGCTACCTCCAAGGTGATATGGCCTATGGTGGTAAATTTGATTGCATTTGAGATAAGGTTATTCAGAATTTGAGTTAAGCGAAATTCATCACCGATCACTCGATCCGGAATATCTTCCGCAATATACAACAGTAATTTGAGACCTTTTTCATTAATTCTTGGCAGGTTAACGTTCACTACAGAATTAATAAATTCACGAAAGCTGAACTCTATTTGCTCCATAACCATCTTATCACTGGATAATTTTGCAAAATCCAGTAAATCATTGATCATAGAGTCCATATTGTTACAGCAGTGTTTGATTAGTTGAACCGTATCAATTTGACCAGGACTTAAGGGTGTATCCAACAAATTATTGCTTAAGCCCAGTATGCCGTTTATCGGAGTTCTAAGTTCATGGGTAACACTAGCAGTTATCTCATCACGACTTCGATTCAAGCCTTCTAGATCCTGTTCCACCTGATGTAGCTTAATGAGCATAGTTTTTCTTTCCGAAATATTCCATGCTGTGCAAATCCCCTCATAGGCTTTATTTTTTTCGTATACCTTTATTTTCAGCTCTACAGGAAAGCAGGTCTGGTTTTTTCTATATGCTATTGTTTCTTCCAGGTTCTCGAAGCAATTCATAAATTGTAAGGTATTATTTTCATACTTAACGGTATTCTTAAAAATATCTTGTATTTTTGTCCCTTTAAGCTCATCCCCATAACCCAATTCCTTCATTGCTATTAGATTATAATCAGTAATCCGCCCCTCACGATTAAAAAAGAGCATGATTCCTCTTGTATTTTCCATGATCAACCTGTTCTTTATATTATTCTTGAGAAAGAAAGAAAATAGACCCATCCTATTTATATCCCCATTCCTTAAACCGTTTTATCATGATGAAGTTACATAAAAACTCATAATTCTACAAATCAATTATCGTTTCTCACAATTTTTATACACAATCTCGTGAATTGAAGTTGACATCAATATTTTTCTCGATATATAATAAAATCAAGAAAAATATACACAAATCGTATAGTTTTTATACAGGAGGATAGCCGAATGAATTTTAATGCACGTCTCAAACAATTAAGACAGAAAAACAAACTTACCCAAGGTGAGTTGGCTAATATTCTCGGGTTGAAACCAACAGCAATCTCAAATTACGAGTCAGAAAGAAACGAACCATCTTTCGATAAACTCATTGCTCTTTCTAAATATTTCGATGTATCCTGCGACTATTTACTAGGCGTTACGGACTCCTATTTACCCGTTGGCGGAGAAGTATTGGATAAGGATATTGTAGAGTTATTCGATTTATATCAGCAATTGTCCCCTGAAAGCGTAAACGATATCAAGAACTATGCAAAGTACCTGATCTATAAACAGGAGCATTAACTCCAGCATTCTATATATTAATGTAATCAATAATTCACCATAAATGCATATGTTTAAGTACATGCAAATCGTACTTTTAACTATAAGTAAAGATGCTCCTCTTCACAGTAATCACTGTAGCAAGAGGAGCATCCTTTTTCGTCGTGTTTCCATAAGATGATTATGCGTTGGCTCCGCAGCATTTTTTGTACTTCTTCCCACTTCCGCAAGGACAGGGATCATTTCGTCCAATCTTCTTGTCCTTCACGACGGTACCGGATTGCTTTTGCTCACGATATAGCTCTTTTCTTCGTTCCGGTGTAAGAAGTGCATCCCACTCCTCTAACTCGTAAAGCCATTCGGCATGTGCACCTACCATATTATAATAAAGCTTCTCTTTATCAAAGGTTAAGCAAACCTTAGTCTCCTCACCCATCTCTTCAATGGGATTCGGATTCACTAAACTGTCATTAATGCCATCTAAGAAGCCCACAAAGTAATTTAATTCAGTATCAAATTCCTTGGCAAGCTCTGCTACAGATCCTTCCCAAACTTTATCTGCATCTGCAAGTAATACTTTATAAATTTCCTTTTCAATATTAAAATAATTTGCCCAGAACATACGGCCGGATTGATTATTCATATCGTTTGCATATGCATAATCTCTCCATTCTTGTAATAAACTCATGCTTTCCATCCTTTCACGCTCTTGATCACGTATTCTATTGCAAGCTTGTCTTGCTTGCTCGTCGAACTAGCCAGACTTAGTGTATTCCACAATATGAAGCTACATTCGTTACGATTATACCATGACTATATAGAAATTTCCATTATGAAATAATTTTTTATTATATGTATAAATAATCTAATTGTGTATCATAATAGTAATATCCTAATAAGGAACAAGGTTCCGTTGTAAGGATGTAAATGCGTATGCTCTTTCATAATTGGATTCCCCCTCCAATTATGATTACCAAAGAGAAGTTAAATACTTATCCTCCC
>JAEYOQ010000029.1 GCA_023411555.1 Bacillota bacterium
CCTTAAAGGTATCTTGTTCCTTCTTCGTTAAGGTATTATATCTCTTCTTGTAATCCGAGATATGCTGCTCCAACACATTTCTACCGAGGCACATAAGCTCATAATTGAACGCAGAGGCTCGAATGGAGAAATAAGCTGCATAATAAGCTAAGGGATAATATACCTTGAAAAATGCAATACGAAAGGCCATCATTACATAAGCCGCTGCATGGGCCTTCGGGAACATGTACTTAATCTGCTTACAGGACCAGATATACCAATCCGGTACTCCTGCTGTCACCATCGCCTCTTCCATCTCTGGAGTCAATCCTTTACCCTTACGAACGCTTTCCATGATCTTAAAGGACTGACCCGGTTCGACACCAGTTGCAATCAGAAAGATCATGATATCATCACGGGTACAGATCGCAGTTGATAGAGTACACTTTTCATTCTGTATTAGAGTCTGGGCATTGTTCAGCCATACATCCGTACCATGAGACAAACCAGAGATACGAACCAGGTCGGAGAAGGATTTGGGCTTTGTGTCCTTTACCATCTGCATAACGAAATCCGTACCAAACTCCGGTATACCCAGACACCCCAGCTCACAACCGTCGATATCCTTCGGAGAAATCCCTAAAGCACTGGTATCATGGAATAAAGATAATACCTTCTCATCATCAAGCCGGATCTTCTTCGCATCGATTCCGGTTAGATCCTCTAGCATACGAATCATGGTCGGATCGTCGTGACCAAGAATATCCAGCTTTAATAAATTATGATCAATAGAATGGTAATCAAAATGAGTGGTAATGGTCTTCGTTGTCATATCATTGGCAGGTCGCTGTACCGGGGTAAAGGAATAGATATTCTCACCATGAGGTAATACTACTATACCACCCGGATGCTGTCCTGTAGTTCTTCTAACGCCGACGCAGCCCCCTACGATACGATCAATCTCAACATTTCTCTTATGAATACCTCGCTCCTCAAAATAATTCTTTACATAACCAAAGGCTGTCTTATCCGCCAAGGTACCTATCGTTCCTGCACGGAAGGTGTGACCAGTACCAAAGAGAACCTCTGTGTAATCATGAGCCTTACTCTGATACTCACCAGAGAAGTTTAAGTCTATATCCGGCTCCTTATCACCATAAAAGCCCAGGAAGGTCTCAAAGGGAATATCATGACCATCCTTTTCTAGTGGCAGACCACAGACCGGACAATTGCGATCTGGCATATCGCAGCCGGAGCTACCGCCGTATTTTTTGACCTCCTCAGAATCAAAATCTGAATAATGACAGTTCATACAGTAATAGTGAGGTGCTAAGGGATTTACCTCCGTGATACCGGCCATGGTTGCTACGAAGGAGGATCCTACGGAGCCACGGGAGCCTACCAGATAACCATCCTCGTTCGATTTCCACACCAGCTTCTGAGCGATAATGTACATAACTGCGAAGCCGTTATTAATGATGGATTTCAGCTCATGCTCCAAACGGGCTTCAACCGGTGCGGGCAGGGGATCTCCATACATGGAATGAGCCTTTTCATAGCAGATATTACGTAGGTTTTCTTCTGAATTAGGCAATACGGGAGGGCATTTATCCGGGCGCACCGGTGATATCTTCTCAATTCGGTCTGCAATCAGATTACTGTTGGTGATAACAACCTCCTCAGCCTTGGCTTTGCCTAAGTAGGAGAATTCCTCTAACATCTCCTCTGTGGTACGAAAATATAAGGCAGCCTGCTCATCTGCATCCTTAAACCCTTTACCGGCAAGTATGATTCTGCGGTATATCTCATCCTCCGGATCCAGAAAATGAACGTCACAGGTAGCTACTACCGGCTTATTGTATTCTTCGCCCAGTGCAACAATCTTACGGTTAAGCTCCATCAAATCTTCCTTTGTATTGATATCCTTATCATCACTTCGATCACTGCGAATCAAGAATTCATTATTACAAAGGGGTTGAATCTCAAGATAGTCATAGAAATCAACCAATCTGGCAATCTGCTCGTGGGATTGATTGGTCAAAACAGCCTTGAACACCTCTCCTGCTTCACAGGCTGAGCCCAGAATGATGCCTTCCCTGCATTCCATAAGCAGACTCTTGGGAATCTTAGGACGCTTATTATAATATTCAATGTGGGACAAGGATACCATCTTATAGAGATTAACTCGACCCACATCATTAGCTGCTAACAGAATGGCATGATAAGCCGGCAGCTTACGGATTGCTTCCGCACTCATCTTACCGAGCCTATCAATCTCATCAACCTTATTAATCTCCCGCTCCTTCAGCATGGCAACAAACTTTAGGAAAATCTCTGCCGTTGCTCCTGCATCATCCACTGCCCTGTGATGATTCTCAAGGGAAATATTCAGTGCCTTGGCAACGATATTCAATCTATGTCTGTTCAACTCCGGCAGCAAGATTCGGGATAATCCTACTGTGTCAATTACAGTATAATCTATCTCAATACCTAATCTGGAGGCATTCTTATTAATAAAGCCCACATCAAAGGCTGCATTATGGGCAACCAGGCTACAGCCCTCGCAAAAAGTCAGAAACTCCGGTAGTACGATATCAATGGTCGGTGAATCAATAACCATACTATCATTAATTGAGGTCAGCTGCTCGATCTCATAGGGTATCGGAACCTCCGGATTGACAAAGGTACTGTAACGGTCCGTAATCTCTCCATTGATTACCTTCACCGCACCGATCTCAATGATTCGGTCATTGGTTTGACTAAAACCAGTGGTCTCAATGTCAAATACAACAAAGGCATCATCCAAACTTTGTCCCTTTGCATTATTAACAACCTCCTTGAGATCATCCACCAAATAGGCCTCCATCCCATAGATTACCTTGAAGGCCTTGGCCCTTTTTTGCTCCTCCTCATCCTTATAGTCCTTTGGATTGATAGCATGACTGGCATCAGGAAAGGCTTGTACTACACCATGGTCCGTTATAGCAATCGCGGGATGTCCCCATTGAAAAGCACGTTTTACTAACTTCTTTACATCAACTACTGAGTCCATATCACTCATCATCGTATGGGCATGGAGCTCCACACGCTTAGCCGGGGCACTGTCATTCCTGGAATTACTTAAAAAGTCGCTGATCGTCTTGATACCTACGACCGAACTAATTGTAATATCTCTCTCATAGGTATCATTCTGAGCGATACCCTTTAGCTGGAAGAAACCACCTGGCTTTAATAATGAGGTGATTTCTTCCACCTCAATTGTTTTTGCATATAATTTTACCTTGATAGAATCCGTATAATCCGTCAGAACAAAGGTTATAATGCTTTTTTCATTACCAATGGTCCTGGTATCCGGCTTAATTAGCTTGCCTCGAATGACTACTTCTCCGATATCGTCTATGATATCACAGATTGGAACTACAGGTCCCTCAAAGTTTTTTCCGTAAATCACGGAAGGGTCTGTTGGCAGCTTACGGTAGCTCCCTTTTCCTTTATCATAAGCGCTCTTACCAAAGCTCTTAACAGCTGCCTGCTTAACAGGCTCTATCTTAGGGGCTGTTTGCCTCGGCGCTTCTGCTTTCACTGCGTTCTGCTTTGCCAATGCACCGTTATCCGAGATAGCCTCCACTTTATTTTGGCCTTTCTCACCCGTCTCCATAACTGCCACCCGATCCTGGTCTCCGGCAAGGTTGACTTCAAAGCCCTCCTCCAGAGCCTCTTTCTCAGACATACGGAGCATCTGCCTCCGATACTCCTGTTCATGATCCTCGTTCTTTTCTCTTGGTTCTAAATAATCCACCACCACCTGAACCGTATAATCGAATCGCTCCTGAAAAATAGTCTCCAGATAGTCTTTTAATTTCGTCATCTTTTCCTTGGCAACACAACTATCTGTCACACGAATGGTAAGCTTCGTATCCTCTACGATTACTTCTGCTGAGGAAAAAAGATGATACGTGACTACACTGACCTCCTTCAGCTCCTCCAGAATACTTTCACGGTAAATAGGATATAGCTTTGGCAGTGTATACTGGGCGGATAAATCGAACCTGGGCTTTATCACAGCCTTATTACCGGTATGTAAAAAGAGCTGCCGATTCAGCAGTTCTTCCATCTTTCTTATATGAAATCTGCCAATCAGTCTATTACTTCGAATACAGACGAATAAATTCTTCGTCTGCTTCGAAGCAATTACTTTAACTACATCCACTTCACTATAAAGCTTATGTAATTCCTGATCGGCAGATACTAGATCAAATGCTTCAAAAAATAACATAATATTTCTCCATCTCTGTTTGCGCCACGTCTTTCCCTCTGTGTCGGTTTAGCTTCTGGGCCAATTCTGTAGCTCTTTACGCAATTCCTCTAATAGCTGATCCTCGGGAACCTTCCGAAGAATCTCACCCTTCTTAATGATAAGACCCTCTCCCCTGCCACCGGCAATTCCGATATCAGCTTCTCTTGCTTCACCGGGACCATTCACTGCACAACCCATCACAGCTACCTTAATATCAAGGTCCATCTCTGATACCATCTCTTCTACCTCGGTCGCCAGCTTAATCAGATTAATCTGAGTTCTACCGCAGGTCGGACAGGAAATCACCTCTACACCGCCCTTACGATAACCTAAGGTCTTTAGTATAAGCTTGGCAGAGTGTATCTCCTCTACCGGGTCACCAGTCAAGGACACACGGATCGTATCGCCAATTCCCTGATAAAGAATGATGCCAAGGCCAAGAGCAGACTTAATATTTCCTGCATTAACCGTTCCAGCCTCAGTGATCCCCACATGGAGAGGATACTGGGTCTGGGATGCAATTAGCTCATGAGCATGGACACACATCATTACATCAGAGGATTTAATACTGATGACAATCTGGTCATAATCCATATCCTCAATTCTCTTTACCTTGTCTAATGCACTATCCACAAGACCTCTGGCGGTAACCCCGCCATATTTTGCTATAATATCCTTCTCAAGAGAACCACTGTTGACACCAACTCGGATTGGAATATTTCTCTCCTTGGCAACCGTTACTACCGCCTTAAGCTTTTCATGATTTCCGATATTGCCAGGATTGATTCTTATCTTATCTGCACCATTCTCCATCGCTGCGATTGCCAGACGATAATCAAAATGGATATCTGCAACCAAAGGAATTGAAATCTGTTTTTTAATCTCCTTAAAGGCTGCCGCAGCTTCCATGCTTGGGACAGTACAGCGGATGATCTCACAGCCGGCATCGGTTAATCTTTGAATTTGCTCAACCGTAGCCTTCACATCCTCGGTTCTTGTATTGGTCATAGATTGAATCAGAATCGGATTACCACCTCCGATTACCCGGTCACCAATCTGAATTACTTTCGTATTATTACGGTACATTGTCCTACCACCTTTCGTAAAAAGCCTTCTATACGGAAAGCCAATATCGCTTCAAAACCAATAAAATAGTTGTTAAACGAAAACTCTTTGCAATTAGCTAAAAATATTTCTTATATCATTATACATTACAAATACCATAAGAAGCATTAATAATGCCATGCCTACCAAATGTACCACAGCCTCTTTTTCTTTAGGAACAGGTTTTTTACGGATTGCTTCAATCAATATAAATACAATCCTACCACCATCAAGAGCAGGAAGCGGAAGTAAATTCATAACACCCAGGTTAGCACTTAAAAGGATACTAAAGTTAGCTAAAGTAAGCAAGGTCGCACGAATACCGTATTCCTCTGTCTCTGAAACAATATCACCCACGACATTCACGATTCCCACCGGACCTGAGACCTCCTTCATGCTAGCCTTTCCACTGATCAGATGTCCGATGCTTTTAATTGTATTAACTATATTGAGCTTCAGCTCATAAAAGCTATATTTTACTGCATCCAGAGCCTTTACTTCTTCACGGTAGAGATTATAGCTCCACCCAAGATCATACCCACTCTGCACCAGCTTTGGTTCTATGGTAATCTCTGTCTCCTGCCCATCTCTCAGATAGATCAGGGTTATCTCTTCCTTCGACAAGGGATGTTGATTAAGGTAATCTGCCAGTTCCTGTGCTGTTTGAATGGAAGTACCGTTAATCCCCACTATGACATCTCCCACCTTAACACCAGCTAGGTCCAGCGGGAAGCCTTCTACAATGTCATCCAATTTTGCAGTCGGATTAGTAGCGGTATAGGAGCAGCCCAACATATATTCATCCTGCCAAACAGGAGTCAAGCGTAAGGTATGCTCTTCCCCATTCCTAAGTACTGTTACATCAATTGGCTTTTCAGATAGATTATTAAAATAAAAATAGTACTGTATATCTCTTGAAAAATGGATTTTTGATCCATTAATTTCCTTAACCAGGTCACCTTCCATAAGTCCAGCTGTTTCAGCAGAACCTCCAGCACTCACCTTTTCAACATAAGGCTTATCAACACCAACATCTCCTAATACGATTAAAGCAAGCACAAATGCAAGAATGAAGTTAAAAAAAGCACCAGCAAAGATTACAGAGAACCTCGCCCAGACGCCCTTCTTACCAAAAGCACCTTCATCATCGATACTCTCGTCCTCGCCAAGCATCATACAGGAGCCGCCGAAGGGTAGGAGCTTTAAAGAATACCTAGTTCCCTTACGGACAAAGCTTGCAATCCTTGGTCCCATACCAACTGAAAACTCAGTTACTGTAATTCCGTTTGCTTTCGCCAAAAGAAAATGTCCAAGCTCATGGATAATTACGATAAGACCCAATATTAATACAGCTACAATTATATTCATAAATGTCAATCCTTTCTTGTCTTAGAAGCAATGATGTTGTTTCCGTCAAGCCATGCAAGTTTCATACATCATAATCCAGCTTCCGTAAAACCTCTTACAAAATCATATGTCTCTTCTTCTATGTTCAGAATTTCTTTTAATGAAGGGTTAGCAATCAATTTATGCTGCTGCATGGCCTTTTCAATCAGTGCAGGGATTGCAAGGAATTCAATTCTTCCCTTTAAGAACTCTGCAACTGCCCATTCATTCGCTGCATTATAAACCGTCGGCATACTTCCGCCTTGACGTCCAGCCTCATAAGCCAGCCGCAATCCATAGAAAGTATCCATATCCGGCTCCTCAAAGGTTAATTGCTTTAATTGATAGAAATTAATACG
Source organism: Bacillota bacterium (assembly GCA_023411555.1). Taxonomy (GTDB): domain Bacteria; phylum Bacillota; class Clostridia; order Lachnospirales; family Lachnospiraceae; genus Mobilitalea. The sequence goes on from JAEYOQ010000029.1 coordinate 7,126, forward strand.
TTCTCCATGCTGCAAAGGCTTTCTTGTCGGATAGAACAATGCATATTGGATCGGCAGCTTCATGTCCGGTACTCCCAATTGAGCAATAATACTACCGTCAACATATTCAACCATAGAATGAATAATACTTTGAGGGTGAACTACTACCTGAATCGCTTCAAGGCCCATATCAAACAACCAGGCTGCTTCCAGAACCTCCAGACCTTTATTCACCATTGTCGCAGAATCAATGGTAATCTTCTGTCCCATTGCCCAATTCGGATGCTTCAAAGCATCCTTGGGAGACTTATTTTTTAGGTCTTCCAGCTTCATACCACGAAAGGGTCCACCGGAGGCTGTTAATAGTATTTTATTCACCTTCTTATTATCCTCCCCATTCAGCGACTGAAATATTGCACAATGTTCGCTGTCTACCGGGAGCAATGAAATGCCTTTTTTCTTTACCAACGGCATAATAATATGCCCCGCTGTTACCAGGGTCTCTTTATTTGCCAGAGCAATGTGCTTTCCTGCATTAATCGCTTCAATCGTAGGTTGAATTCCTATCATGCCTACCATTGCTGTCACTACTGTGTCTGCTTCCGCTTCCGTGGCACATTCAATCAGTCCCTCCATGCCAGTCACTACCTTTACCGGAAGCTCTTTTATCCTATCCTTTAAAAGCTGCGCTTTGTCCTCCCGATATACGCAAACAAGGTTCGGCATAAATTCGCGAACCTGTCTCTCCAATAACTCTATATTACCATCAACAGCAAGGGCTGTAACCTTCAATTCCTGATTCTCTCTGACAATCTCTAAGGTTTGTGTTCCGATGGAACCCGTAGAGCCAAGAATACAAATCTTCTTCATTTTAAACCTCCATAAGGCTACCTCATGACAGCCTAACTATAATATACCCCATTCCATTCATAATTTCAAATAATCCATAAAACTTTTATAATTACTTAAAATTCGTTTATTTTTATCAAAATCCTGCTGTTCCAATGGACAGCAGGATTTATGACTGAGGCTTGTAAAATGCATCCTGACAAATTATTCTAGAGCATGGTCGCTAAATAGTACACAATCGGGGCGGTGAAAATAATACTATCAAAGCGGTCAAGGATACCTCCATGGCCTGGAATCAAATTACCATAATCCTTAATATTATGATTTCGTTTAATTGCAGAGGCCGTCAGGTCTCCTATCTGGGAGATCACACTGGAGGCAGCTCCAATAATAGCAAAAATCAACTGAGGATTCTCAAGCTCCGTAATATTGCTTCTAATGGCAGTTGCATAAAGAAACCCGATTAAAGCGGCACCGACCACACCACCGATACAGCCCTCAAGAGATTTGTTAGGACTCAGCTTTGGGGCAACCTTATGCTTTCCAAAGAGCACCCCGACTGCATAGGCGCAGGTATCAGATCCCCATGCACCAATGAATATCAGCCATACAATCCAAGCACCATCCTCAAGAATACGAACTTGATATATGTAGCTAAGCATGATACTAACATAGAATAGACCAAAGAAAGTGACTGCTATCTGCTCTATTTGGTATTTGGGAAAGCCGAATACATAAGCAAACATTAAGAGCATCAAGAAAAAGATAATAAGCATAGGCTGATATTTAGGCAAATCAAAATACAACAGACTATAATAACACAAACAAGCTACAAAGCCTAGGATACCCGGGAATGCTAGGTTGACCTTGACAATTTTATAAAGCTCATATAATCCTATCATAGATATTAACAGCAGCACTCCAAAAAGGATATCACCTCCCAGAATAACTACCGCTATAGTTATAGCCAATAAAACAATTCCGCTGATTAATCTAGTCCCAAACATCGTATTTCCTCCCATACTGCTTCATGATGCAGATAATTCTATTTCTATGCCTATTCAAAGCCAGAACCGGGTTCGTAAAATCCCGGTCTTATATCACAGAATTATAATTGATTTATAATAAACCACCGAATTTTCTAGTTCGGTTACTGTAATATTCCACAGCCTTAATTAACTCTTTTTTATTAAAATCCGGCCAAAGTACTTCCGGAAAATAGAACTCAGTATAAGCCAACTGCCAGAGCAGGAAATTAGAAAGTCTCTGCTCTCCGCTGGTACGTATTAGCAAATCCGGATCAGGTATTCCTTTGGTGTCCAGATATTGGTTAAACATTGCTTCATCTATATGATCAATTTCTATTTTATTCTCTTTCACATCCATAGCCAGAGCCTTCGCCGCACGTAATAAGTCATCTCTACCACCGTAATTTATGGCAACCTGAAAATTCAACCCCGTATTATTCTTTGAAGCTTCCTCCAGGGCGGCTATACTTTTCCTCAGATCCTCTGATAATTTTGAGGTATCACCAATGACACGAACACGCATATTATTCTTTGCACTTGTCTTAATACTAGTCTCCAAATAGGTTGCCAGAAGCTTCATCAGACCCTCAACCTCTTCCTGTGGTCGAACCCAGTTCTCTGTCGAAAAAGCATATACAGTAAGGTACTCAATCCCCATTTTATAAGCTTCTTCGCAAATCTTTTCTACGTTCTTGCTCCCCTGAGTATGCCCATAATTTCTTGGCATTTTTTTCTTCTTAGCCCAACGTCCATTACCGTCCATTATGATTGCCACATGCCTAGGTATTTTTAACTCATTTTCCTGCATCCTTTTTCTCCTCTTCTTACCAACCAAACCATTACTTGAAGAAACACGCTATGCAAGTTTCTTCGACGCCTGCTTTACAGGGATATTCGTGGGCGAAATTGTGTATTATCATGAATAAGGGTGTTTCAAAAGAAGACTTTATTCATCCTCAATCCACTTGTCATGAATAAAACTTTTGAAACACCCCAAAATTACTTACTATATAAACCCTTTGTTCAGGCCTTAATCCTCCAAACGATTTTCTTTCCTGTCCTTTAAACGGTAAGAATTTCCTTTGACTTATCTTCCATGATACGATCTATTTCAGCAACATAACGATCTGTGAGCTTTTGAACGTCATCCTCGAGCTTCTTGAATTCATCCTCAGATATTTCGCTTGCTTTATTCTGTTTCTTAAATAGCTCGTTCGCATCTCTTCTGATATTTCTGATAGCAACCTTCGCATTTTCGGCTTTTTTCTTTACATCCTTCACCAAATCTTTTCTTCTTTCCTCAGTAAGCTCAGGAAATACAAGGCGAATGACCTTTCCGTCATTACTCGGGGTTAATCCCAGATCAGAAGTAATGATTGCTTTTTCAATCTCTTTGATTAATTTACTTTCCCATGGCTGTATCTGTATTACTCTTGCCTCAGGAACCGATACATTAGCTACAGACTGTAACGGGGAAGGCTGTCCATAATAATCCACTCTGAGTTTATCTAAAAGATGAGGATTTGCTCTGCCCGCACGTATCGTGGAATACTCTTCCTTTAATGACTCCACGGTCTTTACCATTTTTGAACTGAATTGCTCTAGCTTTGCATCCATTTTCATCCCTCCATTATATTAAATAAATATTCTTATACTAAATACTTACCAAACTGAGAATTATATCGTCATTCTGGTTCCGTCCGATTTACCCACAGCAGCCTTAACAATACTCTCCTCCTCGGACAAACCGAATAAGAGTATGGGCATCTTGTTCTCTATACATAGCACGGTTGCAGTCATATCAACAACTCCAAGCTTCTTATCCAGAACATCCTGCAAGGCTATCTCGGTAAATTTCTTTGCATTGGGGTTTAGTTTCGGATCGCTGTCATACACTCCATCCACAGCTCTTGCCATTAGTATGATATCGCAATCCAACTCCACAGCGCGAAGAACCGTAGCCGTATCCGTCGAAAAATAAGGATGACCTGTTCCTCCAGCCAAGAAGGCCACACCCTCTTGTTTCATGAATTCGGTAACATTATCCTTAGAGAACAGCTCTGTCATACTACCACATGCAAAAGGGGTAAATACTTTTGTCTTCATACCGACATGACGGAATATCTCAGATACATAGATACAATTCATAACGGTTGCCAGCATACCGATCTGGTCTGCTTTCGTACGGTCTATCGTCTCACTGCTTCTTCCTCTCCAGAAGTTGCCACCGCCGATCACTATGCTAACCTGAATACCCTCTTCTACCAATTGTTTTACCTGCTTAGCAACGCCTATGCAGGTCTCCTCACAAAAACCGGTCTTCTTATCTCCTGCTAAGGCTTCTCCACTTAATTTAAGTAGAACTCTTTCATATACTTTCATACTAATCCTCCATGGTTGACTTACGAGGCAGGCTAAAGCACGAAAACATATAGTAAACGCTTTATCTCTTTACGCCTTTACTCAATATTATTCACCAGAGCTATAATATCATGTTGCCTCGATAGTAACTCTAATATCACCTGATAATGACCCTTAGAATTGTGTCAAAATCATATACAAAACATTCTATAATAATTTACCACAAAACATTTCTCATTACCAGAGCAAATTGATGAAATTCTTACATTCTGACTATTATAACGATTTTTCCTCGTTTAAACACATGAATGTATGTATCCCTTAGCATGAAAGACCATGAACTACGCCTTTATCGACTATTCAAAAATGTTGTCCACATCAACAGAGGAGTAGCTTAAGGAACAGAAGCCTTCTATAACCGCTCCGTTATTAATCTGAACTGATTTAGCCTTGATATTTCCCTTTATAATCGCGGTAGAATCTATTACAATCGGACCATTAATATCAACCTCACCCTTAATAGCTCCTGCTATTACACCTGAAGTCGCTACAATATCACCAATGATTACTGTGCCAAGACCAACCTTTATACTACCCTCGCTAGTAATACTACCCTCCAGACGCTCTGTGTTTACATAAACCTCAGAAGCTGAAGAATTACCTACGACCTTACCGGTTATTGATAATTTTCCTAAGCATTCTACATCGCCGTTAATTGTTCCGTTAATTTCCAAAGATCCATCAGAGGAGATACTTCCGTTGATTGTGGTTCCCTTTGTTATCACAGTTACATCATCGTCATTTGAAATCGTTGTGGCACGTAATTTAGGCATCGATACTTCTTTCGTTTCCACTACCTCTGTCTCCTCATCAGCATTTAATGCCTCTAATAATTCAAGATCTACATTATCATCCATGTTTTCACCCTCTTCTTCCTCTAATTCTAATGTGTTTATTTCCAGATCAGTTACCTCACCTTCTTCGGTAAGCTCTTCCTCTTCTAAACTTCCTGCCTCTTCACCTGCAAATTCCTCTAGCCAAACCTTCATTCTCTCACTATCGGATACCTTCGAGTCATCTGAATCCAGCGTATTCACTAGTTGATCCTGCGTTTCCTCTTTAACTGCTTCCCCCTCCGGCAATAACTCATTCACTGCCTGAGAGAAGTCTTCCTTAAAGTCCTTAAAAAAACCCATTCGCTATATACCTCCCTGTTTCTTGGTTTATTTAATTTTATCGGCTTTAATCATTTGAATCGGTGGAACATTACGATCCAGAGGCAGTATCTGAGCGTCCTCTGATATCAATATTTCCAATAAGTCGGGTAATGAATCTACCGTTGTCTGTTTTGTCTCCGAATCATGCATTAAGACAATCGAATTTTTTTTAACATCTATTCCATCTATGACATTCTTGATTAATTCTTCCTTGGTAAACTTCTCACCTGTAGCATCTCCATTTAATACATTCCAATCAAAATATACTATTCCGGCATCATTTAAATAGCGAATGAAATCCTCCATCCCATTTTTATTGACCTGGTTCCTACTTCCCCCAGGAAAACGGTATATAGAAGGCTTGTATCCAGTAGTATCATATAACAATTTCCATAGTTTTGTAAAGTCCTTATCAAAATCTTCTAGGGAATTATATATCTTTGAATATTGGTGGGAATAGGAATGCATCCCCAAGGTGTGACCTTCCTCTACAATTCTTTGATATAATCTCTTAGACTCATCGTCTGTCTTACCGATTACAAAGAAGGTAGCCTTGGCCTCATACTCGGCCAGAATATCCAGGATGTCATCGGTATGCTTACTCGGCCCGTCATCAAAGGTTAAATATACCTTCTTCTCTGCATATTTACCCGTTTTTTTACTACTGGGAACGTCAGTCCTATCCTTCTCTGACCCTTCTTCTTTCGATTCTTTTCCTTCGGGCACCTCCTCGTACTCGGAAGCATTCCTATCTAACAAATCCGGGACAGTCTGCTCCTGACTCTCACTGATCATATCATTCTTATCTAAATCGGATGCTTCGGGAACTTCCTTTCGCTCAGCTGCGAAAGCATATGACTCTCCCTCTAAGCTTCCACCAATTATCTCATATTGCTTATGTATATTACTTAAATCCTTCACTTGCTTCTGAAGTTTGCTCACGCGCAGTCCCAAAATAATGCAGCAGATTGTTGGTAATGTAAGTAGTATAATCGTGATAACTATAATGATTGACTTAATACGGGTAATACGTTTCTTTCTATTGTTACAGCTATTGCTGTTATTCTCGCCATTGGTATCGCTGTCTATATTATTATGCAAAGCCTCACCCCTTGATCTAATTCTCTCAGATATTTTATCACATAAAAGTAAGAAAAAAAACTTATTTTCTTAAAAACACAAAAAAGGCTGCTAGCAATTATTGCCTACAGCCAATATACTATTTCTGCAAGTGTCTATTTTCATATCATAGCAATTTAGTGCCTTTTGACTAATCATACATTATTCAGATGCCTAACATTAAAGATCCTTAAATACAGCAAAGGAGCAAGATTCAGAGAATCTCACCCCAACAATTTGCGCATAGCCGAAAATATGACCGCCTATGTAGTCAGCATTTGTCTCATCCAACGTCCATATAAAATTATTTAAATAAGGATTTTCACAAGATGTCTAACCCCTTATCGGTAATTCTAAGCATGATAATCCATCTTTATAAAAATGATCTACCCGAACAGATATCCTCTTGCTCCTGCTTCGTAATATCATCCTCAGTTACAAGAAGCATTGTACTTTTCAAGCAATAAATCGGAGCCAAGGAACCATAGACGAGATGATTTAGTAATCCTTGCGCCTTTAGCCGCTCCAGTGGGAATAATCCATCTTTTAATCCACTTGTGTCAAACATTAGATTGGAATGATCCAAAATATGATCCTTTATGTTGAAAACCTCATCCATTCTGATATTGCAAAGTAGTATTTTTAAGTCCTTATTAGTGGATATAAAATCTCTTACTTCCTCCATGGGTACACTCTTTGGATGAAACAAATAGGTAACTCGTTCGTCTTCCATCCTTAAGGTTAGAAATAAAGGAAGCTGATATTGCTTTAATAATGCACAGAGTTTTTTCACACAATCATCCTGTAAGGAGTAACCATGAAATCCTGGAAGTATGCGTATCCCTGCTATTTGAAGGTCTTTAACAGCCCTATGGATGTCGTCTTCACAGCCTGGCAAATCCGGATTAACAACCATCACTTGTTTGTAATCAGAAGCTTTGATCTCATGGTACAAATCAACAGCCGCTTCATAGGGATCATTGTAGAAAATTCCATTGGTGCTGGATATATAACCATAATCAATACCGTTCTCACGATGAATTCTTTGAATATCCTGAAACTGATTATTTCTCACTTTATGAAAAGGCCATCCACCCACAAAGCAATTAAAATCAATCGATTTCATATGCTTACCTCCTCTTTTATAGTCGAAACTCTTTATCAAATAAGTGTAATGCATTCTTATAAAGAATCTTATCTTTCTCCTCCCAGGATAGATCAGCCTCTAGTACCTGACCTAAGTTTACCAAATAAGATCCAATCATATCTGTACCAAATAGCACTCTGTCTGCTCCTAATAGGTCTACTGCATACTCGATAGCATCTCCCACATAAATAGATCCACTAAAATCAGTCCAGACATTCTTGCAATCGCGAATTGCAGGAAGCCCATGATAGCAGTTCCCCCCCAAATGCGCCATCAAAATCTTTGCCTCCGGATAACGTCTGGCTATGTTTGCTATGTGATTTCCAAGGGACTCATTGGGAACCTGACCGTTTGCTTTGTGGAATGTATGCATCAGAACTGGTACCCCATAAAATATCGCTTGTTCCATCACTGGATTTACACAAACATCATCACAAAATGTGGAGACCCAAAGCTTAATTCCTTCCATTCCCTGATCTTCAATTCCGCGGCGAATCACCTCGGTTGCATTATCATGTTCCGGGCTGACATAAACATATCCACCAACGCGTTCTTTATTTTCCTTCATGAAACGCGCAACTTCGTCATTCAATTCATCTACCTTTTCTTTTGTTGGTGTATATCCCTCAAGACCAGACACATAGATTCTATCGATATGATAACGATCCATCGCTTTTAAAAGATCCTCTTTCGTTTGTTTATAATTCGATGCCCATATATGGGTATGTACATCAATCACCATGCAAAGTCCACATCCTCTCTCTATGTTAAATTGTAGCGTCCTTCGTTCTATCTCTTATTATAAATAATATAAAATAAGAATGATATGTCTGCACCATACCACTCCTATGTATAAATCATTGTTTCCTACGCCCACTTTTTACCTATCCTGATTGTTCCAATCGATTATTTCTTTCATTCGAAATTCTGTTGGCGTATACCCTGTCTTTTTCTTAAATACCTTAGCAAAATAATATTCCATTCGACAATCTAGGTATATTAATCCTAGCCTTCTTACTGCTGTTTCTCAATCGTACAGCAATGGTTGCCTTAGGAAAACAGAGAATCAATATCCTGATATCTATAATATTGTGCAGCTTTCACACGCTTTAAAGGAAAATCCAGACGCTTATATAAGGCATCTTTAAATTCATCGTTTTTCCTGGCTTTTTCTAATTCATGACTTCTATCATCAAGTTCAATGGCCATAATCGGTCTGAGATTTTTATCGCAAATAAGAAAATCAACATGCTTCTGCGATATCTTACGAAACCATTTCATGTAATCTTTTTTTCTAGTAACTACAATAAAATCCTTTAAGCCAACCTTTGGGCAAATAACATATCCATACTTATCGCATACAGGCTTCAGCGAGTTGTAAAAAACACTTTCGCTCTTTGAAAGTAAGTTGGTTGTTTTATAAGGAAACGCTCTTTTGTGGTGATATATAATAAATAACAATAAAACAATTAGTGCTATGAATGCAAGTATAATATAATTCCGGTCGATTGTATAACAGTCCTCTCAAAAAATTAAGTTAAAATGCAGCTTAATAACTAAGTTGATCCTACATTTCAACTCTGTAAAATTCTATATTTCAATAATTTTTAACTATCACCCCCAACACCATTCGCATCAGTGATGCTTCTCTAGGGTACAGCCTTTCTCATTATATATTATAAGCCATTCTATTACAACTTTATTTAGGCTAAAAAGCAAGCCGAACATATAAACTTTGTAGTCTTTCATTAATCATGCTATCAAGAATACCACTTCACAGATATTTTGCAAATCAGATATTTTTAAAGGTATAGGAAGTTCTTGGTAATCTCCTATACCCAAAAATTGCGTAGCAGTATTAAACCACTACGCAATAAAGTCTATTCTTACAATAAATAAGCTTATAAATTACTTATATACGAAAGACAAAATCAACTTCACTATGTTGGGTTAACTCAAACGGACCAGGTGTGACAGCTGTATCCGGTCTCTTTGATCCAAAATAATCGGTGTCAAAACAATAAGGAGTACTGTCTGGTTCCTCATATTTCATATCAGCATGATAAGTCTTTCCTAATAGGTCGGTAGTAATCAAGCTTGCAGCTGCTCCGCGAATCAGTTCGGGCTCATTAATCTGAATCTGAACTGTACCCAGAGCAGGATTAATCTCCACTGTTATTCCCTTCTCCTCATATATCTTCGGATTAGGATCATGAATACTGGGAACCGCATTGTTTAGGTATAGATTTCCTCCCAAAGCCACCGGAAGTACTGCATTTCCGATAAAAATATCCTTTGCAGCATCTCCAAGCTCAGCAATCTCCTCTTTCGTATATTCCCACCATTTTTTATCCTTAGCATTTGGATATTTGTCGTAACCCGCTAGTCCCACAGCATACAGATAGCAAATAGAATCGTCGGGAACTCCATCCATAACAGTCTTATTGCCATCTCCCACAATCTCCCTGGGCTTCAGGGGAAGATGTTCAAAAAAGGTTATCGGGATAGGTTCTTTATTCGCATCATTGTCCCCCAAAAAGATATTGTTGTAATATCTGTCATCGCCACCGGTGATATTGGAATAGCCTGCCATAGCCGTCTCGTGAGGAAAATGATATGGCGTGGTACGGGTAATCTCTGAACGAACGACAAATCTACCTGCAAATAGATTATGGACAAATGCACCACCCTGTGACATATTTCTGAAGTTCATCCGAGAAAGGAACAGATTATGATCCACCATATAAGGCCCATGACAAACCTCAACAAAATAATCCTCAGAAAGATTATCAAAGAATACGTTACGGCTTATGCGGGTACCCTGTGCCTGCCAGTCAAGCCAAACCCCACGGTAACAGCTATATATTTTATTATCAATAATTTGAGTATCAAGGGACGCATGCAGCTTGATTCCCGCTACTTCAGCACCATGCACGAGCATTTTGTGATGAATATTGTAGATTTGGTTCTGATAAATACTGCTGAAGGCTCCACCCATATGTCCCACAATACCGGCTTGTTCACAATCATGGATCACATTACCTCGAATAATATGACTACCTACTCTATCCTTATGCCAACCGGAACGTAAAGCCCTTAATATAACCTCCTGCTCACGTTGAGTGCCACCTTTCATATACTTACCAAAATACTTAGTATGGCCAGTACCAATCTCTGTGCCTAAGCTGATACCTACGCTTTTGGATTCACTAATGATATTATTCTCAATAATCCATCCCTTACTCCAGTGAGGTCCAATCAAACCTTCCTGGTAGTCAGTGGGCGGTGCCCACTGGGGAGATGCTTGACATAGAGTGAAGCCACTTACCGTTATGTAATTAAGTCCTGATTTTTTAGGCCAGAAGCAAAAGGGTCGGACATTTATTTCTACATTTTCTTCACGAGGATCTTTTCCACCAAAGTTGGCCCAGATTTTTGTTGTTGTGGGACCAGCTTCAGCATACCATTTTAGTAGTGAGTCCTTGGGATATTTCGCATTGGGCCATACTTCCGATTTGCGTACTTTATCAATACTCTCACACTCATACAGGGATTTGCCATCCAGATATACATCACCAAGATGAACCGGAAACTCCCCGTCAAAAAGCCAGTCTCCACTTAATTCCACTTCAAAAGGATTACGTAGGTCAAATATCGAATTAGGCACTTCTGTACTCCAAACCTCGTCTCCTTCAGGCTTCCAGTCTGAAATTCGTTCAGCCCCTGTAATGACTACTTCCCCGTCTCCTGCCGATCGATATATTATTCTATGCTCCTCTGTTCCACCATTGGCCGGATTAACCCATTCTCTGTATATTCCTGCATGAACAATAACTATATCCCCGGCCATCGCAAGAGACGCAGCGTGAGATATTGTACGAAAGGGTTGATCAACTGTTCCTTTGGCTTGATTATTTCCTTGTATTGAAACATGATATTCCATAAAACCTCTCCCTGTATAAAATTATTGTTGTAGAAATATTGTTACAGCTTGAATCTCTTTCGTGATCACCCTATCTACTTTAAATATCTCAGAGTTGGACAGCTAATGTTATGATACTAATCACTAGTATATAACAAGTTGGCACTAGCTTCCATCTATTTTGCAACATTCAACCCCTACATTCATCAATGATAGATAAGTAGTAGCTTAGAGGATACAACCCTTTTTTAATATAATATTAGCATACTGTGCGGACTCTCCCGTTGCAATTATTGCATAGGCATCCTTCGCTCTTTCATAATATGGAAAGCGTTCCATATAACTTATTTTTGCATCTTTCTCATGTCTATTAAGTATACTCTTATAGTCGTCCCATATAGTAGGTACTACAGTATCACCCTTACAAACTTCCATTAAGACAAAATGATTATCATCATATTGATCTAGTGGTAAAACCGTTAGTACTGCATCGAGCATATCAATCGCTTGAATACCTGAAGCATTGATCAGCCTTTTTGCCATACTCGCAGCTGGAAAATTACCATCTGCTATTACAATCTCATCACCATGTCCCATTTCACTTAATATCTTTAATAATTCCGGTGACAATACTGGTGGTATATTCTTTAGCATATCACAACCTCCTTAACATCACAATCATCCAATCTCAATCAATATCTTAGCAAGTGTGCCATCATTATGTACTAATGCTTTAAATGCTTCCTCTGCACGGTCCATAGGAACAATATCGCTCACCATCTTCATTACATCAACTTTACCTTGTGAAACTATATCGATCAAAGCTTCAAAGTCCTTTGTATAGGCATTTCTGCTGCCAAAGATATTTAATTCCTTCTTTAAAATAATAGAATGTAAAAATGTTGTGTCCTTTTTACCATTTCCAATTAATATGATATTAGCACCAAAGGCAGCACAATCGATGCAATTTAGAAATGTAATAGATTGTCCGCATGCCTCGATGCATACATCAAAACCATTTCCCTTTGTAATCTCTTTTGTTGCCTCTAAGATATCTTGCTTCATACTATTGATTGTTCCAATGGCACCATATTCCTTTGCAAGCTCTAGTCTATTATCTAAAACATCGGCTACAAAACATTCCGCACCCTTTAGAGTAGCTGAAATCATTGCGAATAATCCGATAGGACCTGCTCCAACCACTAATACCTTATCTCCCTTTTTTATCTCTGCTCTGGAGATTGCATGAAAGCCAATAGAAAATGGCTCAATTAGAGCAAGCTGTTTTGCATCCAAGCCTTTTCCGGAAATAATTCTATCCACCGGCATAGCAACATACTCACAAAAGCTTCCATCCCTTTGAACACCCATTGTCTGATTATCCGTACATGCATTAACCAATCCTCTTTGACAGGAATAACAATGTCCACAATTAAAATAAGGATTTGCTGTTACGATATCTCCTGGCTTTAGGCCTTTATCATTCTCTGGTATTGTAACAATCTCTGCACTAAATTCATGCCCCGGTATTCTTGGATAGGTTGTAAAGGGTTGATTGCCTGTATAGCTTGCTACATCAGCTCCACAAATACCGCAATACTTAATCTTTAGAAGTGCTTCATTTTCTTTCACAATCGGTCTTTCTATATCTTTTACTTCAATTTGATTTGCTTGCTGTATGAATACTGTTTTCATTCCTTACTTTACCTCTCCTCTATTAATCCTAATTTACCAACTCAAAATTCGATACCATATCGAAGCGATCTGCTCATGAGAATCGGCTGGTTTATGTTTTTCTTATCATCTACTTTTATCAATATATTTTTCATTCCATATAACCGCAGTCTTTAGCGGAGCACTCTTGCAATAGATTTTATTCTTATAGGCTTGTATTGGATCACGGATAAACTCATCCTTATCAATTAATTCCACAATCTGATCATACCTACTCTTCTCTAAGATTTTGATCGCTTCCTCCATATGATCTTGTCTGAAATTAATCGAACCGAAGATTAAGTTATTCTTAAAGCCAAAAGGCATCGTATCGAATGATACAATAGGACCAAGTGAAAAGCTATTATATATGCCATTACAACCAAGAACCCCATACTTGAATGCAATCTCGTGTTCTACATTACTTCCACTTACCCCAATAAAGGTAGTAGCTGTCCCACCTAATTTTTCAATAATTGCTTTTGCTAATTCCTCACCTGTCGAGAAATTATTATGAACGTATTCTGCTCTTGCTTGTTCCTTCGCGAATTTAACCTTTGTCGAAGTCTCTTCACTTCTCCCTACAAACACGATATTCGCTGCGGGATATCTTTGGCGAAGCAAATCTCCAATAAACATTCCTGTAGTTCCTAATCCAAAGATGCATACCCTCTTAAATATATTCTCTTTGGCTAATTTTCTAGCTTCCGATTCACTGCATTTATGTTTTGCCATCTCTACACGGAAATTTTGTGCTTCTCCTAAGTCTTCCATTCTCTCTCTTTGAAATATCATACAACCATAGGGATCCGGAAAAACTAATTTCTTAGCTATTGACAGTGCCAGCTTTCCATCTTTTACATAACCCTCCGGAATGTCAAGAAGCATATCCGGATGGTAGTAATTCATATCCGAGAATAATCCATCTGCTCCATCACAGCCATACTCAAAATAGCTCTCTTCTTCTGTATATCTGGTTGGGTCATAGCTATTTCCACCACGTATCAAAACGATAGCAAAACGATTCTGTGATGGAACCCATACGATACCTTCATGTCCATTGATCAAACGCTTCTGTCCTTGAGGAAATTTCGGTGTCAGCTTTCCTTCCATACCCATATGCATCAGCTCATTATCTGTACCACAGAAGCCTAGTATTACGCTCTCAGCCAATATTCCTTCCTTTTCCTCTTCACCACGGAGCCTTCTTCTCTTAGGATTAATAATTTCTACATCACCATATACCAAAGGTTTTTCCTTATCATTCTGAAAATATGTTCCTTTTACCTTCATCTTTACACCTCTATTCCACCATATTTAAGATATGCTTCGGTTCCTCTAATGCGGGAAAACCATAAAACAGTTTCGCATTCTCTCCAAGCAGTAATGTTTTTTCCTTCTCTGATAATTGGTCTGTCTTCTGTATAAAATCCAGACTCATCAAATAAGTGATGGCTGTCATCGTTCTAGGATAATCACTACCCCACATCAGCTTCTCCATTCCACATATATCTGCTGCTGCATTAATTGCTTTAATTGCTGATGGATACGGATAATACTCTTTGTGAAATAACCATGTGATTCCACCACTTTCAATATAGACATTGGGATTTTTAGCTAACTGGATTTGCTTTTCCCATCCCTTCACTGTTACCATACCAAAATGTCCTATAGCAATTCGAAGCTTAGGGAACATATCGATAATTGCCTGTAAATCTTCTGTTTGTTCTTCCCCCTCTGCCAAATCAATAGAAATAAATTTACCTAATCGGTTCGCTTGCTCAAAGATATCCGTATGTCTTAGTAGATTTCTGTTCGCTAATCTGCCACCACATATCTTAATGCCATCAAATTGCTCCACCCATTCATTGGCGATCTCTTTTTCTTCATATAAGCAACAGATTTTTATTCGTTCTTTATATTGTTCTTTACAGGTAAGTAGATATCTGTCTTGATTTCCGTCCATGTACTCTTGCGTAACTACACAAGCACTTACGCCTGCATAATCCATATTTGCAAAGAGCATATCTGCTGTATTTCTACCGTCAATCATATAGGGCGGCATCATTTGTACAATATCTCCACAGAAGCTACTTTTTCCCCCAGATAAAGCAAATACAGGCTTACCATTAATCATACCCTGTTGTTTATCCCATAAATGTAAGTGTGTATCTATTATCATCAAAACACCTCCTTATACTTGTATTGTAGCAAATCACAACCGTATATTACATGTTCATAGATGACATTAATTTCCGTCCCATGTCAGATTAGCGTAATCTACTGTTGTGATTTTCTATTACTTATGCTAGGCTAATTATAAGGAAAAAGTATAGAACTTTATCTTGGCTACTTGTATATAGGTTCCTATCAAATCAGAAAAAGAACATCCATATTATTTCATATAGATGTTGTTCTATTGAAATGGGGAGGATTAGAATATGGTAGAAATTGACGAGAAATTAGACATACAGATTAATGTAGATAATATAGCAATCAGTGTGCTAAAAATTGCTTATCACTGCATAAAAAAGCCTTACCCTAAACATAGTCATAGTAGTAATAGCTATGAAATTCATTATATACCTGAAGGCATTGGCACACTATTATCAAATAATCAAAGTTATCCCTTAAGTGTGAATTCACTATACATAACAGGTCCACATATCGAACATGAGCAAATACCTGACCCAACCAATCCCATGTATGAATACTCAATCTATCTAAAGATTAATCCTGAAGACCTAACAAAGGATTCAATCCTAGACACCTTCTGTCGTTATCCATTTTGGATTGGATATGATCATGAAGGGCTATTAATGATATTTGAACAGCTCATAGCAGAACTTCAAAACAAAAGAATAGGATACACTACCTTAATTCAATCTCTACTCTCTGAATTTATCGTAAAGCTCGTACGTAATTACGAGAGTACTGCATTGTCTCGTACTACATTTTCCAAAGGAAATCCCTATGAACAATCATTCTTACTGATTGAAGACAGTTTCCTATATGATTTCAAATCATTAACACTTAAGGAGCTCTCTAAAAGAATAGGTCTTAGCGAAAGACAAACTAGCAGAATTATCTACTCTTATTACGGTCTTAGTTTTCTACAGAAACGTACGGAATCAAGAATGGCGGCTGCTATCACCTTGTTACGTAATAGCGACCGACCAATATATGAAATTGCTGAAGAAATAGGTTATTCTTGTAGCAATCATTTTTGTACTGCCTTTAAACAGTACTATGGGATGACAATCAAAGAATATCTTAAGTCATCAAAAAACAATTATACCCCAACACTTAGTCTAGAGTAAAAAATAAACTAGTTATCTACCAATCAACCTGATGAATACAAAACGAGGCCGCATTATACATTCTAAAAGTACGCAGTCCAAAGGACTCGGAACTTATTGACAATTCCAACATATATTCCAACAAAAAAAGAATACTCTTATACTTACAAAGATGGGGCCGTTGATTTCACTTTTGATATTACATCTTGTTCTTTTATATTCGATTTATAGTAAAATCACATCTCAAAACATCAGTGTCATTCAAGTACAAAAAAACCGTAACCCTAAAAATAATAAGGCTACGGTTTTTTATATTGAATTAGTTGCCCATCTGTTTTGCGAAGTTTTTTGTCGATATGTAAAACATCGCATAAACACTGTATGCGATAAATAACAGGTCGTATTCTATAAAATGCCAATCTATGAGATAATCTCCTGGTAGAGCTTATCCTCTCTCCTTGAGTCAGGATTCAGGAGCAGATTGCTTCAAATTCATTTTGAACCAAATCTCCTAATGCTCTGAAATAAGAAATAGGAGTTGAAGCAGAATGGTTCAAAATAATAAGAGACATCCAAGGCGTTCTGATCAGGAATGGATTGACATCATAAAAGAATGTCGCAATAGTGGTTTGAGCGACAAGTCCTGGTGTGAATTACATCAGATTCATACAAGTAAGTTTTATTATCATGTACGAAGACTTCGTAGCCAAGCCTGTGAATTACCTGAGGTATCATATGATTTAAGACATCAACCCAAACAGGAAGTGGTTCAAATTCAATTAGATTCTGAACTTCCAGAGTCATGTCCAGATAACCCTGGCGTCTTTTCGATGACTCACAATTCACCTATCGATCCTGCATTACGATTAAGTATAGGTCGATGCAATGTAGAAATCTTTAATACAGCGGCCAGCGAAACAATCTATAACACTCTAGCTGCGCTGCAGAGATTATGTTAGGTGATGTGTCTGGCGTGTCCAAGATTTTTCTGATAACCGGGCGCACAGACATGAGGAAAAGCTTCGACGGATTGATGTCGATTATCCGTGATACCTATGATCTGGATCCTTATGCCAAAGTACTTTACCTCTTTTGTGGAAGAGACTGCAGAAAACTGAAAGCACTTTACTTTGATAGAGATGGTTTTGTTCTTATGCAAAAGAGGCTGGATGGATATGGGAGATTTAAATGGCCTCGAAATGCATCCGAAGCAAGACTACTCAGTAGGCAGGAATTTCGATGGCTTATGGAGGGACTTGATATTGATCAGCCAAAAGCAATCCGTCCCTTACCAACTGTTAAGGATTACTGATTTTTGTGCATTATGGAGAATCTGAAAAACTTTTTTCGATATCCTGTTATACTTTCAAAAGAAGATAATCCACAAGAGGTAAGATATCGGTTAGTAATTACACAGGAATCAGTCCGTTAGACTTCTTGTGGTGGATATCTTATCTGATTTTCTTATATAAAAGCCATTTTGTTAAGAGTTTCAGGTAAAGTATCCACAAAACTACATTCGTCAAAATGCCAATACTTTCAAATGGCGTATTTGCAAGAATTCCTTTGATTTCTTATAATGATAGTAACAAAATCAAGGGGAGGAGGAGCATTATGCCAACCGATCAGCAACTGTTGATACAGGTTCTTCTAAAAACGAATAAGGAACAAGAAAAAACAATCGAAGATCTTCGGTTGACCATCAGCTCTCTCGAAAAGACGATTATCAATCTGAATGAAACCCTTGAGGAATTCAAGCGAAAGCTATTCGGGGTCTCCAGTGAGAAGGTTTTTTCTAATCAAGAAGGAACAGATGATATCGTTGAGGAGGAACCCAAACAACAAATCGTCAAGGGGCATGTACGTAAAAGTAAGCCAAAATCGGTTCGAGCAGATCTCTACGATAAACTTCCCATCAAAGAAGTGAAGTGTGATGTGCCTCCTGAAGAAAGGAACTGCCCTGATTGTGATGCCCCCATGCAACATATGGGATACACTTTTGTTCGAGAAGAACTTCGTATCATTCCTGCGAAAGTAGTACGTATACAGTATATGGCAGAAAAACTGATCTGTCCTTCCTGTAAAGAGGAAGATGATACAACCATCATCAAAGCAAAAGTACCTACTGCACTGATGCCACACAGCCCAGGCTCTCCGGATATGGTAGCTACTGTTATGTATCAGAAAGTTTTTATGGATACCCCTTTCTATCGTCAGGAGAAGGACTGGAAAGAAAAAGGTGTCCCGCTAACAAGAAGTACAATGTCAAACTGGTTTAATACCAATACATTAACTTATCTATCACCAATCGCAGAACGGCTCCATCAGGAACTCGTCGTCAGAGAAGTGATTCATGTGGATGAAGTTCCCTGTCAAGTATTGCGCGAGGAAGGAAAAGCAGCTACTTCAAAATCATATATCTGGGTATATTTATCAGGAAGTGACGGAAAACCTCCTATCGTCCTATACGATTACAGGCCTGGACGTTCTGGCGATAATCCAATCGAATTCCTTGATGGATTCACAGGAATGATTCACTGTGATGGGTATTCTGCCTATGGAAGGATCCAGGATGTCGTTCTGATATGCTGCATGGCTCACTGTAGAAGAAAGTTCTACGAGGCAATTCCAGCAGAAAGACGTAAGAGGTTAAAGCTACTTGACATCAATTCAGAGCAGAGCATTGATAATCCAGATGCAGAAGATATTGATTCTTCCAAAATCCTTCCGGCAGAAAGAGGGGTATTCCTCTGTAATAAGCTTTTCTTTCTTGAACGACAGTACAAAAATCTTACTGCTGATGAAAGAAAGGAGAAACGCCTGGAAACGGAAGTACCTATATGGGAAGAATTCTGGAGTTGGCTGGATGCATTAACACCTACTGGTGGCAGCAAGTTAGAAAAAGCTGTCAACTACGCCATGAACCATAAAGAAGAACTCATGAATTATCTTCTTGATGGCCGTTGTGAATTATCCAATAATGCAGCGGAAAGGAAAGTAAAGTCCTATGTCATGGCAAGAAAGAACTTCCTGTTTCATGGAACTGCAGATGGAGCCAATGCAAGTGCAATTGTCTTCAGCTTAGTTGAAACGGCCAGGGCAAACAATCTGAACGTTTTTCAGTACCTCTACACGTTGCTTCTTTATATGCCGGACTACAAAGATGAGCCCGCAGGCATAGATATGTTGCTACCGTGGAGCGATTTCATACAGAAAAACTGTTCGGGGATCACAGATACAGAAAATATCACACCAGAGAATAGAGGGAACCTTCCAATGTAGGGTTCCTTACTTGGGGTGAACGCTATTTTATTTAGCGGATAC
>JAEYOQ010000037.1 GCA_023411555.1 Bacillota bacterium
TGTATTCTCTGTTTCCATAGGTCATAACTTTCCTTATTGAACATGACAAACCTCCTGAATTTTGTTTTCAGAAAGTTTATCATAATTAGCTTAATTATTCACGACGCCATGTTTTGAATCACTTACAAATATCAGGGCTTGAAGTGACTTATTAGATCAACTGTTTAAGTGCATGTAATTAGGAAGGGACTGTTGTATAGATGAAACAGTCCCTTCCGTATTTTGAAACACTTACATTTCATTTCTTGAGGTTGGCCCACTTAACAAACATTATGTACTATAAAGGTTATTTCCTACTCAGGTACTCGTTTGGTGTTAGCCCGGTTACCTTTTTGAAATTCTTTGAGAAGTACTTGCTGCTCAAGTATCCTACACTTTCGGAGATAGTCTTGATCGAGTAGCTGTTATTTGAATCGAGCATTACTTTGGCATGTGAGATACGGATGTTGGTCACGTAATCGATGTACTTTTCGCCGGTTCGTTGATGGAAGACGCGGGAAAGATAGGATGGAGATATGCCGAGGGCGTCTGCAACAATATTGATACTGACATCTTCCTTGTAATTGCTGTTCACATAAAGCTTTATTTTGTCAATTAAATCGAAAGGCTCTGCTATAGAAGTGTTTTCTATTGAATTTCCACGAAGAGCATTGACAAAGGAATCATAGTTAGAAGCTCCGGTAGGCTTTAAACCAAGCTTCTTAAGATATTCGTCCTGTAGCTTTACATAATTAGCATTCTTTGTTTTAATGCGGTTGTAGCTTTCGGCATGAGATTTATAGAACAAAGCAGAAATCTCGGCTACGCAATCTTTGCTGGTATCGCTAATCAAGTCGATGTATTTGCCAATCAACTTTCCAAAAGCGATTACTGATTTATCATAATCGAATTTTTCACAGTCTTTTTTGCCAATCAGACCAGAAATCAAACCTAAGTGTCGTAAAGGTGCTATCTCTTTGAAGGTTCGAACGCTCTCGTAGAGCTCTCTGGGATCACCTGAGAGAACATTAAAAACGGTTAAGGCACCTATACTGTAGTTCTGGATAAGTCTCCGGATCAGAGCCGCAACCTCCATATGGGATATTGAACTAGTAAAAAAGATCATTTCTCCTGTTGGAAGGAAGAATAAGCTGTGTGGTGTGACGGATGAGCTTTTCTCAAGGCTTGCGGATAGAAGAGAATAGGCATCTCTTGTTTCGTCACTTCCAACGGTCTTGGTTTCATAGATAACGAATAGGTTGTAGTGACTATCGTTATGTCCAGAAGGAAAGGCATTCTCATTGTAGCAGGTAGAAGTGAAGAAATCATAAGCCTCTGAAGCAAAAATACTTCTGGCATTCTTGATGGATATTTCTAAATGTTCCTTAGCTTTTTCAACAACTCTTTTAACATCATCCAAGCTTGCGGGCTTTAAGAGATAATCCTCAGCACCTAAGGCCACGGCTTGTCTTGCATAATCGAAATTAGCGTAGCCTGAAAGAATGATGAAAGCTGTGCCGGGGGCTAATTTTTTACATTCCTCCAAGGCCTCTAAACCAGACATTCCGGGCATCTTAATGTCCAGGAAAACAAGAGATGGCTTATTGGTATTAACCGCTCCTATAACTTCTTTACCGTTTGAAACATGATAATATTCGTGTTCCTCGGGATATAGCTCCTTAAGCATGGATTCAAGGCTCAATCTAACCATTCTTTCATCGTCTGCTAATAGTATTCTCATATCTAACTCCTTTGATCTGAAGGTGCATCAGCCATAATTATGTGGAACTCAGTGTTTTTGCCAGGTCCACCCTTTTTAATAAAAGCTGATTTGGGCCAAAAGGCGTGAAGTCTAGCTTCCACGTTTTTAAGGCCTACTCGTTTATTCTTCTTATCGGCTTCCTCGTCAAGAGGTACACCGTCATTCGTAACGGAAAGCAGAATTACATCTCCAATTCCCTTAGTAACAAAGTGAAGAGAGGAAACATGGATAGTGACAGGGTGATCCGAGGGCTCAAAGCCGTGCACAATTGCGTTTTCAACCAAGGGTTGAAGCATGAGTTTGGGGCACTTATAGTTTTCAGTATCCGGATCGATGGTTATATTATATTTCAGACGGTCATCATAACGCAACTTCTGAAGCTTTAAATAATTTTCCAGAAACATAAATTCTTCTTTAATCGTAGTTAAACCATCTCTGGTGTTTTCACAGGTATATCGAAATAGTCTTGAAAGAGAAATAAAGGAATCCTCTAGAAGCTTTGTTTCTCCGATACGGTTAAGAGCGACGAGACTATTCAAAGTATTGTACAAAAAGTGAGGATTGATTTCGGCCTGCAGGGCTCTGAATTCAGCTTTCTTTTGCTCAAGGCGGGACTTGTATTCACTATCAATATGACTTTCTACCTCCTCAATCATGTTATCAGTAAGAAGGGCAAGGCTTTCGATTTCCTTAATTCTAAACTGGCGACTGGAGATTTTAGGCACCTTTTTGCCACCCTTATAGCTCTTTAATGTTTCCGAAATAGGGATTAAAGAGTTCGTTAATCCGTTGGAAAAACGAAAGAAACCAAAGAAAGCAATTATTAATAAAAGGAAATAGGCTAAAAACAATAATAATACATCTTTATACAATCCAGCATATAAGCTACCAATTGAGGTAAAATAGTAGAATTCAAAAGCACCTAAGGAATCGCGATGGCTCTCAACGTGGTAAAGTCGGTTCTTGTATTTAAAGGTATTATCACCAACTTGAATTGCTTCGTTAAAATTAAGATTTTTATTTGAAGAAGCAACAAAATTACTATCTAAATGCTTAACAAAAATTGTGGATGAAGCATTTAAATTGATATTTGAGATAAGGTCGTATAATAAATCTGTGGATATATCAATCTTTAAGAAACCTATGGGGGTAACACGGGAGTTGTTCCAAATGGTTTTGGTAAAATTCAGGGTGTAGGCAGGCTCTTCCAAATAGCTCGCATAGTCATAATAATATCGCTTCATATCCAAAATAGCATTCTGAAGATTATACCTAGAAGCCTCAGACTCGTCAAATTCTATGGTTGGTGAGAAGGTTTTTCCTTTTTCATGATAAAAAAGAAGGGGTCTATCTTTGTTTATAGGAACAAAACCTACGCCTACGATGTAATCGGAGGAGAGCTTTAGCGACGAATTGACTGCCAAAGCATATTGGTAAAGAAAATCTTTATAGGTTAAGGCTTCTGCAGTAGACATTTCATTTCCATGCAAATAGAAATAGTAAAAAAAGGTTCTTATATTTAACTCATTTTCGTAGTTGTTAGCAAAATCGCCTATTGTGGATAATTCCGAATCAAGACTGCTACTTAAAACAGAAAGGGTATTGTTATAGTTGCTAATGTTAATGCTTCTTGTCTTAATACTAATTAATAACGAAAATACGATTAAAAGAAGAGTAAAGGGAATAATCACAGTTACTATAAAGGTTGTTGAAAGCGATTTTTTAAGGGATCGGGATCGTGTTTTGTTTGTGTTTTTACTTGACATTATTAATACTCCCTTAGTGCATTTATATTATAAAAAAAGATAATTCGGTGTTTGACTGTATTAATAATATACAACGGATTAGTTAGATTTTCAATTGAAACTAAAGTAAAAAAAAAGAATATATAGAGCAAAAAAGGGCACCCATAAACTGGGGATGTGCATGGTAAAATATAGAAACTGTAGTAGATATATGCAAAAAGGGAGGGATTTTATATGAAGAAAAGTATTATTTCAAAACGATTACGCAATTGAAGACTAAAGTATGGTAAAATGAATGCTTCATAGAACTTAGTAATTGGAAATATTGGGATGGGATTCAGGATATTAGTCACTTATGAGTACCTAAAAGTAAAAAATGAGTATAATTAGAGCAAAAAAAGACACCAGCAGACAAAGAAGATATATGTTAATATCTAATTGGCAAAAAATTATCTATATAAGGGAGGAGTTTTACATGAAGTTTAAGAAGTTAATTAGCCTTGCACTTGTATCTGCTATGGCTATCTCAACAATCGGTTGTGGTAAGACAGAAACAACGAAATCTCCTGAGGTTGCTCCGGAGGAGAACAAGGCAGTAGTGACTGAAGCAGCTCCAGCAGAGGATATTGATTATCCTTGGGAGAAATACGCAGAAGAAGTTACAATTACAAGAGGTTATCCTGCATCAGGCAACACCTTTGATCCAAATGTGAATGGAGTAGATGATTCCAATAACATTTGGACACAGTGGTTCAAGGACACATACAACATCAACGTTGAAAATGCTTTCGAAATTAATGATAGTGAATACAGCCAGAAGGTCGATCTTTTGATGGCATCAGGAAATCTTCCTGACGTATTCATGGTTAACTCTGTACAGTTAAAGCAGTGTATTGAGTTAGGCCTTGTTGCAGATTTAACAGAAGTATTTGATAAGTATGCTACTGAAGAATTAAAGGCTACCATGCACAACTATGAGTTAGGTTTTCAGTCTGGTTTCTCAGATGGAAAGCTCTACGGTATTTCTCGTCAGTACTTTGGTGATGCAGGTACCATGTTGAACATCTGGTATAGAGAAGACTGGGCTAACAAGCTTGGTGTGGCAAAGCCTACCACTCTTCAGGAGTTCAAAGATCTTTGCATCGCATTCCGCGACCAGGATCCGGATGGAAACGGCCAGAACGATACCTTAGCACTTACCCTTGACAACGGCCTTGTAAATGGTATCTACAGCTTGATGTTCGCTTATGGTGCATATCCTAATATCTGGATTGAAAAAGATGGACAGGTTCAGTACGGTGGTATCCAGCCTGAAGCTAAGGCTGCTTTAGCAGAACTTAACCAATGGTACAACGAAGGCATTATTTCTCAGGACTGGGCTACAACATCACGTAACCAGATGAAGGAAGGTTTTACAAACGGTACAGCAGGTGCTTGTCTATACGCATCCCATATCGGATACTCACTTGGTGTATCCTTGCTTGGTAACAATGCAGACGCTAGAATTGCTCCTTTAGCTATTCCTTCAGCAACAGGTGATCCTATTCATTACGCTGTTACATGGCCTATCAACCAGTATATTGTTGTAAATGCTAATTGCAAGAATCCTGAAGCAGCAATTAAGTGTATGAATGGTTATACTTACTTCTCAGAAGGTGGAGACGCTGAACTTTGCGAGTTATATGCAGAGGGTAACGGTGGTTTAGCAATGCCTTTCCGTATCAACAATGCAACTGATATGCAGCAGCATCTTGAGGTCGTACAGTTATTAAACGGCGCATCTGATGAAGGCATGCTCACTACTACAATGGGTAAGTACCTCTACATAAGAAAATGGTTAGATGAAGGCAGCCCTGAAGGTTATGGCCAGTACGTTCAGCTAGGACCTGATGGTGGATATGCTCAGTTAAATCCTATCATTGAAGAAGGCAGAGTTATTACAGACTTACTTCGTGGACCTCAGACAGAGACAATGGCTACTACCTGGTCTTCCTTACAGACATTACTGGAAGAGACCTATACACAGATCATCTGTGGACAGAAGCCTATTGATTACTTTGATGAATTCGTAGCAAGCTGGAAGGCTTTAGGTGGCGATCAGATCACAGTGGAAATGAACGAAGCTTACGGTAAATAATTTATACTAAATCAATATAGGGGCCGTTATTCGTTATCGAAAAGGTAACGGCCCTGATTTATGAAAGGTATTAATGACTAATATGGTAAAAGAAAAAAAAGCCTATAAACAAGATTTCACATGGGGAAAGTTCAAAAAACAGTTTCCCTTTCATTTATTGTTGGTTCCTGCCATTGTGTACGTGATTATATTTCAATACATACCTTTATATGGTGTAGTAATCGCGTTCCAAAAATATAGTCCTAATACCCTTTTCCATTCACCTTGGGTTGGACTTGATAATTTTAGATACATATTTAAATTGCCGGGATTTAGTCGAACAATTATAAACACTCTTTATATTGCGATATTGAAAATAATTGGAAATCTTTCCATTCCTATATTATTCTCGTTAATGCTTAACGAAGTTAGAACAAAATGGTTTAAAAAGGTTGCACAGACCTTTGTATATCTTCCTCACTTTATTTCATGGGTAATCATGGCGGGTATTATTCAGGATTTATTTGATAGAAGTGGCGTGATCAACCAATTTATAGTGGCTATGGGTGGACAAAGCATAAGCTTCCTCGGCGACATTAAGTGGTTCCCTTTGACAATTGTATTTACAGATGTTTGGAAGAATTTTGGATTTAATACAATAGTTTACCTAGCAGCTTTGACCGGTATTGATCCCACCCTTTATGAAGCAGCTGCCATAGATGGTGCAGGCAGGTGGAAGCAGACCCTTCATGTTACGCTTCCCGGAATGATGCCTATTGTAATTCTGAAGATGACCTTAAGCCTTGGTGAAGTATTACATGCCGGATTTGACCAGGTATTTAACCTGTATTCTCCTATTGTATATCAGACAGGTGATATTATTGATACCTTTGTATTTAGACTTGGTATGGAGCAGGCACAGTATTCAGCTGCTACAGCAGTTGGATTATTTAAATCACTTATTTCTCTAGTACTTATTGGCGTTTCATATTATCTGGCTGATAAAAAAGCTGGTTATACTATTTTCTAGGGGGGTAAGACATGAAATTAACTTTATCAAGAAAAATATACCTTGTGTTTAATGCAGTAATAATTACACTTATGGCTGTTCTGTGCGTACTTCCTTTTCTACATCTTGTAGCCTTGTCCTTCAGTTCCAAAGCGGCTGTGGATGCGGGAAGAGTTATCCTTTGGCCAGTTGAATTTACAGTAAAAACCTATGAGTTTGTAAGTAGTGGTTCCTTGTTTATGAATGGACTCTGGATATCAGTGAAGAGAGTAGTGATTGGAACCTTTATTAACATGGTCTTAGTAATTATTACAGCATATCCTCTTTCTAGACCGGATGATAAGATGTACGGAAGAAAAATATATGCATGGTTCTTCTTCGTCACAACACTAGTTAGC
Organism: Bacillota bacterium; assembly: GCA_023411555.1. Classification (GTDB taxonomy): domain Bacteria; phylum Bacillota; class Clostridia; order Lachnospirales; family Lachnospiraceae; genus Mobilitalea. The sequence goes on from JAEYOQ010000037.1 coordinate 7,010, forward strand.
GGTGGACTAATTCCGAACTTTATCCTTGTAACAAAGCTGCATCTTACCAATACCATATGGGCACTTATACTTCCCGGTGCACTTCCTATGGGAAATATGATACTTATGCTTAACTTCTTTCGATCGACTCCTATCGCTCTTGAAGAAGCTGCAATGATTGACGGCGCAAGCCCTTGGCAGATTATTTATAAGATTATCCTTCCCATTTCTAAACCGGCAATTGCAACAATCGCACTTTTCTGCATTGTTACCCATTGGAACTCTTGGTTTGACGGTATGATGTACATGGACAGTATAAAGCTTCTGCCTTTGCAGAGTTACTTAAGAACAATCATTAAGGACCCCGAACTTCAGATATTACAGGCCGGTGGTGACTTAAGACTTCTTCTTTCCGATGTAAACGGACGAAACTCCAGAGCAGCACAGCTTATGCTGGGAACTCTTCCTATCCTTTGTGTATACCCTTTCTTACAGAAATACTTCACAAAAGGACTTATAATCGGTTCAGTAAAAGGTTAAAAATATATAGATGCCTATTGAGAAATCATGAAAGGATTATCGTTGGCATATAGCGAAAGAAGGGCGGGAAGCATCATTTTGATGCATCCCGCTTTTTCGTGTTGTTGCGTACAAGAGCAAGGCTAAATACAAAGATTAATTGGAAGCGATGATATCAAAATCCACTAATAAATGACATAAGTTGATTATACTTGAAAACATTACATTATTTGATATAATAAATTTAGAAAAGGCAATCGCCACTGAGTGGTTGACCGTGTTGTTATATAAACCTTCCCGAACTGGCAATAGGCACAGGGAAGGTTTTTACTTTAATGACTTACCAATTCTCCTTAGAATCACAAAAGCTTCTAAGGTAATTTTTTTGTACTGAATAGCGGGAAGCTATGAGCTTATGGAAAGACAGGGATCTACAAGAATGGTGATATTAAGAAGGAAAGCTTTTAGGGTATGAATGGGGGAAACTATGAAAAAGTATAGAGTATCTACATTTATCAGGATTAACATTATTTTTGCGCTTTTATTGGTACCGTTTACTTTATGGGAAGTGGTTAACACCAGACACAATATCCAGGAAGTCGAAACAGAAATTAGCGATACAGTCCGTACACAGATGGATTATTTTATAAGCCGTTTTGACAGTGAGATGACCCGAAATAATACGGAGGTTTCCAACTTTTATCTTGAGAATGACTGTATCTATGTAGCGGCAAATATAAGCCAATATATGAACTATGATATGGTTGCAGCTCTTAATCGGATCGAGGGACGTAAGAAGTCCATTAGCCGGGTAAGTGCTTATAATTCCAACGTTAATATCATGATTCCTTCCTTGGAAATGGTTTTTCAGAATATTAACGGAGCTACTAATCTCTATATGATGAGCGCGGCAGACCAGCAGGCCTACTATCTGGACAAGGTCTACGGCAGGTTCTACTTAGAGGATAATGATATTAAGGTTGCCTATCCCTATGCTTTAGGCAAGAAGCTATTTATTATGGTAGTAATAACGATGGACCGCAACGCTATTGCGAACGGACTTGAGCATGCCATCGGATATGACAGCTTTTACAGCTTGGAGTTTACCGATGCAGGAACGTACATAAGCAATATTCCGGAAGGATATAATACTGCTGACATGATGACAAATAAGGTCATTGACACTAAATTTGGACTAGAATATACGACTTATATTGACAAGGCTAGTATCGCAGATCGATACGAGAATATTTACATGATGATTAGTATCTTTTTAGGACTATATATCTTTATTGTCCTGACCTTTTTCATCTATTCTAATAAAAGTGTGAAGCAGCCTATCAATAAGCTGATTAAGGGCTTTGAGAGGACGGAAAAAGGAGATTTTACGAATCGTATTGAGGAAGACGGCAATAATGAGTTCAATTATATGTTCCATGCCTTCAATAGAATGAATGATAACCTTCAGTCACTGTTCGATAAGACTACGAATCAGGAAATACTGCTGCAGAAGTCTGAACTGAAGCAGCTACAGACACAGATTAATCCCCACTTTCTATACAATACCTTCTTCCTGATGCACCATCTGCTAAAATCAGAGGACTATGATAGAGCAGAGCTTTTGTCAAAGGAACTAGGAACCTATTACAGATATATAACCAGAAATGCGGCTGACAGCGTTAGGCTATATGATGAGAATCTTCATGCGTCAACATATGCCAGTATTCAAGCGATGCGCTTCGAGGGAAGAATGAATATTGATTATGGTGAGCTTCCCGAAGAATTAAAAGATATAAAGGTCCCCAGGTTGATTATTCAGCCGATTTTGGAGAATTGCTTTAATCACGGACTGGAGAACAGGCCTTCGGATGGATTGCTTCGAGTTACTTTCCGTCATGATGACGGCAGTCTATCCATTTTTGTAGAGGATAACGGAGACGGTCTGACTGATGAGGATATAGAGGTCATGAATGACAATAGTCTACCCGCTCTTGTCCAGGTACTTTACTACCGGACTTGTAATGGGAAGTGTTAAAGGCTAATTAATCATATACATAAAATGGGATCCCGGTTGAAGTAATTCAATCGGGGTTCTTTATCATGCTATAGGCGCGAAATAGTCAGGTTGCTGACTATTTGTCCATAATTGATATACGTAAAAAAAGAATAATAATGACAAAAAAGAGTACCACACGAGTTAGACTATCCTATGCTATAATATAACAATCAAATGTTAGACTGCAAGTGGTTCTAATGAAGATAGTAAAAAGAGAATATAAGACTAACTATTAGAGAAAGTCAATACTTAAGTTAGAAATCGTAAAAGTTTTAAGAAATGTGGCGGTGACTATTTCATCGCAATCAGTACATTGAAAATTGCATGACGAATAGAGCATCCTTTCAGGTGCTCTTAAAGAAGATATGATATAGGAATTGCTAGATAGCCTTTTGATACTGTTGTCCTGATGATTCGAGTTGATATATTACTCTGACAAGTTTCTTGGCTGCATGTGATATTGCAACATAATAGTGTTTGCCTTCAGCTCTTTTTTTGGCAAGATATGCTTTGAAAGTTGGATCCCAGTTACAGACATAAATAGTTGCATTAAATAATGCGTATCTTAGATATTTTGAGCCTCGTTTCTCCATTCGGGAATGACAGTTGTCCAGTTGACCAGATTGATATGTGGTTGGTGATAAACCAGCATAGGCTAAAACCTTATCTGGTGAATCAAACCTATCAAAGTCTCCGATTTCAGCGATAATCATTGCACCCATTCGATAACTGATTCCAGGAATGCTAAGAATAGGAGAATTGATTTTATCCATAATGATTTTAATTTCATTTTCAATCTCATCAATTTCAGAATCTAACTCACGAATTAGTTTAATAGTGTGTTTTAATTCAAGAGATTTGGCTGGCATATTTGAACCGATAGAAGTTCTTGCCGCTTCTCTAAAGGTAATAGCAGTATTCTTTTTGTAATGGCCTTTAGAAGCCCCGTCAAGAAGATTTGAAAGTCTTGTAAGATGTGCAGTGGCAACCTGCTTAGCACCAGGGAACTCATACAACATCGAGTAGACTGAATTGCAATGAAGCACAGGAACAAGTTTTTCTAATTCAGGGAATAGAATACAGACAAGGCGAGAAATCGATACCTTTAATGCAGATCGTTCTTTTACCTTATCAAAACGATAACGAGTTAGTGACTTAAGCTCCTCATTGTGATACGATATGTCTGAGTAGGACTTTAAGTTCACATCAGACATTAGCATAGAAGCAATTGTATGGGCATCTACCTTATCCGTTTTGGTCTGTCTAAGGCTTAGACTTTTTCTGTACAGATTTGTATGTAACGGATTGATAACGTAGGTCGGGAAACCTTTATCAATGAGATATCCAAGAAGATTGTAACTATAGTGTCCAGTGGCTTCTAGCCCTACTTTTACTTTAGATATATCTTCCATAACGGATTTTGTTTTCTGATAAAGTTCATCGAACCCGTCAAGGTTATTGGTGATGGAAAAAGACTTAAAAAGAGCTTCTCCATCTGTGTTTGTGATAAAGCAATCGTGCTTATCTTTAGCAACATCTATTCCTACAAAAATCATATAGGACCTCCTTAAAATAGATTGATACTGTTTTAAGATCCACAGGGCTCCTTGCAATTGTAACCTACTTCTTGATAAACCGTCATGCGGTAACTAACTGATTAACAACTAAACAAAGAGACTGTGGTTGGAGCCTTTTAATAACCATCAAGTGGTAGGAGAAATCAACCAATCCACAGTATCTTAAAATAGCATAGTCTAACCTATAGAAAAGGTAAAGAATGACTATGACAATATAATAGTAGGGAGAGATTAAGATGAGCGCTAAAAGAATTATTGCAGGAGTACTGGCAATCGTCCTCATCACCACGGTCTTCATAGGCTGTAGTAAAAGAGCAGCAACTCAGGTTAGTCATGATGTACCTATGGGACGTTATGTGGAGGAAGATATTGAGATGCCGGAGGCAGTTAAAAACAGAGAGGAAATCGCCTACCAGCTTATAAAAAATCCGAAGGGGGACATAGAGATATTCTGTGTGGTTCTGACAGAGGATATGCCAGTCGTCCAATATACTCTCACATCAGACCATACCTGGGAAAAATCGAACCCTGAATGGATCAATCAAGGAGATGCCGAGATTAACTATGCTGTTTATGGAGAGGACGGATCAAGATACACACTTGGCTGTGAATATCTTGAGAATAAGATAAAGTTAGCTATAGTAAAAAATACCGAAGGGAATAAGACTGAAGAGATAGCCCTGGAGGACTTTGCTAATCCGGTGGATTACATGTATAACCCTACAGGAATGGAGGTTCTATCAGAGAACACTATAATGCTAAGCTTTTATGATCATGTTAGCATCTATAAGGATGGAAAGCTGAAATATGAGTTTCCCAGTGGCAGTTATGAATATGCTCTGTCAAAGGATAAAGGACAGTTGCTCATCGCTAATCCAAAGAAGGATGGTGTGCTTATCATTGATACGGCTACAGGAGATACCATTTCAGAGGTACCCTATCCAAATGATATGAGCTCTTATGCCTTTACATCGGATAAGGAGGGGAATTGGTATATTGCCTCCAGTATTGGACTCAGCCGATTGGTGAATGGAGGAAGCACCTGGGAGACCATTGTGGACGGAACATTGACCTCTATGGGTATGCCCTCCTACAGCATAGACACTATTGTGTGGGGAGGACAAGAGGATTTCTATGTGATGTATCAATATGGTGAGGGACAGCGAGACATAAAGTACTATAGATATGATAAGGATATCCCCTCTACGCCAAGTCAGACCTTGTCTGTGATATCCATGAAGGATAATGCAACAATCCGCCAGGCAATCAATGAGTACCGAAAGACCAATCAGGATGTCAAGGTTGATTATAGAGAAATCGGAGAAGATGGCGTATTGATTGAAGACATTGTCAAATCAATTAATACAGAGCTCATAGCAGGAAAAGGTGCCGACATTATACTTTTTGACGGTATGTCGGTAGAACCCTATATTGAGAAGGGGGTTCTGGCAGATATCAGCAGTATTATCAAGTCTCTGATCGAGAAGGGAGAGCTTCAGGAGAATGTGGTAGACCTCTATCAGAAGGATGGAGCGATCTATGCTGCTTCCCTTCGTTTTCTCCTACCCTTTGTCTTTGGTAAACAGGAGGCAGTGAATAGTACCACATCGATGGAGGCCTTAGCTGATTATGCAGAGGATAAAGCAACGACGGCGCTATTTGGTGAACAGATATATACCTATACAGAGCTTAGCTCTAAATTATATCAATTATATTCGGATCAGTTTATAGGAACGGATAAAAAGTTCAATCGTGAAGAGCTGATTCAATTTATGGAGCAGGTGAAGACAATCTGTTCCCAGACCAAGGTAAGAGAAGAGTCAGCTGATTATAGTTACGGAGCCGATACCATTCTACCGGGTATGCTACTCTATGGAAAATATAGCGAGTTAGGATTAATTAATGTAGCATCGTCTGTCGATACCTTTGCAGCAATATCAGCGATATCACAGACGGGAGGCAAATTTGCTTCTATCAGAGATCAATACATTCCGAGTGGCATCATCGGTATCAATAATGCCAGTGAGAATAAAGAGTTAGCCGGAGATTTCATAAAAGTTTTGTATTCCTATGAGGTACAAAAGAATGAGTTGAGTGATGGTCTACCGGTGAATGCAAAAGCATTAGATGAATTCGGAATGGAAGAGAATGATTATTATATTAGTGACGGCGATGGCTTTGAAGCAACTCAGCCTAGTGAGGAAATCAGAAAAGAGATAATAGCACTTGCCAAATCACTGAATAAGCCGATCAGGGAGGATGAGGTACTTAAGAATAAGGTAATCAACGAGCTGCATCCGCTCTTATCGGAAGAGACAAAACCAGAGGAGATTGCAGATAAGATAATTAATACCGTAGAGGTTTATCTTTCGGAATAGGTGATCATACTCATAAAAGATAGAAAAAGGGAGCGTTATTCCAAGACTTTTTGGTCATGGAGTAACACTCCCTTTTCAATTTGCCTTGTCTATAAGCAAAGTGAGCAATGTTTAGTCGTCATCTCGTTCAGCGCTATGCTCAAGGATCTTCCCGGAGGTTGCATCGATTTCATACTCATATTCGATTCCGCCCTTATAGAACTCAATATCATAAATTGTTCTGCCGTCATCGGTATCGAGCTTTGCTTTTGAGAAGGTGACATCAGATGTGGAAAGTCCGGCATGCTCTACAGCGATGGACTTTGCTCTGTCAATTCCAATGTACGCGCTAGATTCTCCACTTTTACTGGTTTCCTTTGTTTTGCTTTGTTCTTTCTTTGTCTTTTTCTCAAGCTTTTCCACGCTTTTATCGTGAATGGCACCTGTGGCAGCATTGATTTCGTATTCATACTCGTGGGTCGAGGTATAGAACTCTATTTCATACACATAGATACCGTCGTCGTGGTCAAGCTTTGCTTCAGTATAGGTTATACTGGATGCGGTGACCCCTGCATCTGATAAGGCTTTTGCTTTTGCTGTGTCTAGGGATATCCTATTTGTCGATGCTTCTTTTTTCTTTGTTACTGGCTTAGTAGAAGTATCATTATTTTTAGTCTCGCTTTGCTTTACCGGGGATGTAGTTTCTTTCGTCTCAGATTTTGTGGTCTCTGTTTTTGTAGTCTCTTGCGCTTTTTCAGCAGAGGATTGCTGCTTATTCTCGGCATTTATCTCCTTACTCTTGCTGTAGATGGAGCCGTCATTCGCATTAATATCATATTCGTACTCAACATTTCCTGCATAAAATTCAAGCTCATAGACTAAGATATTATCTTCCGTGTCAAGCTTAGTAGTAGTAAAAGTAACGGCGTCACTGGTTAGGTTTGCATCCTTAAGCGCGATCTCTTTTGCTTCTGTCAGAGTAATCTGTGTAGAAGTAGCTTCGGTCTTACTGCCCAAGGCTTTAATCTCGATATCCTTCTTTACCACAGTACCATCAGAAGCCTTGATCCAATATTCGTACTCTGTACCGTCTGCAATAAATTCTACCTCGTATACAAACTGACCTTGCTCGTAATCAAACTCGGCTTTGACTTCTTTTGCAATGGTGGGATCAATTCCTGCATCAGCAAAGGAAAAATTCTTTGCGTTTTCCGCTCCGATGGATGAATTTTGAGCAATGGTGCCTGCGGCATATACTGTTCCGGTACCTAGAGCTGCGATGATAGTGGTGAGGCTAATAATTGATAAGGTCGCCTTTGCTGGCGTACCAAAAAATTTCTTAATGTTTTTCATGATTTATGATCTCCTTTCTTGACTATGCCTTGAGTATAAACTAGAAATATTAGACCAACATTAGAACAATAGAAAATATAAGACAATTTTCATATTTCAAAGGACAGGCATGTACGGCTAGTAAGAACCAGTGAGAATAAAAAGTAAGACACTCTTCCGGTAGTAGGTAGGTTGAGTAATATAAAGTTAGAGAGGAAGAATGATTGAAAAGGTACTGCCCTGATCTATCTTACTTTCCAGAAGAATTCTTCCTCCATGAAAGCGGGCGATTCTTTCCGCCATAGATAACCCTAGCCCGGTGCCGACACCGCTTCTTGAGCTATCGCCCTGATAAAAACGACGGAACACCTTTTCCTGTTCATCCTCAGCGATTCCCACACCATCGTCTTGGACAGAGAGGATAATCGAGGCTTCTGTCTTTTTTAAAGATACAATAATATGGCCATTTTCTCTACCATATCGATAGGCGTTTGATATCAGATTTGTCACCGCCCGGTAAATTAGTAGCCTGTTTCCCGTATAAATGATGTCTTTTTCGATCCTATCGTAGGACAGCTCGATGTTATTCTCACGAATGAGAGCCATATCAAAGCAGAGTGAGATAACACCTTCTGACAGGTTAAAGGGTTCAAGGGGATAACGGTCTACCTTCATATCCAGTCTGGCGAAATCCAGCATGTCATTGATAAGCCCGGACATCTTTCTTCCCTGACGCTGTATTACGGTGAGTGCAGTCTTGTATTCTGCTGCAGTTCGCTCCTTCTCTAAGGAGTATTCGCACTGTGCTAGAATGACAGACATGGGAGTTCTAAGCTCATGAGATGCATCTGATGTGAATTGCTGCTCCTTTTCAAAGGAACGATCCAGTCTTGCAAACATTTCATTGAAGTTGTCCACAAGCTGGTGAAGCTCATCTGTGCCTTCTCCGATATCGAGCCGTCTTTTCAAATCGTCACCATTACCGATTTGGGAAGCAGCTTCGGAAATCTGCTTGATGGGTTTTAGCGCTCTACCGGCGATTAGATAACCGCCACTCACGGCAATCAGTACGAGAAGTGGAAGGATAATAAGGGATAGGCGGGAGATGGACGACATTTCCTCTTCCCCTTGAGTCTCTGCAACAACGCCTCTCAACCAGAGACCTTGGAGTCCCTCTTGGGATAGTGCCCGGTCAAATATATAATAGGTAATGCCGTTTGCTTTGATGGTCTGAATTACAGAATCCTTAAGCTTTACAGAAGCGGTGTCCTTAGCGATGGGATTTTCTCCATAAAGAAGAGAAAGGCTACTGTCATACAAGGCGGTATAAATCTGATTGACAGCATCCAGAAAATCATCGTCGACCTCCAGAAACCCCTTTCCATAGGCTAGGAAATGATCGACATCCTCCAGTGGGTCTTGAGCATCAATGCTGCTGTAGTACTCAACTTCATCGATATTGTTCTCTACGGTCTCGATCAAATTATCCCGGATGGTCTTTTGAAACACCTGGTTACTGACGGATAGAATGACAAGGTAGGTGAGTGATACGACTATGACCAGCGCCATAGTAAACCATAAAGTTATTTTCGTGCGGATCGAGAGCTGCTTCACTTATCAGAATCCTCCCTCAGAACATAGCCCCTGCCGCGAACCGTATGAATTAGCTTTACGTCATGGCCCTCATCAATTTTCTTGCGCAGGTAGCTGATATATACTTCAACAACATTAGTTCCTCCCTCATAATCGAAGTTCCAAATATGATCCTCAATTTTCTCCCGGGAAAGAATGATTCCCTTGTTGTGCAAAAGGTACTCCAGCAAAGCGTACTCCTTGGCGGATAATGAAATCTCCTTTTCGGTACGCTTTACCACATGAGTGACACTATCAAGTGTGAGATCTCCCACAGAGAGAATATTGTTGGTCATTCCGAAGGCTGCTCTCGTCAGGGCACGTATTCTCGCTGTTAGCTCCTCAAAGGAAAAGGGCTTTACAAGATAATCGTTTGCACCGCTGTCAAGGCCTTTTACCCGATCGGTGATGGAATCCTTAGCAGTAAGGAAAAGCACAGGTGTTGTTTTTCCTGTGGCACGTAAGGCTTGAAGCACTGCATAGCCATCTGCCCCTGGCATCATGATATCCAGAATGATGGCATCGTATTCTGTATAGGACAGGATATCGATAGCAGCTTGTCCGTCATAGCAGCTATCTACGCTATAGCCGTCCGAAGTTAGTTTCTGTGTGATTATATCATTAAGATCTTTTTCGTCTTCCGCAATTAAAATTCGCACTGAATCACCCCTCCATAACCATATTATATGGAGATTTATTCGAAACTAATTAATTGCTAGAAGGATTTTTATTGGGTGTTCTATCTCGACATTTTTTTTGTGGCATGGTAAAGTTATATATGTAATTGGAATGGATACCTTAAAAGATAAAAATAAAGAGAGAGTGAAAGAATCCTATGTTGAATTATATCGCGACATTTTGCAATGAAATTCGTTTTCCAGAAGAAGCAATAAAAGATTTGCAACAGAATTATAGTAAATTACGAGAAAAGGAAGCATGCTTAGAAGGCTTTGAGGAGTTAGTGGAATACTTTAGTAAGCTAGGCAGTAAGGAAGAGTATGAAGCTATCTTTTCTAAACTAGATGAGATTGCTGAGCTCTCAGGGGTACATAACTATTCCCTTCATATGCTGTATTTAATTGCCCTATCCACCCATACCAGAGAATTATATGAAGAGAAGAATATTTCCTATGATATTTTTCTGGATTCCATGTCTGATCTAAGAGCGAAGCTGATGGAATGCAAGGAACTGCATGGGGTGTGGGGAACCTGTGTTGCTATTTGGGAGATTGATTTGTTTAATCTTAATCTAATTGCCTTAGGGCGCCTGCAATACGAATTAGTTGAATTTGAAGATGAATACACCTGCGGTGAGCATAGTCTACAACCAGATGATATTGTGTTGAATATGCATATTCCTTCCCATGGGCCTCTCTTATATGATGATTGTAAGGCCTCCTTTAAGAAAGCAGCGGAACATTTTAAAGATTGCTTTAAGGATCGACCGGTGGCCTTTGTGTGTAATTCATGGCTTCTCTATCCAGAGCATAGCAAGTTCTTACCGCCTAATTCCAATATATTAAAATTCATGTCCTTCTTTGATATTATCGAATCGAACATAAGTGAAGAAAAAGCAGATTTATGGAGAGTCTTTTATAAAGATTGGAAGAATGACCCGGCGGATTTGCCAAGGAACACCTCGATACAAAGGGCTTATGCGGATTGGCTTATGAAGGGGAATAAGATAGGAACAGGATATGGCGTATTTTTTTACGAAGGCGAATGATTAAATATAGGAACGGTTTAGCATAAAACAAACATGCCTCACAATAAAGACGGATTAAAAGTCAAGTCTTTATTATGGGGCATATTCTGTGTTACATAATATTTTGATCGAGATAAACTTTAGTACTTGTATCAAGAGATTCCATAATCGCATTAAGAAGAATAGTAGGAGCAACTAATTTATCCAGTGAGATAGGCCTTTTACCAGTCCTAAGCATCTCTACAAATTTCTCAAAGCCTAGCTTGTAGGTGGTTTCATTAATATGGATATTCCCAACATGGCTATTTTTATCCCCGTGAATGATACAGAGACTATCAGCTATGTTGGTAGTAAAATTAAGAACAACACTCATTTTTTCATAGTTAGCCACACAGATGATGTCAGAGTTATGTACCGTAGTAGTGATAGACTTTATGTCATATCCGAATATGGTAAAAATCATTTCAGCCATATGAGGGCCATAGAAGTGAAGTCCATTATAAGGGCTGTTAATATCTCCAGGGAAGTTCATATACCCGGAGATGATATTACCCAAGGCCCCATTATCTATGACTTCAGCCAGCTTCACAATATCATGACAGTATTTGCAGGTGGACCCACCTGTAACTAGGCTGTTATGCTTGTCCGCTTCCTCAAGAAGCATGTTTGCATCCTGTATATTCACAGTGAAGGGTTTATCAATCCAAACTGGAATATTTGCTTTGATAAATGGTAATGCATAGGAGGCATGTAGGTTACCGTCTCGGAACAAAATCATAGCAGCATCCACATCCTTTAATAGTTCCTCCGGAGTAGCTGCGATCGATTTAATTTGGCCTTCATAAGCCACATTTTTAGTCTGCGTTTCATCAAGTCCATATATCGTTGTGACTCTGATATCAGGAAATGCGTATGCTCCTGTAGCCTCGTCCGCTATATTGCATAATTTTGAAAATGCCAACGCATGACTGCTGTCTGAACCAAGTATACCAACTCTAATCATGATGTCCCTTCCTTCCAGGTAAGATTTCTAGGTTATGGTAGCATCATACCAGATCGATGTCAACAGCAACAAATTTTTAGTCACTTTATCATTTTCTACACGTTTATCATTTTCTACATGGGCCAAAACCCTTTAAATAAAGGGGTTTTTAAGATTTATAATTTATTCGACGTAATAACGTGAAGTGCAAGAAATTGCTTTATATACTTTCATAATTAGTCATGCTAGTATGTGCTTATCAAAAAAAGGAGGTATTTTTATGAAGAAAAGATTTATATCTAGTGTCCTAGTGGTTGCTATGGCAGCTAGCTTATTAGCAGGTTGCAGCAATAGCAAACCCGCAGAGACAAAGGCGGATCCCACAGAGGCTCCTAAGACCGAAGTGGTAGGCGAAGCAACAGAAGCAACTGACGTAGTAGAGGATAATCAGTATGGGGATACTGGCGGTTTGAAACTTCCATTAGTAGATAAGCCAACGAAAGTGACCTGGATGCTTCAAAGTACCGTACAGGGACTGAATGACAAGGATGTTATTAAAGAAATTGAAAAGAGAACAGGTGTAACACTTGAAATTCAGAGCTATCCTGCTGCTAGTTATGCAGATAAGTTAAATATCACCTTGGCTTCCGGAAGTCTTCCTGACATTATTACCGGAAGTACTTATACTGAGGTTAATAAGCTGGGTGCTCAAGGAGCATTTGTAGCAATCAATGACTATCTTGATCAACTACCTAATTTTAAAAGTCTATATGTAGATAATGCAGATAATAGTTGGGTTATGAAATCCTACTCCGATGACAAGAACAATATCTATACCTGGCCTGTATATGGCTTAAGCAGAGATGTAAATCATGGCTTTATGTATCGTAAAGATATCTTTGATAAGCATGGCATTAAGGAATGGACCAATACAGAAGAATTCTATCAGGCATTGAAGCAATTAAAGGAAATTTATCCTGACTCAACACCGATTGCTTCTAAAACCCAAGATGGAATCTTTAAAGATTGGGGCTATGGCTGGGGCATTAGTGGAGAAAGCTATCCTATGTACTATAATGAAGCAGCATCAACCTGGAAGCTTGCTACCATTCAGCCTGAGTTTAAAGAAATGATCGACTTTATGAAAAAGCTTTACAATGAGGGCTTATTAGATCCTGAATTTGTAACTGATACAGCTGCTTCGTGGACAGCTAAGATGACATCTGAGAATGGTGCATTTGTAACCTTTGACTGGATTGGAAGACTTGATATGTTCTATGAGCAGGTGAAAGAAGCTATTCCGGACTATAACTTAAGATATGCAAATCCCGTTGGACCGACAGGCCATATCCGTAGCTTAAATAAAGTATCAAACTTTGGTACTGCTATTGCAAAAGGAAAGAACGAAGAAGTTGCTCTTAAGCTGCTCGATTACTTAACAAGTCCTTCTGGTAGTGAACTGATTACCTTAGGTATTGAAGGTCAGCATTATACAATCGGTGCAGACGGCAAAGTGACATATCCTAATATTACAGATGTTGAAAAGGTTGAAATCACTACACTGGAAGAAAGATATGGTGCTTGGGTGGAAGGTATGTATGTAAAGGTTGATCCTAGAAGTACATATTTTAACTACACTGAGAAAGAGCAAGAAGCACAGGATAAGATTAACAATGGTATGAAGTATGAAGCACTTGATCCTCAGTTGAAGTTTACTGATGATGAAACCTCTGAAATGGTTGAGATTACTACATCAATTCAAAAAGCTAGTGTTGAATTCGCTGTTCAGTATGTTCTTGATAAGAATTTCGGAGACGCACAATGGAATGAATGGTTAAATACAGCACAGAAATTAAACGCATCAAGACTTGAAGAAATCTATAATGCTGCACAAGCAAGATTTAATGCAAATTAATGAAAACTAGCCTTGCAAGCTTTCATTAATCATGAATGAAGATTAATTAGTCAAGAAATTGAGAGAAAAGTATTCGTACTTAAAAGTTCTTGTACTTTAAAGTATTATACTTTTCTCTTAATTCTATCAAGGACAGATTAATGTAGAATGACTTCTTTCCAGAATTGTTTGAGGTGGTACTAAGTGCCATCATGGAGGTAAAATATGGGTAATGTTTCTTCGGAATCTATATCTAAACAGAAAAATAATAGCTCAAAATTAAGTAGAATCGTTCAACATATTAAAAGAGACAGACAACTTTTAATAATATTCTTACCCTGTATTATATTTTATGCGGTATTTCGTTATGGTCCAATGTTTGGATTAGTGATGTCTTTTCAAGATTATGGGATTTTTCTTGGTTATTTTAAAAGTCCCTTTGTTGGTTTAAAACACTTTATTAAATTCTTTAGCGGCCCTGACTTCTTATTACTATTTAAAAATACCTTTTTGTTAGGGTTGTTCACTTTACTTTGGACATTTCCATTTCCAATCCTGTTTGCAATCTTCTTAAATGAGATTAGAAATGCTAGATTCAAAAAAACAATACAGACATTAAGCTTTTTACCATCCTTTCTATCCGTTGTTATCGTAAGTAGTATGGTAATCGATTTTCTTTCTCCAAGTCACGGAATTATAAATACATTTTTACAGGCACTGGGACTGGAAGCAAAGTATTTTATTATTGATCCAAAATGGTTTAGAACTATATTTATTGCTTCTGAAATATGGAGTACTACGGGTTATAGCGCAATTATTTATCTGGCAGCGATTGCCGGAGTAGATCCATCACTGTACGAAGCAGCTAAAGTAGATGGATGTAGTAGACTTAGAGCAATCTGGCATATTACCCTTCCGAGTATACTACCAACCGTAGCGACAATGTTTATCATTAAGTCAGGAAGTATGTTTAGCATTGGATATGAGAAGGTGCTATTACTTTATACTCCGACTACATATAAAGTGGCTGATATATTTTCAACCTATGTATATAGAAAAGGTTTGTTAGAAGCTAATTATAGTTATGCTGCAGCCGTAGGACTTTTTGAATCCTTTGTTGCATTATTCTTACTATTAATTTCAAACAAAATGAGCAAAAAACTAACGGAACAAAGCTTATGGTAGTAGGAGGGTATATACATGAAAAATAAAATATCTTTGTTTGATTTGATTAATGGTTTTGTAATGCTAATCGTGGGTATCATAATCCTTTATCCTATCGTTTATGTGGTTTCAGTATCCTTTAGTGATACGGTCTATATTGTACAGAATAAAATCACCTTTTACCCGAAAGGTTTTAATCTGAATGCCTATAAAATGATTTTAGAGGATAGTAGAATACCAAGATCCTATCTTAATACAGTAATTTACACAGCGGTTGGAACCTTCGTGAACGTGCTGATGACAGCAATGGGTGCATATCCTCTTGCCAAAAAAGGTTTCTTTGGAAGAAAGTTCTTTATTACAGCAATTACCATAACCATGTTCTTTAGTGGTGGTATGATTCCGACCTATATTATCGTACAGAAGCTTGGTTTAGTGAATAGTATGTGGGCTTTGATTATTCCAAATGCCATATGGACAATGCAGCTCTTAATACTAAAAAGCTTTTTTGAATCAATCTCCCCCAGCTTGTATGAAGCAGCGATTGTGGATGGAGCATCGGAATACAGAATTTTATTTCAAATCATTATACCGATATCAAAACCGGCACTTGCCTCCATTGTATTGTTCTACTTCATGGGGCACTGGAACAGCTACTTCTTGCCTTTGATATACTTAAATGATCTAAATAAGTTACCACTTCAGGTTATTTTAAGAGATATGCTGATCGATAATACAGCAAGCAATCCTAACTTAATGACAGCGGCAAAAATGACACCGGAAGCATTGAAGAATGCTACCATATTTATTTCCATGGTTCCGGTATTATTGATCTATCCTTTTGCTCAGAAGTATTTTGCTAAGGGTATTATGTTGGGTTCCGTTAAGGGTTAATATGCCATTTGGATAGGAGGAAGAAACATGAATATTCTAGTTACGCTTCCGAAGGGAGCCATGAGAGATACCTTTATTCCAGAAGCTGTTGCAAATCGCATCAACTCTATGGGTAATGTGGTGTGGAATGATACAGAATCAAATTGGTCTTCGGAAGAATTACAAGATAAGTTAAGAGATATAGATGCTTGTATCTGTGGTTGGGGAAGCTCCGTGTTCAATGAGGTGGCTTTAAGTAATGCCAACCGTTTAAAATTAGTTGCTCATACCGGTGGTTCCGCTTCCAATTTCGTTACGAAAGAGTTATTTGACAAAGGAATCAAGGTTGTTAGTGGAAATTGGTTCTTTGCCCAGTCCCTTGCAGAAGGAACCTTAGCTTATATGTTAAGCTCCTTACGGGATATCCCCTATTATAATAATGAGGTACAAAACGGTAGATGGCGGAAAGACACGTTCTTTAACGAAGGAATCCTAGACCAAACCGTAGGACTCATCGGCTTCGGTATGACTGCCCAGATACTGGTCTCTATGCTTAAGCCCTTTAATGTAAAGATTAAGGTTTTTTCCGAGCATAAGACGGATGAGGTTTATCAGGAATTTGGGGTAGAAAGAGCTTCACTGGAAGAGATTATGACCACCTGTAAAATCATATCAATTCATATGGCCCAAAGAGAAGATACCTACCACATTATTAATCGGGAGCTTCTGAGGAAAATACCGGATGGAAGTATTCTTATTAATACTTCTCGTGGAAGTCTTATTGATGAAGAGGCACTGGCTGACGAGCTTTCTAGTGGCAGATTCAAAGCTGCTCTTGATGTATATGAGATCGAACCATTGCCGAAGGAGAGCAGATTAAGAGGATTACCAAATGTAATTCTTATTCCTCATATGGGAGGACCAACCATTGATAGGCGAAAAAGCTGCACAAATGGTATCTTAGATGATATAGAGAGATTTTACAAAGGAGAAAAGCTTAACTACGAATTGAATCTGGATTACATCGGCAGAATGACGAGACAATAAAATAAGAACCACAAAAATTTGACTATTAGTAACTAATCGGTTACAATATTAGTTGTCAATTAATACTGTAACAGGTAGGTTGTTAATATGAAAAATTATGTGGTTAATAAAACCTTATTAAAGTTATTTATCGTCCTACTACTGGCGATTTCTATCATGTTTGTTTCAAACTATTACATATATAAAAGCTCCATGAATGCAATGTTTGAACAGGCAGAGGTTAACAATAATCTTGTTGTGAATGGTATCATCAGATCCTTTGAGGAAAGCTTCAAGGAGATTAATGACATCATATTTACCATTGAATCATTACCCTATAAGCTGTACGATTCAAGCGGTCATAACAATATTAATATGAAGAATGCCTATCTCCTAATGAAGAATGTAAAGCCAATTATTATACAGGATTACATACAGGACTTTATCATTTATTTTAAGAATTCGGATCTGGTATTAACCTTAGATGGAACAGAAAGCTTTCACAGTATATTTACCAGAAAATACAAGAACAGCAATTATGCTCCTGAATTCTGGAGAAATTATGCTGTTACAAGTCATCCCATGAAGATAATACCAGCAGCTTATTATGAGGATGAATGGTCTTCGAATGGAACGAGTAAGAATCTCTTGGCGATTGTAGCATCGAATCAGATTAATTATTCTATAGGAACGATCGTTGTTTTTGTGGATTTGACAAAGCTTTATGATAAAGTAAATGAAAATACCATGATGCCTGGAACATCGTTAATCGTTCTTGATAAGGACAAGAATGTAATTATTAATACGGGTAGCTCAGATGATCTTGAGAATATGGACAGTGTTTTCTATAATTCCGGCAATAAATCCACCATTCAAAAAGGAGATTACAATTATCATATCGTAAAATCGGATTATAACTCCTTTACCTATATCAATAAAGTACCTTACGGCTATGAAAGCTACCTGTCGACGATCAAATATAATAAAATAATTTTATTTGTAACGACAATCATTGGTGTGCTTATATGCATTGCTCTTAGTATCTACATATACAGCCCGATAAAGAAGATATTATGGCTGGTTGGGGCACAGGATGGGGACGAGAATCAAAATAATTATAAGTATATTTATAATAGCATTGAGAAAATGCAACTGGAAAATAAGCTTATTAATAGTAAGATGGACAATGTAAAAGAAGAGGTAATGAGAAGCATATTCTTTAAAATGATTGATGATATCACATTTTATAAGGATATGAAGGATCAAATAGATACCTATTTTAAAGCTATCTTCTTTAATAGGCAGTTTCTTATGGTTGGGTTTGATCTTTTAGATAAAAACCAGCCGGATAATATGGTTGATGATAATTTCGACATTATGCCGGATAAAATCAAAAAGGACATTGAAGTGGCACTTGAGAAGATAGGAAGTGGCAATTGTTCTGTTGTTGTATTTTATATTGAGAATATGCAATTGGTAGCATTAGTCGGCGTCAATGACCAAATAAAGAGATCGAAATTACTAAGTGATATTGAAGGTGTAAAAGACCAACTCCAAAAGACTGTTCTAGCCAACTATACTGTCTTAGTTGCAGTTAGTAAGTTCTATACGGAACCTCAGAGCTGCAAGGACGCTTTTGAAGAAATCAAGCTTTGTTTTGCCTATAGAACCATTAATAATACGAAGTCATTGATTGACCTGGAAAAGAATGAATATAGCTATGACGTTTATATGCCCCTAAATTTTGGTGAGAAGTTGACCAATTATATTCTGAGTGCCAATGCAAGGGAAGGAATCAAGTTTATTAGAGAAGTAATTGATACAAATGTCTCACATAATGTAAGCAATATTAAGTTCAAGTACATTATTGATAATATATTTAATAACCTGGTTAATATCCTGGTTTATTTAAATGTGGATAAGGAAGAGCTATTGGCTACAGAAAGAGAGTGTACCAGTAAGGTCAAAAAACACTTGAATAATCCTGAAAAAATCACAGAATATTTTGAGGATTTGGTTGAGCTTGCTGCGAAAAAGGTTCAATCTGAAAATCAAAGTAAGCTGGATAAGGATTTATTACTGCAATATATTAATATACATTATGCTGAAAATCTTTACTTAGACAAAATAGCAGAGGAGTTTAATACGACACCCAAGTATTTTTCGAATTATTTCAAGAAGGCATTTGGTATCAATTTTGTAGAATATCTAAACAAGATAAGGATATCTCATGCAAAGGAACTACTTAAGAATTCAGAGCTTACCGTGAATGAAATCGGCGAGCGAGTAGGATATTTAAACCCCAGTACCTTTACGAGTACCTTTAAGAAATACAGTGGAATAACACCTTCCGAATATAGAAAAAGCGGTAAGAGCTGATATTCCATTTTTGTACAAAATTATATTGACATTTACAATTTATTCATGCAGTATATTAATGTATCTAAACCCCGGTACCTTTAAGGAATACAATGATATAACACCTTCCTAGTGTAATAAAACGGTAAAAGCATCAATGAGGGTTAATTTCGAACAAGGAAGTGTGCGTAACTTATGAGAGAACGTAATTCACAGAAATCAAGAGAAGATATCCTAACTGCAGCAGAGTCCCTATTTGCCGAAAAAGGAATTTATGGCACAAGGGTGGATGAAATTGCAAAAGAAGCAAACATTAACAAACGGATGATTTACGAGTACTTCGGCAGCAAGGAAGAATTATACAAGGCTGTATTAATTAATGTATATGGAAGACTTGGTAATCTGGAGCTAGATATTTTATCGGATATGATAAGTCCTGTCAATGCAATTAAAAAGCTGATTCAGATGTATTTCATATTCTTAAAAGATAATCCTTCCTATGTCAGTCTTTTGCAATGGGAGAATCTCAACAAAGGAAAATATATTAAGGATACAAACTTTACCGGAATTAAGGACCCGACGCTAGAGCTCTTAAGACAGATTATTAGTAAGGGGATAGCAGAGGGAGCCTTTCGCTTAGAGGTAGACACCGAACAGGTCATTGTATCCTTATTAACCTATTGTTTTTCTTATTTTTCCAATCGATATACCTTATCAACCCTTTTGTCTAAGAAGCTAGATAATGATGAAAATATTAGTAAACGTATCGAGCATGTAACAACCATGTTTTTGTCGTATCTATGCAAGTGAAATATTCCTGTTATTCCCTGATAGGATATTTATGTATTTATTTTTTTGCTCTCAAGTAACTAACTAGTTACTTACTAAATAAACAAGAAAAGAGGAAAGCATATGTGGAATGAAGAATTACTAGATTTAAAATTGTCAGAACCATCGAGTAAGCTGATCGAAGATATGGCTAAGATTGATGGGGACATACTAATTCTTGGAGCTGGTGGTAAGATGGGACCGTCCTTAGCCCTCTTAGCTAAGAATGCAATCAAGGCGGCTAAAGTCAGTAAAAGGGTGATTGCGGTATCTCGTTTTACAGATCCTGTAGTTACAAAGCTGATGAAGGATAATGAGATTGAAACAATTAGCGTAGATCTAATGAAGCCCGGAGCCTTTGACTTATTACCGGATGTAGCAAATGTAATTTACATGGCAGGACGCAAGTTCGGCACAGACGGACAAGAGGCCTTGACCTGGGCCATGAATGCATGGCTTCCTACCTTGGTTGCGGAGAAGTATAAGAACTCAAAAATAGTAGTATTTTCATCCGGGAATATCTATCCGATGATGCCAGTATATTCTGGAGCTACCGAGGAGACGAAACCAACCCCAATCGGTGACTATGCTATGTCATGTCTTGCACGGGAGCGCATGTTTGAATATGGTTCGATTGAATACGGAACAGAAATTTTTATCTATAGACTTAATTATGCAGTAGACCTGCGATACGGCGTACTCCATGATCTTGCTACCAATATTATGGAGGGCAAGCCCATTAGTCTCACAACGACTTGCTTTAACTGCATTTGGCAAGGCGATGCGAATGAGATGGCGATCCGTGCCTTATTACATACAGGAAATCCGGCTGTAAAGATGAATATCACTGGCCCAGAAACAGTATCGGTCAGAAAGACAGCCATAGAGCTAGGCAAGCTACTTGGTAAAGAGCCAATCTTTGAGGGACAGGAAGCAGATTGTGCATTCCTGAACAATGCAGGTCAAGCGATGGAAACCTTCGGCTATCCTACCGTATCCTTAAAGACCTTAATACGCTGGCAGGCAGAATGGATACTAGACGGAGGTCGCTCCTTAGGAAAGCCAACACATTTTGAGGAAAGAAAGGGGAACTTCTAAATGAATCGTCATGAAAAAGCCTTATTAAAATTTGCAGAAGGTACATTTATACCAGCACATCCCTTAGCGCTAACCGCTTCCAGAAAGCTGGATGAAAAAAGGCAGAGAATGCTCACCCGCTATTATCTTGATGCCGGTGTGGGAGGCTTAGCGGTAGCAGTACACACAACCCAATTTGAGATTAGAGAGCCTGAGGTCGGTTTATTTGAACCGGTATTAAGAATAGCAGTTGAAGAAATGGAAGCCTTTGAAAATAGAACAGGTAAGACCATTGTCAGAATCGCCGGCGTATGTGGCCCTATCGAGCAGGCAGTAGCGGAAGCAAAGATTGCCCTAAATTTAGGATATGATGCGGTACTATTAAGTCCCGGAGGCTTAAATCATCTGTCAGAAGATGAGATGCTAAAACGCAGTGAAGCAGTGGCAGGGATTATACCGGTAGTAGGCTTTTATCTTCAGAATTCGGTTGGAGGCAGAGCCTTCACATATGATTACTGGCAGAAATTCTGCGAAATTGAGAATGTAATCGGTATAAAGAGTGCGCCCTTTAATCGCTATCAAACCCTTGATGTGGTAAGAGCAGCCACCCTTTCAAAAAGAGCGGATCAAATTGCACTTTATACAGGTAACGATGATAATATCGTGCTTGATCTATTAACAAATTACAAGTTCACCCAGGATGGAAAGACCTATGAGAAAGGATTTGTGGGAGGTCTATTAGGTCATTGGTCAGTATGGACGAATACAGCAGTAAAAATATTTGAGATGCTAAAGAGCAGGTCAAGGGATGAAGCTATTAAGGCTGATCTCTTAACACTTGCTATGGAAGTAACCGATTGTAATGCAGCTTTCTTTGATACAGCCAATGGATTTAAGGGATGCATCGCCGGGCTGCATCTGGTATTACAGAGGCAAGGCTTAATGGAGGGTATCTGGTGTCTGAATGAGAATGAGACCCTATCACCTGGACAAAAGGATGAAATAGAACGTGTTTATAGAATGTATCCTCATCTGAATGATGATGAATTTGTGAAAAACAACATCAATAATTGGATTTAAGGGAAGAACACCAATCGGCAACGCTGGAAGGAAGCGAATGAATGGATCAAAGGAGAATGATTCTATGAATATCGGTGATAGGAAGGAAAAGGTTCTTGCTGCTATTGATAAAAATCGTGAAACGATCATTCAGATTGGAGAAACGATCTTAAATCAACCAGAGATGGGGTATAAAGAAGTTAAAACGGCCGGTCTGGTAAAGGGATTTTTTGAAACACTTGGTTTGGAGTATGAAGATTCTTTAGCTATTACAGGCATTAAGGCTAATCTAAAGGGAAGAAGCAATAAACTTAAGGTGGCAGTAATCGGTGAATTGGATGCAGTGATTTGTCCACTGCATCCTAAGGCGGACGTAGCGACCGGTGCATCACATTCCTGCGGGCATAATGCTCAAATTGCAACGATGCTTGGTGTTGCTTATGGGTTGGTACAAAGTGGTGTTATGGAAGAACTAGATGGAGATGTAGCCTTTATGGCAGTCCCAGCGGAAGAGTTTGTAGAACTTGAGTACAGAGAGCAGCTTAAGAATAAGGGTGATATCAAATTATTTGGTGGCAAACAGGAGTTAATCAGGATTGGAGCCTTTGATGATATCGATATGGCGATGATGGTTCATTCCCATGCTGGTATTACCGAACGAAAGGCCTATGTTCATGGAGGTGGATCAGGCTTCGTCGGAAAAACAGTAAGGTTTATGGGACGGGAAGCCCATGCAGGAGGAGCCCCTTATGAAGGAATCAATGCTCTTAATGCAGCGATGATGGCAATTATGGGCATCCATGTTCAGAGAGAAGTATTTAAGGATGAGGATGGGATTCGGGTTCACCCTATCATTACAAAGGGTGGTGATCTTGTGAACATTGTTCCTGCTGATACTCGAATGGAGACCTATGTACGAGGGAAGAGAGTTGATGCCATACTTGAGGCCAACCAATTAGTAAATAGGGCAATCGAAGCCGGTGCTTACTGCGTAGGAGCAGAGGTGCAAATCAATGAGCTTCCGGGATACTTACCCTTGAAGCAAAATAAAGAGCTTGGTGAACTTTTTGCAGATAATATAGGGCACTTTATTGGGAATGAGAATGTCATACGAGATGTGGATATGTGTGGCTCTACTGACATGGGGGATCTAAGTACAATCATGCCGGTAATACAACCTACCATGGGAGGCTTTCAGGGTCAGGCTCACAGTAAAGAATTCGAAATTGTAGATAAAGAAGCAGCCTATATCTTACCTGCCAAGGCAATGGCTATGACTATAATAGACCTACTCTCGAATGATGCCAGAGAGGGATTAAGAATCAAAGAGGAATTTAATCCAGTATATACGAAAGAAGCATATTTGCAGATATGGGAAGAGTTTTTAGGAAGATAGTTTGCTCACATACAAATAACATGTTACATATTGGGAAGAAGGAATCAGAATGATTAAGTTTGGTACAGGTGGCTGGAGAGCATTGATTGGTGAAGAGTTTACGAAGGATAATGTAAGATTACTTTCCCAAGCGGTTGCTAATATGATGATAGCCGAGAAGAATCAGGGATGCGGATTTGTTATCGGCTATGATAGAAGGTTTTTATCAGATAAAGCGGCAAGGTGGATGAGTGAGGTTATAGCTGGCAATCAGATTAAAGTTATCTTTATTGAGAAAATTGCACCATCGCCTTTAATAATGTACACAGTCCAAATGGAAAAAGCGAAGTATGGCGCTGCCATCACTGCAAGTCATAATCCTGCTGATTATAATGGTATTAAAATATTCACAGAGGGTGGCAGGGACGCTACTGAGGTGGTCACTGGGACAATCGAAGGTTACATTGAGAATGTTAGTAGGGATCAGATTCAATCCATTGATTTTGACAAAGGGGTTGAAGCCGGCCTGATCGTTAAGTCAGATCCTTTCAATGAATATATTGATTCTATTATCCGATTAATAAATATCGATGCGATTAGAGAAAAGAATCTAAAGATTTTATTGGATCCTATGTTTGGTGTTTCAAAAACCTCCCTTCAAGCAGTTTTAATCACAGCTAGATGTGATGTTGATCTAATTAATGACAGACATGACACCCTCTTTGGAGGAAGATTGCCTTCACCAACAGAGGGAACTCTTCAGCGACTAAAGAGTATGGTAATGGAAAGAGGCTATGATCTTGGGATCGGTACCGATGGAGATGCTGACCGTCTGGGTATCATTGATAGCAACGGTGAGTTTATTCATCCAAATAATATCCTTATATTGTTGTACTACTATCTCCTAAAGTACAAAGGATTAAAGGGCCCGGCTGTTCGTAATCTTACCACAACCCATCTGCTGGATCGAATCGCTGAAAAGTTCGGAGAAACCTGCTACGAAGTACCGGTAGGCTTTAAACACATCAGCTCCAAGATGGAGGAAGTAGATGCTATCATTGGTGGTGAGAGTAGTGGAGGTCTTTCCGTCAAAGGCCATATACATGGAAAAGATGGTATTTTCGCAGCTAGCCTTCTGGTCGAGATGGTATGCGTAACTGGCAAATCCTTATCAGGGATATTAGAGGAAATATACGATGAATTAGGATATAGCTATATGCTGGAAAGTGATTATAAATTCGATCAAGCGACAAAGGATAAATTAATTACCCTTTTATTTGAGGACAAAAGGCTTCCAAGGTTTAACTATGATATTGAAAAGATTAGTTATATGGACGGAGCTAAGGTGTATTTTGCCAATGGAGGTTGGATTAGTGCAAGATTTTCGGGTACAGAGCCTCTATTGCGGATCTATTCTGAGATGGAATCAGAAGCTATGGCAAAGGAAGTCAGCGAAGTAATGAGAGAGTTCTTGGGATTATAAACATGGGGCTGTCGCACTGGGGATTTACCTTTCTTCCTTTAATAAATGTTTTGCGACAGCCCAATCGGTAAGTTTATACCTACGTAACTAAGATGTAGCAAGGGGGTTAATATGACGGAGCTGCTTAATAAGATAGAATATTACAGTAAACAGTATGAAAGTATAAAAAATTGTAGAAACGATGATAGAAAATTACCTGGCAATGCCTTTTTCATCGACCAGGATGAAATACTGACCTTACCTAGAGATGATGGTGACTCCAGATACCCATATGGTCCGGATGGCTTCAATTTCTGGGCCTATTCTTCAGGTTATATGCATTGCAATGAAGGTATTTTTTCACCATTTTTAAGAGTGGCGGAGGGACAGGAGCCAAGGATCGCTTTTTTTGCCGGAAGGTCAGACTCAGAGAAAAGGGATGAAACGATTTCCTTATTATCCGTACCTATGATTAATTCAAAGGCTACTGTAGATCGCTATACCGTATTCACCAAGTCCTGTGTTTATTATATTACTGAGTGGAATGAGATACGCTTTGCAATTAGAGTGTATGTGAATGAGGAGAAAAGGATTGTCTTTTCTTTGATGGTTCAGAACTTAAGCAATAAGCAGGAGGATATCGTGTTATCCTCTTATTTTAATCCCTTTCTGGTTCATGCAATCTCTGAAAGTGGTGATAACCGATGGTTTCGAGAGACCAGCTTCCATGAAAGCGATAAGGAAGATGAGTTAGGTTATTTTCTAGTAAGGACCAATGAAGATTTGAATAGAACCACTTCAATATCTAATTATGGTGTGCTGAAGAGAAAGCTACAATGCGGACAAAGAAGCAAGCTTTTACGTCATGAAGAGACCGTATCAAGATACCAGTATGTTGGTGGAAGCAGAAGTAGCTTGCATACACCTAAGGCGGTAAAGGAGAGGACCTTTGGGACAGCGAAGCATATCTGTGCCTTCTCTGAGGTAGGAGCCTTAGGAGATCTTCTTACTCTTCAATTAGGTGAACAGGATATCATACGACTTGATATCACAATGGACTACTTAGAATATTGCCAAGATATCAGCAAGTTACATACTTTAACGAGTAGAGGAATCGATATACAAGTGGTCGATGAAGGATTAACTAAGCTTGAAGCAAAGGAAAAAGCGAAGGATGAATTGCTGAAGGTAACATTAGGAGGTACGAATAATCCGAGTTTAAAAGAAGATATATTCAGTCCCTTTATAGAACACCTAAAAAAGCAAGTAGAATTCTGTGCTCTTACCAATGGATATGTTCAGGCTTATGTAGGCTCTCTGATTGGTATTCGAGATATCTTCCAGGCCATAGAAGGTTTGCTGATATGGCAGCCAGAGGCAGCAAAGAGAAAGATGCTGGAGGCACTGGATTTTACTGCCCCTAGTGGAAGATGTCCAAGACAATATACCCTTCCAACCAGAGAGGGTGCTCCCCACGAGATGGATCTGCGTGCTTTTATCGATCAAGGAGTATGGGTCATATCAACCATTATTACATACCTAAAGTATACCAATGATTTTGCTTTTCTTAAGGAAGAGTGCGGTTATTATGAGATCATTGATGAAAAGAACAAGATCGTTAAGAAAAGTCCTAAGAGAGATAGCGTCTTAGAACATATGCTAAAGATCATGAACTACCTGATTACCAACAGAGATCATGAGATTACAAAGTGTGTCAGGGTATTGTATGGGGACTGGAATGATGCCCTTGACGGACTTGGCGTAAGTAAGGATCCTAATCAGGAATTCGGTACCGGAGTATCCGTAATGGTATCCCTTCAGGTATATCAGAATCTGACAGAGATGGAAGAGCTGCTAAGGAAAATAGATGAAAGTAAATATGCCTCTTTATTATCGGAATATAAGCAGGCAAAAGGTGAGATTAAAGAAGGCTTAAATAAATATGGTATCGTTACAGACGAGAATGGAGAAAAAAGGATTGTTCATGGATGGGGTGATCAGGTATCCTATTATGTGGGGAGCTTTGATGATCCGGATCATAAGTCACGTCATGGACTGACCTCCAATGCATTCTGGGTATTATCCGGTATGCTTGATGAAGATATCAGTATGAAGGATATCATCCTGGATGCCTTTGATCGTTTGGATTCAAAGTATGGAATGAAGACCTTTGATCCCCATTTTGAACCGGATACAAAAGGGGTGGGTAGAATACCGAAGCTTCCGGCAGGAACAGCAGAAAACGGGGCAGCCTATATACACGCTTCCTTGTTTGGAGTAATGGCAATGTTTCGTATGGGACATTCTGAGCTGGCTTGGAACCAGCTGATTAAGTCACTACCCTTTACCCACGATTATGTCTCCTGTTCGCCTTATGTTATGCCAAACTCCTATTGCTATAACGAAGAAAAGAATATCGATGGATATTCTATGGCTGATTGGCAGACAGGTAGCTCCAACGTGCTTTTAAAGCTACTTGTAAAATATGTTTTTGGCCTATGCCCCGAGTATGAGGGAATTTGGATTCAACCGGCAACCTATCTACCCTTTGAAGCCTTTGATTTCAAGGTAAGATTAAAGAATTGCAATGTGGTTATCTCCTATCAGCCAGAAAAGGATAGTAAGCGTAGGTTCTATGTTAATGGAGTAGAAAGAAACGGTGTCTATGACAAGGTATTGCAGCTGAATAAATTATGGATCGCTAATGAGGAGCTTAATTGCAAGGAGATAAATATCCAGGTGATAGGATAAATAATTTTATTGCTTTGCAAAATTATGTCATAGATTAGGTGAATGAAAAATGATAGGAAAAGGAGAACTGGGGTTATGATGAATTATGATGTAATCGTGGTTGGCGGAGGTATTTCGGGAGTCATGTCAGCTATTACTGCAGCCAAGGAAGGTGCAAAAACGCTGGTAATAGAGAAGTATGGATTCATGGGCGGAATGTTAACGGCTGCCGGCGTAGGACCAATGATGACCTATCACGTAGAGAATCGACAGGTTATAAAGGGAAGTACCGGAAGGCTGATTGATCGATTAGTTGAAAAGAAAAAATCACCGGGCCATATACTAGATACCATTGGATATACCTATACGGTTACGCCCTTTGATGCCGAAGGGATGAAGCATGAGCTTGAGCTTATGCTCCTTGAAAGTGGTGCCGATATTCTTTATCATACCATGCTGTCTGGTGTGAAGGTGTCCGATGGTAAGATCGAGAGTATAACCATCAGCAATAAGGCAGGGCTAAGTGAAATAAGTGCTAAGGTATATATTGATGCCACCGGTGATGGGGATCTTTCCGCATGGGCAGGAGTGGAATTCACCAAGGGAAGAGAAGTGGATGGAGCTTGTCAGCCCATGACCATGAATATGAAGATGGCGAATGTAGACATTGAGGCAGTGAAGGCCTTTGTCAAGGAGAATCCGGACGAATTCCCCTTCCTTAAGGGAAATACAGACATTGTGGATACAGCCCCCAGACTCGCTGTTAGCGGATATGAGAATATTGTGAAGAAGGGGAGAGAGGATGGAGCTCTTACCTTTAATACAGAGGCAATCCTTTTCTTTGAAACGAATAACCCCGGAGAAGTCATTGTTAATACAACAAGAATCAGAGGACTGGATGCTACCGATCCCTGGGATCTGACCAAGGCGGAAATCGAGGGCAGAAGGCAGGTACGTAACCTTGAGACCTTCTTACATGAAAGGGTCAGAGGCTTTGAAAATGCCATACTTTTAAGCACAGGACCTAATATCGGTGTAAGAGGCTCACGTCAGATTAAGGGCCTATATACATTAACCCTGGAGGATATTGTATCGGCAAGAACCTTTGATGATGTAATCGCTCATGGTGGATATCCGGTTGATGTTCATCATCCCGATGGTGATGACGAGGTAGTAAAGGAAGAGGATAATATCACCTATGGATCCATGTACAGTGTTCCTTATCGCTGTCTGGTCAATCATCAGATTACGAATTTAGTAACCGTTGGCAGATGTATCTCTGCAACCTTTGAAGCGCAAGGTGCCATAAGAACAACACCGATTGTTGGGGCAATTGCCGAAGCGGGAGGAGCAGCGGCATATCTTGCAGCAAAAAATGGACAAAAAGCAAGTGATATTAATATAAAAGAAATGCAGGATATTTTATTAAAAGCAGGAGCTTATCTAAAGCTGTAAATATGGAATAAATGTATAAGGGTGTTCCCATTGGTCCCCTTTACATACACGGATAATAAAACAGCATCCCTACGACGAAATCTCATTTACGTATTGAGATTACTTCGTAGGGATGCTGTTTATATGCTTATTAACAACCAAGTTACATATATTTCCATATTTCGTGTCAAAAAAACATGTTTCATGCAGAAGACGGTTTTTTTGTCTGATTTTTGGTAAAGTGAATATGGATTATTCGGATGCTTAAGG
Organism: Bacillota bacterium; assembly: GCA_023411555.1. Classification (GTDB taxonomy): domain Bacteria; phylum Bacillota; class Clostridia; order Lachnospirales; family Lachnospiraceae; genus Mobilitalea. Next base: position 36,699 of record JAEYOQ010000037.1, read on the forward strand.
TAATAGGGCTTACTCCCTGCGGTGACCTTCGAGTTAAAGGGGGGGGAAATTATAACTACAGTAGATTAGTAATGGAGGAAATGACACATGAAAAAGCGAATACTTAGCTTAATGCTTGTGCTTTGTATGGTGTTTACCATGGTGCCTAGTAGGGCATTTGCCACAGAGGGTACAGAGCCAATCGGTGCAAGCAGTGTAACAGACAGCGGCGAGTCTGCTGTTTGCCAGCATGAGCATAATGAACATTGTGGGTACTTAGAAGCAGTAGGGGGAGCAGACTGCACCCATGAATGTAAGCTGTGTAAGCCCACAGAGGTACAGCCAGATCAGCCCCAGGCAGACTGCAACTGTGAAACCAAATGCACCCTTGCGGACGAGGAAAATGCAGTGGAAGAAAGCGTTAAAGCAGACTGCCCTGTTTGTGGTGTAGAAAATGCCGATTTGAGCTTGTGCAAAGCACAGACCCTGCCGCCGGCACAGCTGAATGCAGTAGAGCGAGCTTTTACACTGAGCGGGCAGGTAATCCAAGCCACACTGGCAGGAGACCTCATTACCGGCGATGGTTATAGCTTCGACTCTGACACCGGCACACTGACCGTCACGACCAATGGTGGGACTAGAAATTGGCGTTCGGATGAAAGAATCGTTGGATCAGGCAGCACAAAGAACTACACTGTGGTCCAATCCGTAAGCATTGGAAGTGACGTAGCAGAGATCGGTACGTCCGCTTTTGAGAACTGCACCGCCCTGACTGAGCTAGAGCTACCCCAAGGCCTCACCCGAATCCTTAGCAACGCTTTTGAGAACTGTACCGCCCTGACGAGTGTGGACTTTGGGAATAACACTTCGCTTAATGAAATAGGTAGATCTGCCTTTGAGAAATGCACCAAGTTGAAAACGGTAAACTTTGCGGATTGTACTGGTTTAAAGAACATTGGTAACTATGCGTTCAAGGGCTGCACCGCCCTGACCGAGATGGAGCTCCCTAACGGCATCACCAAGATCGGTGCTTACGCCTTTGAGAGCACAGCCCTGACCTCAGTGACCATCCCTGCCAGTGTCAGCAATATCGAAGAATATATTAATTTGAGTTATGAAAGCGGTATTTTTAAAGACTGTCAGTTATTACAAACGGTGGTTTTTGAGAATAACAGCCAACTGGGGAAAATAGGTAGCTTCGCCTTTAAGGGTTGCAAAGCTCTGACCAGTGTAGACTTTGGGAATAGCAGTATGAGTGTAGCGATAGCTTCCTATGCCTTTGATGGCTGTATAGCCCTAACCTCTATAGACATCCCTGTACAGATCTCTAGCATCGACAGTTATGCCTTTACTAACTGTAGTAACTTAGAGACTGTGAACTTTAAACGAATGACTGCACCCAAGATATATGAAAATGTGTTCTACAGAGCGGGCACAACCAAGGGGCATGTCACCATCACCGTCCCGGAAGACGCAATTGGTTATAACAGCGACAATTGGAGTAAGTTCAAATACAATACCCTGTTCCCGGAAGACAAGCAGAATTTGGATGCACCCGCCGTACCCCAAAATATCAGTTTCTCCTTTGATGGCGATAACGCGGGCAAGTTGATGGGATCTAAGGATAGCATGGAATACAGACTATCTGATAGCACCTGGTGGAGTTGTTCTGAGAATACCCCCTTACCGATGAACGGTATTACAACTTATGGCATTCGAGTTCGAGTGAAGTCAGTTGGATATACGCCCGCCAGCGAAGAGATGTATATTCCTATCACCCAGGCGGATAAACCGGTAGGGCTTACTGCGGAAGTAGCCACCGGTGGGGACAGCAACGGTAAAATCAAAGGCACCACCGCGGCCATGGAATACAGTACAATCAGTAATTTTACTAAAGATGTGTTTCCTTGCGCCGATGGGGAGACCACCGGTCTTGCAGCGGGTACCTACTATGTCCGTGTCAAGGCCACCGGTACCGTGCTGGCCAGCACGAATACCGAGATCAAAGTAAAGGCCGAGGTTACCGTGCCTGATGCGGGAAGTAAGATCTATACCGGCACAACGTTAAAAAGTGATTTGGTCACAAATGATTTCTACACCGTCAATACCAATTATGGCGGCATAAACGTGGGCACCTACAATGTGGTACTGACGCTCAAAAAAACTATCTACATATGGTCGGACGGCACCACTACATCCAAGACGATTCCATTTACCATTACGAAAGCGGCTGCAAAAGACCTAACTGCTGCTCCAGCCATCAACTATGGTACAGAGACCATAGCCACCACCACGGGCATGGAGTATAAGGTCGGTGTGGGTGGCACTTGGACAGCCTGCACCGCCAATATGAGTCCAACCGCCTTTGGCTGGGATGGCAGTGAGGCGGTAACTGTCCAGTTCCGCGCCAAGAATGATGCCAATCACGAAACCAGCATTGTAGAAAGAACCCTCACCATCCCCGCCCGTCCTGCCGCACCCGCCACCTCTAGCTTTACCATCACCAAGCCTTTCAAGGGTGGCAGCGACGGAAAGCTGAGCGGTATCACCGCCGCAATGGAATACAAAACCGACAGCGAAGTCTGGACGGCTGGTACCGGCACTGCGCTTACTGGTATCACCGAAGGAACGAGCTACACCATCCGTTTTAAGGCCACAGACGTAGCTTTTGCTAGCGAAACCGTCAATGTCACTATGACCAGTAAGACCGATGTCAGTGGACAAATCACCTTCGCAAATGGCTTAACCACCTATAACGGCATGGTACAGATCCATGAGACGGCCGTGAGGGATGCCGGCGTCACCGGTGGCAGCTTTGTCTACACCTACACCACCGCTGACGGCACACTGGACGGCGGCAAGCCCAAGGGGGCGGGCACCTACACGGTCACCGCTAAGTACGAAACTGATACCGTGATGGGGGTGAAAACGGCTACCTTCACCATCGAGAAGAAATCCGTTACCGTGCAGGCAGACAACAAGTCCATGAGCAAGGGGGATGCACTACCAGCCCTTACTTACAATGTAACTGGCTTGGTCAACGGAGATAACATAACAACTGATCCGACCATGGAAATAGCAACGGATGGAAATACAGTAGGCACATTTGACATTACGATAAGCGGTGGTGTAGTGGACAATAGTGCAAATTATAGTATCATATACATTAATGGAACACTGACCGTTACGGATGCACCGACTGTTACCCATACCATTACCGCAACAGCAGGAACAGGAGGAACAATTTCTCCAAGTGGCAGTGTAGCGGTAAATAACGGCGAAAGCAAAACCTTTATCATTACACCAAACAGCAATTACTCGATTGCAGAAGTAAAGGTAGACGGTGTAAGCCAAGGCATTATTGCAAGCTATACCTTTGAGAACATAACAGCTAACCATACCATTTCCGCAACCTTTAGCTATAACGGCGGTAGCAGTGGTGGCGGATCTTCATCTGGTGACGAATCTTCCTCCGGTGGTGGTTCATCGGATAATCATGACAGCAATATCACAGTAACCCCACCTCCTGCCGAAGAGCCAAATACCCCAACCGAGGCTAATATCAAGGTAGACGGCAAGGTCAATTCAGATGGCAATGCAACGGTAAATATTACTGACAAAGCAATAAACGATGCATATAACAAAGCACTTGCCGATGCTAGAAAAAACGGTAACGAAGCAAATGGCATTATCCTTGTGCTGAATGTAGATACAGGAAATAAAACGGCAAACAGCTTGACGGTATATCTACCTAAAACCGTGCAGGATACCATTATCAGCAGGAAGATTATGAAAACCGTGGTGGTGGTAGACGATCCGGATATTAAAATTGATATGGATTTATATGCCGTGAAAGAAATTAATAAACAGGCAAAGGCAGATGTAGAAATTACTGCCACGAAGCAGGATAAGAGCAAGCTATCCAGCAAGGCCAAAAAAGCCATCGGTACTCGCCCTGTCTTTGACCTCAAGGTAAACTACGGTAGTGGCAAACAGGTTTCAGACTTTGGTTCAGGCAGTGTGGTGGTAGAAATCCCATATACACTGGGTGCAAACGAAAAAGCGGGAAATCTTCATGCGATTTATATTGATGCAAAGGGTAATGTACAATGGCTGACAAACTCTGTATACGACAGCGTAAACAAGGTAATTCGCTTTAGCACCAATCACTTCTCCACCTACGGTGTTGGCTACAAAACGGTAGAAAGCAATTTTACCGACATTATTAGTCATTGGGCAAAGGATAGTATTGATTTTGTAGTCGCTCGCGGCTTCATGAGTGGTACTAGTGCCACAACCTTTAGTCCAAACACAGGCATAAAAAGAGGAGAGCTTGTTACTGCTCTTGGCAGACTGGCAGAGGTTGATGTAAGTAAGTTCAAAACCAGCAGCTTCAGCGATGTGAAAGACGATGCCTACTACATGGCTTATGTAGAATGGGCAACAAAGAATAGCATTGTGGACGGCATTAGCGCTGATATGTTTGATCCAGATAGCGAAACCACTCGTGAGCAGATGGCGGTTATCATGGCAAACTACGCTAAGGCAATCGGCTTTTCTATGTCAAAGGTATACGAAGAAAACATCTTTACAGACGATGTAAATATCGGTGCTTGGGCAAAGGATGCAGTAAAGCAGATGCAGATGGCAGGTATCATCCGTGGCAAAGAAGGTAATAAATTTAACCCACGGGGCACAGCCACCCGTGCAGAGGTTTGTGCAGTCCTGAAACGCTTTGTGGAGCTGATGATATCCAGTGATACAGCGCAGGGCTGGGTAAGGAATGACTCCGGCAAGTGGATGTACTATGAGAATGGCAAGGCACTTACCGGTGAGCAAACCATCGGCGGTGTTAGCTATACCTTTAATAGCTATGGAGAAACCAAAGATACACCAAAAGAATTAAGTACTGAAAGCAAATAGTAAAATAGCATAAAGCAAAAGCGGCAGTGCTGGTGCTTGAAAACCTCAAGCTGCCGGCACTGCCGCTTTGTATAATTGCTTCACAGAATATCTGCGAAGCTGATATTTTAAATAATACGCTACTTATATCTCATTGATAAATCGTCTTAGGTTATCGTAACCGATTGTTATGCCGGTTATGGTATCCTCCATACCTTCAAATTCAATTGCGATATAGCTATCATAGCCTACGCTCTTTAATATGGAGAGACATTGCTTGACTGGAACATCGCCATGACCTACAATCGTACCCTTCAGATAATTATGGCCACGGGAATAGAAATATCCGGTACCTGGATCTGGGTGAAGCCCGGATTTTACATAAAAGTCCTTTGCATGGACGTATAAGATATAGGGTGCAATTCTTCCGAAGGCTTTCTCAGGAGCTTCATCAGCACATAGGAAATTACCCATGTCACCAAGTAAACCAAAGTTTTCATGCCCTACGGCACGATAAAGCTTCTCTACACGTTCACTATCCTGACAGAAGAAGCCGTGATTTTCCACTGTGGTACGAATCCCTTTAGCTGCGGCATAAATAGTGATCTCTCTACATGCATCACTAAGAAGGGGCAATACAGTATCAAAGGGTCTGCCATCTCCTCTGGTTGCATCATGACGTACGATACCAGCGCCTAAAATCTCGGCAATATCAATCATATGCTTGACTTTTTCAATCTCAGCTTGTGTATCACCATTACTTCCGAAGATAAAATCTGCGCCAAAGGTAAAACAGGAGATCTTCATATCTTGCTGCTTACATTCTGCGGCCAGAAGCCTGGCATAATCTTCACGGGTAATACCCTCTGGAGGAAGGATATCTACAAATTCAATGGCTTCGAAACCGATCTCTTTCGCCTTTGCAATGCAATCGAGCTGGGTCATCTTGCCGGATGATAATAAACGATGAAAGCTATAGGAACTTACGGCTAATTTCATTTGATGATCACCTCATGGCCGGTTCTGGCAGATTCGTATATGGCATCCAGTATTCTCATAATATCAATACCATCCTCAGCCGGTGAGATGCAAGGTGTTCCATCTGTTAAGCAGGAAACAAAATGATTAATCTCATTCTCAAACAATCCATCAAAGCTTAAGGCAGTTTCCGCATCCAGCGTAATATTCGATAAGTAATCGTGCATTTCATTATATATCTCTAACTCAGGGTTTAATTTTGCACCGCCCTTTGTACCAAATAACTCTATTTTTCCTTCATCATTCTTAATATTTAAGCTAAAGCTTGCTTCAATCGAAAGTACAGCACCATTATCAAAGCGAATCATAGCAGATGCCAGGTCTTCTACATCACAGATATCATTCTCGCTTGCGCTGGCAGATTGATAAAATTTCTTGCCTTTGATATTCTTACGATCAGCCAGCTTATGGAAGGTTGCTCCGTATACAGAGATAGGCTTGGGATTACCGAGTAAATACCTCACCAGGTCGATGACATGTACCCCTAGATCGATGAGAGGACCACCACCGGAACGGGATTTGTCGCCGAACCATCCGCCCGGATTACCCTTTCTTCTTAGATAGGTAGCTTTCGCATAATAAATCTCACCTAAATCATCGGCATCGATAAATTCTTTTAAGATTTTGCAGTCGTTGCCGTATCTTCTAACGAAACCGATCATTAATAGCTTATTATTTCTTTCGGCAGCTTCCTTCATAGTCTTTGCGTCTTCTTCGGAGATTGACATTGGCTTTTCGCACAGTACATGCTTACCGGCATCTAAAGCTGCAATGGTACATGCAGCATGTGCACTATTCCAAGTACATACACTGACTGCATCCAGCTCCGCAAGCTTCAACATTTCATTCATATCCGTAAAAGTATGCTTAATACCATACTTTTCTGCCATATATTTTAAGCGTTCTTCGTTAATATCACAGAAAGCATATAGTTCTACATTCTTGTTCTTCAAGTAAGCGCCTATGTGTGATTCAGAAATAGAACCAGTTCCGATAATACCTATTTTAAGTTTATTCATCTGTAAAATCCTCCTATGGACTCATTATCAATTTGAGTAGAGTGTCAAAAGCCTTACATGTAACTTGGTTTTCAATTTGCACATCTCTATCCAGGCTTTTAGCGTGATGATGAATATAATTCGATGAACAACTGTATGAGGCCGTTGGTACTTAGGTCCTGTATTTTAGGACCTTATGTACCATTACGAGACTCATCCAAGCGAGAGCGTGTTGTGAATGAATTATATTCTGCATCATGCTATCAAAAAATGAAATTGAGCAAATTGACAAAACATTAATTATAAGGCTTTTGACACTCAAAACATTATTTTATTCTGAAGAAATGAAATTGCGTTTCTCATATCTTTTTCCGGGTCATCACCAACTTCGCGTTCTATGGTTAAAAATCCTTTGTAGCCAATTTCATCTAATGCCTTTAAGTATTCTGTAAAATCAACGTCACCCTCGCCCAGTGGCAGCTCGATAAATGACTGACCGGATTGTAATTCTTCTTCAATGAGACCGTAGATAATCTCAGGATCCTTCTCCATGAGTTTTCGTCCGTCTTTTGCGTGAGTATGTACGATATAATCCTTCAAAGTGTAAACAGCCTTTACAGGGTCATCTCCTGTTACCATGACGAAATTAGCAGGATCAAGGTTAACAGCTACCCCCTTTGAATTTAAGCCATCAAGGAATTCCTTTAATACAACTGCAATCTCAGGACCTGTCTCGATAGCAAAATGGGCATCCAGCTCATCGGCAAAGCGACTTAGGGTATAGCATGCCTCTTGCATAATTTTATAGCGTTCATGATTCTTGTCCTGGGGTATCACGCCAATATGAGTAGTGATAATATTTGTCTCCAAATCCTTGGCAAGCTCCATGATGCGCTTTGATTTTTCGATGAGCATCGGATTCTTATCTTTATTACCAAAGCCCTGGCCTAAATCACCACATAAAGCGGAGAAAATCAAACCATTGGATTTTACTACGTCAAGCAGCTCCTTTCTTTTGGCAGATGTTAAATTCTCTGGTGAGTATTGACCTGAGGTGGCATACATTTGAAGACCTTTTGCTCCGAGCTTTGCGGATTTTTCTATGGCAGTAATTGTATCCAATTTAAAGGAATCCAACATAAGCCCAATCGGGAAATTGTACATAATAACCATCCTTTCTGATGTATACAATGAAATGGGTTGAGGGAGTTTTCATTGTACCTGTGAGTTGTTTATTAATTAGTCTTATTGTATAATTAATGTATCCTAGGGTAAAGAATTGAAATTGCTCTAAATTAACACAATATTGCTTTTGAGTAACTGCCGATTATACGTTTGAAATATATGAGTTATGGACTGGAGAAGCTTATGAATCATAATAATTCTTACGAACTACATACCTACGAGGACCCTTCTTTTCCGTTTATTTTTCATAAGACTACCATGAAGCCCTATTATACTGATTTCCTGTCTCACTGGCATGAGAATATTGAAATCTTATTTGTCGTCGAGGGTGAGATGATAGTCATGTCCGATGCCAATATTGTTACTGCTCATAAAGATGATATTGTGATCATTAATTCTAATAATGTTCATCATATACATACCAATGAATTAGAAGCCAGATATTATTGTCTTATCATAGATAGTAAATTTTGCTTTGATGCTGGTTTGGATACCGATGAAATTATCTTTCAAAGACTAATTTCGGATCATTTCGTAAAGGATAGATATCTGGCGATCAAAGAGGAGTTTGGAGCGAAAAAAGTACTCTACAAAGCAGGGATAAAGGCATTCATTATAGAGATGCTTATTTATATTTATCGTGAATATACATTATCTGAAACCACTCTGACCAATAAGAGTAAGACAGAGAAAATAGGTATAATTAAAAAAGCCATTCGATATATTCAAGATAACTATCAGAATAATATTACTGTTATAGATACGGCCCAGTATGTCGGGTTAAGTAAGTACTATTTCTGCCATATATTTAAAGAAATCACAGGTATTACTACAGTGAAATACATCAATTTATTACGCTGCGAGAGTGCAAAAAAAATGTTACAAACAGGACAATATCGGGTGGAGGAAGTAGCATATCGATGCGGCTTTGATAACCTGTCTTATTTTTCTAAAACATACAAAAAGTATATGGGTTGCCTTCCGTCATACTCAAAAAAGGGATAGGCCTGTATCAATAACTAATACTGCAGGACAGGGCAACATGCATCCCATAATACACTGTTTGACGGATGCATGTTGTTCTGTCCTGCCTTTATATCTTACGCTATGTAACAGCTTCTTACTTATAAGGACCAACTTGCCTATCTATAACATTGCGGATCAATGCGGGTTTAACAATGTATCCTATTTTAGTTTTCTCTTAAAAAATCTTACCATATGACCCCGGCTGATTTCCGTAATAAGCATAACTATGTTTATTATGGAACAGAGTATCATTCAGAAACTCCTAATTTGGCGTCGAAAGAGTACTCCTGGACTAGGCAAGCAAATAGTTGAAAATCTGGGTATCAAGTTTATGAAAAGTATTCATTTTTACTCTATTATCAACTCATATATGTAATGCAAATGGTTCTTATGGTATAATTAGGTAATAAGTTTAACATATATTGTGATTGCCTGTAGAAAAATGTTACCAATGAAAATGGATAACCGGGAGTGAGGACAATAGAATGAAATACATAGAAAGTAAACGAGTTTATATTCCGGCGAAAACAGAATTTATTCACAGAAAGTATCTGGACCTCCAATACGCGGATGGAAATGAAAGAAGGCAGTTGGATCTATATCTACCGAATGAAGGGAAAGGTCCCTATCCTGTTGTGATAGATATTTTCGGAGGTGGATGGTTCTTTGGCAATAAGAGCTCCTACAAGCTAGAACCGGCACTACAGCTGAACAGAAAAGGCTTTGCAGTGGTCAGTATCAACTATTCCCTGAGTTACCAGCAGCAGTTTCCGGTACAGGTGGATGAGATTAAGGCTGCGATTCGTTATATTAAAGCCAATGCAGCGAAATATAATCTGGATCCAGACAGAGTAGCTTTGATGGGAGAATCAGCAGGGGCTCATTATGCAGCTCTTTGCGCCTTATCCTCTTCCTGTAATATGCTTGAGGATAAAGAAACATGGGGAAATGCTCAGGTCACCAGTGAAGTACAGGCAGTGATTGCTATATATTGCCCCACGAGGCTTGATCGAATTAAGGAGGAACTGGATGTATTAGGACTCGAACCCACCTTTAAAGAGGTAGGAGAGGCAGATTCTATGGAGGGGATGCTGTTTGGACGGAGAAAGCCATCCGAGGTTCCTGAACTGGTCAAATTAGCCGATCCCCATACCTATGTTAATAAAAATTGTCCACCGATTCTGTTCCTGCACGGTGATAGGGATCAATGTATTCCAATCCTACAAAGCATGACTCTGGCTACAGCAATTAAGCAAGTGGCTGGTTGTGATAGGGCAGAATATCACATTGTGAAGGGGGCAAGCCATAAACTTGCTGATTTTGAGACAGAGAAGATTTATGCAATAGAAGAGAATTTTTTAAGAAGAGTACTGAACATAAATGGAGACACACCTTAGGTATTTTGAAGGGATTCGTTAATGAAATCGAGCACCAGATTATTATTTGAGGAGGGTATTATGTATCGAATGGTTATTACCGACGATGAAGAAAAGATCTTGGAAGGGATATCAGAATTGTTCCCATGGAATAATATTGGATTTCAAGTGGTGGCAAAGTTTACGGATGCTAAGAGTGCATTGTCCTATATTGAGAGTAATCCGGTGGATGTGGTGATGTCTGATATATCAATGCCTGATATGAATGGAATTGAACTGACCAAGGAGCTGAAGCGATTCCCACATATCAAAGTTGTTCTTTTTAGCAGCTATAAGGATTATGAATACATGCGCGCAGCGATTTTATATGAGACCTGTGATTATCTGCTAAAGCCGATTCGCTATGAGGAGTTGGTGACATGTTTTGAACGTATTAAGGCTAGGCTGGACGAGGAGAATGTAACAGAGGTCAATAGGCCGAAAACCTACTATAACGAGATTATCCAGAGAGTGGATGATTATCTGATTAATAATTATCGAAAGGCCTCCTTAGAGGGTGCTGCAGAAGCAGTTGGGCTCAGTCCAAATTACCTGTCAAAGATTTATAAAGAAAAATCAGGCTCTGGCTTCATGGAGAGGTTGAATAAGATTAGGATGGAGAAGGCCAGAGAGCTTTTAATGGATCCCAGCTATAAGCATTATGAAGTGGCATTTTATGTGGGATATGATAATCCCAAAAATTTTTCCAGAGCATTTAAAGCTTATTTTAATGTAAGCCCAATGGAGTATAGAAACGGTCAAAGGAAGGGGAACTAGTTACCACATGCTTAAGAAGTTTTTTATCAAACGTTTTCAAACCTATGCGTTGATCATGATTATACCCATGCTGGTGCTTTTTAGTATCATGGGATACCTTCTGATTGATGCAAAGATGAAGGATTTTTATCGGATGGGGACACATACGGTAGATAGTATAAACCAAAACATTGTCAATAACATGTATAGCACCATACATCAACAGGATATTATCCTAAGAAATGCACAATATAAGCTATCTATGAAGAAATTATTGAGTCATGACATTCTTGAGTATAGGGATATTATATTCCTAAATGCCATGACTAATTTTTTAAAGAGCTATGAAAACTCTTATTCCTATATTCACTCCATCTATCTATATATGGACGGTTTGGATAATTTATTAACTTCCTCTTCTACCGAAGTAGCTACTTTTAGAAGCTATTATGACATCGGATGGTATGACCAATATAGAATGATACCAAGCGACAGTAGGCAGTATATTGAGACCAGAAAGCTGCAGCGGTACAGCTACGATGAAGAAAAAGATGTTATAACCCTATATCAACGAATGTCCAATGCCAAGGGTGTAATTATCTTAAATGTTAATATGGACGATTTTGGTGAGAAAATTCTTACCATGCTGAATCCCGGACAAAGCATATTTCTTCTTAACAATGAGGGGGAGGTATTATTTAGCAGCAGTAAAGAAGCAGCATCAAATGTTGGTACAAAGGAAGGCTTCTTCTCAGAAATCGTGAGTGATTTTGCTTCAAAGGGAGAGTCTTCTTACAATCAGAAATGGGTTAAGTTGAATGGTAAAGCATACTTGTTTTATATTGAGCCAAATGACCAATTCGAAACCTATATGGTATCGATGATCTCCTATGATACCTTCACTACATCCCTGAAGGATTTCGTAGAGATCTCTGCAGCTATTCTATGCATTAATATTCTGATTGTCATGCTGCTGGCCTGGGTTACGACAAAAAGTGCATTTAAGCATATAACCTACCTTGTAGAAGTATTTAGTGCGGCGGAACGAGGGGAGCCCATCGAGGATCCCCAGCCTGTTGTGAAGGATGAGTACAATCTGATATTGAATAATATATTGTTTCTTTATCTTAAGAATAATCAAATGCAGGTTGCTTTATTGGAGAAGCAGCATCAGCACCAGGTCTCTGAACTGATGGCCCTTCAGCTGCAGATTAATCCTCATTTTATCTTTAATACCCTTCAGACCATGGATCTGGAGATTATGAAGGAATTAGGAGGCCAATCCACCTTACATACCTTGGTTCAACAGCTGTCAAGCATTATGAAATATGCATTGGTTGATCCTACAGAAGCAGTTACCATAAGAGAAGAGCTTGATTATCTAAAGGCCTATCTGGAGATACAGGAGGTTAGATTTAACAATAATATTATTACATATTATGAAATCGATGAAGAGCTTTACGGCAATTATATTTTTCGTCTCATGCTCCAGCCGGTGATTGAAAATTGTGTAATTCATGGAATAAAGTCGGTCAATCAACGTTGCTATATTAAGATTAAGGTGTATCAGAGAAAGGATCAGATATATATTTGTGTTATTGATAACGGTTGTGGAATGTCAAAGCAGCATTTAGAGGAATTGAAGGTAAAAATCAATGATCCGAAGGCAAAGAACATTGGCTTAACTAATTTAAACCGGCGGTTAATATTGCGCTACGGAGAGGATAGCAAACTGGATATTCAAAGTAAGTCAGGTATGGGAACAGTTATTTGCTTCCGCATACCGATTCGGATAACGGAAATCAATGAGTTGCTCTAGGTGGTGACTATCTCATAATAGATCACATCAAAAACATTATAGAATATGAAGAATGGAATAAAAATATAAAAAAATGATACCCTGAAGCAAAATAAGAGTAATTTATGAGTTCTTATGATATTTCCGATACCTGTTCGCTTCGGTTTATGAATGTTAGAATTAATACATTGAAAGAACTTATTGCCTAATTGGAATAAGTATACTCAATAAAAAAAATGGGAGGTATTATGTATGTTTTTGAAAAAAGTTACTACGATGATTCTTGTTGCAGCAATGGCGGTATCATTAACCGCATGTAGCAAAAGCGACAACTCTACCGTCAGTACCAAAGGCGAGACGGGTACAGAACCCACAAAAGCAGCTTCTACAGACACTGGCGTATCGGCTACTGAAGAGCATGAGCCGGTTAATCTTCGTTTCTCCTGGTGGGGTGGAGATGCAAGACATGAAGCGACCTTAGCGGTAATTGAACTTTTTGAGAAACAGTATCCTTGGATTACAATTGATGCAGAATACAGTTCGATTGATGGATACAACGATAAGCTTATGACACAGTTCGCATCCGGCACCGCTCCTGACGTCGTTCAGATGGAAACCGGTGCAGCGCCTGAATATCATAGTCAGGATTTGCTTTATAATCTGTCAGAGACAAGTATTGACTTCTCAAACTTTGATCCCATATTCCTTGAGAATAATGGACAATTCGGCTCTGGCAGCCAATATTCGATACCTACAGGAAAAGCAGGTTCTGCAATCATCGTCAACAAGGATTTGGCAGATGAAATCGGCATTGACTTTACGAAACAATATGATTGGGATCAATTAATTGAGTGGGGTAAGCAGGTACAGGCTTATGATCCTTCTTTATACCTCCTTCAAGGTAATGTAGGTACTATGATGCCATTCATTATGCGTTGTATGCCAAGACAGCTGAATGCACTGCCTATTATCACAGTGGATAATCAGCTCACAGTAACCGAAGAACAGTTTACCATGATTTTAGATTATGTAAAGCAATTGTATGATAACAATGTTGCTGTTCCACTTTCCTATATAGCATCCTACAGTAATAATGTTCAGGATGATCCAAACTGGATTGCTGGTAAATACGTAGCAAGCGTGGGATATACCTCTAGCGCAGATGTTTTACAGGCAGGTAATCCTAACGCTAATTATATAGCAGGTTGTATGCCGGTATATGCAAATGCAAAAAGTGATGGATGGGCGAACGACACTCCTCAGTTCATGGGTATTTATGTAAAGACAAAGTATCCGGAGGAATCAGCTTTATTCCTAGATTTCTTCTTCAACAATGAAGAAGCAACTAAAATATTAGGTACCGTTCGTTCTGTTCCTCCGACAGCAAAGGCTCAGGAGATTGTGACTACAGCTGGAACCCTTAATCCTTTGACAAAGATGTCAGTTGATGTAAGCCAGCAGTACAAAGGTTTCTCTGACGGAGGTAAGACAACTAGCGCAGAAGTATCAGCTATTCTTACAGATGCGTATGAAAGTGTTGCATACGGCGCAAAGTCTCCTTCTGAAGCAGCGAAGGAAGTCATAGATTTAATCAAGAATTATTTATCCGCACAATAGAGCTACATAGCAAATCCATTAGGTGATCAAGCTGCCGTTAAATAATGTTATGTGATTTTACATTGGTCATTATTTAACGGCAGTTCTTTTGAAATAAGAGAGCGAGGTGACACAAAATGAAAAGTTCATTACTACAAAAAAGGGGTCAGAAAGCATACATTTATATATTACCTTGGCTTATTGGCTTATTAGCATTGCAAGTATATCCTTTTGTTTCTTCATTTTTTTATTCTTTTACTGATTACAATGCCTTCGGCAAAATGAATTTTGTAGGATTCGCTAATTATATTAAATTATTTACGAAGGATGCAGAATTCTACAAATCTTTGGGTGTGACATTAAAATATACCTTGCTCACGGTACCGGGTAAAATCATCTTTTCATTAATCATTGCTTTGTTCTTAAACAGGGAAAGAAAGGGCATCGGCATACTTCGTACGATTTTTTACCTACCCTCCTTGTTTGGCGGAAGTATAGCAGTGGTGATCCTTTGGAAATTGATGTTCATGGACAATGGTTTAATTAATTCGATTATGAGCGTATTTGGGCTCGGAGGTATCTCATGGTTAGGCGATCCTAAAGTTGCTTTATTCACCCTTAGCACCATGGAAATGTGGCAATTTGGCTCATCTATGGTCATGTTCCTGGCAGCACTCAAGCAGGTACCCAAATCCTTATATGAAGCAGCCGGAATTGATGGTGCAAATAAAGTTCAGGCCTTCTTTAAAGTTACATTTCCACAGATTACTCCTATTCTATTCTTTACAATCATTATGCAGACAATCAATGCACTGCAAAACTTTACTTCTGCGTTTGTTATTACTAAGGGCGGACCAGTGAAATCCACCTACATGTTGGGGATGAAGCTTTATAATGACGGATTCGCTTACCATAAGATGGGATATGCAAGTGCCTCTTCTTGGATCATATTCACGCTGATTCTGGTTATTACCCTGACTCTGTTTGGAACTCAAAAGTACTGGGTATTCTATGAAGATGAGAGTAAATAACATTAACTACAATAAGTGTTAACAGATCATGCTGATAGAAAGAGGGCGAGAATTATGAATAAAAAATTAATTAAGAAAATACGCGGGGATATCTCCTATACCTGTATCATTATAATAGGACTTCTTATGGTTTATCCTCTCATCTGGATGTTCTTTGCAAGCTTTAAATCAAATAACGAAATATTTGGTTCGCTGAAAGTTCTTCCGGAGAGCTTTAGTATACAGCCCTATATTAGAGGGTGGACTAGTGCAGGAGGAATTAGCTATACCACATTCTTTATCAATACCTTTAAATTAGTTATGCCTACAACATTATTCACGGTGCTATCCAGTACTCTCGTAGCTTATGGCTTTTCACGCTTCAATTTCAAGGGCAAGAAGCTGCTGTTCAGTATATTG
The DNA here is from genome assembly GCA_023411555.1 of Bacillota bacterium. GTDB lineage: Bacteria > Bacillota > Clostridia > Lachnospirales > Lachnospiraceae > Mobilitalea. The sequence goes on from JAEYOQ010000037.1 coordinate 52,822, forward strand.
ATTTCCACCTTGATGTTACCCAATGCGGTAATCATTATTCCCAGATATACGAATTTCAGTAAGCTGGGATTGTTAGATAGTTACTGGCCCTTCTATGTCCTGGCCATTTTTGCCTGCTATCCATTCTTTACCTATATGCTGATACAGTTTATGAGAGGGCTACCCAATGAATTAGATGAATCAGCTTACTTAGATGGCTGCGGAACCTTCAAGGTACTTTATAAAATCTTACTGCCACTGCTAAAGCCGGCTATGTTTTCTGCTGGATTATTCCAGTTCTTATGGACCTACAATGATTACTTCAATTCTCTAATTTATATCAATACCGTAAAGAAGTTCACCGTATCTCTGGCACTTCGTCTTTCCATTGATGCAGATACCGTGGTGCAGTGGAATCAGGTAATGGCAATGGCATGTATTGCAGTATTACCGGTTGTTGTTCTATTCTTTCTTGCTCAACGATACTTTATTGAGGGTATTGCAACCACAGGACTAAAAGGGTAAAGGAGATCTTACTATGGCTTATGCAACTAATCCAATCTTAACAGGTTTCAATCCGGATCCCTCCATTCTCAGGGTAGACAATGACTACTATATTGCGACATCAACCTTTGAATGGTTTCCGGGAGTACAGATTCATCATTCCACCGATTTAATCCATTGGGAGCTAATTGGTCATCCGCTTAATAGACTATCACAGCTTAATATGCTGGGAAATCAGAGCTCCTGCGGTATCTGGGCGCCCTGTCTATCTTATAGTAACGGTACATATTATCTTATTTATACAGACGTAAAAGCTTTTCTTGGCATGTTCAAGGATACCCATAATTATCTGGTAACAGCAAAGGACATCAGGGGTCCATGGTCCGAGCCGGTCTATCTGAATTCAAGTGGCTTTGATCCTTCTCTTTTCCATGATGACGACGGTAAAAAGTATTTGGTGAACATGGTTATGGATTATCGGCACTATAATTCGAAATTCGGTGGTATCGTATTACAGGAATATTCGGAAGAACGGAAAGCGTTGGTAGGAGAACCGGTTAATATATTTAAGGGAACTCCCTTGGGCTATACCGAAGGACCTCATATCTATAAGCATGACGGTTATTACTACTTGCTGACTGCCGAGGGCGGAACAGAATATGCCCATGCAGTTACCGTGGCAAGAAGCAGAAGCATTACAGGCCCCTATGAGGTGGATCCGATGAATCCCATATTGACCTCCCTACACGACCCTGATAATCCCCTCCAAAAGGCCGGTCATGCAAGTATTACAGAGGGACATAACGGAAGGTGGTATATGGTACATCTTTGTGGAAGACCGGTTGGTGAAGAACGTATGTGCATCCTGGGAAGGGAGACTGCGATACAAGAGGTGGTTTGGAAGGACGGTTGGCTCCGCCTTGCCAATGGTGGTAATGCCCCGAGCCTAACAGTAGAAATAGAGGGTATAGAGGCAGATTCTACAGTAGAAAAAAGATATTTAATGGAAGACTTCAATCAAGATTCTTGGAGCCTTCATCTACAGACACTGCGGGTTCCCTTGGCTGAACGAGCCTCCTTGAAGGAGCGACCCGGTTATTTACGATTATACGGTAAGGAATCCTTTACCTCCTGTCACCACCAGTCACTGCTGGCACATAGACAGCAAAGCTTTAACTGTGAGGTAACCACCAAGGTAGATTTCAAACCAAAGAATTTCCAGACGATGGCTGGACTTGTCTATTACTATGAATCCTTAAGCTATTATTATCTATACATAACAGAGGACGAGAGACTGGGCAGAGTACTAAGCATCCTATCCAACGTACTGGGCAAGGGTTCTCAGCCTATCGGAGCTGGTATACCATTACCAGAGACAGGTGAGGTCTATCTTAGGTTAACAACATTAAAAGAAAAAGCATATTTCTCCTATTCCCTGGATAGTAAGGAATATATCCGGGTCGGAAAAGCTCTGGATGCAACCGTTCTATCCGATGACTACTATGCACCTACTGGTCATCTTATGTTCACAGGAGCTTTTATCGGTATCTGCTGTCAGGATTTATCCGGTCAGGGAGTGTATGCAGATTTTGATTATTTTGAATACAAGGAGAATGATCATGAGATATAGTCAAGAATTAATCGAAGATCTGAAGAAAAAAGCACAGCAAATTCGAAAGGATGTTGTGATTAGCATCGGTGTAGGCGTAGCAGGCCACATCGGGGGCTCCAATTCAGCGGCAGATATTGTTACAGCATTGTATTTTTATAAAATGAAGCACGATCCTAAAAATCCAAGGATGGAGGATAGGGATCGGTTTCTCTTAAGCAAAGGGCATGTAGCTATTTTACAATATGCCGCCTTAGCAGAGGCTGGATATTTTCCGGTAGAGGATTTGAAGAATACGAAGGAGATTGGCTTTTATCTTCAGGGACATCCGGACGTACAGAAGACCCCCGGTATCGAGGCAGGAACAGGTTCCCTAGGCCAGGGCTTATCCATAGGGCTAGGTATGGCTCTAGGCATGAAGCTTGATCAGATTAACCGAAAGGTATATGTCCTGGTTGGAGATGGTGAGATTGCGGAAGGACAGATTTGGGAAGCTGCAATGGCAGCCAGCTCCTTTAAGGCGGATAATCTGGTTGCTATTTTGGACAATAACACATTGCAGGCGAATGGTGCAATTACTGATCGATTTAACACTTATCCGATCCTTTCGAAATGGGAGAGCTTTGGTTGGAATGTAATTGAGATTGACGGGCATAACATGGAGGAAATATTGACAGCATTAGATCAAGCAGATACGGTAATGGGCAAACCTACTGTAATTGTGGCTCACACAGTGAAGGGAAAGGGCGTTAGCTTCGCAGAAAATGTGGTGGGGTACCATAATGGAATGCTGACGGAAGAAACCTATGCCCAGGCTCTCAAGGAATTGTCTTAAGTAGGAGGATAGGATAATGTCATATACAAATCAAAGAATGGCTTATGGTAATACATTGGTAGAGTTAGGGAAAGAGAATAAAAGAATTGTTGTACTGGATGCTGACCTTGGAGGTTCGACCATGGGAAAGCTATTTGAGGCAGCATATCCGGATAGACATTTTGAAATGGGAATTGCAGAAGCAAATATGACTTCAGTTGCAGCAGGATTGGCACAGACAGGAAAGATTCCATTCACGAATTCCTTTGCAGTATTTGCAGCAGGACGTGCTTACGATCAGATACGACAGACAATTTCAATCGGTGAACTAAATGTTAAGATATGTGGCTCCTCGGCCGGTTTATCTGACTTTGGTGATGGTGCAACCCATCAGTCTGTAGAGGATATAGCAATCATGAGGGCAATTCCTAATATGACAGTAATCTGTCCTGCGGATGCCAATGAGACAGTGCAGGCAGTGAAAGCTATCGTAGATATGAAAGGTCCTTGCTATCTAAGATTAAACCGTAATGATTATGATAATGTTACACCTGAGGATAAGCCATTCGAGATCGGTATGCCGAGTGTACTAAGAGAAGGCAGTGATATCGTTGTATTTGCCACCGGTATCATGGTAGGCAAGGCTTTGGAAGCGGCAGAAGTACTAAAAGGTGAAGTATCCGTCAAGGTAGTGAATGTGAGTACCATAAAACCCATGAATAAGGAAGCAGTGATTGCTATGGTCTCCGGATGTAAAGCGGTGGTAACAGTAGAAGAGCATAGTATCGTAGGCGGTTTGGGCAGCGCAATTGCAGAGGTGCTTTGTAAAGAATGCAAACCAATCGAATATGTAGGGGTAAATGATACCTTTGGTAGTAGCGCTCACTGCTATAAGGATGTGCTGGATTACTATGGGTTGACGACAGAGCATCTTATAGAGGCAATTCGAAAGATGGCTAAATAGTGGGTAGGAACACAAAGGGCAGGCATTTTAAATTAGTGTGAAGGAAAGGAAGGGTTAATATGAAAATAGGATTTATAGGACTTGGAATCATGGGAAAGCCTATGGCGAAAAACCTTATGAAAGCCGGTCATGAGTTAGTAGTTTATGATGTGATAAAGGAAAACGTGGAGAATGTGGTGGAAGCAGGTGCAAAGGCAGCAACCTCTCCTAAGGAGGTAGCAGCAGAATGTAAACTGATTATCACAATGTTACCCAATAGTCCACATGTAAAGACAGTGGTTATGGGAGAGAATGGTATTCTGGAAGGTGCATCGGAAGGAACGATTCTTGTGGATATGAGTTCTATTGCCCCCAAAGCATCTCAGGATATTGAAAAGGCCTGCGCGGCAAAGGGAATAAGAATGCTTGATGCTCCTGTGTCAGGAGGAGAGCCGAAGGCAATTGATGGAACACTTTCTATTATGGTTGGCGGAGATGAGGAGGTCTTTAAGGAGGTATACGATATCCTAATGCTTATGGGCGCCAGCGCAGTGCATTGCGGAAATATTGGGGCCGGCAACACAACGAAGCTGGCCAATCAGGTAATTGTTGCCCTAAATATTGCGGCGGTATCAGAAGCCTTTATGTTGAGTACCAAAGCAGGGGTCGATCCTATTAAGGTGTTCGATGCAATCAAAGGAGGGCTGGCAGGCTCCACTGTTATGAATGCAAAAATCCCTATGATTACAGAGGGTAACTTTAAGCCCGGATTTAAGATAGATCTTCACATTAAGGATTTAAACAATGCCTTAGAGACCGGTCATGAGGTGGGAGCACCACTTCCTCTTACTGCTTCGGTCATGGAAATGCTCCAGATGCTCCATGCAGACGGCTATGGACAGAATGATCATAGTGGCATCGCAATGTACTATGAGAAGCTATCAGGTACACAAATTCGCAAATAAAGTAAGGCTTGTTGAAGGGATCTATTCAATCCTATATAGAAAAGGAGATATAATCTTGGCAGAGAAATCATATTTGGAGAGTCTGTTTTCTCTAGAAGGAAAGGTTGTAATATTCACCGGAGCAGCAGGTGGTATCGGAAGCGAATTATGCGAAGGATTGGCAAAGTCAGGGGCTACGGTTGCCCTATGTGATATCAATCAAAGGAGCCTAGATGAATTAAGAGATAAAATCATGGCAGCAGGAAGAAAGGCCTCAGCCCATATACTGAATGTTATGGACAAGGAGAACATTCAGTCCTGTGTCCAGGAAATCAATCATCTATATGGTCATATTGATGTTCTTGTGAATTGCGCAGGAGTGAATAAAAGAGAAGGTTTTCTGGATGTAGAAGAGGAAACCTATGACCGACTTATGGCAATCAATCTGAAGGGAACCTTTTTGATGTCCCAAACGGTTGCCTATTATATGAGAAAACAAAATTATGGAAATATCATTCATATCGGATCCCATAATACAGGCTGGGTACTGGGTGGATGCTCTGTATATGCAGCGACAAAAAGCGGTATAGTAGCATTTACGAAGGCACAGGCGGTGGAATTGGCTAAATACAATATCAGAACGAACTGTATCAGTCCAGGGCATATCCAAACTCCGCTTACCACGGTGACTTGGGAGCATCCGGAGAGATCAAAATATCTACTGGATCGTATTGCCATGAACCGTCCCGGTTATCCCGAGGATATTGTAGGTGTATGTATCCTACTTGCCTCAGATGCTTCGGCATATATTACAGGCTGCGAATATCGGGTAGACGGTGGATGCATGGCAGGTGGTCAGCCTTGGCCGTATGATACGAAATATTAGTATTATTATCCCTTTATCGATCATAAGAAAATATCTGAGCCTTATCATGGGCCAGATTCCCATAGCATCATACTAAGTGATGTGGGGATCTGGTCCGTTTTGATTTCATATTACAAACTTTCGTAAGCGCAGAAGCATTTTATCTGATTTGTCATAAAAGCTTTGTCATAAAAGAAAGTATTCGGTCTTATAATTCATGTCGAAAAAAACATGATTCATGCAGCAGGCGGTCGATAGGAAAATTTTATGATAAAGTAGATACCAGAAGATTACATTTTTGGATACGTAGATCCAATAGAAGAAAAGGTGTTGATATACCATATTACTGAAGGAGGAACAGATCTTATGAACAAAAGACTAATGAGTATGTTTCTTGCGCTATGCATGGTACTGACCATGCTGCCGGTTTCAGCAATGGCGGAGGAAGCAAGTACAACCATTGATACAGGCGGCAATATCATAGGGTTCGCACCCCTCGAAAAAACAGAAATAACCGTTGCGGTGGGCACGTCCATAGAAGAAATCGGACTGCCTGATACACTGGTTGCTACGGTGAAGACAGCCGTTTTTAATGAAGAAGGGCTTATGCCAGATTTGAGTGTGGTGAATGAGGAAGAGCCTATGCCGGATTCGAGCATAGTGAGTGAGGAAGAGCCTATGCCGGATTCGGGCATAGTGAGTGAAGATGGGCTTATGCCAGATATGAGCATGGTGAATGAAGAAGAGCTTGTGCCAGATTCGAGCATAGTGAATGAGGAAGAGCCTATGCCGGATTCGAGCATAGTGAGTGAAGAAGAGCCTGTGCCAGATTCGAGTACTTTGAACGAAGGAGAGCTCTTGCAAGATCTGGGCGAAGGGAATGAAGAAGCTTCCCCCACTATCACATGGGAAGAGACAAATCATGTAATACCCATAGAATGGAAAGCGGAGCCTGAATATGACAGCGAATCCGCAGGGACATATTGCTTCACACCTGTGATTGAAGGGTATTTGGTAAGCACCGACTTGCCCCAAATAATGGTTGTTGTGGAAGAGGAAATGCCAATGGCATTGATGATGGAGCCAATGGCTTTGAGCAGTAGTCCTGTCACCACACAAGCTGCTTTACAATCGGCCTTTAATAACGTTGGAGAAGACGGAGTCATCCTATTAGGTGGCAACATAACACTGACTTCAACAATCACATCCCCCAGTGACAGCAGAAGCTTCACCCTTGACCTGAATGGATTCACTATTACTGGAAAGTCCAAGTCAACGGCCATCCGTCACAAGGGCACCGGTATTCTACTAATAAAGGACAGTGTCGGAACGGGGAAAATTACGATCAGTGGTAGTGATTCTATTGCTGTGTTGAACGCAAGTAAAGGCACCATTCAAATCAATATGGCTAACATAATCACAAGCGGCAACCGCTCCCATGCGATCCATAATGAAGATATCGGTGAAATCTTTGTTCTAGGCGGTACCCTCAGTGTTGATGGAGCCGGAGCTGTTGCGATTGACAACCTTTCGGATGGCACTGTTGTTATGACTGGTGGCCTAGTGAAATCAAACGGTCTAGCATCGGCAGCAATATATAACGAGGCAAGAGGCGCTGTCCAAATCTTTGGCGGTGAAATCATCGGGACGGGAGAATTAGCAGAAGGGGTTGCTATGGAGTCTGGCTCCTTATTTATATCAGGTGGAAAAACCATCATCAAGGGTACAGAACGCGCAGTAAACCTGGCACCTGACCTTACGAATTTTCCTGATGTAGCTGTCATCGCTAGCCAAACCTTCGAAGGAACTCCAAAAACAGATTACGACCCCGCATTAATCTCCAAATATAAATATCTCGCATTCGACCAAGCCTACGATGCAGAAATTGACGGGAAGAAGTACGTAAGTCTTCAAACTGCATTGAATGAGGCGACCGACGGTCAGACGATTACTATTCTAAAAAATATTACATCATCAAGTACATTTTATAAGACGGGTTCGGAAAGCTGTGTCATTGACCTAAAAGGAAAATCCATCACTTTAAGCTATGGAAAAGCCTTCTGGCTTGGTGGCAGTGGGACGGTGACCATTAAGGACAGCTTTATAGGCGGTACAATTATCTCGGATGATTATTCTGAGGGCACAATCTTGAATTCTGGTTCCGGCGACTTCATTCTTGACAGCGGCACGATTGTCAAACGCATTACGCCGCAAATAGGCTATACCGCTGCCGCTATTATTAATTCCGGTACCGGTAATATGACTATTTTAAACGGCAATGTATACGCGGAAGGCACAGGTGCCATCAATAGCGTTGGCAATGTGACGATCGAGGGTGGAACCATCCGTTCAAACGGAAATTATGTCATTAGCACCAGCGAAAGTAGTAAAGTGACCATTATGGGTGGAACCATCAGCGCAACCGGAGCAGACACAATCGCGTTGGATCACTTTGGTAATGGCGATGTGACTATTTCAGGTGGTACAATCAGTGCAAACGGAACAGCACTTTTTATTCTTTCGTCTATCAACACCAATATCTCGGGTGGTACAATTACTTCGGAAAATCAACACACTATCCGGAATTGTTATCTGGGTACTGTGACCGTTACCGGCGGTGAAATTATAGCCAAAGCAGACGGATGCTCCGCTATATATAACGATGCGAATGGACGTGTCGTCATCGAAGGTGGAAGGATAACGCCCAGCGTCAATCATACTTCTACCATTGATAGCGGCAACCGACTTTTGACCAACATGATGGTTTCGAAAGGTACAGCTAATGCGACCGGCATGAATGTGCATCCTATCTCAATGGCAGATGAACCTGGTTACAACACCGGCGTGACCGTCTCGGGAGCTGCGATGAGCAGTAACTTCGAACGTGGGATCAGAAGTATTGCCAGAATCGGTTTTACTGACTATTATACCTTTGAGTCAGCAATTGCTGCGGTGGATCAGGGTCAAACCATCACCGTTTTACAAGATGTTACCCTCGACTCAACTATCGTAATTCCCAATGGTCATAATAAACAGTTCACCTTGGACCTGAACGGAAAAACACTGTCCTGTAGCCAAACAGCAATTATGCATTTGGGCAACGAAAGTCTGACCATAAAAGGCGATGGCAAGATTGTCTCAGGAAGTGATGCTATCTGGATGGTGCGAGGTGCTGATCTCTACTTGGAGAATGTCACTGTAGACACGACCGGAAGCAAGGCATTCGCGGTTCGTATGTTCTTAGGAAATTTAACAGTTGTCAATAGCTCAATCAATGCGTCAGGCGGTGGTGGAGCTGCCATCAGGTCAGATAGTGATGGCAATTTTACAATTACTGACAGTATCCTGACCACTACCGGAAATGGAGCCAGCTCAATTTTGAATAATAAAGTGGGTAAGGTGATGCTTTCTGGCGGAACGATAAGCACTTCCGGTGAAAATTCAATGGCAATTTGCAATACCGGCGGCGGCTCAATTACCGTTTCCAATGCAACGGTTAGTACATCAGGAGATTTGTCAGAAACCATTTTCAACGCCTCCACTGGTTCAGTCTCCCTGCTTGGTTGTGCTGTGAGTGCAAAAGGAAGCCAATCAAATGCAATTCATAACCAAGATACCAGCAATATCAATATCAGTGGCGGCATGATTGAAAGTGAACATGATGTTGCTATCGTTTCTAGTTTGCGTAATATCGTTCTATCAACCGGCAGTCTCACCATTAAGGGTGCCAGTGGTGCAGTAAACAAAGCGTTGACCTTCGCCAGTGGAGCGAGGTTTGATATTTGGGCAAGCACAACGAACGTCACTGGCGCAGACGCGACAATAATTAACGGGTCGTTGATAACCGCAGACGACTCTTATGCATCCGGCTATAAATATCTTAATTTTGTACCGAAAGTAGTCATCGTAGATGAAAACGAAACGGGCGGAGGCTCCGGTGGTAGTGGCGAATCAAATAGTGGTGGAAGCTCCAATAATAGCAGTAACCCAGTCATTGATGCTACACCCGCATCGGACAAGCCCAATGTTCCTACACAAGTTGAAATTAAGGTTTCCGGTACGGTGGACAGTAAGGGTAATATTACTGCGAACATCACAGATAAAGCTGTGATTGATTCAATTAACAAAGCTCTTGAGGAAGCTAAGAATAACGGTAACGAGAAAAAGAATATTGTTGTGATACTTCATATAGACACCGGCTCCAATACCGGTTCCCAAGTTACCGTCAATCTTCCAAAGGCTGTTCAGGATACCATCATTACAAAGAAAATCGAAAGCCTCATTGTGGTAGTGGACAACCCTGATATTACAATTGAGATGGATTTGGAAGCATTAAAGGAAATCAGGAAGCAGTCAAAAGCAGATGTAAGCATTACAGCAACTCGCAAGGACAGGGGTAAGCTGACCGGAGATGCAAAAAAAACCATTGGGGACCGACCGGTATTTGACCTTAAGGTAAACTATGGAAAGAATAAACAAGTACAGAGCTTCGGCTCAGGCAGTGTATCTATCACTATCCCTTACACCCTCGGTAAAAATGAAAATGCCGGAAATGTAATGGCTGTCTATGTAGATGCTAAGGAGAAGGTGCACTGGCTCGTAAACTCGGTCTATGACACTATGGAACAAGTATTACGGTTTAGTACCAATCACTTTTCCACCTACGGCATTGCTTGCAAGCAGATTAATACTGCATTTAAGGATATTACAGATCATTGGGCGAAGGAAGATATTGAGTTTGTGGTAAGCCGCGGATTGATAAACAGCACATCCAAAACCAAATTCAACCCGGACAAGTCCTTGACAAGAGGAATGCTCGTCACGGCACTGGGACGACTTGCAGAAGCCGATGTGAGCGGCTACACAAAGAGTAGCTTTACCGATGTAAAAAGTGATGCTGATTACATGAGCTACATTGAGTGGGCGAATAAAAATAACATTCTAAAGGGTGTTGAAGATAATAAGTTCGCTCCCAATCAGTCTATTACCCGCGAGCAGATAGCGGTTATAATGCTAAACTATGCCAAGGTTATCGGGTTCACAGTGCCAAAGGCCCATACAGAGAACAGCTTTGCAGACAGTGATAAAATTAGCGACAACGCTAAGGATGCCGTAAAACAGATGCAAATGGCAGGCGTCATTACCGGCAAGAAGGGCAACCTATTCGATCCTCAGGGTGAAATCACACTTGCTGAGACTTCTGCAATGTTGCGCCGCTTCATAGAAGTGATGATTTCCAGGGCTTCAATGCAAGGCTGGATGAAGAATGACGCAGGACAGTATTTCTTCTATAAAGACGGAAGCATGGTAGCTGAAAAGTGGCTGGAAATCGACGGTAAATGGTATTACTTTAATGCTGATGGTTCTCTTGCTAAGAGTGCAAAATAGCTAAAAACAATGCAGAGCCTGCTCTCCAATCAGAGAACGGGCTCTTGCCCGCATCTTATTTGTTCACACATATATCTCACAAGTTCTGTTGTCGGGAATGTGCAACTAGTAAAATAATAGTGATTGAATATAGTCTGGTTTTCTAATACAATAGTGTAATCGAAATGTAACCTTGTCGTTGTTGCCCATAAAGGAGTATACCTATGGAAAAGTATAAATTAAAAGTTATAGATATTGTAGAGGAAGCAAGCGGAATTAAAACCTATCATTTTGAAAAACCGGCTGATTTGACTTGGTTGGAAGGAGGCCATACTCATATCGGTCATGTAGGTTTTGATGAAGGGGACCTACCAAATAAAGCATTGGTCCGTCATATGTCAATCACCACCTTGCCTTCTGAGAATAAGCTCGGAATCACGACAAAGGTGCCGGGGAGTGATTCCTTGTTCAAGCAGAAATTGACCGAACTCAAGATAGGAGATGAAGCTATCTTCTTCAAATTAGGTTCCCGGATGTATCTGAGGCGTGCTAATCGTCCCCTTATATTCCTTTCTATGGGCGTAGGTATAGCGGCGTTTCGTCCGGCTATCCTGGCTTATCATAAGGATACCTCCAACATTGCATCAATAAAGAATGTGAATGTAAATTCCTCCGGTGAATTCCTTTATCGCAGTGAGCTTGAAGCTTATGCGGATGATACCTATATCAATTATTGGGTGCAATCCCGTCGTGAATTTATCGACCTACTTTCCGAGCTGTCTCATGAGGAGAATGCGATCTACTATATCGTAGGAAGTGATGAGTTTTTGAAGGATAATATTAAACTTCTGCTTCAAAGCGGAGTTCGTAAGGAAGATATCCTTTTAGATAAAAAGGAAGAAAAGCTTAAGGATTATTTCGACCTTGACGAGAATTAATTACCCAACAAATGTAAAGGATGCTTAAAGTCCTATCTGTCAAGGAACCTCAGCTTGTATATGATTATCTTGTTAAGAATAGTAGGATAATGCCGCGTGTAGCATTTCGATATGCGTTGGAAAAGATGGATAAACAAAGAAAATCGGAATTAATGAGCTTGTAATATCTGAAACTTCATAAAACGAGGAGATGCATAACTTAAGGAGATGCATCTCCTTTTTTAGTTGTATAGGAAATCTCTCTGAAATTCCTATACAATTAAAAGCCCTCAGGGCAAGTGAGTATAAAAAAATGATATCATCTCTTAAAAAATCCAACTTGCTTCATCATAATGGTTCAATTTTTTTTGAATATTTCTTAAATTAGAGTATAATCTGAGATTAATGTATTTTTTTAATTGGAAATAAATGATAAAATAAGTTGATAAAATAAGTTGATAAGGTTAAAAAGCAAAGGGGATGGTAGGGGTGCTGAAGGTATTTTTAGTAGAGGATGAATTCGTGGTAAGAGAAGGTATTAAGAATAATGTCCCGTGGAGTGAGAATGGTTTTCTTTTCTGTGGCGAGGCCAGTGATGGGGAGCTGGCTTATACTCAAATACGGCAAAAAAAGCCGGATATTATTATTACGGATATTAAGATGCCCTTCATGAATGGACTGGAATTGAGCAGATTAGTGAAGAAGGACAACCCGGATGTCAAAATAATTATTCTAAGCGGTTACGGTGAGTTTGAGTATGCAAAAGAAGCGATAAATATTGGGATAGAAGAATATCTTTTGAAGCCAATCAATGCAGAGGAATTGTTGAGAACAGTGAAGCAGGTAGCTCGTAAAATCAAAAGCGAGCGGGAAGAGAAGGAGAACCTACAAAAGTTCCAAAGGGAAATGAGTGAAAATGAGGTACAGAGCAAGAGAAACTTCTTCCATAGCCTGATTGATAATAGCCATTCCATATCTGATATTCTTGAGAAGGGTAGTCAGCTGGGAATTGATATCTATGCCAATTATTATAATATTCTGTTGTTTAAAATATCGAGAATAAAGCATCAGGAGGAAAGCTTTTCAAAAACAGTTATCCAGGTATATCAGGAGCTAACTAAGTATTTTGAGAATAACAATCTTTTGTGGTTTGATCGTAATCTGGAGGGGATAGCACTTCTTCTAATGGCGGATGAAGCCGAAAAGCTGGAGGAGTTACAGAAAAGCTGTGTTGATCATATAGAAAAGACCATTGGTAAAAATGATAAACTGACCTATTTTGGTGGCATCGGCTGCCAGGTCAACCGACTGAGTGAGCTTAATGTATCCTTCGAAGAGGCCAGTCGTGCATTCGCATATCGATTCATTATAAATGAAAGTAGCTTTCTCGATTCAGGAAATATTGATAAGATGAAGCCTTCTGTAGATAATTCTTGGTTGGATATGTCCTATGCCCAATACCTAGACAAGGAGATCGTCGAGAAGTTTCTTCGGAATGGAGAGCTTGGAGAGGTGAATTATTTTATTGAGGGATATTTTCAAAGCTGCGCCCAGACTGGAAAGAGGTCACTCATTTTCCGGCAATACATACTGATGGATATGTACTTTATTGTGGCCAATTTTGTTAAGAAGCTGAGTAAGGAGAATAACCTAAAGCTTGAGGAGCCCTTTCATAGCTCTCAGCAGATGAACCAAGTGATATCGGATTATGAGGAGACTATGCTATATATCAAAAAGCTGTTTACGCAAGCTATAACCTATCGAAATGAAGCGGCTACCAAGAAATTCGGCAATATCATTGAAGAGACGAAAGAGTATATCCACAAGAATTATCAGGATGAAGAGATCTCACTAAACTCAGCAGCATCCCATGTCAACATCAGTCCCAGCTATCTCAGCTCAGTTTTTAGCCAGGAGACCGGACAAACCTTTGTAAAATATCTGACCGACCTTCGCATGAATCGTGCCAAGGAGCTTTTGATGTGCACGAATAAGCGGAGCAATGAGATTGGAATGGAAGTGGGATATAAGGATCCTCACTACTTTTCTTATCTGTTCAAGAAAACACAAGGTTGCTCGCCGCTGCAATTTCGGATGAGCAAAAGCCGTTGTGAGGAGGGATCGGATTGATGCTTAGGGATAAGATCAAGGATATCTATCAGAAATCCGGTCTGGCTACGAAGATTCGAATTTCTTACTTCTTTATGGTAATACCGTTTCTTATCTTTGCAATCATATGGCTCTTTTATCTGACTATATATAATAATCGATATGATAAACTCCTATATAACACCTCAGTAGCCAGTGCATTTAGCCTTGATTTTAAGAAGGAATTCGATGATAAGATCTATTTTATTATAATTGGGAGTCAGACCTATGAAGAGGCTAATCCCCTCAGTGATATTGAGAAAGCAAAGGCTATCATAATGAAGATAAAGGACACTGAGGATAGCAAAAGCACTAGGAATACAAGACCAAGGATTACTCTAATTGAGAAATACCTCAACAATCTGGAAAAGTATGTGGACCAGATACACCATAATGTTGAAGCCGGAAATATGTATGATAAGAATATGACTATGTGGGAAAATGATGTCCAGGTTGTAACCTCTCTCATTCAGGATACTATTCTGGAATATCTGTACTATGAGACAAAGGAGATCGAAAAATATCGGAGTGATATGAAGCAGGTTTTTCTGAAGATGATTCAAGGAAGTATCTTTCTGATTGTTATTCTGATGGGTATCACCTTCGTGATATCGGTCACCATCCCGCGTTCTATCACCAAGCCTATTAGGTATCTTGGGCAGATAACAGAGCAGGTCTCAAGAGGAAACCTTAAGATTCGTTCTGAGATCAAAAGCGGAGCCGAGGTGAAGATTCTCAGTGATTCTCTGAATTTAATGATTCAAAGGATTAGTGACTTGTTTGAGGCAGTCAAAGCAGAGCAGAAGAACTTACGGGAAGCGGAGCTGGAGCTTCTTCAGCTGCAGATTAATCCTCATTTTCTATACAATACCCTGGATACGATAGTTTGGCTGGCAGAGGCTGGTAAGCAGAGAGAGGTAGTATCAATGGTCGGTTCCTTATCGGAATTCTTCCGTTCTTCTCTGAATCAGGGAAAGGATATCATTACGATTGAGGATGAAACACTTCATTTTACCTGCTATCTTAAGATCCAGCAGGTCCGTTATCAGGATATACTGGACTATGAGATTTCTATAGCCGAGGAGATCGGAACCTACCTCATTCCTAAGATTACCCTACAGCCACTGATAGAAAATGCACTTTATCACGGAATTAAAAATAAGCGTGGGAAGGGTAAAATTACAGTCAGTGGAGAAGCCCGCGAGGGACAATGTGTCCTGACCGTCGAGGATAATGGAATTGGTATGACTGAGGCACGGCTGCAGGAAATTAATGAAGCAATCAATAATCGAAATGGGAATAAGAGGGACTTTTATGGTCTTTATAATGTCAATGAACGGATACAGCTAAAGTTTGGTGAGGAGTATGGTCTGAAGATTCATAGTATATACGGAGAAGGAACGCGGGTCGAGGTTTCATTACCAATGATGGCTTCCCTTAGTGCCTAAAACCGAATTCAAAATTTATTCAACCTTTCACTTAGAAAAATGATATATCGTTATGAAATAAGATAAAAAAATGAAATAGGTTCTATAGAATCTGCATTGTATCGCCAGGCCGTATTTTATATGATTAATCTGCGATAAGCAATTAATATTTAGGGAGGATAAGCACTATGAAAAAGGGAAAGAAACTCGTTGCATTGCTTGTAGCTGCCATGATGGTATTTTCTATGGTTGCGTGCGGTGGGACCGGTGGCAACAAGGATAAGGCGGCTAGTACTACAGATAAGAAGGAAGCGGGAGCATCGGATGATTTGATTGTAGTTGGTTTTTCGCAGGTTGGAGCCGAGTCTGACTGGCGTACCGCCAATACCGGTTCTATGAAGGCTACCTTCTCAGAGGAGAATGGTTATCAGCTGATCTTCGATGACGCACAGCAGAAGCAGGAAAATCAGATCAAAGCAGTACGTAACTTTATTCAGCAGGATGTGGATTATATCGTGATCGCTCCGGTTACCGAGACCGGTTGGGACACAGTACTTCAGGAAGCAAAGGAAGCTGGTATTCCTGTAATTATCTGTGATCGTATGATTGATGTATCCGATGATAGCCTGTTTACTGCCTGGGTAGGTTCCAATTTCCTTCAGGAGGGCTACAATGCAGTAGAGTGGCTGGCTGGTTATTTAAAGGAAAAAGGCAGAGAAAGCGAGCAGATCAATATAGTAACCCTACAGGGGACTATTGGTTCCTCGGCACAGATTGGACGTACCGATGGTTTTGCTGAGAAGATGAAAGCATACTCGAACTGGACTATGTTAGAGAAACAGACCGGTGAATTCACTCAGTCAAAAGGACAGGAGGTTATGGAATCCTTCTTAAAGTCCTATGATGATATTGATGTTGTAATTGCAGAGAATGATAATATGGCCTTCGGAGCAATTGATGCAATTAAGGCAGCAGGTAGGACCTGCGGACCGAAAGGGGATATTATAATCGTATCCTTTGATGCAGTAGCCGCAGCCTTCGATTCCATGATTGCAGGTGATATGAATGTATCTGTTGAGTGTAATCCGTTACATGGCCCTCGTGTAGAAGAGATCATTAAGAAGCTGGAAGCCGGACAAACGGTTGATAAGCTTCAATATGTTGAGGAAGGTGTATACCCTGCTGAAACAGCTGCGGAGATTAAGCCTACACGTGCTTACTAATCAAACGTTTCATGATTTATTATGGGTGTGATGATATGGGGGCTTAATGGGAAGCCCCCGTCCACACCCGTTTTTATCGTATAGGTGAGTTCGTCCTATGTAATAAAAAGCCGTTCCTAGTTTTGTGAGTGAAAGGATGGAATCCACATGGATCATAACAACAAGATTGTATTATCGATGCGGCGCATCACTAAGAGATTCCCGGGTGTAGTAGCCCTGTCTGAGGTGGATTTTACCTTGCGTGAGGGTGAAATACATGCTTTGATGGGTGAGAATGGTGCAGGAAAATCCACCTTAATTAAGGTGTTAACCGGGGTAGAAGAGTTTGAGACAGGTGAAATCAGGGTTGGAGACAGTGAAGAGCTGATTATTAATCGATCGCCTCATGAGGCACAGCAAAATGGTATCAGTACCGTATACCAGGAGGTCAATCTATGTCCGAATCTTACTGTTGCAGAGAATCTGTTCATTGGCAGGGAGCCAATGAAGAGGGGGATGATTGACTGGAGAACAATGAATAAGAAATCCAATGAGCTTTTAAAGACCTTGGATATTGATATAGATGTTACCATTGCTCTGGAGAACTATTCTATCGCTATCCAGCAGATGATTGCAATTGCCCGAGCGGTGGATATGTCTGCTAAGGTGCTTATTTTGGATGAGCCGACCTCCTCTCTGGATGATAATGAGGTAGAGAAGCTCTTTCAATTGATGAGACATCTAAAGGCTAAGGGTGTGGGTATTATCTTTGTTACCCATTTTCTTGAGCAGGTATATAAGGTGTGTGATCGTATTACTGTGCTTCGCAATGGGATGCTGGTTGGAGAATATGAGATTGATACCCTACCCAGAGTACAGCTGGTGGCTAAGATGATGGGGAAGGATTTTGATGACCTGGCTTCCATTAAGAAGCCTTCCGAAGAAAGCGATAAGGACGCTAGGGAGGTATTGGTATCCGCCAGGGAGCTCGGCCGAGAAGGCTCCATCAAACCCTTCAATTTGGATATTCATAAAGGTGAGGTAATCGGTCTGACCGGATTATTGGGCTCAGGCCGGTCGGAGCTAGCCAGGGCAATCTATGGGGCTGATAGAGCGGATAGCGGGGACCTATATGTAAACGGGAAGAAGATGCAGATTGCTGCACCTATCGATGCCATGAGAGTCGGTATGGGATACCTTCCGGAGAACCGTAAGGAAGAGGGTGTGATCCCCGAGCTTTCTGTACGGGAGAATATAATTATTGCCCTACAGGCAAGGCGTGGAATGTTCCGTTTGCTCAGCAAAAAGGAGCAGGAGGAGTTTACGGATAAGTACATCGATGTATTGAAAATAAAGACGGCAGACCGAGAGGTTCCTGTCAAGCAGCTTAGCGGCGGCAACCAGCAAAAGGTCATACTAGGGCGGTGGTTGTTAAATCATCCGGAATTACTGATTCTGGATGAGCCTACGAGGGGAATTGATGTCGGAACAAAGACAGAGATACAGAAGCTGGTCGTATCGCTGGCTCAGGAGGGTATGGCAGTAATGTTTATCTCTTCCGAGATTGATGAGATGATCAGAACCTGTAGCAGAATGATAGTGCTTCGTGATCGGACTAAAGTTGATGAGCTTAAGGAGGATCAGTTAGGCCAGGAGAATATTATGAAGGCGATTGCAGGAGGTGCCGTCAATGAATAAATTGATCGCTCTAGGAAAAAGGATAAAAGGGTATCGTCTATTTTTACCGCTACTCTGTCTGGCAGTTGTATTGCTGGTAAATATTATTAAGACACCCAGCTTTTTTGATATCACAATTAAAAATGGCGTATTCTATGGCTACATCATAGATATTATCAACCGTTCCAGCGAGCTGGTAATACTTTCGATTGGAATGACTCTGGTTGTAGCAGCCTCCGGAGGAACGGATATCTCTGTCGGAGCAGTAAGTGCTGTATCCGGTGCAATCGCAATTTATATCCTCGGCGGAGGGGAAACTAGTACGAATTTCTACCATGCCCCTTATATTGTCGGTATTATGGTGGGTATAGCCGCCGGAGGCCTTTGCGGTGTCTGGAATGGTTTTCTGGTAGCAAGGATGAAAATTCAGCCTATGGTAGCAACCCTAATCCTGTATACGGCAGGTAGAGGAATCGCTCAGTTAATTACCGAAGGCCAGATATTATATCTGAGAGTTGAGCATTTTAAGCAGTTAGGGGGATTTATTCCTGGAGTAGTACTGCCTACCCCGGTATTCGCTGCTATCATCTGTATTGTTGTGACGATGATTCTTTTAAAGAAGACGGCTCTTGGCCTATATATTCAGACGGTAGGTGTCAATGTCAAGGCTGCAAGACTTGTCGGTCTTAATTCTACGATGATTCAATTTTTAACCTATACCTTCTGCGGAATATGCGCAGGGATAGCCGGAATGATTATTACCTCAAGAGTATATTCCATTGATGCTAATAATGCTGGTTTAAACATAGAATTGGATGCAATTCTGGCGGTGGCCCTTGGGGGGAATAATCTTGGAGGAGGTAAATTCTCTCTGATC
Source organism: Bacillota bacterium (assembly GCA_023411555.1). Classification (GTDB taxonomy): domain Bacteria; phylum Bacillota; class Clostridia; order Lachnospirales; family Lachnospiraceae; genus Mobilitalea. The sequence continues at coordinate 72,095 of JAEYOQ010000037.1, forward strand.
GGAAGCGTCATCGGAGCGATTACGATTCAAGCCCTGACCACCACCCTCTATGCTATGAAGGTATCGGCGGATCAGCTTTATGTATATAAGGCCATCGTTGTAATACTCATTGTGGCACTTCAATCCCAAGAGCTTAAAAGAATGCTTCGTAATCTGAAGACCAGATTATCCGGCAAAATGGTTGGAAGGAAGGTGGCATAATGAAAGGTAACAGAAAGAATCTGGATAGAAATCAATTTCTGTTGTTGATTACCATCCTTCTCTTTGTCGTAATGTACATAGCAGGAATGATTATATTCAAGGATAAGAATTTTGGTAAACTACAGGTGTTTTTAAATCTCTTCATCAGTAATGCAGGACTTATTGTTGCAGCGACCGGTATGACTATGGTTATTATCACCGGTGGCATCGATATCTCCGTAGGCTCGGTGATTGCTTTAACCTGTATGCTACTGGCTTGGATGATGGAGATCAAGGGAATCGGAGCGATTCCGGCACTGATTATTGTTCTGATAGTCGGAGTGATATATGGTTTAGTCCAGGGGTGGCTGATTGCATATCTTAAGATCCAACCCTTTATTGTAACACTAGCAGGACTCTTCTTTGCAAGAGGTATGACCGCAGTTATTAGTACAGATATGATTAGTATTAAGAATGAACTATTCCTCAAATGGGCAAATGCAAAGCTATACTTTCCCTTCGGAGGTAGTGTTAACCGAAAGGGTGTGATGGTATATCCTTATGTCTATCCTAGCGTAATACTATCCTTGGCTATACTGATATTATTCTTTTTTATTCTAAGGTATACCAAGTTTGGTCGATCCGTCTATGCGGTGGGAGGCAATGAGCAATCTGCCCTTTTAATGGGTGTGAATGTTCGTCGAACCAAACTAAAGGTCTATGCAATCAATGGTTTGTTAGGAACCTTTGCGGGCTTCTTATTCTGCTTAAACACCTGCGCTGGCTTTGTGGAGCAGGCTAAGGGCTTTGAGATGGAAGCAATCGCATCCTCTGTTATCGGTGGAGCCCTATTAACCGGTGGTGTCGGTAATGTGTTCGGAAGCTTATTTGGTGTATTAATCAAGGGAACGATCGAGACCTTTATCACCTTTCAGGGGACTTTATCCTCCTGGTGGACGAAGATTACGATTGCAGTGTTGCTGGCCTTCTTCATTATCTTACAAAGTGTCCTTGCCTCTGGAAAAACAAAGAGAAAATAGTTTAAAAGTGTTGGGGAATGCTTTTATTAAAAGAGAAAGTGGTTGATTTGCTTGAGCTAACTACTTTCTCTTTTTTAATGCCTTGGAATGTGCGTCCTATGAGTAAAAAGTCCTCCGGCAAGAGAATTCTATTCACAGTGGGAACGAAGTTCATTTTGCGAGGACACACTTGCGCCTATGGAGTCTATAAAATAATATTTGCTAAATTGAAATATATTGTAAAGGTAAGTATAATATAAAATATTGTAAACGAATTCGGAGCCAAGCAATTAGAAATAGCTCAGGCAATAGATAAATCTTAGCGGTTTGTATATGAGCAAAAGCAGGACATAGCAGAGATAGATATTTCATGGCTTGCATGTAGATGGAGGAAATATATGATAATTACAGTAACGATGAATCCGGCGATTGATAAAACAGTGGATCTGGAGCGTATGGTACAGGGGGGCCTTAACCGTATTAAAAATGTCATTATAGATGTAGGCGGAAAAGGAATCAATGTATCTAAGACAATCCTGGAGCTAGGGGGAGAGACAATCGCATCCGGCTTTATCGGTGGTAGTGGTGGTATAAAGATTGAGAGGGTATTACGAGAGATGGGAATTCGAACTGATTTTGTTGAGATTAGGAATGAGGTCAGAACGAATTTAAAGGTAGTAGAAGCAGATGGAAATGTAACTGAATTTAATGAGCCAGGTCCTCATGTTACTGGAGAGGAGTTGGAAACACTGACACAGAAGCTGTTAAGCTATGCAAACGAGGAGGCGTTGTTCGTCCTTGCCGGAAGCATTCCGAGTGGGATTGACAGGGCTGTTTATAAGGATATGACTTTAAAGCTAAAGGAAAAGGGAGCAAGGGTATTTGTAGATGCCGACGGTGACCTGTTCACACATTCCCTGGAAGCGGGTCCGGATATCATAAAGCCCAACCGTCATGAGCTTGAAGAATACTATCATAAGGATTACCATGTGGATGAAGCTGAGTTGATCAGCATGGGACAGGCACTACTACGGACGGGAATAGGTATGGTCGCTATTTCCTTAGGTGAGCTGGGAGCCTTATTTGTTACGAAGGATAAGGTACTACGTTGTCCTGGTCTTAAGGTGGATGCACACTCCACAGTAGGCGCTGGTGATGCAATGGTGGCGGCACTATCCCTTGGTTATAATAGGGGATTATCTCTGGAGGAATGTGCTAAGCTGGGGATTGCTGCTTCTGCAGGCGCGGTCACTACCATGGGAACAAAACCTCCGAAGCTTGACATGGTGAATGCGCTATTAAAGGAAGTGAAGGTTGAGTCTATCGGATAATTGTCTTTATCATCTATACAGAAATAAATGGAAATGATACAATGATTTTGAGGTGGTTATAAGAGAATAGAAAATAGAAGGGAGAAGGAATATGGGTGATTTAGCAAGATTTATATCAATTAAAAACAATCCGGAGCTTATTGGGATGGCACGATGGGTTGGAGGGGTAACCTACTCGGTAGAAACCGGGGTGGAGCTAAAACTGGAGCTTTTACTGCCTTGGGCAGTGGATGAAGGCAAGAAATTTCCTTGCATTGTTTTTGTGCAAGGAAGTGCCTGGACCTTCCCGGATGTAGGTTATGAATTACCACAGCTTGGAGACCTGGCTAGAAAAGGATATGTGGTCGCTTCCTTGACGCATCGTTCATCAGTGGATTTTCATAAAGCACCTGCCTTCTTACAGGATGTGAAGACAGCAATCCGGTTCTTAAGAAAGAACGCTGATCAATATGGTATCGATTCTGAGAGGATTGGAATATGGGGAACGTCATCCGGCGGAAATACGGCCCTTTTGGTGGGTCTGACCGGAGATGATCCAATCTATAAGACGAAAGAGTATGCGGAATACTCCGATGCAGTTAAAACAGTAGCAGAGTGCTTTGGGCCGGCCGATATGTTTAAGCTTTTTGATCAAGGAGTACCTGAGTTTGATGAGGATGGTAAAACTTCAATCTTTTTCAAACTGTTAGGAGATACAAAGGAGGAGCAAAGAGAGCGTATGGCCTTGATGAATCCGGTGGAGAAGGTAATCCCTGGGAAGCAATATCCTCCTTTTTTACTGATGCATGGAGATCAGGATGAACTTGTTCCTTATGAGCAATGCACCGTCATGGCTGAGAAGCTGTGTAAGAATAATGTCCATACAGAGGTTATACGTGTGGAAGGTGCACCCCATGAGGGGAATTTCTGGAGCCAGGAGTTGCTCGACTTGATAGAAGATTTCTTTGTAAGAACGTTATAGAGTTTAGAAAGGATACGAACTATCCAGTACATATTGAGATACTGAACATAAAAATGCAAGGGGCGTTACTACAGCCCCTTGCATTCTTCCGTTTTCTATAACTTACATTAAATTCTATAAACCGTGGATAAGTCTGATGATACAATGAAAGAATAATGTCATATAAATCAGCCTCCTCTTGATATTATTTCTTAATTAGGCTTGTCATTTGTGTTATGTATAAGCTAATTATATGGAAATAAATGGAAATATCAAGAGAAAGGCATATAATCGGTCAAAACTTGTCCATAAACGGTAAGAATAAAAGGCAGAATTCAAAAAAAGTTAGCAAAGCTAACTTTTTTGAATCCACGAGACATTAAGAGTTTGCGAAGCTAACTATTAATGTATATACTATATGTTATGCGATTTTCATTATGATACGGACGGTAACACTATCCAACTCATCCTTGAGTTGGAGCTCACCTTCGTATTTCGCAAGAACTTCTTTTATATTCTGTATTCCAAAGCCGTGATTCCTTTTATCGGATTTTGTGGTTAGCATCTTTTCGTCAAGAATTACTCGATCCGTCACAGTGGGGTTTTTAACAATCAGTTCTAGGAACTTGCTTCCGGAACGAATTTCAACAAAGATGTCCTTGTCAGAAGCGGAGTCAACTTTAATGGCAGCCTCGTATGCATTGGATATCAGATTAGATACAACCGTACTCAGATGCATCATCGGTATGTTGAGCTCCTGCATGATCCTTCCCTTTACATGAATTTTTACCTGCTCCTCTTTGCCTTTATTCGCATAATAATTAATGATAGCGTTGATAATGTCGTTACCGGTATCATAAATGCTGGTTATCTTATCTAAGCTTTGTTGGATATCCTGAACATAGCTTTTCGCATCCTCAAACTTACCGGTTTCTAGAAGCTCTTCAATGCAGATGATATGATTTCTGATGTCATGACGAAATTTCTTGGTGTCCTCCTCCTGATTCAAAAGAGTTTTGTAATAATCGATTTGCTTTTCGTTAAACTCCTCTCTGAGCCTGTTCAAGCTCTTATATTGTTCTCTTGAATAGAACAAGATGATAAGGGTAATACAAACAATCTGAAAGAGAATCGACAGAATAATCAAAGCACCGTATGTTATACCTGGTTTGTCTAAAGTGCCATTCTTATAGACTATAAAGGCCAGTGAGTTTATATAGGCACTGAGAGCTGCACTACCTAAGAAGAAGAAATAAATGGTATTTGATAGACGACTATAGTTTAATTTGTAAAGTAATCCATGATGTTTGATGATGGCCCGGGTAGCTATAACAATTATAATCAGAATACTATTGCATAAACTCTGTTGGACTAATGCTCCTGATGCTGTGGCTTCATCAAATTTATAAAAAAGACTGATAACCTGCATAAATAGGTTGTCCCAGGTTACTATGACTACAGAGATACATATAAAGGTCTTTAGTAGAATTTTGAGTTTTTCATGAAACAGGCATAATATCGTGATTGAATTGATTAAAATGATAGAGCTGGACAGAAATAGAGTACTGCGTCCCGGAATGAAATAAAGGAGGCAAAATGCCACCAAAGAAAATAACATAAGAACGTATTTAAATACGCCCTTACGATATGAGAAACCAAGTAAACCGTGAAAAATAAGGATATACCTTACTATTTCGGTTGTTATCGTTAGCAGATAGATACCAATCATACATTCACCCCCATGTACGTATTATGGCCATATCTATTATTCATTTGTCATCAGTGTCCTGATGTATTATCATGTTCTAATGAGTGATATTATAATTCATAAATACTTCACGCAGCTGAGCATGCCTTCTTCTTGAAACCTCGATAATATCACCGTTTTTTAGTTTTATTCTGTCTGAAAGATCCTCGATCTGACTGATATTGACCAGATGCTTCTTGTGGCATCGAAAGAACAATTTTGGATCCAACAGTTCCTCCCAGGTTATAAGGCTGTTATCACTTCTAAAAGTATTCTTAGCGGTCCATACCTCGGTATAACCAAGCTGTGCAGATATGTAAAGAATACTTTTCATATTGATGGTTACATCAACTCCTTCCTTTCTCAATGTGATACTTCTTCTTCCTAGAACCTCGGTAACAGCGTCATTGATATATTCGGTGAATTCATCCCTATGAATAGGCTTTGTCATAAAACGGTAGGCATTCACTTTATACCCATCCTTGAAGCGGCGTACATGGCTTGTAACTAATATAACTAAACACTCAGGATTCTTATGGTGCAGCTGTCCTGTAGTAGTAATTCCATCAATATGTTCCATTTCTATATCCATAAAGACGATATGCAGCTCCCCTGAATAAGCCAGCAACTCTTCACCGGAGGCAAAAGTGATAATGTCAAAATCTATTAACCTCTGCCTGCTGTATTCCTGTAATAAACGAACTGTTATATTGCGGATTATCTTATCATCGTCGCATACGGCAATTTTCACAAAAAACCTCCTTCTTAAGTATAAGTCATCACAGTAGTTGACAATATTATACAATGACATTAGGCTAAATGCAACAAAAAATCCCATTAAAAGGAAATTGAGGCGGACAAAAGAGCAAAACCTGTGGGGGCAGATTTTGCTCTTTTGCTTTGCAACTATTTTTTACAGAGGAGAATAGTTTACTATTCTAATGGAGAGTGTGATCAATATATAATTATCTTATATATTTACCTATAATATAATATCAAAAATATAATTAGGCAAACTTTGTCGTCATGAACGGTCATTATTTAACCTCAAACGGTAAAATAAACTATAATTCGATAGCAAACCAGATGTTTCTGTGCTAAAATCGGAGATAGAAAGGGCTTTTGGAAGAACGACAGATAAATAAGAAGCGAAAGGAAGATGAAGAAAATGGGTAATATATGGCACGACATGAACCCGGATCGAATTAAGGCCCATGATTTTGTTGCAGTAGTCGAAATATCAAAGGGTAGTAAGAAGAAATACGAATTGGATAAAGAGACAGGATACATTATATTGGATCGTATTCTTTATACCTCAACTCATTACCCGGCAAATTATGGATTTATTCCCAGAACCTATGGAGATGATAAGGATCCTTTGGATGTTCTGGTTTTATGCTCGGAAGCGATTGAGCCTCTGACACTTGTCCGCTGTTATCCAATTGGTGTTATGAATATGATTGATAATGGCATGGGTGATGAAAAAATCATTGCAATACCCTACAACGATCCGATGTTTAATATATACAAAAACGTCACAGATCTACCACCCCATGTGTTTGATGAGATGAGACACTTCTTCAGTGTATATAAAGAGCTGGAACAAAAAGAGACAGCGGTGAACGAGTTTGGTGGACCAGAGGAAGCAGTAAAGATTATTAATCATTGCATTGGCAATTATAACAAGTTATTTGTTGAAAAATAATATAACAGATTGAAAGTAATTTGATGCCTATGTAAAGAGGCTGATGTACAGCGTAAGCTTGCGCTATACATCAGCTTTTTATGTTTATGGAAAGTTCGCCTATAACATAAAAAGCACTTCATGATGTGGCACACTCGCGCGTACGAGATTTAGCTGCTTGTAACTTAACTATAAGATCATAAGCGAAATGTATTAGGTAAGCATGGAAGACTCCGGTAAGAGATAGATAGTAGGGGTATCGCCCCTGAAAGTAGTAATATAAGCGTGCTTATAGGGGCGGATAGGAAGAGAAATTCACATATAAGTAATTAGTAAATTTATGCGGTTTTAACGCATTCGTGTGCGATTTTTTTTAGGGAAATGCGAATAGTTTTGGTCGAAAAAACAGACAATAAAGATGTACTATAGTATAGATATATACAAATTCCATAATATATAAAAGGTATTGACAATTATCATAGTCATATTAGCTCGCATGAAAGTTAACGATAACCTAATAACAAGTACGAGGGGGATTTATAATGAAAAAAATTCTTAGCTTACTTTTAGTACTAGCGATGGTGTTCTCTCTTACTGCCTGTGGCAAAAAGGAAGAGACACCAGGTACAGGTACGCCGACAGTAAAACCCACGGACACAGCTACTGGTGAACAGCCTGGAGCAACAGGACTTCCTACTATCGATGCTTTGGTTCTTGGAGAAGATTATAAGGATCTTACTGCAGAAGTAAAGTTTCTCACTCACAGAACGGATATTGTGGATACTAAGCTAGCTGGATATGTTGCTGAATTCCAGAAGCTATATCCGAATATTAAGATCACATATGAGGCAATTACTGATTACAGAGAGGATATGATTATTCGCTTAACAACAGGTGATTGGGGGGACATCTGTATGATCCCAACCACTGTATTAAAGGCAGAAGCACCAACCCTTTTTATTTCCTACGGTGATCATGATAAGATTGCTGAGACCTATGATTTCATTGAGAACTACACCTATGAGGGACAGGTTTATGGTATTGCTTCTACAGTAAATGCACAGGGTGTTCTTTATAATAAGAAGGTATTTGCCGATGCGGGAATTACTACACTTCCAAAGACTCCGGAGGAATTCCTAAATGCTTTACAGACAATCAAGGATAAAACAGATGCAATTCCGCTATATACTAACTTTGCTGCAGGCTGGACTATGGGTGCATGGGATGCATACATTGGTGGGTCTGCAACAGGTGATCCTGATTATATGAATAATGTATTACCTCATGCCAAAGATCCCTTTGCAAGTCGAGGTGATGGTACAGGACCTTATGCTGTATATAATGTGTTATATGAAGCAGTCTCCCGTGGTCTAATTGAAGATGACCCGACAACTACTGACTGGGAAGCCTCCAAGGGAATGCTAAACAGAGGTGAAATCGGTACTATGGTACTTGGCTCTTGGGCTTACACTCAGATGAGAGAGGCCGGTGACACTCCGGATGATGTAGGATATATGTCCTTCCCGATTACTATTAATGGTAAGCAGTATGCTTCTGCAGGTCCTGACTATATGTATGGTATTAATATTAATTCATCTGATGACAAAAAGATAGCCTCTATGCTATATGTTAAATGGTTAACCGAGAAATCAGGATTTGCATTTAGCGAAGGCGGTATCCCGATTGTCAAGGGAGAAGCAAAGCCTGAGGTCTACTCTGCATTCGAGGGAGTTGAATTTGTAGTTGATAATCCTCCGGTAGCAGGAGAGGAAACTCTTCTTAATGATATCAATACTAAGTCTGAGGTTGGTATCAACATGGAGAATACTCATGTTCAGAGAGTATTAGAAGCAGCCTTTGATAAATCAGAAACGATGGATGAAATTGCAGCTGATTGGAATTCTAAGTGGACTGCTGCTCAGACCGATTTAGGAGCTACCGTAAAATAATTCAATAAGCAAAGTACTTGATATTAACATATGAGCCAGGGCAGAATATTCCCTGGCTCATATTTAAGGAAATCATGGAAGACGATCAAGAGGTTTTTCTATGATTGTGTAGTTAATTAGGAGGCTCTATGGGTAAAAATAATACGTCTACTGAGAAGAAATCCGTTGGCTTAGTGAAATGGTTAAAGAGCGGCAAGGGACAACGGGTGCTAGTAATGACTTCTTTTATGGTGATTCCATTGTTATTACTTTTTGCATTTACTTATCTGCCGTTCATCAAAATGTTTCAGTTCAGCTTATATAATATGAAATATACCGGATCTAGAGAATTCATTGGTCTGAAAAATTATGTGGAAATACTAAATGATAAGGAAGTAATGGGATCCTTGCTATTGGCCTTTTATTATATGGCGGGTTCCTTTGTACAGTTGGCCTTGGCTTTATATTTTGCAACCTTGCTAAGTTTTAAAACAAAATTTGATGGAATTTTTAAGGGGACTCTTTTCTTTCCTTATCTGGTAAGTGGTATAGCGGTTGGTTTTATTTTTAAATTCTTTTATACCAGAGGCTTTGTATTAGACACTGTGTTAACCTGGTTAGGCTTTAATCTAGAAAAATTACCATATTGGTTAAGAGATAAGGGCATAAATAACTTCTCCCTGGTGGCAACCTCTCTATGGAGATATACCGGACAGAATATGGTTCTGTTTATCGGTGCGATTATGTCAGTAGATAAAGAATTGTATGAATCTGCATCACTTGATGGGGCTAATCGTTGGCATCAATTTAAATATATCATTTTACCCAGTATTCAAACAATTGTCGTACTCAATTTGATATTATCAATAACAGGTTCTCTAAGTGCCTTTGAACCTCCTTATGTTATCACAGGAGGTACCAGAGGAACATCAACCTACTTCTTACTAATGCATAATATGGCGCATAATCTTCAGAAGGTTGGTAAGGCTTCTGCTATGGCTTTATTACTGTTTGGTATAATAGTGATTGTTACAATTGTACAGAAGCTACTCTTTAAGTACGCTTTCAGTGATACCAATGCGGATGTATCCAAAAAGACACAGAAGCAATTGAAGAAATATAAGGAGGCTAGATAATATGACAATTGGAATGAGAATTGTAAAAATCTTCACAACCTTTATTAAGTATGCCTCCCTGGTTCTAGCAACGCTAATAGCCTTAATTCCCATGGCTTCTGCCGCAATTACCGCTTTTAAGACTGTGGATGAATACAACACCACCAATGTTATGACACCGCCCGAGAGTTGGCTGTATTTTGAGAATTTCATAGTGGCATGGACGAAAGCGAATATGGGTGTGGCCTTTAGAAATACATTGATTGTGTTGATATTTGTCCTTGTCCTTTCCATTATGTTTGGTACCATGCTGGCATATATATTAAGCCGTTTTAAATTCTTCGGAAATGAGGCAATTCGAAGTCTTTTCCTATTCGCTGCCTTAATCCCGGGAATTGCAACGCAGGTTACCGTATATCAGATTATGTATTCCATGGGCTTGGTTAATACACTACATGGATATATCATATTATTAACCGGTGTGGATGTTATTTCTATCTATATCTTTTTACAGTTCTTTGAGAATATACCTGTCTCTCTGGATGAATCAGGAATTATGGATGGGGCTACTTATTTCGGAGTATTCTTTAAGATACTGTTTCCATTATTAAAACCGGCTATCATTACAGTAATCATCTTAAAGGGTGTTAGTACCTATAATGAGTACTATATGTCAAACCTGTACCTTCAAGACAAGTCAAGGTGGGTCACCGTTGCAACCTCCCTTTATACCTTCACCGGACCCTATGGAAATCAGTACAACTACATTACTGCAGGAGTAATTATTACTATGATTCCTGCGCTGATTATCTTTATCCTGGGCCAGAAGCAGATCTACAGCGGTTTAACCCAAGGAGCTGTAAAAGGATAATCCGATCACCATTATCTTTCCTTATTTTAAAATAAAATCTCAAAGGCGTGTTCAAAACCAACATTTGTAATTCGGTTTAAAACACGCCCTTTGTATTGCAAATTCCATGGAATTAAATTACAATAGAGCTGGTAATGTTTGTATTCGGAACAATGTATACCGCAGAATAATGGAGGATTATAATGAGACAGCTTACAACACAGAGATTGTTGATTCGTAGCTTTAAGGAGAGTGATTGGAAGGATCTCTATGAGTATCTATCTGATGAGAGGGTGATACGTTATGAACCCTATGAGGTATTTAGTGAAGACCAATGTAAGCAGGAAGCGATTCGAAGATCGAAAGATGATGCTTTCTTAGCCGTTTGTCTAAAAGACACCAATAAGGTGATTGGTAATTTATACTTGTCGGAGCAGGATTTTAATACCTGGGAGCTTGGTTATGTCTTCAATCATAGCTATCAGGGTAATGGTTATGCGACAGAAAGTGCAGGAGAACTACTGAGAGAAGCCTTTGACCATCTCGGTGCCAGAAGGATCATCGCAATGTGCAACCCGGAAAATACCGCTTCCTGGAGGTTGTTGGAACGACTGGGGATGAGGAGAGAGGGCCATCTGATTAAGAATATTTATTTTAAGAAGGATGATGCAGGGAACCCCAACTGGCAGGACACCTTCGAGTATGCTCTTCTGGAAGAAGAGTGGAGAATGAAGTCGGGGATGTTGCATAATGTATGAAGTTTATGAAGGAAAGGATAACATGCACCCCTCACACACAGGTTGCCGGACATCTTATTGCTTTGTATGCCATTGATCAAACATATGTTTGCTCCTGTCATACAAAACAACAATCTGTTCGGCAAACAGTGCATTATGGGATGCATGTTGTCCTTTCCTTCAGGCAGCTTACATTATGCAACAGCCCTGTATTTGTATACGGTATGGGTTTGGTTCTTATTAGGCTTCCTTAGCTGTGACAATACTGTATACTGCGCAGAACATACCAAATAAGATCCCGGTGATAGGGAATACGACCCAAGCGATATGCCACATTTGATACATAAAGCCACAGAAAAGGAATATAACAGCAGAAAGAGGCCAAACGATGGCTGCAACGGCTCCAAATACCTTATCTTCTTTTTTCATCTTTTTGGGTGCGCAGTCGCCAATCTGTAACAGCTTCTCATAGCTCTCTCGTACAGTACCTGAGGAAATGAACAGGAATACAGCGATAGCTATGATAACCAGAAGGAAGGACACACCATATTCTGTTGCCTCGTCACTAATCATAGAGGATAGGAATAAACTTACAGGTGATATGATACATAGACATACTCCGACTATAATGCAAAGATAGTAGGTGGGATTGTAGGCATCGTATCTTCTCTTAAGATCTGCAGCAACCGTAGTGGGTAGCTGGACACCCTCCTCCATGAATTTGAAGCGTTCAAAATTCATGCCAGAGAAGATAAAGATAGCGACTGCAGTAGCGATTAATATGAATAGAGTGACTAATCCCGGGATATATGCCACATCTTCATTAAGCGTAGTAAATATTACTCCGTTCTCCACCAGAACAGAGAGAAGGATAAATAAAGCAGCGGCAAATATACATAGAACTGTTCCGATACCGATCTGTAAGCCCATAACCTTCTTAATTTTAAGATAGTCCTCAACCTCATCCTTAGTAACCAGGGGCTGTGAGGGTATTCCCTCATTCTTGGAGATTCCCAGCTCACTAATTAATTCATCGATATTGCCAAACTCTGAGATTACGATACCGATGGCTTCATTTTCCGTCTTTCCCTGACGCTTTAATTCATTATATTTATCCTCCATGTTAGAGAGGATATTATTCTTTAATTCGGTTATCTTCGCTGTCTTTGGTAGGCTGGCGAATAAATTATCCAGGTAATTTCTAATTGTATTCATTACACATTCCACTCCTTTATAAAACGATTAATAACATCCTTAGTAAGCTCCCATTCCTTACATTTTTCCTTGTAATACGTTATACCACTCGGGGTTATCCTATAATAAGTACGCGGTTTTCCGAAGGTCTCAATACCGGAGAAGGCTTCGATATACCCGTTTGCTTCCAGCCGGTTGAAGGCAGAATAGAGAGTTGTCTCTTTCATAATATATTTCTCTTCGGTAATCTCTTTGATATTTTTTGATATCTCGTACCCATACGACTCTCCTTCGAGGAGTAAACACAGGATAATGGTATCATTATAACCCCGGATTACATCGCTGCTGATCAAATCCGTACCTCCTTGAATTATATTTTGCTAACGGCGCGCGTTCCGTCTGCAAGCTACTCCATCTGTCGTAGTAATCAGAGTATACCACAACTACTACGACAGGTAAAGTACTTTTTCAAAAATATAGAAATAGACTAGGGATCAACATCAGACCATAGGGGAAGAATACGATACAGGGGCTTGGAGTAAAGCAAATAGGAGTGGATTATACTAAATGGGGCTGCTGCAGAATATATGCATGTTGAAATTAAAGGCTGTTTTCAGTTAATATTCTATCTACGAATTCATCCAGGCACATGCTTCCTAGGTCACCCTCATCTCTTCCACGGATAGCAAGGGTATTATTATCTTGCTCATTCTTACCGATTACCAATATATAAGGGACCTTATCCAGCCTGGCTTCCCTTATTTTATAGCCTAGCTTCTCATCCCTTGGGTCAAGCTCACATCGAATGCCTGCTACTTTTAGTTGATCCAAGACGAATGAGGCATAGTGCATAAAAGCATTAGAGATAGGGAGGATTTTCACTTGAACCGGTGACAGCCATACAGGAAACTTTCCGGCGTAATGTTCAATCAGAATACCAATAAAGCGTTCTGTTGATCCAAATATGGTACGATGTATCATGATCGGCTGGTGCTTCTCGCCATCGGACCCAATGTATTCCGCTTGAAAACGTTGAGGCAGCTGAAAATCTAATTGAATCGTTCCGCATTGCCAGGTTCTTCCGATGGAATCCTTCAGATGGAAGTCAATCTTTGGCCCATAAAATGCACCGTCTCCTTCATTGATAGCATAGGGCAGCTTCATTTCTTCCAGTGCCTGTTTCAGTGCATCAATCGCTTCATTCCAATCCTCATCACTACCGATACTCTTCTCAGGTCGAGTAGATAATTCTACATGATATTGGAAGCCGAATCTTCGGTAAACCTCATCGATTAATCGTACCACACCTTTAATTTCCTCTGTTACCTGTTCCCGCATCATGAAAATATGAGCGTCGTCTTGCGTAAAGCAGCGTACCCTCATTAAGCCGTGCAATGTCCCTGATTTCTCATTACGGTGTACCAGCCCAAGTTCTCCTACTCGAATTGGTAGCTCCTTATAAGAATGGGGCTGCATCTTATATACCAGCATGCCACCGGGACAATTCATGGGTTTAATAGAAAAGTCTGTTTGATCGATTTCTGTCGTATACATGCTGTCACGATAGTTTTCCCAATGTCCGGAGACCTCCCATAATTCTCGACGAATCATAATCGGAGTGGAAATCTCAACATACCCTTCTCGTTCATGCACCTTTCTCCAGTAATCAAGTAGTAAATTCTTGAGGATCATGCCTTTTGGGAGAAAGAAGGGAAAGCCGGGACCCTCCTCCATGAGTACAAACAGACCAAGCTCTTTGCCTAGTCTACGATGATCTCTGGCCTTTGTCTCTTCCAGTAGTCTCAAATACTCATCCAGCTCGTTCTGCTTCGGGTATGCCGTACCATAAATTCTTGTCAGCATACGATTTCGTTCATCCCCCCTCCAGTAAGCGCCTGCCAGGGAAGTGAGCTTTAGTGCTTTTACAAGGCTAGTATTAATTACATGGGGACCGGCACAAAGATCCACATATTCACCCTGTCGAAAGAAGCTAATGAGAGTATCCTCCGGTAATTCGGATATCAATTCTAGCTTATAGTTTTCTTGTAGTTCCTCCATCGCTCTTAAGGCATCTGAACGGCTTACGATAAATCGTTCAAGGGGGAGAGCTTCCTTTACAATCTGTCTCATCTCGGCTTCGATTTCAGGCAGCTTGTCGGGCGTAAAGTCAAAGCTAAACTCAAAATCATAGTAGAAGCCATTATCTATGGCTGGTCCTATGGCACATTTTGTTCCTGGATACAAACGCTTCACCGCCTGTGCCAGTATGTGCGCTGCGGTATGGCGAAAGGCACTTCGTCCCACCTCCTCCTCAAATGAGCTTTCGATAATTTCTCCATTCTTCATTATCACTTTCATTCCTTTGTCTCCTTTCGGTAATAAAATTGATAACATAAGAAAAGAATTGTTGATTACAGGATACAAAAAAAACACCCTGAGACAAAACTAAATTTGTCTAAGGGTGCAGAATTCTTGCACGGTTCCACCTTAACTTTTCACTTCGGATTCTATCAAATCCTAATCTTTAACGCAGATATACGGTAGCACATACTTACATACATGCTGCATCATCGATGCAACCTGATGGTGGTAAAACAATCTGTTCTCCACACTGCTTTCTGTGTTACAGCTCAGGAATGGTTTTCAACCAATTTTCACATAAAGAACTTCCACCAAGTGTTCCTCTCTCTGTCTGTTACCTATTGATCTACTTTTTCCGTCATTGCTTTTCTTATGTTATTAGCTATTATTATAAGCCTGCGCATCACAAAGTCAAGGAGATAATGTGAAATAATAAAGAAATGTAATCAGAGGGTAATCAGAGCTTGTTGAAGCTGCTTTGAATATAATTTAATGACTATACATATATAGTGAATATAGAAACTATCTTGAAGAGATTTACAGGCTTTTCATAAAAATAGTAATTTTATGTATTGCAAAAACCCAAAGAAACAGCTACAATTGGCTTAATTTAAAAGGGCGTTAGGGGGGAGAACACTCTATGGGAGAGATTGTTATTGAAGAGATTAATTATAAGGCATTTGTTATGGTAACAGGCAGCCTGCTATTACTAATTGCTTCTATTGCAATTACAGTATTTGGTGTTCAAAGGAACAGGGCAGCATATTGGGCCCCTGGCATCATGGCTACATTTGTATTCTTAATCATGTCCTTTGCAACTGCTGCGAATGCTATGAAGGTGAGAAAGCTGCTTACGATCACATATGAAGGAATTATAGACAGCTCCTCCTTGGGAGGATTCGGATTTATCTCCTTTGATGATATAAAGGATTTTGCAATTGTAAAGGTATATAATAAGAAGGCAATCGCAGTGATACCAAAGGATGTGGAAGGATTAATCTCAAAGTTTTCCTTGGTGAAAAGGAGATTGATTAAGAGAAACTTAAACCTGAACCTTCCTCCAATACTTATCATGGTAGATCTTGCAAAGGATATGGAGCCGGAGGATATACTATCCTTATTGAATAAAAGATTTCATGATTACAGCAGCTTATACCAGTAGCATAAGCTGCTTTTTTGTTTCATAGGAATTGTTTCGCAGCCTGCAGTCAGGCGATGCTTTGCATAGCAAGCATCGAAAGAGTCAGCAAGCTGATCCTTTTTTGTGATAATGTATAGGATAAAGAAACAAGATTGTTAAAAAAATAAGTTGAAATCCAGACAAACCTATGATATCATTGTTAATTGTGATATGTTATACTATAATTTCCTTGCTCTTTAAATGATAATTTGATTCTTCGTCAGTCAAGTTACATTAAGAAAGGGCCAGAGACCAGAAGGAGGTGCTTAACAACTATGAATCAATATGAATTAGCCTTAGTTGTAAACGCAAAGATCGAGGATGAAGCCAGAATCGCTACATTAGAAGCTGCAAAAGAGCTTATCACCAGATTCGGTGGTAACGTTACTAATGTTGATGACTGGGGAAGAAAGAGATTGGCTTATGAAATTCAGAAAATGAAAGAAGGCCATTACTATTTCATCCAATTCGAAGCTGATTCTACAGTTCCTAACGAAATCGAGCAAAGAGTTCGTATTATGGAAAATGTAATCAGATATTTGTGCATCAGAAAAGATGCTTAATGACGAATTAGAATAATTCGACTGACAGATATACTACCCTAAGGCGTAAAAACGAAAGGGAGGTATTTAATTTATGAATAAAGCAATATTAATGGGCCGCTTAACAAGAGATCCTGAGGTGAGATATTCCCAGGGGGAGAATTCAACTGCAGTAGCAAGGTTTACTTTAGCGGTAGATCGCCGTTTTAAAAGACCCGGAGAGAACTCTGAGGCGGATTTTATCGGTTGTGTTGCCTTTGGCAAGCAAGCGGAGTTCGTTGAAAAGTATTTCAGACAGGGTATGAAGATGGTGCTCTCAGGAAGAATTCAGACGGGCAGCTATACCAATAAGGACGGTCAGAAGGTTTACACGACCGACGTGGTAGCAGAAGATATTGAATTTGCAGAGAGCAAAGGCAGTAGTGGTGGTGCTGACTTCCAGCAGGGAGGTTCCCGCAATGGTTTCAGACCGGAGCCCAGCTCAGCAATAGGGGATGGATTTATGAACATCCCGGACGGTATTGACGAAGAATTACCATTTAATTAAAATTAGAGAATGATCATAGATAGACGGAGTCGTTCACTAGTCCGCCTAGCATGAAAAATCGGATAAGGAGGTCATGACATGGCATTCAAGAGAAACGAAGACAAAGGCGATGCTCCGATGAAGAGAAAGTCCTTTGGACGTAGAAGAAAGAAAGTATGCGTATTCTGTGCTGATAAGAACCACACAGGAATCGATTATAAGGATACCAATAAGTTAAAGAGATATGTATCTGAGAGAGGTAAAATCCTTCCCAGAAGAATCACTGGCAACTGCGCAAAGCATCAGAGAGCTTTAACCGTAGCTGTTAAGAGAGCAAGACATATCGCTCTTATGCCTTATACAATGGATTAATGCACAGAACAATATGTCTCGATATATTGCTTTTATGCCTTATACAATGAATTGATTTATACTATGCATTAAAAAGGATCCGATTTACGGATCCTTTTTTTACGTGAGCCTGGTGAGAATACGTTTCTTTGTATGGTCTATGACCGTCATCTTACAGGTTGGTTTCTTTCCCTATATTATCGAAGGAAACACTACCCTTAGTCTTTATATTTTTCTTTCCAGTCCTTTACGGTCACCTTACAGGTTAGTTTTTTACCGTCAAAGGATGCTGTGATTGTCGTTTTGCCCGCCTTAATTGCCTCAACGATACCGTCATCTACTGTCGCTACGGATTTGTTACTAGACGACCATTTGATCTTTCCTTTGTTGCCCAATAGGCCTATTTCATGCTGATCATAGACATAGACGGTCACTTCTGTGTCTGTAAGATAAACCGGAGCATTCCAGGAAACGGGAGGGAGTTCACGGGTCATTCGATCAAATATAATCTCTGCGTTAATGGGGGAATCCATGCTTGCAAGTGTCGTCAGAGTAATTGAGGTTCCTTTATCCTTCTTTCCATCGGAGACATTGACTACCATTTTGGTGTTATTAGACGGACGAAGGCTGTACACATCTCTCGGTCGATTCATATATGTATTGGTATTATCCAACCCAGTGACTTCTTCGTCGTAAATATTCCAGAGATAGGGATCTTTCACTGCCTTTAGCTGTGTTCCATCCTTGATGTTGCTGTCTAACCCTAAATACTTTCCATTCGTTAATCTAAGGGTGATTTGCTTTTTGCCCTTGCGTTCTACATAGAACTCACATGTTCCTTCTTCCGGATCGTTAATCTCCGCCTTACCCGATTTGCCTACACTTAGATAATTATAAAAATCGTAAATACGAAGTTTATACCAACCGTCTTTTGGTTGCTTTGGGGTCCCTGCTTTGGGGTCAGATGTAGGGATAAGACGGAAATCCCCGTGATCGGGTGAATCTGGATAGGGATAGTGTGCACATAATCCTTTATCTATATGTGTCCAGAGAATTATGGGGGTTCCATCCTCGTTCTTCTGACCGGAGGCATTCATAAACTTATTTATATCCTTTGGTCGAAAACTCCAAAGATCATTGCTGTTTTCACTATACATGTCCCAATGATATGAATAATTCTTAGAATTAGCTTCTACAGCCTTGATCCGTGTACCATCTTGTTTTGAATTTTCATATCCCAAAAATTTTCCGTCTTCCGTCATTAGTGACCAGTCATCGTTAAATATATGAAGCAAGAATTTAGCGTTTCCTTCTTTGGTATTGGTTTTGTCGCGCAACTCCGCATTGCCATCAGCGTCTATATTGAGGTAGTTACCCATACATTGGATATAATACCATTGCTCCTTGCGATCGGCATGGCGGTTATGGGCTGCGAATGCTGTCAAGGGATTTAGTACCATTGTTACCATACACAGGCATAATAGGGTACATAAAAGTCTTTTTTTCATAGTTTTCTCCTTGCTATCATAGAAATTTCTCAATTTAAAGTAATTAAGTTCTTTGACAATGATAATTCCACTGTATTATACATCCTAATTCTATCAGAAATATTTTCCTTAAAACCATTCGCTGCATGAAACATTATATTTTCGACATGAATTATGGTGGCCAACGAAATCAAGGGTTGCACAAGCTCAGCTGCTGCAGGTTTTTCAGGTTGATATGAATTATTATGCGATATCCAGACTATATGCAGAAAATATGGACTTAAAAGTACCTGCCAAAAGTCTCATGAGATAGAGTTTGATTCTGGAAATGAGTGGTGTTATAATTGGTTTGAAATATTTGCCAGATAGTAGAAAGAATATAGCAATAAATCAACGGAAAGGACTTCTCGTGATAAAAGGGAAGAAAAGGAGTATTATGTTCAGACGCAAATTATCTCATCTAGCTTTACTTGCAGTAACAATCATGCTTGTATCTGTGGGAATACAGTATCGAGCTTATGCAGCAGATCGCTCGGATTTTATGATTGAGGATGGTATTCTAACCGGATATGTAGGTTCAAATAGTACAGTTACAATCCCATCGAATGTTACAAAAATCAGTGAATCTGCCTTTCGGTATAATCAAACAATCCAGTCAGTAACCATACCGGGAAATGTTAAAGAGATTGAAGCCTATGCCTTTGCAAATTGTTCAAACCTTCAATCAGTGGTGATGGAGGCTGGCGTGGAGACCATTAATCAAGGGGCATTTGCCATGGATAGTAAGCTTACCCAGGTTACCATCCCCAGTACGGTGGTCCGTTTAAAGGAGGATAATTTTAGAGAATCTCCTTGGCTTTTAGATAATAAAGATGAGTTTATGATTGTCGGTAACGGAATCCTGATTGACTACAAGGGAACCGCAAAGAAAGTAACCATTCCTTCGAATGTAAAAGCAATCGGAAGCAATGCTTTCTTCAATCACAGAGATACCTTAACCCAGATTGTTATGAATAAAGGGCTCAAGAAAATATGCAGCTTTGCTTTCTATGACTGTTCTAAGCTATCCAAGGTTACGATCCCCACTACAGTAAATTATGTAGGTGAGTATGCATTTACGGATACTCCATGGCTAAAGAAATCGACCAAAGAGTTTGTCACTGTTGGAAATGGAATTCTTTTAAAATATAATGGAAGCAAATCCAAGGTAACCCTGCCTTCCTCCATAACTTGCATCTATAACGATGCCTTTAAGAATAATAAGAAGGTACAGGAGGTGGTAATAGGTAGTAAGGTTAAGGAGATTCGTGGTTTTGCTTTTTACGGCTGTACCAAACTAAAGAAAGTAAATCTTCCTTCCGGCATTACATCTGTCGGCGATGGTGCTTTCGGCAATACATCACTTACCAGTGTGACGATACCGGCTTCGGTTACTTACTTAGGATCTGGTGCGTTTGAACAATGTACCAAGCTAACAAAAGTAACCTTTGCAAGTAAAAGCAAATTGTCCTTAATTGACAGACATACCTTTAGTGGCTGCTCTGCATTAACTACCGTGGTACTACCTGCGGGGTTATTGGAGCTGGAAGGAGGAGCATTTAATGGCTGCACTAGCTTGAAGACGATAAATTTACCGGATACCTTAACAAAGCTTGGGGATGTCTTTACGGGATGTTCCGGATTAACGACTATCACAATACCAAAAAAAGTGACAGAAATTCCACTGGGGGCCTTTGACGGTTGTAGTTCCTTGACAAAGGTGACCTTTGCAGGGAAGATAACCTCCATTGGAGAGAGAGCTTTTTCTGGGTGCGGTAAGTTGGCATCGATAACGTTGCCCTCCAGTGTAAGCAGCATAGGCAGCTTGGCATTTGAGGGGTGTACCTCATTGACTAAAATTAGCCTTGGTCCCAAAATCACGGAAATACCCTACTATTGCTTTAATGGCTGTACCAACCTTGAGACGATTGAAATAGCCAATGAAAAGGCTACCTTACACTACACTGCCGTTCTCGGATCAAAATGGCTGGAGAAATATCCGGAGGATTTTATCGTTAGAAACGGAGTGCTATATCTATACAAAGGAAAGGGTGGGGCTATCACCATTCCTGACACAGTACATACGATTGCGGAAAGCGTATTTACAGACAACACACAAATTACAGAGGTCACCTTTCCCTCCTCAGTGAGGCGAATTGAAGGATCGGCCTTTTGGAATTGTAATAACCTAAAGAAAGTAACGTTTACGGATGCTATTGAATATATCGGTAGAATGGCATTTTATCAATGTAAGTCCTTAACGACAGTCAATGTGAATAAAACGGGAGAGAATAAGACTGGTGAGGCGGTTATTGAGGATAGTGCTTTTTACGACTGTGTGAAACTCAAAACCCTTTCTCTTCCGAATAGTATAACCAGTATAGGCAACCAGGCCTTTGGTAGATGTACTTCATTAGCTGAGGTGGTATTACCGGATAGTCTGAAGTCTTTAGGTAGCTTTGCGTTCAATGACTGCTCTAGTTTATCAAAGGTCGAATTTAATGGTAACTTAGAAGAGATTGGATACGATGTATTCAGTGCAACACCGTTTTTGAACCAATCGAAGGGGGATATGGTTGTTTGGAAAAACGTTCTGTTAAAGTATCAGGGCAATCAAAAAGAACTGACCATTCCCTCTGAATGTACCGTCATTGCTCCCTATGCATTTAGTGGGAATACAGTCTTAACACAGGTGACGCTACCGAAAGAGATTAAGAGTATCGGCGCTCGAGCCTTTGCAGACTGTACTAAATTGGCCGTCATCAATATGCCCTCCAATTCTTTTGCTGTAGGACCAGGAGTATTTGATAATACCGCATGGATGAAGAATAAAAAGGAGAGTTTTGTAATTCTTGGCAAGGGCACTTTGATTTGTTACAAGGGTACAGATAAAAATGTAATAGTCCCCGATACGGTGACAGATATTCTGCCGGGAGCCTTTAGCGATGTCAATTTAGATAAAGTGACTATTCCCGGAACAGTGAAGGAGATCAAAGCAGGAACCTTCGCATATAGCTCGGTCAAAGAGATCATTCTGGAGGATGGAGTGGAGAGGATTGCACATGCTGCCCTGGATGAGACATATGTTAATAGTATTGATATTCCGGATAGTGTGACTGAGATCGGAAGAAGTATTGTGTTTAGAGAGGAAGGAATCGTACATTATGTAATTGTATGCAGTGAGAATTCCTTCGCATATCAATATGGGATGAATGCCGGTATGAAGGATAATAGTTATATACGGGTAAGAATTCGGTATTGAACACTATGACTTCCTAGTTATGTACACAATGATTAAGGAAAGAGAACGGAAGGTTTTCGAAGATAGAGTATTTAATCTGATAGTTTTCATAAAATGCCCTTGCGACAGAAAAGCAGGGGCATTTTTAATGTAAAGGAATACAATAAAGGGTTTGATATACGAAATATCAGTAAACTAATCGAGCTGTATGAATTGGTTGACAAATATCGCAAAATAAAATATTATTCATATAAAAAAGACATTTTACAACATAATTATAGTGAATAATTCAAGATAATTTGCTATAATACTCCAAATCTATGGCGTACTACTACTATAGCGGACGATATTAATAAGCTTGCTCAGATTAATAGAAATAACGCAGAAGCTATTCAAGAGATTGCAGACAGATTTAAGGAAGAATAGCCCTAGCCCTATATTTTCCTAAAACCAAGTGAATTGGTCAGGCAATTTGAAATAACCTCATTATCCAAGTCCTTCTGGCAATACATAAAAACTTCAAGTGACAAGGGAGGTAGCTGTTCAAGAACACATAGGCGCGTATCGTCTAGAATTATTTTATCAGGCAACAGGGCAATGCAGTTGGTGGTGTATATAAGAGAGAGCATCAGATCAAGAGTATCCACCTCTATATATGAAACCTTTCTGGGAAATGATGTAGCTGCTTCCATCGTTAAGGATCTCAACGGGCATTGCTTATCCCTGTTTATTACAACGTTTATCGAGTTGTTAATATCACTCTTGTAGTTAGATGACGAAGCCCAGAGTAGTCTTTCCGTTGATTGGTAGTTAATATTGTGATCAACGAATCCTACTCTGGTATGAGTTATGATAATATCATAAATTTGATTGGTGAAATTACGGCTGAGTCGATTGACCGTGGTAGTGTGTAGATTATATTGTGCTTCCTGTAGATATAGGGTAGGAAAATAGAGCCTGGATAATAGCTGTGTAGACCCTATGTTAATAGGTAGCTTTTTCTTTGAATAGCTATGATAAAGATTGTTTACCGCTTCTTCAATTGCTTTTGCATAGGTATAAAACTGCTCTGTGGAAGGAAGTATTTCTAATCCTGATTTTGCTCTGACAAACAAAGTGGTATTAAACTCCTGTTCCAGCTTCATTAACCTGGTCGAAATATTGGACTGGGTGTAACCTAATAGGTCAGCGGTCTTTGATATTGATCGATTTTTGTATAACTCGATAAATATTTTTATATCATTAAGCTCCATATGATAACCCCCAGTCTATAATATCATTATTAATGATATTATACTTCATCACTAATAATTGTACAAAGGTTTTATACAAGAGTATGATATAAACAAAGGATTGGAGGAGATACAATGATTGGAATGCAATATAGAGTTTCTTTACCTAATGACTATAATATGGATATTATCAGGACCAGGGTCAAAGAGAATGGAAGTAAAACGGATGGCTTTAAGGATTTACTATGTAAATGCTACCTGATACAGGAAAGCGGGATAGATGGCTTTGAAAACGTATATGCTCCGTTGTATATATGGAAGGAAAGTGCTGGCATGAATGAATTCCTTTTTAATGGATATTACGATAATATAATTAAATCTTTTGGATGGAAGCAGATTAATTTAGGAATTCCCCTAACATTAGATTTAAAGGAGAATTTTAAAGAAGCGAACTATGTGATTGAGTTCATAGGCGAGATTACACCCAGAATATCCTTGAAGGGTTTTACGCATCAAGTAGAAAAGCCAGAGGAGGATGAGAAAAATAATCTCGGCTATGCCCTCATTTATAATCCTGACCAATGGAAATACAGTCAGTTTATATTTTATAAAAGCCGTCCCGCACTACATGGAGATAATCTTTATCAAATTTTACATATATCAGAGGGAACTTAAAAGGCATCCGCTTTCATAGGAGGGATAATCTTCGGTTGGTTTTGTAATATGGATTTTTTGGGAATTATGTATTACAATGTAATATGATGGTGTAATCATAAAGTTGGGCTACTAAAATAATAAGGGGTGGGGATATGTTTCATTATAAAACCTTAGAAGATGTAAGTATTGAAGTGTTACATGAAGCTTTTATCGATGCATTTTCTGATTATCAGGTTAAATTTGATTTACCGATGAGTAAATTTCAAGGGATGCTGCAGAGAAGAGGATATTCTTCGTCTATATCGGTCGGTGCATTTAAGGATGAGAGATTAGTAGGATTTGTTCTGAATGGCTTTCGCGATTGGAATGGTAGGCCAACGGTCTATGACCTGGGAACAGGAGTGATTGGTAAGTATAGAAGGCAGGGGATTACAAGCAGTATATTGTCCTACCTCAAGGAACTGTTGAGGGAAAAGGACATAGAGCAATATTTGCTAGAGGTTATAAAAACGAATACCTCTGCCTTTCAGTTATATGATAAACAAGGCTTTGAGGTTATAAGAGAATTCTCTTGCTTTAAGCTAGATAGGAATGCATATCAGCCAAGGGGAGATTATCAGATCCAAGCGGTTGATGGATTTGAAGCGGACGAATGGGAAAGGCTTAAAGGCTTTTGGGATTATATGCCTTCCTGGCAGAATTCCGATGCCTCCATTAAAGCGCTGGCCAATGAATTCCGATATTCAGTAGTGAAGCTTGACGGAGTCATAGCTGGGTATGGAATTATGGATAAAAGGTCCGGTGATATCGCCCAATTAGCGGTGGATAGGCGTTATCGGCGTAGAGGAATTGCCAGTACTATAATGAGTGACTTGATCCTTCATACAGAGGGTGAGAGGGTTACGATACTTAACGTGGATGAAAGAGATGAGGGGATGATTCATTATTTATTGTCGGCTGGATTTGTAACAACCTTGGGACAATATGAAATGCTTCTAAAGATTAAGAAGGACTATAGTTAATACAGGACGCGTCGCAAATGAACGGTTAGAGTTTGATTGCGGTGCGTTCTTTTTGTCTCATAGCCTTATAGATATGAGATACTAACATAATTAAGAAATTTTTCCCATGACTACGTAATATATATAAGTAGAGAGTATCATTTGGGGTTTGTGATAACTGTTCAAGTCATAGCCTTAAAGAAAGTCGGTCGGTATGATAAATAGAAAATTCATCGTGGATTTGATTGTAATCATAGTCGCATTAGTCCTCTTTATTCTTTGGCATCAAAGATATATTGTTGATGATGCTCAGAGTGCGATCGCACGAGTAAAGTATTACGAAGTTTACTTGATAACAACGGATAAGGAGTACCAATACTGGGATTACGTAAATCAAGGTGCAGCGGATATGGCTGAGGAAGTAGGAATTAACTACATCTGGGATGCACCGGCTGTGAGAAATGTAAATGAGCAAATTGAGATTATTAACAGGGCGGTGGAACGGGGAGCAGATGCACTTCTTATCGCTGCGGATGATCCAAGAAGAATCTCGGGAGTAGTTGAGGACGCTAAGGCAAGGGGAGTAAAAGTCATTTATATTGATTCACCTGCTTATGAAGAAGCCATAACCACTCTTGCGACAGATAACTATGAAGCCGGAGTCTTGGCAGGAGAGACCATGCTTTCCATCCTAGAAAGCATGGGAATAAGTAATGGATCAATTGGTATCATTAGTTATGCGGGAAAAGCAAACACAGAATTACGGGAAAGCGGGTTCAGAGCTAGGCTCGTAGAGGATGGAAGGTTCAACATCCTAGCTACGGTGAATACCAAGACGGGAACTCCACAGGAGGCACAGGAGGCGGCAGAACGAATAATAGCAGAAAATGAGGATTTGATTGCTTTACTGGCAACCAATGAAGGAACCACAGTAGGAGTTGGAACTGCAATTAGAGAAAATGACAACCGCTATATTGGTGTTGGTTATGATCAGACGGATGCCACAATGGAATTACTAAATGGGGGGAGCCTGAAGGCAATCATAGTTCAGAACCCATATACCATGGGGTATCTTGGAATGGCTGAGGCAGTGGCTGCTATTCTTGGATGGGATACCGGGCCTGAATACATCAATACCGGAGCATCGGTAATCAGCTACGATGAGGAAAGGGTGGAATGATGGGCTTAAAAAAAATAGTAATCGATATAATCGTAATATCATTAGCTTTTCTCCTCTTTGTTATCTGGTATCAAAATTGCATCGCTGATTCGGTACAAATGACTGCTATTCCAAAGCAAGATAATATCAATGTCTACCTTATTACGACAGATAGAGGATTTGAGTTTTGGGATAAGCTGAATAAGGGAGCATCGGATATGGCAGCCTTGATGGGAATTAACTATACCTGGGAGTCTCCTGATGTGCGAAGTATTGAGGGGCAGATAGAATTAATCAATAATGCGGTGGAGCAGGGGGCGGATGCGCTTCTTATATCAGCGGATGATCCGGTTATGATTGCCGACGCGGTTGAGAATGCAGTTGAACGAGGAGTTAAGGTTATCTATGTAGACTCACCCGCGAATAGAGAAGCCATCATAACCTTAGCAACGGATAACTATAAAGCTGGTGTAGTGGCAGGACAGACTCTGATAACGATTCTAGAGGATATGAGAAAATTGAGTGGCTCTATCGGGATCATTAGCCTTGCTGATAAGGCAAATGCACAACAGCGTGATAAGGGGTTTCGTCAAGTACTGGAGGAAGACGGTAGGTATCGTATTTTGGAAACAGTATATGTTGATGGCATTAATCCGGAAGAGGCACAGAATGCAGCAGAGCTTATGATGAGGGAAAATGATGATCTGGTAGCCTTGTTTGGAACAGGCGAAAGAACAAGTATCGGTGTTGGAAATGCGATTAAGGCCAGCGGAAATCAATATGTTGGTATAGGTTTTGATAGAACAACGGCTATGATGAAATTACTCCAGGATCGAAACCTGAATGCTATCATAGATCAGAATCCGTATACCATGGGGTATCTTGGTATGGCAGAGGCAGTGGCAGCTGTTAAGGGTCGGAAAACAGGACCGAAATATATTGACACCGGAGTTACTGTATACACCCGCTATTAAGGTTACTGTTCACAGATGGTTATAAAAATATATAGACTTTAACTGGAAAAACATGATAGTATTATCTAGTAATCCATTAACGCATGAATGGAATAAAGTAAATGAAATTCATCAATATAAAGAAGCGAGAGAAAAGATAATGAGTGAAAAAAAATACAAAGAATATTATGAAAAAATCCGTGCTAATTGTTCCAAAGTGGTTGTAGGTAAGGATGAATGCATCCAAAAAATTGTTATTGCATTTCTGGCAGGTGGTCATGTGCTTTTGGAGGATGTACCGGGTACCGGCAAAACCATGCTCTTTCGAGCATTTTCAAAATCTGTGGGAGGGAGCTATAAGAGGATCCAATTTACACCGGATATTATGCCCTCTGATTTAACAGGAATTAACTTCTACAACCAGAAGAGTGGTGAATTCGAATTCCGTCCTGGTCCTCTGTTTGCCCAGATGGTGCTGGCGGACGAGATTAACCGTGCAACACCAAGAACTCAGTCCAGTCTTCTCGAGGCGATGGCTGAGGGACAGGTTACGGTAGATGGTACCACTTATCCTATGTCCAAACCATTTATGGTAATGGCGACACAAAATCCTTTGGAGTCAGGAGGCACCTTCCCTTTACCGGAGGCGCAGAAGGATCGATTTATGATGAAATTATCTCTTGGGTATATGCAAAGGGAAGAGGAGTTATCTGTTCTATCCAGAGAGGATTCAGTAAACCTATTAGAGCAGATTGGACAGGCTGTAACAGAAGAGGAGACCCTCGCTTTACAGGAGAGCTATCATGAGATAGAGGTGAGCGAGCAGGTAAAGAATTATATCATGGACATAATCGAAAAGACCCGTAATGACCGTCGTATCATGCTGGGAGCTTCGACGAGAGCGGCTATTTCTCTATATCAGGCTGCCCAGCTGATGGCAGCTACAGCCGGTAGGACTTATGTGATTCCCGAGGATGTGAAGGATCTTGCAGTCTCTATCCTAGAGCACCGTATGAGCTTTGCCGGAGTAATCAGGGATAAGGAGGCAGCACAGATCTGTCGTGATATCATAGAGGAAGTGCCTGTTCCAACCGAGAGGGTATCCTTTAAGGGAGAAGAATAATGGTCATATTTTTAATGGTTATAATTCTGTTTGGTGCTGTTCTGGAGGTTATATCCTTAGTGGATAGCTTGGCTGATCTACGCTACCGCTGTACTCCCTCTAAGCTTGGTTGTGAGCCGGAGGAAGTATTCTTCCTTCATACAGAATTGTCCAACTATGGGTCAAGAAGTATATCCTATCTTCGGATGGAGGAGCTGTACCCGAAACAGATTAATATTCCTGGTGTGGAGGATATTATGCTGGCAGATCATAGATACCGTTTACATGTCAGCATGATGTATATCCGTAGAAGGCAGAGAATCAAAAGAACACTTCCGGTATCCTTACCAGATCGGGGGATATATGTTTTCGAAGGCTGTCGGCTGCTTCGAGGTGACTTTCTCGGGATTAAGGAGAGTCGTGTAGAGATAACGCAGTATGAGGAGATAATTATTTTTCCGAGGCTTCTTAAGGAGGATAGGCTCCTTCAGCTCTTGTCGGGGTATTACGGTGATTTTTCCTCCAGGCGCTTTTATATAGAAGATCCGATTCTTATTAGCTCCTACAAAGATTATACCGGAAGAGAGCCTCTGCGTTCCATCAGCTGGACACAGAGTGCCCGAAGAAATCAGCTTATGGTAAAGGAATTTGATCATACAATGGATATGTCGGTCACTATATTGTTGGATGTGTACCTTCACTGGTCAGATGGAGCTTCGCAGGAAGAGCTGGAATACTGCTTCTCTTTGGTAAGAACGATAGCGGAATATATGGAGCAAAAGAAGGTATCCTATCGTCTTCTTACGAATGCCTACATTCGCAGTGAAAATACGGCTTATGAGGGGCTGCAGAAGGCAGGTCAGGGGGCTCATCATTATACCAACTTACTCTACACCCTCGGCCAGGCTGGTTCCAATTCCTTTCGTGATATAGATGATTTATATCAGCTTGCGGTAAAGCATTATACAGGAGAGAATGCGATTTTTTATGTAGCACCCTTCATCAATGAGAAGCGGCAGCAGTTTGTCTCTTCACTGCAAAATCGTCTTAGTAGTCAGGTATATCCGATGTATGCAGCTTCCCTTAAGGAGGTAACGAAGGATGCTATCTAAATTATATAAGTTGTTTTTAGACCTAGGCGTATGCTATTTTATAGGAGCCTTTTTATTAAGCTTCTATGCAGGAGTGAACCTTCAAACCAGTGGATTTGTATGTCTTCTTGTAACAGCAGTCATAAGTCTGTTACTAAGGCGCAAGAGGTTGTCTGTTCTGGTGGCGGGAGGAATGCCTCTTATCGGAATACTTCTTATTCGACCGGAATTGGGAGAACTTATCGTATATGTATTGACCTGGGGCTACATGGTTTTTCTCATGATAACAGAACGGTTTGTCACCACAAGAGGCGAGTTTCTTGACTGGATAAAGAAGATTTTATATCTGGCCATAATTCTTCCACTACTAATGCTAACAGAGTTTCAGGCCTTCCAAAAAGCTATGATTGTGGCAACTCCTTATCTCACAATTGTAATTATTTGCTTTTGCTTTATGCTTCGACATCTACGAACAGATCCGGGAATGAAAAGTCAGAAGGGATATTATAGGCAGCAGGTATTGGAAATGGTGCTGTTTATGGGAAGCTGTGTACTGTTAACCATTATTAGAGCTCCACAGAATCTCTATAAGGGCTTAGCTTTGCTGTTTACGAATGTTATTCTGCCTGTTTTCGCTTTCTTTGCCAGTCTCATCGGATTAATCTTTGGTATAGTGATATACCTGATTACATCCTTGATTAGCTTTATGACCAAGAGCAGAGAGCTTGCCGTCAGAAGGGATGAGATGGGCGCCAATATATTCGAAGCTCTGGACGTCACAGTGGATTCTGTTGGCAGTAAGGAGTGGATCGTACCCTTATTATATTCCTTGGGTGTTATACTGGGGCTGGTGGTGCTGTTTTTCTTCTTTCGCTGGCTCATGGGAGAAAAGTTCAAGCAGAAGCTTCCTGAGGGTGTCTCAGAGATTAGGGAGGAGCTTGGAGTTAGTAAAGATAGAAGGGGAAAGAATAAAAGGAAATATTCCAAGGATCCTAGAGAGCGGATTCGATATTATTACTATAAATATCTACTTTACCTGCGCTACAAGAAGGTACTGCTTCATCCTGGGGATACGACAAGGGATTTGGAACAGAAGTACTTGGCATCTCTTTCAAAGCCTTCCGAAGAACAGATTGAGGAATCGATGCGGCTAAAGGAACTATACAGGAAAGCAAGATACCAAAATCAGGAGGAGATAACGTTAGAAGAAGCTGACTATATGAAAAAGGTTTACGCATTGATAAAGTCTAATAAATGATAATTCGATGTGATTAGTGTAATCATTATATTGTTGAATTAAGAGGGTAAGCAGTTTCCACTCGATGGAATACCGTTTATCCTCCTTTTCATTTTATAGTAAATTGATTCCTATGAAATGAAAAGCCTTCCTAGCAAATGAATTTTATTCACTTTGGGAACATAGTTTGCTTTGGGATGACGCACTTCTGCAGACAAATGAATTCGTACGGAAGTTGCTTCGCAACCCGCAGTCAGGCAATGCTTGCTTTGCAAGCATATAAAGAGTCAGCGAGCTTACTATTTGCTCTTCTTAGAGAATTGAGATGTATGAGACTGTAGGAAGCAAGGTCTAAGGATATTTGCTTTTGTAGAAAAGCATGTCTTGTCGAAGAAGGTAGATGGAAAAACTAGAAATTTATGATATTTAACTTGACAAATAATAAAACTTTGATAAACTAATAATAGTAACGATTACTATTATTAAAATAAATTACAATAATATATTTTATAGGAGGTAGATATTATGTCATTAGTTGGAACAGAAGTAAAACCATTTAAGGCTCAGGCATTTCAGAATGGAAAGTTTATTGAGGTAACAGAGCAGGATATGAAAGGAAAGTGGAGCGTTGTATGCTTCTATCCCGCAGATTTCACCTTTGTATGTCCTACAGAGTTAGAGGATTTACAGAATGTTTATGAGGATTTAAAGAAGCTTGGCGCAGAGGTGTACTCGGTATCTACCGATACTCATTTTACTCATAAGGCTTGGCATGACAGCTCCGAAGCAATTAAGAAATTAACTTACATCATGATTGGAGATCCTTCCCATACTCTTTCCCGTAACTTTGATGTATTAATTGAAGCAGATGGTTTGGCTGACCGCGGTACCTTTATCATTGATCCCGACGGTGTAATTCAATCAGTGGAAATCAATGCAGGAAATATCGGGCGTGATGCAAATATTGTGCTTAATAAGATCAAGGCTGCACAGTATGTAAGAAATCATCCGGGCGAAGTATGTCCTGCTAAGTGGAAAGAGGGGGCTGCAACCTTGAAGCCGAGTCTTGACCTGGTTGGAAAGATCTAATGATAATAGATTGAAATATTAGAGATCTGCAGAAAGGCTGATGCATGTTGTCTTTTCCTGTATCGTTAGCATATATTATGCAACAGCCTATGAAGTCTGCAGGCTATGAAGAAAGGCATGGTTACTATTATGATGCTAGATGCTGAAATTAAAGAACAACTTGCCCAGTACCTGGCTCTCATGGAAGGTGAGGTTCATATTAAAATAAGCACCGGAGATGATGAGGTATCAAGGGATATCACCGCATTGGTAGAGGAACTTGTATCGATGTCCTCCCTGATCAAGGTTGAACATACTACCTTAGAAAGAACACCCAGTTTTAGTGTTAATCGTCCTGGCGAGGATACGGGCGTAGTATTTGCCGGGTTACCTCTGGGGCATGAATTCACCTCCCTGGTATTAGCACTACTGCAGGTTAGCGGAAGAGCTCCCAAGGTAGATAGTAAGGTGATCGATCAGGTGAAAAATCTAAAGGGTGAATATTCTTTTGAGACCTATATCAGCCTAAGCTGCCATAACTGTCCGGAGGTAGTTCAGGCACTAAATCTGATGAGTATCTTGAATCCGGGGATTACTCATACCATGATTGATGGTGCTGCTTATAAGAGTGAAGTAGAAAGCAAGGATATCATGGCGGTGCCCTCCGTTTATCTGAATGGTGAGTTCTTTGAAAGCGGCAGAATGACGATTGAGGAGATACTGGTCAAAATCGGCAGTACACCTGATACTTCTGAGCTTTCGGATAAAGAGCCCTTTGATGTGTTGGTTGTCGGTGGAGGCCCGGCAGGTGCCAGTGCCGCAATCTATGCCGCTAGGAAGGGTATCAGAACAGGTATTGTTGCAGAGCGCTTTGGAGGCCAGGTGCGTGACACCTTAGGAATCGAGAACTTAATTAGTGTTGCTTATATGGAGGGGCCTCAATTGGCTGCTACTTTGGAGGAGCACGTAAGAAATTATGATGTAGATATCATAAGCGGAAAACGGGCAAAAAGTCTGGAGAAAAAGGAATTAATTGAGATTACTCTGGAGAGCGGAGAGGTACTTAAGAGTAAGACAGTAATACTTTCTACCGGAGCCCGTTGGAGAAATGTCGGTGTACCCGGTGAACAGGAATTTAAGAACAAAGGGGTTGCATATTGTCCTCACTGCGATGGTCCTCTGTTCAAGGATAAGGATATCGCAGTAATCGGTGGTGGTAACTCAGGAATTGAGGCTGCAATTGATCTTGCTGGAATTGTAAGGCATCTGACTGTGCTTGAATTCATGCCGGAACTGAAGGCTGATGCAGTGTTACAAAAGCGTCTCTATAGCCTACCCAATGTAACAGTAGTTAAGAATGTACAGACCAAGGAGATTACCGGAACCGGTAAGGTGGATGGAATCACATATATGGACCGAGCCAGTGGAGAAGAGCATCACATTCCTCTCCAAGGTGTATTTGTTCAGATTGGTCTTGTTCCTAATACTGATTGGCTTGGGGACAGCGTGGAGCGTAATCGCATTGGTGAGATTGTTGTGGATGCTCGCAATGCAACTGGTGTACCCGGTGTTTTTGCAGCTGGCGATTGTACTACAAGTCCTTATAAGCAGATCGTTATCTCAATGGGCTCGGGTGCAACAGCAGCCTTGAGTGCTTTTGATTATTTGATTAGAAATTAATATAGGAATAGATTTGTACTTCGCAGGGCTGTTTCAATAGGTAGGTATAGCTGTTGGCTTTCCATCAGTGTTAGCTTTACATTGAAACAGCCCTGCTCTGTAGATATTTATAAGCTACGAATAAAGAGATTATCCTCCACTTAAGGATTCAAGGATAATCTTTTTTTGCTATATGACAGTGTTGAATCAACACCGGATTAGAACTCAATTGTCATCCTTTTATTGCCATCTTATAACTTTCGAGGTATGATATAATATAAGTATACGAGCGGAAGCGGAGAAAGTTCGATATCATATACACGAGTACATACTGAAAATAATTATTTAGAGGGTTTGCTATGAAAATAAAGGTGATAAGTTTCGATATATTTCAGACATTAGTTGATGTTAATCAACGCATTCCTCATATCTGGAAGGGGATTCTGGGTGAAGCCTATACCATGGAGGAGGGACTGAGAGGTTCCAATGCTATTTTAATGAATTACCCGGCCTCTCATCATAAAGCACTACAGGCAAACCGCTTTTATAGTATGAGGGAGGTATATTTGGATTGTGCAAAAACTACCCTGGAAGAAATAAAACTTTCAGTAAGCCCGGAGATAATAGTAGACAATCTTTTGATTCAGCATTCCAAAGCGCCGCTTTATGAGGATGTTAAGGAATGTTTGGCAAAATTGCAGAATAAATATCGTATTATCCTATCCAGTGACTCTAATCATACAATGGTGGATGATTTGGTGAGGAATCTCACTTATGATGAGCTATTTATCTCCGAAGATCTTGGATGCTACAAGGGGAGCCCGGACGGAGCCTTCTTCCGGCAGGTGATAAGCAGAATAGGGGTAAGACCGGATGAAATACTACATGTAGGAGATAGTGGAAGCGATGTTATGGGTGCAAAGTGGGCTGGAGTAATCAGCTGTTGGATCAATCGTGAAAACTCTCTTTGGATACATGAGACAAGACCGGACTATATAATAGAGAGTTTGTCGGAACTTACAAAGCTCCTACAATTGTAAAGGCAAGCTTTGAGTGGATAGTTACATCTGATCGGAGGACGATTATGCGGAAAAAATTAATTGCTATATTAATAATAATGTTAATGTCCGGAAGCATTACAGAGGCAGGGGTACTACCAGGTCTTGCCGATGTTGACCTGTTTCATGTAAGTGCGAGAGCAGAAGCAGCAACTGAGGTTACCATTAACGACGAGAAGGCCTTGATTAAGACATTATATCAGACCTTGTTAAGCCGAGAGGAGAAGATCACAATTAAGCATTCCATTCCGGATTATAGAATCGATCTTAATGATCTTCTTGCCAAAGTCTATGATATCGACGATGAAAAGACGGCTAAGGATAGTGACTATTTAAAATTTTCCATAGAAAGTTGGGGCTATTCGGGAAAGACAATTGGAAATAACGCAACACTGAATTTCAGATTCACCTATAAAACTACTTTAAAGGAAGAGAAGGAAGTGGATAAGAAGGTGAAGAGTGCTCTAAAAGGAATGGAGCTGGAGGATGCCTCAGATTATGAGAAGGTGAAGAAGATTCATGACTATATTATTAAACGAGTAAGCTATGACAACACGCTGAAAAAGGTCTCTGCCTATGATGCTCTGATCGATAAATCTGCAGTTTGCGAAGGCTATAGTATGCTGGCCTATCGTATGTTCACAGAAGCCGGTCTGAAATGCAAGATTATAGTAGGAACAGGTAATGGTGGACCTCATGCCTGGAATATTGTGAAGGTGGAGGATAAATGGTACAATATCGACTTGACTTGGGATGATCCGATTTCCTCGGACGGAAAGCCGATGCTAGTATACGATTTCTTTTTAAAAAGTACAAAGGACTTTAAAGATCATAAGAGATATGAGGAGTATAAGGCAGAAGAGTTCGTGAAAACCTATCCCATATCCAAGACCAGCTATAAGATGAAGTAACGAAGAAGAAACAAATCGAAAAATAAAAAATCATCGAAAATCAAGTAAGATGGGGATATTTATCGAAGATAGTTCAAAATATTACTCTTTAAAAGAGACACTTTTAATGTTATACTATACGGGATAAGCAAAGTTCTATGAATTAAATGATAATCTGGAAGCACTTGTGCTTCCAAGTTATCATTTAATTCATAGAACGCGCAACGCGAGCGAGTGAACTTTAGTTCACGAGCTACGGTGCTTATCCCGTATAGTGTACAGGATCACATGCGCAACGCGAGCGAGTGAACTTTAGTTCACGAGCTACGGTGCTTATCCCGTATGGTATACCCCAATCATCCCATTTTGAAGCATTAATTGAGATAAAGGAGCCTTTATCATGAACCGTAGAATTAAACTTAGTGGTGCACTGAGAATATACTTACTCTGGCCGATAATATTGACCTCGGTTTTGTTGTGCATGAATCTGAGTATATATCTGATAGACCGATTAGCAGGCTACGTTATGACAGCATTTACTGTTATATATTTTGTGATGGCTTTGACTGTTTATCTGGTAAAGCGCCATAAAATCGCTGCTGAGTTGGTTCGATATGCCATGGATTACGGTCAGGTACAGAAGCGTTTACTGAAGGAATTACATCTCCCCTATGCTATCCTTGATCTGGAGGGTAGAATGCAATGGGGCAATGATGAATTTATGGATATCATACAGGAGAGGAGCGCTGCCAGACGTTCGATCTCGAACATATTTCCTGAACTAACGGTGGACGTACTTCCGAAGAAGGAGATGGATGAGGTACTGCATGTGGTTTTCCACGGCCGAAATTATAAGGTTTTATTGCGTAAGGTAGTAACTCCTGATTTTGAGGATGATATCAGCTTTCATCTTTATGATGAAGACATATGGGACGGTCGGAATGCGCTGATTGCTATGTATCTCTACGATGAGACAGAGATTATCTCTCTCTTGAAGGAGAATAAGGAACAGAAGCTGATAACTGGGTTATTATATATCGATAATTACGAAGAAGCACTTGAAAGTATAGATGAGGTTCGACGATCCTTGTTAACCGCCCTGGTTGATCGAAAGATCAATAAATACATGCAGGGGATTGATGCAATTACAAAAAAGCTGGAGAAGGATAAATATATCTTCGTATTTCAGCAGAAATATCTGCCCTTTTTACAGACAAGCAAGTTCTCAATACTGGAAGAGGTCAGAGGGGTTAATATCGGTAATGAGATGTCTGTTACCATAAGTATTGGCTTGGGTGTAAATGCCGATACCTATATCAGCGGATATGAATATGCCAGAGCAGCTATCGATCTTGCTCTGGGCCGTGGTGGGGATCAAGCAGTTGTCAAGGACAGGGAAAAGATATCCTACTATGGAGGCAAGAGCATTTCCGTTGAGAAGAGTACTCGTGTTAAAGCAAGGGTAAAGGCCCATGCGTTCCGTGAATTTGTGGAGGGCAAGGATAAGGTTGTTATTATGGGACATAAAATTGGAGATGTGGATTCCTTTGGTTCTGCCATAGGTGTATATCGCATCGCCAAATCCTTCAATAAGAAGGTCCATATTGTAATTAATGAGGTCACTTCCTCCCTTCGTCCGTTGATGAATAAGTTTGTGAATAATCCGGATTATGAAGAGGATATGTTTTTAAGAAATGATCAGGCTAAGGAAGTTGTAGATGGTAATACGCTTTTGGTTATCGTAGACGTTAACCGTCCGTCTTATCTTGAATGTGCGGAGTTACTGGAGTATACGAAAACAATAGTAATCTTTGATCATCATCGGCAGACGAATGAAGCGATTGATACCGCTGTGTTATCCTATGTAGAGCCATATGCTTCCTCGACTAGTGAGATGATCGCAGAGATAATGCAATACATCGGAGGAAATCTTAAGCTGAAGCCGGTAGAAGCGGATGCTTTATATTCAGGTATTATGATTGATACCAATAACTTCTTGACTAAGACTGGTGTACGTACCTTCGAGGCGGCCGCATATCTGAGAAGAAGCGGTGCAGATGTGACCCGAATACGGAAAGCCTTCCGAGGTGAGATGATAGAATATAAGATTAAGGCAAAAGCAATCAGCGGTACAGAGCTTTTCTTAAATCATTATGCAATAGCAGTCTGTGAAAGCGCACAGGTGGATAGCCCTATGATTTTAGGGGCACAGGTGGCAAATGAACTTCTGAATATTACAGATATTAAGGCAACCTTTGTTTTAACAGATTATAATGGTAAGATATATATCAGTGCCAGATCCATCGATGAAGTAAATGTCCAGATTATTATGGAGAAGCTGGGTGGCGGTGGACATCTGAGTGTAGCCGGAAGCCAGTTGGAGAATACAACAATTCAGGATGCAATCATAAGATTGAAAACAACCCTTACCAAGATGCATGAAGAGGGAGAGTTGTAGTCAAAATCTATCGATAAAGGAGAAAGAGATATGGAGATTATTTTAACACAGGATGTTAAATCCCTTGGAAAGAAAGGCGAAATCGTCAAAGTAAGCGATGGTTATGCAAGAAACTTTATTTTACCGAAAAAGCTAGGTCTGGAGGCTACTAAGCAGAACCTGTATGATTTAAATATGCAAAAGGCTGCCGAAGAGAAGAGACAGAAGGAAATTCTTGAGGAAGCAAAAGCCTTTGGTAAGAAGCTGGAGGAACTTACCGTTAAGCTGTCCATAAAAGCAGGCGAAGGCGGGAAGACCTTTGGTTCAGTATCCTCTAAGGAAATTGCAGAGGCTGCCAAAAAGCAGTTTAATCTGGACATTGATAAGAAAAAGCTACAGTTAAATGACCCGATCAAGCATGCAGGTTCCTATACTGTTCCTGTGAAATTACATCCGCAAGTAACCGCAGAGATGAAGGTTGTAGTTGAGGCAGTTTAAGGTTTATAGTGAATGCTACGGGAGGAATACCAATGGATGAATCATTTATAAAAAGAATACTTCCCCACAGCACTGAGGCGGAGCAATCGGTAATCGGATCAATGATAATGGATAAGGATGCGATTGTAGCCGCTTCCGAGGTAATCAGTAGTACGGATTTTTATGAGCAGCAATATGCAATACTTTTCGAGACTATGCTAGAGCTGTATAATGAAGGAAAGCCGGTCGATTTGGTTACACTTCAGGATCGGTTGAAGGAAAAGGATGTTCCACCTCAGGTATGCAGCTTGGAATTCATAAGAGATTTGGTTACGGCAGTACCAACCTCGGCTAATGTCAGATATTATGCACAAATAGTAAGGGACAAAGCCGTGCTTCGAAGACTGATCAAGGTAGCAGAAGAGACAGCAAATGATTGTTATCTGGATAAAGAAAAACTTGATGTAATCATGGAGAAGACGGAAAAGCAGGTATTTGATATCGTCCAAAATAGAGGAACCAAGGAATTTACAGATATCAAGGAAGTGGTTCTTCGCTCCATAGACAGCATTGAGGCAGCTGCTAAGAACCAGGGTAGTGTTACCGGTGTAGCAACTGGTTTTTATGATTTAGATTATAAGACAGCAGGGCTTCAGCCCTCTGATTTAATATTGATTGCAGCCAGACCTTCCATGGGTAAGACTGCATTTGTACTTAATATTGCGGAATATGTAGCATTAAAGTCCAATGTGACCACCGCAATCTTCAGCTTGGAAATGTCGCAGGATCAGTTAGTTAAGCGTATGCTGGCTATGAATTCCAGAGTGGATTCCCAGGCGATACGTACCGGTTCTCTCTCTGGCGAAGATTGGGCGCTTCTAATGGAGAGTGCGCGAATCATCGGTAACTCCAATTTGGTGATTGATGATACCTCAGCGATCTCGGTGAGTGAGCTTCGTTCAAAATGTAGAAAGCTTAAGCTGGAAAAGAACCTGGGACTGATCATTATTGACTACCTCCAGCTGATGACCGGAAGTAAAAAATCAGAATCAAGACAACAGGAGATCTCAGAGATCTCAAGATCCTTAAAGTCCTTAGCAAGAGAGATAAATGTACCGGTAGTAGCACTATCCCAGTTAAGTCGTGCGGTAGAACAGCGTCCCGACAAGCGTCCAATGCTATCGGATCTTCGTGAGTCCGGTGCAATCGAGCAGGATGCCGACGTGGTAATGTTCATCTATCGTGATGACTATTACAACAAGGATACCGAGGAACCCGGTGTATCAGAGATCATTATAGGTAAACAAAGAAACGGTCCGGTAGGCACCGTAAAACTGGCTTGGCAAGCAAACTTCACCAAATTCGCAAACTTGGAACGCTGAGACCAGCATAAAATGGAAGATAGCCCCACCTCCAAGAGTTTACTCTTGAGGGTGGGGCTATCTTGCGTTTTATATTGGCGAAGCCAATACCACCGAGAGGCCAAAGGCATCGAGGTGGGTGCTGGTCTAAGCGGTATCCAAGCCAATACCACCGAGAGGCCCAAGGCATCGAGGTGGGTGCTGGTCTCATATTTACTTTCCTACGTTACTAAACTAAAAAATTAATTGACAAAAATTACACAAATGAGTAAAATTGTTTCTTATCTGATTGATTTGTGTCATCTAAATGAATGGAGGAGAATTATCTTGGAGACAAAGCATGCGAAACTAAC
The DNA here is from genome assembly GCA_023411555.1 of Bacillota bacterium. GTDB lineage: Bacteria > Bacillota > Clostridia > Lachnospirales > Lachnospiraceae > Mobilitalea. The sequence continues at coordinate 112,282 of JAEYOQ010000037.1, forward strand.
TTACCTTGGATTACCCAGAAGCGTTTATGTAATATTTTTTGCCCGACTCGTAAACTCAATGGGTAATTTTGTACATCCCTTTATGACCCTATTATTAACCTCCAAAGGAGGAATGGGAGAAGAAAAGGTTGGGTTATTCCTACTGTTATCTTCTGTGGTTCAGGTACCTGGCTCCTTGCTAGGAGGGAAGCTGGCCGACAAGATGGGAAGAAAGAAGATTATGATTAGCTTCATGGGACTGGCGGCCCTATGTATGATTCCATGTGCATTCTTACTTGACAATCAAGAACTCTTCCATTACATACCCTGGCTGCTGATCCTATCCTCCTATTTTGGAAGCGTGGCTGGACCAGCCAACGGAGCGATGATGAATGATTTGACCTTACCTGAGAACCGTCAGGCTGCATTTTCCCTGCTTTATATGGGTATGAATGCCGGAACGGCGTTAGGTTCTCTTATTGCCGGTATTTTATTTAATAGATTCATGAAAATCCTTTTCATCGGAGACGCTATTACTACCCTTCTATCAATTATCTTGTTAGCACTCTTAGTGAAGGAAACAAAGCCCGAGAAAGAGGATGAAGAGCAGATTGTTGTGGATAGAATAGAGGAAAAAGCAGAAACGGGTGGATTACTTTCTGCATTGTTAAAACGTCCGGGTCTTTTGGTCTTTGCCAGCTTTAATATGCTCTATTCCTTCGTCTATGCACAGACCAATTTCAGCTTGCCCTTACAGGCCAAAGCAATATTTGGCGAAGTGCTTGGAGCAAGTTATTTTGGTACCTTTGCGATGATCAACTGCCTTGAAGTTATATTCCTTACAACAATTATTACCTTACTTACAAGGAAAATTCGTCCGGTATACAATGTGGCGATTACCGGTATCTTTTATGCTGTAGGTTTTGGTATGCTTTTCTTTGTAGAGAGCTTCTGGTTATTCGTTCTATCTACAATCATCTGGACTGTAGGAGAGATTATCAACGCAACCAATATCGGAGTATATATTGCAAACCATACTCCCATCACCCATCGTGGGCGCTTCAATTCAATCATCAATATTATTACTGGAACGGGTCAAGCAATTTCACCCTATGTCATGGGAGGGTTTATTGCAAGGAATAGTGTCAAAAATGTATGGCCGATTCTGTTTATCATATCATTAGTTGCAGGACTTTCCATGTATCTGCTGGGAACCTATGAAAAGCGTAAGCAAAATAGAATGGAAATGGAAAGAATATAAGAGCATAAGAGCAATTCTTACGGTATTTTATGCTAATATTTAAAGGTTATGTAGAATAGAGGAAACTTCTATGAGGTTTCCTTTTTTTGTGTCGATAAGTTATATGGGAATTTATGTCAATTGTATTGCATTTGAGGTTTGCTATGTTATAATGTAAAAAGTGGAAAATAATTACATAAAAAAGGGAGGGTGTTGGAGTGGAGGAAGTTAGGTATATGATTTCTGAGGCCTCAAAGCGTGTCGATGTAGAAGCCCATGTTCTCAGGTATTGGCAAAAGCAGCTGGGTCTACCGATTTCCCGAAATGAAATGGAACAGCGTTACTATAAGGAAGCAGATGTTGAGCTTTTTAAGAAGGTAAAAATATTAAAGGATCGGGGTTATCAGCTGAAGGCTATTAAGATGCTTATATCTAATTTGGATAAGCCGGAGATGCTTGATACAGATGCTGAAATATTACTTGGAGAAAGACTAGATGGGAAGGAGCAGAACATGCAGCAGGAAGATAAGATACAAGAGAATGAAAATGGGACAAGCTTAATCGCTGAAAACGAGCATAATGAAATAACAGAGGATGCAGACTCAAAGATGAGTCAGTTTAAGGCTGTTTTAAGTCATATAATTTTGGAGGCTTTAAAGGAAAACAATGCAACACTAGCGCAGGATATCAGCTCAAATGTTAGCGAAGGTGTAATAAAAGAAATGAACTATTTGATGCGCGTTCAGGAAGAAAAAGAGGAAGAACGGTATCGCAAATTTGATGCTGCCCTAAGAGATTATCAGAGAGGGAGAATGATGATAGCAGCTACTTCCGAACATAAGAAAAAGAAATCAAAATTCTTCAAGAAAAATCATCCCTACATATAGAATATGTAGTCCTATCATAGGACAAGCAGGTTGCTAAGGGACTTATAAAAAGAGAGTGAAACTGATACGTTGGTTTCACTCTCTTTTATGTAATTCGTAAACTCTTCCGGTTTTTATTATGCTGAAATTGCTGATGTTGGGCATGTATCTGCACATGCTCCACAATCAATGCATGCATTTGCATCAATTTCAAAATGATTAGCTCCTTCGGAAATTGAACCGGTAGGACATGTATCTGCACATGCACCGCAGCTAATGCAATCATCGCTAATAGTATATGCCATTGCTAAATTACCTCCTTTATCTTAATCCATTTCATTTTAATATATGATGTCCCAGAATGCAAGATTAATTTGAAGATTCTACACATCGTGGGGGTGGAATCTTCATAATACGCTATCAATTGGAGACTTGACGATACCGGCTCAATGGAATATAATAGTGCCTAAGCTATACGAATATTTTTGAATTCGGATAAGCGATATCCTAGTTGATAAATGCTTTATGGAAGGTAAGACTTCTATCTAGGTTAAAATATCTTATTATTAAAGGAGGAATATAAGATGGCTAAAATAACGAAGGACATGACAATTGCACAGGCGATTGCAGTGGATCAGAGCATAATTCCTGTGTTATTAGATATAGGCATGCATTGTCTCGGCTGCCCTTCTGCACAGGCAGAAACATTAGAAGAAGCAGCTATGGTTCATGGTTTAGATCCTGAAGATCTCATGGAAAGAATCGAAGCAGAAGTAGGAGATTTATAATTAGGCGGTCGCCTAGGAATAATAAAAACAGGAGGTGCTGGTAGCACCTCCTGTTTTGCTGTCTGATAATTACATTACGGATAATATCTGTAATGCGTGGTTCTTAACAATAACCTCATAATGTTCATCATAATAAGCGGAGCTTGCATAGGTAGCTCTCTCCACCTTACCGTATTCAGAAATTATATTACATACCTTATTAAACTCTTCCGGTGTATGATCTGTTATATTAATCACCAGATAATAAATTGAATTAACGGGATTCTTATATAAGGTATTAATGCCGTTATAGGTACCTACCAAGATATTTGCTAACCCGATAACCTCCTGCAACGAGCGGAAGGAGTATATCTTAAATAGATTTGATGGAACATGAACTCCGGACTTCTCAGTCAATTCAACCTTAGGCTCCTCTGGTGTCTCTAAGATATCCTCTTTTGTATTCTCTAGAGTATCTTCACTCAATTCGTCTTCCATCTGGTCGAAACAATTTATAATTTCATCCGCATAAGAATCCTCGTCTGATTCAGGTTTATCGGTGTTCTCATGAACATTGAAGGAGGAGAACTTGGAAAAGCGAGTATCCAGCTCATCAGGATCTTCTACCTTTGTTATTACAAGAATCAAACATTCCGTTGATACCGGAATTGCTTCTATCATTAAAGGAATATCATCAACTTCAAATCCGAATTCATAGAAAGCCTGTTGTATCATATCACGAAACAAGGCCTTTGCTTTCTCCGTACCATAAGCTAATTCACTTATCTTTAGCTCCCGATCAATTAAATCACTTTTATTTAAGGTACATCTGATTTGGTTATCACTGATTTTTTCTATCTTCATAAAGTACACCCCTTTCTGTACTAA
>JAEYOQ010000020.1 GCA_023411555.1 Bacillota bacterium
TTGCGTAGCGAGAAATTTGTTGTATGATTAATGGCATACAAAACAATAAGATGTCAGTCAATCTGTGTGTGAGGGATGCGTGTTGTTCTTTCCTTCATTAACACCATATATTTTGCAACAGCCCCTTTGAATTCATTAAGGCTATGTCACAGCAAATATTATTAATGAGATTTTTGAAGGAGAGCTTAAGGCTCTCCTTCAAACTGTAAGTGTTATTCTGCTTGTTATGATCAATTATTTTCGTAGCTTAGGCGCAATAAGATATAGAAGACTCATAACTACAAAATATGCGACAGTAGATATAAGAATTTCAGCAAAATCTGCAGTCTTGTCAAATAGATATGAAATCAAAGAATAACAAGCTCCAAAAGTAACTGCTGAAACAGCATTTCTAATAATATTTCTTTTATTCATATTTCCTCCAGATTCTATCGAACTACTTAACACATTAAATTTCGATTTGCATAATTCATAATGTATTGAACATAGGGTGAACTACAGTGCATTAATAGCAATACTTTCAACTACTGCTCCTATAAACATCAAAATAAATCCCATCACCAATGTAAGCTTTTCTAACCACGTCAGGTGAATGTCCCTGAATTTTTTTGTTGTAGTATTTTTGCCATTGGTCAGAACGATGGAAATATGGGCAAGGGAGCAGGTAATCAGTAATTGACCTGTCATTTCCCAAAGTCCTGCTCTATGAGCAAGATCTAATGTGCGGGTGATTCTGTTAAGTAGAGGAACGGCTTCACTTTGCACAGAAAAGGACCAAGTTCCTAATATGATTGCATTTAAGCATATCATTCCGAAGAAGGTTGTATAACCGATAGATAAATAATCTTTATCCTGTTCCTTTTTTTGACCGAATAGGCTACTAAGGAAAATGACTAAAACAGATAGCATATTGTAGAAGAAAATCTGCATCGTCAGTACTGCTGTATTGCTTGAGGTATCCCAACTCTGTAATGGATTTTTGTTTTTTAGCAGTCCCTCAGGCAGAAGGAGATAGCTTATAATCAAAACACCAAAAAATAAGATCAAAAAAAGCAGGAAGGCAAATATGACCCTCTCCTTTAAGCTATTACTACTTAATTTTCTATACAATAATTTGATAATAATATCTCCTTTCAATGATATGATAGGATAATTACTACATTTCCTTGTTATATTGTACTGTGTAATATAATTGGACACCAAAAGCAAACACATAGATACCAACAGCGGTAAGAGTCATCCACAAAGGTGAATCGGCGATAATTAATAGGAAAGGAACGGCAATTAATGTCTTTATCGTAATATCGAAAGCCTTTGCCTTTGCTTTGGTATGAATGAAGATAGTGCGTTCATCCTTGGCGTCAATGTCACTCTGCTTCTTTATATCAGGGTGTTTTTTATAATAGGAACGAATCAATAAGTTTGCCACATTCATTCCAATCATTCCGGAGCCTATACCTACACACAGCCCTATAAGCCCTGTAATCATTCTGGAGGTTTTGTCAAAAACAAAGATTCCCGCGATACCTGCTGCTAATAAGACAACACCCATTAGTAATAATGAAATAGTGATTTTAAAGTTAATCTGCTTCATTGTCTTCCTCCTCATAAATAAAGATTTCTTCAATGCTCATATTGAAATAACGGGCAATTTTAAAGGCTAAAAGAATGGAAGGATTGTATCGCCCGTTTTCAAGAGAACCGATGGTCTGTCTGGATACCTCTAAAGCTGCTGCCAATTCCTCCTGCTTAATTCCATTCATTTTACGTATTTCTTCCAATCGGTTTCTCAAGTAACCACCTCCTATAATCGATATGGAAAGTATGCTTTCCATAAATATGTTAGCACAGTAGAATGTTAATGTCAAGTAAGCTTTCCATAATGAACAATGATTGTTATTAAGCCATTGTTCTTAAACTGTACTAAATAGGATCATTCCTGACAGATAAAGCAAAAACCCTGTTACCGGTATTGGATGAGTTGTGCGAGTGGGGACTAAAAAATCGTTAAAATCCCTTCAGAATGAATAAATTAATTATATATTATGATTTGTTATATGCTTCCTTTTCGGTAGGTTGATCTATCGAAAGGGGGGGATTTTTTTACACCAAAATAACTTTTTATTCAACATAATAATTCATGTATTGACATACGGATACATATTCACTATAATTACACCAACAGTAGTGAGTGATTACTCCGGGTACTGAAACCTTGGAATATTCACCGCAATGGAAGATTTGAAAGGACATGGAAAATATAATCAAAATTATATATGTCAAATGTTATTTAATTTAATAAGAATACCAGGAGGTGGTATAAATGTCGGATCAGTATTCTACAGAGCCTTTGCTGGATATGTTTTTATTCGAAACCTCGCAGCTACTAGAACAGCTCGAGCAGACAATCATATCAAGTGAAAAAGAAAGTGATTTTTCTGAGGATGCTATCAATGAGATTTTTCGCATCATGCATACTATAAAAGGTTCAGCATCTATGATGTTATTTGATAATATTGCAAGGCTGGCCCATTCTATTGAAGATCTTTTCTTTTTACTACGCAATGAAAAACCAACAGAGGTTGATACCTCAACTCTATCGGATTTGGTACTTGATGGTGTGGATTTTATAAAGATTGAAGTAGAGAAGATAAAGAACCATCAACAAGCAGATGGTAATGCAGATGACCTTGTCGATATGATAAAGGAGTATCTTGTAAGGCTAAAGCAGGAAGCATCTACATCCAATCCCTTAACACCGGAAATCGCTGCTGCAAAGGTAGAGGACCTTTCAGACCATGAGGAAATAAAGCAATTTTATATTTCAAAAGCGGTAAACGAGCATTCTGTACATAATAATTTCTTCAAAGCAGTCATTCATTTTGATGATGGTTGTGAGATGGAGAATATCAGAGCTTATACGATTGTTCATAACCTGAAGGAATTTACAGAGGATATATTCTATATCCCCAATGATATTTTAGACAGTGACGATAGTGTCGATGTAATACGCAAGAACGGTTTTCAGATTTACCTTAAGACAGACTCTGACTATCAGAAGATCAATGAGTTCTTAATACAAACGATCTTTCTTAAGGATATGGAGTTGGTTCAATTAGAGGATGATACTGAATTCCGGCAGTTCATGGAGAAGGATGAAACCCCTATTGATAATCCAATCAAGCATCCCTCTGTTATGGAGGTACCACAAGCGGGGAGAGAGTTTCGTCGCACAGATCAATCGGATAAGGAGCTTCAATCGAGTAATGTATCACAAAGCATTATCAGTGTTAGTGTTCAAAAGCTGGATAAGCTAATGGATCTAGTGGGTGAGATGGTTATTGCAGAAGCAATGGTTATTCAAAACCCAGACTTAAGAGGATTACAATTAAGTAACTTCACCAAGGCAGCAGGTCAATTGAATAAGATTACCAGCGAGATACAGGATATGGTAATGTCCATCCGAATGGTTCCTCTGTCAGCAACCTTTAATAAGATGCATCGTATCGTTCGTGATATGTGTAAAAAGTTAGGTAAGGATGTGCGGCTTGACTTAATCGGTGAGGAGACAGAGGTTGATAAGAACATCATTGAACATATTTCCGATCCGATCATGCATCTCGTACGTAATGCGATTGACCATGGAATTGAGTCAGCCGAGGAACGAATAGCGAAGGGTAAGCCGAAACATGGGACAATTACATTGGAAGCGAAGAATGAAGGTGGCGATGTTCTCATAATTATCCGAGATGATGGCAAGGGATTGGATAAAGAAAAGATACTAGCAAAGGCAAATGAGAACGGAATTCTAATTAAAAATAAAGAGGATATGACTGATAAGGAAATCTTTAATTTGATACTCCTTCCGGGTTTCTCTACTAAGGAAAAGGTTACTGAGTTCTCCGGACGTGGAGTGGGAATGGATGTTGTAGCCAAGAATATCGAGGGGGTTGGTGGTACCTTAAATGTCGATAGTGCAGTAGATAAGGGTACCATAATCACTTTAAAAATACCGCTAACTCTTGCAATTATAGATGGTATGAATATTAAGGTGGGCAACTCCAGATATACGATACCGACGATTTCCATTAAGGAATCCTTCCGCCCTCAGGACAACGATATCTTTACTGATCCGGAAGGGAATGAAATGATTATGGTGAGAGGCAAGTGTCATGCGGTACGCCGGCTACATGAGCTTTTCAAGGTGAATACAAAGATAACAAAGTTTTCAGAAGGTATCATAATAATGGTGGAGCAGGATGATAAGACAACATGTGTATTTGCTGATGAACTGGTGGGGCAACAGCAGGTAGTAGTGAAAGCACTACCACAATACATCCAGAATTTCAAGAAGCTCAGAGGGCTTGCAGGATGTACCCTACTTGGTGATGGAAACATAAGTCTGATCTTGGATGTGGCTAGTTTGCTTCATCATTGATTTATAGGAACAGGAACATTGAAAGGAGGAAGAGCTATGGCTGAATTATATGAGACTTCCATTGAGCAGGAGGATACACAAAAGGACCGATATCTGACCTTTGTGATTGGTAGTGAATGCTATGGAATAGAAATTCAATATGTAACTGAGATTATCGGAATCCAAGAGATTACAGAGATACCTGAACTTCCGGAATATGTGAGAGGTATTATCAATCTGAGAGGTAAAATCATCCCGGTGGTTGATGTTAGAATACGCTTTAAGAAAGAGACAAAGGAATATAACGACAGGACATGTATCGTAGTTGTCGATATCAAGAACTTATCCATTGGACTCATTGTTGACAATGTAGCAGAGGTCTTGACGATTCCGGAACAAGATATCGTTGAACCACCGCAGGTGAATAAAGCAAATAACAGATATATCAAAAAAATAGGTAAGGTTGGTAATGCGGTAAAGCTTCTGCTGGATTGTGAGATGCTTTTGACTGATTATGACCTGGAGAACATTGAAAATGCGATTTAACCAATTCCCTATCCTAAAGGAGGAATATTTATGAAATGGTTTTCTAATTTAAAAATCAGAATGAAATTAATTATAAGCTTTATCGTTCTTACAGTCTTGACAGCTGCCCTTGGTATTCTTGGCGTTAGTTATATGAAAGCAATTAATAATAACAGTCAGTCGATGTATAACAATGACTTTGTACCAGCTACGCTTCTCAAGGACATACAGTTTGATTATCAGAACATAAGAGGTAACACACTTCAAATCCTGTTAGCGAGAGATGTTAATGTATTTCAAGATAAATATGCTGATATACAAGAGTATACTGCCGGTATAGAAGCAGCATTAAAAGAATTTAAAGCTGTTTTATCGGATGGTGATGAAGAACTCATATCTCTATATTACATCTTTGAAGCAAATGAGACTGAATATATAAAGATGCGTAATAAGCAGTTCGAATATATGAGTAAAGGGCAATTTGATGAAGCAGAAGCAATCATCAGTGAAACCCAGGTAGCAAGAGAGGGTACAGAATTGGCACTGCAGAAATTAGTAGATTTCATGCAAGAACGATCGATACGTACACTCCAAGAAGATCAGGAAAACTTCAATATCCAGACTGCACTAATGAGTGGTCTGATTATTGCTTCCGTTATTGTTGCTATTCTATTGGGATTTTTCGTTTCTAATATTATCAGCAGGCCGATTAACAAAATGGTTCAAGCGGCGAACAGGCTGGCGCTCGGTGATGTGGAGGTTAATCTTAATATTGATACGAAGGATGAAATTGGTAGTCTTGCGAAAGCTTTTGACGCTATGATAAAGAACATTCGTG
>JAEYOQ010000006.1 GCA_023411555.1 Bacillota bacterium
AATATAGAACAATCAAAGCTGGAGCCACTCATGCCGTGGTCAAGAACACTTCCGGCTGATTGTTACAGTAAGCGTCGCAAATAAGCGGCGCTTAAAATTTATTAGGAGCGTATGATTTGACGCTTACCATTATATAAGATGGGTAATCATAATAGGAAGTTTAAAAGAGAACTACCTTATCATGTTAGGAGGACTAATGATAGAAGAACTAGATAATATTATAAAGCTATATCAACAACTATTAGAAGCCTGGAATAGTCGTAATGCTCGTGGCTATGCGGAATTATTCGCGCAGGATGGTGAGATCATTGGCTTTGACGGGAGCCAGTCAATCGGAATTGAAGAGATATATACTCATATCAACCCTATCTTTGAACATCATCTAACAGCTAAATTTGTAAGCAAAGTTAAAGGGGTAAGTTTTCTCGGACCTAACACAGCCCTTTTACGTGCTATAGCAGGTATGGTATCTCCTGGACAATCAGATCTTAATCCTGACGTGAACACACATCATACTTTAGTTGTCGTCAAGGAAGAAGGAGAATGGCGTATAAGACTCTTTCAGAATACACCTGCTCAGTTTCATGGTAGGCCTGAGCTAGTAGAACAAATGACTGATGAATTAAGACAACTACTCAACAGATAGGGTCCAGCCTGTACTGTTATATGGTTATGTAATTTATGGTAAAAGTATAATGAAAAATGGGGAATTCTCCGATATATTTTAATAGGATAATAATTACAACGTGATTATCTGAGATACAGGAGGAAGAGCATGAGAATTAAAAGAAGTAATGTTGATACAACTTACATCAACGATAATAATAAAGCAGAGAAGGGTAAAGATAGCTCCACATCCCCCAAAAATGAGGAATCAGGTAATGTGATTTATGCCGGTGATTTGAAACTGAATAATGATACTATATTAGGTAAGAAGATTAAAGCTCAGAAAAATGCCCTGAAAACGCTGATGGATCAGTTTGGTAATGAGAGGAAAACCGATAAAATGGTAACTGATTTACTGGATAAACAACAGCAATTATCAGAGGATAAGAAATATTATAATGATACGATTAAGAGTCTCGAGCAGAACAGTCAGGAGTTGATGGACAGCTATGGGATTACCGAAGACAGTGAGGAGCAAAAGAATCTTATAAAAACAGAAGACCAGTACATGGGACTGTATCTGAAAAGTATCCAAAATCCTGATAAAATGTCGGAGGAAGAGAAAGCAAAGCTTCAAAGTGTCTTTGATTCTCTCACAGATTATCAGAAAGAAGCATTTCACAACGATGCTATGAAAGAGATATGGCAAAAAAGAGCGAGTGATGCTTCCAATAAAATCGAATCAATCGATTATACAATAACCGCAATTAATCTGGAAAGACTAAAAACGCATCCGATGGTTGATGCTCAGAAAGAGGCGGAAGATATCATCCAAGATTCAAGCAAGGATATTATCAATACCCTTATACAAGAGGCTAAGGATGAGGTAGACAAGGAAATAGAAGAGAACGAGGAAAAGAGAAAGAAGGCACAGGAAGAGAAAGATAAAAAGGAGCAAGAGATAGAGAAGGCAAGGCAGCAAGATGAGATTAAAAGAAGCAACACACAAAATGTAAATAGTAATAATAGCACCCAGACAGCAACGACGGTCGATACTTCAATAAGTCAGGCTCTCCAGCAGCAGATGCTAGATAATATTAAACGGATTGCCATCAAGCAGAATATGACGGAAGATGATATCAAGGGTATTGTGGTAGATGAACAGCTGTAAGGAAAAAAGGCTCAGAAATGAATAATTCATAATTGATAATATTTGATAATAATGTTTATGTTATATTATAGTACATAAGGTAAATGAGTAACCCTTATGGGTTGTAGGAATAAAATGCGGGTATTGTAAACTGTAACTGCATTATATAGGGTGTAGGCACTAGTGGAGCAGACGGAAGGGCGTATTAGTAGGTTTTAATGCATCCAAAGAAGAATTTACAACAACTGCACAACTGATTTATATTTTCAAATGCACTCATTATAATGTTCTGATTAAAAGAGCGGGACATAAAAATGAGTGCATTTTTAACTCATGGCCTTTTATATAATAGACTTTACTATATAGTTAGGCTATAGTATTGGATAAATATGGTAATCGTTATCTAAGTGATGAGTTTTACATGAGGTGAAATATATTAGAAAAACACTTCAGGATGTAGAAAGCTATCTTAAGGGAATATTAGTACCCGAAGCACACGAAGCACATGCAATTAACCCTATGTATGCAGGTGCTTTAGTTGAAGAGGTGTATTATCCATTCCTGCACAATGTAGGAACTATGCTAAAGAGCATAGGGTATTATAGTAAGCTAATTGAAAATGCGCAATCACTTGTCTGTGGAAATGTTGTATTCAATGGAAAACTGTCTGTTACGAAAAATCTTGAATGCCTGCGGTTTCTGGCGGAATGCGGTATATGCTTAGAAGGTATCGATTTAAATGACAAAAAGCAAAACCTGTCAGATATCAAAACCATAAAGATTTCATATCCCGATAACCTATGCCTAATCCAATGGAAGTGCTTGAGGTTACACCATACAAGCCATGTGGAGACAAAGCCTGGCAGTTGATTAGATAACACGAGAAAGGAGGCTGAGATATGGTTATCGAGACAGAAAGATTGTACTGCATTATCAGTGGCAGGAGAAATACCAACCTCATTGCCTGCAGAAGCTTTGGACGGAATACCGAAGCAGATTAATGTGGCACATGATAGAAAGATTAGATCACTAGTACTACTGGCTCCGGGAACGATATGGTTTAAAGAGAAAGGGGCTTTAGATGGAGTAGATATTCCGATTTTAATGATTACTGCAGAAAAAGACCAATTCATATTGCCCATCCATGCACAGATTGTCTTAGATGGAGTTGCTGATCGTAGTAAAGTGGAGCATAGAGTGGTTGATAATGCGGGGCATTTCTCTTTCTTAAGTCCATTTCCGGAATTCATGATTACGCCGGAATTCTTTCCTGCAATAGATCCGGTTGGCTTTGACAGGGAGAAGTTCCATAAGGAACTCAACCTTGAGATCTTAAGCTTTTTGATGAAAAATCTCTGATCCAAGTCGAAGCAGCCCGGGAGGGTAATACAGGGAAAGGCTCCCCATCGCCGGTATAGATGTCCGTGGTGAGGAGCCTTAAAGTATACCTTCAGTACTTAGTCCGCATTTGAGTGATAGGTGATATCAAGTACTAATATTTACTTGGCTGTCTTTCTGATAAAATCAATCTCATACTTCAGATCACCATATTTGCTTTCGTGATCAATAATGGTACCCTCTGTTAGGGTGACACGCAGAACAATGGAATTGGGATTGTCTTCGTCGCCAACTTCATCGAACCAACCGAAGACCTTTTTAAAGTTTGCTCTGATTTCCACATTTTTCTCGTCCTTGACCCAACCGAGATTTTCAGCTATGCCCTGGAAAGTGCACCAATCAAGGCCGGCCACAGCAACCTCGTTGTTCTTCTCGATTTGCAGCATTTTATTCTTTGTAGCATCGGTGGATATATAGAAGGCACCGTCCTCATAATAAGCGCAAACCATTCGGACAGCAGGGCGGGGGTTACCCGAAGAGCCTGGGGAGAGTGATATTGTTGCAAGGGCGATGTCAACATCTTTTCCATTACCGCAACGTTCCTCCAGAAGTTTAATTGCATTCTCGTATTTACTCATTTTGCATCTCTCCTACTTTTAATTTATTTAAGATATGTATATCAATCAAAGCACTTATCCTATAGTCTAAGGCTTTGCATTTTTTATAGATGTTCCTTCTCCTTAATCGGAAATAGTAGATCAAGCTGTAAATAACTCATTTCAGCATTGTGCTTTTCAATGAAATTATATAGATTTAAGGTTTCCTCTAAGCCATATCCAAAACCTGTCTCAGTTGATTCCCACCGCGGAGATCCCCAGTCACTATCGTATTTATCACTTGACTCAACCCACTCCTTAAGCCGCTGCCAATCCTGAAAGTCCCATTCTCTTAAGACATGGGCAGCATAGAGTCCGCCCTTAAAGGCTCGTCTTATTAGAGGGGATGGTATCTCCATGTCAGAAGGAACAGAGACCCAGGCTTCATGTCCATGAATTTTATCACTGGCAATTTCGCCTTCCAAGAAAAAGTTATAGTCAAAACCACGGGCGTCAGGTTTGATTTTTAGCAATCCACTCTCTTTAATAAAGCGATTGACTATTTCCGATGCTTTATCGACACAGTCTTCCCCAACAGCAAAGTTGGCGGCAACAGTCATGGGAGGGAGGTAAACAATCCGCACATCCCTATCGTCCAGCCTCATTAAATCCTCATGGGCTTTATTTAAGTTCTCCATTGTTAGATTCTCCCTTGTCTCAGTGAGCTGATTATCAGAAAAAGAAAGCGAACCAATAACCGAGAGCAATGTATCATCGGTTAGTAGTTTTAAACGAACATCGGCTTTTTCATTTATTTCTTCAACAAAACGCATCAAAATGGACTTAATGGTAGATAGTGTGGTTATTTCGTTGTCTATCTTACTGATATTCTCCCTAAAAATTTCGACTGCTTTTGCCGCATCGAGATTATTAAGTATACTTATGATATGCTTGACGGGAACCCGCAGCTTACGCAGGATGATGATTTGTTGCAAACGGTTCAAAGCGTTCTCGTCGTAGACACGAAAAGCATAATTATCTTTACGAAGACTTTGAATCAATCCAACCTGCTCATAATAGCGTAGCATTCTAGTAGATATTCCGTAGTCTCTTGACACCTGACTAATGGTTTGTAGCTTCATAACTTCACCTCACTTTTTTTTCTTAGGTTTATTATAAAGTATGACACGGTGTCAATATCAAGCTTTTTTTTGCAAATATTAGAAAAAACTTTTGTCGAGATTAAAATATTGCCAAGAATAGTGGATAAGTGGTATCAGCAAGATACATTTGCTGCTACCGAATTCAGTGCAATTATGTTGACGGTGGTGTTCCTTATGATAAAACAAAAGAAATAAATTATTGATAGAGAAGCATAGGCTTTCAGACTTTCAGTATTAATTATTGATTGCTGGAAGTCTTATTTTTATCCTACTATTATGGCTTTTATAGGCTATAACGTATGATATTGGCTTGTATGCTAATAATAGAGTATAAAGTAAGTGGTAATAGTTTGAGAAATCGTTTATTAATTGCTAGATATGTGCTGCCGTTCAAATTCGGGTTCCTTATTCAGAATATAGGATTAGTGTGGTAAAAACATTCTTAAAATAAAAGGAGGAGTTTCAATGTTTTCTCATTATCTACTGTTCAATAGGAACTGTGCAGAAGCTCTTGAGGTATATGCAAAAGCGTTTGGTGCTGAAATCACTGAAATGAAAAAATATGAAGATATTCCGAATCAAGGGTTTCAGGTAGCAGAAAGTGATAAAAAGCTTGTCCTACACGCTATACTTAAGTGGGGGGACACGGAAATCATGTGCGCCGATGGTGAGGACCGTAGTCAACCGGGCTCGAATATGTATATTTCTGTTACTACAAAGGATTCGAACTTAATTGATAATGCATGGAATTTACTGAAACAAGATGCAGTAATCTATATGGAACTTACGTCAACGTTTTTTGCAGAACGGCACGGCTCACTACGGGATAGATTTGGTGTTAACTGGATGTTTACCGGACTGAAATAAAACCAGGCGTAGATGCTATTAAAAATCAACTCCTATATGTCGGCAGAATTCCTTCATATAGGAGTCAGTTTAACCTATAGCTTTTATTACTTATAGGGTGTCATGTGGAACAAATCATCATGGGTATAAATAAATTCGTTGATATCATCTTCAATTATGGTAGACATCATGTTATAAGCTATCGGAGTATAATGTTCATGATCGGCATGACGGGCAATCAAGCCTTCCGTATACTCCTTGTCATGATTCTTATGAAGATCGATAAGGTGAACCTTTTCAAAGTTTTTCTTTGCTACCAGTCTGATCGCTTCATTGTAATCGTTAAAATAAGCGCCCTTGGCATCTATTTTATCTTCAGGGGAAGGCATCGTAAGCACGAAGATATGTGCAGCTGGATTAAACTTCAAGAGATGTCTTACTAAAGCATCGTAATTACCGTAAAAAGAATCAGCATTTTCTTCATAATTCTCTTTTATATCGGAAGGTGTTCCTACCGGAAGTCCGTATCTATGGTCATTGGCTCCAAGGGCTACGATGTAGCAGTCCGTCTTAAAATTAACAGTTTCTGCAAAGGTTTCTCTCCACTCCTTAGCTTTTGTTCCGCCAAGTGCGTTGTTGTAAACCTCGCAACCTGTGCGGCGTGCCAAAAAGGATGGCCAGTTTTCTCTTTCGCCACGGGCCGGACATGAACGTATTCTTACATCTCCATCGCAGGCAAATCCTGCTGTAAGGCTGTCTCCCACCACTGTAATAGTTCTGAATATCTGTATCAGATTTCTTGCGTAATTATTCATAAAGGTCCTCCTAAATTATTCTGTCAAAAAGATATTTTAAAGCATAGTTGAGTTTTTATCAATTACCTTCTGGTAGAATTTATATGCTCTAGGTAAAGTCTTAATTTCTTTCCGAGATATGGACTATGAAGAGAGAAAACAATTCATAATAGAAGCAGAGCGCAGGATAAGGATATTTATATGGATGATAAGGTGGGAGATATAGAATTAGTGGAAAAAATTAGTGGAATTATTATGTAATTTATTGTAGTATTTATTATGGTTACATAATCCCAGAAGCGAAGGAGAAAAAGAATGCCTTAGCTCAGATGTGATTGCGTTAACAGCCGGTATAATGAAAGTGCGTTATCTGCAACAGTGGTGGTATAATTGATATAACAAAGTGCGCGGGAGATTATTTAATGAGATTATTTACAAAAGCATTAAAGATAACGATAGTTATTCTAATATTAGGTTTGGTACTGATATTATTTATACCGTCCAGAACACCGAAGATGGAAGGATATAATAGTGTAGCATCAATACAAAAGGTTGAGCTTGGTGGAATAAATCAGTATATAATGATTAGAGGTAGGGATATTAACAATCCAGTCCTTCTTTTTTTGCATGGAGGTCCTGGATATGCACAGATTTCCTTTGCACGTAAATATCAAGAGGAGCTAGAAGATAGCTTCATTGTTGTCAATTGGGACCAAAGAGGTTCCGGAATGTCGTATTCACTTAATATTCCTAAAGAATCAATGAACAGAGAACAGTTTATTGAAGACAGTAAAGAGCTGATTGACTATTTATGTAAGGAGTTTAACAAAGACAAGATATATTTAGTTGGTCATTCTTGGGGCAGTGAATTGGGTTTATATGTAATAGATCAGTATCCGGAAAAAATTGCTGCATTCATAAGTATTGGTCAAGTAGTTAGCGGAATAGATGGTGAAGTGGTTTCATATGATTTTGTCATGGAGCAGGCTCAAAAGAATAACAATGAAAAAGCGTTAGAAGATCTAAAGAAAATCGGACGGCCTCCATATAATAACATAGTTAGTGATACTATGACCCAAAGAAAATGGTTGGATAAATATGGGGGTGTGGAAAGGAAAGTGAATACGGTAAATGATATCATCCTCTCTAGTATTTTTGCACCGGAATATTCAGGGATTGATGGATTAAAACTTGCTTTGGGTAGTAAATTTACAGCAGATACCCTGTGGGGGCATAATGAAGATGTAGATTTTATTAGAGATTTACCTGAAGTGAAAGTACCTATTTACTTCTGTGCAGGTAGATATGACTATAATACTCCGTCTGTCTTAATAGAGAAATACTATAACAACATAGTAGCTCCTGAGAAAGCTTTTATATGGTTTGAAGAGTCGGCTCACTTCCCTCACTTTGAAGAACCTGAAAAATTTGCTCAAGTAGCGAAACAGATCAAAGAAAATATTGAATAACCGTCTATATGGTTCTGACGTAAACAAATTCCAAAGAAAAAAATGACCGTATTTAATTCATATATGGTAAAATAGGTAGCGGATATCAATATTAGTATTTTCGGAGGTAGCATAGATGTTGTTTATAGAATATCCAAAGTGTTCAACCTGCCAGAGGGCTAAAAAATGGTTGGATACACATCAAATTACGTATACAGACCGTCATATAGTGGAGAACAATCCTACCTATGAGGAGTTAAAGCAATGGTACGAAAAGAGTGGTTTACCATTGAAAAAGTTTTTTAATACCAGTGGTCTTATCTATAAGGATATGCAGCTAAAGGATAAGTTACCAACCATGAGCGAAGAAGAGCAGTTAAAGCTCCTTGCGACGAATGGAATGCTTGTGAAGCGTCCGCTGATTATAGCCGAAGATATGGTACTTATAGGCTTTGGAGAAGCAGAGTGGACAGAAAAATTATTGTAGATTGAATGGGCTATGGGCAAGTACCATTGATAAAGAGTGAATGGTCTTGCCCATAAAAATTATATCTTTCCGTCTTCTATCATTTTTTCTGCTACCCATCTGGCAACTTTGCCGGTAATTGTTATGCAGTGATTTTTCCTTTCGGGACTTTTAAAATTGTCTCCGGTCCATTCCTTAGTGATTACTCTGCAGCAGGTCGACTTGTATTCGTCCTTTATGTAATCATGCAGTCCTTTGGCTAGTTCAAACATTCTATCCGGCATAGGTTCACCAGCCACTCTTCCATAGACCATGCCAAGTGCCATTTGTCCACCGGACACTGCACCACATAAACAGCCCGCTTTCCCCATTCCGATCGGGAAGCCGCTTGCCAGCTTAACTACATCTTCCTCGTATGGCTTGCCTAAAAATTCGTTAATCGTTTGAACAATCGCTTCACTGCAAAAGAAAGTACCACTTCTAAAAAGCTCTTCTGCTTTCGCTTGTACCCCATTAAGAGCTGCTTCTTTTTCAATTTGATTCATACCTAATCCTCCATTCTGTCGCAAACCCGCGAATTATACAGTATTTATTATAAATGATACTTTTTCTGAATGGCAAGTTCTTCTCAAAAAGAGGTTGCTCCTACAAAGTGTATTTTAGGCAAGGCCGGCTGACCCTAATCGATCTCGAGCAAAGCTATGCAGAAGCAAGCACTCGTATAATCAAACGGATGAAGATATTCAGAGCGTATACTTACGAAGAAGAAGTTGTAAGGATACGCTTCCTTTTATATAATTTACTTATGGGTCTCCAAACACAAGAAGAATGGGGAGATACAATGAAAGATAAAAGGAGAAGTTATTTATGGCGCAAATTCTAAAAAAATACCCTGTTCCTGCAACTGGCCTTATACTTGGATTAGCTGCATTAGGGAACCTAATTCAGTCATATGGAGAAGCTTATCGCAGTATTTTTGGTATATTGTCAGCGGTTTTATTTGCTTTAATGATTGCAAAGATGATTAAATATCCTAAAGATATTGTAACTGCTTTGGACAATCCTTTAGTAGCGAGTGTATTTCCTACTTTTTCCATGGCTATTATGTTATTAGCAACTTACATTAAGACGTTTTCACAGACAGCTGCACTCATAGTGTGGTTTGTTGGTCTTATACTTCATATCATACTGATTATGTGGTTTACAAAAAAGTATGTACTGAACATTAAGATTAAGCAGGTGTTTCCGTCCTGGTTTATCGTATATGTTGGTATCGCTGTTGCCAGCGTTACAGGTCCAATGTTTCAGATGAGTGCTATCGGTAGAATAGCCTTTTGGTTTGGGTTCGCTACTTATCTGCTACTCTTAGGTATAGTACTTTACAGAGTAATTAAGATTAAGGAGATCCCAGAGCCAGCTTTGCCAAGCCTTGCAATATTTGCAGCACCTGCCAGCCTGCTTTTAGCGGGATATATGAATTCCTTTGAAGGGAAGAACATGACAATAGTATATATTTTGGTTGCATTATCACTTATGATGTATACAGTAGTGATAATACTCATGTTTAAGCTTCTAAGGCTAAAGTTTTATCCGAGCTATTCAGCATTCACCTTTCCATTTGCTATAAGCGGTATCTGCATGAAACTTACCAATGGATTTATGGTAAAATCAGGGCATCCAATTACAGCTTTAAAATATTTGGTGAAGTTTCAAGAAGCGGTGGCCTTAGCTTTAATTACATATGTATTAGTAAGATATATTGTATTTGTGATATACAAAGAAAAGACAGCATAAAATCTCTTCCATTATTGGGTAGAGTAGGTCGACTTTCTATATGAGGAAAGAGTAATAATCAAGGACACAAATTAGAAGTATTGAAAAACCCTCGAGTATATTATGTATGTCATAATGTGCCAAAAAGTGTCGAATAGTCATATAATATTGTGATGGTATATAAATCCATCACAATATTTTTGTGAAATGAGGGAATGATTAGCATGAAGCATAACTTCACCTATGTAAATACCGCTACAGAGGATATGGATCTTAACCTACTGGCTAAGTCGGAGGAGCCGAAGGAAGATAGTTTTGAGGTGTCCTCTCAGGTAGTAACCTTTAATCCGATTAAAAAGCCTGTACTTTCCTATTTGTCGACAACCTCCAAGATTGGCTTAAGTAAGCTTCCTGATTCAACTTCGGTTAATTCAATATCGGATGGTTTCCAAAGTATCGGATTTAGCTCCAATATGAGTAAGCTTTCGCCAAATGACATCAATAATTGGGGAGTTCCTCCCTATACGGAAGATAGTAGCAGACCGGAGACATTGATCTCAGGTGTGAATGCGCTTACAATGACTTGGGAGTTATCAAGACCTTCAAAGATCTTTGGATTTGAACTAATGCCCAATGCTTTTGGAACCTACACTTACAGAGTTGACTTTTATTCTGCTGCAGAATTAGTAGGTAGTATTATTAGAACCATATTTGTTCCAGGTCCACCACTTGGTCCTGAAACACATGGAGCTCGATTATTTGCAGCTATAACCGATGGTCCGGGCTTTGATCGTATCGTCATAAGAAGTCTATGTGGCAATACGGCAGGTTTTCTGGTTGCCCAGGTTCGTTATCAAAGTTGCGTAGCATTATGTAGTAATTCGATTATTAGGGATTCTGTAATCAAAGAAGCAACCGTACCTGTGAAATGTTGTATTAATGTTCCGGGTTATGAAGTGGTATCGGTTTCGAATGATATTGGTGCAAGGATTATTTCGTCCGCTTGTGAAATTCACGAAGACTTTGTATGCCCGAAATATGGACCGATTGCAGGTGTTAAAACAGTAGATGCAAAAATCTTTGCCGAACTTCAGATTCCAGTCACTATTCGAGCCAAAGGCTGTACCATTATAACAACACCATATACTTGTACAGAAGCTGTTGTATTCTCAATCGAGAATGCATTTGTATCCACGGAAGTAAGGAATTGTGAAGTAGAAAAAGTAATCAAAGTGGTAGGATCTGATTTTAAAGTATCACCTATGGATGGCTGTGCACCTCGTTGCTGCGTAGAAGGCTATGCTACTATTACAGCAAAAATATCGGCTTGTGTAATGACTAATCATATTTAAGTAAAAAAAATGTCCTTAAAAATATATGAGATACAGGGGAAGAGGATACAAGGAGTAGTTTAGAAGAAATCAAGTTAGAGCATAAGCCTTTGGAGTGGGAAGATAATTGATATGTAGGCTACTCTATAAGTGCCTTTGTGATGATTAAGAAGTAAAGGTGGTTGTTGCAAAAGTAAGTTGTGCAACAATCACTTTTGCTATATCAAACACAGGAGAGGATGCTCATGGTCTAATCAGGGTATCGCTATTCTTATCATCAGAGGTTTTCAGTCTTTTGGTAGAAGTACCGATTGATGAAAACCTTTTTTAATGAAAGGACAAATACTTATATATACTTAAGTATTTGACAAAATGCTTATATATACTTATAATCTAACTGGAGGTGGTTCTATGTACCAGCAAGAAAGATGCATAAAAATATTAGAGCATCTCAATAATTCCAAGCATCTATCCGTTCATGATATATGCGAAATTTTTGACATTTCCCGTGATACAGCAAGAAGAGATATCGTAAGGCTCGTGGAGGAGGGGACAGTGGTCCGTACCCATGGAGGAATCACACTTCCAGGATATGATGAAACCATACATTCTTATCGTGAGAGGCTTGAAGCTCATTCTCAAGAGAAAAAGGAGATGGCAGAGAAAGCATTAACCTTTATTAAGGATGAGGAGCATTATTTTCTGGATGTTTCTACGACCATTAGTTACCTTGCCGGAATATTAAACAGTAAAGTCTCTATATTTACTCATTCCCTTGATAATCTGGAGATACTCTCCGGGAACCAGAAGGTTACTGTATATTCCGTGGGCGGTTTCTTGAATAAAGAAAACCGGTTTTTTTATAGCTTTGATTATTCGAACTCCCTGGAAAGGGTTCATTTTGATACCTCCTTTTTTGGAGCTGCGGCTATCTGTGAAGATGGATTTTATTATAAGGATTATGAAGATGCAATAATTAAGAATACCGCTTCAAAACAAGCTGATAAGGTGATTGTACTTGCTGGTTTTGAAAAATTTGGGCGGACTTCCTATTACAAAGGCCTTAGCTGGGAGCAAATTAATATCCTTATCACGGATAAGCTTCCTCCGGCTCTATATATGGATCTTATCATTAAGCATAATATCGAGCTACACATTGTAGGTAGAGGGAGAAATTGAATGAAACAATATAAAATGATATGTCTAGATATTGATGGAACCCTGCTTAATTCTGAGCATAGGATTTCCCAAAGAACAAAGGAAGTAATACAGCTTGTTTCAGAGAAGATGCATATACCGGTAATACTGGTTTCAGCAAGAATGCCAAGGGGCATAATATTTTTGCTGGAAGAACTTCATATTAGCAATCCGATTATTTGCTATAGTGGTGCTTTGATTATGGATGATAATAAAAAGGTATTATCCAATGTAACTATCCCAAGTCTAGAGGCTAAACAGGTATACGAACTAGCTACACAGATGGGAATACATATAAGTATTTATAAAGATGACGAATGGTATGTAGAGCGATTGGATGATTGGGCAGAGCAAGAGGGAGCAATCACAAATATGTCTCCGATAACAGTAAGCTTAGCTGATTTGTTCGATATATGGGAGAAGGAGTTTACCGGTCCTAATAAGATATTATGCATGGCAGATCATACCGCATTAGCAAGCTTGAATACAAGTATCACAAAGCATTACTCTAACCACTTAAGTATTTATTTTTCTAAGCCAACTTATTTGGAGCTGATGCCAGGTGATGCCTCCAAGATCTCAGCCATTGAAGTATTGTGTGCAAAATATGGAATTCAGAGATCTGAAGTAATCGCTATAGGTGATAATTATAATGATATTAATATGATCGAGTTTGCGGGACTAGGGATTGCTATGGGTAACGCTCCGGAAGCAGTAAAGCAATATGCGGACGATATAACCCTTTCCAATGACGAGGATGGAGTAGCCGAGGCAATAAAAAAATATATTATTTGATTGCTTCTTTTCTATTGAGACCAGATTATGCTATAATAGTAACATTGTGGAGGAGAACTGGCATGCCGGTACTTCCCTAAAGAATCAAATCTCATCTATAGATTTTTCTTAGATGATTTTTACTTATGACATAATGGAGGACAAACAGAATGAAAAGAAACAGGATTATTGCGTTGGCTATATGCGTAGTTATGTTGGCTTTTACTGCAACCGGCTGCAATGTAGCAAAGAAAAGAACAGAGGATTTATCATTGAAGGTGGGGCTTATGCCGGCAGTAGATTCTGCTCCAATGCTACTCGCTGAAAAGAATGGGTATTTTAAAGAGCTTGGACTCAATGTGGAATTACAGATATTTAATAATGCACAGGACAGACAGAGTGCTCTCCAGACACAGACCATTGATGGTGCTATAACAGACCTGATAGCGGTTGCTGCAAATGTGGACGGAGGCTTTGATATTAAAGCCACTACGATGACCAACGGTGTGTTTCCGGTTCTTATGAAGGAAGGTGCTGATAGCAAGCAGAGCATAAAGGTGGGTATGATGGAGGTCAGCGTCACCAACTTCTTAATCGATGAATGGCTGGGTGATAGCTATACCATAGAAAAGGTATTTATCAACGACATACCGGCTAGACTGGCGGCAATCCAAGGAGATCAGCTGGATATGGGACTGTTTCCTGAGCCCATGGCATCTATGGGAGAACTGAACGGATTGCAAAAGAAGCTCTATCAGCCTGAAGAAGGTTTTTGCCCGGATGTATTTGTTTTCACAGGTAAAGCTTTGAAGGAGAAAGAGAAAGCGATTAAGTTGTTCCATCAAGCTTATAATAAAGCAGTGGATGAGCTGAATCAGAACCAGCAGACTGGTATTGATATTATCATTGAGAAAATTCCTAACCTGAAGCCTGAAATCCGGGATAAAATGATCCTACCCGAATACACCAAGGTAATGCTTCCTGATAATCAATACATAGACAAGGTGATTCAATGGACCTCCGAGGCGATGAACAAGGAACTGAAGGTCAAAGCGGATGACTTAGTTGAAAGAAGGTTTGTAGAAAAATGATAAGTGTGAGGGATCTGGGAGTAAACTACGGCAGCGAGATCGCTTTGAAGAATATAGATATGGACATTCAAAAGAACAAGACTTGCGCTATTATCGGTCCCTCAGGATGTGGAAAGACGACCCTGCTATTTACTTTAGCAGGGCTTCTTATTCCCTCTTCCGGTAGAATACTGATCAATGGCGAAGAGGTGAAGGCGCCACGAAGAGAAACAGGAGTGATTCTTCAGAATGGGGGACTTCTTCCTTGGAAAACAGTCTGGGATAATGTTTCCCTTGGTTTGAAGGTAAGGGAGAAGGATAAGGCCATTGTCAATCAAAGAGTTACTACTATCCTGAAGGAGTTGGGAATTCTAGAACAGAAGAGCAAATATCCAAATCAACTTTCCGGAGGACAGAAGCAGAGAGTAGCTATTGCGAGAGCGCTTGTTTTAGAACCGGATCTTTTACTGATGGATGAAGCATCGTCAGCTCTTGATGCCATAAACAGAGAAATAATTCAAAACCTGCTTTTAAAGCTATATAAGAAAAAACCTGTCACCATGGTCATGGTTACCCACAGTATAGAAGAGGCAGTTTTTTTAGGGCAGACCATTGTGATTATGAAGCAGGCAAAGATTAGGCATAGTCTTAACAATCCCTACTTTGGTGATGAGGATATCCGTTCGAAGCCTGATTATTATAATATTTGCCATGAGGTTAGGCAATTACTGAGAGGGGAGGAGGTACTATAAAGCTGTTAAAGAAACTACAGAGTAGCAAAACTCTATTTGGTTCTTGTATCGTATTGATGATATGGTACCTCTTACATGTGCTAGTAAACTCTAATATTATTCCGGGACCTTTTGAGACAATCCTTACCTTTGCTAAACTTATGACCGGAAATTTATACTTACATATTATCGCCAGCTTATTTCGAATTACGGCAGCAATTGCAATATCCTTAGGGATCGGTGTACCCTTCGGTCTGTGGCTGGGGCTTTCAAAAGTAGCGGATACCTTCATTTCCCCCATCACCTATATCCTATATCCCATACCCAAGGTAGCATTTTTGCCGTTATTTATGTTGCTGTTCGGCTTGGGCAATGCCTCAAAGATTATTCTTATGATAACCATTATTGTATTTCAAATCATTCTGACAGTCAGAGATGGTGTTAAGGAAATCCCGATGGAGCTGCATCATTCCGTTAGAACATTGGGATTAAACCAATGGCAGACCTATACCAATCTTATAATACCGGCCATGCTTCCAAAGATGATTTCAGCTCTCAGAGTATGTATCGGTGTAAGTATTGCTACGCTTTTTTTTAGTGAAAATTTTGCCACTACCTACGGTATCGGTTACTTTATTATGAATTGTTGGGTTATGGCCGATTATACTCAGATGTTTGCCGGAATTCTATCTATGAGTATCATGGGAATACTCATCTTTAAAGTGATTGACCTCATGGAGAAGAAGCTTTGTCCTTGGAACTGTATATAATCCGGGACTTCATCAACTTAACCGAATATCATTAATTACCAGATTTATGTAAGAATGTGATTATATTAATGGTGAATTGATCCGATATATATTATTGATACAAGGATGTATCAAATAATAACAAGGATGTGATATTATGACATTAGGTGAAAAAAGAGGAATTTATAGTACTCTACTAAGAGAGTATGATATGCAGAAAGCGAAGCTTGCACAGCAAAAACAGGACCTTGACCAAAAGATAAAGACGACGGAAAACGGTGCTGGCATATATGCAAAGGAAGCTGCTACATTAGAATTGACCTACAATGCTGTTAGTAAAAAACAAGATGAATATCAGGATTATATGGATCGGTTGATGCAACAATGGGATGCGGAATTTAATAAAGTAGCTGCGAATCAACAGGCTGATGCGACAGAGGAATATGGAAAAGAGATGGGCAAGATTCTGACTATTGCTAGACGCATTATGCATGGAGATATTGTTCCACAGACCGATGAAAAGAAATTGATGGAATATAGCAGTGAATTGTATCAGATGGCCAAGAACGCAGGGATGATGGCTAGGCTTCGTGAAAAACGAAAATATGAATCCCTGTGGGACGACGAAGAGATGAAGGAATACGAGGATCCGACGGAGGCAGCAGATTGTCAAGAGGTGTTGGATCTCGGACCAGAGGTTGTCTCGGTAGAGGATACCATGTCGGCAGTGGCAGATAGAACAACAGATATTTCATAGGGTTAGATTGATTACATTTAATAAATAATGTTATTAGATTAACAAGTAATAGAGCTGAGGTAAAAATGACCTCAGCTTTATTTTTTTGCATATTCATACAGAAAAAATAAAAGGTGATACTGTTTAGTATTGACAAAACATAACATGTTATATATTATAGTGTATTATATACATAACATGTTATGTTTATGGAAAGGGTGATCGTGTGAAGATAGACAATTTAGATGACAAATATGTGATTTACGGAATGTTATTTTCTCTTAGCAATCGCATACAGACCATTGGTGATAAGGATTTTGAGGATATTACTATGAAGCAACATTTTCTGATGGTTGGGCTTACAGTATTTGAGAAGCCGCCTACACTAAGAGAAATGGGAGAGCTGATAGGATGCTCCTATCAGAATGTAAAAAGGATGGCAGAGCTGTTACAACAGAAAGGCTATTTGAATATTGTTCAGGATGAAAATGATAAACGTAAGCAGCTACTAGTATCAACTGGTAAGCTTGAAGAGAAAGCAGAGAGAACAAGAGATGTGACTGTTGCGTTTATGGATAATTTATATAAGGGTATCAATAAGCAAGATTTAGCAGTAACACTCAAGACATTAAAAAAGATGGATCAAAATATTGGGGGAATTGTGGAATGAGAATTCGTAGGGATTATTTAGCAATCATTACAATCATATTACTTATTATAGCAGGTGTGGCTGGAATTTTGTCTTTGAATTTAGAACATTCCTATGAGTTTGTTAATCAATATGGGCATTCAGTTCAGATGTATGGATATGGAATATATGCCTTTGATACCTATTTTCAAGCCCCAGTCTCAATTGGTACGGACATATTCATAATACTTGTACTAGTTCCATTATTTATATATACGTATATTATCTACATGAAAAAAGGGGATAAGGTTTCGCAATTAAAGCTGATATCTTTATATTCGGTGGCATTCTATTATGCTGCAAGTATTGTATTTGGACTAACCTATAATAGGCTATTTCTTGTGTATGTAGCATTGTTCACATCTAGCTTATTTGGTATGTTTAGACATACTAGTAACATAAAATTAACAACTACCATAAAAGCTACGAGAGGTTTAAAAGTATTTCTTGTTTTATCCGGGATAGCGCTTATTGTAGCTTGGCTGCCAGATATCATTCCTACAATTATTCATGGAACAACACTCCCATTGATTGGGGTCTATACCACATGCATAACCTATGTACTTGATATGGGTATTATAGCACCACTTTGCTTTGTATGTATTTACTTATTAGCAAAGAAAAATCCGTTAGGAATGATAGTGGAAGCAGCAATATTAAAATTATGTATTAGTGTAGGAATTTTAATGTTTCCGCAAACGATTTGTCTAATCTTATCGGGATGTCATCTACCGATACCAGTTCTGATAACAAAGAGCTTTTCCTTCATTCTTTTGGGAGGATTTGCACTGTATTTTAATAGAAAGATGTATCTAGAACTAAGGGCTGAATAAGTAAAACTAAAAATTGTTGCTTATGGGGGATAAGGGATGCGTGAGGTAAAGGAAATATTAAATAATAATATTAACAGTATTGGTGGGCAGGGCTTCTCTCATGAGGAAACACAGATGATAATGACAGCTACGACTTTTGAAGCCCTTGATGTAGAACTTCAAAAGAAACTTACGGAATTAAGTCTAGATCGATATTTTGATGTTTTGTCAAGAAATATAATGTTATTGCTGAAAGCCCAAAATTAAAAGCAGATATGTAAATAGATAAAATAGAAGATCCTCTAACTCCTTATTACAGGGGTTAGAGGATTTATTGCGATTAAGATAAGGATAGATTGTTGCTATATCAATGTAAATGTTATTGACAATGAGTATACCTAATAGTAATATTTCTATTAGGTATACTTACTTGAGGAGGAAGAGATGGAAAATATAATACTAAGCTTATTGCTAATTAAAAGTATGACGCTATACGAAATTAGGATGTTTATCCAACAAAATTTAAATACCGTTTGCAGTGATAGTCTGGGGAGTATACAGGCTGCATTGAAAAAATTATTAAGTAAAAATTGTACCGTATTTCGAGAGTATACGGAAAATGGTCTTATGAAAAAAGAATATAGCATAACTGAAGCTGGTTTGGCTCAGTTTAAAGCTTGGATTCAAATCCCGATGGATCTACAGAAGATTAAGAATATGGAAGAAGGGAAGTTCTTTTTCTTAGGAATGGTACCAAAGGAGGTTCGTATTCAGTCACTTAACGGTTATATTAACAGTTTAATGATAGAACAAGAAAAGCTCTTACAAATTCAGAGGTTTGTAGAAGAGAATCAGGATACAGCTATTGAATCGAATGTGGATCGAATTGCAGAAGATGAGCAATTATCGAAACACCTATTAGAGGTATCAGGTGAAAAGACCTTGGATCTTGCAGTGGAAAATATCTACAGATATCAAATATACAATTTAGAGTATGGCTTAAAGAGAATCCGGGATGACCTTACTTTTTATAGGAGTATTTTAGAGAGGGAGCATAATTAAGCATAGGTAATTATAGGGTCTTTATAAAGGGGGAAGATAGATGAAACAGTATGAAATCAAAGCTTATGGCCAATTAAATAAGCTTCAACAGGAAGAAGTGTTAGAAGTGTTTTTGGAAGGGTTTGGTCATATGATGACCTTTTCAAAGGATAAGCAAGAATTGAAGGACTTGTTTGCTACGGCCTTCCATCCATCTTATATCTATGCGTATATAGAGAATGATAAAGTTCTTGGAATATTAGGAATTGCAACATATGATGTACGACCAATTAAGCTAGATTTAGATCAGTGTACTAGAATTTATGGAAAAGTTAAGGGTAACATTTTATGTAAGCAAATGAACTTAATATTTCAAAGTCGGGTAGTAAAAAAGAGCACAGATATATATATTGATGTATTAGCTATAGCAAAAGAGGTCAGAGGGAGAGGCATTGGAACAAAACTTCTTGAATATGTGTTGTCATTATCACCCTATACAGAATGCTGTCTAGAAGTATTATCGAAGAATAGCAGTGCAAAAAAACTCTATGAAAAAAATGGCTTCAGAGTATATAAGAAAAAATACTTCTCGTTTACTACATTAATGGGATTAGGATATCCAATCAAGATGAGACGAAGCACGAACGGTGAAGAGGTGTCGCTTCGTCAGCATTAATTGATAAAATATCCGGGGCATTGGCTCCGGATATTTACGAGGTTACCTTATAGTTTTTTTTCTTGTATAAAAGCATACAATTCATTGTCTTCCTTATTCATTCTATTCATTAGGGCATGAATGATTTTCTTTGCCTCTATTATAAAGGTATCGGGTTTATCCTGAATCTTCTTTGCAGTGTTATATTCCGACTTAAAATGTGTATACTCATTTGCCAGATTCCCCATTTCACTGATATATTGATTTGCCAACGATTTCACTTTGGCATCTGCATTATTTATCAAATCCGGATAAAGAAACTTATCTTCCTCGAGCATATGTATCTTGAGCCTGCCGGCTAATCTGTTAATTATAAGTGCGGCCTCCGTTGCATCGATCTCTTTACTGTCTTTCTCTATTTCTGATATCAGATAATTAATATCCTCATGAATGGATGTATGTTGACGCAGCATGTTATCTAAATAGATCATATCTCATCCTCCTTTTCATTCATCTTAACACACATCAATAAAGCTATATGTTGCTATAGCTACAATTTGAAGCTTGATTTAGCATCTCATGATGGGTATTTGGCGAACATAATATAAAGGCAAGGGCTAAGAGATAGTGGGACGAACCATTGACGACTAATGGAGGAAAAGTTGGTACTTATCTAAGACGACTGGAAATATAGGGTGTTTAATGCTATAATATATAGAGATAGAAATTACCTTATTGGAAAGGCTCTTCAATGCTGTAAATTACAGTATTTGCAAGGTGAGGTGATCGATTGACATGAATACCAGAGAAGAGGTTTTAGCTTACTGCCATACATTTGAAGATGTTTACCAGGATGCTCCCTTCCAGGATGATAACTGGCAACTTGTACGATATCGAAAGAATAAAAAGGCGTTCGCTTGGACCTATGAACGTGAAGGACACATCTGTGTTAACGTTAAGGTCGATCAAGAGTGGAAGGACATATGGAGACAGGCTTATAAATCTGTCATCCCAGGATGGCATCAGAATAAGAAGTACTGGAATACTATTATTTTAGATGGTTCTATCCCGGATGATGATATAAAAAGAATGATAGCGGAGAGCTATGATTTAATTACAGGTAAGAAAGGAAGTTAGAGGAAATGATAACAGAAGAAATGAAACGAGTGCATGATTTTTTAAAGGCAGCAGAAACATATTATTTGGCTACGGTAGAAGATGATCAGCCATGTGTCAGACCCTTTGGTACAGTACATATTTACGACAACAAGCTGTATATCCAGACTGGAAAGGTGAAGGATGTATCAAAGCAGCTTATGGCTAACAGCAAGGCAGAAATCTGCGCAATGAAGGATGGAGAGTGGCTTCGTCTTGCAGGTATTTTAGTAGAGGATGACAGACTAGAGGCAAGACAGTCTATGTTGGATGCATACCCGAGCCTTCAGAAGATGTATCAGGCAGACGATGGCAATACCCAGGTATTCTACTTTAAGGATGCAACAGCAACCATCAGTACATTTACACATGGACCTGAGGTAATTAGGTTTTAATGCTTAGTATACTTTGAACGAGTTAAGGAAAAGTTACTTTATCAGGTATTCCTGTTATTGCCTCCAATGAGCAGGCTTCCGGTATTAATCAGGTTAATCAGGGAATTATGCTGGTATCGGAAGTAGTACAAAAGAACTCGGCAACGTCTGAAGAGAGTGCAGCTGCCAGTGAGGAGCTTTCTGGCCAGGCTGAGACCTTGAAGGAGCAAGTATTAAGATTCAAACTAAGAAGATCAGTAAATAATACGACATCCTACGGAGGAATAAGGAATTTAAATCCTGATGTCATGAAGATGTTTGATCATATGTCAGAAAGTAAGGGTGTAAAGCTACGTACGAAGAATGAGGCATCAGAAGTTTCAGGTGTTGAACCCAAAAGAATAGCTTTAAGTGATAGAGAATTTGGAAAGTATTAAAATATTTTTATATGAGGGTAGAAAAGATTTGAGCGTTGCATGTACCTTAAGTTTATCAAACAAAAAGAAAAAAAGAAAATCCAGATAATAATAAGGTTGATTAATAAAAAGAGTCGAGAAATCGACTCTTTTTATTTGGTGAAATTAAGACAATAACACAAGTAAGAAATGACCAATTAAGAATGACAATAAGATAAGTAAGAAAAATGAGAGAAATATGTGTAAGAATGGGGAGATTAAATCCTGATGTCATAAAGCTGATGGATAGTATGTCCAAAAACAATGGACTAAAGGTAGATGCAAGGAATGGCTCATCAGATAATTTAGATGCAAATAAAAGGATTATGTTAAGTGATAATGAGTTCGGAAAGTACTAGAAGCTAGAATGATTTATCTTTCCATTAAAAGGAATATATGATAAAATATCAATAGAATAATCGTAAGTGATTATTCCATTTTCCATTCTAAGAATATTTGAGGAAGGATATTATATGTATCTAAGGAATAAAAACTTAACCATAAGAAACGCAAATTCTTACGATGCAGCTATTTTATGCAGGTGGTGGAATGATGGAAAGGTTATGGCTCATGCTGGATTTCCCAATGGATTAGGAACATCAGAAGAGATAATCCTTCAACAGCTCTCAGGTGATACAGATGAAACCCGTCGGCGTCTTATCATTGAAGTTGATGGAATACCTACTGGAGAGATGAGTTATAGAAACAAAGGAAATGGCATTGCAGAAATAGGCATAAAAATATGTGATTTTTCCAAGCAAGAAAAGGGTCATGGAAAAAAGCTACTTTCCATGTTAATCAATGCTCTTTTTAAGGATATGGGGTATAAGAAGATTATTCTAGATACGAACCTAAATAATCATAGAGCTCAACATGTTTATGAACAGCTAGGATTTCAGAAATTACGTGTAAATATAGATACCTGGAAGGATCAACTAGGAGAATTGCAATCCTCGGTAGATTATGAACTCGAGGAAAAGGACTTTATAAACTACGCTCTTTAGATGGGAGCTTATAAAATGGAACGGAATTTTGCCGTTCCATTTTTTTAATTGTAGGGCTATCTTTAAAAAACCACCAGCTATGCTGGTGGATCCCAGTGGCTTCTAGCGTTTTCATAAGAGAACTCCTTTGTTATAATGAGTGTGGGTCTCAAACCGCACTATAATAACAAAGGAGGTATCCAGTTGGATAAGAATACATTATCACATACGACATGGGAATGTAAATACCATATAGTATTTGCTCCTAAATTTAGAAGACAAGTAATATATAAAACCATAAAAGCAGATGTGGCAAATATATTGAGTACATTATGTAAAAGAAAAGGAGTAGAAATAATCGAAGCAGAATGTTGTAAAGATCATATACACATGCTTGTGAGAATTCCACCAAATATTAGTGTATCTGCATTTATGGGATATTTAAAGGGAAAAAGCTCGCTCATGATATTTGATAGACATGCAAATTTGAAGTACAAGTATGGAAATCGAAAATTCTGGTGTAGAGGGTACTTTGTAGATACAGTTGGAAAAAATGCAAAGAAAATTGAAGACTATATTAAAAATCAATTGATGGATGATGTAGCAGAAGACCAACTGACGCTAAAAGAGTATATAGACCCGTTCACGGGTGAGCCAGTAACTAAAGGCAAATAAAAAACCCTTGTAAGGGTTAGCCAGAGAAAGTGGTGCGGTTGAGGCCCTTACTTTCGAAGGGCCTTTGAGGCCCATGCCGGCAATAGCCCCTTACAGGGGCAGAGCAAACCACCAGTTCACACTGGTGGTGCTGATTCAGAAGGATAGAAAGTCCGATAAGCGAGCTTTCCTCCGGTTAGAATAATTTGACGCAAAGTTCTTTTTTGTTGGATGACGTTTCTTTCTATTTGATGCCTAGCTTAAGACGGCCTTCTGTCCTTTATCGCCACGCTTTCTCATACGTACCTTTTTCGCACTGAGTGTTTTATCATTATGCTGGAAGGACTCTTCATTCTGGTTCAGGGCAATAGCAAAGCTGACTGTGTCATTCTTCTCCAGTGTGATTGCTTTTACACCGCGGCTGGTCTTCTTTAATTCGCTTACCTCGGAGAGAGGGAAGCCTAAGGATAAGCCTTTGTCCGTAAGAATAATGACTTTTAGGTTGCCAGCCAGGACCTCGTGACCGGACAGGAGATTGATTGCGATTATTTCATCCTTTTCCTCCAGCTTTGTGGAAGCGATTTGGGAGCGATTAGTCTCGAATTCCACGCCGGATACCTGCTTGATATAGCCGTATTTTGTAGTAAAGAGAAGCTGGGATTCAAAGAGCTGTTCAAAGCTGGTATACAGGATCGTGTTTTCCTTATCTAATTTACATAGTGTGTGGATTAAAACACCCTTGTCCTTCATCTTGCACCTTGGAATGGCCTCGGCCTTCACCTGGTACATGTTACCTTCCGCCGTGAAGACGCAAAGCTTATCGGTGTTCTTCATCATTATGATATGGCTGAACTCCTTCAGGTTATCCTCGGAGGCTCTAGTATAGCTGGCAGCATCGACGGATTTCGTATATCCAAATCGATCGATTAATACATAGATATCCTCGATCTTGACCTCTTCTACATAATCTACCATAGATTGATTAGATAGCATGGTCTTTCTGGGGCGGTGGAAGAGCTTTCTGTACTCTCGCAGGCGTCCCTTAATCACCTTGTAAAGCTCTTTTGTGTCTCCGAGTATCTTACGGTATTCTTCGATATTCTTAGCAATCGTATCGTTCTCTTCATGGAGCTTCATTATCTCCAGACCAATTAACTTGCTTAATTGCATTGCAAGGATTGCATCTGCCTGACGTTCGGTGAAATTAAGGGTGGAAGCTTCCTTCTCGGAGGCTGCTGATTTGAACTTTATGCCCTCGGTATTTCCCTCGATCAGACATGCCTTTGCCTGCTTAATGGAGGAGCTGCCACGGAGTATTTCAATAATCAGGTCGATTACATCGGTTGCCTTAATTAAGCCGCCAACAATCTCCTGACGCTTGATTGCCTTATCTAATAGGTAATTATACTCCTTGGTATAAAGCTCCACCTGAAAATCAACAAATTCACTGATGATGCTCTTAAGATTAAAGGTGATGGGCTGTTGCTCCTTAATTGCTAGGAGATTAGCGGCATAGGTATCCTCCATGGAGGTCTTCTTATATAGGCCGTTTAATAGGTTGTTCAGATCGCGGTCCTTCTTCACCTCGATTACGATTCGTATTCCTTCCTTGGAGGATTCGTCACGCACATCATATATTTCATCGAATACCTTGTCCTTAATCAGAGTAGCAAGACTTTCTACTAATTTCGTCTTGTTACCGCTTATTGTATAGGGGATCTCGGTGACTACAATATTTTTACGTCCATTATCACCATTCTCGATTTCGACCTTAGAGCGTATACGGATTTTCCCCTCACCGGTTTCGTAAAGAGTATACATATCATCCTGATTCGTGATGATACCGCCGGTCGGAAAGTCAGGTGCAGGAATGTATTCCATCAATTTTCTGACTGTAATATTCGGATTATCCATGTATGCAATAACACCATCAATTACCTCTGTCGGGTTATGGGGAGGAATGTTGGTTGCCATACCTACCGCAATACCGGTGGTTCCGTTAATCAACAGGTTGGGAATCATAGCAGGGAGTACGACGGGTTCCTTCTCGCTGTCATCGAAGTTGGGGACGAAATCGATCAAGCCCTTTTCCAGATGGTCTAACAGTGCCATAGAGCTGAGGGATAATCTTGCTTCCGTATAACGCATAGCTGCAGCACTATCTCCGTCGATGGATCCAAAGTTACCGTGTCCATCCACCAAGGGGAGCATCATGGAGAACTCTTCGGACATATGGACTAAGGCATCATAGATGGAGGAGTCACCGTGTGGATGATATTTACCCATGGTATCGCCGACGATACGAGCGCTTTTTCTATGGGGCTTTGCAGGGTCCAAGCCAAGCTCGATCATGGAATACAGAATTCTTCTTTGTACCGGCTTTAAGCCGTCTCGCACATCCGGTAAGGCACGGGAAATAATAACACTCAGGGCATAATCCCGAAAGCTTGTTTTCATCTCCTCGGAAAAATCCATCTGAATTATTTGGTCAACATTTTTCTTCATCACAGCTTAATCCTCCTTAAATATCTAGCTTTGCATATTTTGCTTCATCCATGATAAAGTTACGTCTGGGAGGAACGTTGCTGCTCATAAGCATAGTCGTTATCTCGTCTGCTTCTACCGTATCACTGATTGCAATCTGCGCAAGTATTCTGGTATCGGGATTCAATGTCGTCTCCCATAACTGATGTGCGTCCATTTCGCCAAGACCTTTATATCTTTGGAGGCTAAGAATTTTATTACCTTCTATTTTACGGAACTTCTCCAGCTCAAAATCGTTAAACAAGTATTCGGACAATTTGGTCTTCTTACCTTTGACGGTTGTTTCATAATCTACCTTATAAAGCGGTGGAAGTCCCCGGTAAACCTTTCCCTCTAAGATCAGCTCTGGCATGAAACGATAGAAGAAGGTTAAGAGTAGAGTGCTGATATGTGCTCCGTCCACATCGGCATCAGTAAGGATGATAATCTTATCATACCGAAGCTTTGAGAGGTCGAATTCATCACCAATCCCACAGCCAAAGGCTGCAATCATCGACTTTATTTCATTATTTACAAGTATTTTCTCCAGGGTAGCTTTTTCTACGTTGAGAATTTTACCTCTCAGGGGGAGCACTGCCTGGGTTCGTCTATTTCTTGCCGTCTTTACGGTACCACCGGCAGAATCACCCTCTACGATATATAGCTCACATTCCTCGGGCTTCTTGGAGGAGCAGGATGCAAGCTTGCTTCTGGTGTCAACATCATTCAGCTGCTTCATGACAGCAACCCTTGCCTTGTCACTGGCACGCCTTGCATTAAAGGACTTTAAAGAATTATCAAGAATGGCCTTTAATACCTCAACATTCTTATCAAACCAACGTTGAGCTTCGGAGGAGAAGACATCCTCAACAGCACTTTTTGCATCGGTGTTACCCAGCTTCGTCTTTGTCTGACCTTCGAACTGGGGATTCGGGTGCTTGATCGAGATGATGGCCACAAGACCGTTACGAATATCCTTGCCATCAAAGTTCTCGTCCTTATCCTTTAATATATTAAGCTCTCGGGCATATTGATTCATCACACGGGTTAACCCGGTCTTAAAGCCGGTTACCAGAGTTCCTCCGTCTACTACATTGATACGGTTACAGTAAGCATTAATCTGCTCTGAATAGCTATCTGTGTACTGAAGAGCGATCTCCACCTCGATATCACCGCTTTTACCCTCGAGATAGACAGGCTCCCCATGAAGGGGGTTCATCTCTCTGGTTAGGTAGGACACAAAGCTCTTAATACCGAACTCCTCCTGATAGGATTTGGTGAGACCAGTGTTTTGATCGCTAAAGACAAGCAATAAATTCTTGTTTAAGAAGGCGATTTCCTTCAGCTTCTTTTGAATAATATCAGATTTAAATTCTACTGTTTCGAAAATAGTTTCATCGGGATAGAAGATAACCTTTGTTCCAGTGTCAGATTTATTACATTTCCCGACTACGGGAAGAAAACCTCCTTCCAGCTGGGTGATGGGATGACCGCCATTCTCATATTCATCGCGATAGATTTTTCCGTCGCGTCTAACCTCAACAATCATTTTCTTGGAGAGGGCATTGACTACAGAGGCACCTACGCCATGAAGACCACCGGCTACCTTATAAACAGAATTACCGAACTTTCCACCGGCATGAAGAATGGTATATACTACGCGGACGGTAGGAATCTTCTTTGTTGGATGAATATCTACCGGAACACCTCGTCCGTTATCACATATTTCAATTCCGCCATCCTTTAAAAGTGTAATATTTAGCCTTGTACAATAACCCGCCAGA
This sequence comes from Bacillota bacterium, assembly GCA_023411555.1. GTDB lineage: Bacteria > Bacillota > Clostridia > Lachnospirales > Lachnospiraceae > Mobilitalea. Next base: position 27,893 of record JAEYOQ010000006.1, read on the forward strand.
TGTTCATCAATTCCATTATCGAGAATTTCCCAAATTAGATGATGCAGTCCCCTTGAACCAGTGCTTCCGATATACATACCTGGTCGCTTTCTGACTGCCTCTAAACCTTCTAAAACAACAATTTGACTACCGCTGTATTGTTCCATGGTGTAATACCCCTTCTGTTAGTTATTCTTAGTTCAAGTACGCCCCAGCGTACTAACGCGCTGTATACTTGCATTGCTGTAGAATCCATAGGAAGGCCGAGTTTATCCATTAAAGAAAGAAATCAAGGCTTTAGTTGCCAAAAATTCCTATTTCTTCCATGGATGGATCGGCTCATATGGATCAGTATAACATAAATATATCAAATTTTCCACAAGTATTACAATCATATGTTCGCCCAGAACTCTAGTGTACTAATAATATCAGGGCTTTGGGACTAGTCAAGGAGGCACCTGCAAATACTTTTATCGTAGTTATGAATGGAATTCAGAAAAAATTTAAAAAGCTGACTCCAAGCAATTTAATAGTAGAATTAAAAGGTTGCATGAATAATTAAAAAAGTGATTGAAAAAAACATAGAATGATGTATAATAGGAACAATTATCAGATATTTAATTCAACCCCCTCGAAGCTGAGCGACAGGGGGGATTTTGACGAAGTACTGAAAATCCATAAAATATAAGGTTTTGTAAGTGTTTGTAAGTTGGTATAATTATGCATGTTTACGAATGACGAAGGAGGAAATATGAGCCTATTTTTATATGAGACACATTTGCACACGAAGCAGGCCAGTGCCTGCGGTGTATTGAACGGTGCACAGCATGTAAGATTTTATAAAGAAGCAGGATATAGTGGAATAGTCGTAACGGACCATTTTTTTAACGGTAATACCTGTATCCCGGAAAATCTTACCTGGGAAGAAAGAGTGGAGCTGTTTTGTAAGGGTTATGAAGAGGCCAAGGAAGAAGGTGATAAGCTAGGCTTATCCGTATTTTTTGGATGGGAGGCTAATTTCAAGGCTACTGAGTTCTTGGTTTACGGTTTGGATAAGGAATGGCTGATGGAGCATCCTCAGATTATGGATTGGTCAGTGGAGGAACAGTATGAGCAGATTCATGCCGCCGGTGGGTATGTGGTGCATGCTCATCCCTTCCGAAAGCGTGAATACATTAAAGAGATTCGCTTGTACCCTTCCCATGTAGATGCAGTGGAGGGTATTAATATAGGAAATCGTAATGATGAGTTCGATAAGCAGGCCATGACGTATGCCAAAAAGCATAGATTGCCAATTGTTGCAGGATCTGATGCTCACGGCTTTGAAAAATACCGCAGTGGAATTGCTTTTAAAAGGAAGGCTGAGAATATCCATGATTTTATCGATATGATTAAGGCCGGTAAATATGAGTTGATTAATCCGAAAGAGATTATCATAGATAAATAAACATGTAGGAGGTTCCCGATGAAAAAACCATTTGTTACTCTCGAACAGTTAAAGGAAATAACAAAGACATACCCGACCCCCTTTCACATTTATGATGAAAAAGGCATTCGTGAAAATGCAAGGAGGCTCAATGAAGCCTTTGCATGGAACAAAGGCTTTAAAGAATATTTTGCGGTGAAAGCAACACCAAACCCCTATATTATCAATATATTAAGAGAAGAAGGCTGTGGATTGGATTGCTCATCCTTGACGGAGCTCATGATGGCGGAGGTACTTCATTGTAAGGGAGAGGATATTATGTTCTCCTCCAATGCGACCCCGGCAGAGGAATTTATCAAGGCAGCAGAGCTGAATGCAATTATCAATTTAGATGATTTTACTCATATTGATTTTCTGGAGAAGGCAGTCGGGATTCCTGAGACTATATGCTGTCGCTATAATCCGGGCGGTGTATTTAAGACGGCTAACGGCATAATGGACAATCCGGGAGACGCAAAATATGGATTTACCAAGGAACAAATGGTGGAAGGCTTTAAGATTCTCAAGGAAAAGGGAGCGAAGCAGTTTGGTATCCACTCCTTCTTAGCAAGTAATACTGAGACCGATGAATATTATCCAACTTTAGCGGGTATTTTATTTGAGCTGGCGGTGGAGCTTAAGGAAAAGACCGGCGTCCAGATTAAATTCATCAATCTATCCGGTGGAGTAGGAATCCCCTATAAGCCAGATGGAAAAGCAAATGATATCATGAATATCGGGGAAGGTGTTCGAAAGGTCTTCGAAGAAATCATGGTTCCTGCAGGACTTGGTGATGTGGCAATCTATACAGAGCTGGGACGCTTTATGCTGGCGCCATACGGCCATCTGGTAGCAAAGGCTATTCATGAGAAGCATATCTATAAAGAATATATCGGTTTGGATGCCTGTGCGGTAGATTTGATGAGACCGGCTATGTATGGAGCTTATCATCACATTACCGTTATGGGGAAGGAAAATGAACCATGCGACCACAAGTATGATGTGACTGGTTCACTCTGCGAAAACAATGATAAATTCGCTATTGATCGAATGCTGCCAAAGATTGATATCGGTGATTTCCTTGTAATACATGATACCGGTGCTCATGGATATGCAATGGGATACAATTATAACGGTAAGCTTAAATCGGCAGAACTTTTGCTGAAGGAGGATAACTCAGTTCAGCTGATTCGTAGGGCTGAGACTCCGAAGGATTATTTTGCAACCTTCGATTTTACTGATTTTTTCAAGACATTAGATTAATTCTAGATTAACCAGGTTAATGAAGTGGTATGAGCGTTTATTCGTTCATATAATTACTACGTATTACATTAAGGGATAGAAAGCTCTTTCGGGTATTATTCACAAAAGGATAGAATATTTTATTTGATATAAAGATAAGATATAATGTAACTTCCGTGAAGAATTTTATACTCGAAAACAAGTGAAAAGTACAGGAATGTTTGATAAGTGAATGAGGTTGACAATGTACTATTGATACGATATAATACTTTGAATGTATTGTATATTGTATAAAAAGCAATATGGAGGAAGGGTGTTTTTATGATAGAAAAAAAGAACATATTGACTTATGAGGGACTACGACAACTGGAAGATGAGCTTCATGATCTAAAAGTGAACCAAAGAAGACTAGTTGCCCAAAAGATTAAGGAGGCAAGAGAGCAGGGGGATCTTTCCGAGAACGCAGAATATGATGCTGCTAAGGATGAGCAGAGAGACATCGAAGCAAGAATTGAAGAGATTGATAAAATTCTCAAGAATGCGGAAGTCGTTGTAGAAGATGAAGTTGATGTTAATGCAATTAATATAGGATGTAAGGTTAGAATCTTAGACATGGAATACAATGAGGAGCTGGAATATAAGCTCGTTGGATCTACCGAAGCAAACAGCTTAAAAGGAAAGATTTCGAATGAATCCCCCTTAGGCCGTGCCTTAATCGGAGCGAAGGTTGGGGACGTGGTAAATGTTGAGGCTCATGCAGGAACCATGCAATATAAGATATTAGCAATCGATAAGTCAAATTAATTAGATAGAGTAAACGCTCTTTACAAAGGCGGAACAATTCACGTTGGATAAGATAGAGAGAGTACGTTTACTGTGATAAGAGGTGTAATCATGGCTGATGAAAGAATTCAAACAGATCAGGATATTAACGAATTATTAAAGATAAAGAGAGCAAAACTGGCCGAGCTTCAGGAAGGTGGTAAGGATCCCTTTCAGATAATGAAGTATGATGTAACTCATCATTCCGGCGATATCATTAATAATTTTGAGGATCTGGAAGGTAAAACTGTTTCTATTGCAGGTCGTATGATGTCAAAACGAATCATGGGTAAGGCGTCCTTTAGCAATGTTAGAGATATCCAGGGTGGTATTCAGGTCTATGTAAAACGAGATGATATTGGCGAAGAGCCTTATGCAGAGTTCAAGAAGTTTGATATTGGTGATATTGTTGGCGTTGAAGGAGAGGTTTTCAAGACGCATACAGGAGAAGTATCTGTAAAAGTGCAAAAAATAGTGCTTTTATCCAAGAGTCTTCAGATCTTGCCTGAGAAATTCCATGGTTTGAAGGATACCGATACCAGATACCGTCAAAGATATGTTGATTTAATTGTCAATCCTGAGGTTAGAGACACCTTTATTAAGCGTTCTCATATAATCAGAGAAATCCGTAATTATTTGGATGGTAAAGAATTTATTGAGGTTGAGACACCTGTATTGGTTCCCAATGCCGGTGGAGCAGCAGCTAGACCCTTTAATACCCATCATAATGCATTAGACGAGGATCTACATTTAAGAATCTCTCTAGAATTATACCTGAAGCGTCTGATCGTAGGTGGCCTGGAGAGAGTATATGAGATCGGAAGAGTATTTCGTAATGAAGGCTTATCCGTAAGACACAATCCGGAATTCACCCTGTTAGAGTTATATCAGGCATATACAGACTACTATGGAATGATGGATTTGGTTGAGGATCTGTTCCGTACGGTTGCATTGAAGGTTCTGGGGACAACCACGATTAGCTATGATGGTGTGGAGATAGATTTATCTAAGCCCTTTGAGCGATTGACGATGGTTGAGGCTATTAAGAAATATACAGATATTGATTTTGATCAGATACCGGATGAAGCTGCAGCGAAGGCATTAGCCAAGGAGCGTAATATCGAATTTGAGGATAGACATAAGAGAGGCGATATCATCAATCTGTTCTTCGAGGAATTTGTAGAAGAACATCTTGTACAGCCTACCTTTATTATGGATCATCCCGTTGATATATCACCCCTTGCAAGCAGAAAGCCAAGCAATCCGGATTATACCGAGCGTTTTGAGTTGTTTATTACAAGACGTGAGATGGCTAATGCATTCTCCGAGCTTAATGATCCTTTGGATCAGAGAGGCCGTTTTGAGGCTCAGGAAGCACTGCGAGCAGCCGGCGATGAAGAAGCTAACCAACTTGATGAGGACTTCTTAACAGCGCTGGAATACGGTATGCCCCCGACCGGTGGTATCGGTATCGGCATTGACCGCTTAGTAATGTTATTGACAGATTCCTATTCCATCAGAGATGTACTTCTATTCCCGACGATGAAGAGTCTCGGAGCTGAGAAGAAGAAATCCGGCAAAGACGAGGTTGTTGAGGCTGTTGTTTCAAAGCCTGTTGAAAAGATTGATTTTAGCAAGGTACAGGTTGAACCTTTATTTGAGGCACAGGTTGATTTTGATACCTTCAGCAAGTCTGATTTTAGAGCTGTTAAAGTGAAAGAGTGTGTTGCGGTACCTAAGTCAAAGAAGCTTTTACAGTTCACTCTTGATGACGGAAGTGGCACAGATCGTACGATATTAAGCGGAATTCACACCTATTATGAACCGGAAGAATTGGTAGGCAAGACGTTGATTGCTATCACAAATCTTCCGCCTAGAGCAATGATGGGAATTGAATCTTGTGGAATGCTTTTATCAGCAGTTCACGAAGAAGAGGGAGAAGAAAAGTTACATCTTCTCATGGTAGATGACCACATTCCTGCAGGTGCAAAGCTCTACTAAAGCAATGAAGAATTTGGAATAATAATAAGATATCACATATAGATAGAACCCCAGAAATGGGGTTCTATCTATATGTGATGGGATTATCCCGGTATATCTATACAGAGATTGCGACTATCAAGAAAATAAGATTTAAGTATTTTTCATGAAACAAATTGAATAATTAATTACGGAAGGCAGTTGATGCGGAAAAAGTCTGTATTGGCTGTCTTTTTCGTTTCTCAGGCCTCTGCAAAAATCTATGAAGTAGCAGGGGCAAAAAGAGCTACTAGAAATATTGCATTTTGTATAGGGAAGTAGCTTATTTTCAATATAATTGCGCATAAGAAAATTAGCGAGTATAATGAAAATGATACGTGTATATGAAAGTAAAATGTTGAAACATCTTTTTGATAGAAGATATTTTTCAGTGAAAATTTAATGTATTGTATAGTAAGCTGATAATAAGAGAGAAATTAGGAGGAAACTTAAATTGAGAGATAGTAGAGACATAATGAATAATATAAAAAATTCATATCCGGATCAGTATAGGTTTCTTAAAGCAAAGCTTTTAGAAAAAGATGAAGATGGTTTTACAGAATACATACTCGGCCAGAGAAATAATTACTTGAATATATTACAGAGGTATGAGCATGGCTCGGATTAAAGCTACTCGAAATAAAATGACTTGTACTATGTCTAAGTTTTATATAGAAGGTAGATCAGATTTAAAGTCAACTATGAAGCTTGAAGATTTCTGCAAGGTAGATGTGTTTAATTATATTAAAAATCAGATTGAGAAGCATGTTTATGGAGAGCATGATGGAAACGTGCGTCGTGAAAAGGTATGCCAGCAATGGATAATGAACATGAATAATTCTGATAAAGCTGCAGAATGGTTTTTTATAGATATGGAATATGTGTTTGATGAAAAACCATATGGAAGACCTGATCTAATTGCTATAAAGAGGAAACCAGATGAGAACGGTGTTCATGATGTAGCACTTGTAGAATTAAAAATAGGGAACTTGACATATTCAGGTCTAGATGGAACAAAGTACGATGCTGATAAGGAATATTTTAAACAATTAATGGAAGATATTTTTAATGAATCTACTGAAAAGTTAAGGAATTTAAAATATGGAAGTGGTTTAGTAAGTCATATGGTTGATAACTTAAGATTTCTTAATAATCCTCATAATTATCAGATGCAATTGCGGCAGGAATTAATTAATATGTTAGAAGTCTGCTCTGATTTGGAACTGATTGCAGCAGATGAACAATTAGAAAAAGTAAAAGATATTGAGCAGCTATCACCAAAGCCAATTATATATATATTGAGTTATGCTTATGTGCCAAGTATAGCGTATGATGATAAAAAGAAAATAACTATAAAATCTATGAAGCAGTCGTTTTATAATCATTTTTATACATCAGAGTATTGCTTGAAAAATATGATCAATTGTAATCAGATTGATGATATTTTGAAATTGCAATCTAAGTTCAGTGCATCTATAGAGGATGATAGTATAACTGCATTATCTTGTGAACAGGAGATTGGAAAAGCGACCTATAAATTCATTTTTTGCTTTAAAGATCCAGATGTGACCGGATCACCTGTTTGGAAATGCTTATAGTTGGGTCTTGAAACTATTTTGAATGTATTGCCTATAGGGCGTCGTATGTTATAGCGGGACGTGAAAGATTAGATAGATGCGAGTCTTATAAGTGTTACGTTTTCTAAAGAGATGCAAGCATATATTAAATCTAAACAAGTAATTTCTTTTCATGTGGACAAGGAGAAGCCTAATAGTAATAATATGCTTCGACTAATCAGCTGAATGAGCAAAGAAGGAAGGGGATAGAATATGCAGTTTAAAGATAAGGTGGTAGTCATTACAGGCGGAGTACATGGTATAGGAAAGACTACAAAAGAAGCCTTTGAAGCAGAGGGTGCTATTGTGGAAGTAATTGATATTGCTGATGGAGACCATTATGTAGGGGATATCGGTAGAAAGGAAACCTTGGAAGCTTTTGCAAAATATGTTCTTGATAAACATGGTCATGTTGATTGCTTAATCAATAATGCGCTGCCTATCATGCGTGGTATAGATGAATGTTCTTATGAAGAATTTGAGTATGCCATGGCTGTTGGAGTGACAGCGCCATTTTATCTCTCAAAATTATTTCAGGAGCATTTTGCAGAAGGTGCCTGTATAATTAATATGTCTTCGTCAAGAGACAGAATGAGCCAGCCTCAAACAGAAAGTTACACGGCAGCAAAAGGCGGAATCGCCGCTCTTTCTCACGCACTTGCAGTAAGTTTGGCCGGAAAGGTTAGAGTTAACTCTATTTCTCCCGGATGGATTGAAACCGGAGGTTCTGTCTATGAAGGGCCAGATGCTGATCAGCATCTAGTTGGACGAGTAGGAAATACAATGGATATTGCAAATATGATCCTTTTCCTTTGCTCTGATAAGGCGGGATTTATTACTGGTGAGAATATTTGTATCGATGGTGGTATGACAAAACAGATGATTTACCATGGAGAGCATGGATGGAAGTATGAGGGATAACAGTATGCTGGATTTTATTAAAAGTCGAAGAAGCACTCGAAAGTACAAAGATGAAATGGTTCCTGAGGAAATGATTCATCAGGTGATTGAAGCAGGAAGATATGCACCTAGTGGAGGGAATTCTCAAAGCACTCATTTTATTGTGATTGAGAAAAAACAGGTGCTGGATAAGCTGGCTGAGCTAGCCAGAGAAGAATTTGCCAAGATGGAGATTCAGGAGAATACATATAAATCTCTGGTAAATTCTATTAATGCATCGAAGAAAGGTAATTATGTATTTCACTATAATTGTCCAGTTCTGATTGTTACTGCTAATAAGAAGGAATATGGGAATAATATTGCTGACTGCGCCTGTGCGATTGAGAATATGATGCTAATGGCCAATGCACTAGATTTGGGTAGTGTGTGGATTAATCAGCTGAGATGGCTAAATGAAAATCCCGTAATTCTGGATGCTATGAAAGAAATCGGTATGGAAGAAGATGAGCGTGTATATGGAGCATTAGCTATGGGTTATGCTGATACACAAGATGGATTACCGATCAGAACAATCGTTGATAGAATAGGAAATAAGGTAACCTATATAAAATAATCCTCAGGGAGGTGATTTATGTTTTTGGTTAATACTAAAGATATGGGAGAGGGAGTGAAGGTGGCAGAGTAGGAGGATATGTATCACTGGAACAGAAAGATGTAGTAGCAATTTATTAATTGATGATTTAGGAAGGGAGCTTATAAGATGCAAACAGTAAATATAGCAAATGGACCGGAAAATGCATCAAGACTGATTCTAGGCTGCATGCGTATGCCTTCACTCTCAGTAGAAGATGCAGCAAAAATGATTCAGACAGCATATGATTTAGGAATTAATTTTATAGACCATGCAACTTGTTATGGAGATGGGGAGGCAGAAAAAAGATTTGGTGATGCCATTGCTCTCACCAGCGTAAAGCGTGAAGACTTAATTATTCAGTCAAAATGTGGTCTTAGATTTGACAAGCAGATATTTGATTGGAGGAAGTCAAATATCATTGAGAGCGTTGATGGAATTCTCAAAAGATTAAAAATAGAATACTTGGATGTTCTCTTATTACACAGACCTGATTTACTCTATGATCCAGAACAGATTGCAGAAGCGTTTGATGAACTTGAAACCGCTGGAAAGGTCCGCTATTTTGGTGTGAGCAATACGATGCCATTGCAGATTGAGTTACTGAAGAAGTATGTAAAACAACCTCTAAAGATTAACCAGCTGCAGCTTTCTTTAGAGCAGTCACAGTTAATCGATCAGGATTTATATATGAACAACAAAACGACAGATATGTCAATCATGCGTGACGGAGGTGCACTTGATTATTGTCGTCTCAATGACATTACTATTCAGGCGTGGTCTCCACTTCAACATGGATTTTTTAAGGGCGTGTTTATTGACAACCCTGAATTCCCAGAGATGAACAAGGTTCTTGGTGAGCTGGCAGATCAGTACGGAGTGACAAAGGCAGCAATTGCAATTGCATGGATTCTTCGCCATCCAGCTAAGATGCAAGTTATAGCAGGAACTATGAACCCGGTACATTTAACAGAAATGGCTGAGGCATGCAAAATAGATCTTATATATGAAGAATGGTACAAGCTATATCTTTCTTCTGGAAAATTCTTACCTTAAGGATTGCATTCATTGTGATGTTATTACATTTTGTGGTGTATTGGCTAATGTAGATGCTATCAATGAGGTAATGATTATGCCTATTTCTACAATAGGTATCCAGAATCGTCAATACAAGGTATTAGAAACAGAATTTTTTCCAAGAGAACAAGGAAAAGCCTGGGCTCTGAAATGAAGGAAGCCAGTACAGTACCTAAGTCAAAGAAGCTTTTACAGTCCACTCTTGATGACGGAAGTGGCACAGACAAGTCACGGCCAACTTATGCCTTATTATAAGAGAGCTCGTAGTTTAGAACCCCAGGGATGGGGTTCTATTTTTAAGGTATGGAAGTAGTATTGATACATTGAAGATTCATCTTTTGTTGAGTGATAATAGTTTCTGGAGTATAATGTAAAATAATCATTCAATTATAAATCGATGGAGGAAATATGCAGGGATATAATTGTATCATGATATATAGTCAGGATTGCAAGAGATTACTATTTTGTAATAGGACGAAGGATCAATATAAAGGTTTATATAATTTGGTTGGCGGGAAGATTGAGAAAGATGAGAATGGTTATGATGCGGCTTATCGGGAGTTAAAGGATGAGACAGGTATTGATCGTTCTCATATTCAACTCAATCATATGATGGATATTACTTATTATAATCAAGACTGCTATGTGGAGGTATACGTGGGAAGATTATTATCTGAAGCTGTTCAGTACGGAGAAGCAGACACTCTTGAGTGGTTGGACGTTGATGAGAACTTCTTTGATGGCAGCAGGTTTGCAGGGGAAGGTAATATCGGGCATATGGTGGAGCAGGTTAAGATTTATGGGATGGGAATAAAACAGGCGGATATAAAGGAAAGCATTCTGAAAACCATGAGTTCAAGCGTAATAAGCATCGGAGTCGATGGTTGTAAGGGTGGTTGGATTGCCGCCATTCTGAAGCAAGGAAAGCTGATTATTGATAAATATTCTAGTTTGAGTGAGATTATTCAATTTTACCCGGATTTTGACGAGCTCCTGATTGATATGGTGATTGGATTACCGAGTTCAAAAGATCATATACGACCGGATACCTATGCCAGAAGGATTATTAATGAGAGAACATCAACGATATTTCCTGCTCCCTGTCGACAAGCTGTCTATGCAAAGACAGTATCTGATGCTTATGATCAGAATGAGAGAGTATTGGGTAAGAAATTTACCCCTTTAACAGTTGGAATTATTCCTAAGATGAGAGAGCTTGATGCATTTCTTCAAGCAAATCCAGAGTATAAGAATGTAATAAAGGAAAGTCATCCGGAAGTATGCTTTGCTAGGTTGAATGGTAAAACAGTACTTTCTAAAAAGTCTGAAATTGATGGTGTGGAAGAACGAGTAAGAATACTATCCAATTACATACCTGATCTAACTGTTAATAAAGTTGCTGTTCATGCCAAAAGCCTTAAGTGCAATATAGATGATATTGTGGATGCTGTATGTCTTGCGGTTACGGCTAATATTGTTAATCAAGGTGATTATGATTTAGTGCCGGAAAATCCGATGAGAGATGAGACTGGACTATTGATGCAGATGGTGATACCTAGGTAAATACGGTGTATGGTAAAATACATTTACTAGGTTTATTGTAAGTAAAAGGAAACAAGGAGGAATATGTACTACTGATTTGCTCTGAATCCTATTACTATGTATTTTTACCATGTTTCGCATTTATTACAATAAACACCTCAAAAGTCCCGCCTGTACTCTGAATCTCTATCGTCCCGCCGTGTCGCTTCACGACATCCTCGATTGACTTAAGGCCCAATCCATGGTTGATTTTATCCATCTTAGTAGTTTCAAGAGAGCTGGATATGTTTTTATCACAGGAATTTTTTATATTAACAATAAACAATCCTTTGTTACAGCTTACTTTTAGGGTGATTTCTCGATAATCGCTGATTTTTCTTGAGCCTTCAATAGCGTTATCTAGAAGATTACCAAGAAGGGCGCATTTGTCGGTGTCAGAAAGAGGTATATTCTCTTCAAGAGAAATCTCATAATCAAAATTGATACTTTCGTTGTCCATAATTTCTGACTTTGAAGATAGAACTGCATTCAAGACCGAGTCACGACAGAATACCAGTGGCTTTACCATAGCCTTATCACTAAGAAGGTTATTTACATAGCCACTCACTTCCTCAGGAGGAAGATTGGAGATAACCTGCAGATGATTTGCCAAGTCGTGGCGAAGCTTTCGGATTTGGAACATCTGGCTGTCTAAGTTTTGATAGTAGGCCTTGTTTGCCTCCAGAATCAACTTGCTTTCTTCTATTTTGGAAGCCTTGTAAAGTGCATTTACTGCAAAAAGAAGTCCTATCACAGAAAGAATTACGATGATTAGGATGTAGACTATAGTTGAATTCGTAGAAGGACCTCTCCACTCACCCATATCAGGGACAAGTATTATGGAGAGCAAGGTTAGGAAAGGAGTACACCCTAAGAGAAGCAGTATGTTCCAGTATCTGCCTGGTAATTCAAAAGTGTTCTCAATAGACATCCTATTTACAGCGATCCATAAAAGGGGCCAGAATAAAAGCTTCGCAACTGAGATCGGCATGTCTGACAAATCATTATCGTAGGTTCGTATGAATGAATCAGCAAGACAGCTTAAGGCAAAGGGAGCATTTGAGATCATTACTGCGAGAGTGATTTTCTTTTTAAAAGACCCTTCGCAGGCCCAGATAAGGACGAGGACGAAAAAGATAAAGGTTGGAGGCATGTTTCCCCAGTCACCGATATAAATAATCATTCCTATTAGTAAAAAGCACGCTAGAAATAGTACTTTTTGCTTAATCTTCTTATCTGATACTACCATGAATGATGTAATGATATGATAGCAGAAGAAGGCGCCAATCAGGGAAGCTATATTACTATAAATAACGCTCATGTTTTACTCCTTAAGTAGATTTCTTGCCAGGGATTGTACCGCGCTCTTTTTGTGAGAACGGCTAAAGGCGAACTCTTTTGAATGGATCGTGAGGGAGCTTGTCCCGATATAGTCCACGTGTCTGCTGTTAACTAGGTATCTGTTATGGATTCTTACAAATGAGTCGTCCTTAATTTCGCTTTCAATCGCATCGAGCTTTGCGTATATAAGGTAGTCCTGTGATTTTGTCACTACATGGAGCTGCCTTTTATCACTTTCAAAATAGAGAATGTCTTTCTTAGGAATACGATATGTACCATCAATATTTTTAAAGGTAAAGGACTCGCTACTGTCGTTCTCACTAAGTTTTTTTCTCACTCTGTTGATCAGTGAGGAAAGCTGTGTAAGAGTGATAGGCTTAATGAAGTAGCCAATTGCCTCTACCTCATAGCCTTCATAGACGTACTCGGTGTAACCTGTGACAAAAGCAAAGTATATGTTTTTATCCATTTCTCGAATGATACGGGCAGTTTCCATTCCATTTTGATAGCGCATATCTATGTCCAGGAATAGAAGGTCAATCTCTCCGGGATGTTTCCGAATCCATTCAGAAGCAACCTTTCCATCAGAAAACTCATACACGACTTCTTCCGTTTTTTCATCCAGTATCTTTTCTAGCTGAAAGCGAAGGGAATCTCTTACATCGCTTTCGTCATCGCATATTCCAATACGAAGCATATTATCCTCCATATTATGTTCTATAGATTAATATTACCATAGGAAGATGTCTCATAAAAGCTTAATTTTACGCACGGCTACCAAAAGTTACATAGCGCCATTCCAAAAATTACATGCCCGAATCCGTAAATCATGAAATGTGATATGGTAGCTTTAGGTAAATATGAAATAGCCTAAGAAGACTTTAGCTAAGAAGGGATGATGAATATGCTACGTGTTAACTCATTAGTAAAAAGCTATAAAATCGGAAAAACCGACTATGAAGTCCTGAAGGGGATATCCTTCCATGTCAATAAAGGTGAATTCGTATCGATAATGGGACCTTCAGGTTCAGGAAAAAGCACTCTTTTAAACTGTATCTCCTGTTATATCGGGTATGAAGCAGGTAAAATCACACTGGGTGGCAGGGAGCTTAGCTCTTTGCCCGAAGAAAGTCTTGCAAAGGTACGTAATAAGGATATGGGCTTTGTATTTCAGGATTTCATGCTTCTGGACGGTCTTACAGTCGGTGACAATATTATTTTGCCAAGAGTAATCAGTGAAGATCCAGCCTTGCTGATAGGAGCGAAAGAAAAGGTAAGGAGCTTATGTGAAACCTTTGGTATCGGCCATATTATCTCAAAGTATCCGGCTGAAATCTCCGGTGGTGAAAAACAACGTACTGCTGTTGCCAGAGCACTTATGAATGACCCACTTATCCTACTGGCCGACGAGCCCACCGGTAACCTTGACTCAAAGTCCAGTAAAAATATCATCGACGCCTTTCTTCTAGCGAAAGAAAAGCTGAACACCACTATCTTCATGGTAACCCATGATAGCTTTGCAGCTTCCTTTAGCGACAGGGTAATTCTCTTAAAAGATGGAACGGTGTTCAGTGAAATCAAGAATCCCGGTAACCGTACCGATTTCCAGGATACATTACTCGAAGGCATTCGCCAAATGAACAAGTAAAGAAGGTGATTAAGGATGGATGAAATTTTAAAAAAAATTCGTAAAAACAATAAGGCGGGTTATATCCTATATCTCGCCTGCAATACTTTCGCTGTTACTATCATCTCTGCATACTCACTTCTTTTGTTCTCACCTACCGTACTGAATGTTTTACCGGTAGGAGGTGACAGCCGAAAGCAGGCTTTCGGTATATTCGCAGCAGTATGTATCGGGTGCGTGGCATTCACTTTTTACTCAAGCCTTATCTTCTTTAAGAAGAAGAAGGGAGAGCTAGGAATTATGATGGCACTTGGTGGAAATCGAAAGAAGCTTTACGGCGCTATAGCGAAAGAGACAGGTATCATGGGATTTTTCTCTCTTGTAGTAGGGATGTTACTTGCGTTTCCCATTAATAAGGGAATATGGGGTATTATGCGTCTGTTCGTAACTACGGAAGAGATGATTCTAAACTTTGACTTATCAGCATTAGGAATTTCCATAGCAATGGGCATTATCATTCTCCTATCCTCCATGATTACTCTTAAGAGAATCGTATCTTCAATGGAGCTTATGGATGTTATCAATGCAGAACACAAGAACGAAATGGTTAAGAAGCTTCCCAGACATATTGGCTTGTTGGGAATTATACTTACTGCCGTCGGTGGAGCCTTCAGTTATTACTCAAGCAGAATCTATATGAACCTTTTTCAGGCATATCCCCCGGGAATACTGAACCTTATTTATATAATACCGCTTGCAGGTATTTACATGATTATGCTTCATGCTGTTGTGAACGGGTTTGGTTCAAAGAAAAAATTCTATAAAAATATGGTTTCCCGCTCTATGATGAAGTTTCAGGGAAAGCAGACAGTAAACTGCATGCTGATCATTACACTTCTCCTTGGAGGTGGATGCTTTGCTGCATTTTACACACCCTTAATGATGACAGGCTTTGGTACTAGCTATAACGCGAAAACTTGGAATTACCAGTATTTAACTCCTGAAGGAGTCAAAGGCCCTACCGGAAGAGAGATGAAGGAACTTGCAGATAAATATGGTGTTATCATCGAAAAAACTTATGAGCTTCCGGTCGTCAAATTGGCAGGGGATGGCATGCAGTACCATGAAGAAGGGAAAAAATTCTATTATGAGTATGAAAGAAGAGTATTTACTGCTTATATTATATCTGAAAGTGACTATGAAAGAATATCCGGTGAGGAAGTAGTACTCGAAAGTGGAAAGTACTACGCAGTAGCGGATCAGGAAGAAACGGTCAGATACAGTGATGAAATCACAGTATTCACCAATATGACCACCCGCGAAGAAATAGAGGTGAGCTTTGGCGGATGCTTACACTGCGAGGATCTTGTCATGGAGAGGGAGTGTATCTATGTAGTACCTGACATGGATTTTAAGATATTAAGTGAAGGGCTCTCTTCGGAGTGGATTGAAACCTTACATTACATGAATGTTCAAAATGATTCCTTCCAGTTTGCAGAAGAATTGTACGAAAGGTTTTATTTGAGCTTTGGTAAGGAGTACTTAATTAGCTCCGCATATGACAAAGTGGAAGCCATCTCTTACTATGAGAAGGGTGAGGAGTATTGGTGCGATAATCCGGAATACAATGATCTATCAAATCTTACCAGCAATAACAATGAGTTTCAGCGTGAGTGGAAGTACTTCCCTAGCTTTAAGATTATGATTATCAAAAATATGATTCGTAACTATGCAGTCTTTTTCATGCTATTCATTTACGTAGCAATTGTAGTTTTAATATCAGCGTGGTTGGTTGCATACACCCGTTGCCTTACCATAGGTATGAGAAATCAATACGTATTCAGAGACCTTGAGAAGCTGGGTGCTTCAAAAGCATTTCGTTTGAAGGAACTGAAGAGACAGTTAACATCTGTTTTCGTCACACCTTCCGTAGTAGGGATGACGATTATCTACATGTTTTTTACATTGATCCTTTATGGAAATGACGGTGGACGCTACACAAGGGCTGAGCTGATTGGTTTGATAATATGCCTAGGTATTGAGATTGTCATTGCTACCATTACCTATATTATCTATCGATTTACGGTTCGTGAGCTTAAAGCGAAGCTATTATGACAGGTATTATTGATATACGATCCGATAGTAAATAAAATATGATTTATAAAAAAATGGAGTCTGCAATCGATGGATATATGATTAGTTTCACCAATCTATTCATCAATTGCAGGCTCCATATCGGATGAAGGTTCATACCAGACGTTATAAATATTATCCTCGTATTTCTCGATTGCTCTCATCATTGAGAAGTTGTAGACAGCAGGATCTCTATCACTGATCGATGACTTAAAGCGGTCAGGTTCTACGTCAATGTCAGAAGACTCGAAGTAATCAAGCTCTACGTCACTGTCAGATGATTCGAAGCAATCAAGCTCTACGTCACTGTCAGAAGATTCGAGGCAATCAAGTTCTTCGTCACTATCAAAAGACGCGATGCTGTCAATGTCCTCGTCACTGTAATATGGGTCAAGGCTGCTAATATCCTTGTCACTGTTAGAAGACTCAAGGCTGTCAATAGTTACGTCACTATTATATGATTGAGAGCTGTTAACGTCCATGTCATTATTAGACGGCTCGTAGCGATTGGCGTCCTCGACACTATCAGTATCCCTCTCAATGGTTAGTTCTTCGGCCACGAGAGTAGCAGATATTATGCTGTTATCCATCTCTGGATTACTGTTATCCTCTAGCTTTAAGGGGATCTTTCCGATTAAAACCTTGTTATTTCCGATACGTATCTTATATTCCAGCTCACTGCCCTTTAGAAGGTCCGGTATACCTTCATCATCAGGTTCGATTACTTTTACATCTTCCTTGTTGGCTTTGCTACCTACATGACCCTTTCGCCTTCTCGAGCTGCGCCCCTTCATTAATTTTTCCCGTAGAAAGTAACCGCTGGTGGATAGATACTCCGCCAGAAAATCAGTAAAATCTATATCAAGAACGTCATCTGTAGCTAGCTTCCCATCGGAAGCAACATTTTTATCAAAATGAGTTCCAGTGCTTTGTATTACGATACCATTATGATCTGTGATTTTTATATCAAACTCAATATGTATGACCATCTGTCCACCCGCTTATCAAAGAATAGCTATAGTCATAATATCGGCTAAAAAACTGGAAAAGAATACCCCGGTTCTAGATATTAATGCTTTTTATTCCTTTCATGGTAGAGATCATTTCTTCTTCGAATCCCTTCCAGACACGATAGTCGCCCTTGTGTTTGCGGTATTGAGCGGGAGAGCATCCTTGGAGCTTGAGAAAGGTATAGGAAAAATGTTGACGGTTGTTAAAGCCTACACTAACTGCTATATCTGTGATTGGAAGACTACTGGTTTCAAGAAGAAGCTTGGCTTTCTCGATTCGAAGCTCTGTAATTTTATCAACCAGTGTCTTACCGGTTTGATCTTTAAATAATCGTTGCAAATAAGCGGGCGATATGCCTACTTCCTCAGCGATATCCTTTATCTTGAGCTCCTGGTCAAAATAGGTGGACAAAAAGGTAAGCGTCTTTCGTACATATTTACTGCCACTCTCTACATCATATTTCTTCGTTCTTTGTCTTCCAAGTTCGATGATTAGCTGGGCAAGAATAAGATTTTGCATAATTTTATGCTCAGCATCATCGGTAGTATTCTGTAGTTGCTTATGTAGCTCCGAGATTATTGTATGAAGATTACCTGAATTATCATATCCTCGGAAGGCACCTATCGGAAGATTCATAAAATCTTGGAGAGATCTTGATTGCTCAAGGAGCTGTGCAAGGCATATCCCATTATCTCCCTTTTGTATTGATATCTCCAGATTTAGAATACGGCATTTAGAACCTCTGGCTATATCAAGTTGATGTTTTGTATTACAATCGATCAATACATAATCGCCTTCTTTTAAGATCCATTCTTCCGGTCTGCTTTCCTTTATCCAACAGAGTATTTTACAGCTTCCACTGGCGACATACATGAGCTCAAATTCTATATGACTATGGGATTCCATTTCAAAGAAATCATAATTCATAGCATAATACCTTTTTACCTCGAACCATGCTGATAGGGTTCCCTTATCATAAAGACTTTTGTCTTTGCTTTGCAATTGCTCTTTAAGGTTGATCATATTTTCCTCCATTTCACCGCTCGAATTCCGATAATCTGTCCTAAGTAAGCTTTTCTACTCGAATTTTGATACCATGTAGGTCAAATACTGATTAGCTTATATACAGGTCATGTCCTTAATAAGTAATACAGTATCATAATATCTTACATAATAATAGATTATATAGGGTTATTAACCAATCTAAAAGAACCTTTATCGGAGCTGGAAAAGCAGACAACACAAATTTTGATATGATAACTGCTTTATATCAGAGAGATTTTGAGGAGAATAGGACTAATATAAGAATCAATACTGTAAAGAGTAAAATCAAGCGGGGATAAGTGCCAAGCACCTTTCCCCGCTAAAGCTTTTCATCTTTATGGTATGGTAAAGAATTATTTAAAAATTAGTTTTCCGTTTTCTACGATAGGGGTAACTATTTGGAAGTGTTTACCCGTCTCTGCCTCGATACTATTTACAAGGTCAACTCCCAGGTCAAAGTTTGCTGTAATTTTATCTGGGTAATGTGCATCTGAGTCCATGATAAGTTTAACACCTGCCTCGCAGGCCATTGTCCAGAACTCTCTGTTAGGATATCCGGCTTTTTTGTCGTATCCACTCGTATTAAGCTCAAGTACCTGCCCTGTCTTTATTGCCGCATTGATAATTTCGCGGGCGCAGGCTTCAGTGTCTTTGTTCCATCCTACTACATGGTCCATATACAAATCAGGGTGAGCAAGTATGTCGTATTTTTTCGACTCCATTGCGAACACTGCCTCATCTGCGTATGATCTAAGATCCATAGCAGTCATATTTCGTTCATAAATCGTATGTTTTCCCTCATCATCTATGAAGCCGTGGGGACTTCCCACCAGATAATCAAGGCTATATTGTTCCTTGAGCTCATCATAGAAGGAATAGAATTCCTGGAAGAGCTCACACTCAATACCCGCAAGTACCGTAACGTCATCAAACATGTGCTTCGCTTCGTTAATGGCCTTCACATAGCCCGGAAACTCATCGAGACTCATACGGATGGGTTTCCACCAATCAGTTGGAAGCGGGCAGTGGTCTGATATGCCCACCAGGGTAAGACCCGCCTTACGAGCACGGTATACATATGCATCCACATCGCCAAATGCATGCCTGCATCTGTATGTATGTGTATGAAGGTTGTAGGTGTACTTTTTCTCCATAATATTACTGCTCCTATTCCTTAATTGAACCTACCATAACACCAGTTACGAAATATTTCTGTGCGAATGGATAAATAACCATCATAGGAATAATAGATACCATAATTACTGCGTACTTTACGAGCATTCTCATCATGTTCAGCTGATCGGGCTCATTACCATCGGCAAGTGCCTGTGTACTGTTCTGAAGTACGATCTCACGAAGAAGAATCTGTAAAGGGAACAAAGATCTGTTCTTAACGTAAATTGCTGTATGGAACCATGAATTCCAGTGCTGGATAACATAGAACAAAGTAACAACCGCAAGTATACTCTTTGACACAGGAATCACTACTTTAAAGAGTACCTGGAAATGTCCTGCTCCGTCAATTTCGGCGGCTTCCACAAGGCCAGCGGGTATAGACTTGAAGCTTGTTCTCATTATCATAATGTTAAATACTGACAAGCAATTAGGTAAAATGATTGCCCAAACTGTGTCAAGCATTCCGAGCTTGCTGACTACAAGGTAGGTAGGGATGAGTCCGCCGCCGAAAAGCATGGTAAATGAAACTAAAAAGGTAATTACTTTGCTGCCCGGAACATCTCTTCTTGAGAAGAAGTATGCGCAAAAGATATTAAGTATCATACCGATTCCCGTTCCGGATACTACATAGATCAAAGTGTTGAGGTAACCTCTTACGAGAGAGGAATTCTTAAACACAAGTCTGTAGCCTTCGAGAGTGGTTTCACCCAGGGGCCATAGGACAAGGCCTTTGTAAGCCGTAAGAAGCTTCGGGTCACTGACAGATGAAAACAAAACATGGATAATAGGTAAAATGCAAGCCAAGGCAAAAAGCAAAAGAATCAAGCAAATAATATAATGAATTATTGTTTCGATACTAAATTTCTTTTTCATATCCAGTCTCCTCCTTACCACAAGCTTGTCTCAGTAAATTTCTTACTGAACTTGTTCGTTGCCGAAATAAGGATAAGGTTTACAACCGAGTTGAAAAGACCTATCGCCGTCGAGTAACTGTAATCGTTATCAAGAAGTCCCTTACGATATACAAAGGTTGAAATTACATCCGCTGTCTCATATGTAGACGGGCTGTAAAGGAGGATAACCTTCTGGTAGCTTACGGACATAATGCTTCCGACTCTTAAGATAAGCATAATAATGATGGTAGGCATAAGGCCAGGTATGGTGATATGAATTGTCTGCTGCCATCTGGTTGCGCCGTCCACCTTTGCTGCTTCATAGAGCTGAGGGTCAATGGTTGAGAGTGCGGATATATATACAATGCTGTTGTAACCGAGGTGTTGCCATATGTTACTTGCAATAAATATTCCATGAAAATAATTTGGATTTGCGAGAAGTCCGCCCTGAGGACCTCCAAATTTTGCAAAGAGGTTACTGATTGCTCCGCCACCTTCGGTAAAATCTACTATAAGACCGCATACTACAACGAGTGAAATAAAGTACGGAAGATATGAAATCGTCTGAACCGTCTTCTTAAATGCCTTATTTCTTACCTCATTTATCATGAGGGCAAATATAATAGCTGCAGGGAACGAAAATAAAATATCTTTAATGCTCAAGGAGAGAGTATTACGGAGAAGCCTCCAAAAATAATAGCTTTCGAAAAATGTTGTAAAGTTCTTGAATCCTACCCAACTACTGCGAAGAAGTCCAAGAGATGGCTTATATTTCTGAAACGCCATTACTATGCCACCCATAGGTGCATAGCAGAAAACAATAAAATAAGCCAACACAGGGATCATCATCACATAAAGAGCTCTGTTTTTCCAAATTTTCTTCTTCATATTTTTCCCTTATTATACATTGGGGGGAAATAATCCCCCCAATATGATTAGTATTATCTTGATAAGTATCTGTTAAGTGCTGTCTGATACAGCTCTGTTGCACGGTCAATGCCCATGCTCTTTATCTGATTCTTAAAGTCGTCAAAGCTTGTTTTGCTAAGTCCCATAATATATTTAACTGTCTCTTCTGTAACGTATGTTCTGATTTCAGTCATGATTGAAGAGAATTCCTGATTTTCATCTGCTGTCAGGTTAACGCCGGCAGGAATTACCCAATCATCCTTTGAAGCAACCCATGTTTGCTGGCTCTGTTGCTGAACCTCTGCCCAGTTAGAGGATACACGGCTGTACTCCTCATAGAATGCATTGTTAGCTGTATAGTATACACGAGCCTCTGACAGTGTCATGCCTTCAGGATTGTTAAGGATTGTAGGACCCCATCTAAGGGAGCCGTCAGGTTGTACCACGTATGTCTCACCTTCTCTAAGACCGTAGTTCATCATTCTAAAGCCTTCTTCACCATAGAAGAAATCCATCCATGTAAGAGCTTCTTTCATGTGTTTTGTTTTAGCACTAACTGCAATATCCATTGTATTAATCTGAAGATCGGTAGCACGAATATGTCTCTCATCACCTGCGTTCCTTGCAGGAATCGGAGCAGCAACAAGGTTGAAATCCGGGTTTGAAGCTCCACGGCCAGGATAGTACTCTTTTCCTGTCCAGCTTGCATAAGTCGTCCAAGCGCCAATCTTGTCATTAAAGATTAAATCATCCTCAGGAATATGGCTGTCCCTGATAGAGAAGTTAGAATCAAGAAGTCCCTCAGCATACCATTTAGCTAAAGTATCAAGATACTCCTTGTAGCCATCCTCCATAGGTCCGTATGTAATTACCTTGCCATCTTTTGCAAAAAAGTCTTTCGAGGTATTAAAGCCTGCTGTCCAGTCATTTATAGTTAAGTCTCCATCACCGTACTGAATGAACATAGGTGCTTCGAGGCCGAGCTCACTCTTAAACTTGCTGAGTACTCTGTACCAGTCGTCGTATGTAACAGGAACAGTCTCGGACATGGTTCGAAAGCATACTATGAGCAAACCCGGTACTCCTTCAAAGGTATCGATCATAATTCGCCTGGACATGACATCCTTTTCAACAATACTCGACAGTCTTTCAATAGGAAGTGATTATAGCATAACCATTGCAGACTCGGTTAACAGGGTACTTTTGGGCGGGTCAAAATTTAATGAAGCAAGTATAATTGAGACCGAAAATATTCACTCAGTTATGTATATAAAGGCACTTATTAACGGCAAGCCGATTACATTTATCCGCCCCTCTTCGATTACCGGATGGAATTATCATTTCACTGTGCAGGTAGACAACAGCACGATTATGTCAGCAATTGCAATTCTCCTTGTATTTTTGGTGCTCGCAATAGTCGGAGGTTTGTTTTTATGTGTAATCCTTGCAAAAAAACAGTATGTCCCTGTAGACAAGCTCCTTACTAAGCTGGATGTAGAGAAAAAGGAACTTGTTACTGATGAGTATAACGCTATTACATCTCAGATAGAAAAGCTTCAGAATAAATCAGAAAAATATACCGAAAAGTATTATTCTCTTCTCAGAAAGAAGATTCTTACCGATCTTATCCTCGGTGATAACGTATCGCTCATTGAGAAAGCGCTCAAGGAAGATTCTAAGCTCCTGCCGCTGCCTTCAGACAGTTTTCTTCTTCTGTGCATCTTTTCAACAAAGCTGCCAGAAAGTCCTGTCTTGTATGCAGGTATAAACCATATGGAGGTTCTCGCAGATTCGCTTACCGATATAGTTCGGGATTATTTTCACGATACCGCTACCGTTTATTCTGTCACCATAAAACACGCTCTTTACCTTGTAATCAATCCTATCGAGGAACTTAACGATGAAGGAGTCTCGGCATTGTATAAAGATCTGTTTGAGATAATCAGCGAAGTAAGAAAATATATATTTCAGTCAAGTGACATATCACTATCTGCCGCAGTAAGTAATCTTCAACATTCGGTAAAGCATATTAACGACGCTTATCTTGAGACAGAAAGTGTCAAGGATATCATCATGCAAAACCCGAATTTTTCGCCGATTCTATGCTACCACGAGCTTCATCGAAGTGAAAACGACGTTTCAAATAAGGATTTCCGTGAGAAGGACATTATCACTTACGTCAACATCAATTTTGCAGACCCGGATTTGTGTCTAAAGACTCTCGCAACAAAATTCAATCTGAGCACGCCTTACATCTCGAGAATGTTTAAGAAATCTACGGGCAACACACTGTCAGACTACATACATATGCTTCGCTTGAGTTTGGCTAAAAATTATCTCGCCGAGGGTATGACGCTGAACGATATCGCAGAAAAATGTGGTTATGCGAACACGCTTACGCTCATCCGCGCATTCAAGAAATATGAAGGGGTAACTCCGTCAGAATATAAGAAAAAGACTTTGAACAAAGAATGTGCAGAACAATAGAGATAGACTTGTCGTGTAATCGGTGTTCTGTTTTACCGAGCAGAACTTAGGACGAAAAATAGGTTGACAAGGAGGACAAGGAGTCATTTTGTTGTAAATCAGATTGGACTGTTCCTGAAAAGGCACTTGCATTTAGTTGAAAAACTAGCTGTAGGTGCCTTTCTTGACCGCTACTTTGCCTTTCTTACTTGAATTTCGATACCAAGCTGGTTAATACTGATTAGATTATAATACGGTTTATGTCATTGATAAACAATTAAATATCATAATATCTTACATATTGATAAATTGTATAGAATTCTTTCCTGGTATGATACCGTTCTATATTATAATAGATGCAGCTAAAGAGTAAATTAATCAAAAAAGATATAATTATGTAAGGAGGATATAATTTATGTCATTTAAAATAGCCTTTATCGGAGCAGGAAGTGTGGGCTTTACCAGAACCTTATTTTCCGATCTGATGACTGTAGCAGAGTTTCATGATTTGGAAGTAAGCTTTACCGATATCAATCAACACAATCTTGATATGGTCACTGCATTATGTCAGAGAGATTTAGAGGAGAATGGGATCAATATTAAGATTAATGCAACCCTTAACCGGAGGGAAGCCTTTCAAGATGCCCGTTATATCATAAATTGCGTTCGAATCGGAATGCTGGAGGCATTTGAAACCGATGTTGAAATCCCTCTAAGGTATGGAATTGACCAATGTGTCGGTGATACCCTATGTGCGGGAGGGATTATGTATGGGCAACGTGGCATAGCTGCTATTCTGGATTTCTGCAAGGATATACGTGAAGTGGCTGAACCTGGTGCGATTATGCTGAACTATTCCAACCCCAATGCTATGTTAACCTGGGCCTCCAATAAATATGGAGGAGTAAAAACCATTGGCCTTTGTCATGGAGTTCAGGGTGGTCACAAGCAAATAGCGGAGGCTCTTGGATTGAAAATGGAAGAGGTTGATATTATTTGTGCTGGTATCAATCATCAGACCTGGTATATCTCTGTGAAGCATAATGGTAAGGATATGCTACCGGAGATTTTACCCGCATATTTGGCAAATGAAGAGCTATCCAGAACCGAGAAGGTAAGAATAGATATGCTAAAGAATTTCGGTTATTATTCTACCGAATCAAATGGACATTTATCAGAATATGTATCATGGTATCGTAAAAGACCGGAGGAATTAGAAGGCTGGATCGATCTTGGAACCTGGATTAATGGTGAAACCGGTGGATACCTTCGTGTCTGTAGAGAAGGACGTAACTGGTTTGAGGAGGATTTTCCCAACTGGATGAAGGAACCGGCAAAGAAGTACATACCAGAGAATCGAAGCCAAGAACATGGTTCCTATATTATTGAAAGCTTGGAGACAGGTCGTATCTATCGTGGTCATTTTAATGTAATGAACGAAGGTTGTATAACCAATCTTCCCTATGAATGTGTCGTTGAGGTTCCCGGCTATGTTGATGCCAACGGTATTAACATACCGAAGGTGGGAGACTTACCTTTAGGCTGTGCAGCAGTCTGCTCTCAAAGCATCTGGGTACAGCGTCTGGCAGTAGAAGCTGCCGTGGCTGGGGATATCAAGCTGCTTCGTCAAGCCATGCTCATGGATCCCCTTACAGGTGCAGTCTGCACTCCGGAAGAAATCTTCCAGATGGTAGATGAGATGTTAATTGCCCAGGAAGCTTGGCTGCCACAATATGAGGAGGAGATTGTAGCTGCCAAGCTCAGACTGTCCTCCGGTAATCTGATACCGCACAAGGACTATAAAGGTATCCGTGTACCTGAAAAATCCATAGAAGAAATGCGAAAGAACAAAGAGGAAGCAAGAAAGAATGCCTCGGAAGCGGATAAGGCTAAGGAAAGACCTGCAGCACAATAAATTATTTATCTCATAACCACAGATTTGAGCGATTTTCTGTATCGACAAATCTGTGGTTTTTAAGTCTCAAATATGACTTAGTTTAACATTTTATATTTCTTTAATAGATAGTCTACCCTACTTATTGTATAATAATAAGTAAGCTATATTAACGAGTACATAGGAGGTAGTGTTGTTATGGAGGAAAAAGCAACAGGTAAGAGAAAACTTGTAAAATGTCAGGTATGTGGGGATATTTTTGATGCAGAGCTGGAACAGTGTCCTGTTTGTGGTATGGGAAGGGAGTTCTTTGTTCCGTACGAGGAGCAAGCAACCACATTTCACAAGAATACCAATGAGGTGATGGTCGTCCTTGGTAATGGAGCTGCTGGTATTAGTGCGGCACAAGCAATTAGGGAAAGAAATGAAACTTGTTCCATTTATATGATTTCCACGGAAGGGGAGTATAGCTATAATCGTCCTATGCTAACGAAGTCGCTCAGTACCTTATTAAATGCGGAAGAGATAGCCATTCATGAAAGGTCTTGGTATAGGGATAATAATATCACAAATATTCTGGATACTGAAGTAACTGCCTTGGACGTGGACAAGCAAGTGGTAACGCTATCAGATGGAACTCGATTACAATATGATAAATGTATTTATGCCCTAGGGGCAGAATGTTTCATACCACCTTTCGTTGGTGGCAATAAACCTCAAGTAATTGCCATACGTCATTTCTCAGATGTAAAAAAGATAAGGGAACTTATTCCTCAGGTCAAGAACACAGTAGTCATAGGTGGTGGTGTTCTAGGACTGGAAGCAGCTTGGGAGATGAGTAAATCCTCAAAGGTGGCTGTCCTTGAAGTGGCTGATAAATTGATGGGAAGGCAGCTGGATGATGAAGCGGGTCAATTGCTGGGAGAGATTATCAAGGGCCTTGGAATTGAATTTCGCATCAATGCAAAGATAACGGAAATCACAGGAGAGGATATGGTGACTGGGGTGCAGCTGGAGAGCGGAGAGTTATTCCCGGCAGACCTAGTAATAGTATCCTGCGGTATAAGAGCCAATACTTCATTAGCCAAAACAGCAGGTATTGACATAGAAAGAGCAGTGATCGTAAATGAAAGAATGGAGACAAGTAGGAAGAATGTCTATGCCTGTGGTGATTGTGCAGAATATCAGGGAATAAATTATGCTATTTGGCCAGAAGCATTAGAGATGGGTAAGATCGCCGGAGCCAATGCGGCAGGGGAAGCCATTGCTTACGAACAGGTACCGGCAGCCTTAAACTTTGAAGGAATGAACACATCTCTCTTTGCTGCCGGAGATAATGGAAAGAACCCCAATAAAGCTTATGAAACCATTGAACATAAGGATGAAGAGAGAAAGAAATATGAGAAGTACTATTTTAATCAGGATTGTCTTGTAGGCGTAATTCTGATTGGAGATACTTCAAAGATGGTGTCTTTAACTGAGGATTTGAATAATGGAATATCTTACAATGAATTTACAAGAAAGTATCAATTTTAATTGAAAAGTCTATCATATTTGAAATAGGATTAAGCTAATTTCAAGAAGGATATTAATACAGAATATGGACCAAAACACATGGATTTTCTTAATATTGATTGTGCACCTGATTCATTAAGATCCTATATATAAAGATAGACGGAAGAAAGACTGGGGGTTTTTACAGTTTCCTGCAGGGAACCAAGGATGAGAAACTTCCAGTCTTTTCAGAGGAACAGGTAACATTCGTAAAGAAAAACGTTTGCTTTTTTCTGTTTTTTGTGTTACCATTTTTTTGTTATAAAATAATATAGTACTTCTTATTAAGAGTTATGGTAGAGAGTTAGCTCAATGACCATACACCAACCTGCAATAATGTAAGGTGGTAATGCTAACAACGATGAGGAGAGAGCCGCTCCTTAAGGGGCGTTTTTTATTACCTCTGTTTACAACTCGTGAAATAGAAGTACAAAAACGACCATGAAAGGAGATTTTTATTATGAGTACTAATTTAAAGGGCAAAAGGGTACAAGGAGGAACAGGATGGGCTGATGCTATATTTCGGAGTCAGGCTGATAGTAAAACATATGCTAATACGATGATTAAAGAAGTTGTAAGAAGATTAAATCTGGAAGCAGAAGATTATCTGACATATTTCTCTGAAACTGGATTTTTATTATTCAAAAAGGAAGATTTAATATTAAAGATGTCTTACAATATGGAGGAGGCACTTCGTTGTGAAGCAGTATATGCCTTTGAGGAGTGTATAGAATCTAAAATTAGATCATCAATTTAAAATAACACTACGAAAGAGATATTTTCTAAGGAACTGAAATTCAGAAAATGTCCGATAATTTGCTTATGAGCTTTAAACTAGCAAAGGCCGAGGAGATAATCCCCGGCTTTTGTTTATATGTATAAATCATGAAAAACTGTTTAGCTAGGAAAGGGGTAATATACAAATTTTGCATTTTGTGCTACAGTAAGAAGAAAGAATAAGAGAAAGGGACAAACCAATGAATAAGACACTAGTATGGGCACACAGGGGTGCTTCCGGCTATGCTCCTGAGAACACAATGGAAGCATTTGAAAAGGCAGTTGATATGAAGGCTGATGGTATCGAGCTAGATGTACAGATGACGAAAGATGGTCAGTTGGTTATACTCCATGACGAGACCGTGAATCGGGTCAGCAATGGTACGGGCTTTGTAAAGGATTATACCTATGAGGAGCTGTCGAAGCTAAATGTAAATAAGAAATTTCCGGAGTACGGAAAGGTAAAGATACCCACATTAGATGAAGTTTACATGCTAATCAAGAATACTGATCTGATGATTAATGTAGAATTAAAGAACGGAATTATCTTCTATGAAGATCTGGAAGAAAGAGTACTGGAGCTTACGAGGCAGTATGGGCTTGAGGAGCGTGTAATCTACTCCTCCTTTAATCACTATTCAGTAATGAAGCTGAAGCGACTGCTTCCCTCCGTTAAGACAGGCTTCCTATATGAAGATGGATATTTGAATATGCCGGACTATGCAGTGAGATATGGAGTCGAGGCATTGCATCCGCCTCTATATAATCTGCAGTATCCGAATTTTATTGAAGAGTGCCGGGCAAGAGGAATCGCCCTACGTGTTTGGACGGTAAATGATCCAATAGATATGAAAAGGCTATGTGAACAGGGGGTCAATTCAATCATAACAAATTATCCGGATATTGGAAGACAGGTTGTGGAAGAGAATGAGCGGAAGTAGTGAGGGATACCGACAGCTAGGGAATAGAACAATATCTCTATATTTCCAATATATAAAAAATATCTCGAAATTCACATCTGTCTATGTTATAATGTACATGTAAAGCAGATTAGTCCATGTAATTCTGGACATTTATCAAGCTTGCTTGAATAAATGTCCAGAATTACATGGATAAGTGCAACGTGAACGAATGGACGGAGTCCATGAGTTCCTAATCTGCTGTCAAGGTAAGAGGAAAGTATTCTGCATATCAAGCTTGCCTGAATAAATGTCCAGAATTACATGGATAAGTCCATTCGTTCCTAATCTACAAAGAATATCATTTTATTTCGGATTTAATATTAAGAATATGGTACATAATTGCTATATCATAATTAAATGGAGATTATTTTATGTTAAACACTAATAAAGTCAGACTTATGACGAAGCTTGCCCTCTATGAGACCAAGGAGGGAAAAGAGGATATCCGTCTAAGTAAGTATTATAAAACAGATTATGTAAGATACCAGGTTATTAAATCCATCATATGTGCAACCATTGGCTATGGATTAATTCTGCTCTTGATCTTTATATATAAGTCAGAATATCTCATCAAGAATGCAGTAACCTTAGATTATAAAGGGATAGGTACCTATATTCTTGGTATCTATATCATTGTAATTTCAATCTACGGTTTAGGTGCATTAGCAGGATATTCTATTAAATATGATATGTCACGCAAGAAGCTATCCAGATATTATAAGCTTCTAAAGCGTCTAAATAAGATATATAACGAGGAGACACCTGAGTCTTAAAGTTTGGAGGAAACAATTATGATGCCATTATTGGTATTTAGAGAACGAGTGAAGAGCTTTTACCAAAGACATGATATCTATATTAATCCGGCGGTAAAATTTCTTTTTGCACTCATATCTTTTATTGCGATTAATCAGGAGATTGGTTTTGATTCACGACTGAAATCCTTACCTGTAGTATTAGCATTAGCCCTGCTCAGTGCGTTTACGCCCTCTGCGATTATGGTGCTGATTGCAACCTTTATGACTGCGCTGCATGTGTATTACGCATCACCGATTTTATCAATCTTGGTGATAATACTCTTTATGATTATTTATTTTTTATTTGCACGATTTACACCAAGATATGGTTATGTCTTACTGGCGATACCGATATTATATACTTTGAAAATACCTTATGTTATGCCAATACTTTTGGGGATTGTAGCAACACCTGTGGCTATAGTATCAACAGTATGTGGTGTATTGGTGTATTATATTATCCAGCTGGTGAAGACGGCAGTGAATGTACAGGTTAATCCCTCTGTAGATGATGTATTAAAGCTATATACGGATGTAATCGATGGTCTGATGAATAATAAGCAGATGATTATGACTATTGTCATATTTACTATCATCTTACTGACAGTATATTATGTAAGAAGATTGAGATTTGATTACGCTTTTGAGATATCCATTGCTGCCGGAGCCTTAACCAGTGTATTGGGCTTTTTAATCAGTGATATAATATTGGATAAATCAGAGCAGATACTGGCTATGATATTAGGTACTATAGTATCAGCAGCGATTGTTTATGTCGTACATTTCTTTAAGTTGACCCTGGACTATTCCGGAGTAGAACTTGCCCAGTTTGAGGATGATGTTTATTATTACTATGTCAAGGCGGTTCCTAAAGTTACCATAACGACCCCTCAGATGAAGGTAAAGCATATTAATGTTAAGAATGTATCACAGGAGATGGCGAGAAACGGTTACCGTAATCATGATATGGATGAAGATGAATATGATGAAGATGAGGATGCATATTCTAATCAGGATGGTTTAGGAGCCTTCGGATATAACCACTCCAGAAAAGATAATCGAAAAAACAGGATGGATGAGTAAAAGATAGAAGGAACGCTTGCAGTGAAAAAAGTATTTCGGTAGGAGAGAAGGTAAATGGCGACAATCAGAAACTTTATCAGAGAATATTCTGTGTGGATTTCGATACCTAAAATCTACCCGACAGATATTATTGAAATCATTATTCTTGCGTTCCTGATTTATAATGTCATTAAATGGGTCAAGAGTACAAGAGCCTGGGCATTAGTCAAGGGTCTTGTTGTTATTATGGTTTTTTGGCTCGCCGCAGTTATTCTGGATCTTAATGTAGTGATGTGGATTATGAAGAATACGATTAACGTGGGGATTATTGCAATTGTAATCATATTTCAACCCGAGTTCCGTAAAGCACTAGAGCAGCTAGGACAGAAGAATCTTGTCAAATCCATTATAACTTTTGATGACAGTAAGGATAGAAATGAGAAGTTTTCAGATCATACCCTAAATGAAATTGTCCGTGCGACTTTTGAACTAGCAAGAACTAAGACAGGTGCTTTAATTGTTATGGAGGAAGAGACTCCCCTCAATGATTTTGAAAGCACAGGAATCTATATTGATAGTATGATCAGCAGTGAGTTGTTGATTAATATATTCGAACATAATACACCTCTGCATGATGGAGCGGTCATACTTCGAGGCAATCGTTTAGCAGCAGCCACCTGCTATCTTCCTTTGTCAGATAATATGCAGCTCAGTAAGGACTTAGGTACAAGACATAGAGCGGGTATTGGTATCAGCGAGGTGTCGGATAGCTTGACAATCATCGTCTCCGAAGAAACCGGTAAGGTATCTATTGCCAAAGGAGGAAAATTAATTCGTAATGTCGACGGTGACTATCTGAGAGCAAAACTCCTAGACATACAGCACAAATCCACCGAACCTAAGAAATTAAAATTGTGGAAGGGAAGAATAAAGAATGAAAGAGAAGTTGACTAGAAACATCGGCTTAAAAGTTCTGTCCATTATTCTTGCCGCCATTCTTTGGCTGATCATAACGAACGTGGATGATCCCATAACCCCCGGACATTATAATAATGTCCCTGTAAAGATATTGAATGCGGATGCCATTGATGCTATCAGTACGAGTGATATGGTATATGAGATAGTGGAAGGTGGAACAATCGATTTTAAGTTCGCGGCGAGAAGAAGTATTATAGACAATATTTCTCTCTCTGATTTCGAGGTGACCGCTGATTTTGCTAAGCTATCCGATGTGAATGCAGTTACGATAGATATAAAATGCCCCAGGTATGGAGAAGATGTTACTATAACAGAGGGCCTGTATCAGGTAATGAAGATAAACCTGGAGGAGCTGGTAAGCAAGAATTTTAAGGTAACTGTTGAATCCAAGGGAGAACCTGCTGAGGGTTATTATATCGGTGAAAAAACAGCAAGTACAATCACCACGGTTAAAGGTCCGAAGAGTAAGATTGAGCGGATCGATGAGATTGTTGCTGAGGTTAATGTAGCAGGTGCTTCTGATACCTATATCAGCTATGAGAAGCTGAAGGCATTTGATAAAAATGGCGAAGAGATAAGCTCTAATCTTACCTTTAGCCCAAGCTTTGTTTCAATTAATATTAAAATCTATAAAACAAAAGAGATCGACTTGAAGGTGAAGACCACTGGCACACCGGCTTCCGGTTATACCTTGGCAGAAGTTGACTATGAGCCGAAGACAATAGAGGTTGCAGGACCAAATGAT
This sequence comes from Bacillota bacterium, assembly GCA_023411555.1. Taxonomy (GTDB): domain Bacteria; phylum Bacillota; class Clostridia; order Lachnospirales; family Lachnospiraceae; genus Mobilitalea. The sequence continues at coordinate 60,591 of JAEYOQ010000006.1, forward strand.
ATTTTGAACAATACCACAGAGCTATTTATTGAAGAAGATGTTAGTGATGCAAAAGATAGTATCCAAAAGGAAGTGAATCTTCAGGAGCAACTAACAGAGGGGTTATTACTGGCTGGAGATGATAAGACAGCGGTAGTGAATATTACAATTGAGAAGATTGCAACAAAGGAAATTACTATTTGGCCAGGAGATATTGAAATCAGGAATAAACCTCATGATATGGAGGTTGGCTTTCTTACGACAGGACCGATCAAGGTCATGGTAGCAGGTCCATCCAATGAATTGAAGGATATAAGCAGAAATTCCATGAAGCCTTATATTGATCTTTTGGATTACACTTATGGAACCTATGCTGTTAGATTACAGATGGAGGCAGGAGTATACTCAACCTTAACGGATAATCCGAATGTCAGTGTATATTTAGCAGATGAAGGACAGCAGTGACATAGATTGGAGGAAACACATGGTTAGTACAAAGATATTGATTGATATTCCCGCGGGCTTGCATTTGAGACCGATTAGTGTATTGTGTAATAGGGCAATTGATTTTAAAGCTACGATAACAATACGCCTCGGTGATAAGTCTGTGAATGCAAAAAGTGTACTTGGGGTCTTATCCGCCTGCGTGAAGCATGGAGATGAGATAGATTTAATTTGCGAAGGGCCAGATGAGGTGGAGGCCTTAAATGTGCTGAGTGAAATGATAAAGTGCGGACTTGGCGATGAATTTATTAAAAAGTAGTTGTATTTAAATTTCCATAATGCTATAATGGAGGTCACTATCATAGATTCTATATTTTTAAGATAGTGTGTTTGTATACGATTAAGAAAAGCTGTTAAGTTCTTTTCTGAATAATATTGTCATTTTACTAATTTCTGAATATATTCTAAACACCATTAGGCAGCGATATTACCGAGTAGGCTCTATCAGCTATCTTGTGGTGTACTCCTAACCATAGACTTCAATGGATTAAAGCGTTAATCTGGTGTCCATGCAATAGGCTGGATTGCTAAATCGAAAAATTATTCATAAGGGCTGACTAATAACAGCTATAATAGAAAAGCGTCTGCGAAGCGGATGCTTTTCTGTAAATACATGATTCAAAAAAGTTTGAGAACTTTTTTATACACGATACATAAAAAGAATGCGAAGCTAACATCTATGTATTGATGATCTATAGGTTTAATTCCTGTTATTGAGTATTCTGAGAAAGGATCTGATTTAGTTGGGACTCGAGTAGATAATACCATATTGTTTATTATCAAATTGTACAGCGTGATTTATCGACTCCGTCGTTAATATGATGCTTCTGAGAAAAAAATCATATTAATAAAGGAGATATTATTATGTTAAATTATAAGAGATATCAAAGGAACCCAATTATAGACCTGCCGGATAGACAATGGCCGTGTAGACAGATACAAAAGGCACCTGTTTGGTGTAGCGTGGATTTAAGAGATGGGAATCAGGCCTTAATCGAGCCCATGGTGGTTGAAGAAAAGGTTGAGTTCTTTCAATTGCTGGTGAAGCTGGGCTTTAAAGAGATTGAGGTTGGTTTTCCTTCGGCTTCGCAGATTGAGTTTGACTTTCTGAGGCAGCTTGTTGATCGTAAATTGATTCCCGACGATGTTACCGTTCAAGTTCTGGTACAGTGCCGAGAGCATTTACTGAAAAGAACCTTTGAGTCATTGGAGGGCGTTAAGAGAGCAATCGTGCATATATATAACTCTACCTCTACTCTTCAAAGAGATGTAGTTTTCCATATGTCCAGAGAAGAGATTAAACAAATTGCTGTTGAAGGAGCAAAATTGGTGAAGGAATATGCGAAGGATTTTCCTGGAGAGATTATTCTGGAATATTCTCCTGAAAGCTTTAGCGGAACCGAAGTCGACTATGCTTTAGAGGTTTGTACTGCAGTTCAGGATATCTGGGAACCTACGCCAGAGAAGAAGATTATCTTCAATCTTCCTGCAACGGTTGAGATGAATACTCCTAATGTTTATGCAGATCAGATTGAGTGGATGAACCGTCATTTTAAAGATCGTGATTCGATTATTTTGAGTGTACATCCCCACAATGACCGTGGTACAGGTGTAGCAATTGCTGAACTGGCGCTTCTGGCAGGTGCTGACCGAGTGGAAGGAACCTTATTTGGCAATGGCGAAAGAACCGGTAATGTAGATATCTTGACCTTAGCATACAACATGTTTTCACAGGGGATTAATCCCGAGCTGGAAATTGATAGTATTAACGATATTATTGAAGCGTATGAACGTCTATGTAAGATGAAGGTGCATGAAAGACATCCATACGCAGGCAAGTTGGTATTTACCGCATTCTCCGGTTCTCATCAGGATGCGATTAATAAGGGAATTCAAGCGATGAAGGAACGTAACAGCACCATATGGGCTGTTCCCTACCTTCCTATTGATCCTTCCGACATTGGAAGACAGTATGAACCCATTGTTCGTATTAACAGCCAGTCCGGTAAGGGTGGCGTTGCCTTTATTATGGAGAACTATTTCGGCTTCAAGCTGCCTAAAGGTATGCATAAGGAATTCGCCGATGTGATACAGAAATTATCAGAGACACAGGGTGAGATTGCACCGGATCAGATAATGAAGGAATTTAAGGCTTGCTATCTGGAGAAGAAGGAGCCGTTACACTTCAGAAAATGCAAGACATGGGATCTTACAGATCGCGAGGATGATTGCACCAGCGCAGAGGTTATATATACGAATAAAGGTGTAGAGATGACTTTTACTGCCACCGGTAACGGACCGCTTGATGCCGTACAGAGAGGTTTGATGAAGGAGCTTGGTATCGAAATAAAGATTCTAGACTATACCGAGCATGCCCTGGGTGGTGGTGCGAATGCACAAGCTGCAGCATATATCCACATGGTGGATTTAAAGACTGGAAGAGCAACCTACGGCGTCGGTGTAAGCTCCAATATCACAAGAGCATCCATTCGTGCCATGTTCAGTGCCCTGAACCGTTTGGGATTGAATTAAACCGATAATTGAATAGTGTAAGTTCTTATAGGGAGATGTTTAAACATCTCCCTATATTAATTTAGAGAAAAATACGTTTTATGATACAAGTGCATGAAATATATTTCTAGTAACCATCATTAATTATGGAATACGGGGGACATTTGGAGTATGGATTGTTAAAATTCCTATTTTCTGGCAAGAATTAAAGTACTAAGAATGTTTTGGAAACAGGAGGAGAGGGCGGTAAACTTGACGCTCCTTCCTTTAAATGCTATAATTCCTATGCTGTGGTTTCAGATTAGGATATGCTTCCAAAATAGATGGAGGTCTAATTATGAAAACAAGTATAATTATTCCTTATCACAGAGGGGAGGCTTATTTGAGAGACTGCTTGGATAGTCTCAAGGAGCAAACCGCCAGTGATCTGGAAATACTTCTGATCTGCGATCATGTGGATGAGAAAGAGCTTGAATGTCTTTTGGATTATGAGGAATTATCGATTCAGGTTTATCACCTTCAGAGTAAAACCGGGGTTGCGGCAGCTAGAAATCTTGGGCTCGATAAGGCAACCGGTAATTATGTATATTTTTTAGATAGTGATGATTATTTATACGGAAATACCATAGAGAATCTTGTTCTTGCTGCCCAGGAACGAGATGATGATATCGTCTACGGTAAAAAGAAGTCTACTTGGTTTGGCAGAAGTGTTTATCTTGCACGTAAGGAGGATAAGGAAACCAGCGACGACGAGGAAGAAGAAAGCGAAGCAAGTACTTCGGATTCGGCAGAATTACAGGCTGAGGGGAATGCAGAGAATGAAGGTAGTGAGGAGGATACTCATCAGGAGGATTCTGATGAGGAGGAAGGCTCCGATGACATATCGTTTGAGCAGGCAGATAGGATTGAAGCCGATCAATCGGACGAGAGTCTTTCGGAAGACGAGCTACTTCGGTTAAAGCAGACACGGATTAGGCAGGCGTACCGTATTTTGGTAGCCAAGCGTAAAGGCGTTCGCAATATTTCAGTGCTGAATATCTTATTTAAGAGAAGCTTTGTGGAAGAGAATCAGCTTCGTTTTCCCGAAAATTTGATTTATATGTCCGATGTTCCCTTTCTATTAGAGGCACTATCTAAGACAGATAAGCTACGCAAACGTCTTTCTGCTAAATATATTAAAAGAAAGCATAATGACGCAATTAATTTACCTTCTTTGTCACAGATTAGAGATCCAAACAGATTCGATGAATTTATAGAAACTTACTATATAACCACGCAGAAAATTCCAAGAGATTCTGAATTAAGAAACCATTTCGATAGAAAATACATCTCTTACTATACAAAAGTGTATGCCCCTAAGCTAAAAAGAAGCGCCAATCCCATATGGAGGGAAGATAATTTCATCAGAATGAGTGACATTATCAGTCAGATAAATCCGGAGGTCCTTAAAGCTCAGAAGGGCTATAAAAAGTTGATCCTTAAGGCTTTAATTAAGAAGAATGCAGTGGCATCACGGAGGATTGTAACCGTATACTTAGCTTATCAAAAGCTGAAGAGAATTCTGAAAAGTAGGAAGGCACTATACACGACACTCTATAACCGTGTATTCTTAAAACGGCCGATTCTAGGAGATACGATTCTTTTTGAGAGCTATTTTGGCAAAAACTATTCGGATAATCCCAAATATATCTATGAATACCTGGCGATGCATCATAGGAAAGAATTTAAGTTCATTTGGGTCATCAACGAGAAGAATACCGATATCCCCTTTAAACACAAGAAGATAAAGCGATTTTCCTTCTTATACTATTATTATCTTGCACGAAGTAAGTATTTTGTGTTTAACAGTAGGCAGCCGGAATGGACTGTGAAGAGAAAGGGTACTATTTTTCTACAGACCTGGCATGGAACTCCTCTGAAGAAGCTGGTATTTGATATGGATGATATCACCTCAGCTTCCCCAAAATATAAGCAGCAGGTGTATAAGCAATCTCGTGCCTGGGATTATTTGATTGCACCCAATGCCTTCTGTAGTGAGACCTTTCGCAGATGCTTTATGTATGAGAATGAGCTTCTGGAGACCGGCTATCCAAGAAATGATATCTTACATGCCTTGGATAAGGATAAGATATCCGAGAGGATTCGTAAACGGCTAGGGATTCCCCTGGATAGAAAGACAATCCTCTATGCTCCTACCTGGAGAGACGATGAGTTTTACGGAAAGGGACAATATAAATTTGAGCTGCAACTGGATCTAAGGAAGATGCATGAACGCCTAGGCGATCAATATGCGGTTCTACTTCGCACACATTATTTTATTGCAGATTCGCTGGATGTAAGCTCTTACGGCGGATTTGCTTATAATGTAAGTAAGTATGATGACATTTCAGAGCTGTATCTGATCTCGGATATCTTAATTACGGACTATTCCTCGGTATTCTTTGATTATGCGAATTTAAAGCGTCCAATGCTATTCTTCACCTATGATCTGGAGAAGTATAGAGATATTCTTAGGGGCTTTTATCTGGACATTGAAAAGGAGGTACCCGGTCCTCTCCTGTACACGACGGATGAGGTGATCAATGCGGTACAGAACATTGATGAGGTGTCTCGTAAATATAAACAAAGATATAAGGAATTCTATCACAGATTTTGTGAATGGGAAGATGGACATGCAGCGGAAAAAGTGGTAAAATTAGTCTTTATGAAGAGTGTAAAATAAATAAAACGATTTTCACCCTTAGAAGTTTATGTCTGCATCATCCTTGACATAAACTAACACAAAGGGCAGGCATGAAGATTTCGTTATTATGTTCCATATGAGTGCGAAGAATTTCGAAAGAATATTCGCACTTGTAATGATGTTATTCAAGCTGCCGTAAGGGGCAGCACGGGAGGTTATGAGTGAAGAGTGCATGGCTGAATTTTAATAAATATAAATTTTTACTGGGGGAACTGGTGAAGAAGGATATCAAGCTGAAATATCGAAGATCCTATCTGGGCGTTTTTTGGACCTTGTTAGAGCCGATATTAACAACAATGGTTTTAGCATTTGTATTTGGTAGTATGCGCGGTGTTAAAGATAAGCAATTTCCGGTATATATTTTGACTGGCAGACTACTGTATACCTTTTTTTCGAATTCTACAAAATCAGCTTTGAAATCCATACGTAGAAACAGTGCCATGATCAAGAAGGTATATATACCTAAGTATATGTATCCCTTCTCAACGGTGCTGTCTAATTATATTATTTTCTTAATCTCCTTAGTTGTATTATTTGGATCATTGATTATTTTTCGAGTTGTTCCAACAGTATATCTGCTTCAATCGGTAATTCCATTATTCTTGGTTTTGTTATTATCGATTGGTTCGGGTATGATCTTAGCAACCTTAGCAGTATTTTTCAGGGACCTGGAATATTTATGGAGCGTTGTATTGATGATAATTATGTATACCAGTGCAATATTTTATCGTATGGATACTCTGAAATTAGGGGAATCTGTATGGGTATTTAAGCTAAACCCACTCTACGTTATTATCGATACCTTTAGAAGTGCTGTATTTGGAGCTCCTATGAATCAGACTTCCTTGATATTATCATTAATTTACAGCTTTGGCTCATTGCTGATTGGTATTCTGCTATTCTATCGTAAGCAGGATAATTTCATTCTGAATATTTGATATTAGGAGAAGTGTGGTTGCGGCATAGAACGGAGGATTTCGTGAAAGAACAAGTTTTGGTGGTTGATAATGTCAGTATGAAGTTCAACTTGATGGAGAATAAGGTTGATAATCTAAAGGAATATTTTATAAAGATGCTTAAGAATGAACTGAGGTACCAGGAGTTCTGGGCGTTACAAAATGTATCCTTTACATTAAACAAAGGGGACAGGCTAGGAATTCTGGGTCTGAACGGTGCTGGAAAAAGTACCTTGTTGAAGATTGTTGCAGGAGTACTTAAGGCGACAGAGGGAAGCGTATCCATTAAGGGCAAGATTGTTCCTCTCCTCGAGCTTGGAGCAGGCTTTGATCCTCAGTATACCGGAGCAGAGAATATCTATCTCTACGGTGCTGTACTGGGATATCCAAGGGATTTTATCAAGGAGAAATACAATGAGATTGTGGAGTTCTCCGAATTAGGTGATTTCATTAAGGTTCCGGTAAAGAATTATTCCTCGGGTATGAAAGCGAGACTAGGCTTTTCCATCGCAACGATAGTAAAGCCGGAGATATTAATTCTGGATGAGGTTCTGTCGGTAGGAGATGCTAAGTTTAGAAAGAAGAGTGAAAAAAAGATTAAAGAAATGTTCGACAGCGGAGTTACTGTGTTGTTCGTATCCCATTCCCTGGAGCAGGTAAACCGTCTTTGTAACTGTGCAATTCTCCTTGACCAGGGGCGACTGATTGCCAAAGGAAAAGTAGGTGCTGTCAGTACCATTTATGAGGCAAAAATCAACGATATGTAAATGTGAGACATAAGTCAGTTTGGCTTGTTAAATAAAGAGTAAAACTAAAAATATGATATTTATTTAGAAAGGAGAAATGCTCTAAAAGTGAAACTTACAGAGCATACAAGACAATGAAGAAAGTTATAACCTATGGAACTTATGATTTACTACATGTTGGACATATTAATCTACTACGAAGGGCTAAGGAGCTAGGTGATTACCTTGTGGTTGTGCTCTCCTCCGATGAGTTTAATGCGATTAAGCATAAGACAGCATATCACTGTTATGAGGATCGCAAGATAATTCTTGAAGCTGTTAAATATGTGGATGAAGTAATACCGGAGTATACCTGGGAGCAAAAGATCAAGGATGTTGTAGATAATCAGATTGATATTTTTGTAATGGGGGATGACTGGAAGGGACAATTTGATTTCTTGAAGGACTATTGCGAGGTGGTCTATCTACCACGTACTGATGGCATCTCTACGACTAAAATCAAGCAGGACTTAAATCTTGGTGCAAAGAAAAATTAGTCCCAAAGCCAAATTCACTAACTTCAGGTAGAATGGAGATTTTTATGAATTTATCACCAAAGCATTCAGTAAAGAAAATGAAAAAGAAGATTAAGAAGAAGCTTAAGTCCATTGTAATCAAGGGGTACAAGCTAGCCAGCAGACTTTTACCACTGAATAAGAATATTATTCTTTTTGAGAGTAATCTTGGGAGAAATTATACCGGTAATCCGCGAGCAATTTATGAGGAGATGGTTCGTCAGGGGCTTGATAAAAAGTACCGCTGCTATTATATTTTGGAGAAGCCAGATACCCCTATTCCTGGAGCGGCTAAGACGGTTAAGAGAACAAGATTGCGTTATTTCTATCTCTTTGCCATAGCGGGAATCTGGGTCTGTGATACCCGTTTACCGAAGTATATTGCTAAAAGACCCGGCTGCACTTATATCCAGACCTGGCACGGGACACCACTGAAGAAGCTTGCACTGGATATGGATTCGGTATTTATGGCCGGTGAGAAGGGAATCGATAACTATAAGAAGAACTTTTATGACAATGCGCAGACCTGGGATTACCTTATTTCTCAGAATCGCTTTTCGACAGAGATTTTCAGAAGAGCCTTTGCCTTTGGTAAAGAGATGCTGGAAATTGGTTATCCAAGAAATGATGTCCTCTTCGCCAAGAATAATAGCACAGATATAGTGGAATTGAAGAAAAAGCTGGGACTTCCTTTGGACAAGAAGATTATTCTGTATGCTCCTACCTGGCGTGATAATGAATTTTATGGGAAGGGGAAATATAAGTTCAATCCTCCCCTGGACTTTGGTGAACTTCAGAGTAAGCTGAGTGCGGATTATGTTATGATTGTAAAGTATCATTATCTTGTGATGGATCAGGTGGATTGGACTCCATACAAGGGCTTTGTATATTCCTGCGATTTAAGCTTTGATATTGCTGACCTCTATCTGGTGTCTGATATGATGATTACGGATTATTCCTCCGTTATGTTTGATTACAGTTTGCTTAAGAGACCAATGTTGTTCTACTGCTATGACCTGGAGCAATATAAGGATACCTTAAGAGGGTTCTACTTTGACTTCTTAGCAGAAGCACCCGGACCTGTAGCACTTACTACAGAGGAATTAATTACGGCAATTGAGGATTATGACCCTGCGAAGTACAGCGAAAAACAAGAGGCATTTTATCTTAAGTATAATCATGCAGATGATGGTAATGCTTCCAAGAAAGTGGTTGAGCTAATCCAAGAGGTATCCAAGTAATGATGCTTCTTTGCAGGGGTATCCAATACATAAATACCTGATCAGGAAAGAACCTAGGAGTATCATTCATGAAAAAGACATTCGGTTATTGCCTTTTTGCACTGGTATATAATCTGAGCAGATTGGTTCCGGTGAAAAAGAAGAGAGTTTTCTGTATCATGACCCATGATGAGGGGGAGGGCAGCAATGTTGCAATCGTTGCCCGTGCCTTGAAGAAGAGTAACCAAGGCTATACCTTTTCCTATCTGACCAAGAGTGATACTTTAGCAGTGAAAAGTCTTTCGGGAATAAAGAAAATGTGTGGCTTTTTCTTCCGAAAGCCTTATGAACTGGCAAGGGCAGAAGTGATACTACTTGACAATGTATTTCTTCCTTATGCCTATCTTCGGAGAAGAAAAGGAACAAAGGTAATTCAATTATGGCATGGGACAGGGACAATAAAGAAGTTTGGACAGGATGTGAATACCGGACAATTGAAAGAATTGGAACGCAGGGCGAATGCCAATATCACACACTTAATCGTGAATTCACCGGATATTAGAAAAGTCTATTCCAGCGCTTTTGGAGTAAAGGAAGAATGCATCTATTCCATTGGACTTCCGAAGACGGACGAGCTACTTGGCAGAATTAAGAAGGCTAAGGTGGCAGGAAAGAATCCAGATAAGGAATATATCTACCAAAAGTATAATATTCCGATGGAGAAAAAGCTGATTCTATACGCTCCTACCTTTCGCGATGATCAGTCACAGAATCCCAGATTAATAGAACTGATCAAAGCATTAAGCAAACAGTTATCCGGAGAGTATTACCTTGGCTTGAGGCTGCACCCCCACATTGCAAATTCTTATCGGGAAGAGGAACTAGGGGAGAACATCTGCCAGTTGTCCTTTGAGAAGGACGTCAACACGGTCTTACTGGCTGCTGATATTCTCATTACAGACTATTCCTCAATCATATTTGAATATTGCTTGACCGAGCGTCCGATGATCTTCTATGCCTATGACTATAACGAGTTCTCGGACCAAGGAAGAGGGTTCTATTATGATTACCAAAGCTTTGTTCCCGGACCGGTTGCATATACAGGAGAAGAGGTTACTAGTATCATTAAGGGACAAGCCTTTGAATTGTATCGGATCAAGGAATTTATCCAAAGAAATTATGACTATACAGATCGCAATGCAACCGAGAGGCTGCTTGAGCTGTTGAAATAAATAAATATATTGAGCTTTCGCATGAAATGTATTTAAGAAGAAGAAAGGCACAAACTTCCCTCACACACAGGTTGCCGGACATCTCATTGTTATGTATGCCACCACCGAACACGAGTGTTCGTTTTTGTCATACATAACAACAATCTGTCCGTCAAACAGTGCATTATGGGAAGCATGTACCTTCCTTCTTCTTTTATAGGTTTTGAGGTGAAAGCATTTCAATTATGATAAATGGATATTATTATTTCAACAAGTGTTTTACTTAAATTAGATGATTTATGATATGTAGACTACTGTACCCGTATCCCCTCTATATAGGAGGAGTATTCCTGAACTCTGGTGCTGGGAACGTAACCGTCATCCCCGTACATAAATTCATGAAGACGGATTACATTATCCTGAAGATTGATTGGGAATACATAGGATACCTTCTTATAGGTATGGGCATCCTTTTCAAAGGGGAAGCCTGTATTATCTACAATATTATAGGAGAATACATCCTTTGCCAGGTCTAGAATTTCTATCGTTGATAAGTTGGTGTAAACCTGAGGGAACATCTCGTCTATCATGGTATTAATGGTAGAGATATCGGAGGTCTTAACCTTATCAAAGATCTTTTGAAGGACAATACGCTGACGTTCCGCTCGTTTGAAGTCGCCACCCTTAGTATAGCGGATACGGGCATAGGCAGTTGCCTGGGTTCCGTTTACAGTCTGAGTTCCAGCGGACTTTAGGGCAGGTACCTTGGTTTTATTAATGCGGTTCAATTCGCGAACATATCCATTCAAGTACTTCAACTCACTCTTTGTGATATCCAGCTCGATACCACCCAGTAGATCAATTGCATTCACGATTGCTGAGAAATTCACGGTCACAAAATCCTTTACATCCAGGTCGAAGTTAGTATTGATGGTACTGAGTGCCAGAGAGTAACCGCCTTTAAAATAAGCGGCATTAATCTTATTATAACCTTCGCCGGTTATATCAACATAGGTATCGCGGTAAATCGATATTAATTTTACATCCTTTGTCTTGTTGTTGATGCTTGCAATGACGATAGTATCACTATGAGTACTTTTTTCAAGAGCATTATCTCGGGAATCTACGCCAAACAGTGCGATATTGCGATAGCCTTCTTCTACCTCGGCCTCTTGATTAATTTGAATCATTGCATCTCTACTGTCGTCATATTGAATCTTGTTTAGCTTATCGTAAAAATATATGGCTGCAAGTACTACACCTATAATCATTAATTCAAATATTAGTATCCCCAGTAGCTTGCTGTTCTTTTTCTTAGGTTTCTTTTCTCGAGTCATTTCCCTGTAGACCTTGCCTTTCCAAAATCAGCATTAGTAAGCGTTTTTATTAATAAAGCCTTTGAATATTGTTAAGAACATAATTTTTATATCTAGACCCAAGGTCCAATTCTCTATATAATATAAATCATGATCAATTCGCTTACGAATTGAGGTATCACCACGATAACCGTTAATTTGTGCCCAACCTGTAAGTCCTGGAGATACCTGATGCTTAATCATATAGCGAGGTATTTCTTCCTTGAACTTATCAACAAAGTAGGGACGTTCCGGCCTGGGACCAACCAAGCTCATATCACCCTTCAGAACGTTCCAGAATTGAGGAAACTCATCAATACTGGTTTTACGAATAAATTTACCAATTCCAGTTACTCGGGGATCACTTTTTGTGGTCCAGGCTTTCTTCTCATCCTTTTCGGATTGAAGTGCCATAGAGCGGAATTTATACATCTTAAATTCCTTATTGTGCTTACCGATCCGTACCTGCGAGAATATAATGGGTCCCGGTGAGGTTATCTTAATGATAATTGCGACGATAATCATCGGTATCAGGAAAATAAGCAAGGCGAATATAGAACCTACGATATCGACGATGCGCTTTATAATACGATTATAGGTATTACTGAGAGGGACATTTCGTATATTGATTACCGGTAGGCCATACAGATCCTCAGTATAGGGAGTCGTAGGAATAAAGCTGTAGTAATCGGGAACAAACTTTGTATGAACACCGGATTTTTCACAAATTGCTACGATGCTTTCCAGCTTATCATATTCGTTGACGCTTAAGGTAATCGCTATCTCATCCAAGGTCATCTTCCCAAGGAAGGAATCTAGATCAGTGATACTGCCAATGACCGGAACCTTCTTATACATGGTTCCAACCTCCAGATTATTATCCAGAATACCATGGATATAGTAGCCCCACTGTGGATTAGCAAAGATACGATCGATATATGCCTCAGCAGCATGTCCATAACCAACCAATAAGACATGCTTCAGATTATAACCTCTTCGTCTGGCGGCACGTAAGGCCTGTGCCAAAATCATTCTTGCTGTTACACTAAGAATAATGTTAAGGCAATAAAAGATACCCAGAAAGTAACGGGAGATATTAAATTCCTTCGTGAGGTATAGGGATGAAAAGAAGAAGGTAATGCCAAAGGTATTGGCCAAAATGATATTAAATACTTCAATCCATCTCCGCCTACCCCTCTTAGGAGTATATAAATGGGCAAAGTAATAGATAAATAGGTATAGCGGAACAATAATTAAGAGCCACTTGGCATAAATATCAAGAGTATAGAATTTACCCCGCTCTGCTTTAAGAAATCGAAATAACCTTGTCAGAGGACTGTAAAAACGTAGATAATATGTGAGCAGGTAGGCAATAACTATAATACAGGCATCCATTAGCACATGGACTCTGTTCAACATCTTTTGATTATCTTTAATCATTTTGACACCTACTTTTTGTTATTTTGACAGTTGATTAACTTCTCTAATATAATACATGATTGTACCAATTTCAACAATAAATTTTTTCTTAAGATTGATTTAATGCTGGTTTTTTACAAATAAATCAAGAAGCTTAGGATAGAGTAACCTACTTTATTAAAGTAATAAACCAGCTTTCATAATTATTATACAATTTTTTCACATTCTAAACACAATCTGATGCTAAACTATAAAATATAATCAGATAAGGCACCGGGATATCCGGTAGCTAAGCATTTCGTTGAAAAGAAAGGAGAATTCATATGGCAGAGTATGATAACAACAATCCGAATATGGAGAGTAGTGGAAACAACAATCAAATGCCAAATAATAAAATTCCCGAATATAGCTTCTGGGCGGAGAACGTACAAGGTAGCTCGCCGGTAAATTCTTCGTATCACTATTCATCGAATAGCTCAAGTGGGTCTAATCCCTCCTCCGGCTATTCTTATAACAATCAAGCGTATTCGAACCAGTCTAATGTGAGTGGTGGTTACAATTCGAATCATACCTATCCAAATTACAATCAAAGTTACAATCAAAACCAGAATTCCTGGGGCTATGGGGATAATTATAGCAGTATACCGGGAAGCATGCCTGCAAGTAAACCTAAGAAAGAACGCAGACCCATGAAAAAGGGAGTAAAGTTCATGTTAAAGGCGGCCTGCTTTGGAGTGATTGCAGGGTTGAGTTTTGCTGGCTTTAGCCAGTTATTCTATGTAACTAATCCAGAGGCGGCATCCAGTAAGCTAATTAGTAACCTTAAACAAGCTGAACCGATCAAGGTTAATTATGAGATTGGCTATACCAATGGTGGTGTTATTAAACGAGAGGATAAATCCACAATCAGTGAGATTGTAGAAAAGACCATGCCAGCTATCGTCTCCATCAATAGTACCGTAACCCAGACGACGGATTGGTTTGGCAGAGCCTATAGCCAGGAGGTGGAAGGAAGTGGTTCCGGCTTTATTGTTGGTAAAAATGAAAAAGAACTGCTGATTGCAACGAATAACCATGTAGTAGAAGGAACAGATAAAATCAAGGTAACCTTTATTGATGGGAGTCAGGCCGATGCCATAATTAAAGGAACCGATGCAAAAGCAGATTTAGCTGTGGTCTGTGTTGATATCTCAACGATGGAGAAGTCTACGTTGGACGTGATTGAAATTGCGAAGTTAGGTAATTCCGATGAGGTTAAAGTGGGCCAGATGTCAATTGCAATCGGTAATGCTCTTGGGTATGGACAATCGGTAACGGTAGGCTATATCAGCGCCAAAGACCGGGAGGTAGAGGTATCGGATGGCTACACGAAGAATAAGATGATATTACTGCAGACTGACGCGGCCATAAATCCGGGTAACAGCGGCGGTGCTCTACTCAATGCCAAGGGTGAGGTAATCGCAATAAATACAGTAAAATATGCCTCTAATGAAGTGGAAGGAATGGGCTATGCCATACCGATATCCAGAGCAATTCCTATTATTAATGAGCTGATGAGTCGTGAGATACTCAAGGAAGAGGAGCAAGGCTTCTTGGGCATAGTAGGAAATGCTGTGACTGAAGATGTAGCTTCTTATTATAATATGCCAATTGGTGTATTTGTAAATGAAGTATCCAAGGGCGGATCCGCCGAAAAGGCTGGTATCTTGCCCGGAGATATTATTACAAGAGCAGACGAGATTGAGATTACATCAATAACCCAGCTTCGTGATTATGTAAACAGTAAGAGGATCGGAACCGAAGTGACGATAACCTATATGAGAAAGTCCTCCAGCGCGTATAAGGAAGGTAAAGTGACAGTCGTCCTAGGCAAAAATCCAAGTCTGGATAGCTCAAAAGAGAAGAGATAGGGTCAAATATGAAGTGAATGAAAGGGAATGCCAAGAAATTGGTCATTCCCTTTTCGCAGTATAGGAATATCCGTCAAATAGATAAAAACACTCCAATAAGGATGAAACTAACCTTTCTTTAGTAAATATTAATAAACCTTTAATATTAGTCTATTGTGTGATAATGTCTGATAGGCTATAATATTGTAATTATAGGAAGCTAATGAATCGACAAGCTAATAGGACAGGGCTTGTTATAATTTTGGCCCTAGTTATTTAACGGTTAACAGCAGAATGGAGGATAACAACCATGGGTAATAATGATGATTTTAACATAGATGATATAAAGGCTTCTGGAGATAAGGATAAGAAAGGTCAGCATGAGGATCATAACGAGTATGAAGAAATTTGCTATCTTTGCAGAAGGCCTGAGAGCAAGGTCGGAAAGATGATACACATTCCAAATCAGATTAGCATCTGCTCTGATTGTATGCAAAAGACCTTTGATACAATTAATAAGTCAGATAATCCGTATCTACAGATGATGAACATAAATCCAAGTATGCTTAACTTCTCAGGCTTTCCAAATGATATACCAAACGCACAGAAGCTGAAGAAAAAGAAACCGGAGGAGAAGAAGGAACCACAGAAGTTCGATCGAAACAGCATTCCTTCCCCCCATGTCATTAAGGCAAGTCTCGATGATTTTATCATTGGACAGGAGCGGGCTAAGAAGGTCATATCGGTAGGTGTATACAATCATTATAAGCGAATCGGTAGTCTAATAGATCAAGAGGTCGAGATTGAAAAATCCAATATGCTGATGATTGGACCCACCGGCAGTGGTAAAACCTATTTGGTAAAGACCTTAGCGAAGCTTCTAAATGTTCCCTTAGCAATTACAGATGCTACCTCATTAACAGAGGCAGGCTATATTGGTGATGATGTGGAAAGTGTGATTTCAAAGCTATTACAGGCAGCAGGGAATGATGTGGAAAAGGCAGAACGAGGGATTGTATTTATTGATGAGATCGATAAGATAGCCAAGAAGAGAAATACAAACAGTCGTGATGTTAGTGGCGAGTCTGTCCAGCAAGGATTACTAAAGCTTTTGGAGGGTAGTAATGTCGAGGTACCGGTCGGAGCATCCTCTAAGAATGCGATGGTACCTTTGACGACAGTAAATACACAGAATATCTTATTTATTTGTGGTGGAGCTTTCCCGGATCTGGATAAAATCATAAAAGCGAGACTGAATAAGCAATCTTCCATCGGTTTCCATGCGGATTTGAAGGATAAGTACGATGAAGAGCCGAATATCTTACAGAAGGCTACTTTAGATGATCTCAGAGAATATGGCATGATACCGGAATTCTTAGGCAGACTTCCGATTATGTTCTCATTAGAAGGGCTAACAAAAGAGATGTTGGTGAAGGTGCTGAAGGAGCCTAAGAACGCCATCCTGAAGCAATATCAGAAGCTTCTGGCTATGGATGAGGTGGATCTGGAGTTCTCACCGGATGCCCTGGAAGCAATTGCTGAGAAGGCATTAGAGAAGAAGACTGGTGCAAGAGCGTTACGTGCTATTTTAGAGGATCTTATGCTTGACATTATGTATGAGATACCAAAGGATGATAATATCGGTAGGGTGATAATAACTAGAGACTATATTGAAGGGAAAGGTGTGCCTGTGATCGAGATGCGAGGCGTGGGTAAGCAAAATCTGATTGCTTCGGGGAATTAATACTTCCTATACCTCTACAGGACACACATAGCACAAACTAGCACAATGGGCATATGCTAATATGGTAAGGATTATAAATGAACATAGATAGGGGATTGTTTATGTCATTATTTGGTAGGCTATTTAATAGGAAGAAACAGGAATACCAGCAGGAGAAGGCAGAAGAAGAGAGAGTTGACGAAGAGTTATTGGAGGATACTACTGACGAGGAGACAGATACGTCGGAAGAAGTAGAACCGGATGATAACGAGGAGGAAGATTCTAATATAGAATATGAGGTTGTAGAGAGAGAAATTCTACCGGCTAAAATCGTATGTCCTGACTGCGGAGGAATTACCTTAGAGGGCTTAGACTTTTGTGATAAATGCGGAGGAGAACTTAACTAGTAAGTAAAGAGGAGGATGTTGGTATAACCCATTGATGGGTTATATCAACATCTTTTTTGTAGGGCTATCTTTAAAAAACCACCAGCTATGCTGGTGGATCCCAGTGGCTTCTAGCGTTTTCATAAGAGAACTCCTTTGTTATAATGAGTGTGGGTCTCAAACCGCACTATAATAA
>JAEYOQ010000047.1 GCA_023411555.1 Bacillota bacterium
ATCATGGTTTTTCCACAAAGCTGGGAGGCGTAAGTTCAGGAATCTATGGAACCATGAATCTGGGAAGCGATTCAGCAAAGGATCAGGATCACCCGGATAATATCAGAGAGAATTACAGAAGAATCGCCGAGAGCCTCGGCGTCTCTATGAGCTCTATGGTGGTATCAAAGCAGGTTCACAAGACCAATATCCTTCTGGTAGAGCAAAAGGATTGCGGTAAGGGCTTATTATGTCCCAGAGATTATGATGAAATTGACGGTTTGATTACAAATCAGCCAGGCATTACCCTTGTGACAAAATATGCAGATTGTGTTCCGTTATTTTTTGTAGATCCAAGGAAAAAGGCCATTGGCTTAACCCATTCCGGTTGGCGTGGCACAGTGCAAAAAATCGGAATGATTACTGTGAGAGAGATGAGCAAGCATTTTGACAGTGATCCGAAGGATATTATCGCAGTCATAGGTCCTTCCATCTGTGCCTCCTGCTATGAAGTCGGTGATGAGGTTGCTAAGGAATTTAGGAAGGCTTTTGCAGCCAATCCTAAGGATAATATTCTAACCAGGACAGAGTCCGGTAAATACCATTGTAATCTATGGGCAGCCAATCAGGCTGTATTAAAGGAAGCAGGTTTACAAGCAAGCCATATTCATATTAGTAGTGTATGTACCTCCTGTCATTCAGAGCTCTTGTTCTCCCATCGAAAAACCCAGGGACAACGAGGAAGTATGGCAGCTTTTTTAGCGATAAAGGAAGATGAACAATAATTTATTAAATTCTACAACTGTAGATAGAGAGAAACGGTGTATGTTATGAAGAAAAAAGCACACATTATTAAAGAGATAGAGCAGGATAGTATCGCCGAAGAGCTGGAGTTAGCTCCCGGAGATGAACTAATTTCCATCAATGGAACACAAATCAAGGATGCTCTGGATTATAATTATTTAATCAAGGATGAAGAGCTCACGGTCCTGATCCGTAAATCGAATGGTGAGGAATGGGAGCTTGATATCGAGAAGGATTTTGATGAAGATCTGGGAATTATCTTTGAGGAAGGCCTAATGGATGAATATAGATCCTGTCGCAATAAATGCATCTTTTGCTTTATTGATCAGATGCCTCCGGGAATGAGAGAAACCTTGTATTTTAAGGATGATGATGCCCGTCTATCCTTTCTTCAAGGCAATTATATAACCTTAACGAATATGAGTGATGAGGAAATTGACCGAATCCTGTTCTATAAGCTGTCCCCGATTAATATCTCGGTTCACACCACCAATGAAGAGTTACGCTGTCGTATGCTCCATAACCGTTTTGCAGGAAGTGCCCTTGATAAGATGCGCCGCTTGAAAGAAGGCGGTATCACCATGAACGGACAAATTGTTCTCTGCAAGGGTTGGAATGATGGCGAAGAACTGGAGAAGACCATCCATGATCTGGCTGCCTATTTACCGGAGATGCAGAGTGTCTCTGTCGTTCCGGTGGGATTGACCAAGTTCAGAGAGGGGCTAGTTGAGCTGGAAGGCTTTAATAAAGAGGAAGCTCTTGTTGTTCTGGATACGATTCATCGTTGGCAGAACATCTTCCTGACCCATTATGGGACACGCTTTATCTACGCAAGCGATGAATGGTATATTAAGGCCGGACTCCCAATTCCTGATGCCGATTCCTACGAAGGCTATCCTCAGATTGAAAATGGAGTCGGTTTAATCCGCTCCCTTCAAGAGGAATTTGCAGAGTATTATGAAGAGCTTGCGGGAGATGACCGGACCAGAGAATTATCCATTGCAACCGGAGTTCTTGCTGCCCCATATATAAAGCAGCTGACCGAGAAGCTTAAGATAAAGTATCCCAAGATAAATGTAGAGGTTTATACCATCATAAATAATTACTTCGGTAATGAGATTACCGTTGCCGGTTTGATTACCGGAGGAGATATCACTGCACAATTAAAGGGTAAAAATTTGGGAGCTGCACTCTTGATTCCTGATGTTATGCTTCGAAATGGAGAGACCGTTCTGCTCGACGATGTAACGGTAGAAGAGATGGAAAACACTTTACAAACGAAAATACGTATTGTACAATCAGATGGAAAGTCCTTCATTGATTCGATTATTATGGAAAATTGAAGAGATAAAATATTTCCTAGGTGATTGTTAATAATATAGGAATAGGTTCTAAAAATTGAAAGGCAAAGGTATAGTATGAGTAGACCAATCGTAGCTATTGTCGGTAGGCCGAATGTAGGTAAATCAACACTATTTAATGCACTGGCTGGAGATCGTATCTCCATTGTCAAGGATTATCCAGGAGTGACCAGAGACCGCATTTACGCCGATGTTACATGGCTTAATTCACAATTCACAATGATAGATACTGGTGGTATTGAACCGGATAGTAAGGATCAGATGCTGTCTTATATGAGACAGCAGGCTCAGATTGCCATCGATACAGCGGATGTCATTATCTTTCTGGTCGATGTAAGGCAGGGTCTCGTTGATTCTGATTTTAAGGTGGCGGATATGCTTCGCCGCTCCGCTAAGCCGGTAGTACTGGTAGTTAATAAAGTAGATAGCTTTGAGAAGCTGATGCCAGATGTATATGAATTCTATAATCTTGGTATTGGTGATCCCATCCCGGTTTCTTCCGCAGGTAGACTGGGATTTGGTGATATGTTAGATGAGGTTACAAAGCATTTTACCTCCGGCAACACCTCAGAAATGGTAGATGAGCGACCCAGAATTGCGATTGTTGGTAAGCCCAATGTGGGCAAATCCTCTATCGTGAACAAATTAGTCGGAGAGACCCGCGTAATTGTATCGAATATCGCAGGTACCACCCGTGATGCAATTGATACCCCGATTCGTCGTAACGGTAAGGAATATATTCTCATTGATACTGCCGGACTTCGTAGAAAGAGTAAAATCAAAGAGGAATTAGAGCGCTTTAGTATTATTCGAACGGTAACCGCAGTGGAACGTGCGGATGTGGTCGTACTGGTCATTGATGCAGAAGAGGGCGTAACCGAACAGGATGCCAAGATTGCAGGTATCGCCCATGACCGGGGTAAAGGAATGATTATTGCGGTTAACAAGTGGGATCTGATTGAGAAGAATAACAAGACCGTAAAGGAATATACGGAGGATATCCGTGAGATTCTGTCCTTCATGCCTTATGCTGAGATTCTCTTTATCTCTGCCGAGACAGGACAGAGACTGCACAAGCTCTTTGAGGTGATCGAGGTAGTAATCCAGAATCAGAATCTACGTATCGCTACTGGAGTTCTCAACGAAATTCTGATGGAAGCAGTCGCCCTTCAGCAACCGCCTTCAGACAAAGGAAAACGTTTGAAGCTGTACTATATCACACAGGTTTCTGTTAAGCCTCCGACCTTTGTGCTCTTTGTAAATGACAAGGAATTAATGCATTATTCTTACACTAGATATATTGAGAATAAGATTCGTGACGCCTTTGGTTTCGGCGGAACACCATTAAAGTTTATTATCAGGGAGCGAAAGGAGAACGATTAAAATGATTCTTAAAATCATTCTTTGTTTGATTTTTGGATATTTCATGGGATGTTTTTCAACAGCATATTTTGTTGGTAAAATCAATAAAGTAGACATCAGTAAGTATGGTAGCGGTAATATGGGAACCACCAACGCACTCAGAACTCTGGGTCCCAAGGCGGGTGCCATAACCCTGATTGGTGATGTTATAAAAGCTGTGGTAGCAATACTCCTTGTGAAATTCATTTTTTTCCCTGGTAGTGAGAAATTAGATTTGTTGTCTATCTATACCGGTTTAGGTGTTGTCATCGGTCATAACTATCCCTTCTGGCTCAAATTCAAGGGTGGCAAGGGAATGGCAGCTACCGGTGGTGTTATGGCCAGTCTGGACCCGTTAATTATACCAATCGGTATTCCACTGTTTGTTCTGGCTATATTATTAACCAAATATGTATCGGTTGGCTCTATCGTGGTTGCTGTATTGTTTCCTATCTGGATTGCCATCAGACATCCGGGAGACATACATATGTTGATTGTCGCATTAATATTTATGGCATTGGCATTAATTAAGCATCGTGGAAACATTAAGCGTATTATTAATGGTACCGAAAATAAGATAGGTCAACGTGTAAAAATAGAAAAATAAAATTATATTAAGTCTATTTAGTAAAGGAGGAGCTTATGAGTAAGGTAAGTGTGTTAGGAGCGGGAACCTGGGGCTGCGCCCTTGCTATTTTATTGGCGAATAATGGACATGATGTGACCATTTGGACTAAGATTGAAGCAGAGGCTCAGATGCTGAATGAGAATCGTGGGAATATGAAGAACCTTCCAGGTGCCAAGATGCCTGATCAGGTGAAGATTATACTCGATTTAGAGGAAGCCTGCAAGGACAAGGATCTACTAGTTATGGCTGTCGCTTCTCCTTATGTCCGCTCTACTTCTCATATTGCCAGCCCTTATATTAGAGAGGGTCAGATTCTTGTAAATGTTTCAAAGGGTATTGAGGACAAGACTCTCTATACCTTATCGGAGGTAATCAGTGAGGAAATTCCCCAGGCTGAGATTGCTGTATTATCCGGTCCCAGCCATGCGGAAGAGGTAAGCCGTGGGATACCTACAACGATTGTAGTTGGAGCACAATCAAAAGAAACTGCTAAATTTATTCAGGATGTTTTCATGACTGATTTGTTCCGTGTCTATACCAGTCCGGATATTATCGGTATCGAATTGGGTGGTTCACTTAAAAATGTCATTGCACTGGCTGCCGGCATAGTGGATGGTCTGGGCTACGGTGATAATACCAAGGCTGCTTTAATGACCAGAGGTATGGCGGAAATCAGTCGACTTGGTATCACAATGGGTGGAAAGATGGAGACCTTCTCCGGATTATCCGGCTTCGGAGATCTGTTTGTAACCTGTAACAGTAAGCACAGCCGTAATTGGAATGCCGGCTACCTTATGGGTCAGGGTAAGTCCATGGAGGAAGCAATGCAACAGGTGGGACAGGTTGTAGAAGGTATCAATTCAGCAAAAGCTGCCTTGGCACTCGCACAGAAAAACAACGTAGAGATGCCGATTGTAGAGCAGATAAATCTTGTTCTATTTGAGGGAAAATCCACCAGAGATGCCCTCTACGATCTTCTTGGAAGAGATAAAAGAAAAGAATATAAATCCTTGGAATGGGATTAATATTTATATAGCAACCGCCAGTCGTGAAGGACGACGTTTATAGCGTTATGACTGGGTTGAACTGCATAAAGAGCTGTTGTATCATGATAAGTGAAGATTATAAGAGAAGCTTGATTTCTCTCATTCATTTACACCTTGGTACAGCAGCTTTGCTATGATACAAATGACATTTTTATGGGAGGTTATTATGATTAACGAGATTATTAAAGTTGTGAAAGAGGCCGGCCAGATTATGTTGTCGGCTAGGAATATTCAGAACGAGGTAACGAGTAAAGAAGGACGAGCTAATTTTGTAACCAAATACGATGTTGAAGTTCAGCAATTTCTCTTTACAAAGCTGGCCAAGCTTTATCCATCAGCCACCTTTATCGGAGAAGAGGAGGACCAGAGGACCACTCCGGGCGAGTATTGCTTTATTATTGATCCCATTGATGGTACCACTAACTTTATTATGAACTTCCAGCATAGTGCTATTAGTGTTGCACTAATGCATCATGCACAGATTGAGCTGGGTGTGGTATATGATCCCTATCTTGATGAATTATTCCATGCGGAACGTGGTTCAGGAGCCTTTCTAAATAATAAGCCTCTTAGGATGAATGACCTCCCCTTGGCGGAAGGCTTGGTTTCTGTCGGAGCCTGTCCTTATTATCGTGATAAGGCTGACCTGGTTTTCTCCATAAACCGAAAGCTATTTGATGTGGCATTGGACTTTCGTAGAAGTGGTTCGGCAGCGCTCGATTTCTGCTATGTAGCTGCAGGTCGAACCGTATTATTCTTTGAACCAGTCTTATCGCCCTGGGATTATTCTGCCGGTTCCTTAATCGTCACTGAGGCAGGCGGTCGTATCTCCACAATGGATAACTCTGAGCTTGATTATACAAAGGTATGCGGTATTGTCGCAGCTACACCAACCGCTTTAAAGGAATTCTCAGAAATAATATAAGCTTACACACCACATTGCTTCTTAATGGAGGTAGCAGGAATGGCAAAGGAAGAATTCGTACGTCATTATTCTGAACTTGGCAAGAAAGAATATGAGAAGCGATATCAGAGGGCATCAAGATAGCGCAATTAATAAAACTTAATTAGGAAATGTAATATATAACTGCAGGTTTAATTTTTAAATGAAAGCCTGTATTTTTGGTATTCATTTATATTCATAGAATGAAAATGCTCTGCATATGCTTAACTATAACCATAAGGAGGGTTGGCACATGTTAGGGCAGTATGATGTTTATAATGATATTCAGGCTAGGACAGGCGGTGAAATATACATAGGTGTGGTAGGGCCAGTTAGAACAGGAAAATCTACCTTTATTAAGAGATTTATGGATCTCTTGGTAATACCGGGTATCTCAGATGTCCATAGCAAAGAGAGAGCAATTGACGAATTGCCACAGGCTGCGGCCGGTAGGACGATCATGACGACCGAGCCCAAATTCATACCAAAGGAAGCTGCCACAATTACATTTGACGATGAAACTAATGTTAAAATCCGCCTAATAGACTGCGTAGGGTATATGGTGGAAGGAGCCTCCGGTCATATTGAGAATCAGCATGAACGAATGGTAAAAACCCCTTGGTTTGATCATGAGATACCATTTACCCAAGCTGCAGAAATCGGCACAAAAAAGGTTATCAATGATCATTCTACCATCGGCATCGTAGTTACGACTGATGGTAGTTTTGGTGAGCTTGCCAGAGCGAATTATAAGCTTCCGGAGGAGCGAACTATCAATGAATTAAAGCATCTCGGTAAACCCTTTATCGTTTTGCTTAATACGAGTAAGCCCTACTCCAATGAGACTCTTCGTGTAGCCGAAGAGATGCAAGAGGAATACAATGTACCGGTTCTTCCCATCAATGCCGAGCAGCTAAGAAAAGAAGATATCACGAGAATAATGGAGAATATCCTTTATACCTTCCCGATTACAGAGATTGACTTCTACATGCCGAAATGGGCAGAGATGCTTCCTTCCGATCATTGGTTAAAGAAAGACCTGGTGGCCTCTGTCAGAGGAATGTTCTGTAATATTTCGCAGATGAAGGATACCAAGGTGGCTACCCTGGATTCAGACAGTCAATATGTGAAACGCTTTAAGGTAGACAAAATCAATATGCAGGATGGCGTTGTCAGTGTAAATGTAGAATTCGATGATATGTATTACTATCAGATACTCAGTGATCTGATCGGAGTTCCGATTAACGGAGAATATCAATTGATCGCTACACTGAAGGATCTGGCACAAAGGAAATCCGAATATGAGACAGTTTCCTATGCAGCTGACCAGGTAAGACGCAAGGGATATGGTATCGTATCTCCCTTGAGACATGAGGTATCCATCGAGGAGCCGGAGATTATTAAACACGGTAATAAGTATGGTGTGAAGATTAAAGCAACCGCTCCCTCGATTCATATGATTAAGGCAGATATTTTGACTGAGGTTGCCCCGATTGTCGGTTCGGAAGAACAAGCCAAGGATTTAATCAATTACATTAATGCAAATTCAAAGGAAAATCCAGAAGGTATCTGGGAGACTAATATTTTTGGAAAGAGCATCCGACAGCTTGTGGAGGATGGAATTAATACAAAGATTAATAAGTTGACCGATGATAGTCAGCTAAAGCTTCAGGATACCATGCAACGAATTATCAATGACAGTAATGGCGGTTTAATTTGCATCATTATTTAGCAATTGTCTGCAGAAGGACTACCCGGATTACAAGTAAGACGTACCGAGGTAGTCTTTTTATTACGAGGAAATTCGCCCTATGATACAATTGTCATAAATACCCCCTCTGGGCAGGTGATCTTTGTTCTCTTATAGGAGCTTTCTCCTTCTTATATTCAACTTCCCCATAAGAAATTTTTTTCTTTTTTCCATTTTGACATTAAATTAAAATATGATTGACATAGAGTTGACAAAAACTATCTCATTTGATAGAATATTCATGTAACATATTTAATAATTGCGTAATATTTGATTAACACTATAATTTACATATTGATTACATATGTGGCAACTAGATATTTCGTGTAATAGAACAAGAAAATGTATGGAGGAAGTATAATGATTAGGAAGCTCCTAAAGTTTTCCTTGGTATGTGTAACGGGAACATTAGTGCTCACAGCCAATCCAAAGACAGCGCTGGCTTATGAAGAAGCAGTAGCTGGATTTACTGCAGATAAGATAACCACTAGCACCGGTAGCGGTGATGAAGGAATGATATCAAGCTTATCCACCTACGAGATACCCATTCCTGGTTTTATTAATATAGGAATTGCTGATGTCGATAATAACTTAAATATTCGTTCCGGTCCTGGTGAGAATAATAAGCTAGTTGGTAAGCTTCCTAAGAATGGCGGTTGCGAGATTCTAGAAGCCGATAATAACGGATGGACCAAAATATCTTCTGGTAAGGTAACCGGATACGTAAAAAGCGATTACCTTATTACTGGTACTAAAGCTACTCAATTAGCGAAAAAGATTGGTAACTATATCGCTACAGCCAATACCAACGGACTTCGTGTACGAAAGGATCCTTCTACTGATTCCGAGGTTATTGATCAGGTTGCTAAGGGCGAAGAATTAATTGTTCTTGACAGTAGGGTCATCACTGACGATAAAGAACATGGTAAGTGGGTTCAGGTAAGCCTCGATTCCGATGATTCCGAAGATGGTACCATCGCTTATGTAGCGAAGGAATTTGTTGATTTATCCTTCCAGCTCATTAAGGCCGTATCCATCGAAGAATTACAATATGGCTCCGGTGTATCCTCTACCCGTGTTAAGTTAATTGATTTAGCGAAGCAATATCTGGGTGATAAATATGTATGGGGTGGTACCACTCTGGGCAGAGGTGTAGATTGCTCAGGATTTACACAGGCATTGTATAGAAAGATGGGAATCTCTATTCCTCGTACCTCCAGAGAGCAGGCGAGAAGCGGAAGATCGATATCTACCTCCAATCTAAAGCCCGGTGATCTGGTATTCTATGGTAGCTCTTCTTATATCAATCATGTAGCAATGTATATTGGTAATGGTAGAGTTATCCATGCAAGTAACAGAAGAGATGGTATTAAGATCTCCAATATGTACTACAGATCACCTGTAAAGTGTGTTAGATTCATTAATGAATAGTTTTGAATACCATGATGATAGATATGGAATGGTTGAACAGTTACTGTTCAACCATTTTTTCGTAATGGAGTTTGTAGCTCTTCCCTTCAAATTAAAATTACCTTATATTAATGCACAAAGATTGACAGCACTAAGATAGAATTTTATAATAACCCTAATAACCGGAGGTTCCTTGATAGAAAGAATGAATAACAACCGGACAGACAAGGAGTAATGGACATGGAACTAATATTAATTATTATAGCAGTCATGGTAGTAATTGTTATATGGAGTATCATCAGCAATCAAAATTACCAAAAGATGTTAAAGTCTCGTCTTAAGAGAGAATGGGGAGAGGAACCTACCCAGGAATATACCTCTGAGAAGCTTGAATATCTTAGATCCTATTATAACTCGGTAAAGAATGAAGATCTTGATGTTGATGATATAACCTGGAATGATCTGGACATGGATGAGATCTTCATGGAGATGAATAACACTCAATCCTCCATCGGTGAGGAGTATCTCTATTCCTTACTTCGTAAGCCCAGCTTCTCTGAAGAAGAACTTCTGGAACGAAATCGCTTAATGAAGTTCTTCAGGGATAATGAGGACCAACGAACTGAATTACAGGCTAGACTTCATGGTATGGGAAAGCTTCGCAGCATATCTGTTTTCGAATACATCAACCGCCTGGAGGCACAAGAGTCCCAAAGCAATTTGGTTCATTATCTGCTGGATTTAGGCTTATTACTATCGATTGCATTAATATTTATCAGCCCTGGATTAGGTGGAGTAGGAACCTTTGTATTTGTCATTATTAATATCTTTCATTATTATTCCTGTAAAGCGAAGATTGAGAACTATATCACTGTTTTCTCCTATATCTTTCGTTTGCTTGATAATACCAAGGCTATCATTCGTCTCGAGATTCCCGAGCTAAAGGAATATACCGAACGCCTTCGTGAGGATATCAAGTATTTCAACAAGATTAAGCGTGGCTCCTTCATTCTTGCTCCAAAGAGTGCAAATGGCAATATTATTGATGCTCTTCTCGATTACTTTCGCATGCTTTTTCACCTAGATCTGATTAAGTACAACTCCATGCTTAGTTTCTTTAAGAAAAACCGTAGTGTACTGAACCGAATCTATGAGAATATTGGTTATTTAGACAGTATGATTGCTACTGCCTCCTTCCGTAAGTTAATCTATTATTACTGTGAGCCGGAGCTAGCCAAATCAGAAAAGCCCTTTTTATCAGCCACTAAAT
This sequence comes from Bacillota bacterium, assembly GCA_023411555.1. GTDB lineage: Bacteria > Bacillota > Clostridia > Lachnospirales > Lachnospiraceae > Mobilitalea. The sequence continues at coordinate 10,593 of JAEYOQ010000047.1, forward strand.
TATACCACCCCTTACTGGAACAGCCAGTATCAAACACTATTACTGAAAACCGCAGTGTATTGCTAACCGGATCCAATGCTTCCGGAAAATCAACCTTTATCAAGACGCTGGCAATCAATGCGATATTGTCGCAGACGATCTATACCTCCACTGCAACACGATATCAAGCAAGCTATTTTATGATCTATTCCTCCATGGCATTACGTGATAATATCTTTAGTAGTGAGAGCTATTATATAGTAGAGATTAAATCCTTGAAACGTATCCTGGACAAAATCAATTCCGATATTCCGATGCTTTGCTTTATCGATGAGGTTCTGCGTGGTACCAATACTCTGGAACGTATCGCTGCCTCCTCCCGAATATTGAATACCTTAGCACTACAAAATGCACAGGTATTTGCAGCAACCCACGATATTGAATTGACTCATATTCTTGAGAAGAACTTTTCGAACTATCATTTTCAGGAGCGTATTGAGGACAAGCAGGTCTTATTTGACTATAAGCTCTATCAGGGAAAGGCCGTTTCAAAAAATGCCATCAAGCTCCTCGATATGCTGGGTTATCCTCATGAGATTACTTCCTCGGCAGAGCAGGCAGCACAGGAATTTCTAAGTAGCGGAGAATGGAGTAATTTATAATTAATCTAGTAAAACATACGAATTGATTTAGCCGTATCGATATGTTATTAATTTTTATGAAAAGATTGGAGAAATACATGAACGTAACAATATATACTGATGGAGCAGCAAGAGGTAATCCGGAGGGACCCGGAGGTTATGGGACAATTGTTGTCTTTGTTGATTCGAAAGGAACCACCCATGAGAGAGAATATTCGGCAGGCTATAAGAAGACCACCAATAACCGTATGGAGCTGATGGCGGCAATTGCCGGCTTAGAAGCCCTAACCAAGCCCTGTCAGGTGGTATTATATTCCGATTCCCAGTACTTAGTGAAGGCCTTTAATGAGCATTGGCTGGAGGGGTGGATTAAAAAGGGCTGGAAGCGAGGAAAGAACGAGCCGGTAAAAAATATTGACTTATGGAAACGCCTCCTGAAAGCCATGGAGCCTCACCAGGTACGATATGAGTGGGTGAAGGGACATGCCGGACATCCCATGAATGAACGTTGCGATGTACTGGCAACCACAGCAGCAGATGGAAATCAACTACTGGATGATGTTCAAACAGAATAAATCCAGTTATTATAAAACACTATAATTTATAAAACCGGACAATATATTTTGCCCGGTTTATTTTTAAACTTATTCTCCAAATCTCCTAATTTCTGGAACTGTATTGTATCCTTCATCGTCAAATAGACATAAACCATAAAATCTTTGGAGGAGGATTATTATGAAGAAAATTAGGAAGACATGGATTAGTTTTATTATTGTAGCAGTAATCATATTAACATGCTTTTCCGGATGTAGCAGGAAGAAAGAGGCTGTTTCTAATGGGATAGTCAGTGGCATTAGTTATGATTCATCGAATAGCAAACCGCAAAATGCTGGTTCTGCAGAGGGCGCCAATTCCATCCTTTCAGCCCATTATTTTGCTGAGGAGGAGCTGGATATCGGCGAGATCCAGCAGGAGGATTTTAATACGGAAGAGTATAGTGCAATTCGTGAGAACACGTTTAAATCGGTAAAGGATTATCCTTTATCCACCTTTTCCGTCGATGTAGACACCGCTTCCTACAGTAATATTCGTAGAATGATTTATGATTCCGGTGAGGTTGTCCCGGATGCGGTACGTATTGAAGAGATGATTAATTATTTTAAGTATGATTATAAAGAGCCAACCGATGATGTACCATTTTCCATCAATACGGAACTGTCAGATTGTCCTTGGAATGAGAACGCGAAGCTTTTACTCATCGGCTTACAGGCAAAAGAGATTGATCTAAGCGAACGACCAAGCTCAAACCTTGTATTTCTGCTGGATGTATCCGGTTCGATGAACTCGCCGGATAAGCTCCCTCTTATGCAAATGGCCTTTGTTATGCTGACTGAGAAGCTGAATGAAAATGACAGGGTTTCCATTGTTGTATATGCTGGCAGGGAAAGTGTCGTGCTGGAAGGTGCCAGGGGAGATGAAACCATGAAAATCGTCAGTGCAATAGAGGATTTGACCGCCGGAGGTAGTACAGCAGGCTCTGCCGGAATTACTAAGGCCTATGAGCTTGCTGAAAAATACTATATCAAGGGTGGCAATAACCGTGTCATTTTAGCAACCGATGGAGACTTGAATGTAGGGATCACGAGTGAAAGTGAATTAACCAGGTTAATTGAGAAGAAAAGAAAAAAGGGTGTCTTCTTGTCCGTACTTGGTTTTGGAACCGAGAACATCAAGGATAATAAGATGGAAGCACTTGCTGACAATGGAAACGGCAACTATGCTTATATTGATTCTATATTAGAGGCTAAGAAGGTGCTGGTAGAGGAGATGGGCAGAACATTATTTACCGTTGCTAAGGATGTGAAGCTGCAATTAGAATTTAATCCGGCAATGCTCAAGGGTTACCGCTTAATTGGTTATGAGAACCGATTGTTGAATACCGAGGATTTTGAAGACGATACCAAGGATGCAGGCGAAATCGGGGCAGGCCACCGTGTGACCGCTCTTTATGAGCTTATTCCTATTGATTCCAAGCAGGATATTCCTGGTACGGAACTAAAATATCAATCCCAGGCCTTGGCTGCAGAAAGTAAGGAATGGCTTACCATCAGTATCCGTTATAAGAAACCGGACCAAAATAAGAGTGAATTAATCTCTGCAATTGTTGATGGTTCCACCTATACTTCTGATATGCCTCGTAACCTAACCTTTGCCAGCTCGGTAGCTGCTTTCGGTATGTTACTTCGAGACAGTGAGTATAGTGGCACCGCCTCCTATCAGATGATACTTGATATGCTGGCCCATGAGGATTATTCCGAGGATGGATATAAGGATGAGTTTCTTACTTTGGTGAAACGAATGAAATAAAAAGGATACCGAACAGTTTCCCAATATGTCATTCTCTGTATACCAGGAGAGACATATTGTTACTTATCCCCTCAGGTTTTTTCTTTTTATCGGCTTTTTTAAGGCTCCATTGTACTATTCTTGGAGCCGGTCTGAGAGATATAGTAGATTTGGTCATAGGTCTGGGCTTGCAAAAGGTGGTCAGTGTGGTATAATTGTTATGATTTAAAATCAGGCAAAACACTATGTATATTGTCAGCCATAAAGTTGACTACTATACCTAGTAGTGATGCTTATATTTAGTTATAATCAGCGAAACCACCCTTTTCTAAAGAATAATGAATAAACGAAAGGATTACTACCATGACTCAATTGACTCCTCTGATGCAGCAATACCTGCAGATAAAGGAACAATATAAAGACTGTATTTTATTTTACCGTCTTGGCGATTTTTATGAGATGTTTTTTGAGGATGCTCATGTTTGCTCCCGAGAGCTTGAGATAGCATTGACCGGTAAAAACATCGGACAGGAGGAGAGGGCTCCCATGTGTGGTGTTCCCTATCATTCCGTCGACAATTATTTAAGTAAACTAGTAAGCCGCGGTTACCGAGTGGCTATTTGTGAGCAGGTAGAGGATCCAAAGCAGGCTAAGGGTATTGTGAAAAGAGAAGTTGTCCGGATTGTTACTCCCGGAACGAATCTGAATACTCAGGTACTGGATGAAACGAAGAATAATTACCTGATGTCAGTTGTACATACTACCAATGCCTACGGTATATCGATCGTAGATGTAACTACAGGCGATTACTATGTTACAGAGGTAGATAATGAGCGCAAACTGATGGATGAAGTCTATAAATGGTCCCCCTCGGAAATCATCTGCAATGATACCTTTTTTGTATCCGGAATCAATATAGAGACTTTAAAAAGTTATAATAATATTACCCTGTCTCCCTTGGAGCCTTGGTATTTTGATGATGAGCTCTGTATTCGTACTCTAAAGGAGCATTTTCAGGTTGCAACCATCGATGGCCTTGGATTAAAGGATTATACCATCGGAGTAATTGCAGCCGGCTGCATCATGCAATTCTTAAGGGAGACTCAGAAGAGCTCTCTATCTCATATCATTAAGCTTACACCATATACTTATGAGAAATATATGCTCCTCGACAGCTCAACCGTACGTAATCTGGAATTAACAGAGACAATTCGTGAGAAAACTAAGAAGGGGTCTCTATTATGGGTTTTAGATAAGACCAAGACAGCCATGGGTGCCAGATTGCTCCGAAGCTTCATGGAGCAGCCCCTGATTGATTATGATATGATTACTCAACGTCTAGAGGCAGTGAGTCAGCTGAAGGACAATATGATTTCCAGAGAGGAGATTAGGGAATATCTAAATCCGATCTATGACCTGGAACGCCTCATGAGCAAGATCAGCTATAAGAGCGCTAATCCGAGGGATTTGATTGCCTTCAGTTCTTCACTCTCCATGCTTCCACATATTAAGTACCTGATGCAAAGCTTTGATGGTGCGCTCTTAAAGGAGATCTACGAGGAATTAGACCCTCTGACAGATATCTTCGAATTAATTAATACCGCCATCGCTGAGGAGCCACCGCTTAACGTAAAGGAAGGCGGAATTATCCGTGAGGGCTATAATGAAGAGGTGGATCGTCTTCGTAAGGCAAAGACCGAGGGTAAGGACTGGCTTATGGATATGGAGACGAAGGAACGTGAAGCAACCGGGATCAAGAATCTCCGTATCAAATATAACCGAGTTTTTGGTTATTATCTTGAGGTAACCAACTCCTATCAGAATCTGGTCCCTCCCACCTGGATCCGTAAGCAGACTCTAGCCAATGCAGAGCGTTACACCACGCCAGAGCTTAAAGATCTGGAGGATATTATCCTTGGTGCAGAGGACAAGCTGTTTTCCCTAGAATATGACCTGTTCTGTGAAATACGTGATCAGATAGCCTTGGAGGTAAGACGTATTCAAAGTACTGCCAAAACGATTGCTAAGGTAGATGTGTTTGCTTCCCTTGCATTAGTTGCTGAACAGAATAATTATATTAAACCGGTTATCAATACCAGTGGCTCCCTGCATATTAAGAACGGACGTCATCCGGTAGTCGAACGTATGATCTCTCACGATATGTTTGTGGCCAATGATACCCTATTAGATAATAAGCAAAATCGTGTCTCTATTATCACCGGACCTAATATGGCAGGTAAGTCTACCTATATGAGACAAACCGCCTTGATCGTACTTATGGCGCAGATTGGCAGCTTTGTTCCTGCACAGTCCGCATCCATCGGTATTGTAGACCGAATTTTTACGCGAGTGGGAGCCTCTGACGATCTTGCCAGTGGTCAGAGTACCTTCATGGTTGAGATGACTGAGGTCGCGAATATATTAAGAAATGCCACAAAGAACAGTCTTTTGATTTTAGATGAGATTGGCCGCGGTACCAGCACCTTTGATGGTCTGAGTATTGCCTGGGCCGTAGTAGAGCATATCAGCAGCCATCAGCTTCTTGGAGCAAAGACCTTATTTGCTACCCATTATCATGAGCTGACTGAGCTGGAAGGCCGATTAGAAGGTGTTAATAATTACTGTATTGCCGTGAAGGAACAGGGAGAGGATATCGTATTTCTTCGTAAGATCGTCAAGGGCGGTGCAGATAAGAGCTATGGTATTCAGGTTGCAAAGCTTGCCGGAGTTCCGGCCAGTGTGTTAAAGCGTGCTTCCGAGATTGTTATGGAGCTGAGCGGCAATGATCTTGCCCTAAAAGCAAAGAATTTATCTGCTCCAGAGCTTCCTGCTTCAAAAGATGATATGATTCCGGAGCAATTCTCCTTGGAGGAATATGTGGAGTCTCCGATACAGGCAGTCTCAGGCGGTAAGAGTAAGAAAGCAAAGTCCTTCTCCGACCAGCTATCTCTATTTACTACCTCTGAGAATGAAGATATTATTACCGAACTAAGAGATTTGAACATTGCCGTGTTAACACCAATTGATGCCATGAATAAGCTGTACCAGCTTCAAAAGAAGATCAAGGACAGAATTTAGGAGGTGCCCATGTCACTTATACATGTACTTGATGAGGCAACCATTAATCAAATAGCAGCAGGAGAGGTAGTAGAGCGCCCCAGTGCCGTAGTGAAGGAGCTTATTGAAAATGCAATGGATGCCGGTGCTACTGCCATTACCGCAGAGATAAAGGAAGGCGGGCTTTCCTTTATTCGAATTACCGATAACGGTGGAGGAATTGCCAAGGAAGATATTCCTTTGGCTTTTCTTCGTCATGCCACCAGTAAAATTCGTACTGCAGAGGACTTACTCAGTGTTACCAGCTTGGGCTTTCGAGGTGAGGCCTTATCCAGTATCGCTTCTGTTGCACAGGTCGAGCTGATCACTAAGACGCCGACCGCTTTGAACGGCTTTCGTTATGTAATCGAGGGCGGCAGTGAGAAAGCCTTGGAGGAAATCGGTTGTCCCGGAGGAACGACTATCATTGTCCGCAATCTTTTTTATAATACACCGGCAAGGCGGAAGTTCTTAAAATCTGCCACAACAGAGGGCAGCTATATTAGTGATTTAATGGAACGGTTGATGGTATCCCATCCGAACGTTTCCTTCAAATTTATTATGAATAATCAGGTAAAGCTGCAATCCTCCGGTAATAATAATACGAAGGATATTCTTTATCAGGTCTATGGCAGGGACATTACCCGAGAGCTGTTGCCGCTAGACCATCAATCAGAAGGCTTTTCCGTAACCGGGTATATCGGTAAGCCCACGATAACAAGAGGTAATCGAAATTTTGAAAATTATTTTATTAACGGACGTTATATTAAGAGTAGTGTAATCACAAAAGCAATCGAAGAGGCCTACAAGCCTTACCTGATGCAGCATAAATACCCCTTTACTTCGATTTATTTTCAGATTGACCCGGAACAGATCGATGTCAATGTACATCCACAGAAGCTAGAGGTTCGCTTAAAGAACGGAGATGAGATCTATCAGCAGACCTATCGCTTACTTAAGGAGGCACTTTCTGGTAAGGAGCTGATTCCCAGGGTATCTCTGGTACAGGAGGAGATAAAGAAGGAAGAGCTCCCTCGAATACCTGAGCCCTTTGAACAAAATCGCCGCAATGAATTTCTAAAGCAAGCAGGAGCTCCTGTAAATAAGCAGGATTCAGGTATTACTCAGACCAAGCCCTTGCATGTCACCTACGGGAATGGAGCAAATCCGCAGATTAGTCGAGACGGAGCGAATAAAGTAGCTGAGAGCAAAGGTGACTTTCATTCTGCTTCATCCTTGAGGATAGATGAGTTAAAGACAGACCATCAAAAGGTTGACCATCAAAAAGCAGTAAATCCCCAAGCTAGTCTGGAAGCCCTTCGGATATTATCCGGTACAGAGAAGGAGCTTAATTCGATTCAGCCAAAAGGGAACCCCATACCATCTGATGCAAAGCAAGAGAACGATATACCCAATGTAGCAGTAGAAAATGAAGGAAAAACCACTCCTGATAATTCCGCTGGTCAGATTGTAATCGATAAACAACTGAATTTATTTACCGACTCCGCTATACCAGAGGAGGATAAGCCTTTTCTATCGAAGCAGGCCCTGGAGGAACATCGTATTATCGGTCAGGTATTCTCTACCTATTGGCTGGTGGAATATAGAAAGGACCTCTATATCATCGATCAGCATGCCGCTCATGAGAAGGTTTTGTATGAACGTATCATGGCTGCTGCTAAAACAAAGACCAGCACCTCCCAACAGCTGATGCCACCGATTGTTTTGTCTTTAACCTTACGGGAGCAGGAGGTTCTGCATAAAAGAGAAGAAGCCTTACAGAGCCTTGGTTATGAAATTGAGCATTTTGGCGGGAATGAATATTCAGTCCGAGCAGTACCTGCCGATTTATACGGGATCTCTGAAAAGCAGCTATTACTTGAGTTCATCGATGAGCTGGTGGAGGAAGTAGCAGGTATTGGTACTCCCAGTACGAATTCTATTCTGGAGCGTGTCGCCTCCTTATCCTGCAAGGCAGCAGTGAAGGCCAACCATGCCTTTTCCTATGAAGAGGCCACTGCCCTGATCAAGGAGCTTTTAACCCTGGAGAATCCCTATCACTGTCCTCATGGAAGACCGGTTATCATCTCCATGAGCCAATATGAATTAGAGCGCAAATTCAAGCGAATAGTATGAATTATGAAAAGCATAATTCATACCTCCAAGTTTGTGCCTGCGTAATCCTCGGCACAAACTAACACAAAGAGGAGAATGGTTTGATTTAGGGGCTGTTGCATAATATATGTTTTTAATGTAGGAAAGAACAACATGCATCCCTCACACACAGATTGCCTGACATCTTATTGTTTTGTATGCCATCATCAAACATTTATATATTTGCTTCTGTCATACAAAATCAATAATCTGTCCGTCAAACAGTGCATTATGGGATACATGTTATCCTTTACTACACCCTTAGCTTATTACATGCAACAACCCCTCTCGGAAGGGCTGTGTTCTTCTAGGTTGTGGCTACAACAATGAAGCAGGCACAAACTAATTCAAAGGCTTGGTATGATTGGATTTAAAAAAAGATTACTTACCTGATTTTAATTTTGGAGGCTATGATGAACAAAAAACCATTGATTATTCTTACCGGACCTACCTCGGTCGGAAAGACAGCTCTCTCGATTGCCTTAGCAAAGGAGGTTGGTGGGGAGATTATCTCTGCCGACTCCATGCAGGTCTATAGATATATGGATATTGGTACAGCCAAGATTACTGAGCCTGAGATGCAAGGGATACCTCATTATCTTATTGACGAGCTGGAGCCAGACGAGGAATTTAATGTTGTCCGTTTTCAGCAATTAACAAAGCAATATATGCAGAAAATATATGATAACAATAAGATACCCATCTTAGTCGGTGGTACCGGGTTCTATATTCAGGCGGTATTGTATGATATTGATTTTACGAAGAATGATACAGATACCTCTTACCGCAAGGAATTAGAACAACTATTAGACTCCAAGGGAGCGGATTATCTTCATCAGCTCCTTACAGAGATTGATCCGGATAGTGCCAAGGCCATTCATCCCAATAACAGCAAAAGAATTATTCGCGCATTGGAGTTTGCCAAGCTGACTGGCAGTAAAATCTCTGAACATAACGAAGAGCAGAAGGGAAAGGTGTCACCTTATAATTTCTGTTATTTTGTACTGAATAAAGACCGAGCAAAGCTCTATGAGACAATTAATCATCGTGTAGACATGATGCTTGAGCAGGGGCTTCTCGATGAGGTGAAAGGATTATATGCCCAGGGCTATAATAGAAGTCTTGTCAGTATGCAAGGCTTAGGCTACAAGGAAATCCTGGCATATCTGGAGGGCGAGATCACCTTAGAGGATGCGATAGAGATATTAAAGCGTGATACCCGCCATTTTGCCAAGAGACAGCTAACCTGGTTCAAGAGAGAAAGGGATGTTATCTGGGTAGACAAGGATAACTTCGCTAGTGAAACTGATGTTCTAACTTATCTCTTAACAATATTGAAGGAAAGACAGGTCATATAAGCTATTGACAATGAGGATAGCGATTCATTAACATAGAAACATAAGAATATTATGTCAACATTGTTGACACATCATTCTATTTTTTGATAATATATTGCCCAGTATATGGGAATACAAAGCTTACTTAGGAGGATATCATTGTGTATAACAAGGAATTACGAAAAGCCTATCAGGATCTTGGGATTGCCCCTAAGGTGCTAGATTATTGCTTAGATATAGAAGAAAAGCTTTCCGAGCGTTTTGCGGAAATTGATCGGGTCGCAGAATTTAATCAGATGAAGGTCCTGGCTGCTATGCAGAAGAATCATCTTAGCGATGTTCATTTTGCTGCAACAACCGGTTATGGCTATAACGATATGGGAAGAGATACCTTGGAGAGTGTATATGCAGAGGTTTTTCAAGCGGAGGATGCCCTTGTTAGACCGCAATTAATCAGTGGAACCCATGCTCTGACGGTTGCTTTATCCGGAAATCTACGACCCGGTGATGAGATTCTGTCTCCCGTTGGAAAGCCTTATGATACCCTGGAGGGTGTTATTGGAATCACTGAGACCAAGGGTTCCCTAGCTGAATTCGGGATAACCTATTCTCAGGTCGAGCTTAAATCCGATGGTAGCTTCGATTGGGAGGCTATCAAGGCGGCGATTAAGCCTAGCACAAAGCTAGCTACCATTCAACGCTCCAAAGGCTATGCCAGCCGTCCAACCTTATCGGTTGCACAGATTGGAGAATTAATTCATTTCCTTAAGACTCAGAAGCCAGATTTAATTTGTATGGTTGATAACTGCTATGGTGAATTTGTAGAGTTGACTGAGCCGACTCAGGTGGGAGCTGATTTATGTGTCGGTTCCCTAATTAAAAATCCTGGCGGTGGTCTTGCCCCGATTGGCGGCTATATCGTCGGTAAGCGAGAATATGTAGAGAATGCAGCCTATCGATTAACAGCCCCCGGTCTCGGCAAGGAGGTTGGTGCCACCTTAGGTATCAATGCAGCTCTATTCCAAGGATTATTTTTAGCTCCCCAGGTAGTATCCGGAGCTCTAAAGGGCGCCATATATGCTGCCAACATCTATGAACAGCTGGGATACACCGTGCTTCCGAACGGTAGTGAAGATCGATTTGATATTATCCAGGCTGTTACTCTGGGCAGCCCGGAAGCAGTAATCGCCTTTTGTAAAGGGATACAGGCAGCAGCTCCGGTAGATAGCTATGTGGTTCCTGAGCCCTGGGCCATGCCCGGTTATCAATGTGACGTTATAATGGCTGCCGGTGCCTTCGTTCAAGGATCTTCGATCGAACTATCTGCGGATGCACCGATCAAGCCCCCCTATACCGTCTTCTTTCAGGGAGGTCTTACCTGGTACCATGCTAAATTCGGCATCCTGATGTCAGTTCAAAAACTATTTGAAGAAGGTCTGATAAAACTATAAATTAATTGCTCAAAAGCAAACTATGGGAAAGATGATTCATTATTGCTTTTATTCAACCGCAACTGATAAAATTGAGTTTTGCGTATACAAAATAAGGTAGTTGTGGTAAAATGTTATTTGATTATGATATAAGGGGGGGCTTCTTTTTATGGCAAAAACGTTTAGCAAAAACAACTGGGCTTTGTTTCTTCTACTGCTGGCTGGTATCGTTGTCGGCAGCTTTTTAGGGCACTTAACGAAGGATGTAAGCTTCCTAAAATGGTTAAGTTACGGAATGAATTTTGCCATAGGTAATCCTAATAACAGTAATATTGCCACCCTGGACCTTGGTGTTCTGGTAATACATTTTGGCTTCCGACTCAATATTAATATCGCTAGTGTAATCGGAGCTGCCGCCGCTGTTATTATCTATAAAAGGGTCTGATATAACATCAAAAAATCTGATCCATATTCCCTGATTTCTTGGAGAGAGGAATGAAGGAGGATCCGATGAAAGAAAGTTATCTAACCATCAAAGAGCTACCTGTATCCGAACGTCCCTATGAAAAATGTGAGAGGTACGGAGCAGCAGCCTTATCCGATGCCGAGTTATTAGCAGTGATACTTCGGACCGGGACAAAGCAAAAAAGAGCAATTGATTTGGCAGTGAATATTCTCAATTATTCCACTGCCTACCCTGGTTTAAAGGGCTTGAATTATTTCACAATGAAAGAGCTCATGAAAATTAAAGGAATTGGAAGAGTCAAAGCAATAGAACTGCTTTGCCTGACAGAACTGACCAGGAGGATGGCAAAGGATTCCCTACGGGACAGTGTGCGACTCACTACACCTCAGAGTGTTGCTGCTTATTATATGCAGGATATGCGTCATCTAACCAGGGAACAGGTTGTTTTATTACTATTTGATTCAAAGAACAAGCTAATGAAGGATATGGTTATATCCGAAGGAACTGTAAATACTTCCATTATGCCTACAAGAGAGGTATTTGTTCATGCGCTGAAGGAAGAGGCCGTTAATATCATCTTGCTTCATAACCATCCAAGCGGAGATCCTACACCCAGTGCAGAGGATATCCGGGTAACGAAAAAGCTTACAGAAGCTGGGAATTTAATTGGAATTTCACTTATGGATCATATAATTATTGGTGATAATAGATATATCAGTTTAAAGGAACAAGGACTAATGTAAGCTGCGTAAAGGGAACATTCTATGGGCAGCAATTTTAGTTCTTCTTCGAGACAGAGGATGAATTTTGACAACATAAGTTCGTATAGGAGGTTACAAAGTATGGCATCGAAAACCTTTGGTATTGATTTTGGTACCAGTACAATAAAAATATATAAAAAAGGACAGGGAATTGTCCTTGATGAACGTAATATTATCGCAATATCAAATCGTAAGCAAGTAATCGCTTCCGGCAATGATGCCTTTGAGATGTATGAAAAGGCGCCTGCTAATATTGAGGTCAGCTATCCTGTCCGAAACGGAGTAATCGCAGATGTTGCTAATATGCTTTCATTACTGAATCATTTCATGCATCGTATCGGAGGAGCAAAGCGCATCGGAGCTGCAGATTATATCGTTGCAACTCCAACCGATATCACCGAGGTAGAACGCCGTTCCTTCTATGATTTGATTGCCAGCTCCAATCTCAAGGTTGGTAAGATTAAGATTGTAGAAAAACCCATAGCGGATGCTGTTGGAGCCGGTCTTGATATTATGAGCGCACGCGGTGTTATGATTGTTGACATAGGAGCCGATACCACAGAGGTATCTATACTTTCCTTAGGCGGTATTGTACTTAGTAAAATAATTCCGGTCGGCGGGAATCGTCTTGATGATGCCATTAAGAGTATGGTTAAAAGAAAATATAATCTATATATTGGTGATAAGACCGCTGAGAATATCAAAAAGAAACTTGCTTGTGCTTTGACTACGGTTGAAGCCTCTGTAAAGGTCTATGGTCGTGATGTAGTAACCGGACTCCCCACAGAAATGGATGTCAGCTCCACAGATGTATATGATGCGATTTCTGAGTACATGTTTGCTATTATTGATGCCATTAAGATCATTCTGGAACGTACTCCGCCGGAGATCTCCTCCGACATTATTGACAGTGGTATCTATATCACAGGCGGGTCTGCCAAAATATTCGCTTTAGATCAGCTGATGCACCGGGAAACAGAGCTAAAGATTAATATTTGTCCGGATTCCGCTAATACAGTTGTCAATGGCCTCGGTAGAATTATGGAGGATCATAAGCTTGCCTCCCTGGCAGATGTATTAAAGCCTAAGACATTTGTAAATTAAGGTAATACCCGTTAGAATTATCGTAATACTATGAATATGATATAGAATTTGTTCTGCGTCAAAATGATACCTGACGCAGAAAGCATATTGGATAAATGGAGATATGGAATGAGACGAAGGACTAAAATTAATATTAATCCAAAACATGTTCTCATCGCATTAGTCATCTTTTGTGTCGGTTTAATATTTATTTCCTATCGCTTTGGTGAAAAGCTATCACCGGTTAAGAATGCAGTAGGAGTAGTAGTAACCCCGATGCAGGTTGGTATTAATACGATTGGAACCTATATATCAGACAAGCTTGATACCTTTAAGAGTATCAATGAACTTTTGGATGAGAATGATAAACTGAAGGAGCAAGTAAGTATACTTTCCTATGAGAATAAGCTTTTACTTCAGGATAAATATGAACTGGACGGACTTCGTGAGCTCTATGAGCTGGATCAAAAGTATCTGGATTATCCGAAGATTGCCGCCCGTGTCATTGGTAAGGATTCGAACAATTGGTATAATGTTTTCACAATTGATAAAGGTGCCCGTGACGGCATTAAGAAGGATATGAATGTTCTGGCCGGTAACGGACTGGCCGGAATTATAATTGAGGTCGAATATAATTATTCCAAGGTCAGGTCTATCATTGATGATAATAGCAGTGTCAGTGGAATGTTTTTGAAAACCTCTGATACCTGTAATGTTGTGGGTGACCTAAGACTAATGGATTCAGGCAAAATATTGGTCGAGCAGATCAGTAAGGATGCTCAAATAACCGATGGTGATGAGATAGTAACCTCACATATCAGTTCGAAATTCCTTCAGGGTATTTTAATCGGATATGTCAGTGATATTCAATTGGATGCCAGTAACATGACAAAGACGGCATATGTAACTCCGGTGGTTGATTTTGATCGTTTAGAAGAGGTATTAATCATCACCGAGCTGAAAGAACCTATGATAACGATTGAGGAAGCAGCTAAAACCACTAGTAATTAAGCATCTGGGGAGAATAAACATGAAAAGGTTGATTGTTTATACACTTGAAATCATAATATTGTTTGTCATTCAAAGCGCTACCTTTCATTATTTTCAGCTGGCTAATATTATGCCCAATTTGCTGTTGATTTTAGTGGTTTCTATTGCCTATATGCGCGGTCGGCTATCCGGTATGATGGTTGGATTCTTTAGCGGTCTTATGGTTGACTTGATATACGGTACTCATATTATTGGTCTGTATGCTTTATTATATCTTGTAATTGGTTATCTGATGGGCTATACTAATCGGATTTATTCCAACGATGACTACACTCTGCCGATCGTATTTGTCGGAATCGGTGATTTTATATATGGTTTTTTGTACTATATATTTGAATTTTTATTACGTGGCCGCTTAAACTTCCTGTATTATCTCAGAAGATTCATTTTACCTGAGATAATTTATACCATAGCAGTCTCGGTACTACTATATAAGCTGTTACATATGATTAATAATCGTCTGGAACGTAAGCCAGAGGAGGAGGGATAAGATTGCTTGATATTTTCTTGGATTATTTGAAAAGATTGTTAAAGTCCAGATTGTTTCCAATCACAATTATCTATATCATATTGTTTTCTGTCCTCATCAACCGGTTATTTATCTTACAGATTGTAGAAGGTCCGGAAAATGTAGCAAAAACCGTGTTAAAGTATAACAAAAGCAGAGAAATTAAGAGCACCCGCGGTAATATCTACGACCGGAAGGGTAAGCTTTTAGCTTCTAATGTATTAACCTATGCTGTAGTAATGGAGGATAGTACAAAGATAGAATCCAATGCACAGCGGAATGAGATTATCCATCGACTGATTCAAATCATAGAAAGAAACGGCGATACCTTAGACACCGAGTTCTATATCCGGCTAAATGAAGAGGGTGAATTAGAGTTTACCCTTCAGGGTAACGCCTTGACCCGCTTCAAGAAGAATGTCTATTCCTTTGTCCTGGATGAGAAGGGTAATATACCAGAGGAGTATCCCAGCGAAACTCCGGAGGATGTATATAATTTCTTATGTAACGGTACCGGTAATGCTTATACCAGAATGTTTGGCATCTCCGATGAATATAGCGTCGAAGATGCTTTAAAAATAATGGGAGTTCGTTATGCACTATTCTTAAATTATCCAAAGTATGCTCAGATTACTGTAGCTTCTCAGGTATCCGATAAGACTGTAGCGGCTATAAATGAAAGCGGTGCAGAGCTTCTTGGAGTAGAGGTACAACAGCAAACCTACCGAGTTTATGAGGATAGCTTATATTTTGCGCATATCATCGGATATACCGGTCTTATTAGCGCTGATCAGCTAGAGACGATGAAGGCTGAAAACAAGAATTATGTTTCTACAGATGTAGTAGGAAAATCCGGTTTGGAAAAAAGATATGAAGAGATACTTAGCGGAACCAAGGGCAGTGAAACGGTTAGTGTAAATACCAGTGGAAAAGTAGTGGAAGTGATAAGTCGTACAGACCCGGTTGCCGGAAGCGATATTTACCTCACTATTGACAGTGATTTGCAAAGAAATATCTACCATGCTCTCGAAAGAAAGATTGCGGGTATTCTTCTGGAAAAGATCGTTTCTAATTTAGATTATGGAAGCAAGGGTGAAAGTGCCAGCGAAATCACGATACCGATCTATGAGGTATATTATGCCCTAATCAACAATAATATCATTGATATTAAAACTTTGAACGACGAGGATTCCTCTGATCTGGAGAAGCAGACCTATTCCGATTATGAGGCTGAATTAAGTAACGTCTTTCATCAGCTTGATGAATTACTGAAGATCAGTAATACGGTTACCAATGATAAAGCCGGTGTCATGGAGGAATTCCTGGAATATTTCTATACCGTTGTGTCTAAGAATTTCTTCCTAACTGAGAAAATAGCCAAGGATGATGCGACTCTGAATGATTATAAAAATGACAAGATCAGTCTAAGTCGTCTGCTTCAGTATGCCCTTGCGAATAACTGGGTAGATTTATCCAAGCTTGGTAAAGGGGATTCTTATTACACCGCAGAAGAGTATTATCAGAAGCTGATTGATGAGACAAAGGACATTTTGAAAAAGGATGACAAATTCAATAAAAAGATATACCGAAAATTAGTATTTTCGTACAAATTATCGGGAACTGAAATTTGTCTTTTATTATTCGACCAAGGTGTGTTAGAATATAAAGAAGATGATGTTAATAAGCTGAAAAACGGCAGTAGATCTTCCTTTGAATTTATAAAGGATAAGATTAGGTCTCTGGAGATCACTCCTGCAATGTTAGCTTTGGAGCCCTGCAGTGGTTCTGTTGTTGTAACGGATGTCAATACCGGTGATGTTCTGGCGATGGTGTCTTACCCAAGCTATGATAATAATAAATTTGCCAACAAGATTGACTCCGCTTATTATAATAAAGTAAACAACGACAAGACATCACCGATGATAAATCGACCTGTTTCTGAAAAGACGGCGCCAGGTTCTACCTTTAAGATGATTACTGCCTTTGCAGCCTTAGAAGAGGGCGTTGTTACACCTTCCGAGAAGATTAGGGATTTAGGTGAATTTGATAAGATCGATCCTGCAGCAAAATGTCATATCTACCCGGGTTCTCATGGTTCAGTAGATATTTCCGAAGCTTTGAAGGTATCCTGTAACTATTTCTTCTATGAGATGGGATGGCGATTAAGTATTAATAACGGCAAGTTCGACCAGCAGCTTGGTCTCTCAAAGCTTGCAAAGTATGCTACTTTATTTGGATTAAACGAACCTTCGGGTATAGAGCTGAATGAAGCTGAGCCTGAGATATCTTCGGAAGATGCGGTACGTTCTTCTATTGGACAAGGCTCTAATGACTATACTCCGATTCAGATTGCCAGATATGTTACCACTCTGGCTAATCGCGGAACCTGTTACGACCTTACTCTGATAGACAAAATTGTGGATAAGCAGGGTAATGTAACAGAAAATAACGCTAAGGTTAATCATCTTTTAACTGATATTAAGAGTAGTACCTGGGAAAGCGTTTGGGATGGTATGTATTCTGTAGTAAACGCTCCCGGAGGTTCTGTTTACCGTTCATTTACTGATTTTGGTGTGACTGTAGCCGGTAAGACCGGAACGGCACAGATTAGTAAGGTGAACCCCAACAATGCTTTATTCATATCCTTTGCTCCTTATGAGACGCCTGAGATCTCCGTAACCGCAGTAATACCTAGAGGCTATACCTCTCAGAATGCAGCTACCCTAGAAAAGGATATTTATAAAATATATTTTGGTATAGATGATGTGGAAGAAAATCCTGATGATAGCGCATCCCTTCCGGAAGGCTCGAATATAGATGCAGCACTTGAATAAAGCTCATACACTAGTTATAATATAATCCGGAAAATGACCGGGAAGGAGTAATACAATGAATAATTCTGTTATTATTAAGGGTAACAAATACGGCATTATTGTTGTTCTAAATCCTGATTCATCTTTCGAAGAATTAAAGCAAGAGATCGCCGACAAATTCAAGGAATCCAGTAAGTTTTTCGAGAATGCTAAAATGGCGATCAGCTTTGAAGGTCGGAAGCTAACGAATGAGGAGCAGAGAGAGATACTAAATATCATCAGTGAGAATACCGATATGCAAATTGTCTGTATCATGGAGAATGATCCGGTTACAGAAGATGCCTTTAAAAAGACTGTTGAACAGAAGCTACTTGAACTAAATAACAATACTGGGCAGTTCTACAAGGGGATTCTTCGTTCCGGTGCTTCTCTGGAGTTTGAAACCAGTGTTATTATCATTGGTGATGTAAATCATGGAGCCAGAGTCGTTTCTAAGGGGAATATCATCGTACTCGGTGCTCTAAAGGGGAATGCTTTTGCCGGTGCCACCGGCAATACCAATTCCTTTGTTGTTGCTTTGGATATGAATCCGACTCAGATCCGAATAGCGGACACAATTGCACGATCTCCCGATAAACCTCAAAAGCAAGAGGTTAAGGAGGCAAAAATTGCATTTCTGGAAGATGGTAATATTTATATTGAACCGCTTAATAAGAATATCTTATCAGATATATCTCTGTAGACGGTTAATATATGAGTAAAGAAGAAAGGCAAAGCTTATTTTCCTTTCAAACGCATGCCGAGAGCACCTCTTTCGGTTAGATCATCTGGATAAAGCTTTATAAAAATGAAGAAGAGAGGAAAGTCCTAGTCAATAAGCAAGGAGGATATTTTCTCCCCTATAGGAGGAAAGAGTTAAACATGGGTGAAGTTATTGTAGTAACATCAGGTAAAGGTGGTGTTGGTAAGACCACCACTACAGCAAATGTGGGTACCGGCTTAGCTATGCTGGACAAGAAAGTTGTGTTAATTGATACCGATATCGGTCTTAGAAATCTGGATGTAATCATGGGGCTGGAGAATCGGATAGTTTATAATCTGGTTGATGTTATTGAGGGGACCTGCCGTATTCGTAATGCCCTGATTAAGGATAAGCGTTATCCTAATTTATACCTTTTGCCTTCTGCACAAACCAGAGACAAGAATTCAGTAACTCCTGAACAGATGAAAAAGCTCGCTGATGAGCTCAGAGATGAGTTTGATTACATAATCATGGACTGTCCCGCAGGAATTGAGCAGGGCTTTAAAAATGCGATAGCAGGTGCTGACAGAGCATTAGTTGTCACTACACCTGAAGTATCAGCTGTTCGTGATGCCGATCGTATCATCGGGTTATTGGAAGCAAATGAGATGAAGCAGACTCATTTAATCGTCAACCGAATTCGTATGGATATGGTAAAGCGAGGCGACATGATGTCCAGTGACGATGTATGTGAGATCTTGGCAGTCGATTTGATTGGTATCGTTCCAGATGATGAGAATATTGTTATTTCTGCGAATCAAGGCGAGCCCTTAGTCGGTAATGAAACTCTGGCAGGACAAGCTTATATGAATATATGTAAAAGAATACTTGGGGAAGAGCTTCCTTTCCTTAATCTAGAGGAGAAGCAGAGTATTTTTGAGAAACTGTTTGGTAAGCGCAAAAGATAGGGGGGTAGCATAATGGGCTTTTCCGATTTTTTTAAGAAAAAGGGGACCGGCAGTATAGCAAAGGATCGCTTAAAGTTGGTTTTAGTCTCTGATCGTGCCGGATGCTCGCCAGAGATCATGGAACAGATTAAAAATGATATTATTACGGTGATATCAAAGTATATTGAAATCGACTTAGAGGGATTAGATATTAAAATCACTCAGACGGAATCTGAAACGAATAATGGTTCAGTACCAGCTCTATTCGCTAACATTCCTATCAAGGATTTAAAATCCTCTAAGAAATAAGGATGTTGACCAGATGTTGAATTTTAAGCAGTATGATTTCAAGCGATATAATATACCGTTAATCGTAACCGTCCTATTGTTGGGTGCAATTGGTACTTACTTGATTAAGCAGGTACAAACAGAAGATGAAAACTTATTTATCAAACAGGTATTTGGATTAGGTGTAGGAATCGTCGGTGCACTGATATTATCTCTAATAGACTATCATTTCATCTCTAGTTTTTATATTGTTTTATATATAATAAATCTGGTTTTTTTGGTTATGGTAAGGATAAATGGAGTAGAGCACAATCATGCACGACGTTGGCTAAATCTTGTATTTTTTGAATTTCAACCCTCAGAATTGACAAAAATAATATTGATTATATTTGCAGCTAAGCTTTACACCATATTCCGTGCAAAGCTTAACAGCTTTTGGGTTATATTATTGGCTGCCGTATCGATTGGATTACCTACTTTTTTAATCCTAATCCAAACGAATCTTTCCACAAGCCTTGTCATTTTATTTATTTTCGTTATGATGATATTTGCAGCCGGTCTAAGCTGGAGAATTATTCTCCCGATTATAGTGATTGGTATCCCTTGTGTCATGGGGTTGTTCTGGTACATCCAACAGGATTATCAAGTACTTCTAAGACCTTATCAGCAGGAGCGTGTATTATCTATACTGAATCCGGAGGAATATGAAGCAACGATGTTCCAGCAGGACAACTCCGTAACTGCAATTGGTTCCGGTCAGCTGAGCGGTAAGCTTTTTGATCCAACAGCTGATCGTAATTATGATATTATTCCGATTTCCGAAAGTGATTTTATCTTTTCGGTAGCCGGAGAAGAATTTGGTTTTCTTGGTAGCTGTATATTACTAGCTTTATATACTGTTATCATATATATATGTATTAGGACTGCAAAAGAAGCTCCTGATTATATGGGAATGCTAATTGCTGTGGGTATCGCTTCTATGTTTACCTTTCAGGTTTTCGTTAACATAGGAGTAGCCACAAAGTTACTACCTAATACCGGTATTCCTTTACCGTTTATAAGCTATGGGTTAAGTTCCCTGTTAAGCGGTATGATGGGAATAGGTATGATTCTTAACATTCGATTACAACCAAAAAGAGTAAGAGGGTAATCTTTCTAAGTATGAGCCGGTGATTAGCTCCGGCAGAAGGGAGGTAAATATGAATATTGGTATGATAGCTCATGATTCAAAGAAAAAGCTAATGCAGAATTTCTGTATTGCTTATCGGGGTATCTTAAGCAAGCATAATCTATATGCAACCAGTACTACTGGACGATTAATAGAAGAGGTGACCAATCTGTCCGTTCACAAATTTTTAGCAGGTCATCTTGGCGGTGAGCAGCAATTAGGTTCACAGATTGAACACAATCAGATGGATATGATCATTTTTTTGCGTGATCCATTAACACCAAAATCACATGAGCCTGATGTCAATAATATCTTCCAGCTTTGTGATAAACACAATATACCTTTAGCTACAAATCTTGCAACTGCAGAGTTGATCATAAAGGCATTGGACCGCGGTGATCTTGACTGGAGAGAGCTCTTTAAATCCTAAAGATGAAAAGATATAAAATGAGATTCAAATGAATAAAATAGATACATCTGTTTAGTATAAAGCATTCTTTTATATTATCTAAGGATTATCTATTTTATTTTTTTAACCTTTGGAAATACCAACTTCTGTTATATTTTAAATAAATGTTATTTTAACTTTTTTTAAATATAATGTATTTTTATTGTAAAGATTGGATACTTTATCCTTAATTACAGTAGGTAGTAAACAGATAGATGAAGTGACTATTAAGGCGTTGTTTGTCAGACATTACTCAGGAGATGATACTTATGAGAAAAAAATTGATTATCAATATAGTTGTGTGCTTAATCGTTGTGGTTCTAGGAGGCTGCAAGAGCTCTTCAAAGGATTTGCTATCCTTCGAGGAGACCTCGTCTATCGGTTATGCAATGGATAACCAATTATCAAAAGCTGATTTTTTTGCAGAAGATCTGGTTATTATTAGCTCAGAGGAAAATCTTGGTGATGATCCTGAACTAACCTCCGCCTCCAGTCTTCTAATCAATATCACAGATCAAAAAATGATATATGCGGCTAATGTGTATGATCGTCTCTATCCAGCCAGCTTGACCAAACTAATGACTGCTTTGGTGGTTCTTAAATACGGAGAGCTTACGGATTCAGTCACCATAAGCTATGATGCCTCCCATATCACGGAGAGTGGTGCAAAGCTCTGTGGCTTTAAGGAGGGTGATGTAATTTCTATGGATGCTTTACTAAAGTGCTTACTGGTCTATTCCGGTAACGATGCTGCCGTAGCAATAGCGGATCATATATCAGGGAGTGAAGAAGCCTTTGTAGAATTAATGAATAAGGAGGTAAAAAAAATCGGAGCTGCACATACTAATTATGTTAATTCCAGCGGGCTGCATGATGACAACCAGTTTACAACGGCTTATGATATCTATCTTATTTTTAATGAGCTGACGAATTATGAAACCTTCCGCTCCGTTATAGGCACAAGCTCCTACAAAGCCGAGTATAAAGATAAGAATGGAAATTCAAAAGAAAAGACCTTTAAAGCAACCAACTCTTATCTAAGCGACGAAGAAACCACCCCTGAAGGAGTTCAAATTATAGGTGGTAAGACGGGAACAACAAGAAAAGCAGGGAACTGTCTTGTTCTTCTTAGTAAAGACTCCCAAAACAAGGAGTATATCGCTGTTATAATGAAGGCGGCTGACCGAAATAGCCTATATTCACAAATGACATACTTACTATCTTTTCCTAAGTAATTAATTATTTATTCAAACTACCCATACGAATAGGAAGGAAATATTAGATAATAGTTTTTATTATTAGAAAACATCTTTAATTTAATATTTTATAGTTGTTTTTTCATACTAATTGTACTATAATTGAGATATAAAATTTGGGTTTTAAGACAAATTGTACAATTCAATATTTGGCACCGCACATCATTCGTTGCGTCCACATTAAGGAGGAGATTACAATGATACAGATAATTTCAGGTGAGAAGGGTAAGGGTAAGACAAAAATCCTTATCGACAAGGCCAACACCGAAGTGAGAGCTGCAAAAGGAAACATTGTTTATCTTGACAAAAGCAACAAGCACATGTACGAACTGAGTAATAAGATCAGATTAGAAAATGTACGAGATTATTTCATTGAAAATCATAACGAGTTCATCGGTTTTATCTGTGGTATCTTATCCGGTAATCACGATTTACAGACGATTTATCTGGATAGCTTCCTAAAAATTGCTTATATTGATGATAATAATTTAGAAAATGTCTTCTCCAAATTAGAAAAAATATCAGAAACCTTTCAAGTTGATTTAGTTATGAGTATTTCCAAAAATATAGATCAACTGCCTGAAAGTTTAAAGAAGAATGTTATTGTATCTTTGTAAGATACTAGATTTATAGATATTAATCAAGTATAAAAGGAGCGCCGGAAAAATGTCGCTCCTTTTTCGTGTTCATCATAGCTCTAAAGGCAATCCCTGAGGTTCTAGCTTACTCATTTCTAAGTCTTCCAAAGAAACTTAAAGCATATAAACCGGATACGCCAACTAACGCATAAACTATTCTGGATACCAATGTCATATCTCCAAAAATCGCTCTTACTAAATCAAAGCTGAAGAATCCAATCAAGCCCCAATTTATTGCGCCAATTACAACCAGAATTAAAGCGATATAATCCAATGTTTTCATAAAAAACCTCCTTCATGACAAATAGGAATTCTAGGCTCTTTATATCCTTTTAATAAACTGCTAAGTAATGACTATAAAATGAATATAAAGAGATAACTCTCTTTATATAGAATAACCTATTTATTAACTTTTATTCACAAGCGTTAGTAAATCTATCCGGTATAACTAGGTGCTACCTTAACTATTTATTAATACTTTGTTACTAATTTTAAGAAAATCGTTAGAAAGGGGTTTAAAAATTATCGGAAAGTAAGTATAATGTTTAAGTAAACATAGCCGAAACAGGAGGCAAATGCTTGAGCGATAATAAGGTTGTAAAATTCAAAAAACGAAAAAGTATCAATATTGGTGTTATAGTCTTTCTAATTTTGTTTGTATATATTGCAATTAATGTGTATATTTATTTTACCAAAGAACAGCTTTCGATCTATGAGGTACACGAAGGCACAACCGCTATTAACAATCGTATCAATGCCCTTATTCTTCGGGATGAGGAGGTTATTACTTCATCAAAAGCCGGCTATGTCACTTACTATCAGAAAGAGGGGGCCCGCGTTGCCAAGAATGCTTTTGTATATTCTCTTGATGATAGTGGTCGGATGATTGATGTAATTGCTACTGGAGATGTTCCGCTAACAATGTCTAAAAAGAATACCTCTAAACTCCTACATACGATCAAAGATTTTAGAAAATCCTTCCGAGATGAGAATTTTAAGCAGGTATATGATTTTAAAGAGAATGCACAAAGTACTGTACTCGATATTCTTAATACGACTATGCTCACCAATGAAAAGACCTTATTGGAGGAGACAGGTCAGGCCTTAACGTATAACATGATAGCTACTCCACTCAGTGGAATCGTATCCTATTATACCGATGGTTTTGAAGCCGTGACACCGGAAGGCGTCAACGCTGAGATGTTTAAGACAGAGAACTATACTCGGACAAGCCTTAGAACGAATGATATCGTTGATGTGAATGTCCCAATCTATAAACTGATTACTTCAGAGCAATGGAAGCTGGTTCTTTTACTAGATGAGGATCAATATGATAGGCTACAGGGTAAAGAACAGGTTCGTTTCACCTTTCTGGAGGATGATTTTGATATGACTGGGGCTTTATCCCTAAGTAAAAGAGGCTCTGATTATTTTGCAGAAATTACGATGAATAAGTATTTGTCAAATTATCTAGAGGAACGATATCTGGAGGTAGAATTAGATTTTGATACGGTAGAAGGGCTGAAGATTCCCTTAACCTCTATCATTGACAAGGACTTTTATCTTGTTCCCATCGAATATTTTACCATGGGTGCAAATAGTACCGATAATGGCTTAATTGTGGAAACCTATGATGAAAAATCCGGTGAGGCAAAGTACAACTTTACAGCTGCCGATATCTATTTCCAGGATGATGCCTACGCTTATGTAGATACCGATTTATTTCCAGCTGGAACCTATATTCATTCTTCCACCAATTCGGAACGATATGTGTTAGGACCAACCAATAAATTAACAGGGGTATATAATGTAAACCTTGGTTATGCAGTCTTTAAGCGTATCGAGATATTGTATCAGAATAACGAGTATGCAATTGTGGCCAAAAATACGAAAAATGGTCTTTCTGCCTATGACCAGATTGCTTTGGATGGGACTATTGCTAGGAACCAGGCCATCATCTATTAATTATATGAAGCAGACTTTTATTTGATATGAATAAGGATATGCTACTTAGGAGGTTATGGCATGATGAAAGAAAATATAGAACAGCTTGAGCATAGAATTCAAGCTGCTTGTGATCGGAGCGGAAGAGACCGTTCTGAGGTTACTCTTATCGCAGTCAGTAAGACAAAGCCTAATGAAATGCTTTGCGAGGCTTACGACTTAGGTATGAGACATTTTGGTGAGAATAAGGTTCAGGAGCTAGTTCAAAAATATGACGCTCTTAATTCAACCTTTGCGGAGGGAGTAAATTGGCATCTGATTGGACATCTGCAAAGAAATAAGGTTAAATATATCGTAGACAAGGTAGCCTTAATTCATTCTGTAGATTCTCTTCGTCTGGCCAATCAAATTGAAGAAGAAGCCGCAAAGAAGAATATAATCAGTGATATTCTAATTGAGGTTAATATAGCAGAAGAGGATAGCAAATACGGTGTAAAAGCAGAGGAGACAGCAGCCTTAATCGAGGATATATCTAGGCTTTCCCATGTTCGTGTACGTGGCTTAATGACAGTAGCACCATATGTAGAAAATCCGGAGAAAAACAGGAAGTATTTTAAGAAATTGCGACAATTATATGTTGACATAAAATCAAAAAACACAGATAATAATGATAATGGAAGCATTTCCAATTATATGAATTCAAAGGCAACTCCGTATCTGGATCATTTTAATATCCTATCGATGGGCATGACAGGAGATTTTGAAGTAGCAATAGAAGAGGGAGCCACGATGATCCGAGTTGGTACAGGCATATTCGGTGAGCGCAATTATTCTATAAGCTGATATCAATTATATGTGATTATTTTATGTGTAGCGTATCTGGCTACATACACTTATATTTTAAGAAGCGATTAAGGTTTATGCCGCAAGCGGCGAGATGGAGGTATAGACAAATGTCTAATATTTTTAAAAATTTTCTTAACTCAATGAAATTGACCGAAGATGAGGACGATTACGAGGATTATCTGAATGAAGAGTCTGAGAAAGAGCTTAAGCGGGCTATGCGTGCGGAACGTAAGGAATCAAAAAGCGAAAGATATAGCGAAAGATATACTGAACCACCAAAGAGTCAGACTGCTGCACCTGTAACGAATACGGTAGTAAATAACGACTTTAAGAAGGAAAGGGTGGCCAAGTTGGAAAGAGGTACAGCCAGTAAGGTAGTACCGATTCGTACAACCTCCAAGGGACTTGAGGTATGTATTACAAAGCCTACCTCCTTTGAAGATTCTCAGGAAATATGCGACATGCTTCTAACAGGTAGAGCAACTGTGATTAATTTGGAAGGCTTTGATGATAAATTAGCACAAAGGACTATGGATTTTATCTCAGGTGCTGTATATGCAATTAACGGTAAGCTTCATCGTATCTCCAATGCAATCTTTATTGTATCTCCTGATACCGTTGACATCTCCGGAGACTATCTGGATCTAATACAGGAAAGCGGTTTTGAACCTCCGACTTTCCAGAATAAGTTCTAGGCCATGATGAATTATGATAAAGACGAGCAGCTGCTACGCCGAAGGTTTTTGGATTTGGCGAACACTGCATATAACCGGGGCATCTGTATGTTTTCTGATTTTCTGAATCTAAACGAGCAAAACATATTTCTTAGCCTAAAAAATGAATTGCCAAGGATAAAGTATTTTACTTACGGAGGTTTTCAGGATGCCGAGAGAAAAATACTTTGTTTTTGTGGAAACGAACAGATTGACAGCATAGAAGAAATCAACTACCCAATCACCTGTATTAAGGTAGTCCCGCTTAACCAGCGTTTTTCAGATAGCTTAAACCACCGAGATTTTCTAGGCGCTGTTTTAAATCTTGGGATTGACCGTAGCAAGGTTGGTGATATTCTGATTGCTTCCAATGAAGGGTATCTATTTACTCATACAACGATCAGCCCCTTTATATTAGAACAGTTATTTAAAGTAAAACACACCATGGTGTCTACAAGCCAAATAGAACAGCAGGACTTTCATTATGAGCCTAAATATACCGAAGTAGTCGGTACTGTTTCATCTGTACGCCTGGACAGTGTTCTTGCAGTAGCCTTTCACAGCTCCCGTAGCGGCTTATCCGGTTTGATTGAAGGTGGGAAGGTCTACGTGAATAGCAAGGAGATTCTATCTAATAGCTACATGCTAAAGGAGAATGATGTAGTGTCCGTTCGCGGTTTGGGTAAATTCAAATATACTGGAACCTCCTATCAGACCAAGAAGGGCAGATATAGCATTAAATTATTACTGTATTCTTAAATTCAAGTATATCTTACAAGCAAAATGATATTCCTATTGTATAGAGGTCTTTATGTTTGAATCATCGATATACAGGAGAAGTAATTTAAGACAGGGATTTGGCTTTGAAACTCTTCCTATAAAGGAAGAATAATGTGTAACCGTATGTATATCGTATTCTATATCCATAAATGAAGAGGGTAGCATAGCCTCGTCTTGTTCTATGATGCGGTTATGCTATTTTTCATCTAAAGTGTCAGCATACTGACACCTTGCTCTTGGACAGGATGCATTAGTCAAACCAATTATTGATAATACAATTTACTACGAAGGGATCCAAAGTATGAATCAGTTAATTACCGTAAATTATGAGGGCAAACCTGCTTATGATATTTGGTTAGAGCCAGACTTTAACAGGCTCCCAGAGGCTGTAGCTCCAATGAAGCTTAGTAACCGGAAGGTCATGATTATCACTGATAATAAGGTCGGAAAGCACTATTTGGAGGCTGTGATAGACCTTTTATCAAGTTCTTCTAAAAGCGTGGAGTATATCGTCTTTCCAGCAGGCGAAGCGAATAAGAATCTGGATACAGTCAGTCAATGCTATGATAAGCTGATTCAATCTGGCTTTGATCGAAATGATGTACTGATAGCGCTGGGTGGTGGTGTAGTAGGTGATCTCACCGGTTTTGTGGCTGCTACTTATCTGCGTGGAATTCGATTTATCCAGATCCCTACCTCCTTACTTTCCATGGTTGACTCCAGTATCGGCGGTAAGACAGGTGTGGATTATAAAGCCTTTAAGAATATGGTTGGAGCCTTTCACCAGCCTCAGCTGGTTTATATGAACCTTTCTACTTTGATCACCCTGCCTGAGGCAGAATATCTGTCTGGTATGGGAGAGATTATTAAGCATGGCCTGATTAGAGATGCCGATTATTACCACTGGCTTAAAGAGCAGGCGATTGCCGTTCATAACAGAGATTATGAGGTTCTTTTAGAGATGGTATATCGAAGCTGTCTTATCAAGAAAGCGGTGGTAGAAAAGGATCCTAAGGAACAAGGTGAACGTGCATTATTAAATTACGGTCACACAATTGGTCATTCGATAGAGAAGCTGAAGGAACTGACTCTTCTGCATGGAGAATGTGTCTGCATCGGTATGGCTGCAGCCTCGTATCTGTCATGGAAAAGAGGTGCAATCAAAGAAATTGATTATCAGGATATCCTTCACACAATCAGATGCTTCAAGCAACCAATCACAGTAACTGGCTTATCCGCCGAGAAGGTATACGAGGTGACCCGATTAGATAAGAAGATGGATTCGGATAAAATAAAATTCATTCTGTTAGAGAAGGTCGGAGATGCGGTGATTGATACTAGTGTTACAAAAGACGAGATGCTTTCTGCAATACAATCCGTTCTAGAATAAAATAATTATTGTACTTATAGGAGGACTTTATGAAGCAAAAACTAAGGCACTTAATCTTATTTATCATACTTACGGTAATTGACCAGGGATCGAAGTTATGGGTTCGACAATCATTGATGAACAATGATCCTTTCGTAATCATTCCAGATGTATTCAGTCTGCAATATCATGAAAATACCGGTGCGGTATGGGGCATCATGAGTGGCAAGGTGCAATTTCTAAGTATATTCACCTTTATCATTCTGTTATTTATCGTATACCTATATCTTAAGATTCCGCAGGATAAGAAATATAATCCGCTGAAGCTGATTACCGTGTTTATTATCTCCGGAGCCGTAGGAAACCTGATTGACCGTATCTTCTTAGGATATGTGGTTGACTTCATATATTTTGAGCTGATTAATTTCCCCCTATTTAATATTGCAGACAGTTATCTGACCGTATCCAGTATCATATTATTCCTTCTGGCAATATTTTATTATAAGGATAAGGACTTTGAGTTCCTGGATCGTCTGTTCGTCTCCAAGAAAAAATCATCCATCGAAGCTAACAAGTCGAAGGAGATTTCTGCAGAGGATGTAAGTAAGGAATCAAAATAATCTTCTGTCATGTTAGAAAGTATATAGGTAGATATAATTATATTATGTAAACTAGAAAGGATTATTGAATGGAGGATGAAGTATTAGAGCTGTCAGAGTCGGAGCAAACTCTGGAATACATCGTAAGTGAAGAGCACCATGGTATCCGTATCGACAAGTACTTATCGACAATCCAAGACGACCTTACCCGCAGCTATATTCAGAAGTTAATTGATAATGACCGGATTTTTCTTAATGAGAAGCCTGTAAAATCCAATTTTAAGGTCAAAACCGGGCAGGTAGTACAAATTATCCTCCCTGAGCCTACAAGGGCTGAAATCGTCCCTGAGGACCTTCCAATCGATATTATTTATGAAGATAAGGATATTATCGTAATAAATAAGCAGAAGGGACTCGTGGTTCATCCAGCCGCCGGACATGCTTCCGGTACTTTGGTAAATGCCTTGCTTTATCACTGCAGCGGAGAATTATCCGGGATCAATGGGGTAATGCGTCCCGGAATAGTCCATCGAATTGACCGTGATACGACCGGTGTCCTTGTGGCATGTAAAAACGATAAAGCCCACCAATGTATAGCAGACCAATTAAAGGTACATTCGATCACCAGGAAATATCAAGCCCTGGTATACAACACATTTCAGACCGATAATGGAAGAGTGGAGGGCCCTATTGGAAGAGATCCAAAGGATCGAAAGAAGATGGCCATCAATCATAAAAACGGTAAGCCGGCAGCTACGAATTACATTGTACTGGAAAACCTAGCTGGACACTATGCTCACGTGGAGTGTTCTTTGGAAACCGGACGTACCCATCAAATCAGAGTTCATATGGCAAGTATTCGTCACCCGCTTCTTGGTGATACAGTCTATGGCCCAAGCAAGGATTCCTTTCAGCTGGAGGGGCAGGCCTTGCATGCCGGAGTACTTGGTTTCATTCATCCCACAACGAAGGAATATGTAGAATTTAGTGCTCCGCTTCCGGAATATTTTACTGATTTATTAATGAAATTAGGACATAAGGGGTAGTATCCATTGAAAAGAAAAGTCATAGATAAGTTAATTGGTTGGAAAACAGATACACAGGATATTCCCATTTTGCTTACAGGAGCGAAGGGGGTTGGTAAAACCTATCTTGCTTATGATTTTGCCAAGTCTTTTTTTGAGCACATCTATTATATTAATTTTGAACGTGAACCTCTACAGGCTAGGTTGTTTCAGGCTGAGACGGAAGCAACTATAGTAGAGCGCTTATTGGTAAAATTCAATATAACAGAGGATCTCCCTTCAGAAACCCGGATCTTAATACTGGATGAAATCAGCTTTTGCCAAGAGGCTTTGAATATATTAAAAAACAGACGATTAGCAGGAGCTTTTGATTATATCCTAGCTATTACCAGTCATCCCTTACCAAAGGAGTACCAAGCGCAGTTTCTACGCATCTGTGTCCATCCCCTGGAATTTGATGAGTTTCTAAGAGCCACCGGTAATGAATGGTACATAGAGACCATTATGAATCATTATGATTCTTCTTTAAAAATACCTGAGATTGTACATCAGGAGCTACTTGCATTACATAAGCTCTACCTTCAGATCGGTGGAATGCCAGCTATGGTCAATGAATATCTCAACCTCTCGAATACGGTTAATGTATCCGAGCAACACAGCTTTATTATCGGCTCCTATCATGATTATATCTATCGTGATAATTCCGATAGCGATGCATTAAAGATGAATCAGGTATTCGATAGTCTGGCCTATCAGCTAATGAAGGAGAACCGAAAATTTCAATATAAAATCATTCGTAAGGGTACCACCCATGCAATGTACCGTGATGCGATTAAGAAGCTTGTTGACCAGAACTATGTAATCCGCTGCAATCGCATGAATACGGAGCTGTTACAGTCCCCCTTGCAGCTTACGTTACTAGATGACACCAATGATGAGGATAATTCGAATTTTAAGCTCTATCTTCCGGATACCGGCTTGTTATATTCGAGGCTGATAGAAGAGCAGGGACAGGAGGGAGTCAATCATCATAATAAAGCTCTATTAGAGAATTATATTGCCCAATCCCTCCATGCAAAAAACTATCCCTTTGTTTTCTGGGAAAGTGATTCTATGGCTAAAATCGACTTCATTATCTGCAAAGATAATAATATCATACCCATTGAAGTCTTTCCTGATGAAAAAACAAGATCAAAAAGTATCAGCGTATTAAAGCAAAGATATGATATTCCATATTCTATCAAAATCTCTTCTAAGAATTTTGAGTATAGTAATCACGTAAAATACGTCCCCTATTACGCTGCTTTTTGTATTTAATACCAAATATTAACTAATATTTTAAGTTTTTATTAAGAAAATGGTTGACAAAAATTTTCTATTATTATAGTATAGAGGTACAGCCTTCGGTCTACGCTTGTAGTTATTAGCACCAGCTGTGATTTATTTTATTCTACAGTAGTAAGATATTGATTTTCAAGGATTTGTAGGGTTATTTATATTCTACAGCATCTTATATATGTAGATCATTAAGTAAATATATTAATAAAATCCGACTATAGAATGCAGCAGATGAATGGAGAAGCATATGCTGTATTTTATTTTCTACACAAGTAGAATTATATAATTATAGCTAAGAGGGGTGTGGATAGCATGTCATCGTTACCTGAAATACGTCTTCATGAAGGAGAGCTTAACATTATGGAATTGCTTTGGTCGAATAAGTCCTTAGCAGCCAAAGATATCTCAAAAATCATTAAGGAATATATCGGTTGGGAGAAAAATACTACCTATACAGTAATTAACCGCTTAATTGAAAAAGGTGCCATCAAACGAGAAGATCCCGGTTTCCTATGTAAGGCCGCAATCTCAAAACGTACTGTACAGGCCATCGAAACGAAGGTCTTATTAAACAAATTATACAATGGATCATTGAGTACATTTTTAAACGAATATTTAAAGAATCAGGATTTATCAAAAGCAGAGGTCTTGGAGCTTCAAAGGATAATAGGAGAACAGAGGTTTTAATAAAATCTCTGTTTTTTTTTGACTTTTGCATCATAAACCGCTTTAGGCCATAGCAGACGCCTAATCAGGTTGATTGATGAGATAGCTGATGGCTCTATTTACCTTTATCAGATAAGAATTATGCCAAGGTAACTCATTATTAGCATCAAAAGCCGGAAGAATAGCAAGGACAATGACGAGAATATTTCTCTTTTTAAACAATAAATGGATTTACTCACTAAAATAAGTTATAATCATTATATTATTACCCAAATTCGATAAAGCAAGGGGATACATATATGAAATGGAGCTGTAACACTTATGAACTATGGACTCTAAAAGATTATAAATATGTTGTTATCATAGCAAAATATCAAGGTAAATGGGTTCTATGTAAACATAAAATGAGAGATACATGGGAAACAGCCGGCGGCCATATTGAACCTGGTGAAAGTCCATTGGATGCTGCTAAGAGAGAATTATTTGAGGAGACTGGTGCTGTTTCCTATGATATAAAGCCTGTATTTGATTACCGAGCAGGCGATGATGTCGCCTCAGCGAATGGAATGGTCTTTTATGCAGATATAACAGAATTTAATGACTTACCTGAAAGCGAGATGGAAAAGATAGAATTCTTTGAGACTTTACCCGTGAACCTGACCTATAAGGAAATTACGCCTATATTATTTCAATATTTATAGAATAACCTTTCGTGATAAATGTAATATCCATAATAAGCTTTTTTCAAAGGATTATCCTCGTATGCTACATTTATATACCCAGTAATTTATGTTATAAATAAACCTATTGTTAATATGGATGTCCACCTAAAAATTATTATTGTTGATTGAGGGAGTAGTATGCAATTTAACGATTATTTCGATAAGATTCCATATCTAGAAACAGAGCGGCTTATCTTTCGTTCATTTACAAGACAGGATATGAATTCGTACTTTGACATATTAAGAGATGAACGGGTACAAAGATATCTAGGTGGAAGTTTACCCGTTTTTGATAAGGAACCCCACATAACAAATTGGTTAAATAATATTAATGGACGATTACTAAAGTCAAAAACAGTATTCACATGGTGTATAGAAGAGAAGAAATCAAATCGCGTAATAGGAAGAATTGATTTGGGAGGCTTTCTGAAAAAGACTTATGCTGAGATTTCATATCATTTGGCTTATGATTTTTGGAATAATGGTTATGCCACAGAAGCGATAAGTAGAGTGACTGATTTTGGCTTGAAGGAGTTAAGGCTCCATAGGATACAGGCCTTGGTAAGGACAGAGAATCTTGCTTCTAGAGCTGTACTTAAAAAGAACAATTATGTGGAAGAAGGAATATTAAGATTGTATCCCTTTGGAAAGGAATTTCATGATACAGTCATATTAGCGATTGTTAAAGAGAATAATCTAGATAATCATTAGCATTATCAATTATAAGTGAGTTAGTATAAGCTAGTATTTGCGGTTAGAATTTATAGCCGATAGAAAAACATCCAAATAATAGAGAAAATGATGAATAAAAATAAAGAACTTGTTAGGTTATACTGTTATTTTGCCCTGTTTTGGATGAAGGTAAGAGCAGTAATAAAACGACTATTATTAGTGTTACGTGTCAAATTATGTTTAATTTAGAAGATGTATCGTGTCAAAGAGACGCTATTGTAAACATTATATTGCTCTAAACATTAATTAATTTTAAAGGTATATAAAATTTTTTCAAAGTTTTTTGAAAATACAGAATTATAGAATGAGCCATCAAATGCATATTTATTAATTTTAAAGACTAATTTACTTTGGTCTTTTTTTATTTCAAAATATTTCAGCCTGTGATCAATCAAGTATACAATAGATGATTAGGATCGTGAAATACACGTCATAAAAGAGATATCTGGCCTTTCGTAAATACCGATTTTTAGGATAATTCGTGATTTTTTTAACAATTATAAGGTCTTTATGATGGACTATAATGAACACATGAGACATTAAATTATTATATACTTTATACAAAAACACACACATATATATGATGTAATTATCAGAAACACTTATAATGTAATAATTATTTTTATTATATATGTTGCATATTAATAACAGATGATACATATATCAAAATTATTTTAGACATATTGACAAATCATATAAAATAACATATTATTTGATTGGATAGTCAAAAGTCGAAAAAGCAAGAATGCAATACTTTCAGATCACAATAGGAAATATTTAAAAGCAATGGCATTGTCAACTGGCCTAAATGGTAAGTGCTGTTAATAGAGCAGTATGGACAAATTGGTTAATTGATTAACATGCTTTAATATAAATATATTATAATCCAATAACTTATGAGGTGACTACATGAAAAGTAAAGCACAAAAAGTGAGAAGTGAAAAGAAAACTGCAACGCTGAATTATGCAGTAGGGGAGAAGCCAGGTCTTCTTACCTCCATCATATTAGGATTTCAGAATATCCTTACAGCGTTTAGCGGAATTATTGCTGTTCCATTGATTATTGCCGGAATAGCCGGATGCAGTGTAAAAGATACTGCATATATGGTATCAGCTGCATTACTTGCATCAGGAATTGCGTCAATTATTCAATCCTGGGGTTTTGGACCAAAGAAATTCCGTATTGGTGTAGGTCTTCCAACCGTTATGGGAACCGACTTTGGCTTTGTTCCGCCAGCTAATGCAATCATTAACACAATGGGTGGTGGATTACCAGGATATTTTGGAGCATCAATTTTAGGAGCTATTTTAGAATTTATTTTGAGCTTTTTTGTAAAACCCTTAATGAAAGTATTTACACCTGTTGTAACAGGTACAGTTATTGCTTTGATGGGTATGTCTATGATGCCAGTTGCCTTTGATTGGATTGGTGGTGGATCAGGTAGTGAAAATTATGGGGATCCAATATTCATATTAGTTGCAACTATTGTTTTTATAGTCATATTACTTTTAAATCGTTATGCAAAAGGAATGATTAATACCGCAGCAGTTATGATTGGTATTATTGTAGGATATATTATTTGTATACCTCTGGGCTATGTAGACTTTTCACAGGTAGCAAGCGCAGGATGGATTCAATTACCGGAAATTGCACATTTCGGAATCGATTTCAATATTAAATTTGTTGTACCCTTTATTGCGGGTTATTTAGTTACCGTTATTGAGACCGTAGGCGTTATGGAAACACTTGGTGAAGTTACAGAAGTTGAGCTTACAAGTGATGATATTGTTGCTGGTGTAAGAGCTGATGCAGTAAGCTCAATTGTTGGTCCTTTTGTTGGTTCCGGCCCTGCACAGACATTCAGCCAGAATGTTGGATTAATTCCCTTAACAAAATGTGCATCACGTTTTGTTGCAGTGATCACAGGATTTTTATTAATCCTTATGAGCCTTTTCCCGAAGTTCTCAACCGTTGTATCTATTATGCCCTCCTTCGTTCTAGGTGGAGCTGGCGTATTAATGTTTGGAACGGTAGCTATCTCCGGTATCAAAACATTATCAACTGTTAAGTTCTCAAACAGAAACTTATTAATTATTGCAAGCTCCTTAGGAATCGGTTTAGGTGTTACCTTTAAACCTGATGTTGTTGCACATCTTCCAGGCATCTTAAGCAGCCTTTTTGGATCAGGAATTTCCGCAGGTACAATTGTTGCCTTAGTGTTAAGCTTACTTCTTAAGGAAGAACCTGATTTTGAAGTTGAGTAGAAAATAGTCGTACATATAATTTACTTAGAAGATTACATAAGATAAAGTAAGGTAAGGATCCTTCGAAAGCTTTCTTTCGGAGTGTCCTTACCTTATTTAATGTAAGAAAATAATTTCAGATTAAATAGCTTCTACTTACTATAACCTATAACTTATATATCATGTTAAGTCTTAACAATCGTTCCATATTATGACATATTTCCCTTATGTTATGTGCTATTATTAGGAATTGAGATTTACATATTAATTCTAGAAGAAAGTACATTAAAAGGATTGAGGTAAACTAAAAGCTTTCTATTCTATAGGAACGGTTCCTATGTGGTTTTACCACTTTAATTGGTGAATCTACTGGTGGTGAAGGTCTTGGATCAGATCCTCTCATGGCGGCACTGCCAAACAGTGGCTATGTATTTAAGTTTTCTGTTGACTATGGTACTTCTATGGATGGTTATTGCAATGAAGAAGTAAAAACACAGCCGCATTACGAAGTAGGACATCCGAAGCAAAGAGCAGATTTATCAAAGGATGAGAGCATCCAGAAGGTCTTAGAACTAGAAGGCTTAAACTAAATATAGTAGTTTAGAAGTTTGTCAAGGAAAGTGCCTATAATCCGGATGCCACACCCAGCTTGGACGAGGACAGGCGCAAGATAGGAGATGGAGGAACAAAGCATGGAGATAGAAATAAAAAGACTTACGCTCGAACTGGTGGAGGACTACTTACACTTTTTTGATATTACACCGCATTCCACAGGACTAGAAGAACACAGATGTTATTGCGTATGCTGGGCCAGTACCCATGGCAATTTAGATGACTGTTCGACCGCTTTAAAAAGACGTGAAGTTGCTGAGCGATATATTAAAAATCATTTCATACAGGGGTATCTGGCATATCATGATAACACCGTGATCGGCTGGTGCAATACCAATACAAAATCCGAATGCTATGAATGTATCTCTTGGCAGATGTTCATGAACGAAATCAGAAAAGACAATAAGCGTATAAAATCTGTGTTCTGCTTTGCTATCGCTCCAGAGTTCAGAGGGAAAGGCATAGCTTCAAGACTTTTAGAAAAAGTATGCAAGGATGCCAAAAAGGAAGGATTTGAATGTGTTGAAGCATATCCGAACATAGAATTTATTGATACTGAACAGGATTTTATGGGACCGGTTAGTATGTATGAAAAACTTGGTTTCACTGAATGTTATGAGACAAGCAATAAAAAAGTAATGGTTAAGGAATTAGGATAAATAATAAAAAATGTGAAACTTGTTTACATAATTTTATCATTATTCATGTCGAAAAAATCCTGTTTCATGCAATAGAATTAATTTTACACTGAATTTATGTTAGGTTTTACCAGATTTGATGTCTACGGTATCAATTGGTATAGCTTGCGTCCCTCTACGAACACCGAGTTGCTCCTTTCTGTTTCTGGTAATGTAAAGAAAGGAACATCCTTAACCCTAGTAGCACAAAAAAGTTTAGATGCGCCGAGAAAGGCTGAGATATCCTTTTCACCATTGGATGAGGATGATGTCGAAGATATTGAAAAGAAAATCGGGAATCAGAAAACGGATAAAACTGCTTCAGACCAGAAGGATGTGCCACTTATCATTGATGAACTGAAGGATGATGGCATATACTATATCAAATCCTCGAATAGCCCACAGTTACTCTTTGATGTGAATGAAGGAAGCAAGGAGAATGGTGCAAACATCATTATTTATACGAGACATGGTGGTGATAATCAAAAATTCAAGATTACCAAAGTGAAGGATAATCAATATACCATAAAGTGTGTCCATTCCGACAAATGGTTGACAAGCAGCAAATCTAAGGGAGCCGTTCTTACACAATCCGGTTCTGTAACCGACGAAAGCGATAAGACCTTTACCATAGTAAAGCAAGAAAATGGAAGCTACCGGATCAAGGACAGCAATGGATTTTATCTAGGGATTTCAGGAGGAAATTTCTCGGATAATACTAAGATTATCCTATGGACCGAGGCATCCGATACAAGTCAGACCTTTTATTTTGAAAAGGTCAAGTAAAAATGGCTGGTTATTCGAGTATCAGCAGATGGATATAGTAAAGATTTAGATAGGACATAGCAATTTATTTTACAAAGGAATCACAGCTTTAGAAAGTAATTAATAAGAAGGAAAGACGCTGCTAATTTTGTATTGGCAGCGTTTGTCTTTATAAGCTATATCTTAGTTATATAACTCATTCTAAGAAAAATAGTTAGGAATTTTGCTATACTATTTATGTAAAATCCAACATACAACGGTATCCAAAGCGAGGTACCAACTTGGGAAGAATGGGATAAGGTACATCTTAATACCTGCCGCTTAGTTGCTCGAACCGGAGAAATGATATTAGGGTGGGAATCATTATCTGCTGTTTCAAATCGTTGTGTTTATGCAGGTGTAGCAGAGGTCAGTGTTTATATTAGTGAAAAGCATAAAGGAAAGGGTGTAGGTACATCTCTTCTTAATTATTTGATACAGCAATCCGAGAAAGAGGGCTTTTGGACCTTATCTTTTTTAAGTATAGGAGAACTTTTATTGTTCTTAAAACGTTTTTCCACGGGTAATGATTTTTATATGTTTTATATTTAATCATATTGACAACTATCGATATGATTAATATAATTATTGACATATCGAGAATATTCGATGTCATTGATACATATGAATATATAAGGGAGGGTTATATAATGAAGCATTCATATGCAGAATATGTTCCTGCAATTAAGGCTATGTCTGATGAAACACGGTTAAAAATTATTGATATGCTATCTTGTGGAGAGATGTGTGCTTGCGATATCTTAGAAGAATTTAGCATTTCTCAATCCACACTCAGTTATCATATGAAAACTCTAACTGAAAGCGGACTTGTAAATGGAGTACGTGATGGGGCATGGATGAGGTATACATTAAATATAGAAAAAACAACTGAATTAATAGAATTCCTTACAGGCATAACTTGTGAGAAAGATGATTGCATATGCAAAAAAGTCAGAAGCAATAAAACTGATAATCAATATTGTAAAGGATGTGATGAAAATGAGTAATGAAAAGTCCTGTTGCTGCTCAGGCGATAGTTGCTGCAACACAGAAACCATCACACAATATGATATAAATGATAAATGGATAACAGATGAAATACATACATCTAAAGGCAGTGTGCCAGTGGTTTCAACAAATCTTAATCTCGAAGATATACTCGGATCGTGGAAGGTACGCTTTGGTATCGGCAGAATGAATTATAAGATTAATCCAGGACTTTATGCTATAGGTAAGCCGGATCATACTTCTCCTGTATTG
This sequence comes from Bacillota bacterium, assembly GCA_023411555.1. Lineage (GTDB taxonomy): Bacteria > Bacillota > Clostridia > Lachnospirales > Lachnospiraceae > Mobilitalea. The sequence continues at coordinate 50,075 of JAEYOQ010000047.1, forward strand.
GTTAGCGCCAATTACAAGCTAACATTTGATTCCTTAAGGAGAGAGTTATCAGGTCTTGATTGTTGGATTCTGATACTTGACACAAAGGGCATCAATGTTTGGTGCGCTGCTGGTAAAGGTACATTCGGAACAGATGAATTAGTAATTCGTATATCAAAAACAGGGTTATCGGAGATAGTATCTCACAAGAAATTGATTTTGCCACAATTAGGTGCACCTGGCGTTAGTGCTCACGAAGTAACAAAGCAAACTGGCTTTTCTGTAGTCTATGGACCTGTTAGAGCTAAGGACATAAAGACATTTATCGTTGCAGGATATAAAGCTACTGAAGAAATGCGTACCGTGAAATTTACGATTTGGGACAGATTGGTGCTCACTCCAGTGGAGCTAGTGTCTGCCGCAAAGTCTTCATTGATGGTTTTCGGTATATTATTTTTACTAAACCTATTCGTTGCAAGACCTTTTGGGCTTGCAGATTTCATTGCCTATACAGGAGCAGTGGTAACGGGAACTGTCATAACACCTTTGTTTCTCCCAGCGATACCTGGTAGATCATTCGCATGGAAGGGTTGGTTACTGGGATTGCTATGGGCATCAGGATTTATCTGGTATAGTGGCTGGTTTATTCCAGGATCCCAGCTACTTGCTATAGGTTATTTGCTTTTATTGCCATCATTGTCTGCTTATTTGGCGATGAATTTCACAGGCTCGTCAACCTATACATCCTTTTCTGGTGTAATCAAAGAAATGAAAATAGCTGTGCCACTAATGGCTATTTCTTCCGTTGTAGGACTTGTATTATTGTTGGTAAATAGCTTCTTGGTATAAAGGAGGATACAATGAAACATAGATATTTAAGAAATGTAGCAACGCTTGTTCTGACTGATGAAGGATGTATCGGTTGCGGAAGATGCGCTGAGGTTTGTCCTCATGGAGTTTTCAGTATGATCGAAAAGAAAGCGAGGATTGAAGATAAAGACAGATGTATGGAGTGCGGAGCTTGTGCTAAGAACTGTCCTGTAAATGCCATCACTGTTGATTCTGGAGTGGGATGTGCGTCAGCCGTGATTATGGGTTGGCTAACAGGAAGCGAGCCAAGCTGTGATTGTTCAAGCAGCGATGGATGCTGTTGAAATGGAGCGTGATTGATTATGAGTAATCATAAAAATATTGGTATTGGTTTTTTTGAAAAATACCTGACCCTTTGGGTAATTCTTTGTATGGTTGTTGGAGTACTTATTGGAAAATTCCTCCCATCAATCCCTGATTTCTTAGGGCAATTTGAATATGCAAATGTATCAATACCAATGGCAATTTTAATTTGGCTTATGATATATCCAATGATGTTAAAAGTAGACTTTCAAAGTGTTAAAAATGTAGGTAAAAATCCCAAGGGACTTTTTGTTACTTGGATAACTAATTGGTTAATAAAGCCTTTTACTATGTTTGGTATTGCATGGCTGTTCTTCTTTGTAATTTTCAGACCGCTTATCCCAGCTGAATTAGCACAAGATTATCTTGCGGGTGCAATACTTCTTGGAGCAGCACCGTGTACAGCGATGGTATTTGTATGGAGTTATTTAACTAAAGGCAATGCTGCTTATACAGTAGTACAAGTAGCAACAAATGATCTTATAATCCTTATAGCTTTCACCCCTATAGTTGCATTTCTTCTAGGTGTGGGTGGTGTAACTATACCCTGGGATACTCTTATTTTATCTGTAGTATTGTTTGTAGTTATCCCGTTAGCTGGTGGTATCATTACTCGAAATTATATAACAAAAACGAGAGGACTTGATTACTTTGAAAATAGTTTTATACCGAAGTTTGGGAATATTACCACAATAGGCCTATTACTTACATTAATAATAATCTTTTCATTCCAGGGAGATGTAATTCTGAATAATCCATTGCATATTGTGTTAATTGCTGTACCAATGATTATTCAGACTTTCCTTATCTTTTTCATTGCATATATATCATGCAAGATTATACAACTTCCTCATGAGATAGCAGCACCTGCCGGTATGATTGGTGCCTCTAACTTTTTTGAACTGGCAGTTGCGGTCGCAATTGCATTATTTGGAACCCAAAGCCCAGCTGCACTAGCAACCATAGTAGGTGTTCTAACAGAAGTGCCTGTTATGTTGATATTAGTAATGATAGCTAATAATACAAGGTACTGGTTTCCAGAAGCAAGAGAGTAGGGATACTAATGAGAAATAAACTTAAGGTAGCATTTATTTGCGTTCATAATTCATGCCGTAGTCAAATAGCAGAGGCACTTGGTAAGCACTTAGCAGGAGATATATTTGATTGTTACTCTGCTGGAACAGAAGCAAAACCTCAAATTAATCAAGACGCAGTTCGTTTAATGATTGAATTATATGGTATTGATATGGAGAAAACGCAATATTCAAAGTTAATTGCTGAAATTCCTCCAGTAGATATCGCAGTTACGATGGGATGCAATGTGGATTGTCCTTATTTACCATGCAAGCATAGTGAAGATTGGGGATTGGATGATCCCACAGGTAAAAATGATGAGGAATTCAAAAAAGTGATCAGGATAATTGAAACCAAAATATATGGGCTTAAAAACAAACTTTGTCAGTTTTTAACCCCACATTGAATTATAAGCGAGCTGAATTTTATTGTGTTTATACTATATATAATACAATTAGTATAAATGACTTGATAAAAAGGTTTTAATCATTAGATAAACACCGTTTACTGAAAACCTTTTAATATCTATATAAGGCTTAGGACTAAATTAAAGTAATTTTGAATTCTGTCATTTTTTCTTCATATAATAATAGGTTTAAATAATAATCAGAGAATTTTTATGTATTAGATTATTATATGAATTATTTGTCCTTATTAAAGAGTAGTAAATTATCATAATTAATAAAGGTTCGCTTTAGTATAAGCGATTTGTGTCAGTCGGCAACATTTTCTGTACGAATGTGATATCATTGGGTATCCATCCAACTATTCGCAAAACCGTTGTTTAACGAATAGATGAATGTATTTAAGCCAGAAAAATATCCAATTGTAAATTATTACAGTAATCCCAAAACTAAGTGTTTCTGCATCATATCTTATTTTCTATAACCATATAATATGAATGATTTATGTTAGGAAATAAAATTCATAGACATACATACTTTTATGTATTATTTCTTTATTTGCTTGTAGTAAAGTTCTTTTATTAATTCTTGCTTAAGTAGCTATTTCTTGATAATTATATCGATCTTCGTAATTTTATAGCTTTACTAATTGTTTTGTTGAATAAATTACTGGTCGTCCAGTGGCTACATTATCTACTTTATTCTTATTAGAAATCAAGTGTCCTTTGCAGATCACCTCAATTTTAGAACATTCAAACTCTTGTAATGCTTTTATCCAATATGTGCTAGGAATAATGCCATTTAAAGTTATTCATCTAAATAATCGAATGATTAATCTCATTATTTTAGCATTTCTTTGTTAAATATTTATCTATATCTAGAATATTGTCATTAAGATTAATATTTATCTAATTTTACTATATTTCATCGCTACATTTCATCGACAAAACCTCTAGCACTAGAAGCTGTACACGTTTTACATATGGTAGATACACCCCTTGTTCTGTGTATCTGATGCTCATCTATATCAATATCGATTGCTATATAAACATCCGCTAAACATTTCACGCAGGGCCTGTCTTTCGAGAGATTCGCCCCTCTTCTCTTAGCCATAAAAATAAATCCTCCGAGCTGGATGATTTTATTTTTCATCAGTTTGAATATTTCTACAAAATGGGGATACTATCCTATATTGGGCTTAGTGTTGTCGGCCATATCCGCATGCTAAGCTAAGAAAACATTCTTTACCGGTCAGGTTAAGGGTTTTAATAATAAAGTCCACTTGATTTTCGATATTATCCACCCATGATTGATTTTTAATATCAAGGTCCATCTATTTTATATCAATCTGCTTGTTGAGCTTTCATAAAGATCCTCCTGCAAAAAATATCATATGTATTTCGTGTTTCTTAAATTATGTCCGTAATGTAATAAATGTAATTTGAAGTTATCAGAATTTCATTTAATGATAACGTCAGTTTTTATTATCCTATACCATATTTTGTAACATACGATTTTTAACAACAATAAAAAAGAGAATCTCCTATGGATGTAATAATACACTTATATCATACGAACTTAATTTACAATATACATGATTCGTAATTATTACATAGCTTACTTATGATTGAATTTTTGACCAAATATGCTTCGCCAAAGATTTCTGCATGATTATCTTGTATTAATATGTGTGTTCCATCGACAAGTGCGTAAATATTTATTCTATGACTATGCGGCAATACATAAGTTGCCCACGCATCTAATCCACTCTCTAGATTGTAATTTCTCTCATTTGGTTTATAGTGAGGAACAATATTTATATCAGTATATCCAAGGCCTTTGATAAAGTTCGGATTTCCAATTTGCTCATCAAGTTCAGGAAAATCAAAAACTATATCAGCCAAATTCATTGAACCAGCACTCATTCCAACAATAATCCCATCATAATTGATCAATTCTTGCTTTAAGTGAATATTGTTAAAAAAAGTATTTTGGCGTGGCAATTCACCCCCGCCTAAAATAATGATATCTGCAGCTTTAATTATTTCATGAACTTTTGTGTGATTTCTATCATCTACTAAGATACAGTTCTTAAATTTTAAATCACTATTATCAAATGCCTTGTGGTATAAATCAGCATAAAAATCATTGATATCGTGTGCTATGGGATTGCTTGGAAGGTAAACAAAATTATCAAAACCTTTTTTATGATATTCCTTTAGCTGAGTGACAAAATTATTGATATTATTTAATTTTGGTGAAATATCTTTCATATCTTCAAGTGGCATACTTGATAAAAATATCGTATTCATATCGATTTTACCTCACTTTTCTGAGAAGTATTTAATTAATGTAATGACCGTGGAGTTATAAACTAAAAAAGCCTTTGACTAGAGGTCGCAAGATAGACTTTCTAGGATCCCTATGTTATGATATTGACACATACGATTACAGGTTATGTATTTTGAAGTATGATAAGGATCATAATTTATATATTTATCAGGAGAACAAATGGAAGCCTATGGAGCATAAATATATTACGAAGGAAAAGCTAAAGCAGATTCCCAAACTCCCCGGAATCTATAAAATGCTTGATTCCAGAGGGGTAATCATGTATATCGGTAAAAGCAAGTGCCTTCAAAATAGAGTCCGGTCATATTTTACCGATAGGCCGAAGTGGGAAAAGATTAGCCGTATGGTATCCATGATTAGGGATATTGAATATATCGTTACCGATACTCATCTGGAAGCCAGGTTGCTGGAATGCACCTTAATCAAACAATATCAACCACGTTTTAACGCTCTAATGAAAAATGATCAGCGCTATTTTTATATCCAGGTAGAAAATTATAACAAATACCATCCTTTATCCATTACCGGAGAACGAACAGATCTTTCCTTCGGGCCCTTTCGAAGTAAATATGCCTTCAACCAATATCTGGACATGCTGAAAAACATTTATCCCATTACCAAAGTGGACGATCGATACGAGCTCGAATATCACATGTTTCCGGTCACGATGGATGAGGACACCTTTCTACTCAACCGGGCCATACTGCTGGAGTTATTTAACTCAGAACCTCATCTCCTTCTCTTAATAGAGACTCTGCAGTCGAAGCTGGAGGAAGCCGCTATCTCCTATCATTATGAGCTTGCTTCCGTCTATCGAGATTTGATTGTCTTTTTTCGGATGATAAAAAACGGCCTCAATGGCTATCGAAACCTAATATCAAGAAATATATTGCTAAAGCTTCCTCTAGATCAGGGATATAAGCTGTTTTATATCTCAGAGGGTAGCATTGTGAATAGTATCATAACAGAGGATCCCACACAGGATATTATAAATCGCTTCCTACTTGATAGCACATTAAATATACCACTCTTTCAAGCTCCGCAAGAGAATGAGAAGGCATGGATTGATTACCGGGATATTCTGTATTCTGAAATCACAGACCTATCTGAGGAAATGGTTGAATTCTTATAACTAATCGATAAAACGATGCTTTGAATTCATAGTTGTATAGAGTGTAACACCCAGGACGGCGCCCATGGTAACATCTGATGCAAAATGAGCACCGATAATAACACGGCTTAATGCTACCAATACAATCCAGAGAATGCACATTATCGTGAGTGCTTTTTCTTTTCCTCTAAATTTCTCACTGAGCCTGGGTAAATACAGTAGAATCAAGGTACCGCAGGAGTTAAAGGTATGTCCTGATGGGAAGGAACGACTACCGGTGATCCCCTGAGGTAGATACCAGGGTGTAAATTGAAGATGCGGATCAATCATTTCCCGATAGCGCATTCTGCCCCATGGTACTTTAATCACAGAAGAAATCACCTGAGCAGCGATGAAATAAATAATACAATATACCGCAAAACGTTTTACCTTTTCTATATTTTCCTGCTTCACCTTTATTGCAAACGGAATGCAGATCAGGACAGGAATAATAATCAATATAACCATCCATGGCCCAGACGCCTTTTCTCCGGTAATATATTCCGTCAGATATCTTACCCATTGATGGAGTGTAAACATCCCACCGATTATCATGCCAGGTATCATTAATATCCGAATGATAATGATTCTGGTTAACTTCTCCTGTTTCAGATGAATAAACAGGAATACCGTGGAAAAGCAAAACATTATGAATAAGGGGGCCTCCCCAAAGGTTTCAAAGAAACGCCCAAACAAACTTTTCTGGTTCACAACTGCCAATGAAATCTGCAAATCGGTAAATGCAAATATTAACATTAAGATGGCTGCCACTATGTAAAAGTATATCCTATGTATTCGCTTCATATCGATCATATCATCACTCCTATTTGTGTTAAAAACCCGATTCTCCCTGATAACTCCTTAGAAAGCACATTAACCAATGAGCTGGTATGGACTCCACACCGTATCCGGCTGATTTTAATACATTACTAATATTTCTGATTAGATGTCGGTCCATTTCCTTGAAGTCCTTCCCAAATCTTGCGCTCACCTTATCTAGTTCGTCCCAATCCACCAGACAACTATATACAATCTGGAAGAAAAGAACGGCAGTATTTACAATGCTGCCTTCAACCGTTCTATAATTAATTTGGTAAATTGATAGGAATTACCGGCACCAAAGACTACGATAATATCGCCCTGCCCTGCTTTTGAAGAAATCGCTTCTGCGACCTTATGATAATCTTCAATATATGTAGCCTTGCCATCCTCTACTTCGCTAATTAGGGATTTCATATCAACGGGATCTAGGTTCTTATTGATCTCCCTGCCAACATAAGTTTTTGTCACGATAGCTTCATCAGCTTTGTTCAGAGCAGCTATGAACTCCTTATAGAATAATCTCAATCTTGATATCTGATGCGGTTCCAGTATTGCATATAGTTTTCTGCCTGGATACGTAGTCCGAAATGTATCAAGGACTGCAGCAATCGCTGTGGGATGATGGCCATAATCGTCAAATACTTTAATGCCATTTACTTCAGCCACTAATTCCGTTCTTCTTCCGATCCCCTTGTATTCCCAAAATACTCTCTTTAGTGTCTCTACAGATATCCCTAAGTGGAATGCAGCACAAAGAACCCCTAAGGAATTTGATACATTATGTTCCCCTAGCAGGCCTAATGTAAACCTATCCATAATGTCTGGTCCGTGAACCTCAAAGTTTACACCGTTTTCTGTAAAGCTACTTATTTCACCCTGATACTCCGCACTGAAAGGATAATCGAACTTATCCTTTAGGTAATATCCAATGACCTTGACCTGATTATGACTAAGCCAATCCTTTAATTCAACCAGGACCTCCCGGATACCCTGACTTTCTTCATTTACGACCAGAGTACCAGGATGCTGCATATTGCGAATAAATTGAATAAAAGCTCCTTTAAACTCATTGAAATCTTTGAAATACTCAGGATGATCCATCTCTATGTTATTGATTATGATGAATGATGGTGCATAGTTTAAAAAATTGCGATTAAACTCATCCGCCTCGCAGACAAAGTATTTCGAATCAGATAGCCGGAAACCGCCTCCCCAGGGTCTGTATATCGTTCCGGCTTCCACGATAGGATCCAAACCTCCCGCTTCCAGGGCTAATCCCATCAATACAGTCGTGGTTGACTTACCGTGGGTGCCTGCGATTGCGATGACGTATTTATCCTTCTGAAGGTATTTTCCCATAAATTCCTGCCAGGTCATTACAATATTGCGCTTTCTTCCTTCAAGGAGCTCAGGGTGATCCGGATTAATGTCAAATACAGCAGGGGTTACTGCCAAGATGTCTACTCCTTCCAGATGCTCACTGCTATGACCTATCTGTATATCAATTCCACAATCTTGTAAGGCTTCGGTATAATAACTTGAGGCACTGCAATCACATCCTGTCACTTCAAAGCCTGATCTTTTTGCTATTACTGCAATAGGCGCCATACCGCTCCCACCTATCCCCATGAAATGTACATGTAACTTTCCGTCCATACTTATACTCCTATATATTTCTTTGTAACAATCAATATTCGCTAATCCTGAACATATGCTTGAAATCATATCACGTTAAGATTTTGAAAATACACTTGATACATAAGTACGCATGGTATCAATCGTTTGTGAATTAGAACACATAAGTTCAACATATAATTTATTACCGGATTGAATAATTACTTCACCATATTCACACACCGGGACTTGTCTATTGCCTTTATATCTCCTGTCTGGAGATCCATCTTTGTTTACCTTCAACCAGGTTTGTCTAACTACCTTCGCATCAGCCGGAACTGCACTGCTTTCAATAAAATTAGTCTTTTCGAGCTTTAGATCGATATCGGAATAGTTCAGTGCTCCAACCCTGCGACCATCTATTACCAGCAGTTTATCTGGCAGAAAAAGCAATTGCTTATTTTTTAACCGAAGTCCAAAAGGATTAATATTTGAATTCAAGAAATATGGCAATTTATTTATCGCTTTTGCTGGTATCCGGGTTACACCGGTCTTTGCACCACCATGGGCTTTCGCATTCTGAATCTGAGCAGCTGTGATTATCTGCCAGAATTTCTTATTGGTATTCATACTCATCCAAATAGAATTGAATTGCTCAAACGCTATTTTTGAGTCCTCGTCAAACTCATATTCCATGGTAACCACCAACTTGGTGTGAGTATATATTTTTAATACAATACCAGCCATACCTGTAATTATAAAGATAGGTATGGCCGCAAGAAGAAACGTAAGTATGAGAATCGTACTAAGCAAATTTAGGTTTTGCACCTTCTTAAGACGATCAAGTAATTCTTTATATTCGGCCGGTTGATATTTACTCACATCTACGACTTCCATATTTTCCGCTGGCATAACATCATTAGGCCTTTGATTGGAGCTGCTATAGGAACCATTTTTCGCATTATTCTGCGTTCTACGTTTTCCTGTTTCATCCACATAAGAGATTCCTGTTCCGGGTACTGATAGTGTACGCCTAGTTGTTCCTCTTGCAGTTTTTGTGATCCTGGCTCCTTTAACACCCCAACTGTACCCTATTCCCGACTTACTGATATTAACACGGAATCCTCCGCCTAAATTAATACTTTTTCTGTACCGAAATCCCATAAAAACCTCCATGATAAATCGCAGCGATATTAGTAGACAATAATTTATCCTTGTACTCTCTCCTATTATCCCCGCTTCTTATCACTTCAATCTTTTAATCACCTAAGTCTTCTGATGTTTTCAATAATAGCTTCTTATATTTCCTTAAACGTAGATTCATCGATTGTTTGGTACGGCAGGTCTTTCTATACGAACAAACACCACCAAACTCCATATCGATCAATCAGCTCCACACCACAAGGACTAAAAAAGAGTTCATTAAAGGGGGTAATAATCGTACTTCCCTCAAGAAGTGTCTCATATGCTCTTTTTACCTTCTCCTCCTGTCCTTCCCCAAACTGAATACAGAATTGCATTGTGTTACCCGTAATTCTATTTTCACCACCTGCTCGCGTATCGTCATTGGCCTCACCAATTGCAATAGCTTGTCCGCAAACATCAAGCTCTCGATGAATGATCTTGCCATTCTCATCGACCTCCTGATAACCAACCTGAGCATCGAATGCTTTCTTATAAAGCTCGAAAGCAGCATCACTTCCTTTGACATAAATCTGAAGAATTGATCTGAACATAATATATCCTCCTACTTTTTCTCAATATCGTAACATAATTAATTTATTTATAATATACTATTACATATTTTGCCATAAATAAGATCGAGATAATTTTCTACCATGTCCTAATTGGTTTGTCTTGACTCCCCGCTTCTTCTGATTGATTAACTTAAGTAAATATGAGTATAAAATATTAATTCTCATAAATTCTTCGCTTCTTATCCTATTAATCCTCCTGACTATCCATCCCTTCCGGTTGTTGTCAAGAGAAAATCACGATAGAAAGGGCCGAGCTAATCTATCTTTATAACCACCGTGCTTCCTTTGCATTGTATGCCAGCTTATCTTCGTGACACCAATTTTATCTAGCACATTCAGACACCGAACCTTTGATTTTGAAAGCTTATAAGGCTCAGCAAACGTCTTAATATACTTTTCAGAAAATATACCAAGCCTCTCATATTCTCTACCAAACCCTGCAAATTCTTTTGCAAGCTTTTTAAACATATCTGGCATAAGAGCTATTCCGGCACACTCACCTTTGATAACCGTACCAAGGGAATTGTAGTTCAAGCTTCGCAACAGACAAGTAAAATATTTGCAGAAGATCTCACTTTCAGACGATTCCGGATATCCTGATTGGATGATTAATCCATAGGACTGAGGACGGTCAGCAGGAGGAAGCTGATCCAAGAATTCTATGACAATCCCAGGCACAGCATGTATATAATTTGGTGTGACTAGAATAACATGGTCAAAGTTTTTTATGTAATTTACAAGATTTGTTGTATCCTCAGCAGCGATGGAACGTATTTCACATGGCTGTTCCATCTCGCTCACGAATGCTTTTGCAAGAAAATAGCTTCCGCTTTTTTCTGTATTTCCTTTTGGTGAACCATTTAATATAATAGTTTTCATCTCTAGCATACCTCGCTTTCAACAAAAGCCGATATTGGCTTTATAGTAATATTCTTTGAATAAAACTGATCAAATACCTTATAGATATAATCGTAAAAAATTTGTTGGTAATCATCATTTTCAAATTCTCCTGCGTAGTAGAACTCAATATCCGGGTATTTTTCATATCTACGCGAATGCTTTGTTCCGCCATTCTCAAATACACAATAGGGAAGAAAATGGGGAATCATTCTATCTAGAAGTGTTTTAAGGTTCCCACTGATAAACCCTCTTTGTAGTTTTACTAGAAACACTGCCTTATCTGCAGATAGATAATTGTAATAAAAATCGTCCAGGTCTTTGTGTACACATCTTCCCGGTGCTGTCCACCAACAGTTCCAGCAACCCAAACAGCCTTTAACCTTCAATGCTGTCAAATCCAATACCTTTGCGTACGATGGACTAGGTACTTCAATTTCCTTAATAACAACTGTTTTCATAATACTTTCTCTCCCTTTTCTATTAAATTACTGCCTTTGAGCAAATATATTAACTCATTCACCCATAGGATCATATGTTCAAAAATCTTCTATGCTGCTATAACTGTCAATCACAGATTGTTCCATTTCTATGTTAAATATTTCACATTATGTAATAAAGTCTTCTCCTAATTCATCCAAATGTATCAAATCATTCTTACGAGCATTTTTATTCAACAGGTTTCAGAATAATTCCCGAATATCGGACTTGTTTTAGGCAGGGTAACATTATCATATATTAGTCGGTGGATTTCATTAACCGTCTCCTTGATCCTATTTATTCATATCAGTGATAAAATTATTGCTTTTTACAGTAAGTTGTACCCAAGACGGTTTAAATCCACTTTTTATTGCGTTGCGAACCGATTTTAGGTTCGACCATGCACAGCAATAGAAGGGAACCATCCTTCTGTTTAAAATCTCTATAGCAAGCTTGCTCGTAAGACTGGAAGCAATGCCCTGTCTTCTATACTCAGGCAGTACATCTACCCCTATCTGCCACATGGTATCGCAATCTGCAGAGCACCCCGCAAGTCCGATAAGCTTTCCTTTATCATAGGCTCCCACAGCTAATACATCTAATTGCTTACGTTTTGCACACAGCGCATTACCCCATTCCGGTAAATAATATGCTGCGAATTGATCTGGTTCCATAACCCGTGTTTCATACTTACATTCAATTGGTTTTAAAACATCCATATCCGGTAGGAAGTACTCTGCCATAAAGCAAACGTCTAAGTTAAATGGCTTTAGTTTTTCACTCAATGTATGTAGATTAGGTGTTTCAAAGCAATGCTCTACCGGATATTTCCCTATATAATCACTTACTATATCCGCTAATTCTTCCGAGACAGAAGCTACTATATTACTACCATAGGAGGTTAGATCACAGTAAAAAGGCAGCTCCAAATATTTTCTGGCTCCTGGATTTTTCTTAGATATAACTACTTTGTTTTCGGTCTTCTTAAAATCTTCCATACTGCAATTACTTTCAATCGCAGACTGTTGCATTGCAATGTTAATAATTTCACTATTTGTCATAATGACTCCTCCTGCATTGAATTGTATTATACATTATTTAACCTATTTCTATTAACTCTTTATTAATATGGTAACATGATTCGCAGATTATTGCCATACTTTCCCATCACATTAGTAAAAGTATGGGATAGCATCTTTATTTACTTTATACATTCATAAATAACGTGTATAATATAAACTGGTAAGTATATCCAAGGTAAATTTTCATATTGACTTTGGTCATGACATACTATTGTCGTGTTACAATTGATATACTTATCCCAACAGATAAGCTTAATTCGGTTCTTGATTATGACAACTTGTATGAACTGATTAGTAAGCCTGTTATACATTATTATGAATGCGAAGGAGTAGGAACATGAATCAAGAAATTGTAAAAAAAGCAGGTGAAATTGTTCAGAAGAATACTGGAGTAGCTACTTATTGTGTATTATCATTGATTGATTTGGATGATTATCCAACCGCATCAACCATTACTGCCTCAAAAGCGGATGGAATCCATTGGATTACCTTCTGTACCGGTCTTGGAGGAACAAGAACAGATCGAATTAATCGCTGTAAAAAGGCCAGTGTCTGCTTTAATGCACCAGATTATAACATCACCTTAGTCGGTACCATCGATATCTGTACTGACCCGGAAATTAAAAGGGAAATGTGGTATGACGGCTTAGCAAACCATTTTAGCGGTCCTGAAGATCCTAATTATTGTGTCCTTCGTTTTACTACTCAGCGCTATAATCTTTTGGTTGACTGGCAAGAGGTTAGAGGTACTTTATAAGTCTACATACTTCCCCAATTAGCCTACCATTAATATAATCTGATTGATAATGAAAAAGACTGAAACCGTAAAGTACACCCCTACTGCTAGACGAAACATCATCTAAGCATTAGAGGTGCACTTTTTTCATTTCTTATTCTATTAATGGACTCTTCTCACCCATCGCAAACAGGTTAAGTCGGTGAAGCGCCCTGGTACATGCGATATATAGATGCTTTTTATCTTCCTCTGTGTAATAGTTTTGTGCGTCTACGTCACAGACTAATACCGCATCAAATTCAAGCCCTTTTGACAGATACAAGGGTATAATGAAGACACCCTGGAGGTCGGAGTCGGACTCATTCTTGATTAACCGAACCTCCATACTAGCCTTTAGTTTATGATAAAGAATATTCGCGTTTTTCTCGCTCTTACAGATTAATCCTATGGTACGGTAGCCCTTTTCCTGACAGCCTTTGATCTCACTGAGGATCATATCGAGATAGGATCTTTCATCTGAAACGGTGTATACCTTTGGCTCTTCCCCATTTCGATTGAAGCTTTTAATCTCCGGCCTCTGCTCGATGAATTTTAAGCTATATTGAAGGATTTCATTGGTACAGCGGAAGCTTTTATCCATGGTTATAAGTGATGCTCTCTTCTTATTGAATATTTTACCGATTTGCTCATAGAAGGAGATATCCTCCATCTTCTCAAGAGTCTGATTCATATCGCCAAGAACCGTGAATTTCGAGTTCGGATACAATAGATTGAATATCTCATATTGCAAGGGATAATAATCCTGGGCTTCATCTATGACGATCTGTTTCATGTTTTTGTACTCATTCATAGTCCCGAAAATTTTCAGCTTTAGATAGGTCATTGCAATCGCATCATCAAATAAGAGAAAGCGGCTTTCCTTGTTTTCCTGAGTATATTGTATGATTGCTTTGATTGTCTCATTTAGCTCAAGATCATTCCCAAGGCTACACAAGTATTCTTCCTTATGGAATAGCCTCTCATATAAGCTTTTGATATTAAGCTCTGTAAATTTCTGAATTTGCTTTAGGACCTCTGCCTTTTCTGATCGTCTGATCCTTTCCTGTGCCACTTCCTTCATAAGCTCCAGTATATATTCCTCTAATTGCTTCAGCTTTACTCCCAGAGGGACCTCCCCTCGTCTTAATACCATCTCCCTCAGTTGGTCTTTACTGATAATCAGCTGATTCTTATGGTAGATATCCTCGAAATCAATAACGTTCTCCGGTATGCGATCAATAAACCGGTCCAGAATCTCCTTAAACTGTAAGGAGGTCTTGAATTCTATACTGCTTTTCATCCGCTTGCGATTAGAGCTTGTGATTAAGCGTTCCAGGAATTGATTTCTGGATTGGATGCGTTCACTTTGCAGAACATTGGTTAATATCTCATCGAATACCACAGAAATCACGTTACTTTCCCCTAGCTCCGGCAATACATTGGAGATATACTGCTCAAATATTTCATTGGGAGAAATGATGGTAATACTATGGGATGACAGTTTATTTTGCAAGCCCTGATACATCAGATAAGCTGCACGGTGAAGGGCAATGGAGGTCTTTCCGCTGCCTGCAACCCCCTGTACCATCATTAGGTCATTCTCCATATCTCGTATTACGATGTCTTGTTCCTTCTGAATGGTTTCAACGATGGTTTTCATCTTCGCAGAAGTATTCTGGGACAGCAGCTTTCTTAAGAATTCATCAATAATCTGGACATCTGCATCAAAAAAATATTCCAGCTCACTGCGATTGATTTCATATTGACGCTTTAAGTTAACCTCTCCGCGAATTCTACCAATAGGAGCATCATAATAGACCTCTCCTGTTACAAAACGGTAGAACACGCTTGCAATTGGTGATCTCCAGTCATGAACTACGAGCTCATATAAATTATCCTTTTTTAAGGAGGAACGGCCGATGTATATCTTCTCATACTGCTCCTCATCCTCGTATTTGAAATCAATCCGGGCAAAGTAAGGAGATTTGATCAGCTTCTCCAGCATCGCAATCTTATTCGCCTCTGCTTCATAATCTGCAATCTTTTCTTCCACTGGATTTACATACTGATACAGCTCTGCAAGTGCTTCAAAGGCCTCCGAACCCCAAAGATTAGAGATATGGTGTGATGTCTCTTCCCGTAATTCCTTCTTTGCTGAGATAATTGCCGACTTATTCTCCTCATTACGTTCTTTGGCCTTCTTTAGCTGTTGCTCTGCAATTGCAATCGTTTGTGCTAACCTTTCCTTCTCAAAATCGAATTCAGTCTGATGATACCCCATTCCTTATCCCCTCTCATGCGGATATAGCAGAATTCTGCCATTACTCAAAGTTATTGTAAAAGATTAACATAACCCTCGTCAAAAAAACAGTCTTGTTCTTCCTGGAAATTTATGATATTATTAAGGTGGAAAGAAGGTAATGTCGCAGCTGCTACATTACCTTCTTTTTCACGTTTATAATCTAATTAATCTATCCCATTACCATAATAACTGCCTCCATGGTAACAAATAATCTGCTTTGCAGGATGAGCCAGCAATCGCTGCATGGAAGCAGTGGCCTTCTCCATATCCAGGGTAAACTGAGGATTAGCAATTACCGGCTTACCTTCTTCCAATGCAATAGCATCCCCTGCAATGATAGCTTCAAATTCCGGTAAAAACAGTGATATATGTCCAGGAGTATGTCCCGCTGTTAAAAGTACCTCACAGCCTCCGCAAAAAGGAAGCCTTTCCCCATCCGAAAGGGATTGATCAATGGGGACCGGCTCTACAGATTGCAATAGCTTACAGAATTCTCTACCGAAATCCTGCAGCTCCACCGGTAGTACCTTCTGCAGTTGTTCGGCCTGTTCTAGGCGAAGTGATTTGCAAAGCCCTGCTATGTAAGGTGCTTCTTCTGTAGATGCCAGCAGTCTTACGACTGGGTATTTTCGCTTGAACGCCGCAGCCGCACCTATATGGTCATGATCCTGATGCGTTAAAATAATATGTGTTATCTCCTCCGGCAATATTTCCTTTTGCCTAAGTGCTTCTTCAAGCTTGGTCAGTGAACCAACATAGCCGCAATCCACTAAAACACAAGCTGTATCATCCTTAAGTACCACCGGATGAAGCTCATCTCGTTTATCTCCATATACCATCTCTAGATTAATCCTTATTAATTGCTTCATGTAATCTCCTTTTCTATCGTAACGCGAATCATACCTTACCTCTTGACGATCTATGCATATCCTATAGCTCATTGTCGTGATATAAAGCTCACCATAGCAGAATGATCTCTATCATGCTAAATTGCGTTCTGTATTTTTTTAATGAATATTCCCTTAGTATTTATATTCAAGGTTTGTGATGTAATATTTATGACTAATTCTTCAATTGCAGATAGGCAAGCCATTACTAGAATGATCTTTTCTGTGTTAGCCATTCCAATGATAGGAAATAACATTGGACATAAAAATAACAGCAATCCAGTCGCTTTATTTCCATATGTATGGAGACTTGAAAAAGCTTTAAATCTTACATAACCGACAAGTAATGAAATCATTCGGATAACTGCAACTCCAATAATCCAAATTATTACCCACCCAGGCAAATAGATTATAGGAAGTAATACATAAAGCATCACTGCTATGAACATGATATCTGCGATACTATCCAGTTTTGCTCCGAAGCTGCTACTACACTTTGCTCTTCTCGCAATATATCCGTCAAGGATATCACTTACCCCACAAATTATGTAAATGATACAAAAAGCGCTCGATAAAGGCTCTAGGATAAGGAGCACTAAACTCCCCAGTATTCTACAACATGTCAAAATATTAGGAATATACTTCATGTTTGTCCTTTTCTTTTAAACTAAATTAACGATACCAATCACGCCATACATGGCCAATCCCAGACTTGCCGCACAAATGGAAGGCACTTCATTAAACCACTCTTTTTTTACTGCTCTTAAAATCCATCCTATTATTTGAAAAACCACTGGATTAAGAAGAATAAACCATTTTGGTACTAATAATAATCCTGTAATGATTGAGTAGCAAACAATAGCTGTTGGAACTAGTATTAAGATCAAGTAAAGAGTACTAAATGGGATCATAACTGCATTATATGCTTTCATGATAACTCTGTCAGCAAGCTCGAAGTTATTCTCTTTCATTATTTCCTTATAAATAATCGGAACAACACATACAAAAGCATGGATAAAAAATCCACCCATCGCACCGATAAAGATGGCCAGCTTCAATGCCTCTCCTAATATAGCATTTTCTACAGCAATCTGGTTTCCTAATGAGACGATACCCATACTGTACATAGGAACCGCAAACATAACCAAGATGATAGAAGTGATAAATCTCCAGCTCGGCATTTTCTCCCAGTTACTGTCTAAAAATTTTTTACTACCGCATTTCTTATTGTCCTTACCTTTAATATCTAAGAGCATATCTGCAACTGCGCATAATACTCCTCCAACTAGTCCGATGATTGACAGTATCACTATAAAATCCCCCATTCATTTCCACTTTTGTAATTAACTGTGATCAAACAGCTTCTTCTCGAGCAATCGGTTTACATAATATTATTATGATAACTATCACCTTATACAATGGTTAATCTCATCTACGAATATACGAACATCCTCAAAGCCAGAAGCACTCATCTTAAATTTCAACTTACCATGACATACGTATTTCTGCTTTTCTCCAAACCGGTACTTAGTTCTAGACAAGCAATTGGAATAACACCCAACGCAGTCCTCCATACAATAGAACATTCGCTCAGCAAAGTCCGGTGATCTTTGGGCCAGACTCCTTAGGGTATCCTCCATTCGATCGGCTTTCCTGTGCCAAGTCTCAGGTTTTCCATTGGTTAATAGATACCACTGTAGAGAATGTCCAAACCTGTCGTTACTTAAATGTATGGCGTAGGATACACCATATTCGGAGGCAACATAAGTAATCTTGTTGCCGTTCTTTTCCATCTGTCGTTGGAATTTCAGAGGTTTTAGGGATCTCAAATAATCGTTGATTTGAACTATCTCGCATTGAATATCCTTCGGTAATAATGAAATACATTTTTCAAAATCAGGCTTCTCACCTTGAGCAATTGCATTATTTTTCTTAATCGCTACAGGAAGCTCCTTCCCCGAAGGAACAATACCGCAGGTATCCGTAAATTCTGTGATAGTGAATGACTCGATCCATAAATTAACCAGCTTATCACAAGTAATCTTAACCTCGAAGCCGTTCTCATTCATCTCTTGGAACACATTAGACCTCATGTACTTTTCTTTCGTAGAATAGTATCTCTCCTCACCGTCAATCAGGATCTGCATTTCTTTTATATCATATATCACTGATATATCCACATACTGATTTAATTTCATGTCATTATGATAAAACATCGTCCTTCTCGCTGGCGCTACGATATCATCCAACCGTCGATTATCAGACCATAATGTACCGAAATTAACATGTCCTTTCCCAAATAACAGGTATAATCCGGGCGCATCGATTTTCACTCTCATATGGATTCGTAAAGGCAGCTTGTAGCGATCCGGCAGATAAATATATGAATTGATCGAAAGATACTCTGCATCAAAACGCTCCGTGGGTATGGACTTGTTTGTCTTCATGAAAAGTCTGTTGTCCATGTACTCACAGATAACCTGCCCCTTTGGTATAAAATGAGTCAGCTCTATGTTATGTACACTCAAGTTTCATCCCTCTCTTCGATTATCCTATTATTCCCTATCCGCTTCTTTATTTAATAATCGCAACTCATAAAATTGCTTTACCCATACAGGATAATTTTCATATAGTTTGTCTTTGGCTATTCTATTTAAGGTCCTTTTTCCAACCCGCCTATCCAGAATGGCTAATAGCTTAATGATGTAGTTATTCGATTCTAAAGCATCTTTAATTGACATATTACGATAATGCAGTACTGCATCTAAAAAATCCATCTCACAGTATGTACCGTCTTCATCCCATTTTGACTTCAGCACCTCGGCTAATTCATCATAAGAGCTATCCAGGTATTCTTTATATAATCTCGCCATATCATTCTCCTGATGGTACATTTCAATCCATGAAAAGCAAACAAGTTCTTTTCCATCCAATCGAATGGCCGCGCGCCCATAGGAATTATGGACTTTATGATACCGTGTTAAAAAATAAGTGATTCTATCTTTATATTCATCACACAAATAGGACTGTAATTGCTTATTTAGGTTAGCCCAGGACTTATAATGCTCCATAATATCCCCCTTGTGAAACCCTAATCTTAGAGTATATGCTTCACTTTTCCATAACTAGCGACTTGTTATCCACCGCCCGCATTGTTGCTAAGATACCATCTAAATGGTCGTATTCATGCTGTAAAAGCTCCGAATAGTCGCCTTCCAGATGCATACACTGAGGCTCAAAGTTCTCATCAAGATAGGAAATATCAGCTCGCGTATATCGCTCTACCTTAACCATCAAACCAGGAAAGGACATACAATCATCCAGTAATATATACTTTTCATCATCCGGAAAGGTTAACACCGGGTTAATAATGACATAGGGCTTGTCGGTATGCATATACACCAACCGCTTCTGAATTCCGAGCTGGGGTGCTGCTATTGCTCGTCCGGATCCGTAAACCTTCCTATAATTCATGAGCGTATCATGTAAATCTGTAATCCACTCCTGTAAATTAGCCTTGTCTGCTTCTGTAATCTCTTCACTGATTTTGTAAAGCCGTGGGTTACCAAGCTTTAATATCTCTCGTACCATATTATCTCTCTCCTTTTCGTCTTCAGTAATAAAAGCTCAAGCTTCTCTTTAGTAATTGCTGTACTTCTTAAAACCCTATCTAATAGCTCAAGCTTTTCTCTTCCTTATTTCCTCAATATCTTCTCCATGGCCTTCCCTTTAGCCAATTCGTCTATTAATTTGTCTAGATAGCGAAGCTTTTGCATTAATTCATCCTCTATATCCTCCACCCGATACCCACAGATAACCCCCTTTATCAGTGAAGCATTTGGATTAATGCATGGTGCTTGTCTGAAAAATGTTTCCAAGCTTGATTCATTATTTATTTGCTCTTGTAAGGAGGCTTCATCATAACCAGTAAGCCAATATATTATTTCATCTACCTCTGCTTTTGATCTTCCTTTTCTCTCAGCTTTTTGAATATAAAGCGGATACACACTCGAAAAGGTCATTTTATATACACGTGATTTATCCATTCTGTTGTACTCCTTTCCTAATATAACATTATGCTCAGGATCACTATCTCTCGAGTTTTCTTTAATTTGAATATATCTTTAATATAATAATATTAGCAATTCTCATCACTTTGACTCTGCCATTTCAAATTCTCAGCTTGTATATTATGGTATTTTCAACAAGATGGTATGAATTTAATATTCATTCAGTTTGCTTTGTAAGATATCTGATAATCTTCCTATATGTAATCCATCAACAAAGGAGTGATGAACCTGTACCGAGAAAGGTAGAAGAACCTCTTATAGCCTTTATGTGTTTTACTAAATTCCAATAACTTCATTCTGTAACGTTCAAATAGTAAAATACTTTATCATTATTTTCTCGCTGAATATTCCAGGTTGCTTCTATAGCATCCTTAACCTTTTTTGCATCTTGAAAGTCATTACCCCTTTTTATACAATGCTCCGCAAGCAATTCATCACTTATATCAAGATATACAATCACTTCAGCATCCAAAAGTATTAACGAAAATAATGGTTGACCAGCTTTTATTGTCACCCTTTCTTTTACAAGTTTTCTCGTAAAGGCACCTATTTCAGTCGTCCAGGGTTTCTGACAAATATATTCTTCTTCGTCCTTCGTCAGTAGGGGCCATAATACCTCATCCATATCAACCGTTCCAGGTATTTGCTCCTTTAATGTTGACTTTCCACAACAGGTAGTTCCCAAAACACAAATTCTATCATTTTTATGCTTCTCAAAGATTGCGTTCAAGGCATTTATTGTTTCAATTGCTGACGTCTTTATTGCCATCTTCTAATCCTCCATTTAAATATTTGATAGTCTTGTATTCTAGCCTTTCTATAACTATTGTTCATTTATTCGTTCACCTATAATATGTGTCGTCCCCAGGATTTTTCATTATCTGCATATTTATCAGCTACTCTTCTCAACCGTATTCTCATATCCTTAACCGTTCCCTATTTTTGAGCATTCCATGTATCCTTATGTACCCTCTGTATTACCTCGGATTGCTTCTCAATCGGAATATGAGTAATAAGAAATACCTTAGTAAAAGACATGATCTTATAGTTCAACCTCTACTTCAGACAGATTTAATGCCTTTCCACCGACTTTAACTTCAATAACTTCATTCTCTTTCGTGATCAATTCAGCGAGTATTTCCGATGGCTTTCCCATTGAATAACCTTGTTCGAAAACTATATGAGTAGCGTAGTCAGGTTTGATTTTACCATATTTAAACAAGTAACATGCAAGTGCACCATTCGATGTACCCGTTGCAGATTCTTCATTAATTCCATAGAGTGGTGCCAAATTCCTACAATAGGCATTTGAGCTGTTAAGTGACTCAAGTGTGAAAATATGATAACCAATTGCATTATACTTACTGCTAATTTTAGATACCATTTCAAAATTTGGTTCTATCGCATTCATCATATCTATATTTTTTATAGGTATAATAATATCTCTAAGACCCGTAGATACGATTTGTATTGGCAGCTCATCAATCATTTCAGCTGTCGTAATGTTCAGCGAATCTGCAATTTCCTGCTTTCCTATTGTTTGATAATAACTTGGCGTATTTTGATTCATCATTATTGATAAATCTTCCTTTATTTCAACGCTTAGAACTCCTGTCTTGGTTTCTTGAAGATATTTACCTGGTTTTATACATCCTTGACTTAATAGTGTACTGAATGTTGCTATCGTAGCATGTCCACAAATATCGACTTCATCCTTGGGTGTAAAAAATCTTACTTTAAAGTCTGCAATATCTGACTTCATGACAAAGGCAGTTTCACTATAGCCAATTATACCAGCAACCTTTTTCATGTCATCCTCTGATAAAGCATCTGCATTAAGCACAACGCCCGCAGGATTTCCTCCCTCTAAACATTTTGCAAATGAATTTAATGTATAAACTTTCAGCTTCATTAATTTATCTCCTTAGATTCTATATCAATTTACTATTATAATAAAACGCATCCTTTTGGTATCTAAATTATTTTTATTATTAGTTGTTCTGATTCCTTCACGATAATTTATTTAGATTATCTATAATTATCTCTAGATTGTGGGGCACAGATAATGTTCCATCAATTACAATAATAGGACAACCTAGTTTCGTCGCAGTTTCCTCAACTGCTTTTGAATCTCGATTTTCCACTACTTTTCGGAATTCCATTTGTTGTGCAAACATATCGCCACCATCAAGCACTCTTTCTCCGAACCTTTTTCCTTCCCTCTCTTGAATTCTTTTCAATCTTTCTTCAATTGGCGTTTGAACCCAAAAAGCAATATCTATACGAGAAAGAATTTCATCACCCCAATTCATTGTAACCCCAGTAATGATAAACTTAGGATGAGCCTTTATATCCTCCATAATTGCAGTATGTACTTCGTTCTTTGATCTAGGATTAGAAAAAGGTAGTTCGCCGATATGCTCTGTATCGATTACACCCTTATTCTCTAAAGCCCATTTTCTTGATTCTCTTTGCTCAGGAAAATAATAATCCTCCAGGTCCATCTCAAAATAACCTATTTGCTTTGCCAACGCATGAGTTATAGTCGACTTCCCGCTTCCATTCAGCCCGAAAATAGCAATCCCTTGAATCATTCTTTACACCCCTCAAGTTCAAATTTATGATACTCTTGATAATAATCTCTGCTGATAAACTAATGTTTTATATCTATGCGAAAGGGAATGCAATTCTCAGTATTTCTATGTGCAAAAAATGTCCCTTCACCAGTTGATAGGTTATATAAAACTGACCACTGCAATTTGTCAACGCCTTCGTCTATAACTCCGATTTGAGCAAGCAAAGCTATGGCTTGATCCTCACTCAAGGAAGCTCCATTGTTCTCTATTGCGGTTTTCACCGTATCATAGCGCTCAAACTCTGTAAAGCCCTCTCCAATATTCACCCCATTGTAAGCAATGAAATTAGAAGCGATCTGATAAGTGGTATCTGCTTTAACAACCTGTATCCCACCATCATAATATTCTACGATGACCGAAGAACCACTGGAATCAGCGATCAGGTAATGACAGTAGATGTCACCTGAAAAGTAAATATTGTACTGCCTTAGGAGTACAACAGCTTCATCAACCGTTGCTGCCTTATCAAGTACAAGCCGTATGGCTGTTGTAGTATTAAGTGTAATCTTGCTATCATCATTCTCAAGATGAACCTCCGGTACGGCAAGAAGTGCAATCGCTAGCCCCTTTTCATTCATTCCATCAAAGGGAAGATAGGGTGCCGCAAGAGTTAGAAAGCTGTCAAAGCTTATACCATCCGGCAAATAATCCTCTGAATATCCTGCAAAAGATAAATTAACTGTTGAAACAGATGCATAGCCGTTATCTGGTTTTGTGTAAAGCTGCAAAGACGGCGCATATACAAAATCAAAATTCCTGCCATATAGGATTTCACCATTTTCATTTTCTGCAACGAAGGCTGTACATCCAGCACCCGTTACGCCTAAATCAAGGGGCAATCCCTTTAATAAACGTTTTGTTACAAAGGCCTCAATATCAGCATCACTTCTTGCACCTGTTTCAAGGAATTGATCAAATCCATAGTCTCCGTAATAGGTCATCTTAAAGCTACCATAATCATCTAACTTTTTTAAGGATGTTAAGCTGTGTAATTCATTCCAGAATAAAGCTATCGTCACACCCATTAGCAATAAAATAATTATTAGTAAACCAGTTCCTATTCGTATTAATTTCTTTATCATTATTCATCTCCATTGATTAATCATTAGTATACTTGTAAGGCAGGAAGCCTCAACTAATAATGCCCCATCACCGGCCTATCCTTTGTCCTTTCCTTTCAGGGCATACCCGCATTTATTTCTGTACCTTCGCTAGATACTCTAGTACATCCACCACTTTCATCTGAAAACTCTCAGGAATTTCCTTTCTTCCTGGTAGTACTGCTTGAAAGCATTTTTGCGGAATATTTTCCTTCTCAAATACTGGTTCATTTAAACCAAGCATTTTTGATAGTTCTGCCTGGAATTGCATATAGTCGTACGTATCTTTCGTTCCAACATGAAATATTCCACTAAGGTCTTCTTTGATGAAGTGCTCGATCCAATCAGCAATTTGGATATTCGTTGTATACTATTACTTCGCTTTTTTCTCTCTCAGAAAGCCCGCTTTTATAGTCAAGTATTCTTAGTAAAAATCAACATCAGAAGCTTTGAGTGTAAGGTACCTTACCTGACTATTCTCATCCTGAAGTGCAGTGTGAAATTCATAGGAATCATTTGTAATATATATTTCATCATATATCCACCAGGAGCCCTCAATATGTTCTTCTTCGATAATCGTTGCATTATGATAGATCAATTTATAAACATTAGTAAATCCACCGCTGTGATCAAATTCAATGATCACATCCGTGCCCTTATGCTCAAAGCTTGTTATCTTACAATCATGAAATCCATATTGCTTCTGTATCTTCTCTGGTAGGAGTTTTTCTATACTTTTATAATGCTTCACGTATTCTTGCTGAATTTCCATTAATTCTTTCTCATTCTGAGCACAGAAATAATGGATTCTTGTTTTTATGTCCTTAGACACCTTATTTAGAGCGAGTACTCTAATATCAGCTACATCCCTCAGTATATCTTCTGGTAACAGCGCTTCCAGTTGTCTCATTCTACAGTACATATCACTTTCAAATTGCTTTGTAAGAGACTCTTCATCATACACCTGAGGTACATAATTATCATAAGCTTCTTTTTCCTTTTGATAAATATCCTCTCTCACTCGTTCAAGTTCCTCCGATGAAAGGAGCTGCGAGGCGTCTACAAGTTCACCTTTTTCATTAACCATAGACAGCGACTCCCACCGCCCAGGTGAAAATACATCATCCGCTGTCAGTTCAGACACTTCCTTTTGTATTCTAAGATGCTGCTTTAGCATACAGTGATATAGGTTCTGGAAATACTCCTCAGAAAAGGTTTCGGCCGGTTTAGTCACACACATCAACAGGTCAATATCTGATCCTTCTTTTAATTTAAACCATTCTCTCGTAAAGAATTTCATCATTGATCTCACTTTCAACATTATTCAAGAATTCCTGATAGAAATATGAGTGGAATAGGAAAACCCGGACCATGCAGAAAAATCACAATGGGATTTGTGTTATCTCTGATGCTTCATTGACTTTCTCCTTCATTATGCTACTCTATAATGATATCCGACATATCTTTAAATGACACTTAGCAATATATACTGAGCAATTCTGTGATACATTTATGATACGCATTCGCATATATCTATAGTTCCTATATGTAACGCCTCACATTGTTCATATAATTTATATACTCTTGCCCAAATTTTTGAACGCACCATCTTTCCTCCGATAGGATAATCCAATGTCCGGATACTTGAAAAACGATTAGTACTGCAAATAATAGTAACGACTGAGTAAGCAATACACAACCTAAAAAATAGATAAAATATGCGACGTACATGGGATTACGAGAGAAACGGTAGAGTCCTCTCAGATTAATACCATTCTCCTTAGGTTTTGCATAATCCAATACAGATATAAAACATAATAAGACGCCTATCCCATATACCAATACCCCTATGTAAAACCATTGATGATCAATTTTTATCTTGAGAAAGAACAGATATATGAAAATCATTAGGTTAGAAAGCTGATATAACCAATATGCTGTCTTCTCTTTTCCTATCAATGGGGCAAAATAGGCTGCGCGTTTTAGGGATTCCTTATCTAATATACTTAACAGACCGAATCTTATTAATATAAGTGGTATTACTGTCAGAAATGCATTCATTGTGTCCACGCTCTCTTCCATATAAATTATTAACACCCTTTACTCATCCATCATGTTCCTCAACCAAACACTCCATTATCTTAATTTCTCGGATTACCCATGGGCAGTTTTCTAAGTCAGGTACTTGATAGTTTCTTTCAATTGCTGCCTGCAAAGTTATCCATACAATCTGATAATCATATTCCTCCTCATATTCATCCAGATTTCGGCTACCTGCCTCATCTTCTACATCGCAGAAAAAATAATGGGAATCCATCTCTAAGACATCATCGTATTTTCCTTTTCTTCGTTCAAGGACCGTTCCATATTCCTTTATACTACTTCTAATCACGCGAAACCCTGTCTCTTCCTGTACCTCACGAATTACGGTGTCCTCCAGTGTCTCTTCATTCTCTGCACCGCCACCGGGGAATTTATAATCACCATACTTACTACAAATTAATAAATAAAGATTACCCTTCCTGATGATACCTCTGGCAGCCGTTCGCTTAAATGCAGAATTTTCACTGTCATAATTCTTTAAATCAATCCGTATATTCATATCGATCTCCTCATTAATCAGCCTTACTCCATGTCACTTGTCCGATTATCCTCCCGGTCACTCCTACATACAGTAATCGTACCCTCCTCACCGTTCAGAATAACCTTGTCGCCTGTCTTTAGAACATCAAATGCTTTTTGATATTATAGTAATTCGCATACTCAGACGGTTCAAATCCGCTTCCTACATAATTCCGATATGGTTCTTCATCCGGATCCAATCCAATGCAAGTCTCTTTGTGTTATCAATTAATCTGCTATATAATGAACCATTGAATAAAATCAATGATAAAATGCAGAATAGTTGGAGCAACAATGCTATTATACTTCGAGTACAGGTACTGAAAACCAATATGTAAAATAGCAATATTAATTAAGCTCGGCCAATTGGCTAATATGTATTCTAGCAAAGTCATTTGACTCATAATTAGATGAAAGGGAATATGTAATAATGAAAACATTACACCTACAAGGATGATTGATAATTGTTTATTCTTAAAATACCCATATAATCTTGTTCCTATATACCCTCTAAACGCAAGTTCTTCCATAAAACCAATAAAGACTAAGAAATATATAATTCTCATAATGATATCGCCAATATTGGCTCGCATTGATGAATCAGATACTTTCATCCATATAATTCCTATCATAGCAACCAATATTGATAAAAGCATTCCGACTCGGAATGACTTTATAGCCTGTTTCTTGCTAAAGCCAAGTGTATCAAACTTTTGCTTACGGATTAAGCAAATCATAAATACACAGCCAATGATACTTAGTGCAACAATGCCTGTCATACAAAAGATATATCCCTCTGTTAAGGATGATCTTTTTTCTACAAATAGCTTCCCTAATAACACAAATTCAAGTATCATAACTGCATATAAGATTAGCGCAAATAAGACATCCTTTTTTCCGTATTTCTCAGTTTGCTGCACATATTCATCATTAGCACCCAAAACTGCTATTTTCTCCATTGCTTTGTCCTTTCAAAATCCGATATATCGATATGATTTTTCTAATCAATGCTCTCTTCAATAAATGCAAACACTTCTTTCGTATATCGGTTCCTCTCGTCCCAAAAAGCGAACAAATGCTCAGAATTATCATATGTAATTAGCTTCTTATTCTCATGAGGTATTGCACTTAATATATCTTTTGACATGTAGTAAGGACATGTGTGATCCTTGGTACTATGCATCAAAAGTGTTGGTATGCAGTTGGTCCGTGCTTGCTCTACCATATCTACATCGGAAAAGGAATAACCATAAAGCTGTTTGCAAAATACACTCCCAAGGGATGTTAATGTTGTCGCAGGAAGAGGGATTTTAACTTTCGTAAGTTCCCATTTGATCTCATTGTACATTCCGTTGTATGGACTGTCTATAATAGCAAAATCCAGGTTTTCACCCGCATGCTCGGATCCTGAATAGTACGCAACCGTAGAGGCACCCATGGACTGACCTAAGGCACCGATGGTTTGTTGTTTCGCTTTTCCTTTCACGAAGTCAACTACCTGCTCCAAATCAAAACTCTCAAGGTATCCGAAGGATACAGTGGAAGCAGTGTTTTTACCATGTGACCTCTGATCATATAAAACCACATTCCATCCCTTCTCCAAGAATATCTCCGATAAAGGATACATCGCCACATGATTGCCTTCATGCCAGTGAACCAGTATTATGGTTTTGTTTTCATATGATCCCTGGGGACAAATATAATATATTGGTATTGTATATCCTTCTTTAGAATCGATTTTATATTCATCAATGCTAGCTTCCCAGGAATTCATGAAATCATCAAGATAGAACCCAGTTTCTTGAAAATAAAGTTCAACCATATCATTCGTATGCTCTTCTGTCATATGCGTCGCAATATAGGCAACTAAAAAACCGATCATACTTACAACAAAAGTAGTAATTAGAAGGGCA
The DNA here is from genome assembly GCA_023411555.1 of Bacillota bacterium. Classification (GTDB taxonomy): domain Bacteria; phylum Bacillota; class Clostridia; order Lachnospirales; family Lachnospiraceae; genus Mobilitalea. Next base: position 79,164 of record JAEYOQ010000047.1, read on the forward strand.
AATACCAAAGGTATTAGTTTTAGATATTTTGATTTCAATCCGCTTTAATCCTCCTGCATATTATGTATGTCTTAGCAACAGTACTTTATTAACAATCCGGGCAATTATCAAGGTAATTAAATAGCATTCTAAAACCTTCTTCATGGATCCGTACTGTAAATATGTAGTTATCTACTTGTTATTGTCCTACAAACGGAACGATAGCATTTATAGCTTCCTTTATTCCGGCATACTAGGCTACCCGGTCATCCTACTTTTTCTCCTTTGGAGACTCGGATATAGACTTTATATCTGTGTAATTTCTAGAGAGTACGTCAATTCTTCTCTGTCCTCATCGGATAGTTTATTCTTACGACCTCTGGATTTACTTTCCAGTGACATCCCCAGCTTCTCCATTACTTTATAGGAATTGACATTTTCACTATCACAGTGGGCGATAAACCTACGGATATTAAGTTCCTTCATTCCAAAGTCTATCATAGCTTGTGCGGCTTCTGATGCGTATCCGTTTCCCCAATACTCCTTACTAATAATCCAGCCAAGCTCCCCTTCTGTATATTCATCATTCATATAGAGACTAATCGCGCCAATATGCTTATTGTCAATTAATATTGCATATTCATAAAACTGAGGCCTTTGTTTTTGCCACTCGGCCTCTACACCTTCCAAAAAGCTCTTAGTCTCATCGATGTTCCTATCCGGTAAATAGACCATGTATTTCGCATTCTCTACATCACTTGAGTACTTATGAGTAGACATAAGATATTGCATCCCCAATGGGACTAATAGCAGCCTTTTTGTATATATCTCCATATTTCTCCCTTCCGCCGCCATGCGCCGGCACGAATATAATATCAACTGCTATGGTTATTGCATCCATTTCATTTCAAGCTCTATTTCACCTGTATTTTCATCAATTTGTTCCTTCACAACAGTAAAGCCTTCTCTTAAGTAAAATTTCACTGCACGCACATTCTTTTTATATACATGTAGAGATAATTTGGAATAACTTTCCTTGGCATAATCAAGTAAAGCTTTTCCTATACCCTTGGATTGACAAGTTATATTAACAAATATTCCGGCAATATATTGATCCATTAACCCAATAAATCCCTGGAGCATGTTATTTTCTTCATAAATATATATTGTTGAGCTTGGCAGCAGCTCTTTAACTGTATCATAATTTCCTAGCCAATATCCCTCATCAATAAAATCATGAGCCTTCCTGTTTGTTTCAAGCCATAGCTTCATAACCGTATCCAAATCATCCTTCTGAAACGTTCGAATCATAACTTCTCCTTTTGTAAAATTGCACAGTATTCTTGCCATTACTATAAATAACTTAATGGCTAACTAGAATTGCCAAGTCTTCTTATTTTTGTTCTTTGGACCTATCAAGTTAGACTTAATCCTTCCTTTGTCCGGGAAATTTTATTTTTTGTAATCGTGGGAACTGCTTATCAAACTCCTCTACTTCTTCTGCAGGAAGGTTCTCAAAGACCTTTGATTCATAGAATTTTCCCTTGATATTTTTCAAACCATCCTTGATTAATTCAATTCCCATAAAGGCATCAAAGTTTTTACCATCTGGGGTGGTTATCTGAAAGTGATCACAGGTCTTGAAGCCAATTCTCGGATAATAATCCGGTTCACCAAATATTACAATTCCCTTATATCCTTTATCCGCAGCTATTTGCATTGTTTCTCGAAGCAATAGTTCACCGATACCAAACTAATTCTGATTACCAACGGCTCATGTTCTTATTATGCTTATCCTTATATACCTTCTCTAATTCTTCAGGCGTAATAGAATAACAAAGCATTACATCGTTCAAATACATAAATACATCACAAATCTCTTCGATAAAATGCTCTCGTACTTCTTTATCCGTTACGATTTTATTATCGCCATCCTTTTTAATGATATCTGCTACTTCACCTGCTTCAATCATCATCCAAAGTAGTTTATCTCTTCCTTTTTCCATGGATAAACCACCCCATTTATCCATATATCTCTCCTGTAATTCCTTTTGTATCGCTTGCATTTCTGTAATTCCAAAGTTGCTCATTCTCTCATCCTCCACGTAGTGTCCGCCCTCCGACTACACCGGATAGGTAAAATCATGCTTTTACAGCGCATATCCATTGATGTAAAGCAATCTCTAACAAGTTTGAAGCTGGTCTTCAACTATCTATTCATCTCATAGGATGGATGATATAATCCTGTCGGTTCATAATAGTTATCACCGATATATTGAAATCCCAGCCGAGCTAGCAGTTTCCTTGAGCCTGTGTTCTGCGGATGATGACCTGCATAAAGCTTTGCGGCATTGAATGTGGTAAAAGCATAATGTATCACTTCTGTTGCTGCTTCGAAGGCATACCCCTGACGCCAGTATTCTTTACGAAGGTGAAACCCTATCTCATAGGAATACTGTTCTGACTGAAAGGGACGTAAACCACAGCATCCTATAAACTCATCACTCATCAAATCAAATATAGGCCAATATTGGATCTGATAATGCTTTCCATTATGTACTTCCGTCCTTAATCGATCCCTAATATCTTGCTGTGTGAATTTCCCTTTCGCACAGATATATCTGGTTACCTCTTCTTCCCCCCACAATTGAGTTGCTAATTCTAAATCAGCATCTGTCCAGTATGAGAAGCCGATACGTTCTGTCTTCATAAAATACTCTTTCTTCATTAGTCCACCTCATATTAAGTCCCATATTCTATATTTCATGTTAGCACAGCCAAACTATGCAACAATACCGTTTGCTCATCAAAATGACCTTTTCTTGTTTTCTCCTAATGTTATAAGCTATCCCTGACATAAACATTGTTTCTGACATTATTCAGATAGGTTCTAATGCCTACCTCCTCATTATTATTGTAGTGATAAGCGCAACTCTCTCCAACCGATACGGCAAGCTTGCTAAAGAGATCACATGCGGTATATATTGCATTCCAGAGGTTGTTATAGTCGCCGTCGGAATACGTTAGCACATACTGTTGATAAATCTCTACGGGCAGATATCGCTTAAAATACTTCCCCATCTTCCCTGCTGAAACCTTAAAATCCGTAATTGTACCGATATACCACGACATCATATCATGTAGCTCCTCACGGACTACATTATGAAACATCAGCATCGCATAAGGTAATTCATCACGGGCGATACCCTTGGCTACATTCTGTAGGCACCACCAAAAATTATTACAGCAAGAATGATAAAACAGTTCCGACGGTGGCTTAATGATATAATCTTCATCACTGGCAATTGGAAAGGATGGTAAGATCCCGTCCTTATCCATCAGCACCACAGTCAGGCTATCCCTGCTGATCAGTTCAGGCTTTTGAACCGGTATTAGTGTCAAGTCAAGGCGATTCCCATCTGTAAATAGCATCATCCAATTAAAATGTCCTGCACCCATCGGATAACGCATTGCTTCCGGCATTTGCAATATAAGCTTATCACCGAAAACATCGATCCAGCTATTATCTGCGATAAAGGTCTCAAAAGCATCAACAACATATACGATATCATAATCCTGATACACATCCTTCGGAGCATTCTGGTTTGCACGGGAACCATTCATATATACCGCCCGAACTCGTGAATCCTTCTCCGCAAAATTCAATATTAAATCAAACATTTCTTTTTCTGTTCTCATTGGATATACCTGTCCTTTTTATTGCCTTATGATCTACCATAACCCTCTGAATATTTCATCCGCTTCGAATGGTATGGCCCAAAAAAATGGTATTATTTGGACTATTGTAACATAACTCCTTGGCATATACCATACATTACCACGACAAACTTTCTATAAATTTACGAATCAAAAATAGCCAGTATCACTTGATACTGACTATTCTTCCCATATAAAATATTAATCATTAATGTAGCTTACTACACGAACCGGCTCTCTGTAGTTATAATTACTGATCTTGATACCGTTCTTCGGACTACTTGCTGCGATTATCTGGCCATTTCCGATATAGATCCCGACATGATTAATCGTACCGTTCTTTGCATAGAAGATCAAATCCCCCGGCTTCATCTCATCAATTGATATAATCTTACCACCGATCGCTTGTGTTCTGGAGGTTCTCGGAATATCGATCCCGAAATATCTAAATATCGATTGTGTAAATCCGGAGCAATCAGCTCCGTATAATAAGCTGGTCCCTCCCCATACATATGGATTGCCCTTAAACTGAAGTGCATACTCTACTAGCTTACTTCTAAAGGATGAGGAACTTGAACTACCCTCTAGCCCATTGTTAACGAAAGGCGCTGACGTTTTGCTATTTGTAGATGCCTTCTGCTCAATATCCTGTGATTGTGTTCTTGCCTGTGAAGCAGCAGCTAATCTCTTCTGTTCTGCTCGAACCGCCACTTTCTCCATGGCTAATCGAAACTGCTCTGCTTGTTCTGCTTCCTGCTCTGCGGCTATTCTCTCTTGTTCCTCTTCAATTGAAACCGCTTCTTCGAAATCATATTTAACCTCTATGTAATCAGCGGATACGAATCCGGTTACATCTCCTTTAAATTCAATTTTGACCCAACCGTCCTTCTCTTCCTGCATAAGAAATTCTTCTCCTGCTGCCACTAAGGCTAAGGTTCTGGACTCGGTATTAGGTTCCTCTCTTACCTTTAAGGTAGCCGTCGTAACATGGGCTACCTTCTTGCCTATATCTTTTGCCAGCTTTACTGCTTCTTCCCCGGTAATGAGAAAATCGCTTCTGATATAGCCATACACCGAACCGGATTGAACCTTGTACCAATCATCGGATTTCTCAAGAATGGTTGCTGCCGAGTTATTATAAAGCTTACCCACAATAATCCCTTCTTCACTGGGTAAACTGCGTATATTCACATAATCAGATACCTTGGCAAAGGAAATACCCTGATACCTGTTTAAAAAGTCTACTATGCTTTGAGCATCATTTTCTTCATTCTGTAGATAATTATGTAATGCTACATCAATCCCCGCTACCGGTATCTCTTCTGCTTTAGCAATAGAGCTTTGAAATGAAAATGCTAAAGTACCGGTTGCAATGAAGATGAAAAGCTTATGTGTCCCTCTCATGTATTCCTCCAGTTTTGTGCTGTGCTATAGAGTAGTTTACATAAAAATTATAAGGGACAAATGTGACACTTCTATGGAGATTATAAAAAGTCATGCTGGGATGTGTTGGTGCATAAGGAAGAATATCCTTCTGTCCCTACGACCCAATTGATTTATACCGACTCAGGCCAAATCGATAAAACATAAAACAGAAAAATAAATATAATAAAGTAACTACCGGTAAGAACATGAATAACTTATCCGTCTCTCTGTCCAGAAGATATAATAAGGGATAATATTGAAACAGAGCCAAAGGAATAACAAAGGTGAGAAACTTAAGCACCCCATTCCCATACACCGAGAAAGGATAGCGACCGAACTGTCGTGCCCCATAGGTAAATATATTCATAAAATCCAAGCTCTCGATGGTAAAGAAGGAGCATGTCGCTTTAAAAAGGAATAGTCCAAAAAATAAAGCACTTCCGCAAATTATCATCAGGCAAAGTGTCAGAACCTTCTCCCAGGTCCATAGAATCCCACTGATCGGGATTGCATAGCACAGTACTAACACAGCCTGTATTAATAACCCCATCCTTGTATAATCCATATTAGGCATCAGGATCTGCAGTAGTATATTTCTCGGTCTGACAAGGGCACGATCAAATTCACCATTCCCAAGCATACGTGGGAACACAGCCAATCCGCCACCAATCATTTCGCCGATGGAAAAAGCCATCATCACCACAGCAAAGCATAGGAGTACTTGCTCATATGTAAAGTCATTGATCGCTGTAACACGTGAAAAGATAAAATATAAGCCAAAGAACGTAGTAAAGGCAGTGATAAACTGTCCTAGGGTGGTTAGCAAGAAGGATACTTTATACTGCATCTGGCTCTTTAGGTTCATTGCTATAAAATTCAAATAAAGCTTCATACGAATCCTCCATTCTGCCGCAAACCAGCGAAATAGGTAGTATCACTAACTTGGAAATATAAAAGTGTGAATTATGCTTTACAATAAATCACACTAGCCTCCTTGTACTATTACTTTCTTTAGTGCACACCGCATGGATAATTGTCCGATGCAGAGCAAGGTCGCGAGCCAGAACACCTGCTGTAAGATTCCCTTCATGGCATCCAAGCCTACGATATTCCCACTATATATACGTAGTGGCATATTCTGCATAGCTGCAAATGGCAGCAGTTGGATCACTTTATACACCTGTGCTGGAAAGAACGGTAAGGGTATAATTCCTCCGGACAAAAATGAGGTTAGTGCCGTTACGATGATTTTTATTCCTCTTTGGGTTGTCAAATAGAACAAAGAAATATACATCAGCATGGCAAAGGCGACAACAACACATAATGCCAGGACAGATGAGAATAAAAACAAGAGAAGCTGTCCCAGGGATTGTGGCAGGGACATTCGATAGGGTTCCGGCATGATATAGGCTACCACTAAAGCAGGCAGGCAATTCAGCATCGTGAATGCATCACGATTCGCAGTTGACTGGCAAAACCATCGACCATATAGCTTCATGGGTCTGACAAGCTCATATGCAATGGAACCATTTCCGATGGCTGAGTAAATCTCCTCGTCTGAAAACACCACCGAGAACAGAAAAATCAATGTCTGCTGCATCCATATATAGGACACAGTCTGTGAGAATTCCATCGGAAAGTCGATACTACCGGTGCGATAAAGCGCCGTAAAAGCTAATATTTCAAACCATCCCCAGGCAAATCTTGTAATAATGGCTCCGATGGTTACTGACCGGTATTGTAGACTATTAATGAACCGTATGCGAAACAATGATAAGTATATTCTCATATTCGCCGCTCCTTATATGGTATATCTCTAATAATTCATTTCTTTGAATCGAGAACAAACATTGATGCAGTTGGATCTAATTAGTCACAATTTAAGAATATTGCAAACTAACTTAATTGAATTTATTATTGGTCTGTATTTTTCTCTACTGTTGCGACAGCTTCCACTTCCACTAATTGGTTTGCATATCCTAATACTGTGACACCGAATAAGGTGCTCGGAACATCATGTTCACCGAACTCTTTCCTTATCGTATCCCATGCTGTTACAAGGTCCGACCGATTTTGAGATGCTACAAGAACTCTAGTATATACGACATTCTCTAGGGAAGCACCACAGTCCTTTAATGCCTGTTTTAAATTTTCAACACAAAGTTTTGCCTGAAGTGCATAATCATTAATATGAGGTACTTTCCCATATTGATCAATAGGGCATGCTCCTGCCATAAATAACAAATCCATATCGGATGGAACACGTCCAGCGTATGCATAGTCAACGGAAGCTAAATTGGCAGAATGAATTAACGATATTTTCTTACTCATGTTATATCTCCTTTTTCGATATAATTTGTCTGTAGGATTTGGAATAAATTTTATTGCGAATAGCCGGGCATACTAAATCTGTTTCATCATTCGTTGTCAATGAGAACTTCTCCAGAATTTGACGCGCTAGAACTGCACCGTTCTCAGCATGATTCTCAGAATTCATGATTTTGTAAGAGTAGAGATCATGTAACATACCAGCCATGGTCCCCATGTTTTACTCCTTACTTCCGCACTTTCTTCTTGTCCGAGAACCTAATGACTTTCAATATTCTTAATATATTTTTTCAGCATCTTTAGGTTATATGTAAACATCTTTTAAAAACTTCAAACTGAACATATATTCCGAATCACGCTGTGCACTCTGTGATGTAGGCTTTTCTTGCTTTATACTAGTAAGGATATTATTTGACTGCTCCATTGAAAGTTCTGATAAATTCATAAAGGGCCCAATCTTTTTATCATAATAATGATACAAAAACATATTTTATCACCTCTGCTGATTATATTTTGTAGGTATTTTTTCACTAACCCCCACCAACTATTGGGCGCTACTTTTCTATAGTTCCATCATCTTCAAATATCAATTCCTCCGTCCTGAAACTCATGGAACTACCTCCACCAGCTGCAATGCAATCTCCTATGACTTTAATTTTAATACTTCATCTAATTTATCTTTATACATCAATTACTTATACGTGCCTTGGATAGCAATTGAAACGCTATCATTACAACTAACTTTCCTAATAATACGTAAAATGATTAGGTATCCGAATATATGCACGAATGTGTTCATCTTTGTTACGTTCGAGGATACGAGAAATATTGTCATTAAAGGTGTTGCCCTCTGCTACAATAATTGAATTTGCCTTATTTTCGATCACAATACCGATATGGTCATGCTCACGGTTGATAAAGAGCTGTCATATAGGACGATATCTCCTGCTTCAGGAGTGAATAAGATCTATAATATAAATTTTGGCTTAATAAATTCAACACCAGATGCGGTTATATAGTCGATAATTTTTTCAAAATAATTTGGCATTACTTTTTCGGTTTCAATATGGTCGTGGATGAGGATGATATGACATGAGTTTTTTTCAAGTAAGTTGCCACCTAAAGGGGGATTATTGTCATGTATTCTGTGTAATATACTTTCGTATGTATATCCACTATCTTCTGCTAACTTATACTCAGCAAAATCAAATGTCCAATATACATCTATGTCAACGTCTAAAGTATATTCCTTATACCAATCAAAACTGATCAATGAATCATTAATCCTGCTAAAGTGGTTTAACTTCAAATAGTACTGCAAATCCTCTTTATTTTTTCCACCTTTATCGCCATAAGGAAATCGTATAAGTTTATATTTTCTTTCAACTCCTGCCGCTTGATATAACTCATTTAATATATTTTCCTGCTTCTCTATTTCACTAAAACACCCTGTCAAAGTTAGTTCACTAAAATGCGGATGACTAAAACTATGATTACCAATAATTGCTCCCATTTTTAATGCATACAAAGCTTCATCCCAATGTGCTTCAATTTGTTGTCCGATTGAAAATAGAATTGGAGTTATTCCTTTTCCCCTTAAATAATCAATTATTTTCGGTGTATTTGCAGTTGTCACATCATCTATTGTTAAATATGCTTTACTCATTCATGATTCTCCTTCGTATTCACATCTTCTTGACTTGCGGTTCAACACCTACATCAGAAATAAATTAGATTAGTAATCGAATGCAATAAGAAGCTTATTTTAACATATTTCCCAATAATATTCCACCTATTTCCATCCCTAATATTTACATGAATATTTACAACCTTCTATACCCCACTCTCCAACATAAAAAGTAGCCAGTACCTCAACTGATATACCGACTACCTCTAATCACCTCATATATTATTTCTATCTCATACTGTACCTTTCTTATCTGGTACCTCCTCTAATTCTCATTCAATTAAGCCATATCTACTCCCCACCTAATAGTATATTAGCCATGTGTATAATCAGGATTTTGATAAATATGTATGTTTCCAAAGCTTTTACTCTTAGAATAAAAGCCTTGGAATACATACTTGATGCAGTTGCTATAAACATTTATAGTAACTATACTTACCTTTAAGCAGAGTAATCTATAGATAGTTCTTAATGATTAGTCATTTGAATCCCAAACTTCAATGAATTTGAAACCTTTTAACCCACTTTCAATGACCTTATTTCTAAATTCATCTGATACAAATACTGCACCTCTCGATTGCTCTACAATTTTAAATATATGTAACCCTGTAATAGAATTTAAATAAAATTCGTATTTCTTAATCGCTTTTATCCTATTTGAACATCTAAATGTTAAAATCTCTGATTTTTCATGATCCAATCCATCAATTACCTTAATAACATTAATGATCTTATAAGCACCGCTATCACATATTACATCGAGGATTTCTACATTATTATTAAATAAGCACTGTAATACATTAACTGCTTCTTCACTGAAGATTGGAATTCCAGGTGAAAAGTATGGGATATCACTTTTTTTCAATGAGCCGTCATGTAGAATTATTTTCATATTAAACGGTTTCCAATCATTTATTAGCTTTTTGCCGCAGAACATGTCTCCTAGTGCTAACCACTCATCATCACTTGCATCTACAAGTGTTATATGTTCGTACTCACTTACATTTTCTTGCAATTCCCATATTTTCATTATTTGCCTCCAAATTAATTTAATTTCAATGTCCCATTCAGCAATTCATCCCGCAGATCATTTATCATTTCTGCTAAATCAACTGCAGATTGAGGATTCCCTTTTTTGATATAACTCGCTACATACCTTGCATATTCTTGCGTATGGCTTCCCCTATGTACAGTTGCACTTCCTGCATGTGGTAGATTCGGTGCATTTGGTAAAAATACGCCATTACTAGCGCGGAATTCAAATCAACACCATATTTCTTCATCAATGCCCGAACTTCATCTAATTCCGGAATGTTCATTCCTTCCGGTACAATATGATGGGCTTCATTAGCGAATGGCGGTGAGATTATGCCCGCATCTTTCAGTTCTGCTCGCAGTATTTCTGAAGCTGAGCCGGAGTATTTTCCAGATACTTTTGTTTTTTTTGCGACCTTACCGAAATAGAATTCAGCTATCTCATCAGAAGATTTTCCGGAATATTTCCAAATCCCTTCGATTATCTCGTTATACTTCGGTCTGACTGCTTCATCTACATCTTTTAATTCATCGATATAGCATCTAAATCCATCAACTAATTCAACCTGTGTTCTATTGCCTGATCTAGAAATAACCTTTTTAATTTGATACCCTAGTTCATCAACAGAATACTTCAAGGTAAGTTTTAATTTCGATATAGCTTCAGTTGCTTTCTTCGCCGCAACCCTCTTCGCCATCTTCGCCGCATCAATAATCTCATCCGCAAATTCAGCGGCTACGTCAATTCCTAGGGCCACCAGGTCGGCAACAATTTTTGCTTCATCGCCCTTTTTGTACTCTGATAAATCATACAGGAACTTCGAAACATCATATAACTCTGCCCCAGGGAACATGGATAGGATCGTTACATAAGATTCGGTACCGACCAACAGATGCTTCAGCATGATATTATAATATATCGTAAAATAATCCTGTGTATAATCCGGATTTTGATGCCTTGCCTGCATTGACTGATACATGATGGAAGCGTTATATGCGTCAAGCTCGGTCTGTGTCTTAATTCCCGATTTTACATCGTTCTTATGCTTATTTATATCACCCAGTGCCCAAAAAAATCCATAGGTCTTATTGTCAATGATACCGTTAGCTCCTATATTATACTTTTTCTGTAGATATGCAACAGCAATTGCATCCTGTTTTTCGTATTTTCCGTTGACCTTACCGATGAGTCCCAGATTCAATAGCCATTTTTCTGCTTGTACAACATATTCTCCTTTGGTATCAATCACATTTAAAATAAATTTTCTTACTCTTTATATGTAAATGATTCAAAAGACATATTGTATTCCATTTGTAATTACTTCTTGTTGTTATTTGTATATACTTATGTGTTTTAAGGCAGAAAGAAACCCCGAAGCTGTATTGCTACAATCGGGTCAGAAATATTTATTCTTTCATTATATATTTTCCCCACCCTTCAGATTGAATATCCTCTAGGCTTGGTTCAATTATTTTTCCATATTTCTGTCTGCTACCATTCTTTTTTTGCAACGCATCTTCTGGGTTCTCCCATTCAGCCTCGCACTCATCACAACAAATAAACATTTTTCCGGAATGCTCTTCCTTTACAATCTCCAAGTACCCTTGTTTACATATCAAACATGACCCAATTTTGTATTGATATTCATAATTCATACATTATTCACTCCTTATCTGACATATCCTTGCTGGGACGTCATTCGCTCCCTTTGTGGCACTGTGCCAGATTTATTCACTTTTCACCCCGCCTTTTTCTCCAGCTTAACTTCAAAGACTTTCCTGCACTCCGGGCATTTGATTTCAATATCTGCATAATCGGCATCAAATACTCTGTGATTGCAGTGTGGGCAACGCACAATATACATTTTACTACTTTTTGTTATTACCTTTGCCCCCTTTGAATTTCTCCAAAGCTTCTGCATCTGACATTTCACTTTCCCAGTATGCGAGGAAATTATCACCCTGCTCTCTTTGAACACTACTGTACCTGTGCCTGTACTTTTCATAGAAAGCCTTATCATCATCATTTCTAAGTGGAATACCTGCGGAAATCTCATTCTGCAACTTTGCTACACGCTCCTTCGCTTCTGCATTAAAAGCCATCTGATTAGCCATTTCATATAGTTCCTTTGGTGATATTGTTCCATCTTCAGTAGTTGCAAACTCAATGAGTACCTCAGGATTACTTCCCCATACCGCTGTCTTGGCAGCATCCTGAGCCCAGCGCTTGATAGTCATGTTCTGCAACGCAGTCCACATAGGCACTTTCATTTTCTCGCTGTATGCCTCTAGCTTTTTGTAGAACACTTTGTCAAAGCTAATCATCATGCCGATGGCTTTGAGAATCATTTCATTTCTTGACATGCCCAACTTGCTTGCAGCTTCATCCATAGCCTCAACTTCCGGACTGTCTTTTGTGAGTCTGATGTTGATTAAATCTGGCATTTTTAAAGCCTCCTTTGTTAGTTTATGGATTAAGTATAGCCTATTGTTGATTTTTGTAAATACTATTATTTCTTTTATGTATTTACTTCTATATATTTAGGCAATCAGCACCACCAGTGTGAACTGGTGGTTTGCTCTGCCCCTGTAAGGGGCTATTGCCGGCATGGGCCTCAAAGGCCCTTCGAAAGTAAGGGCCTCAACCGCACCACTTTCTCTGGCTAACCCTT
>JAEYOQ010000024.1 GCA_023411555.1 Bacillota bacterium
AACTGATGAAAGACCGCAACAGTTATTCCAAGACAGATCCCGATGCAACCTTTATGCACATGAAGGAGGACCATATGAGGAACTCCCAGTTAAAACCCGGATATAATGTCCAGATAGCAGTAGAAAGCGAGTATGTCACGGGTGTTGGTATATTTCAGGACAGGTCGGATGTGACAACTCTAATACCGATGCTTAACGGGATGATTGAAAAGCTAGGTCGCAGATATACAAATGTGATTGCCGATTCAGGTTATGAAAGTGAAGAGAATTATCTTTATCTTGAAAAGGAAGGTATCAACCCGTTTATCAAGCCACAGAGCTACGAGATATGGAAGAAAAAGAGCTTTAAGAAGGATATCAGAAAGTATGAAAATATGGTATATCTAGAGGAAGCTGATGCATATGTTTGTGCGAATGACAGAATAATGTGGGCGGTGGGAACGCACCACAAGAAAAATACGTCGGGATATCGTGCAAAGCTTACGGTATATGAATGTGAGGATTGCGGCGGCTGCTCTTATAAAGAAAAGTGTACAAAAGCCCAAGGTAACAGACGGATGGAGCTTTCGAGAGTATTCATTAATAAACGACGTAAATCCCATGAGAATATAATATCAAAGAAGGGAATTCATTTGCGGATCAACCGATCAATACAGGTGGAAGGAGCCTTCGGAGTATTAAAAAGTGATTACGAATTCAGTAGATTTTTAACACGAGGGAAAACTAACGTAAAAACAGAGTTTATTCTACTTTGTTTGGGGTATAACGTAAATAAACTCCATTCTAAGATTCAGAAGGAACGGCTTGGACACCATTTACATGAGGTCAAAGAAGCTGTATAAAAGCCAGAAATACGCAAAGGTGTATTAAAGTACGCAAAAAATTCTGAAAATCCAACTTCCAGAGGAGCACATCACGGTGTTCCCTATTTTTTTACTCAAAAAGAAAGGACGTGTTTCAATCCTAACTTAAAAATGTTAGTTTTGAAACACGCCCTTTCTACTATGTTCATGGAGGAAGCTGTTAAATATATCTTTATTAAAGATATGCATATATATGCGAAGTTTTTACTACTTTTATCTTTCTCATTTGATCGGAATCAGTGGAAATACTTCAGTGAATAAAATATATTTTGCTAATCCCTATGGAATGTTTTCTGTTGATTGTGATTACATATTGGATTGTAGTGATACCCGGATGATACAGAATATATTAGGAGTCGCTACAAACAAGGATTATCCTCATAACATTTCCTTTGCTATGGAATTGGCAAATTGTCATACGACAGAGAAATTGATCATACTTAATCTGGATCATAACGATGCGCAAGTATTAAAAGTGAAACCGTCAAAGCATTCACCTAATAGTTGTATTGCTACTATGGATTTTAGTGTGTCCTATAATGAAAGTGATATATCAGCGCGCACAGAAGCGGAAATAAAAGCCCGTATACGGAGTCTACAGGTTTTAAATAAATTAACAGAAGTAGAGGGATTTAAAAATTTAAGATTAATTAATATATCAAGTGAAGTGTCTAGTACAAGTAGGAATTCACATTATAATTGTGATATTAATAATATCATAGAAAATGAAAGCTTATTAAACTTTGGATTTACTGAAGCAGATCTACTTCAGCTGGAACTGTTCTTGAATCATAGATTAGGAAACTTGCCTTCGAGTGATGAAGGCAATTCGGAAAATTTTCTCTGGATGAACGGGCAGAAAAGGAAGCTATCAGAAAGTGTAGCTTTTCATTATTCCTGTGAGTGGATGGGAGTGAAGCTTAATTCCATTATACTAATATCGGAGGAATTACCCATAATTGATAAGGACATAACCATTGCAGGCATGGGAGCATCTGGTATGTCGGCAGCTTGGGGTGTAGGCACTTCTGAAAAAAATGTACTGGGTATTGAAAACCAAAGTACATTAGGTGGAACCAGGACAACAGCTCATGTTATGAGTTATTATTATGGGTATCAAGGTGGCTTTACGAAGAGATTAGATGAGGCCTTTCAAGAATTTATTAATAATAATATTAAATTCTCTTATGAGAAATCTTCAGCATATATTATTCTTGAATACTTCCATTTTATAAGTTTAGATCAACTGCATTTTCCTTATTTATTAAATACCGTTGTTTGTGGAGCAAAACTAGATGGCAAAAGGTTAGTTGGAGCTATTATAGCGAATGAAACCGGTGTATATAGAATAAATTCAAAAGTATTTCTGGATATGACAGGGAATGGAGATTTAGCTGCTTTATCAGGAGCTGCTTTTGAATTTGGAGATCCGCAGGATGGAAATAGCCAGACCTTTAGTAGATGGGGACGAACAGAATTAAGTGTGGATCACTATCAGGCAAATCAATTTCATGGTGACTATGATGGTGTTGATCCATCAAGCTATCAGGATTTACTACGTGCCTTAACGATATCCCAGTGTGATAATTCAGCATACTATTTCTCACATCCTCTGGCTTTTCGTGAGGGTAGACGTATTATAGGAAGAGATTATATTACCATTGAGAAAACACTTACCTTTCGGGATATATCTCAAATTGTTCTGATTGGTGAAACTACCTTGGACAATCATGGAAGAATGTCAGCTGATTATGCATTAATGGGCTTTGGTGCATTAAATAAAGTCTATCGTGCAGCGGTTGGGTTAGGCTGCTTTATCCCAAAAGATATCGATGGATTATTAGTTGGTGGTAAAGCAATTTCAGGTGATCGTGATGCGGTTGGTATGGTACGTATGAATGCTGATATTCAAAATGCCGGTTTTATGCTTGGTCTCTATGCTGATTCAATTCAAGAAGGAGATTTATACTCAGTTAATTTTGAGATATTTCAAGATAAATTAAGGCAATTTGATATATTGACCACAGAAAGAGAAACTCCTACCATCAAATCCGTTCATGAGGCTGTGGCGCAGATGTCAAATGATGACCCCTATTCCTTATTTGATGTTTTATTGCAGGAGAAATCTGAGGTATTACCCTTGCTGAGAGCTGCTTATGAACAAGAAGAAAATACGCAGAGAAAATATTTTATTGCAAAAGCATTGGCCTGGTTTGCTGACCCGCTAGGAATTGATCTTCTATATAAAAGATTTGATGAGTTAATTCACAATGAAAACAGTGATAGCAGAAGTGATATAGATGAGCGTATGGATGTAGTTCGCCATGGAGTTGCGAATGATTCTGTAAATGATTATTGGGATTTGAATCAATTGATTGTGCTACTTGAAAGGCTCAAAGATCAAACCAGAATAACTGAGCTTTGCGATTTAGTCAAGCGTGCAACTGCCGGAGGTACTCCTTATAGAAGCAAATATGTATACTATGCCTCGAGAGCAGATATGGTATGCGTCCCATATTTTGAAAGACTATATATTCTCTCACACTATTTCACCCATCTGCCTAATCAAAAGGCAGCACCCTATTTATATGATTTATTAAGCAAAGAAAATATTGGTGGTGGATTATACTGTCATAACCTGGATAACCCTCCTTTATATTTCTCTTCCTATCTTGAGCTAATGATTGCCAGAGCCGCCTATCGATGTGGAGAAAGTAGAGTCAGAGATTTCATCAGTAATTATTCCCATGACATAAGAAAAACGCTTTCTGGCTGTGCTCAGAATGAATTATCAGCAAGTAATAACACCTAAGAAGCTTGTTGCTGCCTGCTAGCCTTGAATAATCATTACAAAAAGATAACCCCGGCCAAATTGTACCGACCCTATAAGTTAGATATATTCTAGCCATTGTAGGTCGGTACAAATTCTGACCGGGGATACTTTTAATCCCTTTTCGAACAGAAAGCGGGGCTATTGAGTAAGAGGATATATGGATGTAACCGGAATGTATGGTGTCAAGGTGACATATGTATTGCCTGCAGAAGGATTACTTATTTAATAAGTAGATGCTGAAATTCAAAAAAGCAGCAAATAAACACCACAATAAATATGGTATTTGCAGATAGGCAGCAATAGGGCTGACTTTATAAAACTTAATGATCATAATACAAATGCAGATAATTAAACCAATAAGCCATATGAATGCAAATAAATAGTTCTGAAGGTTGAAAAAGATCAAAGACCATATAAAATTAAAAAGTAGTTGTATGGCATACCAATTAAGGGCAGATTGCTTCATCTCATTATCCGATGTACAGATAATATAGGATGATATACCCATCAATACATATAAGATTGTCCAAACGATTGGAAATAGAAAAGCTGGTGGAGCAAATTCCGGTTTCATAATTTGGTTGTAATTCATAGCATCCCTAGAGAGAAATGCAGAAAGGCCTCCTACCGCCAGAGGAATGAGGATACATAATATGAATGAAATGATTCTTTTTAACATGGTGAACACCTCAAGGATTTATAACATTGTATTATAGAATAAATTATTTTATTCATAATGTCGCTCCTGTTAGCCACAGGGGCGATTATTATTCATGACATAGAAAGTTAATGAAGCGTGCGTTCTAATTTATGATTAAGAAGGGGGGACCAAGCTCGATCAGGAACTTTGCTTAGTCATCCGGGGTAACACAAATCGCATCAATATGATTTTATTTGACATTGGTATTTGTGTGTGATAATGTGTATTTGTGTGGAGGTGATTGTGAATGTTTGTGAATGAGAGATATTCTATCATTCTTGATCATATTAATCGAAAAGGCTCCGTATTAGTATCAGAATTGGTGGAGGAATTGCATACTTCAACTGAGACAATACGCCGGGATCTAATCTATTTAGAAAAGGAAAATCACTTACAGAGAGTCCATGGTGGTGCAATTGCTTTATCAAATATGAATAAGTATCCGAGCTTATTACAGAGATTAAATGAAAATAAAGAGCAAAAGGAGCAAATCTCAAAAATTGCAGCACTTCTCGTAAAAGAAGGTGACATTATAGCGATTGATGCTGGAAGCTCAGCAGTTGAGTTTGTGCATACTTTAAAAAGGAATTTTAAAAGACTGACGATTATCACTCACTCAGTTAAGAATTTTGAAATGCTAAAGGGGATGGATGGCTTTCGCGTTATCTTAATCGGCGGAGAGTATTTAGCGAAGGAAGATATGTTTTATGGATTATTAGCACTAGAGACAATTCAAAAATTACATGTCTCAAAGCTTTTTCTTTTTCCGTCTGCGATTAGTTTGAAGTACGGAGTGGGCGATTTTATTCCTGAGGCAGTGGCAATTCAAAAGGCATATATAGAGATTGCGGACCGTGTTGTAATTATGGCGGACAGTTCAAAGTATGAAAAAACAGCGCTTTTAAAGGTATGCAATACAAATACTTCATATATCTATATAAGCAGTGACGATTTAGATGAAAATATCTGCAAAACCTATAAAAATAATAATATTTTACTTTACAAAAGTGAAAAGGAGCTTTTCGATGAGTGAGAAGGTTATATTAATTTTAGTGGACGGAATGACATCGGAAGCAGTAGAGTCATGTTCCCATAAGATAATTCCCCAAATGTTAGAGGATGGTGTATACAACCTACATTCAACAACAGTAATGCCATCTGTAACTCTTCCTTGTCATATGTCACTTTTCCATAGCGTTACACCACAACGCCATGGAATTCTATCCAATACCTATGTCCCCCAGGTCAGACCGGTGGAGGGCCTAATCGAACAGATGAAGAAGTTTAATAAGACATCAGCCTCCTTCTATAATTGGGAGCAATTGAGAGACTTGTCCCAACCCGGATCATTGACCTATAGCTGTTACATTTCCTATAAACACCATCCAAAATCAGATGATCTGTTAACAGATGAGGCTCTTAGGTATATAGCCAAGTCTTCGCCCGATTTCGTGTTTTTATACTTAGGTGAGACGGATGAGGTTGGACATGAATATGGATGGGGTAGTAAGGAATATCAAAAACAAGTATACAATGCCTGGGATTGTATTAAAAAGGTATATCAGGCAGAAGGAAGTACATATAAGATTATAGTAACAGCTGATCACGGTGGTCATGACTGCAGCCATGGAACCGATGATCCAAGAGATATGCATATTCCAATTATAATTAGTGGAGTGTCACCGGATGCTGATACAGAAAAAATGGACTCAGCTAATATTATCGATATAGCACCTACAATAACAACACTAATGGGAATTGACACAAACGAGGATTGGCGGGGCATAAGTCTGATATGAATCAAAAAATAGTAAAACCCAAAGTGATTCATATCTTGACGGCATTATGCTTTATTGTGTATTTTACAAGTTATGTCACACGGGTCAATTATACTGCAATTATTTCAGTAATTGTTCAGGAGGAAGGAATACTTAAATCCACTGCATCGATCGTGACGATGTTAGGGTTCATTTCCTATGGAATTGGGCAAATAGTAAGCGGGTATTTTGGGGACCGTATGCCTCCTAAGCTAATAATTTTAAGTGGACTTTTAATCACATCCGTATTTAATATATTAATGCCGGTTACCGGCAATATACATACTATGGCAATAATCTGGTTTTTGAATGGCTTTGCCCAATCAATGATATGGCCTCCCATGGTACGAATATTATCCGCTTATCTGAAGCATGAGGATTATAATAATGCTTGTGTTACAGTAATGATTGCAAGCTCAGTAGGGACTATTGCAGTCTATCTGCTATCGCCGCTGATTATTAGTCTATCAAGCTGGAAAATGGTATTTTGGATAGCCGGGATGATTGGAATTGCTGTCTCCTTCCTTTGGATTTTTGGAGCCAATAGGATAGAGCAGTATGCATTAAAAAATGGTATAACAGAAGAAAGAACCAGCAGTTCCACTACCAGATCAGAAAGCTCCATTAGAAGTCTTATCATACCGTCAGGCTTCCTATTTATTATCAGTGCAATTATACTACAGGGTACCTTAAAGGATGGGGTAACTACTTGGATGCCGTCCTATTTAATTGAGACCTTTCAGCTTAAAAGCTCAGTATCTATATTCTCTACTGTTGTGTTACCTGCTTTTAGTATTTTCTTTTTAAAGCTTACGGCTTATATACAGAAAAGATTTTTTAAAAACGAATTAGTTTGTGCTGCTATTATATTCTTTGCCGGCTTCGCTGTATCGGTTGCCTTATCGGTATTTTCTTCCTATCATGCAGTCGTATCAATCATCATGGCAGCTGTCCTTACAGGATGTATGTACGGTGTTAACCTAATCCTTACCGGTCTCATACCGAATCGTTTTGAACATACAGGAAAAGTCGCATATATTTCAGGATTACTGAATTTTTTCACCTATGTCGGTAGCTCTTTGTCAAGCTTTGGTATAGCGAAGCTCTCTGAAAATTATGGTTGGAAATTTACGATTCAAAGCTGGGCTGTAATTGCTCTCCTTGGTACTTGTGTGTGCTGCCTATGCGCATATAGATGGAAGAAATTTTGCGAATAATGATTTAGAGGGTGCTCCGTGTAAACATTGGCGAGCACCCTTTATGTTTTAGTGCCCCGGCGGGCGAACGAATCAGAGCAAACTAGTATAGTCGAAGCTGAATATTTTTATGTTGTGGCTTGAAATATAAAGACTCCATCCTTGGCGGAAAACTGGTATATACCATCGTATTTTTCCACCACATGAACCATGCTTTTTGTACCGAAACCATGGCCCTGTTCACTGGATACAGGGACGCCCTCATGGAATGTTGGTTCCGTCTGATAGCTGTTGCGAATATCGAGACAGAGCTTATTATTTTTGGTATACATGCGTAGCTTGATAAAGCGATTATTGTAATCTACTACCTTTTCACAGGCATGTATGGCATTTTCTAGAGAGTTTGATAACAGACGGCATAAGTCAGGGACCGCAAACTTACCGAAGTCTGTAGTCGTAACATAGATCTCACAATGGATTTTCTTTTCTGTAGCCCTCGATGCATAGGAGGAAAGAATCAGGTTCACAGTCTCATTGTCCGAATAGCGTACTACCTTGGTATTGTCGATTTCATTGCAGATGTCCGATATGTATACCTGCGCTCCTAATAAATTGTTCTTAGATATACAGGAATTAATATAATTCATATGATGCCTCAGATCGTGTCGATAAATAATTGCCTGCTCATGGGATCTTCTGAGTGTCTCTATTTCCGCTTTGGATTGATCGGCTAATACCTTGAACAGGGCTTGTTCAACTTCAATCTCCTTTTTCTCGTAGAGTGTTTTAAGATAGATAATCGAAAAGATAAAGTAAACAATGACGACAGATGCATCCATTAATTCGATAAAGACAGCCCCCCCACGATAAAGCAAATCCGTATAAACAGTGAGGAGATATTCGATTATATAATATATGAGTGGTACAGAAATAAATAGCTTTAATATCTTGTTGGTTTCATAGCTTAGACGAACTACGTAAGGAGAAACAAACTTAATAATAAGGATTAAGAGGGGGATAGTGACTATGATCTGTACAATATAGGAAACCCCCATATCGTAGTTCCAGAAGTAGGAAAGAGCCGTTCCAATCCACTTTCTTGGTGTGCAAAATAGATAGGCGGAAAAGACGGAAATCCCAGCGATATAGATATTCTTTTTATAGAAGCATCTCAATACTAAAAAAAGTGGGATATGAGTAAAAAATGGATACGACTTAAATAAAAAGTCCTTTCCTAAGACGAAAAATCCAATCACTTGAAGGATTCCAAAAGCACTAAAAATCAAGCAATATTGCTTTACGTTTTTAGTGATTTCAATTCCTGCAAATGATAGGCTAAGTGCAATGCCAAAAAAGAGAACAAAGCCGAAATTAATTATACTTAATTGTAACATCCTACTCCACCTCCATCTGGAAAGCCAGATATCGTCGCTTAATCTCCCATGATTTCCCTTGGGCAATGGGAATAGTAGAAAGTGTCTGCAAGGTGATCTGATTATTCTCTATGGTATCTATGTACTGTAGATTTACAATATAGGAACGGTGCGTTTTCATAAAACAGGTATGCTTAAGTAACTTCTCACAAACCGATGAGAAGGATTCCATGCATTCAATTACCTTGCCGGATATAAGATGATAAAAAGCATTTCTGCCAATGATCTCAGCATAAACCAAATCCGTTAACAATATTCTTTGGATTCCATTCTTATTCTTTACGATAATGGAATCAAAAGCATCATCTATTTTTATCCGATCCAGTAGCTCATCTAAGGTAATGAATAATTTCTCCTTCGATATTGGCTTTAAAATATAATTCAGTGCCTTAACGGAATAGCTCTCAAAAGCATAGTCGGAGGAAGAGGTGAAAAATATAATTTGAGTACTCTGATCAACGGAACGTATCTTCTTTGCAACCTCTATTCCAGTAAATGTAGGCATAATGATATCCAAACAGTATATGTCAAACCGCTTTCCTTTTTCTAATACGGAAATCAGTTCGTATCCGTTTGAGAAGACAGCATATTCTAGGCTTATATGTTTAGATGACCGATATTCGTTAATAAGCTGGATCATATTAGATAACTCTTCAATATTGTCATCGCAGATCGCAAGCTGTAACATAAATACTCCCCCATTTCACAATTTACCATATATTAGTTTAACATATTAATGGAAATTATGAAACTGAAAAATAAGTAAAAAACGTGTTTGATGTCAAAAACCGGTATTATGGGATGTCAATATAGATCAAAATTTTATCCATTACTTCTTTCCGAGCTTACGCTCCGTCAACCTGAATAACAGGGCATGATAGATATTTGTATGAATAGCTTCAAGAAGCTGTGGTAATTACTACATAAATTTTACTTATTACTGAAACAATATGATTATAATGGCGTGTATTTAGCTTAATGAACGCTCATCAACCGATAAAATTAATAGATCTACCTACTGCAATGTTGCTGTTTGGTAAGGTACAATATGGAGGAGTAATTTATGGCGGATTTAGTAAGATGCAAAGAGTGTAACCAGGAAATCGCAAAAGGCGTTAAGAAATGCCCTCATTGTGGAAAGGATCAGAGGAATTTTTTTATGAAGCATAAGATTCTGACGGCTGTCCTGGCAATTATTCTGATAGCGATAATTGGAACAGCTCTGGGTGGCGATGATGCTTCGAATACCAACGAGAAAAACACAAACTTAACGGATAATACGAAAGATAAAGATACTAATACGACGAACAAGGATGCTAATCAGGATAATAGTAAAGACATAGTGACAGATGCACCTACAGTGACTCAGGCTCCTGAGGATGATTTTACGGATGTGGTAACAGAATATACCCTAACAAGTGGTTATTATACGGCTGGAATTGACCTTCCTTCCGGTAAATGCAATCTAGAGGCTGTCGAAGGTAAGGGCAATGTGTCATCCTCCAATATATTTGATGGTGGCATTAATGAAATGTTTGGTGTTGATGATGGTGAGGGTTATTACACAGAGTCATTTAATGGTCTTAAGATGGATGAGAATGTAGTTCTGAGCATTAGTGGAGGTGTTACTGTCAAACTGGTTTACACAAAAGTATCCGGAAGATATACAGGCCGTGAATTTGATGAAGCAAATAAAATCGAATTAACGAACGGAAATTATGTGGCTGGGGATGATTTTCCTGAAGGTATTTATAATATGAAAGCGACTAGCGGAAATGGAAATGTATCGTCGTCTAATATATTAGACGGAGGAATCAATGAGATGGTGGGAGTGGATGATAGCTCGGGGTTCTATATTCAGACCTTTCAGAATCTTCTACTAGATGAAAATGTCGAACTTAATATTAGTGGAGGAGTCACGATTGAATTAACGCCTATGAAATAGCCATTGTGATGTGATCCGTTATCCCATAATACAGTATGTGCCGGACAGATTGCTGGATTTAGTAAGACACAATTATAACAACGCAATGCTTATAGCAGGAAATTGCGTTGTATTGACTTACTAAAAAGTAAAATGTCCGGCACTATGTTGCTGCTTTCATTACCGTTAACGAGCTTGTCTATATTATTTATATACTTTGACGCGCTCTTCAAGAGGCTGGAACTGTTTTTCGGGCGGTTGGGCAGTAGGTCTACCAAAAGGCATCTGCGCAATTAGCTTCCAATTAGCGGGAACATTCCATTCTTTCTTTACATCGGCTTCAATCAGCTCATTATAGTGCTGTAAGGAGGCCCCAAGACCTTCCATCTCCAGAGCGGTCCATATCACATATTGGTGCATACCATTGGTTTGCTGGGACCAAACCGGGAAGTTGTCTTTATAAAGGGCAAATTGCTGTTGTAGGCCTTCAATAATACTATTATCCTCAAAGAATACTACAGTACCATAGCCATTTTTAAAGGAATTGATCTTATTCTCTGTATCGCTAAATTGCTCTGCCGGTACAATCTTTCGTAATGCCTCCTTTGTAATATCCCATAGTCTGTCATGCTGCTTGCCAATCAACAATACTACTCGGGTACTCTGCGAATTGAAAGCAGAAGGAGTATATTTAACCGCATGTTCTATTATTTCTTGGATTCTGTTATCTGAGATAACGCCTTCCTTGCCAATACCATAAAAGCTACGTCTGTCTGCAACCGCGGTTAAAAAGTCTTTTGCCATAACGTTGTCCTCCTAATAATCATTCATTTTCATAGTCTTGGTTACTTATAATAATATTTACAGTTATCACTTATCTATGCATCTCGATAAGAAGCATATGAGAGGGCGTGGTTGCTTTAATCTGAAGGTCCTCCGATCTGATTTCTAAGGCATCCTGATCGGATAAATTTTGATGATTAATTATTGAACTTCCTTCAATTTGAACCAAATAGGCCTGTCTATCGTCCTTAACAGAGAAGTGTATCTCCTTGCCTTGGTCAAGGGCTAAAGAATATATATTTACATCCTGATTGATTTTTATCGGTGCTTCACCGGAGATAGAGGAAACCATAAGAAGCCATTTGTCCTGTCTGTCATCCCAAGCAAAACGGTAGTCACCATAGGTAGGATCAAGATCTCTTTTATTAGGAAAAATCCATATTTGTAATAATCTTAGTATATCCTTACCCATATTGTGCTCACTGTGATAAACACCTGATCCGGCGCTCATGTATTGGACTTGTCCACGACTAATTGTATTCTTGTTACCCATATTGTCTCCATGGGTAAGTTCGCCATTGACTACATAGGATATGATCTCCATATCCTTGTGTGGGTGCGTCTCAAAGCCGGTACCGGGTTCTATTAGGTCATCATTAATTACTCTTAGTACACCGAAATTAATATTATTGGGATTATAGTAATCGGCAAAGGAGAAGTGAAATTTACTCCTCAACCAACCGTGGTCACTACTACCCATATTCTTACTATCTATCTTCTTTATCATTGATTTAGTCTCCCTTCTATAATCGTAAACCTACAATAATTGAATATTATATGCCACATGCTCACGAATAAGTATCTGCAGCTTGTTCGTAATTTAGTTATATAAGCAAGTTCTTGAATTAAATAAAGCAGAATGAAGAGTAATACTTGTCACGGATTAATTTATAGCGGAGGGATTCTTAGGATAGATGAAAGTCATAGATGATTCCATTTGCAATATGAATGAACGTGGAAGATTGGCATAACTGAACGACATAAGTTGAAATAAAAAAGATGGAGATAATGGGACTCGAACCCACGGCCTCCTGCATGCCATGCAGGCGCTCTCCCAACTGAGCTATATCCCCATAGATTGGTATTATAGTGATAGAATGGAGACAGCTGGACTTGAACCAGTGACCCCTTGCTTGTCGAGCAAGTGCTCTCCCGACTGAGCTATGCCTCCATGATAATTGATTATACCATGAAGTGGGAACTTAGACAAGAGTTGGATTAACAAAACGCTCTCTATCTCCCAGATAAAGAGCGTCCTGTTATCATGTAAGTGGACTATATTACTTACAAATATATTTTGCAATTCCAGGTGCTAACAGATGATAGGTCTTAGCAAACCCATCCCTTTCAAGATTGGCAATAACATTAGTCTCAGAGCCATAACTGGAAAAGGTCATAATGTATCCGTCAGTAGTGGTAACCTTTAATACCTTACCGGCTATCATCCTGATATAAGGGTTAAAATCGACAATTGCCTCATTAAAGGATTGTATTATTTCATCCTTTTCTGCCCCGATCACATCATATAGCTTTACCTGGTTCAGATCCAATAACTCCAGCTTTGTTACATTTGCCAAATCAAGGCTAACACCGCTTATTTTTGTATCCATAACATCGCCGATAACTGTTTTTATCGATTCAGATTTAATTCTGATCAGCATCGACGGGTAGGTAAGCATCATGATAACCCCTGAATTATTATCGGGAGAGGCAACCTTGGCTTGAATAACCACGGTATCAGCAGTGCTGTAATATATATTGTCAATGTGAATGGTATATCCACCTGTGTTTTTTTCTCCCGCAGCGATGAGAGCATAGATGTATTTCCCGTCTTTGATATAGCTTATTCCTTGCTTCTGATTATTCTCGGAATACCAAGCTGTTAGTTTTTTATTGTTATTGATATTATCATAAGTTATCTCTTCGTATTGAACAAGAGCTGGTATAGGGTCAATCGTTATCTCATTGACCTTGCCACTGATACTCTTCAGCTTCTTATGTCCCTCAATTTTAACTAGGATATGAGGGTAGGTTTCGACTTGCGTTACCATCATATCAGGATCAGGAGCTTTTACTATGGCAGTGGCAACAGCCTTAGTGTCGGATTTATAAGCGATTGCTTCGATTCCAATCGTAAATCCTCCGGTGGGCTTCTTCCCCGCGCTTGCCAGCATATACATGGTTCCCTTGTATGTCATAGAATGGATGCCGGCCTTAGTATAGTTTTTATTATACCAGGAATAGACCGATTTGATTTTAGCAATATCATCCTTTGCAATTTCGGTATATTTAATCTCTTTATTACTGTCAAGCTCTCCCGTGATGGATAGCACTTTTTTCTTACTGTCCCAGGAAACGTTCATTCCAATACTTTCAAACACCGTCTTACCGGGCACAAATAAACTGTTACTGCTGTTTTTAATTGGAGTATTTAGTTTAACAGTCTGAGGGATACCTGAAAAATCATTATCCCTATGGATATAAAACTCCTTCTTACCTGCAACAAACTCCATATGAGTCATATTAAAATGGACCCATGCTGTTTTGTTCTTTTTATTCCATTCCACCTCTGCACCAATGGCTTCAGCTGTCTCCTCTAGTGGTATCATAACCTCACCTTTAGTCAGATACGGAGAAGCATCATACTTAACAGTTTTCTTATTTACCGTAACTTTTATTGCAGATGTTTTAGTCTGTGCAAAAGCAGTCATATTGGACAATAATGCCATCAGCACTACAAGAATGACCAGTGTTTTTATTTTTTTCATTCATTTCCTCCTTAAATTATGTGTTATCTTGGTGTTTCATCTATTAGACGGTATGTAACTTAGAATGTATCCCAATTCCATAAATACATTTTTATGGTAAGATATAACCTCACGGCGCTAGCTTGTGCTTTGAAACAGCACCTGTCATGAATAGGTAAGAGGCTGCTTCACAACATGTTCATTAGCAGAAGGTAGGGATTACTGTTATAGTAGTCTTAACCCTTTACTAACATTACCTGTTGTGAAACAACCTCTTTATACTCATTGGATACTTATTGGGTTTTCGAACAACCCGGTTTAACTATTTAGCAAATATCATATGATCTAAGCTGGCAGTCTGTGGCTTTGACCACAGCCAGTCATTTTTTGAACTTGTATCAAAGTAGAAAATAGCACCATTACTGGGATCACTGCCATACATAGCGATCCATGCGGCCTTCTTAGACGCGCTGGAGGGTGTGTTCTTAATCATACCATTCTTAACCGGTGTGAACTGGTGATACTCACCGAACTTCTGGTTTATAACCTTGCTGATAGAGGGGGCCCATTCTTTACTTTGAACACGGTTGATAACAACCGCCCCAACCGCGATTTTGGTCCGCATGGATTCTCCTGAAGCCTCAGCCTCGATTAGTCTTGCAAGTAAATCGATATCACTATTTGAATAGGAAATAACTGCATCCGATTTCTTTTTGGGCTTCACACCTGGTATTAATAACTTCTTGCCGGGTTTGATCTGATCGTCCTTTTTATTATTAGCCTTCTTTAAATCGGCTACAGGGACCCCGTACTTCTTAGCGATTTTGTACAGGGTGTCGCCACTTTTTACTTTATATACATGGGCGGGAACGTAGATGACATCACCCTTTGAAAAGCTGTTGGCATCAAAGTTATTGGAATACTTTAGTTCCTTCACGCTAGTATCAAATAACTCGCTGACTGATTTGAGTGTATCCTTAGATTGTACCTTATAGTTAGCACCATATACTGTCGTAACTGGTGAGATTAGCAGAAAACATAGAGTGGCAATGAAAATATTCCTAGATAGTTTCATAGTGACCTCCTTCTTTATACAAAACATCAGTAACTATTACGCATGTCCTATTCTACCTGACAATAATCCCTAAATCCATATAGGTTTCATGGAAGCAAAGGAATTGTCTTATATCGGAGGAGGAAAATGTAAGATATCAGCCATGGAAATAAAAATGGTTGTCAAATATAATGAATGGACACTTTATACTTGGCAAACCTACCTATTTCATTTAAACTAGTTTTGGTGAGTAAAAATTGTCAATAAACCACAAGGATATATAATAAAGAATAGGTAATCGGGAGATATCATGAGTGAGAAGATTCTAATTGTAGATGATGAGAAAGAAATTGCTGATCTGCTGGAAGTATATCTAAGGAATGACGGCTATGAGGTATATAAATTCTATACCGGTCAGGAGGCTTTGGATTGCATTAATACGATAAAGCTGGATTTGGCAATACTAGATGTAATGCTGCCGGATATAGATGGCTTTCGTATCTGTCAGAAGGTAAGAGAGAGTTATTTCTTTCCGGTTATTATGCTGACAGCTAAGGTTGAGGACATGGATAAGATTATGGGTTTAACCCTGGGCGCTGATGATTATATAACAAAGCCCTTTAATCCATTGGAGGTTATTGCCCGGGTAAAGACGCAGTTAAGAAGATATATGAGATATAATCGTTCTGAGGGACTTGAGGTTCAGAATGGTAATGAATATGAGTTCAATGGCTTGATTATCAATAGAGACACCCATAAATGCATACTATATGGAAAGCCCCTAACCCTAACGCCTATTGAGTTCTCTATTCTATGGTATCTATGCGAGCATAGGGGTAAGGTGGTATCCTCCGAGGAGCTTTTTGAGGCGGTATGGGGGGAAAGGTTTCTGGATAACAATAATACGGTTATGGCCCACATCGGTCGTTTACGAGAGAAAATGAATGACTCCTCGAAAAAACCGAAATTCATTAAGACAGTATGGGGGGTAGGCTACCAAATTGAATAAAAGATGGAAAAATTTTAAGAGAGCGCTGTCCTTCCGTATTTTAACTCGATTCTTTATTGCAATCATGGTGTATTCTGTGATTATGCTGATCTTGTTTTTGATTGCTAAGGAGTTCTTTGGCCAGTTTATCTGGCATGGTAATGAGTTGCTCTACCTACCCTTAAGGCTGATCGATAATAACTATATTATGTTTTTTGCTTTGATTTTTGGCTTTGGATATCTGGTGATCTTTCTATATTATTGGATGAAGACATTAGGATATCTGGAAAATATCATTAATGCTACGGAAGTGATATATAAGGAGAAGGATCAGCTGATAGAGCTTCCTGCAGAGCTTAAGGAAGTTGAGAATCAGATGAATCAGATCAGAGTGGATATTGGGAAGAAGGAGCGAGCTGCCAAGGAGGCGGAGCAAAGAAAGAATGATCTGGTAGTTTATCTGGCCCATGATCTTAAGACACCGCTTACATCGGTAATCGGATATCTGACTTTGCTTCGGGATGAGCAACAGATATCACAGGAGCTTCGCGAAAAGTATCTTTCCATCTCGCTGGATAAAGCGGAGCGTCTTGAGGAGCTGATTAACGAATTCTTTGAAATTACGCGCTTTAATCTAACGAATTTAACTTTGGAACTAACCAGGGTTAATCTGACCCGTATGTTGGAGCAGATCGTCTACGAATTCAAGCCGCAGCTAATGGACAAGAATTTAGATTGCATTATTGAGGCTGAATCTAATATTATGATACTATGCGATGTCAATAAAATGCAGAGAGTTTTTGATAACCTAATCCGTAATGCCATCAACTACAGCTTTCCGGATCAGACAATTAAGATATCGGTGTATGTATCCGAGGGGGACATACAGCTAAGCTTTCTCAATCGTGGGAATACTATTCCGGCAGAAAAGCTGGAGCGAGTATTTGAACAATTCTACCGACTGGATACGGCGAGAACCACTAAAACTGGTGGAGCAGGCCTTGGGCTTGCCATAGCTAGGGAGATAGTAGAGCTTCATAAAGGACAAATAAGTGCTTACAGTCAAGATGAAATCATCGAGTTTACGATTAAGCTGCCTTATCCTTCGTAGGAAAAATGTAAGAAATTAATCATAAAATCTTATAACTTACTTATAAGAAAACGAATAAAAAGCATCCGCTAGTCTGGTAATATCAAATTGCCTAGACAAGCGGATGCTTTTTGCTGCTTTGGATATAAATCAAAAGCACCTAAATTAATAAACATAGAGGAGAAAGAAATATGAAAAAGAAGAGAATTGCAATTATTTTTGGTGGCTGCTCCAGCGAGTATTCTGTTTCACTTCAATCGGCCTATTCTATTATAAGTAACATTGATACGAGATGCTATGAACCCATATTAATGGGAATAAGCAGGGAGGGCTCTTGGTTTCGCTACTTTGGACCACTAGACAAAATTCAGGAGGACACCTGGCATATAGAGGAGAAGGATTGTATACCGGTGATCTTGTCTCCGGATCGACGTATTCATGGAATGGTTGAGCTTAGAAGGGAAGGAATTCGATATGAGAGAATCGATGCCGCATTTCCGGTTATGCACGGCAAAAATGGAGAGGATGGTACGGTTCAAGGGCTGATCGAGTTAGCAGGTATTCCATTAATCGGCTGTGGTACCCTGAGCTCTGCCCTTTGTATGGACAAGGACAGAGCGCACAGATTGGTAGCAGCTGCAGATATCTGCATACCTAACTCTGTTGTAATAAAAAATAAACTTACCACAATGCTACTGTATGAAAAGACAAAGGATTTAAAATATCCATTATTCGTAAAGCCCATAAAGGCTGGTTCCTCCTTCGGAATAACAAAGGTTTATGAGAGAGAGGATTTAGTAGAAGCAGTCAAATTGGCATTTGAACATGATAATGAGGTGATCATAGAGGAGAATATCGAAGGCTTTGAGGTGGGCTGTGCGATTTTAGGGAATCAGGAGTTAATCATAGGGGAAGTAGACGAGATTGAGCTGAGCGAAGGGTTCTTTGACTTCAAAGAAAAATATACCCTGGAAAGCTCACGTATTCATATGCCTGCCCGTATTGATGATACGACAGCAAGAAGGATAAAGCAAACAGCAGCGGTGATCTATCGAACATTGGGCTGTAAAGGCTTCGCAAGGGTAGATATGTTCCTGACTCCAGATAAGCGTATTGTATTCAATGAAGTGAATACAATCCCAGGCTTTACGAGTCACAGCCGTTATCCTAATATGATGAATGGAATAGGACTACCTTTTCAGGAGCTGATTACTAAGCTAATCGAAATGGGGTTAAGAGGATGAAGACGATTTTCCTTAATAAGAAGGATATACACAAGGGCAGCCTGATTCTCATCAATAAACAGTATCCTATGCATAGCAGTAAAGAGGAGCCTCAGAGAATGCTTGTCCCTGCCAGCATAGAGAATCCTAAGATACTTCTGGAGATTAAGACAGCTACGGTCTTGTCCCATCTTATGAGCTTATTAAAAGGAAATGAGAATATCATACCGGTCAGCGGATATCGAACCTATGAGGAGCAGAGGAAAATATATGAGGAAGCTTTAATCGAACACGGGAGAAAATTCACGGAGCAATATGTAGCTGTGCCCAATCATAGTGAGCATCAGACTGGACTTGCAATTGATCTGGCAGTCAAGAGGGAAGATATCGATTTTATCCGGCCAGAGTTTCCTTACGAAGGGATTTGCGAAATCTTTCGTGAGAAAGCACCAACTCATGGTTTTGTAGAACGATATCAGAAGGGGAAGGAGAAGGTAACCGGCATCGCTCACGAGCCCTGGCATTTTCGGTATGTGGGATATCCTCATTCGTTATTGATGAAGAAAAACAATCTGGTTTTGGAAGAGTATGTGGAATTTTTGAAATCCTACCCTTATGAAGGTAGCCACTTAATAACAGAGCTGAAGGGACAAGTAGTAGAGATCTTTTATGTAGGTGCCGGTGCCGAGCTCTCCTCCAACTATACTACGATAGAGGTACAGGAGGATGCTATCTATCAGGTATCAGGAAATAACATAGATGGTTTTATTGTAACCATATGGAACTAAAGCTAATGTTCTGTTGCTGATACCCAGATTTAGGGTGATTGGCACATGAAGGAGGTAAGGTAATATGAAGCATTGTATCATGAAGCCTTCTGTTTTAACGAAGGGGTGGGTAGAGGATAGAAGAAGAACTCGGTCCTGGATTGAGGTAGACTTAAGTAATTTACAGCATAATGCTAGGTTACTCAAGGAAGGAATGTCTCCAGGATGTGATTTAATGGCAGTCGTTAAGGCAAATGCCTATGGACACGGTGCCATACAGGTATCCAGGGCCTTGAATGAAATTGAGGTGTATTCCTTTGCGGTTGCGACCCTGAGTGAGGGGATAGAGCTGCGAAGGAATGGAATCCAGGGAAATATTCTGGTATTAGGCTATACAGATATGAGACAAGCAGATCAATTAAAGCACTATGAATTAACTCAGACAGTCATCGATTATAATTATGCAGAGGCCTTGAATGATTTGAGTCTTTCCATTCCTGTGCATATTAAGATTGATACCGGTATGCATCGGCTCGGCATAAGTGCTCAGGAAGTAGATAAGGTGGAACAAATCTTTGCACTGGGAGGAATTAAGGTTACGGGTATCTTTACCCATCTATCTGTGGCTGATCAGATAGAGGATAGGGCGGAGGAGTTTACGAGAGGGCAGATTGATGAGTTTTATCTGCTGATACAGATGCTGAAGGATAGGGGGATTACGCTTCCTAAGCTACATATTCAAAGTAGCTATGGATTTTTAAACTACCCAGAACTTCACTGTGATTATGCCCGAATCGGAATTGCACTCTACGGTTCTCTGAGTAAGTCAGGAGACCATACGAGACTATTCATGGAGCTTCAGCCAGTTCTTTCGGTCAAGGCTAGGATTGCTATGATACGTCAGGTGGCAGCAGGAGAATACGTCAGCTATGGAAGGGAGGTTCCATTAATGAGGGAAAGTAGAATTGCGGTGCTTCCAATCGGTTACGCAGATGGTGTGCCACGGAATCTGTCCTTTGGTAAGGGAGAGGTATTGTTGCATGGCCAACGAGCTCCGATTATTGGGAGAATCTGTATGGATCAGCTTTTGATTGATATAACCGATATACCGGAGGCAGAGCAGGGGGATATAGCTACTCTGATTGGGAGAGACGGGGAGGATGAGCTTTCGGCGTCTGAGATGGCAGAAGCGGCAGGGACTATCACAAACGAGCTCCTATGCAGATTAGGAACCCGATTAGAAAGAATTTATGTAAACTAAGATGATTATGGTGTCAAAATGCTTTAGTTATATAAGTGAATATCACTATATGCATATTCATTTTGCTGCCTTTCCCTCCTAGGTATATTCTCCTTTGAGCCTCATGATATAAAGAAAATCTCGCATAATTAGGCTCGATTTTCTTCTGAGTCTCAAATCGAATATAGACAACCGTCGTCAGCCGGTCTAGCAAAATGAATATACACACAGCGATATTCACATTCATAGACTAAAATGGTCTTTGATCCCCTAATCATAAGACGAAAAAAAGGGTTTGGATAGCATGATGCTACCAAGCCCTTTTCCGATGCATGAAATATGAATATCTACCCGACAATCACTTATTTGCCGGGAATGCTGTTATAGAGGGTGCTGAACAAGGTTGCATGCTCTAATTCATCAACCATTACCATGTAAAAGGTATCGATGATAACCTGATCCATGGTTGAAAGCTGGACATTGCGATAAAAGTTAACGGCTTTCAGTTCTCCGACTAAAGCAGCCAGAAGACCTTCTTTGTAGCAAGGATAAGGGGTATGGTTGACACTGTATTTTGGTTCACAGTCGGTGTAATAGTGATAAAGCTTAATAAATATCTGTAAATGCTCCAGTTCGTCTTCGTAAGCATGCTGGATGAATTCACAATGGAGTTTATTCGGAGCTTCCTTTAACAGATGCCGATAAAAATCAGCGGTATTTGCTTCGTCCTCAATTGCTCTAAGGATAAAATGAAGAATTTGGTCAAAGGACTTGGGACCCTTCAGTGGTAGGCTGGGTATTTGAACGTTGTCGCAAAATTTACTGTCAAAGCAGCCCGTAAAGCGATCGGATGCCTGATATTGAAACATCTATTTATCCTCCTAGTTGCTCTTTATAAAAGCTGATCTAATAATAATGTATGTAAATTGCTAGCTGTTTGTGCTGTTTTATCAGTAACAAAAACTTTATTTGTCGCTTTAACAAAGGAACAATCGAAACGAAGTTCAAAGGAGGGAAGGTTATCAATTAAAACGGTTGATGAATTAACAAATATTGCCATTTATCCACATTGTCAACAATCGCCCGTGGATAATTTACATTAATATCCAAATTAGAAGCTAATATTTTAAAAATGACAGTAATATTCCAAAGCTTATGGAAATAGAGAAGTATATAACCGTAGAAAATCAGCTTTGTTCATCGGCAAAAAAAGTTAAAATAGTAACCCAAATAAATATTTCTTGGCAGGAGCTGGTAGTTGTTATATAATAAAGATGAAAAAAGTGTAATAATTTACACGAAATTGTAAAATAAGGTCATTTCCATAAAATGAGATATATCTTTAATAAAACGTTAGGCATGATGTCAGCAGTAAACCGATGTTTGATAGAAAGACCGGGGGTTGTTATGATAAAAAGATATATGAAAGCTATTAAATTAGTAGCCATAGGAATTACTACATTTTTATTGATTATATTGTCCTCCCATAATACGTATGCATCAGATAAGAAGCAAATTCAGAATGTACTAATTCTGAATTCCTATCATCAGGGTTTTAGCTGGACCAGAGAACAGACGGAGGGTATTATTGATAGACTTCTGGAAAGTGGACTTAATTTCTCATTTCATGTTGAATTTATGGACTGGAAGAATTATAACACGACCGAAAATATTAATTATCTTATCGATTATTATGATTACAAATACAGTCAAGACTCTATTGATATTGTAATAACCACTGATGACGCGGCGGTAGAATTTGCCTTGAAGTATCGAGACCGCTTGTTTTCGAATGCTCCTGTGGTCTTCTCCGGAGTCAATATGGAGGGTGTAAGAGCAATCGTGGAGGACAATGACAGAGTTACCGGTGTTGTCGAGATAATTAATCCCACGCAGACCTTGAAGATAGCTAAGAACTTCAATCCTTCTGTGAAGAAGATCTATCTACTCAATGATAGTACAGAGAGCGGCTTATCCACGAGTAATATTATTATTAATACGGTAAATGAGTACGATCCGGACTTAGTGGTTGAATCCTGGAGCAGTCTACCTTTTGAAGAGGTGGTTCGAAGGTCCGGCGAACTAGATGATCAAAGCATTATTTTGATAGGAACATATTTCCGTGATTCCGATGACAAGGTCTATGATATTAACTATGCGACGATGGAAATATGTGAGAATAGCAAGGTACCGGTTTATCACCTGTATGACTTTGGTATTAATTATGGGATTGTCGGAGGTACCATGCTAAGTGGTAGAATTCAAGGCGAAAAGGCTGCCGATTTAGTGCTTCGTATACTTGATGGAGAGGATCCGAATTTGATTGGCTTTTCTATTCCAATATGTACTCGTACAGTATTTGATTATAACCAATTAACCCGGTTTAGTATTCCGATTAACCTCCTACCTGAGGATAGTGAAATTCTTAATAAGCCCTTTTCTTTTTATGAGACTTATAAGAGAACGGTTGATGGTATTGTAGTTTCCTTTGCTATTCTTATATTATTTATCAGCATTTTATTGTTTTATATAAGAATGATACGGAGAATGAGGCGTAGTCTTCAGGAAAGTAACGAAGAATTAACCGAGTTGTATGAGGAGTTAAACGCTTCGGATGAAGAGATTAGGCAACAATACGAAGAGATGATAACAATTAATGAGAAGATAAGGCAAAGTGAAGAAAAATTAGCCAATCTTGCTTATTATGATTCTACAACAGGCCTGATGAATAAACTGTCTCTTTATGAACGGTCCCAATTCAATGGAGGGGAGGACGGAAAGGAAGCTCTGCTCTTTATTGATATTGATAATTTTAAATATGTGAATGATACCTTAGGGCATGCCTTTGGCGATAAACTGATCGTTAAGATTAGTGAGAGGCTGACAGCCTTATTAAAGGAGGATTGTTACCTCTACCGGTTAAGCGGAGATGAATTTGTTATTATTATGAAGCGGATTGACAATAGAGAACAGGCAGAAGAATATGCTTCATTTATACTGGGCAACTTCAGAAAGGATTTCGATAGTCTGGGCAGTAATCTCCATATTAGCTTAAGCATTGGTATTGCTCTTTGTCCGGATCATGGAAGGACGCTAGAACAGCTTCTAAAGTATGCCGATATTGCTATGTATAAGGCAAAGGAAGCAGGAAGAAAGAGCTATATGGTATATGATCAACAGATGAACGAAGCCTTTACGGAGAGGATCATGATAGAAAAACATCTACAGGCTGCACTGGATGAGAAGGAATTCGAACTTTACTATCAGCCCCAGTTGGATATCGCTACGAACAAGATAATTGGCTTTGAAGCATTACTTCGATGGAACAGTCCGGTACTGGGATCAGTGCCTCCGATGAAGTTCATTAAGGTAGCTGAGGACACGCATTTTATTATTCCACTTGGAACCTGGGTTCTGCAAAGAGCATGTGAGTTTATGAAGAGATTAGTGGATAGCGGATATCAGGGACTTATGATATCGGTGAATATATCAATATTGCAGCTTTTACAAGAGGATTTCCTAGATATCGTGGAGGAGGTTCTGAATAAGAATGAGATTATACCTGAATATCTTGAGCTGGAGATCACTGAAACAATATTGATGGAATCCTTTGAGCGTATTGGTCCCAGACTGAAACGGTTGAGAGAAAAGAAGATCAGAATTGCTCTGGACGACTTTGGAAAGGGATATTCCTCCTTAAGTTACCTAAAACAGCTTCCGATCACAACGATGAAAGTTGATAAGTCCTTTATTGATTATATAACCAAAGACAACCAGGATGATTTGATTAGAAATATTATATCACTGGGTAAGAATATGGGAATGCAGGTAGTGGCAGAGGGGGTAGAGGAGCAGTATCAGCTGGATTATCTGACTGTTAATAATTGTGATAGAATGCAGGGATACCTCTTTAGTAGACCACTATCAGAGGATGCAATCATGAATATGCTCCGGGAATATTATAAAAAAGATTAAGCTTCGGGATTACTAATATAGTAAAGGGTAACCGATAATCCTTCTAAATGAGATTATCTGGTTACCCTTTAAAGCTTCTTATGGCTTATTATTGATTGGTTTAAAAGTCGCTTATACTATACTTATCGACAACTTCGGTTCTGGTGAAGGTAGTACTGTCCGGTACTTCATTTGCAACCAGATAATTATAGAGATGGATAATCGGATCATGCCCTTGTCCAAAGCCATCCTGTCTAAATACCATATGTACAATTCCTCTTCTGATCAAATCATCCATATCGGTATTGTAATTGAAACAGAAGAGATGCATTTTGCCGATAAGGTTCATCTCCTCTATCGCTCTGGCAGCACCTTTAGCACCCTCGCCAATGACCATAATACCCTTAATATCCGGTGAATAGTAGAGATATTCTTTCAGCTTCTTATAGATCTGGGAGGCATCTTCCAGATCATCAATCTCAGATGCAATCTTGATATCGGAGTATTTCGCCAGCTTAGCTACAGCGGCATCTCTTCTCAGAATATTATTAGTAGAAGTAGTACTACCCCTAAAGATTACTATCTTACCGTTTCCTTCTATACGATTCGCTAAAATTTCAGCCGCTAAACGACCCTCAGCCTGAAGATCTGGTCCAAAATAGGAGAGGCGGTTAGAGGTATCAGAGAAATCACTATTAAATGTCATGATAGGGATTTGCTTAGCAGCTGCTTTCTTGGCACATTCTTCTATACCCTTAACAAAGCCCGGGAGTATGAGACCATCACAGCCATCCTCAATCTGCTTGTTCAATACGTCAATAAAGCTGCTGTCAACCTTATCAAAGCCGATAAAATCCACAACAACATTCTTGTCCTTAAGTTCTGTCTGAGCATATAATGAGCCCTGCTTTACAGCTAACCAGAAGGAATCATGGATGGGACTTAGAACAACAAACCTGAGTCGCTTCTTACTTACCTCAGCCACTGGTAGAACAGAGGTCCTATATCTCTTCAGGAGATTCTCGATGCTGGAGAGCATTCTCTTTAAAGATAATGCCTGTTCATTGATTTCTTCATTTTCAGCCAGCTCCTCTTCGGTTACAGCGGCAACATCCTGTGTGATGTTGGAAATCTCATTGGAGGCATCATGCAGGATCGTACCCTGCTCACTGATTGTTTTTGTACTATCATTAATCATAAGGGATTCTTCATAAACCTGCTTGATATCCGAGTTAAGAATATTAGCGTTCTCATTAATACTTAAGAAGGAAGTCTTCATGGAGTTGAAGATTTCTTTACTCATACTAAAGCTTTCAGTGACATGTGCAATACTTTCGCTTACTTTAGTATTGCTCTTAAGGATAGTCCCCAAAAGGCTGTTAATCTTCTTAACACTGTCTTTTGTCGCATCAGAGAGTTTGTTCATCTCCATGGCTACTACAGCAAAGCCTTTACCGGCCTCGCCGGCTCTTGCAGCTTCGACACGTGAATTCAGGGAAAGAAGATTAAGCTGCTCGGTAATGCCCATAATTAGATTACCGAAATCTGTTATCTCGGAAAGATTGGTGTTTAATGTCTTGATAAAACTGGAGGTCTCATCCAGATTAGTAGACATCACTTGTATCTGATCGGTATATTTTTCCAGGTGATCTGCACTCTCTGCGGTTAGCTTAACCGTGTTTTCCACGAAATTTTCGATACTTCCCAGCGTAGTAGTAATACGACTTGCACCAAGCCTTACCTGCTCGATGCCCTCTAGTGTATTCTTGGCAATTTTCAACTGCTCTTGCGATTTTTCTGCTACAATTGTAATATTTGCAGCAATCTGCTCATTGCCCTTATAGGTCATATCAATGCTCTTAGTAAGCTTATCTACCGCGTCAGAAAGGATAATTACATTGCTTTTTGTCGATTCGATATAGCTTAGTAGGTTACGCTTCATATCATTAAAAGCGGAAGCGAGAATTTCCAACCCTTTGGTTCGCTCTGAGATAATGTCACTAATATTCAGATTGCCTTGTGATAAGGTGATTGCATTTTGATCAATCAACCTTACTCCTCTAATAAATTGAATAAGAAAAATCAGTAGAGTTGCTGTGAGGATAATAGAGATGACAAGAACAACGGGAACCGCAAAACGGAATATGGTTGGGCTGATAAAGCCTACGATAGAAACAAGCACCAATAAACCTAAGATAATTGCTGGTAACCGGATAATAAGAACTTGTGTGTTTTTCTGGTCAAATAAGAATTTCTTTAATTTCTTTAAAGCATTCATTAGTAAGCCCTCCCTATAGTAAAAATCACTCAAAACACCAAAGAACTGTGACTTTATATATACAATTGTACCATTTTTCACCAGAAAGAACAATGTTAAAAAAGTTCAAATTATTTTACATTTTATATTCAAAATGTCGATACAAAATTTGGAAATTGCTTAATCTCTACTTATTCTTTCTCAGAAGCTTTTTTAGACGAAGGACCTCATCCTTGGAGCATTCCTCATTGCTATACCTAGCCTTCTCATAGTATTCGGTAATTTGCTTTTTCCTATCAATCTGCTCTAGAGCTTGGCCTTCTTCCTCTAAAGGAGCAGAGGGTTTTGAGGATGAGGACAGGATAACGCTGGATAATTCAGAGGGAGTAAGACTTTTCTCCAGCTTTGTATTTGGTGTAAGGCTGGAGGTGACTGCCAGAGTAAAGTGTTTACGTATTTGTGCATTATTAGATCGACCGAAGAGACCACGGATTGATTTTTTAGGTTCTCGCTTAACCCGTTCCTTTGACGAAAAGGGAGATAGAAATTCAATCGTATCCTTTACTTCATCCTCACTTTTTAGATAAAAATACTGATAGATTTGATATAGGGCGTAGACAAGCAGGGCAACAACCAGAGCGATGACGAAGATTATCATTACCCATTGAAGAACTGCCATAATAAGTTCCATAAAGCGGGAAGGTTCGGTAACAGGTAGGTCCTCCATCGCTAGTGGATATTCACTTACTTCTGGCGGAAGGATATTCTCAGATTCCTTAAAGGAAAACAAGGAGAATAGGTAGCGCAGAATACCAACCAGTACTTTTCTAAGCGTGGTTAATACCCCCCCCAAGGGTAGTAGGGAAAAGAGGAGCATAGTAACGAGGAATAGACAGTTTAAGAATACCATCAGAACATTATTGGTATTTTTGATCTGTCGAAAGGGGATATTGGTCACTTCTTTATGAAAGTCTACGAAGGTCTCCAGGTTTAAAAGATATCTGTTTACTATATAAAGAAGAGTATATACGATGGACAGGCTAAAACATAAAGAAAACAATTCCGGTATATGGAGAAGATAGCAGGCAATATAGAAAATAACAAAAAGAATTAATAATACTGGGGAAGGTTTTTCCTGCTCTTTCTTGGGGTTTTTAGTATAATATGCCCTTATAGTTAATATAACCAGGTAGATGCCTATGGCTATGCGAAGATATGAATCGGAAACCAATGTAAAATAAATTACAGCCATTGCAGCGTGTAAGATCAGAAAGGACCAGATATGATGGGTATACCTTTTGATTAGGTAGGAAAGAATGGGGGTGGGTAATAGAATTAGTGACTTGAGTGGGGAGTATGATGTGAATTTATATAGTACAATGACAGTAAATAGGTACACCGGAATAAAGTGCATGACTATAGTTATGATATCTATGGTCAGCTGATGACGTTTTATATTCATAGTCTTTCCTCCTTTTTAGGATAGGTGGATATTGGTTTACATTTCCCAGGGAATAACATATGCAAGAAGCTCACCTTCTACAGACAGTATAACCTCTTGATCCACAGGAACAATCCAGATGAAATCAATCTTTTCTTGAGCTAGTCTGATAAGCTTTTCTTGAAGATCTGCTCTCTGATAAGAGGATATCAACAGAATAAAATCATCCGAAGCCGTGGGCTCCAGCTCCTCTCCAAGGATGCTGATGAAGGAGGGTGGAGTACAAGTGCCATCAATGCGGGCGAGGGTTTCATTGATGGTACGGATGTGATTAGGGCCTGAGCCTGCCGGAGCATTAAGAAGCTCCCGGCTGATAACATCAGGAGCGTTGGTATACAGGGCAATCGGTATACCCTGTTCAATAAAATAGGCAGCAAGGGCAGCTGTGAGACGAATCCCCTCCTCCAGCAGATCATCATGCTTCAGAAGAGTATCGGATTCTATATTCAACAGTATTTTGATTTGCTGTGAGGCGGTATGGTCATGTACATTTACCATAAGGGAGCCGGCCTTGGCAGAGGCCTTCCAATTGATTGACTTCATAGTATCATAGGATTGATACTCGCGGATACTTTTAAATTCAAAGGGATCCTCATAGAGAAGGCGTTTGGTAAGAATAGTTCCGAACATCCTTTGAAAGGGGATCTGAAGTTTGCAAAAATCAATGGGTCTGGGGTATACATAGAGCTGAAGCTTTACGTCGGATGCAGAAACCAGTTCTGATTCGAGAAGGATATCATTGCATACAAGAAAGATCTTATCGATGGTGTAATAACCTCTTTTTGTACATTGGAAAGGGATGTTTCTTGTCAGCCTTTGATACATCATAATTGAGAACAGGTCAGTACGATAAGTATGATCTGTCACTTCTGTTTGGCTTGTGTCCGAGAAGCTTAGGAACTTAGAAACCATATACTTGATCTTTAGGACAGGAATAGGGAGGAGCTTCTGATTGGTTATGGTCTCAATTAGTGATAATTGATCACCCTCAACTGCCTTATCATCCGAAAAACGGAGGTCTATGGTTAAGCCTTTCTTCCAAAAGCGACTATATAGCATTCTTTGTAATTCATAGAGAAGCATTGCGCCAAGCAAAGCAGCGATAATCTTCATACCCTAAACCTCCAAAAGTCAATCTAATAAACGTACTTATCCCTTGAATTATACTTTTAATGATTCACATTAAACATAACATACCTACCCTTTGAAGTGTGAATTATGCTTTTTATAATTCACACTATTATCTAGTAAAATCCTCAGTCGGCACCGGAGTGCTGTCCAATATCCTCTTCATCAATTCATGGGCAGAGGAGGTTTTATGAAAGCTGGTGCGGAGAATTAACCGGTGGGTTAAGACGAAGGGGGCTAAAAATTTAACGATTTCAGGAGTGACAAAGCGAAAGCCGGACATAGCGGCATAAGCTTGTGAGGAACGCAGAAGTGCCAAGGTACCTCGAGGACTTACGCCGAGGGAAACATTGTCGTTGGCTCTGGTTTGATTAACGATAGCTACCATATATTCCATAATAGATGGATGAACATATACAGATTTTATCGCTGTCTGCATTTGCAGGAGCTCCTCTCCGGAACAAACGGGGGTGAGCTGCTCTAGTGGGTTATCTTCTATAAAGCGATTTAATATACTGATCTCTTCCTTGCTAGTGGGAAAGCCTACCTTTAGCTGCATCAGAAAGCGATCCAGCTGTGCTTCCGGCAGTGGGAAGGTCCCGGAAGTCTCAACGGGATTCTCGGTTGCGATAACGAGAAAAGGCTGGTTGAGTAGATGGGTTTCTCCGTCTATGGTAATCTGCCTTTCCTCCATACATTCTAACAGACTGGATTGGGTTCTGGGTGTGGCTCGATTTATCTCATCTGCTAGAAGGATATTTGTGAATACAGGCCCGCTATGGAAGGTGAACTCACCCTGTTTTTGGTTATAGTAATTTAGCCCTGTAATATCGGAGGGAAGAAGATCAGGGGTAAACTGGATTCGCCTAAAGCAGGCATCGATAGAGCGAGCCAGGGCTTTAGCAAGCAGGGTCTTTCCTGTACCCGGCACATCCTCAAGAAGAACATGTCCATTGGACAGGAGAGAGGTTAATATTAAATCCACCACCTCAGATTTACCTACAATTACTTTGTTGATATTCCTTTTAATATCTTCTACCTTTCCTTGAAGCTGACTTATCTCCATAAACGAACACCTGACTTTCTATGTAATTTTATTGCTGTGTATTTCCATTATAATATATTTTTATAAAAATAAGCTATAAGTAATTTTATTGACATAAATACAGATAATAAATGCAGAAGAAGTACAGAAAAAACAAAGAAACGAAATACCGATAGTATATGAAAATGGGAACAAGATGAATTGATAACCCAATTCACTTATCAGGAATAGAACAGGATAGACAGCCTTTTGGGAGTACTAAGTATCCCTCTAATAATTTGGAAAAACGGTAATTATCAATAACGGTACAGTTATTGTGTTAATTGCAATAATTTAAACAATTCGAACATTTTACTATTGGAGAAGTCAATATTTACAATGTCATTCTGCCATAGAAGAAGTCGAATGAAATAGACGATGAGGAAGATGATTATAATAACAGCCCATGTTATTTTCATAAGCTTTGGGTTGAGGTAAGCATCAAGAAGGTAAAGTGTAACCATGGGAGGCACCAGAAGGAATAAAGGATGGTAATGAAAGGCCCTCTTGAAATCAAGAACGAGAAGAGAGGTGTAAGCTCTCGTCATCCCGCAGCCAGGGCAGGAAATACCCGTCATGAATTTCAGAGGGCATCTGATAGCAAACAGGCCAAAGATAAAGTAAAGACCGATTAGAAATAGCAACAAAAACAGACGATCCTTGATTATTACACGAGGATTGTCTGGCTGATGGGGATTGCGGATGAGGTTAAGAAGGGAGTTTTTTTCTTTTGTCATAGCCATATTCCTTTTATAATCTGATTTATTAGCTATACTTT
Organism: Bacillota bacterium; assembly: GCA_023411555.1. Taxonomy (GTDB): domain Bacteria; phylum Bacillota; class Clostridia; order Lachnospirales; family Lachnospiraceae; genus Mobilitalea. The sequence continues at coordinate 31,421 of JAEYOQ010000024.1, forward strand.
ATCACAAGCATGAAGAAATACCAATAAAAATTGCATGCTATATAAATGCTATAAACTAATAGACAAAATTATAAGGAATTGGTATAATTTAGAATAAGTAATGCACAGATAATGCACAATAAGTGCACGAATAATAAGGAGGTTTATATGATTATAGGTGAGAATCTACCAAATATACCATGGCAAAACCGTCCGGAGGACTGCAATGACATAGTATGGAGATATAGTAATAATCCGATTATAAAGAGAAATCAGATTCCCAGTGCAAACAGTATCTTTAATAGTGCGGTTGTTGCCAAGGACGGTGCTTTTGTCGGTGTTTTCAGAAGCGATGATAAGGCAATGCAACAGCAGTTATTTCTGGGTAAGAGCAAGGATGGTATCGATTGGGACATTGAACATACTCCTATGCCCTTATATAATCAGAAGGAGGAGCAAATCGGGGTTGCCTGTGGCTACGATCCCAGAGTATGCTGGATTGAGGATAGGTATTATGTAACCTGGTGTAACAATTATCATGGGCCGACTATCGGCGTTGCGTATTCCTTTGACTTTATAAAGTTTTATCAGCTGGAGAATGCCTTCTTACCCTTTAATCGCAACGGAGTCCTGTTTCCGAGAAAAATTAATGGAAAATATATGATGTTCTCCAGACCCAGTGACAATGGACATACTCCCTTTGGAGATATGTACTTGAGTCAAAGTCCGGATATGGAGCATTGGGGTTATCATCGCTTTGTAATGCAGGCACAGGGGTGGGCTTGGACTAAGGTTGGTGCCGGTCCAATCCCGATTGAGACAGAGGAAGGATGGTTATTAATCTTCCATGGTGTAGGAACAACCTGTAACGGTATGATATATTCCATGGGTGCGGCTATCCTGGATCTTGATGAGCCCTGGAAGGTGAAATACAGATGTAAGCCCTATATTTTCCATCCGACAGAGCTTTATGAGTGTGTTGGAGACGTACCAAATGTTACTTTTCCCTGTGCAACCCTGCATGATGCTGCAACTGGAAGAATCGCAATATACTATGGTGCAGCTGATACGGTTGTAGCATTGGCATTCACTCAGGTAGATGATTTGATACAGTATATTAAGGAGAATGCTTTATGATTTTTAAGTGGTAAAGGAAGTTAGACCTCCTTTTTCCGACAAAATTAAATCTTAGGCTTCAAAAAGTTAGAATTTATGATAAAATATCAGTATGCCAATACACACTAGTTCTTGACACTTTATGGACAATAAAGTATGATAAAGGTAAAATTAGGGTGTATTTGTAACCTTTCTGAATTCAGTACTGCTATACCTAGAACTATAAATGATATTATATTGCTGGTATGGTTAGGATATTGATTTGCCAGGATTTAATTAGAGTTAGATAGAGGTAGATAGAGGTAGTCTGCTATGCGGTCACCTTTTATGCGTTTGCAAAGGAGACAATAAATGCGTTTAGTTTCTTTATCCATGTTGAACCAGGAAATGACATTAGCAAAGTCAATTTATTATAGAGATTGTTTGGTACTAAAGCAAGGGACAGGTGATCTAAGGCGATATTCAAAAAGTCTGGAACGATTGGGCATAGATTATGTCTATATCGAGGATTTTAAAAGTAATGGCATAGAGATACCGGATATGATATCGGAAGAGACCAGGCAGATGTGTAAGCAGGTACTTCGCCAAACAATGGAAGAGTTTGCTACAAAAACAATAATTGATATTCAAGACTTGTCAGTGGCCGTTAATAGTATCATTGATGAGATATTAGCCAATCCAGATATTCAGATTAGCCTCAACGATATCGGAGCGGCTGATGAATATACCTTTACCCACTCGGTCAGTACTACAGTTTATTCGTTGACGATTGCAAATAAATTAGGATATTCCAGATCAATGCTGGAGAAGCTTGGGGCAGGTGCATTGCTTCATGATATGGGAAAAATACTACTAGACAGCAAGATTGTTAATAAAGTAGGAAAGCTTACTGATGAGGAATATGAGCATGTAAAGAGACATACGGTACTTGGTTATGAAGCATTGAAAAAGTGCGTCAATCTGACAGAGCTATCCAAAATTATATCATTATATCATCATGAGCGTATGGATGGAAGAGGTTATCCAACCGGGACTCCTGCAGCAGAGCTACATGAATTTACGAGGATTGTAGCGATCGCCGATGTTTATGATGCATTGGTATCAGATCGTTGCTATCGCAGCAAATGGAGTTCGAACCAAGCGGTAAATTATCTGGTTGAACATTCGGAGACACAATTTGACTTAAATCTGGTATCTGTTCTTATTAAGCAGATAGCGATCTATCCTAATGGGTCTATGGTGAGGTTATCGGATTTTACCTTAGGGATTGTGAAAGAGCAGAATAAGAATTTCCCCCTTCGACCAATTGTCAGAGTTGTAACAGATGAGTTTGGCAGGGATATAAAGCCATATGATGTTGATCTCATGCAACATTTATCGATTACGATTATCGAATCCGAGCTGGAGATGAGTTGGAATAATAATTCCTTTGCATTTGAATAAAAAAGACTGTTGAATAACATATGCTTTAATATAGGAATGAACAACATGCTCCCTTATACACAGGTTGCCTGACATCCATTCCTATAGAAATAGCATATACTATGCAACAGCCTTTTTTATATTTGATTTCCACATATGAGAACCAAAAGTTTACAAATTATGCTTCTTCCAGTTATGAAGTTCTTCGAGCCTTGGCATTGGCTGGAATTGTTAAAACATGCTGAAGAGGTACCCATACAAAGCCTGCGATAGAGAAGTCTACCAAGCTATGTACAACAGTTCCTATACCGACTAGAACGAAGATATAGTAAGGGCTCATAGCTGCACCGGTACCGAAGTAATATAAACTGACGACAGCTACCTCGGCAATTGCATGGACTAGGGATATTACTAATGCAAAGGGGATACTGGTCTTAGGAGATATTAAAATGCTATTGTTTTTCTTAAGAAGGAAGGCACCCAAAGTAGCGAAGATTAAATGAGTCAGAGCACGAAGAACTACCACAAGTGGAAAGCCTGCAATGAAAAAGCCTAAACTGGAAATTAAGGAAACTGAAATAGCTACTACGGGAGAGATAAACATTGCGATAAATATGGCAACATGGCTCGCTAAAGTGAAGGATGCGGGTTCGATGATGATCTTAGGAGCAACCATCGGGATTGCAATGCCTAAGGCGCTGAGCAGTGCTGCAACAGTCATAATTTTTACTTTGTTCGTAACATTATTAATCATACTACCTCCATTCTGCTATGACATAGCAGTTAATTTTCCTTTTTAAATAAGATTAGGGTATTCGATTTTACGCACCAAACATAGCCATTCTTGTTCTTCTTCATGAACATAGTTTGTGGTTTGTAGTGTGAAAATGAAAGGTAATTTTCATTCTCGGCATTATAGAACACAAACGGTAGGCGTGTTATGTTAGCGCACTTTACATAAGACATGATAGCTGTCTTGTCAGCTGTAATTATAAGTCATAAAAAACCAATTGTCAATAGTAGATGATTAAAAAGCCCATATCAGATTTCAAGATTTCAGGGCTACTGTTCTCAGCTAGCTAGAAATGATGCTAGAATCGCTGTGAACAGTAGCTTTCAATAGAACCTCGAATTCTATAATATGGGCTGATGGACGATACTTTTTATGCTTATTCTATAGATGGGAGGCTTGTGTTTTACGATACAACCCTGCCGTCCTGACGATTGGTATCTATCTTCTCTGTCTCAATCCGGAGACGAATCATGATAACTGCAATAACGATGATGATAAAGCCAATTAGGTTCAGTATCTGCTGGGCATATATCTTTTGCCCCAATATGTAGATATCCAGATGTTGCAGCTTATCCAGAATAAATCCTCCTACTACAGATACCAGAAAGCCGAATAAGCCTGACACTGATGATGTTAGAGTAAGCCATATCATACGCTTCTCACTACGAAAGAAATCCAGCTGAAGTCCGAATAAGCCGATGCCGACAAAGGCCCATGCTGTAGAGCTGAAAAAGGTGGATAGGATCAACATAGGATATGCATTGAAGGGCATCATAAAGGCTATGGATAAGAAATTCAAACCCAGTGCAAACAGGGTATAACGAAGCACCTTGCCCATTCCATGCTTATCTGCCAACCTACCTAACCTAGGCATGAGATAGATACGATATAGGTTGAAGACAAAGCTAACGATCATAATAAAGGTATAGGGTAGGGCTAAATCATTAATCATGTAGCTGGAATTAAAGGGTGTACAGATATAAAAGGCAAGGGTATATAGGCATTGTATTGAGAAGAACTTTCGAAATTTACGGTCACCGATGGCCTCCTTAATTTCGGATAGGATACTCTGCCTTTCCTCTGCAACCTCCTGCTCCTTAGCTCTTTTGGCCAGGCGGCCATGCATCTCTTTGCCCTCTTCATTTACATAGGATAGCTTAGGTTCCTTCATTAATGAAAGTGCGACTACATTGATTATTACTAGGATTAAAATTATTACACCGATTATGATAAAACCGGTGCGAATATTATATTTCTTAAAATAGTCTAGTACCATACCACATATCAGCATTAAGCTGGAGACAACGAATACTGCCACAGAATCCTTGATTGAAAAGTACTTTCCCCGTAGGCGGCTGGGAACCAAGCTGGCAATCCAAACTTGAGAAGCCGGGGTCCCGATTTGTACGAAGACTTGTCCTACAAAATACATGATAACGATGAGAAAAGCCTTCACGGTATCACTAATCATAAACAAAGGAACAAAATACAAGGCAGCAAAAAGAAGGCGCTGCAGGGCCGTGACAGTAACCAAAAATTTATACTTTTTAATTCTTTTAACAAAATTAATTAAAAATAGCTGGGTCAGAGCAGCAAAACTGACTAAGGAGATGATAATCCCTATATTGGCGTCTGAGATCCCGCTATAGGACATCAGAGTAGCTAAAAAGGTTCCTCCGGTAAGCTGTGCTATGGTCTGGGCAGCACTATCTGCGGTTGTATAGTAGATACGGCTGCTTTTTAGATCCTGCTTTGACTCGGGTAAGGCCATGAAATAAACTCGCCTGAGCCGTCCCATTATGTAGCGGTGCATGTATGATAGATTATTGAACATATTGTCTAAAAACCCCCAGTTTTGCAAGTTAGAACAACTACTTGTATTAATATGTATTATAAGCTATTTTAAAGGTTTTCTCAATGTGTTTTCGTGTACGAAACAATATATTATTCTATTAAAATAGGGAACTTAATAGATACCGTCTTCCAACAGCTTTACATTGCTCAAGATGTCTTGGTATTATATAATGATACTCGGAAAGCTGGTTCATAGCTTTTATAACAAAATGAATGTTTTAATATAGTTAATCGATAGTAACTTAAGATACACATAAGCTTTATTGAATTGTCGCCAGTGGCGGTGGAATGGGGAACAGTATGAAGATACATAATGAGAACTTTAATATTGTACAAATTGCAGAATCTGGACAATGCTTCCGTATGAACTACATAGAGGAAGGGAAATACAGTCTGATTGCCTTCGGAAGATATCTTGAATTGTATCAAGTGGAGGATAATGTGGTTGAATTAAGCTGCAGTGAGGCGGAATACGAGGAGGTGTGGAAGCATTATTTTGACTTGGAATATGATTATCATCACCTAACGGATCAATTAATAAATGGTAGTGATGACTTTCTTCGGTCGGCCGCAGAATATGGGAAAGGAATTCGAATCCTCAGACAAGACTTTTTTGAGATGATGATTAGCTTTATCATCTCGCAGAATAAGAATATTCCCGCCATCAAGAACTGTGTAGAGGCCTTATGCAAAACTTACGGAAGCCGGATTGAAGGGCCTCTTGGAAGAGCGGGCTCCTATTATGCATTTCCGACACCCGAGCAGTTAGCTAGGGCAACCAAGGAAGAACTGCGGGCCCTGAAGGTGGGATATCGGGATGAATATATCCTTCAGGCTTCTCTTGCAGTAGTAAATGGACAGCTTAACAGAGAGGAGATTAGTTCCTATAGTTATCAAGATGCCTTTAAAGCCCTAAGGCAAATTCATGGGATCGGCGATAAGGTGGCTAATTGCATCTGTCTATATGGACTGCACCATATAGAGGTGTTTCCGATCGATGTTTGGATTAAGCGTATACTAGAGGAAGTGTACCAAAATGATTTTGATCTGAAGCATTATGAAGGACATGCGGGGATTGTTCAGCAATACATGTTTTATTATATGAGAAATATAAAAATGTCAAAAGCATAAATAAAAAAATTGCTTTTTTATTCATATTATTCTTCTTTGAGATTCAGTATAGTCATTCCATGGTCAGGAGAAAATAAGAAAGAGAAATATTTTCTCTAAGGTGTTATGGAAAGGAAGGGTAATTATGGATAATAATTTAAGACATGGAGCAGAAAATGAAAGACGCATTGAGCATATTGAGAATTTGGTGGAGAAGAAGATCAGAACACAGCGTCATCTGGAGGAGCATTCTGATATAGCCCATTCACCTAAAAATATCCAGCATGCTAAGGAGCTTCAAAGAGATCGTCAGTGTGAGATAGACCATCTGAAAGAGAAGGTTGCTTATGGAGATAATGTAAGCAATAAGCATAAGGAAAATACGGAGAAGCGTCTTGTTTTTACTGAGGGATACCTAAATCATAATGCGGATCATATGAATCAGAGTGACTTTGAGAATGCAAAGGCGAAGCAAGAGCGCAGGAAGGAACAAATAGATTCCCTAAAATAGAAGACAAGTTAGACTTCTGTTGCTACCATGAAATAATACGAGTAAGTTCTGGGGATATCACCCTGGAACTTACTCGTATATAATACTTAATTCATAAGATGTTTGCGGGGCTAACCTATTTGAATAAATACATGATACATAAAAAGCTTACGAAGTGAAAAATTTGAAATATTCACAATTAGCAAACACTATTTCAAAAGCAAATATCAGCTTTAAGCTAGTATAAGGTTCTGCTTTTGTCATGGGGCTTACGGGGTGAGTCGATTGATATCCCTTGGAAATAAGCAGGACCTGCGGACATTGGTCTGCTCCAAGAGCTTGCTGGTGAAGCGCTCTAAACCGAGTCCGAGTCCTCCGTGCGGAGGCATTCCGTACTTATGAATCATCAGATAGCTCTCGAACTCCTCGGGGTGCATACCTCTATTTAACATCTTTTCTACCTGTTTGTCGTAATCGTGTATTCGCTGACCGCCGGTTGTAATCTCTATACCGCGAAATAATAAGTCAAAGCTTAAGGTGACCTCAGGATTTGTTGGATCCTCCATGGCATAGAAGGGACGTTTTATGGTTGGATAATGAGTAATAAAGACAAATTCACTTCCGGTTTGCTTTTGCACCAACTCATACAATAGCTTCTCTTCCTCAGGTTCAAAGTCCTCCCAGTCCTCGATTTCACGATGGTAGGTATCCGACAGCATCTGCTTTGCCTCCCGGAAGGTAAGGGTAGGAATGAAGGTCATTTCTGGCATATTTACCTTCAGGAGCGTTAAGGTATCCCTGTAATGGTCCGATAGAAACTGGAGGGTATGTTGCAGCATGCGTGTTTCCATTTCCATAATATCTTCAAAATGATCAATATAGCCCATCTCAAAGTCAACACTAGTGTATTCGTTCAGGTGTCTGGAGGTATCATGCTTTTCAGCCCGGAAAACCGGGCCTATCTCATAGACTCTTTCATATACCCCAACCATCATTTGCTTATAGAATTGGGGGCTTTGAGCCAGATAGGCATTACCACCAAAATAATCGAGCTTGAAGATATTGGCGCCTCCTTCTGCTCCGGCATATACGATTTTTGGCGAGTGAATTTCGGTAAAGCCCTGGGAATTCAAGAAATCACGAAATCCCCTACCTATCCCCTCCTGTAATTTAAAGATCGCCCGTTCCTTTTCATTGCGAAGAGTGATAGGGCGGTAATCCAGTAAGGTATCCAGGGAGATATCGAGGTGTTTATTGTTGATAACGACCGGTAAAATCTCATTCGGTGTGGATAATACCTGAATACTTTGTAGCAATAGTTCATAACCTACTTTGGAACGCTCCTCAGCGACCACCTCTCCGGTTATTAGAACGCAGGCTTCCTCCATCAATTCCTCGATCGGAAAGCTGCAGCTATCTTCATTATGAATGCATTGTACCAGAGCGCTCCTTGATCGCAAAATTACAAAAGAAAAGCCGCTCATTCTTCTGATTTTATAGATTGAACCGGAGAGGGTGACGGTTCTTCCGATTTGATGAATTAGTTCCTCTGGTTGAGTATATTTTTGTATTACAGATCCGTTGATTTGCTTCATTATCGATTCCTCCAAATATATTTTAGTAATGGTAAGAAGCTCGGGAATCCATTCGGACATAATCTGTATGTCGCATCGTATCACAACCTTTCTGTGCAAAAGTGGGTAACAAAAAACCACCTCGGTCAATGAATATCATTTTTTAACCGATGTGGTTGATATGTAAAACATATGGTAATATATATGTCATCTATTCTATCCACACAGGCACAAGACTTTAAGCGCTTGCACCCATGAAGTAATCATAGCTACAAGCGCTGCTGGTCGTCGTCCCTATTCAGATAAGTATTGATTCTGATGAACATGATAACTACCGCCTTTACATTTTTATCAAGATTATCACAATTGTATGTGGCTGTCAATATACAAAATTCCTTCCTATTATCTCGAATTATTTTTGAATATTTAAGCGATATAATGGAGAAATTCGTAGTAAAGGGCTGGAATACGCATCGTGGCATATAGGAGGTATTATGATGACGAATGTAAAAGGAAAGTGGGCACTAATCACCGGTGCAAGCAGAGGTGTCGGCTATGAGATAGCGATATTTATGGCACAGCACGGCTGTAATTTGGTGCTTCACAGTCGATCTATCTCCCATACGGAGAGGGTTCTGGGGGATGTGAAGGCTTTGGGAGTGAAGGCTTATGCTGTTCAGGCGGAACTATCTGATATGAATGCGGTAAACCGTATGCTTGATGAAATTAAAGAAAAGGGAACTCATATCGATATTCTTTTTAATGACGCAGCCGTCCAAGTTGCCTATCGTGCCGAGTATTATAGGACACCGGTAGAGGATTTTACCCAGAGCTTTATGATCAATACAATCGCTCCAGCGATGATATGCTATCGCTTAATTCCGAAGATGATTGAAAAGGGCTTTGGAAGAGTAATCAATACTACAAGTGGGATAAAAGATGAACCGGAGCAGGCTGGTTATTCCACAAGTAAGGCGGCGTTGGACAAGTTTACGAAGGATCTGGGATCGAAGCTGGAGGGCACCAATGTTATGATTAATCTGACGGATCCTGGATGGTGCAGGACGGATCTTGGTGGACCGCATGCCCCTAATGATGTGAAAAGCTGTGTACCGGGAATAGCAGTCGGCGCCTTTCTAAATGATAAGAAGAGCGGAAGATTTCTTCATGCTCAGGAATTTGCCGGGATGACTCTGGAGGAAGCAGTTAAGAAGGCTAAAACCATGGTATAAGAATAGTTGATAAGTGTATTGCTAAAGAATAACGGATCCATGGGATCCAGAATGGGAGTGCATTATGAATTTTATTAATGGAATAACCTTCGGTCCCTTCGCTCATAAAGGTAGCTTTGAGACTGTAGAAGCAAGAGAGAGCTTACAGCAGATGAAGGAGCGAACCTGTGCGAATTTTGTTATCCTTGTTCCTGCCGGGGTGCAAAAGACAGCACATTCTGAGGAGATAGATTATAGTGGACAGTGGACGCTTGGAGATCAGGAGCTAATCGAAATGATCTGGTTTGCAAGATCCATTGGACTTCGTGTGGCGATAAAGCCCACGGTAAACTGTCTGGATCATACCTGGAGAGCATTCATTAATTTCTTTGATAATGAGGTGCATTGTGAGCCCAAATGGGTGAATTGGTTCCATTCCTATACTGCTTTTCAATTACATTTTGCAGAGATAGCTGAGAAGACAGGTTGTGAGATGTTTATAGCCGGTTGTGAAATGGTAATGGCAGAGAGGCGTGAGGGGGAATGGCGTAGGCTGATAGGAGACATCCGGGGTATATTCACCGGACTAGTCTCATATAATACCGATAAATATCAGGAAGGAAATGTTTCCTGGTGGGATTGCGTCGACGTAATCTCCTCGAGCGGTTATTATCCAATTACCGACTGGGATCGGGAGCTAGACCGTATTGAAGGGCTTGTAAAGAAATATAACAAACCCTTCTTCTTTGCTGAGACGGGATGTATGTCTTCCACAGGTTCCTCCAAGGTTCCAAATAACTGGAATCTAGAGGGTGATGTTAATCCGGAGGAACAAGCTCAGTGGTATCAGGTGATGTTTGAGAAAACCTCTAAACGTGACTGGGTAGGCGGTTATGGCCTTTGGGACTGGGCATGGCGCAGTTATCATGTTGGGGATGCATGCAGAGACCGTGGCTATAATATCTATGGAAAGCCAGCCGAGGCGGTAGTCAAGGAGTACTTTAGTAAGGAGGGATAGTGCAATTACTTTTCAGTATTTTAGAGGGATTAAAAGCCTTCCTTACGCCTTCTGTGACGTAGCGCATGACGTTTTTTACCGGCGTCCCACTCAGCCCGCTCGCATTCGGTTTCCAGAATGAGCTTTGGAACCTCTGTGGGGGTTCCCTCTTCATCCAGAGCAACTAAAACCAGGTAGGCTCGGTTCACAACCTTACGGATACCCTGCAGGTCCTCAACATAGGTGTCTACTCGGACCTCCATAGAGGTTTTGCCGACATAAGTAATGCGTCCAATTAATACCAGGGTATTATTAATAAAAGCACCTGCTTTAAACTGAAGATTATCGATGGCTGCTGTAATAACATTGCGGCCGCTGTGTCTTCTGGCAACTACTGCGGCAACAACATCAATCCATTCCACCAACTGGCCGCCAAACAGCCGATCAGAACCGTTTATATGAGAGGGCATGATTATCTGGACTTGTTCGGTTATTGAATCAGAGATGTGTTTTGGTTCCATGATATATCCTTTCTTGTGTTAGGTTATGAGATGCATGAGGCATACTCTCTGACGTGGAAGCTAATTATAGCTTATATCAAGTTTATTTTATACCCAGATTGGTAAGTTCGCAATATGTTCCTTTGGATATACCTTTGGTATTCTTTGCTATTCTACTAATGAGGAATCAAGTCAAAAGAGAGGAAATTCTGGGGAAATTGGTGGAATATTAGTACATGTGAAAAATAATAAATACGGAAAAAAGAATAAAAGACTTTTCATTGAATAATTTTATGGTATAATAAATGAAGCATTGAAAATTAATATAATTGGAAAGGATGAATAAATATGGCATTAGTTACAACGAAAGAAATGTTTGATAAGGCATATGCCGGCGGTTATGCAATTGGTGCTTTTAATGTAAACAATATGGAAATCGTACAAGGAATTACAGAGGCAGCTAAGGAGTTAAATGCACCTGTTATCCTTCAGGTATCAGCAGGAGCAAGAAAGTATGCAAAGCATGCTTATCTTGTAAAGTTAGTTGAGGCAGCATTAGAAGATACTGATCTTCCTATTGCACTTCATCTGGATCATGGCGATGACTTCGAGATTTGTAAGTCATGCATCGACGGAGGCTTTTCTTCCGTAATGATCGATGGTTCCAAGCACAGCTTTGAAGACAATATCAAATTAACAAAGCAGGTAGTGGAATATGCTCACGCTCATGGTTGCGTTGTTGAAGGTGAATTAGGTAAATTAGCAGGTATTGAGGATGATGTTAATGTTAGTGCTGAAGACGCATCCTATACAAGACCGGAAGAGGTAGAAGAGTTTGTTACTCGTACCGGTGTTGATTCCTTAGCTATCGCAATTGGTACAAGCCATGGTGCTTTCAAATTCAAGCCAGGCCAGAAGCCTCAGCTTCGTTTCGATATTCTTGAGGAAGTTTCAAAGAGATTACCTAACTTCCCTATCGTATTACATGGTGCATCCAGTGTATCACAGGAATACGTAGAACTTATCAAGAAGTTCGGCGGTAAGATGGATGATGCAATTGGTATTCCGGAGGATATGTTAAGACAGGCAGCAAAGATGGCAGTATGTAAGATCAATATTGACTCTGACTTAAGACTTGCATTTACAGCAGGTATCAGAGAATATATGGCTACTAACCCGACTCACTTTGATCCCAGACAATATCTCACTCCTGCAAGAAATAACATCAAAGCACTTGTTAAGCATAAGATCGTTAATGTTCTTGGCTGTGATGGTGCAGCATTAAAATAAGTAATATAATATAAGCCGGAAATGAGGCTTTGATATAATAAGGATGGATTTATATACTTCTCTGAGAAGCATATAATCCATCCTTATTTCATGTCTATAGCGATTATTCTTTCAATCTAGGAAGCTGGTTACCGGCATTGCTAGCTGTCTCATTGATCATTCTTTCCACATCCGCTTCATTAAGATGATAAAAGAAGAAAATAATTACGAACATCAGTACAAAACCAATAACAGGAATCAGGGTAAACATCTTGAAAATTCCTTCCAGGGTCTCCGGAGTCTGAGCTTGATTAGCTTGGTAGCCAAAGTATGCCAGCAGAAAGCTACCGGTGGCACCCTGGAGCGCGCTGGTGATCTTAGCGGTAAAGGTCTGTGCAGAGAAGGTGATGCCTTCAGAACGGTGACCACTCTGATATGCTCCGTACTCAACACAATCGACTGTGAACATGCCCGTTAGGATGGAAGGAACACTGTAGCCAAGTCCACGTAGGGCTGTCATCACTAATACGGCAGTAAAATTGTCATATCCGATAAAATAGGAGATAATACTGGTGGCTACAAAGAAGGCAACAGCTGTCAACAGGAGCCGCTTTTTCCCAAAGCGCTTAACCAGACCTGGCATAATAATCGGTATGATTAAGCTAGGGAGCATGGCAACTAGCATGAGGATAGATATCAGATTCTCATTTCCGAGGTTGTATTTAACAAAATAGCTCAGGGAGGGCATCAAGGTATTAGTGAGGCTGCAGACAATTAAAGCAGCATTAAATATTAATATGTATTTATTATGCAGCAGAAAGGAAGTTAGCTCGCGAAAGGTTGGACTGGAGGCTGAGGTATCCTTTACCCGTTCATGGGTATAGCGCTTTACGGGTATCATAGTAAGCATGCCGATTGCACATAAGAGGAATACCCCGGGAGTCCAGCCGAGCTTTTGAATCAAAGGAATGGTAACGACAGTAGCAAGCAGTGTTCCGATAAAAGCCATAATTCGGCCAAGAGATATGACTTTGACCCGGTCATTAAGATCCTTTGATATGACTGTGGAAAGGGCATAAATTGGTACATCACTCATGGTATAAAGAATATCCCATATGATATAAGTGAGGTAAGCATAAAGAATCTTAGTATGCATGGAACCGTCAAATTGGATAAAGATTAGAAAGGTTGATATAGGCATTGAGAATATCCCGAGATTAACCCATGGCTTAAACTTCCCACCCTTTAGTCTTGCCTTGTCGATTATAACACCCATAATTGGGTCATTGACAGCATCCCATACCCTGGCTATGAAGAAGAGGACGCCTACTGCAATTGCGGATATACCAAAATAATCAGTATAATACAGAGATAAAAAGGTTGTAATCAGGGTATAGAAGATATTTTGACCAAGAAAATACCCTGCATAAGAGAGTCGCTCCACCTTGGTGGTTAATTCTGAAATCGATTTGCTCATATTCTCCTCCTGTTAAATAAATACGTATATATTTATTATGAAAATTAATGGAAGTAATAAGTATATAATATCCGATAGAATTATAAATATCAATTAAAAAGTGCAAATAATATATAAAAAAAGTTAATCATTGACAACATATTGAGACTGGGTGTATGCTATCTATAGCATATAATTAATACGCTTATAGTTTGGAGGTAATATGAAGGTTACGATTGATGATGTAGTGAAAAAAAGTGGTGTTTCTTATGTGACCGTATCAAGAGTAATCAGTAATTCACCCAATGTGAGAGAAAGTAACCGTAAAAAAGTACTGGATGCCATTGAGGAATTAGGCTATATACCAAGCGCTGCCGCAAGAACTCTGGCAACGGGAAAGACTTATGTCATTGCCATGTTTATTGCGGATCTTGGAGATGACTTTTTTGATAGTATAATTAAAGAAGTGAATAAGCAATTACTAAGCAAAGGGTATCTACTTACCTTGACCGTATGTGATAGTGACAATCCTTCGATTAATACGACATTCTTAAGTCAGAATAGGGTGGATGGAGCGATACTTTTGGTTCCGAATCGTGAGAAATACTTTATCGATATATTTAAGTCCAAGAATATCCCCTTTGTAGTGATTGATAACCAGACCATGAATGAGGATATCACTTCCGTTTTAGCGGATAATATAGCCGGCGGTTATATGGCGACAAAGCATCTGATCGATCTAGGCCATAGGGAGATTGGATTTATTGGTGCTTCTGCAGGTAGCTTATCTACCATGGAGCGGCAGCTGGGAGCGAATAAAGCCTTAGCAGAAGCTTCCCTGGTGCCTTTTGCTATAGAGAACGGAGATTATGACCAGCCGACAGGCTATAACGCAGTGATGCACTGGAAGGCCGGTATCGGGCTTCCTTCAGCAATATTTGCATTTGATGACCATATCGCTGTCGGTGCAATTAATGCAATTAAGGATTTGGGACTTCAGGTTCCTAAGGATATCTCGGTCTGCGGCTATGACGACAGCCTGTTATCCAATCATTATCATCCACGGATCACTTCCGTTCGCCAACCTGCGAGAGAGTTGGCGGAGAGTGCAGTAGATAAGCTACTGGCCTTGATTGACGGACAGGAGGTAGGTTCCTTTGCTATGAGGTTTACACCTAAGCTGATGATTAAGGAATCAACAGAAGAAAGGAATTAGTATGAATTATAGAAAGGCTCAATTCGCACTTTCAAGGTTGAGCCTGCCTAACATAAGCGAACAATTTTGTATCCGAGGCATGGTACACTTGGGGCAAACTAACTCAATGGATAGGTTTGTAAAGTAGTAGTATGAAAGGAGAAGTAAGATGCAGAAATTAAAAATAGCAATCATTGGTGCCGGAAGCACCTATACACCTGAGCTAATCGAAGGTGTAATTAATCGGAGTTCATCACTTCCAGTGACAGAGTTGGTTCTAATGGATATTGATGAGCGTAAGTTGAATATTGTTGGTGGTCTATGTAAGAGGATGGTGGAGAAGGCGGGACTCAGCATCGGATTTAAGCTAACGATGGACTTGACAGAGGCCTTAAAAGATGCCGATTTTGTTCTTGCACAGATTAGAGTAGGTAAACTGCCCTGCAGAATTCTGGACGAAAAGATACCCTTAAAATATGGATTAATCGGGCAGGAGACCACAGGTATCGGTGGTTTTTTCAAGGCTCTGCGTACAGTTCCTGTTATGCTTGATATCGCAAGACAGATGGAAGTGCTTTGTCCCCAAGCATGGCTGATTAATTTCTCTAATCCATCCGGGATACTGGCTCAAGCGCTACAGAACCATACAAAGATCAAAACCCTTGGATTATGTAATGTGCCGATTAATATGTTTGCCGGGGTAGAGCAGTCTCTGGGTATGAGCGCTTTGGATATCGAGTATGTGGGATTAAACCATCTTAGCTTTATAACTGGAATCAAGCAGCAGGGAAAGGATCTTCTGCAGGAGGCACTTACTCAGGGAGTGCAGGGGCAGGGCATGAAAAATATTCCCTTACAGGGCTTTAGCACAGAGCTCATACAGACAATCGGGGCGATTCCCTCTTCTTATTTGGAATATTTCTATTATAGAGATGATAAGTTAAAGCATCTTATGGAAGAAAAACAATGCAGGGGCGAGGTGTGTGTTGAGATAGAGGAGCGACTGCTTGAAGAATATCAGCAGGAGACATTGGCAGAAAAGCCGAAGGATTTGGATAAGCGCGGCGGCGCTCGTTATTCCGAGGCTGCAATCTCACTGGTGGATTCCATTTATAATGATAAGCAAGACATTCATGTGGTGAATGTCCTAAATCAGGGAGCACTGGAATTCATGGCGGAAGACGATACGGTGGAGGTGGCAGCAGTAATAGGTAAGTCTGGTGCTGTACCGGTTCCGATACGTAATTTTACCAATACACATGTGATAGACATCATGAAGACGGTGAAGGCTTATGAAACCCATACAATCAAAGCAGCGATAAAGGGTGATGATGACGAAGCGATGAAAGCTTTACTCATTCATCCTTTGATAGGAGATTATAATAAAGCAAAGCAATGCTATGAAGAGATGAAGCTTGCACATAGAGCTTATCTGCCCCAATTTTTTGCTGTGTAAATCATCTCCACCTAACATAAAGGGCAAGTGAGTGAAGTAGCTAGTGTCAAATTATAATGAGATCAATAAGGAGATTAGACATGGAGACAAAGTACATAATCGGAGTTGACGGAGGCGGTACAAAATCGGACTATCTGCTATTTACCACAGAAGGTGAATTTGTTGATGCCTATAAAGTAGGAAGCCGAAGCCATGAAATATTAAGCGGAGGCTTTGCAGAGGTAGAAGAGAAGGTACTGGCTGATATTAAGCAGCTGTTAGCTAAGAACAATATAGCTGTATCAAGTGTAGAGGCAGCCGCCTTCGGTATGGCAGGAATCGATACACCTGTACAGCTGGAGCAAATGAATAGAATATTAGAAAAGGCATCCTTGAAGAAATTTGTAGTTTCCAACGATTCGATCCTGGGAATTAAGGCCGGGTGCCCATCCGGTATTGGTATTTGCTCCATTAACGGGACGGGAAGTGTTACTACAGGAATTGACGAGGATGGTAAAATCCTGCAGGTGGGAGGAATCGGACTGGCTACAGGGGATCATGCAGGTGGATATGTTATTGCGGCATTGGCAGTCGGTGCTGTATATAATTACTATTATCGTTGTGGAGAGGCAACCGTACTGACTCAGAAGCTAATGAGCCTTTTTGGCTTATCCAGTCATGAAGATCTGTATAATTATATAGGTGAGAGGTTTTGTGTGGATCGAAGCTTAGATAAAGAGATTATTACTATATTATTTGAAGCCGCGAATGTGGGTGATGCTGTAGCCGTAGAGCTTGTTAAGGACATAGCCAGAGAGCAGGCAAAATCAGCCTCCGGATGCATTCGTAATTTAAACTTTTCAAAAACACCGGAAGTCGTGCTCATCGGCTCGGTGTGGACGAAAGCAAAATGCCCTCTATTATTATCTTATTTTAGGGAATGCATTGTTCAATATACAGGATTACAGGTGAACCCTGTTCCTTTACAGGTTGTTCCTGCTATAGGTGCGATAATCTGGGCTATGGAGCTAGTACTGAAGCATCCGTTAACACAAGTCCAGCGTGAGAGTATACTAAATAATATGCCTGTGATATAGCTTCTTAAGCGCATGAATAGGTCAGAAAGTGTATGATAGGTAGAGAATTAGTTAGTCGTAAAGGAGGAAAGAATGGAACGTTATCTTATTATGAATACGGATGATTTTGGTCAATGCTCATCTGTAAATGATGCAATATTTGAATTACTCTCGGAAGGATTGGTATCTTCCGCAACGATAATGCCCTGTACCCCAGGCTTTGAGGAGGCTGCTTCTTGGTGTTCTCGCAATAATATTAATAATGTTGGACTACATCTTACCTTTACTAGCGAATGGGAGAATATGAGGTCTCGTAGCCTTACTCACGGGACATCTCTTGAGGATGAGCAGGGATATCTGTATCCAACCTGTGAAGCCTTTGCAGCTCATGCAATTAAGGATGAGGTGGTGAATGAGATTAAGGCTCAATTTGACCGATGTATCAGATACGGACTAACCCTATCCCATGTAGATAATCATATGGGTAGTCTATACGGTCTGGCAGGGGAATGCTTTTTACCTTCGGTATTTGAATTATGTGTTACTCATGGTAAGCTTCCTTTTCGATTCTTCCGGAATTATTACAAGGATGATTTTCTCTTGGGCCCCTTGGATCGTCCGGAGATACTGGCTGCTTTCAGGTCTATCATTGAATTAGCAGACAGGATGGGTATCCTGACACCGGATTATCTTCTGACACATTCCTATGCAGCGGAGCCTGGCGAGACTTATGAGAGCTTTAAAGAAATGATGATTGGCAGAATGTATCGTCTACCGGAAGGTATTACCGAGACTTATATTCATCCTTCCAAGGAATCAAATGAGATTAAACACATCAATCCGACCTGGCAAAGACGTGTTCATGAATATCAGCTGATGAAAGATGAGGATTATCGTTATGCCCTAAAGGATGCTGGTATCAAACAGGTTACCTATCGTGATATATCAAGGCTGAGAAAGGGCTAACCTTGTACGACCGTCATCTCTACTAAAGGGAAAAGGCAAGGATAACAGCATCCCACTCATATGTGGGATAGATGTATCCTTGCCTTTGTTATATGATTGGAGGAAGCATCTAGAATAAGGTACACTGGGAAATCAGGTCATCCTCCTTAATACGCTCCAGTAATTCGTCGGGGTATAATGGGGGGCTAAAGATATAGCCTTGAATAACATCGCAGCGATGATTTCGTAATACATCTAATTGATCTTCGCTTTCCACACCCTCAGCAACCACCTTAATATCCAAGCTATGAGCTAATTGGATAATGGATTCCGCAATCCGGGCATCCTTTTCGTTGGTACACAGATTATCAATGAAGGATTTATCCATCTTTAGGGTATCAATCGGCATCCTGGTCAGGTAATTCAAGGAGGAATATCCGGTACCAAAGTCATCCAGAGATACCTTAACGCCTAATTGCTGCAGACTACTTAGTAGCTTGGTTGCATCCATGATAGAGGACACTAAGGTACTTTCCGTTATCTCAAGCTCGAGATATTCGGGAGGAAGCTTCGTATCCTCCAAGATCTCCGATAGCATGCTGATAAAGCCGGGGCGATTAATTTGTACCGAGGAGATATTCACTGATACTAATCTTGGATGATAGCCTAGAGTGATTAGCTTCATATTATAATTACAGGCTTCCCGAATTAACCAAGAGCTTAATTCAGTAATCAGACCGCTTTCCTCGGCAATCGGGATGAATTCGCTTGGACTAAGTTTACCAAGGCGTTCATTTTGTATTCTCATGAGAGCCTCAAAACCAATGATGCTGTTTGAGTTCAGATCAATCAATGGTTGATATTGCAGGTATATCTCCTTGTTCTCGATGGAGCTGCGGAGAACCTCGAGAATTAAGGTGTTACGATTTAACTCCTCCTCCATTGTAGCATCGAACAGAGTGAACTTATTCTTGCCGGTGTCCTTTGATTTATACATTGCGATATCAGAATTCTTAATCAGATTCTTTGGTGATAAGCCATTCTCAGGATAGATGGAGATACCAATACTCATGGATACATAGACAACCTCACCATCCAAATCAAGGGGATTACGAAAGCTCTCTATGATCTGAGATGCAAATTCTACGGCATCCTCCTTTGAACTGATGTCTTTCTTAAGTAATAAAAACTCATCCCCTCCGGCTCTCGCCAGCAAACCATTGTCTCCCATGATTGCGGATAAGAGCTGGGCGGTCTTAACAAGAAGAGTATCGCCATATTCATGGCCCAAGGTGTCATTTACCGTCTTGAAATTATCTAGATCTACAAAGTATACAGCATGAATCTTTTCATGAGCTTCAGAGTTCATCAATAGCGCATTGGCATAATCCAAAAAGGCTAACTTGTTAGGGAGATTAGTCAGGGTATCATGATACGCCAGGAATTCAATGTGCTCATAGTTGGAACGTAATTGCTCTTCATTGGATAGCAGCTCTTCATGCATGGATTCGAGATCCTCATAATTTGTTTTTATAATATGAAGCATCTTGTTAAAATTCTTAGATAATTCGCCTAATTCATTTTTTGCCTTAATATTAGATTGGACTGTGAGATCGCCGTCTGAGGCGGTTCTCATCGCATCTCTTAGAGCGATAATCGGAGCGGAGATATAGCGTGCCAGGTAGTTGGCGAATATTACCATGATTGTAAGTAAAATGGCGCATATAATAACTAAGGCTGTCAGCATGATTGCTGTTACAGACTGAATATCAGAGATATCCTGCTTCACCATTAGCACCCAGTTGAGCTTTGGTAAAATACTATAACCGTAAACCTGATTTGTATTCTCGTAAAAATACTCGAAGGTCCCACTGGACATAATAGCCCCGGTATTATAGTTATCGACAAGTGAGGAGAGCTTCTCGGAATTAATTTTTTTTCCGACCAGAGTGGAGTCGCGATGATAAATTACAGTACCCTCTTTATCCAGAAGGATACAGTAACCGGATTCACCGATGGTTATGGAATTAAGATAGCTTTTGAAATAGTTCGAATGTATGGTGCTAATCACGTAGCCCAAGATGTTGCCCTCACTATCAATAATTGGAGCGCCAATCTCCAGGCAATAGATTTCCTGCCCATCCTTGGTCATGGGACGAATACCACCAACTGCGATAGCAACGGATTTGGTTGCAAGCATATAGGTTAAAGAAAGCTCGGACTTGGTGGTGCCTCCGATGACAGCGGGATCAGAACTAGCTATAAGCTCATTACGGATGTTATATAAGGAGATACATTCGCAGTTTTCGTAGCTGCTGTAACGCTTTTGCAGTAACTGATTTACCTTCGAAAAAGAAATAGACTGATTGTTATTACTCTCTCTAGCTGCCTCTGCCAGCTCTTCCTGCAGGGCGAGTAAGGACACCTCGGTGCGTTGAGTTTCTAGGATGGCCTCGAGACCGCTTCTGCTTGTTTTGGCGAGACGAAGAATGTTCTTGGTATTTAGTTCCACTAGCCGGTTGGTTAATAATCCATGCACAATAACAGATACCAAAATAACCGGTATTGTTGATGTTACAATCAATAATATACGTAAGGATTTTTTGATCGACATAAATAACCTCCGGCTTTAGTAGCTAATTATACTTAAATAATTCTTAAACAATATAATTCTACCAATTAAGTCAAAAATTTGCAATAAGTATTATGCTTTAGAGGATTTCTTCTTATGATAAACTGATTATGTAGAATATAGATAATAGGTAAAGGAGAATTGGAGCAATGTAATAATATTTCAATAAAATAATAAGGACATTTCATTAATTATTTATGAATAAACGAATTTTTAGTTGAAAATATAGGCTTTTAAGGGTATACTTGTAATGTTAAACTGAAGGAAAATATATGGTTACGGCATAATATGGCTTTTTCTTATGTCGTGGTATAGAGAAAGTAGGAACAGCATAGAGATGTATAAATTAATTGCACAGGACGGTAGAGCAAAGAGTGCTGAATTTCAGACCGTTCATGGAACAATACAGACCCCGGTATTTATGAATGTTGGGACAACGGCGGCTATTAAGGGTGCAGTATCTACGATGGATTTGCAGGAAATCGGCACTCAGGTTGAATTGTCTAACACCTACCATCTGCACGTAAGGCCAGGCGATAAGATAGTAAAGCAGATGGGTGGACTTCACAAGTTTATGGTATGGGATAAGCCAATCCTGACAGACTCCGGTGGCTTTCAGGTGTTTTCTCTTTCAGGACTGCGAAAGATAAAGGAAGAGGGAGTTTATTTTAACTCACACATCGATGGCAGAAAGATATTCATGGGGCCGGAGGAGAGTATGCAGATACAGTCGAACCTAGCCTCCACCATTGCGATGGCCTTTGATGAATGTCCTCCCCATCCGGCAACCCGTGAGTATATGCAGAATTCTGTGGACCGGACCACGCGCTGGTTAAAGAGATGTAAAGCTGAGATGAATCGGTTAAATGGTCTTGAGGATACGATTAATAAGCATCAGATGCTATTTGGCATCAACCAGGGTGGTACCTTTGAGGATATTCGTATTGAGCATGCAAAGGTAATTTCAGAAATGGATCTCGATGGCTATGCATTAGGCGGACTGGCAGTGGGAGAAAGTCATGAGGAGATGTACCGGATTCTAGACGAGACAGTTCCTTATCTTCCTTTGAATAAGCCGGTATATCTGATGGGAGTTGGTACTCCTGCAAATATACTGGAAGCAGTGGATCGAGGTGTTGATTTCTTTGATTGCGTTTACCCAACAAGAAATGGCAGACATGGACATGCATACACTAATAACGGTAAGATGAATCTGATGAATGCCAAGTACGAATTGGATGATCGACCGATAGAAGAGGGCTGTGGCTGCCCTGCATGTAAGCATTACAGTCGATCCTATATCAGACACCTGCTGAAAGCCAAGGAAATGCTAGGTATGAGACTTATGGTACTTCATAATCTTTACTTCTATAATCATATGATGGAGGAGATTAGGGAGGCTATACGTGATAAAAGATATACAGAGTATAAAAAGATGAGACTTGAAGGATTTGTTAGGAGCGAGGATTAGAGGCGAATAACATTGAATTATAGAAAAAATCAGGAGGAATATTATTATGAATAATCTAATGCTTTTAACTGCTGAGGGAGGTAGCACAACCGGTTCTGCGCTAATATTGGTTGCAGAGGTTGCTTTCTTAGGTCTTTTGCTTTACTTCATGTTAATCCGTCCACAGAAGAAGCAACAGAAGAAGATGACGATGATGCTTTCCACACTTTCAGCCGGGGATAGCGTGCTGACTTCAGGTGGTTTTTACGGAGTAGTAATTGACGTAATGGATGATATCGTAATCGTTGAGTTCGGTAACAATAAGAACTGCAGAATCCCAATGAAAAAGAGCGCAATTGTTGAACTTGAAAAACCTAACACTGAGAAATAATTATACTATATAATATAGAAGGAACAGGGCGACTATACTGTATCCTACTAGCATAACAAGAAGGCTGCCCAGCAAAAAAAGTTGGACAGCCTTCCCCTATACCATAACCTCCCCTTAGCCACTACACCAGCTCAACATGATACTTCTCCAACCAATAGTTAATTTGTAGAAGATAGGCAATCATTTGTGGGCCTGCCATTAACTGACCGTACCATGGCTTACCATAATCAGAGGGTGAACGTAAGAAGGTTTTAACCTTATTCATATCAATCAGAGGGCGGATAGGCGCATTCGGGTCAGAGATAACCTCCAGCAGGCGGTTGCCAAGGAGACTTTCGTATTCTGGATGATAAGTTTTAGGGTAAGGGCTCTTCTTGCGAAAGAGAATTTCATCCGGGATTAGACCCTTTCCTGCGTCCCGTAGCAGTCCTTTGACAACACCATTCTTGGCCTTCATCGAATAGGGCACATTCCAGACATACTCTACAATTCGGTGGTCTGCAAAGGGGACTCTGGCTTCTAGCCCGGAGCTCATGCTGCAGCGATCCATACGATCAAGCAGGGTAACCATGAACCACTTAAGGTTTAGAAATGCAATTTCTCTGCGTCGGGCCTCCAGAGGGCTTTCGCCAATCAGGCGAGGAACCTCTGAGAGGGTTCTTTCATAGGCATTCTGTACATATCCATCCAGATCGAGGGTTGCCAGTAAATCCTGGGATAGTAGGAATTTTCGAGCGTCTAAGCTGTTTGACCATGGAAAGGTGTTAGACTCCATGAGCTCGGGTCGATTAATCCATGGATAACCGCCAAATATTTCATCGGCACATTCGCCGGTTAGTGTCACCTTCGTCTCAGCAGCTACCTTGCGACAGAAATAAAGAAGAGAGGATTCTACATCTGCCATGTTGGGCAGATCTCTTGCATCCACCGCAGGATAGAGATGATTCGCCAAATCGAAATTATCACATTCCAGATAGGTATGGGCGCTGTTAACATGGTCAATCATAATATCTACATAAGGCCTATCCTGAGTGGGCTGGAATGAATTGGATTGAAAATGTTTGGCATTATCCTTGAAGTCAAAGGAATAGGTCCGAAGCTGCAGACCTTGCTTTTTGAGCTCTTTTGAACAGATTGCGGTAACAAGGCTACTGTCAACACCACCGGATAATAGGGTACAGATCGGTATATCTGAAATCATCTGACGCTTCACTGCATCGTATAATAAGTAGGAGGTTTTTTCTACTGTGGTTTCATAGTCATCCTCATGAGGAGCACTGGTTAATTCCCAATAAGGTTTTTGTCTAAGTCCATCTTTGTCGAAGGTAATAATGTTACCGGCTAACACCTCGCGGATATTCTTATATACCCCTTTTCCATAGGTTTTAGCAGGACCTAGCCCAAAGATCTCGCACAGCCCCTCTGCGTCAATAAGCGGTTTTACTCCCGGATACTCAAAGAGAGCCTTTATTTCTGAGGAAAAGATGAGAGTTTGATCCTTTAGAGTATAAAATAAGGGCTTTACACCAAAACGGTCTCTTGCAAGATAAAGAATACTGTTATTTTCATCCCATACAGCGAAGGAGAAGATACCGTTCAGCTCCTTAACAAATTCAGGGCCGTAAGCCATAAAACCGGTTAATATAACCTCAGTATCCGTATGTGTCTTAAAGAGATAACCCATATTGAGCATTTTATCTCTAAGCTCAGCGGTGTTATATAGCTCACCATTGTATATGATGGTGTAGGAAGCACCGGCTTTTAGTTTTGTCATGGGTTGATGGCCCCGGCTGATATCTATGATGGATAATCGGGTATGAGCCATACCAATTTTGGAAGCCAGCATTTCACCTTCATCATCCGGTCCGCGGTGGGACAGCCTACGCCTCATAGTTATTAAGGTATTGCTCCATCGATTATAATCCTTCGTGAAATCAGCTTCCATATTACAAAAACCGGATATCCCACACATTTTATCACCTCATATTGAATTTTTATATAGAATAGCAATACTCCTATTTCGGAGCTACTACAATAGGCTGTAGCTGTCTTCCCTCCAATGCTTCCTCCAAAGTAGGTATCATGTAATCGAAATCTGCGACCATTGAGTAAGGCTTGCTTTTGTAATTGTCTTGACCGAATGGAACGAAATATATATTTTTTGACCCAATTAAAAGACCGATATTCTTCAAGTTATTACTAAGGGCATCATTCGTAGCAATTGCAAGTACTACTGGTTTTCCATTACGAAGCTGGCTCTTGGCAGCCATAAGAACCGAGGAATCAGTAATGGCGTTGGCAAGCTTAGCCAGTGTGTTACCGGTACAGGGTGCTATAATAACAATATCAAATAGGTTTTTTGGACCGACCTTTTCAGCATCTACGATAGTCATAATTGGGTCATTGCCTGTTATGGCTTTCGCTTTTTGAAGAAAATCACTTGCTTTTCCGAAGCGAGTGTCTGTTACCTGTGCTCGGTCTGAGAAGATAGTAGTAACGTCGTTATTATTCTGTACTAGTCGTTCGATTTGCGGAAATACTGTATCAAAGGTACAATAGGAGCCGGTTAAGGCTACTCCTATTTTTTTACCACTAAGAATCATTTAACCACTTCTTTCTTTCATTAACGATTGAACCGTTGTTACCAAAATATCTGCCGAGGTTTTTGGAGCTACTTTTCCTGGCAAACTAAGGCATAATTTTGCGTTCAGATGAAGCTTTTCTGCATAGGAATAATCCAAACCGCCGGGCGAGGAAGCAATATCAATGATACAGACCTGCTTATTGACATAATCAAGACAATCCGGAGTTAGGACAAGAGTGGGTATGGTATTAAATATATAATCACAGGACGGGAGAACACATTTAATATAGGGAAGAGATACAGTTGAAAGGCCCATGGCCTGAGCATTAGCGAGAGACTCCTCGCTACGGGCGGCTACCATGACATGAGCGTCCATGCCTTTTAATTTAGCTGCCAGTACCTTGGCGCAACGGCCGTAACCAAGTACCAGACATTTGCTAGAGTGAAGGTTATAGTCGCTACTGGAAATAGCCTCCATGATGGCGCCTTCTGCTGTAGCGATAGCATTTAGTATGGTGATTCTCTCATCCTTCATCAGATCGTAATAGTAGGTTCCTTTTGCTTCGCAGGCTTTTGTAATGGCAGAAGGAATAATTCCTCCGAAGAGAAGATGATCTCCTGATAATAGCTCCTCAACCCTTTCTATTGTAAGATCTTCGGCTTGGGAACTTGCATTGATGGTTATCTTATCCCTGGACATTGGAATTGGACCGATAAGTATCTTGCAACTTTGAAATAAATCGCTTAGGGAGGACAATTCCTTACAGTCTTTCTGTGTAACCTTTGTCTGGGTATGGTAGGTTGCTACCGAATAACCCTTTGAGAGAAAGCCGAGGGCCATATATATCTGGCGGGTATCACCGCCGAAGATTCCGATATCATATCTTGGGATCATAAGAACCTCCATAATTCCTTCATGCGATATTATATGACTATATATGGAAAAAGTGCATGTATTGCAAATTGCGACAAAGTAGGTATGCAGCTTGTGAAGAAGGATTACATTCGAATATATAATGCAAAAAATTACAAGTATTCAATAAATTTATTATAACAAATAAAGTTCAGTGCTTGACTAATACTTGTTTTTGTATTATTATGTTTTTATCATTTATACTAAGGAAGTGTATGATAATATACTTCCTTTTTATATACCAAAAAGGAGGAGAATATATTTATGAAATTCAAGAAATTACTTGCCGTTTTGCTTGTATTAGCAATGACAGTATCGATGTTAACTGCATGCGGCACAAAGGACAAGAGCGCAGATAAAGGCGCTACTACTGGCACTGAAAATAATGCCAATACCGGTACTGATGCTAATGCAGGTACTGATGCTAATGCAGGTACTGACGCTCAGGCATCTGGTGATAGAAGTGCTTATCCAGGAACTCCGGATGCAAATGCTATAACTGTTAACATTGCTTCTGAGCCTGCAGAGATGAATACCATCACTACAACTGATACAGTATCTTTCTCAGTAATTCGTCATATTATTGAGAATCTTGTTACACTCGATGAGAATGATCATGTTCAGCCTGGTGTTGCAACAGATTGGACCATTAGCGATGATGGTTTAGTTTATACCTTCAACCTTCGTAAGGATATGAAGTGGACTAATGGAGAGCCTGTTACAGCACATGACTTCGTATTTGCTTGGAAGTCCTTATTAACACCTGAGTTTACAGCAGATTATGCTATGTTCGGTTTCGTATTTAAGAACGGCCGTGCATTTAACAATGGTGAGGTTGGTGCTGATGCCCTTGGCTTTAAGGCTCTTGATGATTACACCTTAGAGTGTACTCTTGAGAATCCTACCTCTTATTTCCTTGATACCTTAGCATTCGGCGTAATGGCTCCTATGAACGAGAAGGCATACAATGAATTTGGTACAGCATATGCTACCGATGCAGATAAGATTGTTACCAATGGTCCTTTCAAGATGACCAGCTGGGAGCATGAGAGCAAGATTGTTCTTACAAAGAATCCTGATTACTATAATGCAGCAAGCATTGAGCTTGAGACAATTAACATGGTTATGATTAATGATACCAATGCAGCTATGAATGCTTTCAAGGCAGGCGAAGTTGATATTATCGGTGTTAATGGCGATCAAGCTAAGATGATGAAAGCTGAAAACTTCCCTGTATTTACCTATGATGATGGTTCAGACTTCTACTTGGAGTTCAACTTAACCGATCCTACCTTAGCAAATCAAAATCTTCGTACAGCTATTGCTTATGGTATTGACAGCCAGGCTTTCGTTGACAGTATCGTAAAGAATAGCTCTAAGCCTGCAACAGGATTTGTTCCTGCAGCAATCAATGGCTTCGAAGGTAAATTTGTTGATGAGGTTGGTCCTACCCTTCCTGTATTCGATAAGGAAAAAGCAATTGAGCATTTAAACAAGGCTAAAGAAGAACTTGGTACCGATGCAATTAAGATTACAATGATTTGTGATGATGGCGATACTGCTATGAAGAATGCAGCATTCGTTCAGGAACAGTTAAAGACTAACCTTGGTCTGGAAATCGAAGTAGAAGCTATGCCTTTCAAGAGCAGATTAGAGAGAATGTCCAATAAAGACTTCTCCTTAGTATTTGCTGGATGGGGCCCTGACTATAACGATCCTATGACTTTCCTTGATTTATTTGAGACTGGAAATGGTAACAACCATACCAGCTATAGCAACCCTGCTTATGATGAATTGCTTAACAAGGTTCGTACAACCTTAGATGCAAAAGAGCGTATGGGTTATTTAATGGAGCTTGAGAAGATAGTAACAACAGATCTTCCGATTGCACCTATTTACTGGAGATCCAGAGATTATGTTGTTAGTGGAAAGATAGCATCTGGCGTTGTTAGAACAGCTTTCCAGGATATGAACTACAAAAATGTAAAGTTAGCTAAATAACTATTATTAACTTGGGATCATTCTACAGATTCGTAGTACGAATTTGACTTGAGGTGGTGCGGGCTGAAATATAACCCGCACTTCCCTTATGTAAAGATTAAATCCCCATCAATTCCCTAATGAAAAAAATCGAAAAAAAGCACGACTTTTGTGTTAAGATATAGTATAATAAGCGGAGTGAGGTATTGTAAGCTTGCTTACAAATACCGATCGAAGTAACGATCATGAACAAGCTTTACGTTCATGATATAATAAGCGGAGTGAGTAAAACGAAAGCTTGCTTTCGGGTTACGATCGAAGCACTGATCTAAGATAGAATTGTCATCCTATATTACTTTTCAAAGGTAAGAAAGACTATTTTACTTTATTCATTTAAATCGGTGAGTTACTGACTGGTTTGTGAAAAGCAATATAGGACATCAATTCTTCTTGATCTAAATCTTATTAATTAAAAATTATATGAAAAAAAGAAAGGAGGATTGCATGTGTTTAAATATATTGTCAAACGATTATTCTATGCGTTTCTAACATTATTAGTATTAACAACATTAACGTTCTTTATGATGCGTTTGTTACCCGGCGATCCCTTTATTGGTGAAAAGGCTATTCCGGAGACTACATTAAAAGCGTTAAATGCAAAATATGGTTTAGATAAACCAATATATGTTCAATTATGGATGTACCTTAAAAATATATTCCAAGGAGATTTAGGTCTTTCCATTCACTATAATCGTCCTGTAAATGATATAATTAAACAAGCATTTCCGTATTCATTTGATTTAGGTCTTAGAGCATTGATTTTTGCTACTGTAATGGGTATTTTACTAGGTATCGTGGCTGCTGTTAAAAGAGGTACCAAATGGGATACTGTATCCATGTTGATCGCTATCATCGGAGTTTCTGTACCTGGTTTTATCATTGGAGCACTTCTTCAGTATTTCTTAGGCTTAAAGCTGTTCCAATTAACTGGAGTAAGATTATTCCCTATCACGGGATGGAGCACCTTTGCTAGTAAGATTTTACCGTCCTTTGCTTTGAGCTTTGGTTCCCTTGCAACAATCTCAAGATTAATGAGAACCAGTATGCTGGACGTTCTTGGTCAGGATTACATTAAGACAGCAAAATCAAAAGGTTTATCTCAGAAGAAGATTATCTGGAAGCATGCCGTACGTAATGCGATAATGCCTATTATTACAGTATTAGGACCTATTGCTGCAACAGTACTTACCGGTGCCTTCGTAGTTGAGAATATATTCTCAATTCCAGGAATGGGCAAATTCTTTGTATTAAGCATTCAGACTCAAGACTATACGATGATTTCAGGAACTACGTTGTTTTATGGAGCCTTTTTAGTAATTGCAAGTCTCATTGTAGATATTGCTTATGGTTTCATTGATCCCCGCGTTAAGATTGCGGATGCAAAGGAGTGACGACATGAGCGTGATAGATAAGAGTCAATTTGAATGGGTCGGAGCCAATGCAGAAGAAGCAAACAAAATCGGCAGACCTAGTACTAGCTATTGGAAGGATGCGATGCATCGTCTTAGGAAGAATAAAGCAGCGATGGTATGCTTGTCCATAATCGTAATTATATTATTACTTAGTATTTTTGTTCCGGTATTTTCAAAGTATACTATCAGTGAGCAACATTATGCACATACGGATGCTCCTATGTTTTTCAAGGATCCCACCGATGGTCATATGCATATTTTCGGAACTGATACCCTGGGACGTGATATTTTTGTTAGAACCTGGTCTGGAGGTCGTGTTTCATTATTTATTGCCTTTTCAGCCGTGTTTATTAACTTCATAATTGGTATTATCTATGGTGGTATTTCGGGTTATGTTGGTGGCTCAGTAGATAATGTCATGATGAGAATTATCGAAATTATCAATGGTATCCCTTATTTGATCATAGTAGTATTATTGATGATGATATTACCTCCGGGAGCATGGACCATGGTTATTGCGTATGCTTTTGTTGGATGGACCGGTATGGCCCGATTGGTTCGTGGTCAGATTATGAGCTTAAAACAGCAGGATTATATCGTAGCTGCTAAGGTGATGGGAGCTAGACCTGCTAGAATTATTGCGAAGCATTTGCTTCCGAATACATTGAGCGTTGTAATTGTTAATATAACATTAGCTATTCCAAGCGCTATTTTTACCGAGGCATTTTTAAGTTATATCGGCCTTGGTGTTCCGGTACCGATGTCTAGCTGGGGTATTCTTGCGAACGATGGATCCAGAGTGTTCCAGATGTATCCTTCCCAGTTGATAATACCTGCGATCTGCATTAGTTTAACTATGTTATCCTTCAATCTGTTGGGTGACGGTTTGCGTGATGCTTTGGATCCTAAGTTAAGGAGATAATGTGATGAATAAAGTATTGCAAGTAAATGATTTACATGTATCCTTCGATACTTATGCCGGTGAAGTAAAGGCAGTTCGCGGTGTCACCTTCGACGTAGCTGAAGGTGAGGTACTTGCTATCGTAGGAGAGAGCGGTTGCGGTAAGAGTGTAACAGCACAAACGATTATGAAGTTGAATCCGATGCCTCCGGCACGTATTGTCAAGGGTGAAATTCAACTTATAGATAAAGATATAGTAAAAGCATCAGAGAAAGAAATGATGGCGATACGTGGAAAAGATGTAAGTATGATCTTCCAGGATCCCATGACCTGTCTTAACCCGACTATGACAGTAGGTAAGCAGTTAACGGAAGCGATTCGTCATCATCAGAAATTGACGAAAGAGGATGCACATAAGGAATCAATTCGACTTTTGAACCTTGTAAAGATTCCTAATCCGGAACAGAGAGCAAAGCAATATCCTCATGAGTTTTCCGGTGGTATGAGACAAAGAGTTATGATTGCGATGGCGCTTTCCTGTGCGCCTAAGCTTCTGATTGCTGATGAGCCTACGACTGCCCTTGATGTTACTATCCAAGCTCAGATTATGGATCTTCTTCAGGAAATCAAGGAAAAGACCAATACGGCAATTATACTTATAACTCATGACCTCGGTGTTGTTGCTTCCATGGCAGACCGCGTGGCTGTTATGTATGCAGGTAAGATTGTTGAGATAGGAAGTGCAGAAGATATTTTCTATCGTTCTTCTCACCCTTATACTAAGGCTTTATTAAAGAGCCTTCCGACGACAGATATGGATCGTAGTGTTCGTTTGGTATCAATCGCCGGTACGCCTCCGGATCTATTAAATCCTCCGGTTGGTTGTGGCTTTGCAAGCAGATGTAAGAATTGTATGAGGATTTGTCACGCAGAGCTTCCTCCTCAATTTGAAATAGGACAGGAGCATCTTTCCTCTTGTTGGTTACATCATGAAGATTGTCCTAGTCCTAAGGATGGAGGTGAACAGTAATGAGTAAAAAAACACCTTTAAATAAATCTGATAATAATAAGCTGGTTGAAATACAGCAGGTATCCAAGCACTTTAGGGTATCTGAGGGTATTCTGAAGGCAGTTAATAATGTGAATTTTGATATTTACAAAGGTGAGACCTTAGGTCTGGTAGGTGAATCCGGATGTGGTAAATCTACTTTAGGTAAAGTACTTATGGGTATCTATCCACCCACCCATGGTAAGATACTATATCATGGCAAAAAGGATATTGAAGTTAAAAAAAGTACCCATTTTGATTATTCTAAAATGGCACAAATCATCTTCCAGGATCCTTACTCTTCATTAGATCCTCGTATGACAGTTGGTTCTATCGTGGAAGAGGGTATGATTATTCATAAGATGTATGATAAGAAGAAACGTCAGGAACGAGTATATGAGCTGCTTGAATTAGTTGGTTTGAACCGTGAGCATGCAAATCGTTTCCCTCACGAGTTCTCAGGTGGTCAACGTCAGCGTATCGGTATTGCTAGAGCTCTTTCCATAGAGCCTGAGTTTATCGTATGTGATGAGCCGATTTCAGCTCTCGACGTTTCCATTCAGTCACAGATAATCAATCTGCTTCATGATCTTCAGGAAAAGCTGGGATTAACATATTTATTCATCGCTCACGATTTAAATATTGTCAAATACATCAGTGATCGTATCGCAGTTATGTACTTGGGTAATATCGTAGAATTAGCAACTAGTGATGAGCTTTATGATAATACATTACATCCCTATTCTCAGGCATTGCTTTCTGCGGTTCCGATACCGGATCCGGATAAGGAGGCACAGAAACAACGCCAGATATTAAGCGGTGATGTTCCTAGCCCGATTAATACTCCAAAGGGTTGTCCTTTTGCAGGTCGTTGTCCTAGAGCAACCGATATTTGTAGACAAGAGAAGCCTGCTTTAGAGATGAAGCAAGGACATCTGGTAGCTTGTCATCATGTAGATAAATAGTGTAAAACTTATTAAGGAAGCTGTTGATACAGCTTCCTTTTTTAGTGGAATAAAAGTAATAGCAAATGCCCTCCAAATTATCCTTAAGTGAAGAGTAATTTATGAATAAATAAATGCCAATAGGGTTAAAATTTTACAATAGGAGTTAACATTACCAGGACATAAATGACGAGGCGAAACGGAGGCAAAGTGATGAAGAAGAAGTACATGATGATAGTGATTTTCATTTTATTGGTTACTCTGATTAATCCCGGCTATGCTATGGCAGCGAGCGGGTTATCGGATGCAGAACAAGCAATACTAGACAAATTAAGAGCCGGGGCAGTGATTGACGGTGAGATGAGCTACTTGCCGATTGGATATATAAATCAGGTTGAAAATGAATTATTGAGCAATGAAGTTGACCTTACCAAAGAGCAGGCTGATATGTTAGTTAAAAAAATAGATGAGGCTATCGAGATAATGTCAACGATTGGATATGTGGATAGTAACACAATTCCTACCTCAGAAGCTGCTTTTAAGTTGCTGACTGTGGCTACGGAAGCTGCAAACGTGTTGGATTATGAGGTTTCAGTAGATATCGTTAATTCAAGTATAGAATTAAAAAACTCGGATGGTGATACGGTATTTATATCAAAGAACATGGTTAATCAGACTGGTAAAAGTGATTCTGCTTTACTTGTGAAGGGTGGATGGGTCTTAGTTAATTTGATAGTAATACTAGCTTTTATAGCATTATATTATAGTACAGACCAAGGAATGACTTATGAAGGATAGGCTAATGCGCATCATTAGATATATTATTACACCCCTCCTTTTCGCTATATTAGGTTATAGTACCATATATATTATAGCTGCACCTGACATGAGGATGCTAATTTCTACATTTTCGCTTGTATTAGGGCAGGAGACACCTTACGATAGGCTGGAATTAAAAACTATTTATAAGGTAGATGCGTTGAAGGAAGAAAGCAAATCATTCGAAGAACCAGGTCAACCTGAGAAGAACGAGATTCCTACGGAAAGCAATGAAGTGCAGAAGCCTGCTGTTGAAGATATTGTGAATATCAAAGAAATCCAATATCCTAAAATGGGTGAGCATTATGCTATGTTAACCTGTGAGAGAATTCAACTAGACGTTCCTGTGTATTGGGGCGATACAACAAAGATATTGAATGCAGGAGTCGGACAATTTATGGGAAGCTTTCTACCAGGCTTCAATCGAAGTATCCTGTTATCTGCTCACAATACAACCTACTTTAAGTCTTTGGAACAGATACAGATTGGAGATATTGTTAGCTGTGATACGAATTATGGTGAGTTTCAGTATATTGTTGATGAGGTTTCAATTATGAATGTTCAAGATGCTGAGGATATGTTGGAACGTGTGCTTGGCCTTCATGAGGAAAAGCTAATCATGTACACCTGTTATCCCTTTCGGGCCTTTGGAGAAAGTAAGGAAAATAGAATGTTCGTTTTTGCAGAGAAACTCGAAGGACCGAGGGTTATTCAATGATGAGATATAGAGGATTATATATGAAACATAGAAGATTAATCTGTTATGCCATATCCTTTCTTCTGTCTCTACTCTTTGTAGCGATAGCTGTTCTTGGTACCTTCCGTCTGAGTTCTTTGAATAGTAGCGCTATACGAAGTGTTCTATTATACAGTAATTACTATAATAATTTGTTCCAGGAGATTGAAAGTGATACCAAGCTGTATACCATAGCGAATGGTTTACCTTTGAAGGTACTGGAAGGGGTCTTTCAATTAGACGAGATCCAGACTCAGATAAATAATTATATAGAAGAGACACTTCATGGTAGAAGGCATTATACTGATAGCAAAAAAGTTAAGGAGAGATTGGAGCAGAAGATTAAGGACTATCTTAATGAGATGAATATTCGCTCAGACAGGGAAGTAGATCAAAATATCGAAGCTTATATTGCTTCTGTTACTGAAGATTACGGAAAGAGTCTGGAGGTACCTATACTAGAGGATATAGTAACCATCAATAGGGATGATCGCTCATTATACTACTTAATCACTGGTGTATGTGTCATGGTTACCCTGCTTATACTAATCCTATATCATAAAGGAAAGCCTTGGTTTTATTCTACCGTGTTATATATATATACCGCTACCTTCGCAGCGGCGATAATGCTGGCGGTTATTCCTACGATTATACTTTCAAAGGAGTTATACAATAGATTGCAAATCGCACCTTCATCTTTGTATGATCTGGCAACAGCTTATATTAAGATTAATCTTAAGGTATTGCTGAGTTTCAGTGGAATATTTTGTGTAATCTCTTTTCTGCTTCTGTTGTTCGGAAGCATATCAAGGACTAATTATGCTAAGTGCTTGAAATGGCTGAAAAAGGGCAGTAAATTAGTGGTGAGAAAGTGAATTAGAAGAATGCTTTATAAATAGCTGACAATATTCCGATCCATAATAGGATGCTAATCCCTAGCCCATTGATTAATCCTCGAAAGAAATTTAAATCCTCGTCTTGTTTCATATTAAAAGCCTCCGCGCTATAATTACTATTATAGGATTAGTATTGGCATTAATGGGTAATTCATTCAATAGGTAGTTAGTTGCTTCACCAAAGAGAGGTAATTAAAGTAGAATTTTATGCTAGATAAGCAGCAAGAGCTCTTGCTGCTTTTTGCTCGAAATACGGATGTTCTTGAGTTAAAATAAACATCATCTAGGCGTTGCAGTTTGGATAGGAAAGTTACGAATTAAGTTATTAATTGTAATAACTAGTTAATTACATTGAAAAACCTTTGTAATTTGCTATAATGTTAATAGTTCATGATAATAATATTCATTGGAAGGAATTCTTCGATGGGAAGAAATGTTACAATGAAGGATGTCGCAAGGCAGCTTGGCATCAGTACAAAATAGAGTAGGGTAATTTAGAATAATATTAAGTTAACGATAACTTAACAAATATCAACTGAGCAAGCACAATACTAGGATCTTATACTTCTATGTATGCTGGCTTATACTGTATTGTGAAGCGAATGAAGGAATATATCTCTTGGTTCTTAACTTATATTACGATTACAAAGCTTACTCGGGGAAGAAAGAGGATAATAGAATGAAGAACATAATTTTTTTAGCACCGGTATTTAAAACTATGATTTGGGGCGGTAATAAGCTAGCTACGGAGTTCGGCTATACCATTCCCAGCAATAATACAGGAGAATGCTGGGCGATCAGTGCCCATAATAATGGTGATTGCGAGATTAAGAACGGAGAATATAGCGGGAAGACCTTAAGCTGGCTATGGGATAATCATAGAGAACTGTTTGGTAATGTCGAGGGAGAAGTGTTTCCTCTTCTGATTAAGATAATTGATGCTAAAACAGATTTAAGCATACAGGTTCATCCAGATGATGCTTATGCCAGAGAATATGAAAACGGAGCTTTGGGCAAGACGGAATGCTGGTATGTTCTGGACTGCGATGACGACGGAGAGATTGTTATCGGTCATAATGCCAAGGATAAGGACCAGTTGACTAGGATGATAGATGAGAAACGTTGGAAGGATTTAATCCGAGTTTGTCCTATTAAAAAGGGTGACTTCTTTCAGATTGAGCCAGGTACGGTCCATGCAATCAAGAAGGGTACCATGATTTTAGAAACTCAGCAAAATAGCGATATCACCTATCGTCTATACGACTATGACAGATTAGATAATGGCAAGCCTCGTGAACTTCATATTGATAAAAGTATTGATGTCATCAACTGCCCCCATGTGGATAAAACCGTCAAAGGAGAGATGACGAGTAATGAAGATTGTGATGTGGAGGAATTAATCAGCTGTAAATTCTATAGTGTAACCAGAATTCGCTTACATGGTGAGCAGGAATTCGAGCAGAACCACCCGTTTCTTAATGTTAGTGTTATCGACGGTTCCGGGCAGATTGACGGATTAAAGCTTAGCAAAGGAGATCATTTTATTCTCCCTTATGGTTACGGCAGCTACCAACTGAAGGGAGAGATGGAATTAATCGTCTCACATATATAAGTATTAGTTCAACCTAGTAGCGATTTGGAGGACAGGATGATGAGGGTAAATGAGATAGCGGAGCATTTGACAAAGAATATTATTCCCTTTTGGAAGAGTCTAAAGGATGACGAGTTTGGCGGTTTCTATGGGGAGATGGATTTCGATTTAAACTTGTACAAGAAGGCGGATAAGGGCTGTATTCTTAATAGCCGTATCTTATGGTTCTTCTCTAATGCCTATATGACTTTATCGGACGAGGAATGTCTTGCTAATGCAAAGCATGCCTTTGATTTTTTGAAAACAGCTTTCTATGATCAAGAGAATGGAGGTGTGTTCTGGTCTGTTACCTATGACAGCAGGCCTGCAGATGATACGAAGCATACGTATAATCAAGCTTTTGCTGTATATGGACTTGCGTCTTATTATGGGGCTTCGAGGGATAAGGAAGCCCTTAGCATGGCTTACTCGCTTGTAGACAAGATAGAAAACAACTGCAGGGATGATATTGGGTATCTGGAGGCTTTCGACCGTTTTTTTAAGCCGATCTCCAATGAAAAATTATCAGAGAACGGAGTGATGGCAAGCAGGACCATGAATACTCTGCTTCATGTATTGGAAGCCTATACAGAGCTTTACCGAGTTGATAAGAATGGTGCTATAGCAGATAAGATAAGATGGATATTCGATATTTTTGCAGATAAGGTATACAATCCTGCCAAGGAGCGACTTGAAGTATTCTTCGATCATCATATGAATTCCCTATTAGATCTTAACTCCTATGGACACGATATTGAGGCTTCTTGGCTGATCGATCGAGGATTGGAAATACTTGATGATCCGGTCTATACGGCAAAGCTTACACCGATTACAAAGACACTGGCATCTCATATCCATGCTGTAGCGATGGATGAGACTTCTCTCTATAACGAATGTGAGAGAGGCAAAGTAGATACCAAGAAGGTATGGTGGGTACAGGCAGAAGCGATGCTTGGTTTTCTGAATGGATATCAAAAGGATCCATCCAGAAATGAATACCTGGATAGTGTAGCAAAGATTTGGGATTTTATAAAGACCTATATGATTGATCCCAGAGAAGGATCAGAATGGTTCAACGAGCTATACAAGGATGGTACTACAATTACAAGTAAGGAGATTGTTGGACCCTGGAAATGCCCTTATCATAACGGCAGAATGTGCTTTGAGGTTCTTAATCGTAAGATTGCATTCTAAGGAAGTTTTACTCAGGCCGTTCACAAATATAAGTTGAAAAGTCGAAGGAGATAAACAATGCATCCGAATTACTATGTTGAATTAGATAAATACGAAAGATTGGTCGCAAAGAAGAATGAAATCAGTACGATTTATACCGGAATGTATGATCGTTACGTGAATCCTGTATTGACCAATGAGCATATTCCCCTATTTTGGAAGTATGATTTAGATGAGAAGACAAACCCGTATTTTATGGAGCGTCTAGGCGTTAATGCCGTATTTAATTCCGGTGCGATAGAGTTGAACGGTAAATACTATCTGGTAGCCAGAATTGAGGGAAATGATAGAAAGTCCTTCTTTGGAGTGGCAGAAAGTGACAGTCCGGTGGACGGTTTCCGCTTCTGGGATTATCCTGTTGAGCTTCCGGATACCTGTTCATATGAAACCAATGTCTATGATATGCGACTTACCAAGCATGAGGATGGGTATATCTACGGCGTGTTCTGTTCTGAGAGTAAGGATACGACAAGCTCCGATCTGTCAGCTGCGGTTGCAGAGGCGGGTATCGTAAGAACCAAGGATTTAAAAACCTGGGAGAGATTGAATAATCTGAAGACTCTTCAGTCACCACAGCAGAGGAATGTAGTGCTGCATCCGGAATTCGTGAATGGTCAATATATGTTCTACACCAGACCTATGGATGGCTTTATTGAGACCGGCTCGGGTGGTGGTATCGGTGTGGGCTTCTGTGACGATATCACCAATGCAGTAATAGAGGAAGAAATTATTACCAGTAAAAGAAAGTATCATACGATTACTGAGGCGAAAAATGGTGCCGGTGCAGTGCCGATTAAGACGGAAAAGGGTTGGATTCATATCGCTCATGGTGTACGAAATACAGCAGCAGGTCTTCGTTATGTTATCTATGTTTTTGCCACTGACTTACAGGATCCTACTAGGGTTATTGCAGAGCCTTCAGGCTTCTATATTGCTCCATTAGGAAACGAACGTGTCGGAGATGTGTCCAATGTAGTATTTACGAACGGAGCAATTGCAAGAGATAATGGAGAGGTATATATCTATTATGCTTCCTCTGATACCAGACTTCATGTAGCAGCGACTACAGTGGATCGTCTTGTGGATTATACCTTCAACACTCCTTCCGACCCCCTTCGTTCGGTGGATTGTGTCAAGCAACGTTGCGATCTAATCCGTAAAAACCTAGAACTAATAAATAAGTAAGAAATGAGAAGAGTCGTCATATCAAGGACTGTTGCATAAAATAGCTAATGCATAAGGAAAGGACAACATGTATCCCATAATTCATGTTGTCCTTTCCTTTATAAAGCTATATTTATGTAATAGCCTTTAAATATATATGTAATGATATTCACTTACAATACAAGTGCCAGCCTTTCAATACCCTAACTCTATCCTAAATTAGTGCATAGGTTTTCATTTTACTATGAAATTATAAAATAATGCTTGAATGCATTAGAAAAATGTAGTAAACTTCGTCTATGCAATATACAGTGCAAATCAATTAATATATAAACAGAGGTTGTACAAGCTCTGCATAGCATATGCTGACAGAATAGGCTTTGAAACTTAGATAAGGATAAAGCAAGATGGCGGGGAAGGAGAAGGCAGTCATGAAGAAGGTCACCATTCAGGATGTGGCAAAGGAATTGAAGCTATCTAGGAATACAGTGGCAAAGGCATTGAATAACAGTGATACGGTCTCCTATGAGACTAGATATGTAGTGATTGAGAAGGCTTATGAGATGGGATATTCCAAGCTGTCTCCGGTCGTACTAAATGAGTTTAAATTAAGGAATAAATTAGATGAAACCAAGACTATTGTAGTACTGACAAGAAGAGAGATTTCGGTCTTCTGGAATAGTATTATTATGGGGATTTCGGATGAGTTGAATAAATATGGTTGTAAGCTTCAGTTCAATTTTATCAGCGAGCAGGATGAGAAAAATCTAGTGCTTCCTCTGGATTTACAGGCAGATGCGAGCGGTATAATCATTCTTAGTGTCTTTTCTATCGATTATATCGATGAAATTATGAAACAGAATATCCCGGTAGTATTTCTGGATGCGCCCAGTGATTTGGACAGCGTCGGATATTATGGTGATATTGTTATCTGCGAGGGAAAGAACAGTGTGAAGCAGATTACCAACCATCTGATTTCCCAGGACTATAAGCGAATAGGCTTTATTGGTGATATTACATATTGTAAGACCATCAATGACCGGTACCAGGGGTATCTAAGTGCTCTTCAGGAGGCAGGCTATACGGTAGATCACTCCATTATAGCAGCCTATCATGCACCAACGAAATTCTATAAAACGGTTGAGGTGGAGAAAGCTTTGGATGGTTTCCCTGCTTTACCGGAAGCAATCGTCTGCGCCAATGATGATATCGCTCTGGATGTGATTCGCTGTTTACGGGCGCGGGGAATATCGGTACCCCAGGATGTTGCGGTAACAGGCTATGATA
Source organism: Bacillota bacterium (assembly GCA_023411555.1). Taxonomy (GTDB): domain Bacteria; phylum Bacillota; class Clostridia; order Lachnospirales; family Lachnospiraceae; genus Mobilitalea. The sequence goes on from JAEYOQ010000024.1 coordinate 71,923, forward strand.
ATGTGGAAGGGATGTCTCAGGTGGAGCCCTTTTTAACAACGGTAAGAGTTGGGAACCAGAGACTGGGTCGCCGTCTGGTACAGCAGCTAATGTGGAGAATTCAAAATCCAACCTTCCCAAAGGAGGTTGTCTTCGTCAGTGTTGAGGTCATCTTCCGCCAGTCCTCCAAAAGGGAGAATAATTAAGTATAATAAGTTGAATAGCAATCTAAAGATGGGGCTATATGCTTTCTGTAATACATGGACTGATGTTTATTTTATACAATATCAGGATATATTATTGAGAAAGTAGATAGCCTTATTTTATTGACTTATATGCCTTTGATAAAAATGCATTATCCATGTACATTACCTAATTTTACAAGTAAAGACATGTTTAGAAGAAAGAATTATAGCTATGATTCTATTATTACAAATTATAAGGATACTATTGTAAAAATGGTAATATTATGCTACAATGCACACATAAAAAACATAAAATGCAAAAATAAATGCACGGTGATGCACGGTTAATTAATAATCAAAGGAAGGCTTAATTAACGAGAAGGAGAACAAACATGAGCAAAGTAAAAATGTTCACAAATAATTTACCTAATATCCCTTGGCAAGACAAACCTGCAGATTGCGTGGGACCAGTATGGAGGTATACAGAGAATCCGATTATCAACAGAAATCCTCTTCCAGGAGTGGCACGTATCTTCAACAGTGCAGTAGTACCTTATAATGGTGAATTTATCGGCGTTTTTCGTGCCGAGCAGACAGATGGTATTCCTCACCTATATATGGGTTATAGCAAGGATGGTATCCATTGGACCTATGATTTCAACAAGATTCCTTTTGTCAATGAGCAGGGTGAGCCTTTCATGCCCGGATATGCTTATGATCCCCGACTAATTAAGGTGGAGGATACCTACTATATCATCTGGTGTACCGATTTTTACGGCGCAGCCCTGGGTATGGCTAAGACAACAGATTTTAAGACCTTTGTCCGGATTGAGAATCCCTTTCTTCCCTTCAATAGAAATGGAGTACTGTTCCCAAGAAAGATCAATGGCAACTTTGTATTGCTTTCCAGACCTAGCGACAGTGGTCATACTCCCTTTGGGGATGTCTTCTTAAGTGAGAGTCCGGATCTTACCTTCTGGGGTAAGCACAGACATGTAATGGCACGAGGTCAACAGTGGTGGCAATCCTTAAAAATTGGTGGTGGCGCAGCTCCGATTGAGACAAGCGAGGGTTGGCTACTGTTCTATCATGGCGTGGCCGGTACCTGCAACGGTTATGTATACAGTATGGGTGCTTGTATTATGGATATTGATAATCCATCCATCGTAAAATATCGTTGCAATAACTTTGTGTTAACACCGGAGACTTGGTATGAGGAGAGAGGCTTTGTTGCTAATGTGGTTTTCCCCTGTGCGGCTTTGGCAGATGCTGAGACAGGAAGAATTGCTATCTATTATGGTGCTGCGGATAGCTATGTCGGTATGGCCTTCACGACAGTAGATGAAATTATCGATTATGTAAAAGCAAATGATGCTGCCACAAGTGACGATAAGAATATCGGAATACGATAAGGAATAGAACAATGGAACAAAAGTGGAGAGAAATCAATTGGAAGGAAGTGTATAACAGGGGTATCCGAAACAGAGGTAATCTGTATCGGATTAGCCGGGTTATGAACAAAGCAAGGGCAGGGGAGGCAATTACGGTGGCATTCATCGGTGGATCAATTACTGCGGGAGCTGCGGCAACCACCTCCGAGTCCTGTTATGCTTATCTTGTATATAGCTGGTGGAAGAAGAGTTTTCCTGATTGTCAGGTTACCTACCTCAATGCCGGAGTTGGTGCAACCACCTCCAAGTTTGGGGTGGCCCGAGTCGATGAGGAGGTTCTTAACCATAAGCCTGACGTGGTATTTGCTGAGTTCAGCGTAAATGACACCGATGATGAGTTACACCTTGAGACCTTTGAGGGATTGGTTCGTAAAATCCTTCTGGATAGTAATAAGCCGGCTCTGTTTATGTTTAATAATGTCTTTTATGACGATGGACATAATGCACAGCGTGTCCACAATCAGGTAGGTGTATATTATGATCTGCCTATTGTAAGTATGAGGGAGAGTATCTATAAGGAGATAAACAAGGGCTCAATTCGTAATACGGATATCAGTGCAGATAATCTACATCCGAACGATCTTGGGCATGAGTTGGTAGCCGGAGTGATCATAAATCTCCTGGAAGAAATCTATGAAAAGGTTGTTGATAATCAAGGTAAGGTGGAGGAATATCAGGTTCCCGCAAGTCCTCTTACACGGAATCGTTACTTTGGATCAAAGCGCTACAGCAATCTTAATACTAAACCGGAGCTAGACGGCTTTGTGAAGGATACGATGGCAAAGGAGGGGGTATGGGATGTGTTTCGATATGGATGGAGTGCGGAGAAGGCTGGCAGCAGAATTCTATTTGAGGTAGACGGCTCCATGATCTCAGCACAGTATCGTAAATATGCGAAGCACCCGGCACCTATTGCAAAGCTGATCATAGATGGGGATGAGGAGAAGGCAACCGTTCTGGATGCCAACTTCGACGAGACCTGGGGGGATTGTCTATACCTACAGGATATAGCGACAAATCTCGCACCTGGTAGGCATAGTGTTGAAGTGCTTCTTACCCAAGAGGTCACAGATAAGGAGTTTTATCTGGCATCAATCATTACAGCATAAAATCAGAATGAGTTAATTCTATAAGATTGGCACATTGTCTTATGCGGAGCGAGGATACGAGATTTGATAAAAAGAATGCTATGCAAAGGAACAATTGCAAGCATAATAATTACATTTCCTCGATATAGATTATAGAAGAGGTAAATCAGTCAAGAAAAAGGGGAAGCTATGGATGAGTTTGAGATGAAGAGAAGAATCTATGGCTATATCAAGGAAATGTGCCACTATAGTCAGATGCAGGTTTTTGCAACTTCCTATTATCAAAAGAATTATTTCCAGATGCAGATTGATGATGCCACCAATGGTCTGATCAGTCTCTATATGGATTTAATGCAACCACAGGAGTATCGGAGAAGAAGTGGGAGTATTAGTGATCAGGAGATTAATACACAAGGTCATGAGCAACTGCTTCAAGAGGGTTATGAGGCCATACCGGATAATGAGTTGATATCAATAGATAACCAGCAAGTACCAGAGCAGAGAAGCTTTACGGTGGAAGAATTGGCTCTCTATGACGGTACGGATGGAAAACCCGCTTATGTTGCTGTAAATGGAACGGTATATGATGTCAGCTCCGTAGTCCGCTGGGCTGGAGGCAGGCATTTCGGTATGCAGGCAGGAAGAGATCTCACTGCCCAGTTTATGGGATGTCATCAAGGTATCATGGATCGACTGAATAGGTTGCCTGTAGTAGGAACATTAGAAGGAGCTGTTTCATAACAACGGAATAAATGTAGGAAAACAGTATCAGCTTATTTTATGAAACAGCTCCTTTATTAACTGCTAGCTATATTGGAAAATGTGCCCTATGACATACAATAACGTTTATACTGCGTTATGGCAGAAGGCAACAATTCGATCAACCGGAATATCGCATACCGAACCGGTTGAACGGAAGGGACGATCATGGCCTCCTTTGCCGAAGGATCCTCCGGGACCTCTTCCAGGGCCGTTATCAAAATCGCCGCATACATTTTCTGCAAGTGGATTTGTAGGCGGAGTACCCTGTTCTGTAACAATACGAACGAACCAAGGATTTACAGAAATTAAGACACCAGTAAAGCCACAGCCGGAAGCACCACCGCTAGTGGTGAATATCGTTACTGTCTCACCGACAAATTGGCACATATGACCGAGTAATCCGCTTCCACGGGAACCACCACAACATCCGAAACCAAAAGATCTATTACCATTAAATGACATATATATTCCTCCTTAAAAATTGAATTATGATGATTGAAAAGGAACACCATTTCTACTTTCTATATAATAAAAGGTGATTACTTTTGTGCTTTAAATTGCGTTATGGCAGAAGCTTACGATCTTATCTATAGGGATATCGCATACCGAACCGATCGAATGAAACTCACATTCATCGTAATTACGGAATTCTTTTTTATCACATACATTTGACTCACCAAATGGATTAGATGGTGGACTGCCGATACGGTTTACCAGGGTTACAAAATCAGGGTTCACTAATAAGAGTACCCCTGTGAAACCGCACCCGGAAGCACCGCCACTGGAAGTAAAAATAGTTACGGTCTGACCGATAAAACGACACAGTTCTTCTATTGCCATCTTTATGCCTCCTTAATAACTTTTTTAGATTCGCCAAACTTCTTCCGAATCCTACTATATCTTATGCAGTTGTAGATTAAATGCGACAGGATTAGAAGGGATTTTTAAAAAAATGATATAGTTCAGCACAGAATTTATTGATTTGAAATCGTAATTTCTAAATACTAATATATATATATTTATGTTCAAGGAAAGATTGTAATTGAGACAGATTAAGAGTATACTTAAAGTATCAAAATACAAAGGAGATTGGTATTAATGTACGAGATGAAGGAGGATTATTACACCGGTATAGAGTTCATTGACCGGGAGCATGCCAAATTATTTTCTATCTGCAGTGAAGCATATGAGTTGCTGACAAACGATTTTATCCCTGACAAATATGACTATATTTTGAGCGTTTTGCAGGAGCTTAAGGACTATACCAGATATCATTTTCAGCATGAAGAGGAGTATATGATTAGTATTGGCTATAAGAGACTTTTGTCACAGAAGGTGGACCATGCCGATTTTATTGAGAAGATGGATGCTTTTGATACCGAGCATATTGATGAGGATCAAAGGGCTTCCCTATTAGAGCTGGTTGACTTTCTGAATGATTGGCTGGTAGGACATATCTTTATGAAGGATAAGTTGATTGCTGAATAAGGCATCAAGGTAGTGTTATAAATTAAATAGGATGATTGGATAGAATCTATTGGACGATTTCGTTATCTGGGAAAAGTCTGTAGATTCTATTTTTTGTCACTTTAAGGTGAATTAATACAAAGAATAGCGATAAAGCCAATATAATTTGCTGATAAATCCTGATTAAGCATATATAAAAACGTTTTGATACGATTTTCCTAACCAATCAGAGTCTAATTAACGCCGAAAGTGATTTGTGATATTAAATAATTATAAAATATGATATAAAAATGACGCATAATGTTATAGAATAAAAGAAAATAATTAATTATACATACAATATGCACAATAACATCACATATAAAAATGTTTTTATTGCGGTTTTGTTGAAAGCGTTATAAAATAATCTCATAAGGAAAAGATTGCCCATTCTTTGAAGAGGGGATAGGGCAGGTAGTGAGAGGATAAACATATGGTGACAATCAAGGATGTGGCAAAAGAAGCAGGGGTAGCAATCTCTACTGTGTCTAATGTATTGAACAATGTTGATATCGTAAGTGATGAGAAGAGGAAAAGGGTATTAGCTGCCGTTGAAAAGCTAAAATATGTGCCGAACATGAATGCAAAGTTTTTAAAATCAAATAAGAAGAACACAATTGGCCTTTTTCTCCCAAGTATCCAAGGTGATTTCTATCGTATGCTCATGCAGGCGGTACATCTGCAATGCAAATTGAAGGGTTATCTTCTTAACATATATATCAGCAATGAGAATACCAGTGAGGAGATTTACAGTATGATTATTTCCTCCGGAGTGGAGGGAGCGATTGTACTGAACGAGCAGCTTCATAATGAATATGTGGATCGGATTGCTCTAACGAAGATGCCTATTGTTTTTATAGACCGGGAATATGCAGGAGAGAATATGTCCAGCGTCATTATCAATAATGCAGAGGGTGCAATCTTAGCCATGGAGTATCTGATTAAGCAGGGGCATCGAAGAATAGGATATATTCATGGTATCTATAATTATGATGATGAAGTCAGATACCAAGCCTTTACCAATACAATGGCCAAATATAATCTGCCAATTGATGAGAATATAATCCTTCGCGCCTATTTTGAAGAGGTAGTTGCCTATAGTGAGTTGAGAGTCCTGTTGCTGAAAGGAATTGAGATGCCGGATGCCTTCTTCTGCGCCAACGATGAGATGGCATGGGGCTGTATCCGTGCCCTGACTGAAGAAGGGTACCGGGTTCCGGATGATGTGTGTGTAATCGGTTTTGATGATATTATGCTTTCCTCATACTATACTCCGGCTTTGACTACTATTCATAGTCCGGTGACAGAGCTGGGCACTATGAGTGCACTTGAGCTGTTCCGCCTGATGGATGCAGAGAGTGATCGTCAGGGTAGAATTACGAAGTTGGTGCCCAGTCTGGTAATAAGAGATACCTGCAAAGTAAGAATTTAGAATATCAATTAAGGGAGGTTATAACGTATGAACAGCTATCGATTACTTGGGGATGTATATAAAATAGAAGGCTACGATGAGCTGCCGGCATTTTCAAGCTTTTTACCGGGGCTGGCGGGAAAAAAGGGAATTCCGCTATGGGTTTATTATACCAATCGGGGACAGGGTGTGAACAGCTTTGGAATCCATCATAAGAATAATGCCATAATGGAATTTAATCCTGCCAACACCGCATATGAGAATACGCCGATTAAAGGCTTTCGTACCTTTATCAAATGTAACGGAAGGTTCTATGAGCCCTTCCGTGAATATCAGTCTATGGCAGAACGTAATTTATACATACGTAAGAACAGCTTTTGGATTGAGGAGATCAATCACGAGCATAAGCTGGCAATCAGAGTAAAGTATTTCATATTACCCAATAACAGCATCGGTGCTTTGGTCAGAAAGGTTGAGATTGAGAATCTGGACAAAGAGGAAAAGAGGATAGAGCTGTTGGATGGTCTGCCAAAGATTATTCCTTACGGATTAACCAATGGGCAGTATAAGGAGATGTCAAATCTATTCAAGAGCTGGACAGAGATCAAGAACATTGAGGAAGGAGCTCCCTTTTATACCATGCGTGCCTCCACCGACGATTCCGCTGAGGTCTCTGAGATTGATGGGGGCTACTATTATGTAGGTATACAAGACGGTAAGATTATGCCGGTCGTATATGATGTAGATGCAATCTTTGGTTTTGACACGTCTCTGATTCAGCCCATTGAGTTTGTGAAGCGACCTCTTTCTGAGCTTCTTAGTACGAAGCAGTGCTTTTATAACAAGGTACCCTGTGGTTTTACAGCCATCAATATGGTACTTTCTGCCGATGAGAAGAAAGGATTTTACTCATTAACGGGCTTTGCCGGATCAGTAGGATTGTTGAAGGACAAGCTGACCGAATTTTGTGCAAAGGACTTTATTATTGTAAATGAAGCAATGGCAGATGAACTGGTAGAGCAATTAACAGCGGATGTTAGAACTCATTCCGGTATGCCCTTATTTGATCAATACATAGAGCAAAATTACTTAGATAATTTCTTGAGAGGTGGATATCCCTTTGTCTTTGGTAAGGAAGGCAAGAAGTCAGTGGTTCATCTGTTCAGTCGTAAGCATGGGGATCCGGAGAGGGATTACAACTTCTTCTCCATAGCTGGAGAATATTATTCCCAGGGTAACGGCAACTTCCGCGATGTTAACCAGAACCGGAGAAATGATGTGTTCTTCCATAATGAGATTGGGGATTTTAATATTAAGACCTTTTTTGAGCTAATTCAGATTGATGGCTATAATCCTCTTGAGGTTCGTCCTTCCACCTTTCGTATAAGGCCGGTGCTTGTCGAGGAGATAGAAGAATATCTGAGAGATCAGCTTGGTGAGCAATCTGAGAAACTGCTTAAGCTAATTCGCAAGCCTTTTACTCCCGGACAAATATCTAACTGTATAGCAAAATATCATATTGAGCTTTCTTGTGATGAGGATATCTTACTAGAAAAGCTGCTTTCCTGCTGTGACCAGAATATTGAGGCCGGCTTTGGCGAAGGCTATTGGAGTGACCATTTTAACTACAATATGGATTTGGTAGATAGCTACCTTAGTATCTTCCCGGAGAAGCTTGAGGAGCTGCTGTTTGAGGACAAAACCTATCGTTTCTATGATAGTCCGGCAAGAGTTCTTCCCAGGTCAGAGAAATATGTCATTACAGCAAAGAATGAAGTAAGACAGTACGGTGCCCTGGTACACGATGATAAGAAGTTAAATCGAGAGGGCTTTGATAAGACGGGGTCAAACTGGCTGAAGACAAAGCAGGGAACGTATACGGTAACTACACTGATGGGTAAGATGATTTCCTTGGCGTTGAACAAGTTTTCCTCTCTTGACCCCTATGGTATGGGTGTGGAGATGGAAGCAGGTAAGCCCGGATGGAATGATGCTATGAATGGTTTGCCCGGAATATTTGGCAGCGGAATGTCTGAGACCTTTGAGTTGAAGCGGCTGATTTCCTTTATTTGTGATACGGTTACGCTTGTGGAGGATCTTAGCTTGCCTGTTGAGATATGCAGCTTTTTATATAAGGTAGCAGATACCGTAAATTTAGCTGCTAAGGAAAACTGGAGTGACTTTACTTACTGGGACCAGGTGACTACTTGGAGAGAGCAGTTTCGAGACCAGGTTCGCTTCGATACAGAGGGAAGGGAGCAGAGGGTGGATACCAAAGAGCTCCTTGCCATATTTACCTCCTTCCTGTCAAAGCTTGAGCTAGGAATCGCAAGAGCCTGTCAATATGGTGGTGGAATGGTTCCTACCTACTTTACCTATCATGTCACAGAGTTTGAAGCGGTGCTGGATGAGAAGGGACAGAAGGTTTTAAGTGGTTACGGATTGCCGAAAGCAATTGTAAAGTCCTTTGAGGTGCAGCCGTTACCAGCGTTTTTAGAAGGGCCCGCCAAGATGATGCCTACTCTGAAGGGCAGACCGGAAGCGAAGGAATTATATCAGAGGGTCAAGGAAAGTGAACTCTTTGATCATAAGCTTGGCATGTATAAGACCAGTGTTCCGATTGGGCATATTTCCATTGAGAACGGGCGAATTCGTGCCTTTACGCCTGGTTGGCTCGAGCGTGAGAGTATCTTTTTGCATATGGAATATAAATACCTCTTATCTCTACTTCGGGCTGGTTTGTATGAGGCGTTCTATCAGGATATCAGGACTGCTATGGTGGTCTTCCGTGACCCCAAAGAATATGGGAGAAGCATCTTGGAGAATTCATCCTTTTTGGCCTCCAGCGTGAATCCTAATGAGGATATCCATGGAAGAGGCTTTGTAGCCCGTTTGACTGGATCGACCACAGAGGTGATTTCCATGTGGCTCCTTATGTTTCTTGGTGAGAAGACATTTACCTACGAGGATGGGGACTTGAAGCTTCACTTCGAGCCAAAGCTTCCTGACTGGATGTTCGATGATAATGGCCACGCTTCCTTTACCATGTTCTCAACCTGTAAAGTAACCTATGTAAATCCCAGCCGTAAAGCGACCTATGGAGACGGGGCAGCAGCTGTCAAAAGCATCGTAGTTGCAGACACAGGGGAAAGGATTGAGGGTAATACGGTATGCGGAGCCCTGGCAGAGATGCTGCGAGCAGGGACAATAAAGGAGCTTACTGTTTATATGGAATAATCAGTTCTCATATTGTGAACTAGATATCTAGCACCAAAACAATAACATAAAAACGTTTTTAGTCTGTTCTACTTTTATATTTAACCCTTGATGAGACCTGGAGGAGTTGTTACAGATTAAAACATGGAAAGAAGGAGTATGATATGAAATTAATAACTACTTGCTATAAAAACAATGTAAAGGAAGTTGTCACAAAGGATTATGAGGCAAAGCCGGATGTAAAGGGGGTTGAGAGTCATGTAATCAATCTCTATCCGGAGGTAGAATATCAGACACTTTTGGGCTTTGGAGGTGCCATGACGGAAGCGGCAGGTTATTCCTTCTCGAAGCTTACCGAGGAAAATCAGGAAAAAGCCTTGGAGCTCTATTTTGGTAGAACGGGAAATAATTACCGTCTGATCAGAAGTCATATTGACAGCTGTGATTTCTCTCTGAGTACCTATGCTGCGATGAATGATCCGGAAGATACGAAGATGAATTCCTTTTGCCTAGAAAGAGAGGAGCAATATATTCTACCTTTACTTCGGTCAGCGACTGATAAAGCTGGTAAAGCCTTTGACCTTATGCTTAGCCCCTGGTCCCCTCCTGCCTTTATGAAGACAAACCAAAGCCGTACTCACGGCGGTAAACTAAAGGAGGAGTATCATAAGGCATGGGCAGAATATATCTGCAGATATGTCAAGGAGTATGAGAAGAAGGGCTTTCGAGTAAACCGTCTTACGATACAGAACGAACCGGCAGCGGTACAGACCTGGGATTCCTGTGTCTATACTGCAGAGGAGGAGAAGGTATTCTTAAGGGATTATCTGTATCCGACTCTGAGAGAACAGGGTCTGGAGCATATTAAGCTGAATATCTGGGACCATAATAAGGAACGTATGTATGAGCGAGCGAAGGAAATTCTGGACGAAGAGACGATGGGCATGGTGGATGGTGTGGCCTTCCATTGGTATAGCGGAGATCATTTTGACGCGATTCGTCTTACCCATGAAGCATTTCCGGATAAGGAGCTGATCTTTACCGAGGGCTGTGTAGAGTATAGCCGTTTTAGCACAGACCAGCTTAAGAATGCCCAGATGTATGCTCATGATATCATAGGGAACCTGAATGCAGGAATGACAGGCTTTATTGACTGGAACATTTTCCTGGATGAGAAGGGGGGTCCCAATCATGTAGGGAATTACTGTGATGCTCCGATTATGGTGGACACACAGTCCGGAGAGCTAATGGTGAAGCTATCCTATGATTACATTGGACATTTCAGTAAGTATATAGTACCCGGTGCTAAGAGAATTGGTATGTCCAAGTATACTTCTGACCTGGAGGTTACAGCCTTTAAGAATCTGGATGGCTCTGTGGTGCTGGTCGCTCTAAACAGAACAGGCAAAAAGCTACCGGTCACAATCAGGATCAAGGGTGAGCTGATTGAGTTCGAGCTGCCGGAAAGCTCTATCGCAACAGCACTGCTGTAAATAAAAAGTTGGTTTAGGACAGGGAAAACAGCAAAAGCAATTATATGGATGAGTGATTAACATGGATTATATTGGTAATATTGGATTGGAATTCTTGTGGTGGATAACAGAATAGTATATAATTGACTTATTAACCTATGGGGGTGCTTTGATGAATTTTAAGGATGCAGTCAGAACCTTATTCTTTCGGGAGGAGCAGCAGTCCACGAACAATCAGTTATATACCATCTGGGGTGAGAACCTGGATCCGGAACGATTGCTGCAAGAATATCCGAGGCCGCAGCTTCGGAGAGATAATTACACTATATTAAATGGTTATTGGGACTATTGTATCACCAAGGAGGAGGTAAAACCTGAGGTCTTCGAGGGACAGATACTAGTTCCATTCTCTCCGGAGAGTGTACTTTCCGGAGTAAACAGGCAGCTTAAGCCTGACGAATATCTATGGTATGAAAGAAATCTGAGTCTAGCTGAAATACCGGAGGGAAAGCGATTACTACTCCATTTCGGTGCCGTTGACCAATGCTGTGAAATATATATCAACGGTCGTAAAGTAGGGGAACATATAGGCGGTTATCTGCCGTTCACGATTGATATTACAGGGGATGTCAAAGTAGGTGATAATCTTCTGACGGTAAGGGTGACGGATGTTTCGGAAACCTCCTATCATAGCCGGGGAAAGCAGAAGCTTGCGCGTGGGGGAATGTTTTATACAGCACAGAGTGGTATCTGGCAGACGGTATGGTATGAATGGGTTCCTAGCATCTATATAACGCATATTAAGATTACCCCAAAGCTGGAACAGGGGGTACTGGAGGTTTGTGTATTTCTGAATATCCCTCGATCAGAGGTGCAGTCACAAGAGCAAAGCTACCTGGCTGTTATTAAGGAGGAAGGACGCTTTCAAGAAGTAACTTCTGTGGATGGAAGATTCACTATCAAGCCGGAGAAGCTAATTTACTGGAGCCCGGAGAATCCCTTCCTTTATGAACTGGAGATATCATTTGGTGAGGACCGGATTGAAAGCTATTTTGCCATGCGAAGCGTTGAGCTTAAGAAGGATGATGCAGGTGTGACAAGAATATTCTTGAATCAGAAGCCGTATTTTCAGAATGGTCTTCTGGATCAGGGGTATTGGCCGGATGGCTTATATACTGCACCCAGTGACGAAGCCTTAATTTATGATATTGAGCAGGCTAAAGCATTAGGCTTTAATATGCTGCGAAAGCATATCAAGATAGAACCCCTTCGGTGGTACTATCATTGTGACCGGTTAGGAATGCTGGTATGGCAGGACATGGTCAACGGAGGTGAAGAATATAATCAGCTCCTGGTAGGGTATCTGCCTACTTTACTTCCAGGTGCAGCTGCAAGGGTTAAGGATAAGCATTATAAGCTTCTTGGCAGAGCAAGTCAGGAAGGCAGACGGGAGTGGAGCGCAGAGTGTCGCCAGACCGTTGAGCTATTGTATAATTCTCCTTCCCTTGTCGTTTGGGTCCCCTTTAATGAAGGGTGGGGGCAGTTCGATGCAAAGGAAGCATATCGCTTGATTAAGGAGCTGGACGGGACGAGACTCATTGATCATGCCAGTGGTTGGTTTGATCAGGGAATCGGTGACTTTGAAAGTGTACATAACTATTTTCATCCTCTAAAGGTGAAGCATAAGGACCGGGCAGTCATCTTCTCGGAGATTGGTGGCTATGCCTGTTATATTATGGAGCATTCCTTCTCCTGGAGGGTTTATGGCTATAAAATATATATCACAAAAGAGGATTTTGACAAAGCTTATCAGAAATTATACAGTGATGAGTTGGCTAAGCTTTATCATCAGGGCTTATCTGCGGTGGTCTATACTCAGCTGACTGATGTGGAGGATGAGGTAAACGGTCTGTTAACCTATGACAGAAAGGTATGTAAGGTAACTCCGCTGACGGAATGGCTGAAGCCACAGTGATGAATCCTAGATTAATGAATCGTTGCAGATGCACGACATAGGGAAGGGGATAGGTTTTTGAAAGAATATCAATACATAAATGATAAAGGGGTTTTCAGACTTCAAGATCCAGAATTAACGAGCTATCTGTATTTTCCAATAGCCAATGAGAATGGAGTGATGAGCAGTGTGACTCCTACCTTGGGTGGCGATAGCAAGATGGGGCAGAATACCTTTTTGTTGGCTCCGGTCAGTAGTGAGGATCTACACAACAATAAGTCTTCCCGTAATTTCTGGTGCAAATTGAATGGGGATAAGGTTTGGTCAGCCACCGGGCGATCAGCCCTGCAGGAAGCGAAGCTCTTTACCGAAGAGAAGGAAGAGACGGTCCTGGAAGCGGGAGTTATGTGGCATAAGATTGTGAGAAACTCCAAGGAGCTAAAGATCAGATCGGAAATTACTTCCTTTGTACCTTATTCCGGAGAATGCTTGGAGCTTATGCTGGTCAATATAACTAACATTGGTTCAAGTCCATACTCCTTAACACCTACTGCTGCCATTCCCCTTTATGGAAGATCAGCCGATAATATCAGGGATCATCGCAATGTGACCTCTATGCTTCACCGTATTGAGACGACGGAGCGTGGTGTTATCCTTAACCCTACACTAACCTTTGATGAGCGTGGACATCAAAAGAATACGATTGTTTACGGAGTATTTGGAAGTACCGGAGAGGGCAAGGCGCCCATTGGCTTCTATCCGGTGGTGGAAGAGTTTATTGGCGACGGTGGCTCCTTTGAATGTCCGAAGGCAATTCATGCAGGGGTTAAGCCGGTGGAGGCAGGTTTTCGTAGAGATGGCTATGAGGCCTTAGGTGGGATAGCTTTTCCGGAGATTATTCTGGAACCGAATACCACCGTGTCCTATGTTATTGCAATGGGCTATGGGTCTTCGAAGGAGGAGCTGGAGGCAGCAGCTTTGAAATTCAGGACCGAGAAAGCCTGTCTGGATAGCCTTGCAGACACCAAGGATTATTGGGAGGAGAAGATTAATGTATCCTATCATACAGGCTCAAAGGACTTCGATGCATGGATGCACTGGGTCAGCTTTCAACCCATGCTTCGCCGCATTTACGGCTGCTCCTTCCTTCCCCATCATGATTATGGCAGAGGAGGCCGTGGCTGGCGAGATCTTTGGCAGGATTGTCTTGCTTTATTAATCATGAATCCCTCGGGTGTCAGGGATATGCTAATCAGCAATTTCGGCGGTATTCGTATGGATGGAACCAATGCGACCATAATCGGAGCAAAGCAGGGTGAATTCATCGCAGATCGTAATAACATAACAAGAGTATGGATGGATCATGGTGTATGGCCCTTCCTTACCACAAGATTATACATTATGCAGAGTGGTGATTTGGAGATTCTGCTGGAACGAAATAATTATTTCAAGGATCCTCAGGCAGTGAGGGGAGAAGAGAAGGATTCTGCTTGGAGTCCTGAGGCTGGTAATTGTGTCAAGACAGCAGGTGGCGAGGAATATCAGGGAAGTGTATTGGAGCACATGCTATTATCACATCTGGCAGCCTTTTATGACGTGGGAGAACATAATCACATCCGTCTTAGGGGTGCAGACTGGAACGATGCCTTGGATATGGCCAAGGATCGGGGAGAAAGTGTTGCCTTTACTCATTTATTCGGCAGTAACCTGGATCAGATGGCAGATTTAATCCTGGAATTGCAACAAAAGGGTATCACTAAGCTTTCCTTCTTTAAGGAGCTGGAGCTGCTACTCGCAGATCAACCTTCACTCTATGATTCTGTAGAAGAGAAGCAGGATCTGCTTCGTAAATATTGCCATAGCTGCAGGAGTAACTTGTCCGGTGAATGCTTCGAGATTTCCTGTGAGGAACTGGCGCAGAACCTAAAGAATAAAGCAACCTGGATCCGCAAGCATATTTTAAATACTGAATGGCTTCATAACAAGGAGGGGCACTCCTGGTACAATGGATATTATGATAATAATGGTAGAAGAGTTGAGGGTGACTTTGAGACCGGTGTTCGGATGATGCTGACAGGTCAGGTATTTGCTATCATGTCCGGAACGGCTTCCGAAGATCAGGTGAAGGCAATTGTAAAAGCAGCCGATGCCTATCTGTATGATGAAGCGATTGGTGGTTATAAGCTGAATACAGATTTTAAGGAAGTGAAAGAAGATCTTGGACGTATGTTTGGCTTTGCCTATGGCCATAAGGAGAATGGAGCAGTGTTCTCTCATATGGTAGTGATGTATTCCAATGCACTTTATCAAAGAGGCTTCGTTAAGGAGGGCTTTAAGGCAATTAACACCCTATATCGACATTGCAGTAATTTTGAAAAGAGCCGCATATATCCCGGAATTCCCGAATATATCGGGGATAACGGCAGAGGCTTATATCATTACCTAACCGGGTCGGCTAGTTGGTTACTCTTAACGGCATTAACTGAAATGTTTGGTGTCAAGGGAGTGATGGGTGACCTACGGCTGGAGCCAAAGCTTATAGGGGAGCAATTTGATCAAGAGGGGCAGGCTGAGGTATCACTTGTCTTTGCCGGTCGCAGGCTAACGATCTGCTATGATAATAAAGTGAGAAAGGATTATGGTGACTATCAGCTTGGCAGGGTTCTTATGAATGATACAGTATATGAAGCCAAGGGTCATAGCTGCACCATACCAAGAGGAACGATCGAGGCCCTTGCCGAAGATAGAACACACAGAATCCTTATTGTATTAAGATAGAACAAATATAACTAGAAAGGAATAAGGGCTTAGCCAATGAAGAAGGAATATATTGATGTAACCTCCTATCAGGGAGAAGGCTATCTGCCAATGATTGTTTTTGAAGCTTGGCGTGTAGCAATTCTAAGATACTGCGAGGAACTAGAGGTACAGAATTTAACCACGATGCAGAAGCATAATGAGACAGATGAGGTATTTGTTCTGTTGGAGGGGAATTGTACCTTGTTTACCGGAGGGAAAGGGGATTCTATCCAGGAGATTGATGCCATCGCTATGAAGCCCTTACAACTATATAATGTGAAGCAGGGAGTATGGCATACTCACACCCTGGATCATGAGGCTACCGTATTGATTGTAGAAAATCAGGATACCTCAGACCATAATTCACCAAAGCAATCCTTGACGGCGGATCAGCTGGTACAGATTAAAAGCTTATATAAGGAAAGAAATTAAGATATACATACAGCCATATTAATATCTATAGGCTGAGATAGCCTTTTACTTCGTGAGGCTGTCTCAAAATGTAAGGAATAAATGCAGAACAGGACAATATGCATCCCTCACACACAGGTTGCCGGACATCTTATTGTTTTGTATGCCATTATCATACAACAGATTTCTTGCTAAGCTAGAAATCTGTTGTCATGAACTTAAAAGTTTGCTTCTGTCATACAAAATCAACAATCTGTCCGTCAAACAGTGCATTATGGGATGTATATTGTCCTGTCTCGCAGCGTTAGTTATATTTTGAGACAGCCTCATGTCTTATGCGCAGATTCTGGTGATATCCTCTTGACCTAAGGATTCGTTCTCAAGTAGCTGTGAAGTAATACTTTCTAGTTTAGACATATTATTCTGGATCAGTTCTCTAGTCTCATCGTATAGGTTGTTCATATATTCTCTGCATTTTGATATCAGTCTCTCATTGGGAGTTTCACCAAAGATATCAAGGCTGAATAATCCCATCTCCTCATCCATACCGAATTTGTTGATATAATCCAGAATCAATTGAGATGCCTTCTGAATATCGTTGCTAGCCCCTGTAGTGATGTCTTCAGAGCCAAAGATGAGTTCTTCTGCGATTCTTCCGGCTAGCAGAACCTGTATGTTCGCTTTCAGCTGGCGCTTATTCTGGAACATGGTATCCTTGGGAATGCTTAGATTAAAGCCTCCGGCACCTCGAACACTTGGGATGATGGTTACCTTTGATATATAATGCTCCGGTAGAAGTAGAGTTGTTACCAGGGCGTGCCCCGCTTCATGATAGGCAGTGATTCTACGGTCTAGATCGGAGATATAGCTTCTGTCCTGCTTTGGTGAACCGGCAATAACAGTATAGAAGGCTTTGTCGATGTGATCCCAACGGATTACACTGTCCTTTTCATTTGCTGCATTGATGGCAGCTTCATTTAACAGATTCTCAAGCATGGCCCCGCTAAAGCAGACGGTGGATTTGGCGAGTCGCTCCAAATTAACATCATCGGCAAGAGGCTTTTTCTTTGCATGTAGGGATAGGATTTGTTGCCTTGCATTGACATCGGGAAGACCTATTTCTATATGGCGATCAAATCTACCGGGGCGGAGCAGGGCTTCATCCAGCGTATCCAGACGATTGGTCGCTCCGATTACAATGATACCCTGATTATCATGAAAACCAGACATTTCTGTCAAAAGCGCATTCAGGGTCTGGTCACGTTCATCGTTGCTGGCTGATACATTTCTGGCGCGTTTCTTACCAATTGCATCGATTTCATCGATAAAGATAACAGCCTTCTCGCTTTTTTTTGCCTTATTAAACAGGCTTCGAATTCGGCTGGCACCGACACCGACATACATTTGAACAAAATCAGAACCGCTCATAGCGTAAAATGGTACATTGGCTTCCCCGGCAATCGCCTTAGCCATCAAGGTCTTACCGGTTCCGGGAGGACCATAGAGCAGCAATCCCTTTGGCATACGAGCTCCTACGGTAGTGTATTTTTCCGGCTTCTTGATAAACTCGATAATATCCACGACCATAGATTTTGCCTCGGTATTACCAGCCACCGAGGATAAGGTTACCGTAGTGTCCATTTCTTTCCTTTGAGACTTCTTTTTGTTAGAATTCTTAATCAACTCGTTTGTATTACTTCCGCTGCGGACATACCATAGTATACCACCGATCACTAATCCAACCAGAAGCACCTTTAATAATGTGAATGCGGGGTTCTCCTTTCCATAACTAACGGTTACCTTATGCATAAGTAGCTGCTCGGTAAAACCCTCTGTCTTTGGATTCGGTACTGTATATAATTTGTCAGGCTCGGAAGATAGCCTGGCCCTGAAGGAATTTTCGTCCTGGCTGAATATAATCTCCTGCACCTGGCCTGTTTCCATAGACTGAAGAAAGTCTGGGTAGGACATGGTAGCGGTCTCTTTGTTACTATATAGAATAGCAAGAGATAGAGAACCTATGATAATGATGGCTGCTAATAGGAATAGGTATTTTCGTTTCATTGGGTACCTCCGAGAAGTAAAATGTTTACAAACGTATGGTTTAATTCTAGCACAAATCATTAAATTTTCTAGAACTAAAATAATGGTAAGCTTTCCTCGTAATACCTTAGGGAGTACCCCTGATTGTGATATACCAGAGATAATGGGATATATATGGATATTCTAATTTACAGATTTATTAGGAAATTTATAAATTCTTAATAAACACTTGAAATAATTGATCAACAAGAATAATATAGACTATTGGAGAATTGCTTTTACAGAAAAAATGTCAAACAATTACACAATACGCCAATGAGGGCAAAATATTGGAGGCACAAATCATGAATAAGTTAAAGCCAAAATTGTTTTCGGTTATGAAAACGTATACGAAGGAGCAATTTGTTAAGGATGTGGTAGCAGGAATTATCGTTGCAATAATTGCATTGCCTTTATCGATTGCCCTGGCACTGGCATCCGGAGTCACACCGGAGAGAGGCTTGTACACCGCTATTGTTGCCGGCTTCGTTATCTCCTTTTTAGGAGGAAGCCGTGTTCAGATATCGGGTCCTACGGCAGCCTTTGCCACGATTGTAGCTGGAATTGTAGCGAAAAAGGGTATGGAGGGATTAGCTGTAGCAACTGTTATGGCAGGTGTCCTCCTGATTATAATGGGATTGTTAAAGTTCGGAAGACTACTAAAGTTCATTCCCTACACCATAACAACCGGCTTTACCTTTGGTATCGCCATTACGATCTTTATCGGGCAGATTAAAGATTTTTTGGGATTAACCTTACATACAAAACCGGTAGAAACGATGGAAAAGCTGATTGCCTGTTTTGAAGCAATCGCAACCATCAACCTACAGGCTGTCTTAATTGGTGCTTTAGCGCTGGCAATCCTAATCCTCTGGCCTAAGATAAATAATAAGATACCAGCTTCTTTGATCGCAGTCATTATCACAGCGGCGATGGTGAAGCTATTTGGAGTGGAGGTCAATACCATAGGAAGTCTTTATGAGATATCCTCAAAGCCCCCGACCTTCCAATGGCCGAATTTTAGTATATCAATGATTAGTTCCATGTTTCCGGATGCTATTACAATCGCTGTTCTGGCAGGGGTTGAATCTCTATTATCCTGCGTAGTAGCGGATGGTATGATCGGCAGTAAGCACAGATCGAACATGGAGTTGATTGCACAGGGGACCGGAAATATCTTCTCCAGCTTGTTTGGTGGTATTCCGGCAACCGGAGCAATCGCAAGAACGGCGGCTAATGTAAGGAATGGTGGCCGTACTCCCATCGCAGGAATGGTACATTCGGTCACCCTGTTTTTGATCCTTGTAGTTTTAATGCCCTATGCAGCCTTAATTCCTATGCCTACCATCGCGGCAATCCTCTTCATGGTTGCTTATAATATGAGCGAGTGGAGAGAATTCGTTCAATTGGTGAAGAAATCACCAAAGAGCGATATTCTCGTGTTAGTATCAACCTTTGTACTGACGGTAGTCTTTGATCTTGTGGTAGCGATTGAGGTTGGTATCCTGATGGCAGCTGTTCTCTTTGTGAAAAGAATGGCTGATGTGGCAGATGTTCATGGCTGGACCTATCTAGAGGATGATGGGACAGAGGAGGATTTGAATGATTCTGAAAACATCCGTAAGAAGAAGGTTCCGAAGCATACTCTGGTTTACGAAATCAATGGACCCATGTTCTTTGGTGCTGCTGATAAATTTATGGACATTTCATTGGATTCCCATGTGAAGGTGGTTATTCTTCGAATGAGAAGTGTGCCTGCCATGGATGTGAACGCACTTCATGCACTTAATAATGTCTTAAAGTCCTGCCAGAAGAAGCACATCACCTTGATTATGTCCCATGTCCAAGACCAACCTATGAAAATGATGCAAAAGGCAGGCTTTGATCAGTTGATTGGTGAGGAAAACTTCTGTGATAATATCGATCTTGCCTTGATGAGGGCTGAACAACTGCAGGAAGTAGGATAAATCATACCTTCCGGACACCGCCTGTGGCTTCGTGCTTCACAGAAATCCTAGCATCATTTTGAACTAGCTGTGAAAGTAACGTTCAACGATGATTGAGTAAAACTCAGGAAATATTAGTGTATTTTTTCCCGAAAAGCAGTATAATGGTCTCAGATGTAGGTATTATTATCAGAAGGATCGATACCATGAACCATTAGGAGGAATATACGATGAAAGGAAAATTAGTACAGATTATTAAGCTAGTTCTCATTCAAATCCTTTGTGTCATGATTTTTTTATCCATTAGTGTTCTTTGTGCCGTTCTGATTTCTCGCTTTTCTGGAAGCATATTAAGAACAGTAATGGTGTATGAAGGCTTTATTCTGGTTTTGGTAGGAGCCCTGCTATCACCGAGAGCCACCCGGTCATTTATTAATGCAAATGCCCTGGACCAGCCGAATGCAGCCCAGATCGCTTATCGGGACATGGAGATCAATCGAATGGAACAGGAATTCGAGCGGGAGGATCCTTTATATTATAAGAATTTCTTTTACCTGGTTAAGGGGAGTGCCCATAATATAACCATGATTCTTGCGGGCTTAATTCTGTTATTCTATGCCTTGAATTATTTATAAGATTAGGGTGCCAAAAGGCTGATTCTTGCTTTGTGAGTGAATATCACTGCATCAGTATAGTATTTATACTCATGCAAATCCTGCCTGCATATAATGAGTTAAGGATATCATATCAGTGAAGGTTTATATGGATAATGCAAAGATAGAAAATGAGCTAAATCTTGCCCTTGACGTCTCAGAAGCGGAGCGGGAAAGGACCGTCAATCTTAATGTGGGTTTTACACCTGACATGGACTTATGGGAGTTGATTGTTAAGTACAGCGGTAGTCTTGATCGTGTCAGGGAGGAGCTGCAGATATCTGCTGTGGAGCTGGCGAGTCAATATGCAATTCTGACCATTCCGGAATATCTGATTGGTCGATTGACCGAATATCCGGAGATTGAATACATTGAGAAACCAAAGCGCCTGTTTTATGAGGCGAACGAAGGGCGTAGGGCTTCCTGTATTAATCCGGTACAGATGGGAAATTACAATCTGTTCGGAGAAGGTGTATTGGTTGCAATCATTGATTCCGGAATTGACTATTCCCACCCGGATTTTCGTAATGAGGATGGTACAACAAGAATTGATGCGATATGGGATCAGACCATACCGGGCAATCCCCCGTTAGGCTACGACATCGGCTCTCTGTATACAAGAGAACAGATTAATGAAGCACTTCGGCTTCCGATGCCGGAGCGAATGGAGATTGTTCCAAGTACGGACCTGTCGGGGCACGGAACCCATATGGGGTGTTCAAAAAATATGTAAGGGGCTGTTGAAACAGCCCCTGTTTGTGTATATAATGGTACTTACTAAACTGGACTACTTTCAAAGCCTCCTTTCGTATAAGCTTATATTCTGTGAGCGGATGGATATGGAGTTATGAATAAGGAGCTATAGAATGAACAAGGATGAAACACTTCAAAGCAAAGAACGGGAGAATGAACTGAGATACCTTAAGCTTCTATCCAATCAATACCCAACGATTGCAGCGGCCTGTACTGAGATCATTAATCTTCAAGCAATCTTGAACTTACCGAAAGGGACGGAACATTTTTTGTCTGACATCCATGGAGAACATGAGTCCTTTGACCATGTATTAAAAAATGCATCAGGCGCTATCAAACGTAAAATAAAGGACCTATATGGGGAAGCTCTGAGGGAGAGTGAAATAAAGAGCCTTGCAACCTTAATCTACTATCCTGAACAGAAACTGGAGATAGTATTACGAGAGGAGGGAAACCTGGAGGATTGGTATCGGGTCACCTTATATCGACTCATTGAAATATGTCGTTATGCATCGACTAAGTATACACGATCCAAGGTAAGAAAAGCGTTACCGAAGGATTTTGCCTATATTATTGAAGAGCTTCTCCATGAGGAAGCGGAGAGACGAAATAAGGAAGAATATTACAAGGAAATCATCCAGACAATTATACGTATAGATCGTGCAAAGGAATTTATTATTGCTATATCGAAATTGATTCAGAGAATGGTAGTTGATCGATTACATATTATCGGAGACATCTTCGATCGTGGCCCCGGTGCAGATATCATCATGGAGACCCTACTCGCTTATCATAGTGTGGATATCCAGTGGGGGAATCATGATATATTGTGGATGGGAGCGGCTTCAGGAAATAAGGCATGTATTGCTAATGTACTGAGAATTTGTATGAAATATGCTAATCTTCAGACCGTCGAAGATGGGTATGGAATTAATCTGCTACCTCTTGCTACCTTTGCTATGAGATATTATGGGGAGGATGAATGTAGATGCTTCCAGCCTAAGCTAGAGGGGAAGGAAGGGATTGGGAGCAATGAGCTTCAGCTAATAGCTCAGATGCATAAAGCGATTACAATTCTTCAGTTTAAGCTGGAGGGAGAGATCATCAAACGCAATCCGGGATACCAGATGGAAGATCGCCTTCTTCTGAGTAAGCTGTGTCTGGAAAGTGGACAAGTAGAAGTAGATGGAAAGACATATGTACTAAAGGATACGAAATTCCCTACGATTGACCCGGAGAGCCCTTATGATCTACTAGCGGAAGAGCAGGAGTTAGTGGATAAATTAGTATCCTCCTTTTTAAACAGTGAGAAGCTACAAAGGCATATTCGCTTTTTGTATTCTAATGGTAGCATGTATCTGAAGAATAATTCCAATCTTCTTTATCACGGTTGCATTCCGCTACACTCTGACGGAAGTCTAAAAAAAGTAAAAATAGATGAAACAGATAAGACCTATAGTGGCAGAGCTTATCTGGATCAGCTGGATATGATGGTTAGAGAAGGCTACTTTAACTACAAGAATCCGGAAACAAAACAATACTGTATGGATATGATGTGGTATTTATGGTGTGGGCCGGATTCTCCTCTTTTCGGAAAAGAGAGGATGACTACCTTTGAACGCTATTTTATAGAAGCAAAGGAAACGCATATAGAAAAAAGAAATCCATACTTTGATTTGCGGGATGACGAGAGGATTTGTAACATGATCTTTCAGGAATTTGGTTTAGAGCCAAGCGTATCCCATATTATTAATGGCCACGTACCGGTAAAAATTAAAAAAGGCGAGAGTCCGATACGAGCAAATGGAAAATTGCTGGTCATTGACGGCGGTTTTTCGAGACCCTATCAGGCAAAGACCGGGATTGCTGGTTATACCTTAATCTATAATTCCTTTGGGCTGCTCTTAGTATCCCATGAGCCCTTTGAGTCTACGCAGAAGGCCATTGAAGAGGAGAAAGATATCCATTCTACTACGCTTGTATTAGAACAGGAGTTAGTTCGTAAGAGAGTAGGAGATACGGATATAGGCAATGAATTAAGACATCAAATTGAGGATTTGGAAAAGCTCTTGGAAGCCTATCGGAAAGGCTTTATCAAGGAGAGAAGCGAAAGACTTCATCTTTGATGTTGGGAAGAAGATGCCTGTTATCAGTAATGATAGTCATATTTAATTATAAAACGAAGGAAGTCTCTGAATAGGGATGTCCTTCGTTTTTATTTACTCAAGATTTGCTCCTATTTATGAATAAAATGGTTTACAGAAAATACTAGACATGATAATATATGTACATAACATATATTTAATATAATAATATATAACGTGACGTCAGTGCGAAGACATAATATATTGCAGACTCCTGGAAAGGAAATAATGACAAAAGAGAGGTTTCTATGGTTGAAAAGATAATTCTTGTATTTAAGACGCATTTTGATATTGGATTCACCAATCTATCTTCCAAGGTTATTGATCAATATGCGGATTCTATGCTGAAGGACGTGGTTGCCACATGCAAAGCCACGGAGCATATGGGACAACAGAAGTATGTGTGGACAATGCCCTCATGGCCGTTAAAAATAATCACCGAACGGTGTTCTGATGATTTGAAGATCGAACTGAACTCACTGATTGAGAAGGGGCAAATAGCTTGGCATGCGTTACCCTTTACATTCCATACGGATTTTTGCAGTGTAGAAGAATTAATAGAAGGTTTTCGTTATGGACGAGAATTGTCCTCGGCATATGGCAAGCCCTATCCAATATCAGCGAAGATGACTGATGTTCCGGGGCATGGTGTTATGCTGCCGGCTATTTTAAGTGGAGCTGGTGTGAAGTTCTTACATCTGGGCTGCAATGAATTCTCTAGTCCGCCTAAGGTGCCATTCCTGTTTCATTGGCAGGCTCCCAGTGGCCAATCTGTACTTACGATGTATAGCAAGGGAGGATACGGAACTTCCCTGCTTCCACCAGAGGGCTGGAACTACCCGGTATGGATGGCTCTTATGCACACTCATGATAATTCCGGTCCGCAGTCTGCTGCACTGATAGGCGAAATGGTTCAAACCGTTCAAAGAAAATACCCGGATGCAGAAGTAATATGTGGAACTATGGATGATTTTTATCACGAATTATCGAAATGTGATTTAAGCCATATCCCTACCATAGACAAGGATCTTGCTGATACGTGGATACATGGTGTTGGAACGTATCCGCAAGAGGTTGGTATTGTTCGAAATAATAGAGAAAAAAGCAAACGACTACAGGCTATGTTGGTAAAACAAGCGTTGGAAGGTAAGAAGACCGAGGAAGCAATCAATGATAAATTAGATCGGTTTTACGAAGAGGTTAATTTATTCGGAGAGCATACCTGGGGTGCGGATGTGAAAACGTGGCTAGGGTCAGGACGTGTATATACAAAGGATGATTTTCTGAAAATGAAAGATCAAGAAAAGTATCGCTTTATGGAGGCTTCGTGGCAGGAACAGAAGGATAGGGCGCTTCAAAGCGGAGCAACCTTAGATGAAATAAAGCTGTTGGTAGAGCAAGGTGAGAATGGTTGCCCTTCTCTCTTTAACCCAAATAGCTCTGCATATACTGGCTGGGTATCCCTCAAGGAGTTAAAGCAGAAGAGTGGTTCCGGGAAAGTAGAAGATACTAATATGAAATATCCGGACTTTGGACTAGAAATTAATGGAAAACCTCTTCCGATAACTAGGATAAATGGAGAGTGGGCTTGTTATGTAGAAGATATACCCCCTTTTGTCACTGTTCCGCTTCATTTTAGAGATGAGCCTGTGCCAATAATGAATATGATTATTGAAAGTAATAACTCCTTAGTGACGGTAGAAAATCATAGATATGCTTTAAGGTTTGAGGAGGCTTCAGGAGATATAACGGAGCTCTATGACAAGAAATTGAATATAACATTAATGGAACGAAAAAATGAAAAGGGAGTTTTCTCATATCAGTATGATCGCTACGGTACCGAAGATATTACTACATTCATAAAAGAATATGCTTATCGTTTTTCGGATTGGGGGATTAAGGATTTTGGCAGAGAAAACTATCCGGAATGCGAGCATAAGGTTTATAGACCGATATTTCAGTCTTATTCCGTTGATTTAAATACGGTTAGTTTCTTCTATAAAGGGATAGAAAGTGCTGAAAAATATGGTGACGCAGATGCGATTAGGCTGGAGGTTACTTTACCTCCGGCAGGTGATGAATTATTTGTGAGCTTGCATTTGGACCATAAAAACGAGTGTCCTTATGTGGAATCCGGTACTCTATTATTCCCCTTTGCGCAAGAGGATGTGCAATATAGAATCAATAAATCCAATACTGTATTAGATCCTTCAGTGGATATTCAAGAAGGTGCGAACCACGTATTCTATTGTATCGAGAATTATCTTACTATGATGAGCGGGCATAAGGGCTTGTGCATCATTGCAAAGGATACACCCTTAGTCTCTTTGGGAGATACAGGTGTGCTCAGATATAGAAATAATTATAAAGAACCAACAGAATCAATTGCTTATTTTAACCTGTTCAACAATATGTGGGGGACGAATTTCCCGCAATGGATTGGTGGTGATCTATCCTATCATTATGTATTATTTGGTATCGATCGGTGCCAGGAAGAATATTTGATGGAGCGAGTCGCGGTACTAAGTGAGGGAGTTGAGGTCACCGGAGTGAGACTAGAGGAAGAAATCACTGGTTTTCCGGAGCATATGCAACTAATTAATGCAAAGTACAATAGTGAGGGGCTAATAGTAAGATTTAAAGATCTTGCTGGTACAGCAGCCTATAGAAGTATTCATATAAATAATCACAATATTACCCCCATTGATTTAAATAATGTCACCTTAGGTGAGAGTTGCAGTGAGGTCTATGATTTTAATGTATCACCTTATGGAATATATTCCTTTCTGATCACAAAGCAATCATCTTAAGTCTCCTAAATGGGAAGTGAAATGAAATATTATGTAAAATAAATAGAGTAGTTGATTAATTTTGCCAATTATATTATTATATAAACTGTAAAATATAATTAAAATCTATGTAAGTATGTGTATACATTACGTACATATGAGTAATGCCTACATATAGACAGAAGAAAGGCTTTCTGACCACACTAGATAAAGACAGGTTGATCCTTGTTGTGAGATTACATTATTACAGAAAGAAAAATAGATGGTATGATGGGGTGCAAGAATGCGAAATGAATTTTTGTATAAGCATGTATATGAAGGAATAAAGGAAAAAATAATGAGCGGGATATTCCCAAAGGATAGTAAGCTCCCATCAGAGAAAGAATTTTGTACTGAATATGAAGTGAGTGCGATTACGGTTAAGAAAGCAATGGATCTTCTGGTTGATGAGGAGCTTGTTCGCAGGGTTCCCGGAAAGGGAACTTATGTAATCGATAATGCTGGTGCTGAGAAGGTAGCCCAGAGAGAAGAAGAGGTCAAAGAAGCGGATCGATACGAAAAGCCTGAGGTTGAACCGAAGGATAAAAAAAGAAAACTGATCGGAATTGTACTAGAGCATGTTGCTTCTCCCTTTGGACTTGATATGTTGTATCAGCTGGATTATGAAGCCGAGAAGGCGGGCTATAAGCTTTGTATACGATTTTCATATGGAAACAGAGAAAAGGAAACGGATGAAATAGAACATCTGATGGCACTTAATGTTGAGGGGATTATAATTATGCCTTGTCATGGCTCTCACTATAATAATGCTATTCTGAAGCTGATTGTTGATGATTTTCCTGTAATACTGATTGATAAAAGAATGACAGGTATATCGGTGTCTACCGTAAGCACCGATGGAAAAAATGCAGTAAGGTTATTGGTAAAGCACCTTTATGAAAGAGGGTGTCGCAATATTGGCTTAATTACACTAGATACGTCGGATACTACCTCGCTGATTGATCGAAGAGAAGGGTATTATTGTGGCTTGGAAGAGTATAATCTGCCCTTGGCCGAAGAATGTGTTCTTAAATACGGTGATACCAATTTTGTTGATAAAAAGACGGAGCAAATCGATGCTGATAATATTAGGCAATATTTTGAGAAAACAAGAGGCAGATTGGATGGAGTGATTTGTACAGAATATGGTATGATGTCATCTGTGGTCAAAGCGGCGAAGGCTTTAGGGATTCGTATTGGGTCTGATCTAAAGATTTGTTGTATTGATGAGGACTATCAAGCTGCTGACGGATATTACTTTACCCATATGAAGCAGGATGAAAGAGAAATTGCCAAATTGGCTCTAAAGCTTCTGATACAAGGTGGGAACCAACCCGCTATTGACTATGTGGTTCCGGCTATTTTTAGACAAGGAAGAACGACCTAATCTAAGTATTGTTGAATTTGTTTTGCTAATGATGGAACGATACAAACAGCCAATACAAAATACACTAATATTTCTTCTGTGATTAAGAGAAGGAGTGTTGACGTATTTTGTATTGGCTGTTTGCGTTGGGTTGATTGATTGTAGAGGACATAAAATATAATTAATTTGTCTTAAAATTATCATAAAATATATTTTTTGCTTTCGCGTACGATCTTCGATAGGATTAAAATAGATATCATGTAACTGAAATTACATACATAGAAAACATGAAATCATGAAACTTTATTAGGTTAATTGTGTAAAATGACGATACAAATCTCGCTCAAAGGGGAATGAAGATATATATAACATAAAAAATTATATAGAATTAATATTTATTTTTGTTTACAAATTATATTAAATATGATATTATACTTTTACAACGTGCACATAATAGACATGTGAAATCTGTGGAGAGCCTGACTATTGTGAGCTGTAGCAAATTATTCTTAAGGAGGAGATATGATGAAGTTAAGAAAATTATTAACGATGTTCTTGGTAGTGGCAATGTTTGGTGGATTGTTAGCAGGATGCGGGCAAAAAGCTAATAATACCGAAGTAAAGCCTACTGATGCTCCAAAAACCGAAGCTACAAAGGGGGAGGAACCTAAAGTAGAAGATGCTGGTAATGATGCTCAAGTTGGCGGAACGGTCCGCATAATGATGAATGTAACCGGTGGTAAGGATGAGGAAGAAATGAAGCTGTTCCAGCAAGCGCTCAGTGATGCCACTGGCTTAGATGTTCAGATTGAAAAACCTGCATCTGACTATACCACAATTTTAATGCAAAAACTAAACGGCGGAGAACTGTACGATTTAATCTATATTGGCGCCGGAGATTACATGAATCTAATTGGTCAGGATGCATTGCTTGATATTACTGACCGTATCAAAGCCTCTGAGATACTGACGAATAATATCGAAGCAAGAGAATGGGAAGATATCACAGTAGACGGCAAAATATATGCAGGCTTTAACAAAAAGGAAGTACATAGGGTAGTGGCTTTAAATAATGTTTTATTAAAGAATGCAGGGATTGATTATAAAACCATAACACCTACATTGGATGGTTATTATGATGTGTTCAAGAAGCTGAAGGAAGCAAGCACCGATAGCGAGTTTTATCCGTATACCGCAGTTATGGCTGATGCTTGGGATCTTCAGCCTTGGATGGCAGCTACAGGAATGAAATCTGGTGTTGTGATTGATGCCGATGGTAAGAAATATGCTCCTTATTCTACAGATGATGCAGCTCCGGTTTGGGAATGGTTCAAGAAGCTGTATGATGAGAAACTTTTAGATCCAGGTGCCTTTGTTGATAAATCCAGTGATATGAGATCAAAGATGAGTGCGGCTTCTCAGAAAACTGCAGTAACCGTTGATTGGGCTGCTTGGGTAGGATTGCACAATGCAAATGCACTGGCAGGTGGAGTGGCTGCAGACAGCTATGAAGTGGTATCCTTGCCAGGTGTTCAGACACCGGACGGTTCCTATATGCTATGTAAGGGTGGTGCGAGCTTGTTTGGTGTTCCTGCCAATGCGCCGAACGTAGATGGAGCGATTAAAGTGTTAGAATATTTTGCTACACAAGAAGGCGGCGAGCTTCTTTCAGTAGGTATCAAAGATTATGACTATACAGTGGTAAACGGCAAATATGAATTAACCGAGGTAGGTAAGGGTCATGGTAATGACCATGGTGCACCGTTCCCGATTAAAAAGGATTTTGCGCATCCTTTAGGCTATAATCCTGGTGTAGAAGAGGCAGTATCTTACGGTCAATTTGCAACGATCGATTTATCAATTCCGAATGAAGGGGATTATAAAGCGACAGTTGGTAAGTGGGGTATCCAAATTGTTAAGGGAGAGGTTTCCGTGTCAGAAGGTCTTGAAAAAATGAGAAGTGAACTTGTCTCTCTAGGGGTAACAGACCGATAAGATAAAGATAAGAGGAAAGTCCGAGTAATAGCTAAAGAAAATCAGTATTAGTACGAGATAGTGAATAGTTCATAGAGAAGCAGGCTTGTTTTTCGTGGGACATCCGGTGCAAGCCTGCTCTCATTTACGTAAAGGCAAAGTGAAGTAGTAGCTAAGAATTCTTGATTACTACAAACGCACCCATGCGAAAAATGCCTGTTTACAGGCATCGGAAAAGTTTGCGGAGCATGTTTCTTGTGGTTTGTGCTATAATAATGATTATTCAGACAAAGGAAATAATGTTGTTTTAAAGGGGGGGAAGTTTTGAAGGCTTCTAAATATTTAAAAAGAGTAATAAGATACCGCTTTATTTATTTGATGCTGTTGCCAATCGTTGCATATTTTCTTGTATTCTCCTATTATCCACTGGCACTAGGTATCTATAATAGCTTTCGCAAGGTGAAAATATTAGGTGGATCTAGTTTTATTGGGTTGGAGAATTACATTGAGATCACCAAAAACCCGTTATATGTGCAAGCGTTATGGAACAGTCTTGTGGTTGGAATTGGTATATTTCTTCTGCAATTCGTTTGGGGGCTTCTGATAGCGCTAATACTCAATGAGATAAAGAATAAGCTCTTTCGGTCTCTAATCCAGACAGCTACTTATATTCCCTACTTATTGTCCTGGGCTGTTGTCGGTGGATTGTGGATTACTATTTTATCACCGACAGGGTTGATCAATGGCATTTTGAGATTATTTCAGGGTGACGCATTTCGACCAATTGTATTTATGGCAGAGCCTGCTTTTGCCAGAGGAATCATGATTTTTACCGGAGCATGGAAGGGCGCAGGATACTATGCGGCTCTCTATTTAGCAGCTATTGTTTCCATTGATCCAAGTATCTACGAAGCGGCAGCGATAGACGGGGCGTCCAGACTGAAGCAGATGTTTAGAATAACGTTACCCAATATTGTTCCTACGATGAAGGTGGTAACGGTATTAGCAGCAATGGGTGTCCTTCGTAATTTTGATCAGATTTTTATCATGGCAAACTCCTCCATCCTGGATCAAGTACGAAATCTGTTGTATTTGATTTTTAATGATGGCATTATTCAGTTTAAGATTGGGCTTGCTACGGCAGCAGCAACCCTTGTACTGCTTGCTACAATGATCATATCATTCACAGTACGTAGGCTAACCCGCTATGATGATACCTACAACTATTAGGAGGGGAGACATTATGCTAAAAAAACAAAAGGCATTTAGAAATGAGCTGACGACCCTTCAGAAGGTGGTAGCAGTAGTAATTATATCGATTATATTTATTATCATGGTGGTTCCGATTTGGAATGCATTTGTAGTATCAACATCCACGGCACTTAGTGCGACACAGAATGGAATTAAATTATGGTGGGACGATTTTAGCTTTGAAGGATATCAGTATGTCTTTAAGGTGTCAAAATTACTTCAGCCATTTCTCAACTCCTTTTATGTGACTTCCATTGGTGTTGTATTGCAGGTTGTATTATCGGCCTTTGCCGGTTATGTTTTGATTCAAAAGGATCTACCGCTTAAAAAATTCATTACTTCTTTTATCATGCTGACAATGATGATTCCCGGTGATTTGACACTGATATCAATCTATCAGATGAATAAGCAGATGAATTTACTGAATAGCTATACAGGACTTATTGTCAACGGAATGATATCTGGCTTTAGCATTCTGTTGATGAGAAATTATTTTATCTCAGTACCGTATTCCCTTGCGGAATCGGGGCGAATCGATGGGGCCTCAGAGCTTCGCATATTTGCGGGCATTTATCTGCCTATTTCGAAACCGGGGTTGGCAACTGTATTCTTCATGGAGTATGTTGCAAAATGGAATAGCATAATGCTTCCTGCTACATTAATCACCGATCAGAAGAAATATACCTTGCCACTTATGCTAAAAGCGATGATTCTGCAGGATAACTCCACATCAGGTACAGCCTTCGCACCGGAAAATGCGGTTATGGCTACCATCATTATCTCAACAATACCACTGCTTTTCATCTATATCTTTGCGCAAAGATATCTGTTGGCAGGTATGAACTTAGGAGCAACGAAGGAATAGGATTCTGAGGAAGGATAGCATGAGACCATGAGTAAGACAAGTATAAAAATCGAACGTTTCATTAGGAAAGAAGAAGAAGGTTCTTACTTCCTGCTTCCCTTTGAAGTTCCTGAGGAAGTTGAGAAGCTGGAGATTACCTATGAATATACCAGATTTCATAGCGAAACAAAGGAAGATAACAGTGTAGTTAACAAGGAAATTAATATCATTGATTTGGGGCTGAATGGCGTAGATTATACTTATGTTGGTTCATCGGGATCTGATCGAAACAGTATATTTATTTCGGCTACAAAAAGCTCTCAGGGCTTTGCTCCGGTGAGTACCGATGCAGGAAGCTGGAGTATCATCGTAGGAGCCTATAAGATACAAGACAGCGGCTGTATGGTAACCTATCATATCACTTTTACGAAAAAGGAACGGAGATTATTAAAAGGTGATACCCATATGCACACCCTTGGTTCCGATGGTACTTTTTCGGTAGAGGGAGTTGCGCAACTGGGAAAACAACTGGGACTTGACTTTATCTTTATAACGGATCATAACAATTATGCACATAATTTCCAACAGGTTGAGGTGGAAGGAATCACTGTTCTTCCGGGAACAGAGTGGACCCATTACAAAGGTCATGCAGGACTTCTTGGTGTAAAGAAACCATTTGAAAGTGCTTTCTGTGTCAATTCATTAACTGAGGCCCAGGCAAAACTAGCCGAGGCGAGAAAGAACGGGGCACTTCTGATACTAAATCACCCCTTTTGCCTTTATTGTGGTTGGAAATGGGGGATAGATAATTTTGAATATGATGCCATTGAGATTTGGAATGGTGGCTTATCGATAGCATCTAATTTACAATGTATGGAATGGTGGCAGGAACAGCTATCAAATAATAAAAAGATACCAATTGTTGGCGGAAGTGACTTCCATCGTCTTGATGTAATGAGACTTTTGGGGATGCCATGTACTTGTATCTATGCTAAGTCTAACACAAACGAGGATATTGTTCAGGCAATCAGAAATGGAAACAGTTATCTATCCTTGTCCTCAAAGGGACCGGATTTATACGCAGAGGCCGGTGGAAAGATATTGGGAGAAACAGCATCTTCAGGAAGTGAAGCAAGGATACGCTTCTGGAACCTAAAAAAGGGTGACCTACTTCGCTTGATTACTGATCAAGATGTGGAAGAGATTGAATGTGGAGAAGGTATCAGAGAGATTGAATTTAAGCGTGAATTCCATGGAGCCGCATTCTGTCGCTTTGAAGTGGTGAGAAATATTGACCCGGAGTTGGGGCAGATGAAGGCACTAATATCCAATCCTATTTACTTTGAATAGAGTTATATGGCATACCATGCGGTAAGGGGGCTGTTGCATAGCATCAAGTTATGCAACAGCCCCCTTGGCGATATGGGTTGAAATAATCCTAACATTTGGTTATAATTAGTAAAAAAAACGTTTTACCTACATACGAAAGGGAGTATAGAGTGGTTACATTAAAAGACATTGCTAGGATGTGTGATGTTTCCATAACAACCGTATCTAATGTATTAAATGACAAGCAAAAGGTTAGTGAGGAAACCCGGCAAAGGGTACTTGAGGTGGTAAAGCAAACCAGATATCAGCCTAATTACTTCGCTCAGGGAATGAGAATGCAGAAGACCAGGACGATAGGAATTATTGTAGAGGATTTGGAACTGTTTAGTACACCGTCCATCGTAGAGGCTATAATGGCATATTGTGATGATAACAATTACAGGACAATGCTTGTGAATATGAGACTTTATGACAAATGGCAGGACAAATGGTATACAGATGAGAAAAAAATCAAATCGGTGCTTCAGCCGAAGATTCAGGAGTTACTGCAAATTAAAGTAGACGGTATTATGTATGTGGCCGGGCATTGCAGGAATATCAATTATTTCATGAGTGATATAAAGATTCCGGTCATTATAGTATATGCTTTATCGGCATCCTCCAGATTTACCTCAGTTGTATTTGATGACGAAAAGGGTGGTTATGATCTGACCAATTATTTGGTTTCAAAGGGGCATCGTAAAATAGGTGTGATTGCTGGAGATACTAACAATCTTCATGCTCAAAAGCGGCTCTTGGGTTATCAGAAAGCCCTTTTTGAAGAACAGATTTTATTCAATCCAAACTGGGTTATGCATGGGGACTGGGAAAGAAGGTCCGGATATATACAAGTGAAAGAGCTGGTAAAAGAGGGCGTTACAGCGATTTTTTGTATGAATGACTTGATGGCAGCTGGAGCATATGATTATCTATATGAGAATAATATGATGGTGGGACAGGATATTTCAATCGTAGGATATGATAATAATCAAATTTCTGATTACCTAAGACCGCGACTTACAACGAATGACATACCTTTGAAAAAGATAGGTCGGACTGCGGCAGAATACTTTATTAATTTGCTGGAGGATGAGATAGACATGAATGAGAGATGTGAAATCATCAAATTACCCTGTAGTTTGGTGATAAGAGAATCCGTAGGAAGTGTTTGATGAAGAACCGGTTATGCGAAATACTTATTGATACTATATTGTTTAATGAGAAAGGGGCTATATCATGAAAAAGCAAGGATTTAATCCATATCTGCCATCATGGGAGTATATTCCGGATGGTGAACCGTATGTGTTTGATGATAGAGTGTATGTTTACGGATCTCATGACCGATTTAATGGGTATGCATACTGCTTAAATGATTATGTCTGCTGGTCTGCACCGATAGAGGATATTGCCGACTGGCGTTATGAAGGAGTTATCTATAAAGCTACTGATGTCCAAAACAACGAGGATAGGGACAGCTGTCTATATGCACCCGATGTTGCAGTCGGACCGGACGGTAGATATTACTTATATTATGTGGATAGTAAGCGTTCCATCGTTTCCGTTGCTGTGTGTGACACGCCGGCTGGTAAATATGAGTTTCATGGCTATGTACACTATGCGGATGGAGTAATTTTAGGAGAGAGAGAGGGCGATGAGCCACAATTCGATCCGGGAGTATTGGTGGAGGGGGATAGGGTCTATCTTTATACGGGTTTTTGCGCCATCGGTGACAAATCCAGAAGCGGAGCAATGGCCACAGTTCTTAGCAGTGCAGACATGCTGACTATCCTTGAGGAGCCGGTTATAGTAGCTCCAAGTCAACCCTATAGTAAGGGAAGCGGTTTTGAGGGACATGAGTTTTTTGAGGCTCCCTCCATTCGAAAGCGGGGAGACACATATTATCTAATCTACTCCTCGGTTCTTATGCATGAGTTATGCTATGCCACTAGTAAACATCCTACCAAGGGGTTTGAATATGGTGGAACCATAGTAAGTAATTGTGATATGGGTATCAGCACCGATAAAACTGCCAACAAACCGATGGCTTATGGAGGTAATAACCATGGCAGTATAGTTGAGATTAAAGGAAAATGGTACATATTCTATCATAGACACACCAATGGAACGAATTTTAGCAGGCAAGGCTGCTTAGAAGAAATCAAGTTTTTGGAAGATGGATCGATTCCTCAGGTTGAGATGACATCCTGTGGGCCGAATGCCGGGCCGCTGAAGGGATTGGGTGAGTATCCTACTTATATTGCCTGTAATCTTTTTTGCGATGAGGAGTCTGTGTATACCGATTTTACCGGGTCGTGGATGAATAATCAGTTCCCTAAGATTACGCAGGATGGAAGAGACGGAGATGAAGAGATAGGCTATATTGCCAATATGAAGGCATCTGCCACAGCCGGTTTTAAGTATTTTGACTTTAAGGGAGTTAAGAGAATTAAGATTCGAGTTCGGGGTTATTGCAAAGGTGATTTTGAGATCAAGACGTCTTGGGATGGACCGTCAATCGGTAAGATACCGGTAGTTTTTTCTAATGTATGGAAAGAATACTCGGCAGATATAAGGATACCGGATGGAATACACCCTCTGTATATTACCTATACTGGACAAGGAAGTGCAAGTCTAGCCTCCTTTACATTGGAGAATTATTGATAAAACATACACTTGGCATCAGCAAAGACCCGGTAGATAATCGAGCGATTACTACCGGGTTATTTTGAGCCTATTGCATTGAACACTAAAGGATATCAAAAGCTAGAAAAACGATGAACAGTATAAAAACACATATTCACTTATTTAATAGGGTGCATGGCAATTTTACTGATATAAAGAGATAAAATAATTTAATATGTAAACAATATACACAAATCAAATTGATAATAATTGGAAAATTAGATATAATGACACTAGTAAAACGATAAACATAGCATAAGCAATCAAAAGGGAGGCAGTATTTAATGAGTAGCATGAGTAAGATGAGAAAGAGGAGGGGATATATAGAGTTCCTATATATTATACCATTTTTAATCTTGGTATTAATATTTTCCTACTATCCTCTATATGGGTGGATATATTCGTTCTTTGACTATCAACCTCCGTTGCCATTTTCCTGGGACTCTTTTGTAGGCTTGAAATGGTTTAAGGTACTTTTCCAAAATAAATCCTTTGTCAATCAAACACTTGAAGTGCTTCGCAACACCTTTGCTATGAGTGGTATTGCATTGGCGTTTTCGTGGCTCCCTATGTTTTTTGCGATCTTTCTCAATGAAATCAGACATATATCCTTTCGAAAATTTGTGCAAACGGTAACAACTTTACCAAATTTTATCAGTTGGGTCTTGGTGTATTCAGTGGCCTTCCTTCTTATGAGTAACAATGGTATGTTTAATTCTGTTGCTATGGATTTGGGAATAATCGATAGACCGATTGACTTTTTGAAATCAAACGAACATATATGGTTTAAGATGTGGTTATGGCTCACCTGGAAGAACCTTGGATGGGCAGCCATCATGTACATAGCAGCGATATCCGGAATTGATGCAGAATTGTATGAGGCCGCCAGAGTTGACGGAGCAAGTCGCTTGAAGATTATACGCAATATCACAATTCCTAGTTTATTGCCAACATTTTTTGTACTTCTGTTACTAAACATCTCGAATATCCTGAATAACGGCATGGAACAGTACTTTGTCTTCCAAAACTCATGGAATAGGGAGCATATACAGGTTTTAGATTTGTATGTGTACAATTTGTCTACGAGTAAACCACCAGTATATTCGGTTTCTACCGCACTCAGTATGTTAAAAAGCATTGTAAGTCTGGTTCTGCTGTTTGCTGCTAACACCTTCTCAAAGTTAGTGCGTAAGGAAAGTATCATATAAAGGAGTACATTATGAAGAAGGAAAATCATCTCATTACGAATAGGCGTAATAAAATAAAAAATCATTCCTTGGGCGATCGATTGCTGGATATCATAAATTATACGGTATTTTCGCTGTTTGCCTTTGTATGTGTATATCCGTTTTATTATATTTTTATCAATACGATTAGTAATAATAAGATAAGTGAAAAAGGTGGTATCGTGTGGATACCCAAGGGAATACACCTTCAAAACTATATCGATGCCTTCAAAATACCCGGTCTGGGGCAGGCTGTATTGGTATCTGTTAGCAGAACAGTGATAGGAACAGCCTTAACAGTACTTATCTCGTTATTCTTGGGATACATGTTCACCAGAGATAGTTTATTTAAAAGAAAACTATGGTATCGCTTTGTGGTTGTAACCATGTATTTCAATGCAGGAATTATTCCTTGGTATTTAACGATGATGAATCTAAAGCTTACGAATAATTACCTAGGATATATTCTTCCTACTTTGATATCTCCGTTTTACATCATTCTTACCAAGACCTATGTGGAATCGACACCAAAGGAGATACAGGAAGCGGCTGATTGTGATGGGGCCGGAGTCTTGCAAATATTTTTCAAAATCATGTTCCCAATATGCAAGCCAATTTTAGCTACGATTGCTATTTTTACTGCGGTACAGCATTGGAACTCCTTCCAGGACACCTTGCTTCTTATGACACAGGAAAAGTTTTATACCTTGCAATTTATCCTGTATAGATATTTGCAATCATCACAATCCCTGTCAGCAATCATCAACGCAACATCAGGTAATGCGGAAATGATGCTAGCCAATGCGCAGACACAAACCTCTATCAGAATGACAGTTACAATAATTGTAGCGTTGCCAATTATAATGATTTATCCCTTCTTCCAAAGATTCTTTGTGAAGGGAATTATGATTGGAGCGGTGAAAGGATAAGAAGGGCTACGAGTTATTTACATAGCGGAATGATAACCTTTATATTTTTATAGAGGGTCAGAATATAAAATTATTATAAAAGAGGAGGAAGATTATGAGATTTAAAAGGCTATTCAGTTATTCGATTGCTATTTTGCTTGTTCTTGCAATGATTGCTACCGGATGTGCCAAAAAGACAGATGATACGATAAACAATAATACCAACAATACAGCTGACACTAAGGTTGAAGATAACAAAGGTAGTACAGGGGACAATGCTGCAGCAGAATCATCCGAGCTGGAGCCTATGGCACTTGAAGTGTATTCGCAAGCGGCCAATTTCCAAGGGGAACAGCCTGGTTGGACAGCTAAAATACTGAAAGAAAAGTTTAATATAACTCTTAATATTATAGCTCCTCAGGTAGCAGGCGGGGATATCTTTGCGGCTCGTTCTGCATCCGGTTTCTTAGGAGACTTAGTTGTTCTTGATAATGCTGATATTCAGTCTTGTATCAAATCCGGTCTGATTTATGACGTTACAGAGGGTATGAAGAAATTAACCTCCTTTGAAGAATATAAAACTCAGCTTGATGTGTTTAATTCTTCCTTAGACGGTGTAGGAGCTGGTGTATATTATGCTTGGCCTACAGAGATGACAAACACTAGCCCTACTACATTTACACCTACTATTCCCGGTGTAGCACCGACAGTTCCTTGGGACTATTACGCTGAGGTAGGTGCACCTGAGATGAACAATCTTTCTGATTTAGTAAAGACCCTTCGTGCAATCCAGGATCTGCACCCGACGAATGCGAATGGTGATCCCAGTTATGGAATCACTTTGTGGCCGGATTGGGATGGAACCTCTATAGAGAATGTCAATCAGCTTACTAAATGGTATGGTCAAGAGGTAAACAGTTCAGCCGGCTCTGTTCTATTAGATGTAACCGGCAAAAGAATTCCTTTAACTGATGATAACGGAGCATATCACAAGATACTTCAATTCTATTTTGAAGCAAACCAGGCAGGTGTCGTTGATCCTGACTCTGGAACTCAGAATTGGGAATCGGTTAGAAATAAGTTCAACTCCAAACGTGCCTTCTTGGTTTGGAATGACTGGCAGCAAGGCTTCTGGAATACAACCGATCGTGGTAATGCTGGTGAGAACTTTATGATGGTTCCTATCAATGATATGAATATCTATCAGCCTTCCGATTCTTACTTCGGAAGTGGTAGAGCATTTGCTGTTGGCACCAACGATCCTGCAAAACAAGAGAGAGCTATGATGCTTTTAGATTGGATGTCCAGTCCGGAAGGCTTGGAATGTATCCATGGTGGTATTAAGGGCTTCATCTATGAAGATGCACCAGATGGAAATGGCTTTGTTCGTACGGCAGCAGGAGAATCTGCTCTGATGGATAACTCTCCTGTACCGGAAGAATTCGGTGGCGGTTTATTTGCTGATGGAATGCTTCAAATCAATCAATGGATGGTCTCTTCCTTTGCTACTAATCCGAATAATAATACTACATATGGTAATAGATTATGGCCTGCTGAAGTAGAGAAGGCTAAGACAAAGACAACCAATGAATGGTCTGAGAGATTTAAGGCTACTGACCCGGTTGATTATCTAATTAAGAATAAGAAAATGACCGTTGTTCCTTTTGTTAATGTAAGTCTTGCACCAGATCCGACTGATATCGCATTAATCAGAAGCAACTGCGGACAGCTGGTGAAGGATGCATCTTGGAAGATGGTTTTTGCAAAGGATCAGGCTGAATTTGATGCTATATGGAATCAACTCAAGACAGACCTGGATGGCTTTGATTGGAACAAATTAGTTGAATTTGATACGAATAAGCTTCAGGTACTTGTTGATGAGAGAGCAAAAGCTTTGGCTGCTAATTAATTAGAAGGATAACCTTATTACCAATGGGGTGTTGCATGCAGCACCCCATTTTATAATACTAGATTGAAAAATATAGCGAGATATGCAAAGCAAGGGGATAAGGGTCTTCGCATGCAGTTTGGTATGGGATATTGTGATTAAATATTTTAATATGTGGGTAATAGAAGGGAGTGTAAGGTATGGTAGATAAAAATCTAAATTATAATCAGGCACTTTATGCACATGCACTAAACTTTGATCCAATTAATCAAGCTAGAGTGCCCGGAGGCAACGGAAGACTTCATTTCAATGAGTTTACGAATGTACCGGGCTTTAAAATATTAGACAATGGTGATATTGAAGTTACATACTATTCGCCGGAAGCCAATACAGTGAAACTAAAGGGCTTTGGGGGTTCCATGGCAGGAACCTATGATTTTAAGCCTCTGGAGGGTATGCCAGGCTATTGGAAGACAACAATAACTGATGTAGGACCAGGCTTTCACTATCACACCTATTATGTCAATGGTGTAGAAACGATTCATACGCAGTTACCAATCGGGTATGGAGGATCCTTTGCAGCGAACTTTATCGAAGTTCCGGATCCAACCTATACCGATTATTTATTAAAGGATGTTCCTCATGGTTCGATTCATATGGAAATATACCCGTCAAGTATTACAGGCAGATATAGAAATTGTTGGGTTTATACCCCGGCTGGTTATGAGAAGAACATCGAGAAGCAATATCCGGTATTTTATATGCAGCATGGTGGCGGAGAAAATGAAACAGGGTGGTTATGGCAGGGGAAAATAAACTACATCATGGATAATCTGATTCATGAAGGTAGATGTGAAGAAATGATTATCGTCATGAACTGTGGCTATAACTTCCAGAATGTCGGTGAAGATAGATATATATTAAAGGACATAGATGAAGTTATATGTAAGGACTGTGTACCGATGATCGATGAAAGGTATCGAACCATACCAGATAGAGATTACCGGGCGGTGGCGGGCTTGTCCTTTGGCTCCATACATGCCAGAATGACTGCACTTGGGCATTTGGAGCTGTTTTCGGCCTTGGGAATATTTAGTGGAGGCTTTAACTACAAAAGCCAGGGAGCATTAGGAGTGGATGCATTAGGTATTTATGATTATTCCTCTGCATTCGCTTCACCAGAGACCTTTAATGAACAGATGCATCTTTTATTTGTTGGAATGGGCCAAGAAGAGACAGGCATGATAGAGGAAGCAAAGCCTAGAGCAGAAAAGTTGGCATCCGAGGGTTATAATATCGTAGTGAGAACTTATCCAGGGTATCATGAATGGGATGTCTGGAGAAAATGTGCTTCTGAGATGCTACCATTACTATTCAAATGGTGAATTCTATCCTTTCATGCATGCTTCCCATTGTGGCAGAGGAGTCGTATCTGATCCCGAACGTTTGAGGTTGTCTCCTATATTGAAATTATCGGTGTATCTTGCTATGATTTATTATATATTTGAATATTGATAAAGAGGTACAAACTATTACAAAGAGTAGCCATGTTAAGTTGGTTTGAAAGGAACGATAAGAATGAGTAAGCTATGGTATGATAAGCCGGCAAAGCAAGCTTTCAATCAGAGCTTGTCTATAAACAGAAACGCTTATCAATAGCCCTAGAAGTGGGTGAAAAAGAACAACTTTTGTTTTAGCCGAGTTATAAACCGAATGTCTGAGCCATATAATCTAATGAGTATAATTAAGGCTAAAAAATTATGGATAAACTTGTGATACATAACCACTATAAGGAACCGAACAAAGCTAGGAGAGAGGCAGAGATTATTCGGATAATTGTAGAGATATTGAAGCAGAAAATCAAGGGATATTAAAAGAGGTCTGAGATTGCTTTATTTATATTATAGGAAAATTATAATATAAGTAAATGGATTTTAAGCCTCTTTTTTTCATGAAAGGAGCTGGGGAGACTTGGATAAGGTAGCTATTTACTGCAGATTATCAAAGGAAGATGTCGATAAACTGAAAAAGGGAGATGATAGTGAAAGTATTCATAACCAAAAAATGCTTCTTATGGATTATGCTGTGGAGCATAATATGATGATTTATCGAGTATACAGTGATGATGACTATTCCGGAACAGATAAAGATAGACCAGAATGGAACAAGATGCTTAAGGATGCGGAACAGGGTCAATTTAATATAATCCTCTGTAAAACCCAGAGCAGGTTCACCAGGGAAATGGAGATGGTAGAAAAATATATTCATGGTTACTTCCCGATATGGGGGATTCGTTTCATTGGCGTGGTGGATCAGGTGGATACCATGGTAGAAGGAAATAAAAAGGCAAGGCAGATTAATGGACTGGTAAATGAATGGTATCTGGAAGATCTATCGAAAAATATCAAAGCGGTATTTCGAAAGAAGATGGAGGCTGGTCAGTTTCTTGGAGCCTTTGCTCCCTATGGGTATAAAAATGATCCTAATGACAGACATAGATTAATCATTGATGATGAGGCAGCCAAAGTAGTCAGAAGAATATATGCCTTATATCAAGAGGGGTATAGTATAAAAAGGATTTGCTACATACTGACTGAGTCACAAATTCCAACTCCGACAGCCTATAAGCAAAGTCTGGGATTTGCCTATTATAATCCGTATGCCAATACTGCAACATCTAAATCAGGTGTATGGGGACCGACAACCGTAAGAAATATATTATCGAATTCTACCTATATTGGAGTTCTAACACAAGGCAAGGAAAAAAGAATAAGCTATAAGAGTAAGAAAGTTGTTCGAGCACCTGAAAGTGAATGGATTGTGAAGGAGAATAATCATGAAGCCATAATTGATAAAGCAATCTTTTATCATACTCAAAAAATGCTTGAAGCAAAGAGAACAGTAAGTGGCGACACTAAGGGGAATAAGAAGCTGAAGGCCCATTGCTTAGCAGGCAAGGTAAAATGTCCGGATTGTGGCTCCAGCCTTATAAAAACAGGTGGAGGGAGCTCACAGGACAGCCGCTATCTACGATGCCAATTAGCGAATAAAACTAGAAATAGATTGTGCACACCGCATTCTATTCGGTTAAATCTTCTAAAGGATATGGTTAGAGCACAGATACAGGAACTAATTAATTCAGTCTTAACTCAAGACAATGTGAGATATCTTGAAGATCAGTTAAATATATTTTCTGATACTCAAAAGGTAATCGAGGTGAAAACAAAGGAACTAAATAGAATAGATCGCATAATACAAGATAATAAAGAAGCTTTATCAGCCTTGTATATGGATAAAGTGAAGAAGCTTGTTACGGAGGAAGAATATGCTATTCATAAAGAGAAGTTCAGCAAAACAATTAGTAAACAACAGGCAGAATATGTAATCATAAAGAGTGAGATTGAAAAGCTGAAGAGGTTAAAAGCGGAAAAACCGGATATTTTGAAATTGTCTAGAGAGTATATAGATTTTGAAGAGCTGGCGAGCAAACTGATAGCAAACTTTATTGACCATATCAATGTGGGTGAAAAAGACTTATATGGCAATCAGGAGGTAGATATCTTTTGGAATATATAATTCATGTGAGTACAATTATTTTTCAAACACCTATCCCATGTGGCAGGGATTGCAGCTGGTAATGGCAGAGCAAGTAATGGTCTCTATCGTGGTGTGGCCTCTCGTAGCGATCTGCTTATCGTCAAGCTCGGTTCCTCCGTGGGGGGATCCTTTCCAAGAACATCACAGCTGAT
This sequence comes from Bacillota bacterium, assembly GCA_023411555.1. Lineage (GTDB taxonomy): Bacteria > Bacillota > Clostridia > Lachnospirales > Lachnospiraceae > Mobilitalea. The sequence continues at coordinate 115,819 of JAEYOQ010000024.1, forward strand.
GGAAGGAATCGATTTTGCAATTAAGTATGGTATTGCCCTTCGTAGACCGGTGGCTATCAATATCAGCTTTGGTAATAATTATGGCTCCCATACTGGTAGAACGTTATTGGAGAGTTATATCAATGATGTCTCACTGCTGGGTACCACTAGCATTGTGGTTGGTACCGGCAATGAAGGAGCCACGGGTAATCATGCACAGGGTGTTCTAACTATGGGAACGAATCAGGCGGTGGAGCTTACCGTCAGCGAGTTTGAATTCTCTCTTAATCTCCAGATATGGAAGAATTATTATGACCATTTTGAGATAACAATTATGGCACCCAACGGCACCAGAGTAGGACCGATTCCCAGAATACTTGGAAGGCAGCAATTTACTATCGCACAGACACAGATTCTACTGTATTATGGAGATCCGACTCCTTTTAATCCACAGCAGGAGATATATCTGGAGCTTCTTCCAACAGGCAGATATATCAACTCCGGGGTATGGAGAATTGAGCTGGTTCCACAGAGAATTGTCACAGGAGATTATGATATGTGGCTACCGGCGGGCGGGGTTAAAAACCCAGCAACCAGATTTTTATTACCCTCTGAATTTACGACCTTGACAGTTCCTTCTACCGCAGATATGGTGATTTCCGTCGGAGCCTATAATTCATACACAGACAGCTATGCGCCATTTTCAGGGAGAGGTTTTACCCGTAATCTTCGAATCAAGCCTGATCTGGTGGCACCTGGGGTCAATATCAATTCCTGTGCTCCTGGAGGCGGCTATGCAGTACGGTCTGGCACCTCAATGGCCACACCCTTTGTAACCGGAAGCGCAGCATTGCTTATGCAATGGGGAATTGTAAATGGGAACGACCCCTATCTTTATGCGGAAAAGATAAAGGCGTTTTTGATTAATGGTGCAAGACATCTGAGAATTGAGAGTGTGTATCCAAACCGGACATTGGGATATGGGGCCTTATGTCTGGAGAACAGCTTACCGGTATGAGTCTGACCAAGATAGACTTATAAAGATGCTAATTCTATTGATGTAGTATATGCAAAATTAAACCAATCGTTGGATTTATTGGTATAATTATAATGTAGTACCATATGTACTCACAATTCCCAGTAGATACCACATGCATTCATATTAAATATGTCGTATAATAAGTGCGTAATATATTTAATAAATACGTAACAATTAAAAGGTACATAAGGAGGCAATATGGTATCAGTACGTAAGATCGCAGCTTGTGTGTTGGTGGGAACACTATCATTTGCAGGACATGCGCAAACCGCAAGGGCAGCAGAAACCCCAGTTGCCGGGATAGATTTATTGTTGTCTGATTTGGATTTTGGTTCACAATCGGTTGATACAGGATTACAGACAGTTTTACAAACAACCTCAAATGCTAAAGTTAATGATCTTGCTTTTGCAAAGGTCGATAACTATGTAAATATCAGGAGTGAGGCCAGCGAGGATAGTAAAATACTCGGGAAGCTTTATAAGAATAATGCAGCCACCCTACTTAACCAGGAAGAGGGATGGTATAAAGTAAAATCCGGATCTGTTACAGGGTACATAAAGTCAGAGTTTCTGTTAACCGGGGACCAGGCGGAAGAATACTCTGAGAAGATAGGCATAACCTATGCTACAGTTACTACTGCTACCTTAAGAGTAAGAGGAGAGGCGTCGCTAGATTCCTCAGTGATTTCTCTGATTCCAGGTGGTGAAGATTATAAGGTATTAAAGGAAGAGAAGGAATGGGTAAAGATCTCCATCGATAACAATAATGCCGGATATGTGTCCAAGGATTATGTGACTTTGAACAAGGAGTATGATCAGGCTATTTCGATAGAAGAGGAGCAGGCAAAGCTCCAACAGGAGGCTGAAGCTGCGGCGAGAACAGCGAGACTGGGCACTGCCAGTAGCTCCAGTACTGCACAGAAGTCCAGTGCCAATAAGATGGTAAAGAGCAGTTCTGTCTCCGAAAGTAAGTCGGTGAAGACTCAAACATCAAATTCATCGTCCTTAAGGAATCGAGTTGTGGATTATGCACTCAAGTTTGAGGGTAATCCCTATTCTTGGGGCGGTACTAGTTTGACCAGAGGCGCTGATTGCTCCGGTTTTACTCAATCTGTACTAAAATATTTCGGAATTAGTATTCCGAGAACCTCCAGAGCACAGGCTGCAAGTGGCAAAAGAGTAGATATCGATAATATCAAGCCTGGAGATCTGATTTTTTACAGGAAGAACGGAGTTATTAATCATGTTGCCTTATACATAGGAAATGGAAAGGTAATCAGTGCAAAAAGTAAGGGTGAGGGCATACGGATTACAAGTTATAATTACCGCACTCCTTACAAGGCAGTAAGCTATATTAGTTAATAAAATTTCTCATTAATAAAGATTGTTACATATACAAAGAGGCTGATACAAAGCATTCATAGTTAACGTGGTTCAGGGATGAGGTGTTGTTATACTTACCCTATGTTAATTGAGAATGCTTTGTATCAGCCTCGAATTGTTGTATTGTTATTGTTCGCAGCTATCTAGCGAATCTGATAGCTTTCAGCAAAGGTTCTTGTTCGGGAAGCCTTAGCCGTAATCCTTAATCTTAATTACTAATATGGCTATGAATAGTAACGTTGTAGACCATAATAATATATAAGATATATTCTGATTAAGTACTGGACAAATATATTACTCTGAATTATATTATACGTATAATAAAGTATCATATAGTGATTTTTGGAAATTCTCGAGTAATAAGGATATCTGGAAATAATATATAGATATAGAATATATTGCATTACAGAAATATATTATATCAAAGGAGGAAGATGCATGGATTGGTTTAGAGCATTAGACCCTGTTCTTCAAGCGCTGGTTGCAACTTTATTTACTTGGTTGGTAACAGCGGCAGGAGCGGCTACGGTATTTATATTTAAAACAATCAATAAAAAGGTGTTAAACGGAATGCTTGGATTTGCAGCAGGCGTTATGATTGCAGCAAGCTTCTGGTCCTTATTGGCGCCGGCTATAACAATGGCTGAGGAAGCCGGAATGATAGCCTGGGTACCTGCAGTGATAGGCTTTCTAGCAGGAGGAGCTTTTCTCTGGTTGGTGGATGTCTTAATGCCCCATCTTCATATTGGACCCCAGGAGGAACCCGAAGGTATAAAGACCAGTTTGAAGAGAAGTATACTACTGGTTTTAGCAATTACACTTCATAATATCCCAGAGGGGCTGGCAGTGGGTGTAGCTTTTGGTGCGGTTGCAGCTGATTTCCCAGTAGCATCTCAGGCTGGAGCGATTGCCCTTGCCTTAGGTATTGGCCTGCAGAATTTCCCGGAGGGAGCAGCAGTTTCCGTACCACTTAGAAGAGAGGGTTTGACCCGCTGGAAGAGCTTTGTCTATGGGCAGGCTTCCGGCATCGTAGAGCCGATTGCCGGTGTGCTGGGAGCGGCTGCCGTAATTGCTATGAAGCCGCTTCTTCCTTATGCCCTGTCTTTCGCGGCAGGTGCGATGATATATGTTGTGGTAGAGGAATTAATTCCTGAAGCACAGCAGGAGAAGCAGCATTCCAATGTTGGAACCATAGGTGCTATGTTAGGATTTGCAGTAATGATGCTGCTGGATGTAGCCTTAGGTTAGGAATAGAACAGGTTATATCAAGTAACCATATAAATTTACCAAAAGAGCTTTGATAAGCACAGAGCCATAAATACAGAAAGGACAACAAGCATCCCATAATAGAGATGCGTGTTGTCCTTTTTGCATTTATACAGCTACAGTCCTAAATGAAGGTCAAGTTCATCAAACAACGGCCGTAAAGGTATTTCATATATTACTCGTCCTCTTTTTTCGTATTAGATGAGAATTTTCCTAACAATACTACGATCAAGGTTAATAATAGAATTACGGTGAAAATGGAAAGCATACCTTTTCCCATGATTTCCAATGCATAGATAAAAGTCTGATTCATAATATTCTCCTTTCGCTTAACAACCCACACTTAGCCTGCCATATTCTTCAGAATCTCTGTTACGATCTTAATTACAACACCGCCGGCAACAACAGATCCGATCTGACCGGATACGTTAGCACTGATCGCATGCATTAAAAGGTGGTTGCTAGGATCCTCTTTCAGACCCATCTTCTGAACAACACGTGCTGACATAGGGAATGCAGATATACCTGCAGCTCCAACCATAGGATTAATCTTATTCTTTCTAAAGAACAGGTTTAGGAACTTAGCAAATAATACACCACCGATACTATCCATAACAAAGGCTACTAAGCCTAAGCCCATGATTAAAAGCGTCTTCAGATTCACAAAGGCATCAGCCTGCATACTGAAGGAGATGGTAATGCCAAGAAGCAGAGTGATCAGGTTGGGTAGTACGTTCTGGGCTGTATCGGATAAGCTTCCAAGAACACCACTTTCTCTAATCAAGTTACCAAACATAAGGAAGCCTACCAAAGCCACAGATTCAGGAGAGATAAGTCCGGCGACGATTGTGACGATAATCGGGAACATAATTCTGGTCAGCTTAGTAACATTCTTCGGATTGTATTCCATACGAATCATACGCTCTTTCTTGGTGGTAACAAGCTTGATTGCCATAGGCTGTACAATCGGAACAAGAGCCATATAGGAGTAGGCCGCGACGGCGATGGCACCCATGTACTGCGAATTAAGGATTTGTGATACCAGGATGGAAGTAGGACCATCCGCAGCACCGATGATTCCGATAGAAGCAGCATCGGCTAAGTCAAATCCTAGTAAAGCAGCAAGTGCGATCGTAAAGAAGATACCGAACTGAGCTGCAGCACCGAATAAAAACATCTTCGGGTTGGATAAGAGAGGACCGAAGTCAATCATTGCACCGATACCGATAAATAACAGAATCGGAAGAGCTTCGGATGCTTCAATTCCAGTTTCAAACAACCATTGAATGATACCGTGTGTCTCGACGACACCTTGCAGCTTCTGGTCCAATACACCGGAAAGGGGAAGGTTAACTAATATTGCACCAAATCCCATAGGTAGTAGCAGTGAGGGTTCAAATTCCTTCTCTATTGCTAGATAAATCAGAATAGCACCCACTAGATACATTACACACTGCTGCCAAGTAATTGCCATAATGCCTGACAATAAGAAATCCATAAAATAAGTCCTCCTTAGCATGATTGGTCATCCCTCATCCGTACATCATCGAAAACGCACACAAACGACACAAATGATAAATATGAATATGTACGTCTCCAATCACTGTCATTATATTTGAGAGACATGACAAGAATATACAATTGGTTTTATTTTAGCTCATTCGTATGGCTGATGTCAATGATAATTCATAAGTTGCTATTCTTAATTATCGGAAAAATGAATATATTAATTACGGGTTTTACGCTAAGTAAAAATCACGAATCTATTAAAAATGAGTATGGAAAAATGCACAAAAAAATAATAAATTTAATGGCAAATGAGCCTATATAATTGGAATAATTATGAAATAATATTATGTAAACTATATAAAATGACGTAATTATTTAATTAAACTGTTAGCTATTGCACAAAAATTCCAAACGTGATAGTATTTGAGGCAAAGCGGATTTTTTGCTGAAATAAATGAAAGGGAGATGAATATTTTGAGTATTAGCTTATTGTTTTTCCAAATTATTTCAATCATTATTGCGATTCTCTCATTTGGAGCGGCTTTTTGGCTCTATAAATGGGTAGAGAAACAACCTTCCTCTAACAAGAAAATTGCAGAGGTTAGTAAGTTGATCCGTAACGGAGCTTACACATTTTTGGCAAAAGAGTTCAAGACACTGGCTAAGTTTTGCGGTGTAGCAGCGGTCATCATTCTGATTTTCCTTCCTTCACCGATTTGGAAGGGGAATCTGCTGGATAACCTTCTGATGGCTGTATCTTATATCTTTGGTACTGTATTCTCAGGAATTGCAGGAAAGATTGGTATCAGCATTGCAACAATTGCAAATGTTAAGGCTGCCGAGACAGCGACGAAAGGAATTAAGCCCTCTTTTATGTCTGGCTTTCGTGGCGGTGCTGTAATGGGAATGGCAGTAGTAGGCTCCAGTTTGCTGGGAGTAACGCTGGTTCTTCTCCTGACAGATAATACAACCGCACTTCTTGGCTTCAGCTTCGGTGCCAGCTCTATGGCCCTGTTTGCTAAAGCAGGAGGTGGTATCTTCACAAAGACAGCAGATATCAGCGCTGACCTTTGCGGCAAGGTAGAGCTTGGAATTCCCGAGGATGATCCGCGTAATCCTGCAGTAATCGCTGATAACGTTGGTGACAATGTTGGTGATGTTGCTGGTATGGGTGCTGATTTATTTGACTCCAATGTAGCTTCTATGGCAGCCGCATTGGTAATGGCTTCCGCGCTTGATAAGGTCGCCGGAGGTACAGGAAATGCAGCGATGGTATTCTGCTATGCGGCAATTGGTTTATTTGCTTCTATGATTGGTGTATTAACTGCTAAGATGAAGGAAGGCGGCGACCCGACTAAAGCATTAAATTCTAATACATATGTAACTACAATAATATTCGGTGCACTGACGGCAGTAGCTACCTGGGCATTTGACTTTGAATGGCGTATCTGGGCAGCAAGTGCCATCGGCCTCGTTGTAGGCGTTGTTATCGGTTTGGCAAGCGATTACTTTACCGATGATAAGAAGCCACCGGTACATGCAGTAGCAAAGGCTTGTGAATCTGGTCCTGCCTTTACAATTCTATCCGGTATATCCTATGGTTTAATGAGTACCTTACCCTCCATGATTGGTATTGGTATTTCTGCTCTTGCAGCTTATAAGATTTGCGAGCCCCTTGGGAATGGCTATGCAATGTTTGGCATCTCTATGGCAGCAGTTGGTATGTTATCCATCGTTGGTATGATTATCTCCAATGATGCTTATGGTCCTATTGTTGATAATGCACGTGGCCTTGTAGAAATGGGTGAATTAGGGGAAGAGGCACTTGAGATCACCGATTCACTGGATAGTGCAGGTAATACAGTAAAGGCAGTAACTAAGGGCTTTGCAATCGGCGCAGCCGGTCTTACTGTTATTGCATTATTGGGAGCCTTCATGAGTGAGGTAAATACAGCGGCAGCGGAGCTGGGGATGGTAGAGGAAGGTGTAAATTACATTCAGGGCTTTGATATTATCAATCCCGTTGTGTTCTTTGGTCTGCTATTCGGTGCAGCAATCCCGGCTGTATTCTCCGCTATGCTTATGCTAGGTGTTGACCGCAATGCGCAGCGTATGGTTGCTGAGATCCATCGTCAGTTCAAGGAGATTATCGGCTTAAAGGAAGGAAAAGAAGGCGTTGTTCCAGAGTATGACAAGTGTATTGAGATCGCAACAACCGGTGCTATCAAGGAATTGATTCCGGCAGGCTTAATGGTTATTATCTGTACCCTTCTGGTAGGCTTTATCGGTGGCGTTCAGGCAATTGGCGGCTTCATCACAGGTAATATTATTAGTGGTTTATTGTTTGCCTTGTTTATGTCCAATTCAGGTGGTCTTTGGGATAATACTAAGAAGTACATCGAGTCAGGACATAATGGCGGTAAGAACTCCGATGCACACAGAGCGGGTGTAGTTGGTGATACGGTAGGCGATCCCTTTAAGGATACAGCAGGTCCTTCTATTAACACTCAGATTACAGTTGTATCCCTAGTTGCTTCATTAACAGCAACCATTTTCCTTACCTTTTCAATCTTTGGTTAATTAGTTAGATTAATGATTTAGAGGTACAATTCCTAAACGGTGATCGCCACATGGGGATTGTACCTTTTTATTATTTCATAGTAAATTACGTCCTATGAAATAATAAGCCCTCCGGGCAGGATGCGCACTTCGCGGATAGGAAGTTGTTGCTTCGCAACCCGCTCAGGCGCGAAAGAGTCAGCAAGCAGACTCTTTGTTCCAATTACTGTTCACACCCAGCTTGTAAGGTGGCAAAAGGAGTTTGATCAATGATATTTGAACGATAAACTATTATTGTAAATAGGATGATTCTGTGGTAGAATATTTCAAGGATACAATATATGGTAGAATTAATTATTATTGCCAATGAAGTTATGATAACAAAAGAGTCGCTAATGTACATACCTTGGGGGATTGAGAATGGTAAAGAAACTTCTTTCAATGGGAATATGCTTATTATGGATTGCGGTGATAGGCGGTTGCAGTGTGTCTAATAATCTTTATGAGGATGGTAAGAAAAGCTTCGAAAGCGGAAATTACGAGGAAGCTGTCGCCTTATTTGAGGCTGCGATAAAGGAAACCTCTAATAAAGCTGAGTATTACATAGACTACGGATTTTCCTTGATTAAGCTAGAGCGGTATGAGGAGGCTTTGACCATATTCGATAACGCTTACGTGAACAAGGATATTATCATAGTAAACCGGAATAATAAAAGACTATATCGTGGTAAAGGGATTGCCAATTACCATATGATGGAATATAGCGATGCGATTGCTGAGTTTAAGAAGGCCTTGGCGATACATGAATTATCAGAGCTGGATATGGATATATTGTATTATATCGGCAGCTCACTGATGACCGTCGGTTCCTATGAAGATGCTATCGAAGCATACACCAGTATTATTAAGCTGGATAATAAAAGTGCCGATGCCTATAGCAGTAGGGCATTATGCTATCGAAACCTAGGTGATTTTGACCTTAGCCTGGCAGATTATGATACTGCGATCAGGTTGGAACAGGAGAATTACACCCATTATTTTGGAAAATACTATCTTTTGGCTGAGAACGGCGATGTGACAGGAGCCAATGAGGTTCTTGCCAAGGCAGCACAGATTAATCAGAAGACCAGCGAAGATCAGTATAATATGGGTAAGGTTCATTTCTATCAAGGTGATTATGAGGTGGCACTTTCTGAACTGAGCGAGGGCTTCAATAATGGTTTTACGGAAGCTTACTATTATATAGGTGAGATTTATCGGATTAAGAAGGATTATCCCAAGGCGATTTATTATTACGATATCTTTATAAAAGAAGGCGATATCCTGGCCCCTAATGTATACAACCAGATCGCCTCCTGCCTGATTAAGACCGGAGAATATACACAGGCACTAAGTTATCTTGAGAAAGGAATTGCCTATAATCATGCAGGTTCAATGCAGTCATTGAAGAGAAATGAGATTGTGGCCTATGAATGTTTAGGCGACTTTAACAAAGCCAAGGAAAAGCTGACAGAGTATATGATGCTTTACCCAGATGATAAAGAGGCAGCAAGAGAGGCAAAGTTTTTAGAGACTAGGATTATGGAAGCTGAGACGATAGAGGAGTAGTATATGGCAGAATTATTTGAAATAAAAGAACAAGAGGAGCGCTTCGTCTTAGTTGGTGTAGCTTCTAATTTAAAGTATGATACAGAAGAATCACTGGCTGAATTAGAGGAGCTCGCGGCAACTGCGGGTGCGATTACAGTCGGTAGGATTATTCAGAACAGAGAGAGTATCCATCCAGGCACCTATATCGGTAAGGGGAAGATCGAGGAGGTTCGTGCTCTTGCATTAGAGACGGGAGCTACAGGCATAGTATGTGATGATGAGCTGACACCAGTACAGCTTAAAAATCTGGAGGATGCCTTACAGATGAAGGTACTCGATCGTACCGTCATTATTCTTGATATCTTCGCAAACCGTGCTTCTACGAAAGAAGGGAAGATTCAAGTAGAACTGGCGCAGTTACGCTATCGTTCCACCAGATTGATCGGATTACGTAACTCTTTGTCGAGGCTCGGAGGAGGGATCGGAACAAGAGGTCCAGGTGAGAAGAAACTGGAGATTGACCGTCGAATTATCAAAGAGAGAATTTCTCAGTTAAGACGGGAACTTGATGAGGTTAAGCAAAATCGTGAGACCGCCAGAAGTCTTCGTAGTAAGAATATGATACCGGTAATAGCGATTGTAGGTTACACAAATGCAGGAAAATCAACCCTGCTAAATCATCTGACTAATGCAGGAGTACTGGAAGAGGATAAGCTTTTTGCTACGTTGGATCCTACGACCAGGGCCTTGGTACTAGAGAGTGGACAGCAGGTGCTTTTAACAGATACGGTAGGCTTTATTCGTAAGCTACCTCATCATTTAATTGAGTCCTTTCGAAGTACACTGGAGGAGGCAAAGTATGCAGATATTATACTGCATGTAGTGGATAGCTCGAACCCGGATGCTTATAGCCAGATGCATATCGTATACGATACCTTGAATAAGCTTGGTATTCAAGACAAGGTAATCATAACTGCCTTCAACAAGCAGGATAAGCTGGAGACGGAGACAATCATTAAGGATTTTAAAGCAGATCATACTGTAAAAATATCGGCAAAAACCGGAGCAGATATCGATAAGCTTTTAGAGATTATAGAAAAGGTACTGAGTGAGCGTAAGGTGCTGCTGGAAAAGGTTTTCTCATACCAGGATGCAGGAAGAATTCAAACAGTTAGAAAATATGGTCAGCTTTTGGAGGAGGAATACCAGCAGGAAGGAATTTATGTGAAGGCATATGTTCCCAAGGAGGTATATCAGACTCTGATATAGGGAGATTATATGGTTAATTATCGGCTTTTTGAGGAAATATATAATAGGTATTAAATACTATTTAAATACTAGATGTAGTATAATGGGCAATATTATCACATACATCTAGTATTTTTTTGTTGACTACATTGGATTATTCTGGTACTATGGAAGCAAAGGTTTCAAAGAAATAACTTTGTCTATAAGCGGGAAGGGAGCAAGTACATATGATTAATGTTATTAAACGAGACGGACAGGTTGCCGAATTCAACCTACATAAAATCAGTGATGCTATTACTAAGGCCTTCAAAGCAACGGAAAAGTTTTACAATGAGGAAATCATTAGTTTATTAGCACTTCGTGTAACTTCTGATTTTCAGAAAAAGATTAAAGATGAGACCATACATGTAGAAGACATCCAGGATAGTGTGGAAATTGTATTGGAACAGACGGGATATACCGATGTTGCAAAAGCTTATATCCTATATCGTAAAAATAGAGAAAAGATCCGGAACATGAAGTCTACCATTCTGGATTATAAAGAGATTGTAAACAATTATGTGAATGAGGAGGATTGGAGAGTTAAAGAGAACTCTACGGTTACCTACTCTGTAGGTGGTCTCATATTACATAATTCAGGTGCTATTACTGCTAATTATTGGTTATCTGAGATCTATGATGAAGAGGTGGCGAATGCACACCGCAATGGGGATATTCATATACACGATTTATCAATGTTAACCGGATATTGTGCAGGATGGTCCTTAAGGCAGCTGATTAAGGAAGGACTTGGCGGAATTCCAGGCAAGATTACCTCTTCTCCTGCTAGCCATCTGTCAACCCTCTGCAACCAAATGGTAAATTTCCTGGGTATTATGCAGAACGAATGGGCGGGAGCTCAGGCATTCTCCTCCTTTGATACTTACTTAGCACCCTTTGTAAAGATTGACAATTTATCCTATAGAGAAGTAAAGCAATGCATCCAATCCTTTGTTTATGGTGTGAACACACCGAGCCGTTGGGGAACTCAGGCACCCTTCTCCAATATCACCCTTGACTGGACGGTACCCAACGATCTGGCTGAACTGCCCTGTATCGTTGGTGGTAAGGAAGTGGATTTTAAGTATAAGGACTGTAAGAAAGAGATGGATATGGTAAACAAAGCCTTCATCGAGATTATGATTGAGGGTGATGCGAACGGAAGAGGATTCCAATATCCAATCCCTACTTATTCAATAACCAAGGATTTTGATTGGTCTGACACCGAGAATAACCGATTGTTATTTGAAATGACTGCGAAGTACGGCACACCGTATTTCTCAAATTACATTAATAGTGATATGGAGCCCAGCGATATTCGTTCCATGTGCTGTAGATTACGTTTAGACCTTAGGGAGCTTCGTAAGAAAACCGGAGGTTTCTTTGGTTCAGGGGAAAGCACCGGTAGTGTGGGAGTGGTAACAATCAATATGCCAAGAATTGCATATCTTGCATCTGATGAGAAGGATTTCTTTGCGCGCCTTGACCGAATGATGGATATCTCTGCACGTTCCTTGCATGTGAAAAGAGGGGTCATAACGAAACTGTTGAAGGAGGGCTTATATCCCTATACTAAGCGTTATTTGGGTTCCTTCGAAAGCCATTTCTCAACCATCGGACTGATTGGTATGAATGAGGTTGGTTTGAATGCAAAATGGCTTGGTGAGGATATGACCCATACCAAGACCAAGGATTTTGCAATTAAGACCTTAAACCATATGAGGGAACGCCTATCGGATTATCAGGAGAAGTACGGAGATTTATATAATCTTGAGGCAACACCGGCTGAATCGACAACCTATCGTCTAGCTAAGAGCGATAAGAAGCGCTGGCCGGATATAAGAACAGCGGGGAATGAAGGTGATACCCCTTATTATACCAACAGCTCCCATCTCCCCGTAGGATATACCGAGGATATCTTCGAAGCATTGGATATTCAGGATGAGTTACAGACCTTATATACCTCAGGTACAGTATTCCATGCCTTTCTTGGTGAGAAGCTTCCTGACTGGGAGGCGGCTGCTAAGCTGGTAAGGACTATTTCTGAAAACTATAAATTACCTTACTATACTATGTCTCCTACCTATTCTGTATGTAAGACTCATGGTTATCTGGTGGGTGAACAGTTCATTTGCCCTCACTGTGGTGAGAAAGCAGAGGTATATAGTAGAATTACCGGTTATTATCGTCCGGTACAGAATTGGAACGAGGGTAAGGCTCAGGAGTATAAGAACCGAAGAATTTATGATGTAAAGCAATCCAGAGAGATGCTTTTGGATAACACCAAACGTAATATAACATTATCAAACGTAATATTCACTCCAGAGGACGGTGCTGAATTGAACAATTCTAAGTGTAATACAGCTGGTGAGATGGAAGCGTTTACGATTAACTCGAATGTTCCTACCATCTTCAAGACGGATATCTGCCCGAACTGTAAGATGGCTTGTGATAAGCTTGATGCCGCAGGTATCAAGTATGACGTGGTTAACTGCTCAGAAAATCTTGAAATTGCTAAGAAGTACAATGTCATGCAAGCACCCACTATGATTATTGGAAATCAGAGGTACGATGGAGCTGGAGCTATCTTAAAGTGGATTAACGGAACGCTTTAGCATACAAAAACTAAATCATTTATTTAGCGAGCCCGGGAATTCCGGGCTCTTTGCAAAATAGAAAAAAACCTAGATGAAGTTTATATTGATATTCCATTACCACTTATCTTCCAAGTAAGCACGGGAAAACTTTAAACTGTATGATATCACTGGTAAAAGTGATGAGGCTTGTAGCTGATTAGTGTAGTAGAGCCTTGCACGCTGACATTAAAAAAGACCACCCAAAAGATGAAAACAAAGGAGAAACAAATGAATGTATTAAAAAAAATAAAAACGTTGCGGAAGCACCCGCTGATTGAAGTATTAAGACATAACAAAGGAAATCCTAGAACTCTAATATTGATGGAACCTCTCTGGGGTATTCCATATAATTTAATCGCACCTTTTGCCACACTATATATGTACACGCAAGGCATAACAGATGTTCAAATAGGACTGATTCTATCTATAGCCATGTTTGTTCAGGTGTTATTTTCCTTCTTTGGCGGAATAATCACCGATAAGTTGGGACGCAAATTTACAACCATTATGGGAGATTTCTTCGGTTGGAGTGTCGCTTGCTTTATATGGGCAATTTCAGATAACTTTTGGTTCTTTTTAATTGCAGTTTTATTTAATAGCTTTGAACAAATAAACCAGACGGCTTGGTTTTGTTTGTTAATTGAAGATGCAGAGCCCAAGGACTTATTAGGAATATATACTTGGGCGAACATAGGTGGTCTGGTTGCAATCTTTTTTGCACCTATTTCTGGGTTGTTTGTAAGTTATTTTACGGTAATTCCAGTTGTTCGTGTTTTATATCTTATATTTGCATTAAATATGCTAATAAAGGTGATTATTACTTACAAGTATTGTAGTGAAACTAAACAAGGAAAGATTCGTATGGCTGAGACGAAGCATACCTCTGTTTTAAAGCTGTTATATGAATACAAGAATTTGATACCAAAAGTGCTAAAGAATAGAGAGGTTTTGAAAGTGCTTAGTGTATGTGTAATATTACATATAACCAATCTCGTTAATACCAACTTCTTTAGCTTGTATGTAACGCAAAGACTAGGCATAGCAGATCGATATTTAGCTTTTTTTCCGATTTTAAATGCGGCTGTTATGTTGATTTTTATGATTGGAATACAGCACCGCTTAGATTCTGTGAAATTCCGTATACCCATGTGGATTGGTCTAGTATTGTATGCCGGGTGCTCAATTCTTCTGATAATGGCACCGAAGGATAGGATTTCATTGATTATTCTTTATGTAATTGTTGCTGCAGTAGCCAATGCTCTTGTAATGCCTCGTAAAGATACCTTACTTCAGTTAAATATTAATCCAGAGGAGCGGGCTCGTATTAATGCTTTGATTATGTCCTTTACCATTGCGTTTTCCTCACCATTTGGCTACTTAGCAGGATGGTTATCAAGTTTTGACCGTCGATTGCCATTTGTGTTTACATTCACTATTTTTATTGTAGCAATTATCATCGTTGGTAGTATCCGCGATCCTGAATTTGCGAAAGAGAATAATGATTAAGTTGCTCCCAAGATTATATCAGTTTCTGACGACTTCCTTCAATAAAACTATTTCAACAGAGCTGTTAGGTGATGCTTTTGAACCGGAACAGTAATTTGAACATCCTGATGGTTCAGAAATTATCTTTAACGAAGACTATTTCGGTAAGCACCGAGGCATTCATCCGGTAAGTGGTCCTTTTGAGATTACTAAGGAGATGGAGGTAAATGTGTTACCTCTCAATTGATTTTGGAACTTCACATAGTTGACAAGTTCCGCTGATGTAGACATCAAATATGAGCACTTAAGCCATGTTGAGGCCTTTGCTTAATGTCGAAAATAAATAAATATTTTTATGGAATAAGTAGTTGCCTACTTGTATTTCGACAAATTCATCTGTTATAATATATAATATTTTAAATAATGGCAAAGAAAGGATAATACACTATGCTCTGGAAAGAAAAGTACAAGCTGGGTGTTCCTGTTGTGGATTCACAGCATGAGGAGTTGTTTCAGCGAGTCGATGCATTTATGCAGCTTTTACGTTCCTCTGCTTCATGGGATGAGAAGCTAAAGAAGGTAAATGAGACGCTGGAATTTATGAAGGGATATGTTGTCGAGCATTTTCATGATGAGGAGGAATATCAGAAGAAAATAGGCTATCCTAACTATGAGGCCCATAAACAGATACATACCAATATGGTGAAATATGTCGTGGAGTTTTCAGAAACCTATGAGAAGAGTGGATGTAACGAGCAGTTGTTACAGCAGTTTGCCGGTAAGCTGTTAGCTTGGTTGATTAACCATGTCGCGGCAGAAGACCAGAAAATAGCTGCCTATGCTATAGAAATGGGGGTGACCGGGAATGAGTGATTTACTCTACAATCCGTTTCTTGAGGCAACCCGTAATGTATTTCAATTAATGCTTGATCTAAACGATGTCTTCGATAGCCCAGTCGATAGCTTTCAGTGTGCCGATAAGATTGATATCGTCATTGGTGTTATCGGTGATCTCGAAGGTGAAGTGGTTTATCGTTTTCCCTTTGAAACCTCCCTTAGTATGGTTAATATCATGAGCGGGATGGAAATAATGTCAATTGATGATTTTGTAACCTCAGCCATATCAGAAATAGCGAACATCATAAGTGGTAATGTACTTTCTATGCTAGCAGAGAAGGATTTTAAGTGCGACATACTGCCTCCCGTACTAAGAGAACCCGAGGAGGGCAAGGAGTATGCCTTACGTACCTCTTGTTGTATCAACACCTCAGTAGGCAATGTATGTCTTGATATAAGATTAAATAACTCGAATCAGTTCTAGCCTCGGCTAGAACTTTTTTTGATTCATTCATATACCTGACAGTAATATATCTTACAAATTTGCTTAAAACATTATCTAAGAAAGCTAAGGTATGAGTATGTAGTAGGTATGAGCTTTCTCTCTATATATACAGTTATAAGGGGAGTTAATTGTTTTATCCTTATATAACTATGAATTTATTATTGCCACTACAGGGGATATAAGGTACAATTGTAAATTAAGGAGAGTCTCGATGTGCAACTGCCCAAATTCGTGGTTCCGTGGCAATATTCGAGAAGAATAGGAAGAATAGGAAGATAAGCCGGGAGGTAGTAAATATGAGTATGGCAGATAATATTTTCATTGAGATGTGTAAGGACATCATGGAGAACGGTGTCAGCACCGAAGGTGAAAAGGTAAGGCCGAAGTGGGAAGATGGCTCTTATGCATATACGATTAAAAAATTCGGTGTAGTTAATCGGTATGATTTATCAAAGGAATTTCCGGCAATGACCTTAAGAAAAACAGCGCTCAAGAGCTGTGTCGATGAACTATTATGGATCTGGCAGAAGAAGTCTAATAATATCAAGGACTTAAATAGCCATATCTGGGATGCCTGGGCTGATGAGAATGGATCCATAGGGAAAGCATATGGCTACCAGATGATTGTAAAGCATAAGTATAAAGAGGGTGAGATGGACCAGGTCGATCGTGTCATATATGATCTAAAGAATAATCCTTATAGCAGAAGAATTATGACGAATATCTATGTGCATCAAGACCTTCATGAGATGAGGCTGTATCCTTGCGCTTACAGCATGACCTTCAATGTTACAAAGAAGAAGAACAGTGACCAATTAGTATTGAATGGTATTCTGAACCAACGTTCTAATGATATTCTTGCGGCAAATAGCTGGAATGTGTGCCAGTACTCAGTACTGCTACATATGCTGGCACAGGTTTGTGGTTATGAGGTAGGTGAGCTGGTGCATGTGATTGCAGATGCTCATATCTATGACCGTCATATCCCAATCATCAAGGAACTGATTGAGCGCCCTACCTATGATGCACCTATCTTCTGGATGAATCCTGAAGTAAAGGACTTCTATGAGTTTAAGGTAGAGGATTTTGAATTACGGGATTATAAATATGGACCTAAGGTGGAGATTCCCATCGCAGTATAATTAAAAACATAGAATGTTTTTAATTATACTGGAAGAACTACGGAGCTCGCCCATTGGAGTTCGCCCATTGGAGCTCATCCCTTGGAGCTATTAAGATTGGGTTAGTATGTATAGGTTTAAGAATGAAAGGTGGTTATGCAAATGAATGTTATAGCGGCTGTTGATAATAACTGGGCTATCGGATATCAGAATAAGCTGCTTGTCAGTATTCCGGCTGACATGCGCTTTTTCCGAGATGAGACCACGGGAAAAGTAGTTATTATGGGAAAGAATACGTTAGAGACCTTTCCAGGTGGACAACCTTTAAAAAATAGAACGAATATCGTAATTACTCGCAGTAAGGACTATAAGGTAAAGGATGCGATAATGGTAAACAGCATCGAGGACGCCTTGGAGTTAGCTAAAAATTATAAACCAGAGGATGTATATATCATCGGAGGAGCCAGTATTTATCGTCAAATGTTACCTTACTGTAATGTGGCTCATATTACAAAGATTGATTTTGCTTATCAAGCAGATACCTATTTTCCGAATCTGGATCAGATGGAGGATTGGGTCCTGGCGGAGGAGACAGAGGAACATACCTATTACGATCTAACTTATACCTTCTGTCGTTACGAGCGTAAAAAGTAATAGTTCGTGGGTTTAGCCTCAAATAGGAATTTGAGCAAAAAATACTTGAAAAATATGAAAAGTAAGGCTACTATAAAGGATATATGAAATTCGCAGGGACCTTAAGAGGCGAAGGAAGGATGATGAAGAATGCTTAATATTAGAATAGAGAAGACAACAACTCCAAAGGTAATACCGGGAGCAGATAATCCATTGCAATTTGGTACCATTTTCACGGATCATATGTTTGTTATGAATTATGAGACGGGAAAAGGCTGGTATGATCCCCGAGTAATACCGTATCAGCCTCTCAATCTTGAGCCTTCCGCCATGGTATTCCATTACGGACAGGAAATGTTCGAAGGACTGAAAGCATATAAAGCAAAGGATGGAAGAACTCTATTGTTCCGTCCTGAGAAAAATATAGAACGTGCGAATAAGACAAATCGTAGAATTTGCATCCCTGAAATACCGGAGGAGGACTTTTTACAAGCAATCAAAGCGGTGGTCAAGATGGATGAGGATTGGATTCCTACCAGAGAAGGAACTTCACTTTATATAAGACCCTTCATCATAGCGACCGATCCTTTCCTCGGTGTAAGACCGTCCGACACCTATCTGTTTATCATTATCCTTTCACCGGTAGGTGCCTATTATCCGGAGGGGCTGAATCCGGTTAAAATTTGGATTGAGGATGAATATGTAAGAGCGGTTAAGGGTGGTATCGGTGAAGCGAAAACCGGTGCAAATTATGTGGCATCCATGAAATCTCAGATGAAGGCACATGATGAAGGCTATTCTCAGGTTCTATGGCTGGATGGGGTGCATAGAAAATATGTTGAGGAAGTTGGTGCCATGAATATTTTCTTCAAGATTAACGGTAAAGTCGTTACACCAGAATTGAA
Source organism: Bacillota bacterium (assembly GCA_023411555.1). Lineage (GTDB taxonomy): Bacteria > Bacillota > Clostridia > Lachnospirales > Lachnospiraceae > Mobilitalea. The sequence goes on from JAEYOQ010000024.1 coordinate 134,553, forward strand.
TGGAAGTATTTTACCAGGCGTAACCAGAGATTCGGTACTTGCATTGTGCAGAGAGTGGGGATTACCAACTGAGGAACGTAAAATTTCGATTGATGAAATATTTGAAGCATTTCAAAATGGTACCTTGGAAGAGGTTTGGGGTACCGGAACCGCTGCTGTAATCTCACCGGTAGGTCAGCTTCGTTGGGAACAGAATATTATGCAGGTTCAGGATGGCGGCATCGGACCAATCAGTCAGAAATTATATGATACAATTACTGGTATTCAATTAGGAAATCTAAAAGATAATCATAATTGGACCATAGAAGTCTAGGGAGGTATTGAATGAATCATTTATATGCAGAAGCAGGAGCAAAGAGAAAGAATGACGGGAAGATCTTAGGTCTTCGTGCACTTTTGGTGATTGGTACGGTAGTTGGTGTCATGATGATGTTGCTCGGAGGTATTTTTAGTATTGTCGGTATTGTGTTAATAGCAGGAGCGATATTTCTTTTCCCTAAGCTGAATATTGAGTATGAATATGTGTTTGTGGATGGACAGATCGATTTTGACAGAATACTCGGTAAGGCGAGGCGTAAAACTATGCTGAGAATTGATATGGAGCAGGTTGATATCATTGCTCCTCAGGGATCCCATTCATTAGATGGATTTACTCATGCTCAATTGGTGAATAGGGACTTTTCCTCTGGAGATAAGAATGTTAAGCCCTATGTTATTATCGCAAGCGTGGATAATAAGAAATATCAAATCATGTTTGAACCAAGTGAAAAGATGCTCTCTATGATGAAGCAGAAGAGCCCCAGAAAGATAGCTCAATATTAAGATTTGACAGAGGATGTGTTTTCCTGAGAGAAATATGGAAGACGACATCCTCTTTTTGATTCCTGTATTTCATGGTTGACATTGGATGGATTATTCGTTATACTTTTAAAAATCTTAGAATCTTTAAGGAGTAAAAGCTTGTGCTTTTACTCCTTAACTGTAGGTCATGGAAAAATCATGACTTGAACCCCTTGGTTCATTATAACCAAATAATATTAACTAGAAAGTGAGGAGATTATCAAAATGGGTCAGATTATCGGTGAAGGAATTACATTTGACGATGTACTATTGATACCTGCGTTTTCTGAGGTGTTACCAAATCAAGTTGACTTGTCAACAAACCTGACACAAACAATTAAACTGAATATCCCGTTAATGAGTGCCGGTATGGATACTGTTACAGAGAACCGTATGGCAATTGCAATGGCTAGACAAGGTGGCATAGGAGTAATCCATAAGAATATGTCGATTGAGGAGCAGGCGGAAGAGGTAGATAAGGTAAAGCGTTCAGAGAATGGGGTCATTACCGATCCATTTTATTTATCTCCGGAGCATACTTTACAAGATGCCAATGATTTAATGGCAAAGTATAGAATCTCAGGTGTTCCGATTACGGTAAACGGTAAGAAGCTGGTTGGAATTATTACCAACCGTGATTTAAAGTTCGAGACAGATTTCTCTAAGAAAATCAAAGAATCTATGACTTCAGAGGGCTTAGTAACCGCAAAGGAAGGAATAACCCTTGAGGAAGCAAAGAAAATCCTGGCACAGGCAAGGAAGGAAAAGCTGCCTATTGTTGACGATGAAGGCAATCTGAAGGGTCTTATTACAATCAAAGATATTGAAAAGCAAATAAAATATCCCTTATCTGCCAAGGATGCTCAGGGACGCCTCCTGTGTGCTGCTGCGGTAGGTATTACCAACAATATCATGGACCGAGTAGATGCTTTAGTAAAGGCTAAGGTAGATGCTATCGTTATCGATACTGCCCATGGACATTCGGCAAATGTACTTAAGGTGGTTAAAATGGTACGTGATGCTTATCCGGAGGTACAGATTATTGCCGGAAATGTAGCAACTAAAGAAGCAACCATAGATCTGATCAAGGCTGGTGTTAATGCGGTTAAGGTTGGAATTGGACCAGGATCTATCTGTACTACTAGAGTTGTTGCAGGTATCGGTGTTCCTCAGATTACTGCCATAATGAATTGCTATGAAGCAGCGAAAGAATACGGTATTCCTATTATCGGTGATGGTGGAATTAAGTATTCGGGAGATATCACAAAGGCTCTAGCGGCAGGAGCCAATGTATGTATGATGGGAAGTATCTTTGCAGGCTGTGATGAGAGTCCCGGAACCTTTGAATTATATCAGGGCAGGAAATACAAGGTGTATCGTGGTATGGGCTCAATAGCAGCTATGGAAAAGGGAAGTAAGGATCGTTACTTCCAGACCGATGCAAAGAAGCTGGTACCCGAAGGCGTGGAAGGCCGTGTGGCATATAAAGGTACAGTGGAAGATACGGTATTCCAGTTAATTGGTGGCTTAAGATCCGGTATGGGATATTGTGGTGCTCCTAATATAGGTGTGTTACAGGATAGCAGCAAGTTTGTGAAGATCTCTGCAGCTTCCTTGAAGGAAAGCCATCCCCATGACATTCATATCACCAAAGAAGCGCCGAATTACAGCGTAGAGGAATAAGGCGTTGAGTTAAGATGAATTAGATAGCATTAGGATTATGAAAGCTCCTTTTAGTATGATTGGTTTTTGAGACTATCATTCTATTAGGAGCTTTTTTGAGGCACACTTCGCGAATAGGAGTTGTCGCTTCTCAACCCGTAGTCGGGCAATACTTGCTTTGCAAGCATCGAAAGAGTCAGCAAGCAGACAATTTGTTCTTTAATATATGCTAAGTATGAACGTTAATAGAATTTTTAGACTATGCTTTGAGTACTTATATGGTATAATATTCCTGAACTATATTATATAATATGATATAATTACTTAGATAACGAAGAGAAAGCTGTGCCTTTTTTGGTAGAAAATTGAAGATTAATCCGATTTAGGATCGTTATAGTATAGGAAGATTAGCGATTAGTCATAGTGAATATAGTAGGGGAAGGATAGGGGAGATGGAGACACAATTAATCGGCGAAGGCAATACTGCTGAGGTATATTCCTGGAAGGAAGGGCAAATACTTAAGCTGTTTCGTAAGGAATTTCCGATTGGTGGAATAGAAAAGGAGTTCAAGGTTAACAAGGAAGTGGAGAGGCTGGGGCTTCCAATCCCGAAAGCAGAGGAGTTGGTTGAGCATAACGATAGAGCCGGCATCGTATATGAGCGAGTATTCGGGGATTCAATGCTTACGATGCTAAGGAGGCAGCCCTGGAAGACTAGAAAGTTTGTTAAGCATCTGGTGGACTTACAATATGAGATACACCAATGTAAGGCCAAGAATCTTGGCAGCTATCGATCCGCCTTGGAATGGAACATTACACATACCAAAGCTTTGTCAGATAGCACGAAACAGGCCATCCTTCGAAGAATTAGTCAGTTGCCGGAGGGAGACGTCCTATGCCATGGGGACTTTCACCCAGGAAATATTATTCGGTCAAAAGAGGGCTATGTAACTCTGGATTGGATGACTGCTGCATGCGGGACTCCCGGTATGGACGTTGCAAGAACGGCATTGTTGCTTAAGGATGCTGCTCTGCCCGGTAATATTCCGACTGTAGGAAAGAAAATTCTGGGTTGGATGAGAGCACGTATGCTGAAGGATTATCTGAAGTTTTACAAGAAACGATCTGGTCTTACCCAAGAGGAGATTGATTGTTGGAGACTGCCTATGATTGCAGCTCGCCTCACGGAATGGATTACTGATGCAGAACAGAAGGTATTTATAAAAGAAATAGAAGAAATATTATCAAAGGGTGAATTATGAGTAGAATTTTAACGAGAGAAGAGTGGAGAAGGCGAAAGCATAGGAGAAGAATCATTATGTTGTTCATCCTTGCCATATTGACACTGGCTATACTGGGGATGACGGTATTTGTCACCAGTAGGGTAATACAGATAGAAAAAAGATCCAAGCATGGCTTGATCCATAATATTAAGGATAATATTTTTGGTAGTAATAGGGAGGGAATCGCTGTACTTGACGAGGTGCTCTCGAACGGAGTGAAGATAAGCGGGGAATTCTTGACACCCAATGAATATTCGAGACCACAGACTCCCCTTAAGGATATCAATTCCATTGTAGTACACTATACGGCCAACCCAGGCTCAACAGCCATCAATAACCGTAATTATTTTGAGAGTCTTGCTACGAAGCATACCACTTATGCCAGTAGTCATTATATTATCGGTCTCGAAGGGGAGGTAGTTCAATGTATTCCCCTGAATGAGATTGCGTTCACTTCTAATAATCGTAATGGTGATACCGTGTCGATTGAGTGCTGTCATGAGGATGAGACAGGTAAATTTAATGAAAAGACCTATGATACCCTGGTATCACTAACAGCTGCTTTATGTATTGAGTTTGATTTAGGGGAAGAGGATATTATACGACATTATGATGTGACTGAGAAGCTATGTCCGCTATATTATGTGAAGCATGAGGATGAGTGGTTCCAATTTCGGAAGGAAGTAATGGCGAAGGTGGCAGAGATAACTGAAAAAAAATAAATCCCAGACTTTGAAAGGCTGGGATTTGACTTGTAGCTCCAGAATATATCGTTCAATATATCGCTCTGTTTAGAGTGATATATTGATATCCTTACCAATTGGAGTATACTGTCTGTATTTGACCTTCGCAGAATCAAGCATACGTTTTGCGGCAATAACCGGTTCGGTTTGGGCATACTTATCACTCTTATAGATGATTTCTGAGATTCCTTTTTGAATAATTGCCTTGGTGCATTCATTACAGGGGAATAAGGTAGTATAAAGCTTAGCCCCTTTCATATGAGTTCCGGTATAATTCAGGATAGCATTGAGTTCGGCATGACAGACATAGAAATACTTCGTATCAAGGCTAGAGCCTTCCCGTTCCCAGGGATATTCATCATCAGAGCAGCCCATCGGCATTCCATTATAACCTACAGAGAGAATTTTATTATCCTCGCTAACGATACAAGCACCAACGCTGGTGCTGGGGTCTTTACTACGCTCAGTGGATAGTTGGGCGATGCCCATAAAGTATTCATCCCATTTTAAATAATCCTGCTTTTTCATCTTTCGCTTCCTTTCAGTGATATATCAACGCATTTCGCTTAATAATCCTATGCTCTTTCTTGAGACTTTGCTTTCTGGTGGCACAGGAGCGACTTAACATTAATTGTATATTATCATAGAAATGGTACTCTAGCAACTAAAAACATGACGAAGGGGCTGTTACGTAACTTGTTGATATATACCAAGGGGCTGTTGCATAATATATGGTGTTAATGAAGGAAAGGACAACACTCATCCCTCACACTGCATTATGGGATGTTGTCGTCCTATCCTTCATTTTTATATTGAATGTTTAGTACTTGCTACCTGCGATCTGAACCTTGATTAGATTCGTTGTACCGGAGGTTCCCAGAGGGACACCGGCTGTCAGTACAGCTAATTCGCCGTCTTCCAGATAGCCTGCTTTCTCGACGGCTTGAATGGCATGATCGAATAATTCAAAGGTATCATGTTCCACTGCAATCAATAAAGGAGTTACACCCCAAGCCATGTTCAGCTGACGGCAAACGATAGGGTCGGTGGTGCAGCCGAGAATCTGGCACTCTGGACGATAACGGGAGATCATACGGGCTGTTTTACCAGAGGTAGTGACTGTTATAATCATCTTTGCATTTAGGTCGTGAGCCGTGGTTACAGTTGCGCGGGAAATTGCTTCGGTGATATCTGGAAGCTGACAGGAATCGAGCATACGGAAACGCTTCTTATAATCAATATCAGCCTCCGCACGCATAGCAATCTTAACCATGGTCTTTAGGGCTTCAACTGGGTATAATCCGGCAGCAGTCTCACCGGAAAGCATAATCGCACTGGTGCCATCGTATATCGCGTTTGCGACATCTGTTGTTTCTGCCCTAGTGGGTCTCGGATTCTTTATCATAGAATCTAACATCTGAGTAGCGGTTATTACCTGCTTACCGGCATTGTATACCTTCTTAATGATCATTTTTTGAAGAACTGGTACTTCTTCATATGGAATCTCTACACCCATATCACCACGGGCGATCATAATTCCATCGGAGGCTTCGATAATTTCATCGATATTTTCTACACCCTGATAGTTCTCAATTTTAGCGATAATTCTTGTTTGGGAGTTATGCTTAGTTAGCATCTTACGAATTTCCTTGATATCATCAGCAGTACGAACAAAGGATGCTGCAATAAAATCGTAATTATTTTTAATACCAAATAAGATATCTTCTCGATCCTTATCACTGATAAAGGGCATGGATAGGTGAATGCCCGGTACATTAACTCCTTTTTTATTGGAGATGACACCGCTGTTCTTTACCGTACAGATAATGTCGGTGGTTGTTACCTCAGTTACGTTCATCTCAATCAGACCATCATCGATTAAAATAGTGGAACCAATCTCAATATCATAAATTAGGTTGGGATAGCTGATCGATACGATAGCTTCATCGCCCTCCACCTCTCTTGAGGTTAGTGTAAAGGTCTGACCTTCCTTTAGCTGTATCTTTTTATCATCCTTAAAGGAACCGATACGAATTTCAGGGCCTTTTGTATCAAGAAGAGTTGCTACAGGAATATTTAACTCCTTACGCAGCTTATCAATTCTCTTTAATCTTCCAAGATGTTCTTCATGACTTGCATGAGAAAAATTGAACCGGGCTACATCCATTCCTGCTAAGATTAGTTCCTTTAATACGTTATCATTATCAGTCGAAGGACCCAGGGTGCAAATAATTTTAGTTTTTCTCATATTACCTCCATTCTAGCACTTTATATCGTGCAGTTAAGTTTTATTGAGACATCATCAGACTTACTTCATATATTAATTACTTATAGTCGCAAGTAGTTATGCGGTGGTGTGAGAGTCTGTACAGAACTATCAGAAGCTGACGATTATTCTGCTATAAATTTAGTCCCTTGTTTTTTCGATATTTAATACCTGAGCGCTGTTTCTTTATAAAAAATATAGTTAAAAAAAGAAGGCTCATTAAAACCACAATTAGTATAATCATAATGGCACTATGCATAAAAAAGGTATCCGGTAGGATGGTGATGACCGGGTCCGTAGACGGATCAAAGAGCCAATAATCATTATTAAAGAAAAGCTTATGAAATATTACAAATGCCCGGTCAAAGTCTATGGAAAGCGACAAGGCTAGTAATAACGGGAGAACGATCGCAGTAATAGCCGATACGAGCAGGTAAGAAAAATCTCTATTCTTATGCTTCTCGACGATTATAATAATTCCAAATGCCAGAGTGATTGCGCCGAGAACATAGAAGGCGACGAAGATATTTTTTACCTCAGCAAAATGGATTAATCCTGATTCAGAAGCTGCCAGAGTAGGGAATTTTAGTTCGCCTGTAAAAAAGGGGGAGCAATAATCGATTAAGGTATCGTAATTTTCCCGAATTACGGCTTCCGTTAACCCAGAGTTCTCAACTATATTAAGATGCTTAATGTCATAATAATATAAGGGTCTAAAATTTATAGTAATCACGACAGCAATGCTGATGAATAATAGCGTAAATATAATTCCGATCAATATATCTGTTATCTTAAATCGTCTCATACATACCTCAGTATACGTGCGTAGATGTGTCAATAAAGTTCCAAACGAATTATAGTATAATTTATAAACGAATGCAACTCTTATCTTTTCCTCTATCTATTAGTAATAACGATATAATACATTAGTATTTATGAATTGAATTCGCTGACGTATTAGTATACTATTTTGATATAAACGAATCACAAGAAGGCAATAGATATAAATAAGTATACACCATTTTTATGAAATATACTAATGTATCGCATTTGTCGTAGAATAATTATACTATGTAACTGGCAGGAAAAGGAGAGATTAAATGAGAGCATTAATCAGTGTGTCGGATAAAACGGGAATAGTAGAGCTGGCCAAGGAGTTTGTTTCCTTGGGAATTGAAATTATTTCAACCGGAGGAACCTATGGTAAGTTGAAGGAGGCCGGTGTTCCTGCAATTGAGATTTCTGAGCTTACAGGTTTTCCGGAATGCCTGGATGGACGTGTTAAGACGCTGCATCCTGTCGTACATGCCGGATTACTGGCAATGAGAAATAATCCGTCTCATATGAAGCAGCTAGTAGAGCTTAATGTTGAGACAATTGATATTGTAGTGGTTAATCTTTATCCTTTTAAAGCTACTATACTAAAGGATCATGTGACCCTTGAGGAAGCAATTGAGAATATTGATATTGGCGGGCCTACCATGCTTCGAGCTGCGGCAAAGAATTATCAGGATGTTGCAGTTGTGGTTGATCCAAGAGATTATGAAAAGGTAGTATCGGAGCTAAAGGAGAAGAAGGAGGTATCCTTAGATACCAAGTTCTATCTGATGCAAAAGGTATTTATGCATACCTCCTCCTATGATACTTTAATAGCCGATTATCTGAAAAAGCAGAGAAAGGATAACTCATACCCAGAGACGCTGACTATGACCTTCGAAAAGGTACAGGATATGAGATATGGCGAGAATCCTCATCAATCTGCCGCCTTCTATCGTGAAATCGGCAAGAAGAAGGGCTCGATCACCGATGCGGTACAATTGAATGGAAAAGAACTATCCTTTAATAATATTAACGACACCAACGGAGCCTTAGAGCTTTTGAAAGAGTTCACAGAGCCTACTGTGGTTGCCTGTAAGCATGGTAATCCTTGTGGTGTCGGTAGTGCAGATAATATTACCGATGCATGGAGAAAGGCTTATGAAGCAGACAAGACCTCAATCTTCGGTGGTATCGTAGTTACGAATCGTGAAGTTACTCTGGCAATGGCAGAGGAGATGAAGGCAATCTTCTTAGAGGTGGTTGTAGCACCCTCCTACGAAGAAAAAGCATTGGAGCTTCTCAAAGAGAAGAAAAATATACGTTTACTGACCCTTCCTGATATTGAAGTACCGCAGGATGAGAGTGCTTATGATATGAAGAAGGTGAATGGAGGATTAATTGTTCAGACGATAGACAGCAAAATATTTAATAGAGATGAACTAAGAGTAGTTACAGACCGTGCGCCGTCTGCAAAGGAGATGGAGGATCTGGAATTCGCCTGGAAGGTAGTTAAGTTTGTTAAATCGAACGGTATTGTCCTGGCAAAGGATAAGCAATCCATTGGTATCGGACCAGGTCAGGTTAACCGTATATGGGCGACGAAGCAATCAATTGAGCATGCAGGAGAATTGATCGGTGAAGGCATAACCCAAGGGGCGGTACTTGCTTCTGATGCTTTCTTCCCCTTTGACGACTGTGTGGAAGCCGCTCATCAGGCAGGAATCACAGCCATCATTCAACCGGGTGGTGCAAGCAGAGATGCAGACTCTATCAAGAAATGTAATGAGTATGGAATTGCAATGATTTTTACAGGAATGAGACATTTTAAACATTAGAAATGCGTCCCGAAGGGGCTGCTGCATACCTTATGCAACAGCCCCTTTGTGTTTGTGTTAGCGAACATTCTGCGACAGTCTTATTACGTGTGTCAGTGGCTTCATTGCAGGTGAATGAAGCCTGCTAGATGTCAATGTTACAATCCATCCTATTATAACTTTATAGATATGTACCCATATATATAAAAATTACCTTTGGCCTTTGATTATAACTTGCTTACGTTTGCAGCCTGAGGACCCTTTTCGCCCTTTACAACTTCAAAGCTAACCTTTTCTCCTTCTTCAAGAACCTTGAAGCCGTCCATCTGAAGAGCAGAAAAATGTACAAATACATCATTACCCTCTTCATCGGAGATAAATCCGAATCCCTTTTTCGCGTTAAACCACTTAACTGTACCTGTCTTCATAAATGCCTCCTAAAACATAAGATTATTTCCATTACCATTATTAGTAACGATAGTATAAATTTAACATATAATTCGAATAAAGTCAAACAAATTTTGTTGAAATATGTAATATTTTATATTATTTCATGCATATTTATTAATTGTTTATTCGAATGGTACAAATTTTGTGCAACAGGTAAATTGACGATGTAAATTGTGGCTAGAAATAACTATAGAGCCAGGTTATAAAATATGAAAAAATGAATAATTATTACAAAGGATAAGCATGTCGCTATAAACAGTAGCGCATGAGGGATTCGAATGGAAAATGGTTTTGTAAGAAATGACAAATAAAATGTTTTGTGTTATTATGTATAAGCAACTACTATATATTACCATACTAATACATAAAGAAAGTGAAATGCTTCAGATATTATATATATGTGGGTATGCACAAATAGAAAACTGCGGTTCTCGTACGGCATGAATGGAGGCAATTATGAAATATAAGATTCCATCCTCATATGAGTTCATACTTGAGGAAAAATTAGAGGATATGAACGGTATCGGTTCATTACTGGTGCACAAGAAAACAGGAGCACGTATTGCAATTGTAGCCAATGACGATAATAATAAAGTATTTTCCATCGGATTTAGAACTCCACCAGCCAACAGTACTGGTGTAGCTCATATTATAGAGCATTCTGTGCTGTGTGGCTCTAAGCATTTTCCGGCGAAAGATCCTTTTGTCGAACTGGCAAAGGGCTCCCTAAACACCTTTTTAAATGCGATGACCTATCCGGATAAGACAGTTTATCCGGTTGCCAGCATGAACGATCAGGATTTTAAGAATCTGATGCATGTATATATGGATGCTGTGCTCTATCCCAATATTTATCAAAGGAAAGAAATTTTTTACCAAGAGGGCTGGCATTATGATCTGGAGTCAGAGGAGGACGAGTTAAAATACAATGGTGTTGTATATAATGAGATGAAGGGTGCCTTCTCTTCACCAGAATCCATGCTTTATCGTATGATTCAAAACTCTTTGTTCCCGGATACTCCTTATGGAGTAGAATCCGGAGGTGACCCGGATTATATTCCGGAGTTGTCTTATGAAGAGTTCATTAATTTTCATAAAACCTATTATCATCCTTCCAACAGCTATATTTATCTATACGGTGATATGGATTTTGAAGAAAGATTGGTATGGCTGGATAAGGAATATCTAAATCAATACGACAGACTCGAAGTAGATTCTAAGGTAAGACTACAGAAGCCCTTTACAAGTAGTAGAGAAGTGGAGGCCTTCTATTCTCTCAGTGAAGAAGAGGATGGAAAGGATAACACATACTTAAGCTATAATACAGTGATTGGTAATTCCTTAGATAAGGAGCTCAGTCTAACCTTCCAGGTTCTGGATTATGTTCTGCTTCAGGCTCCGGGAGCTCCTGTAAAGCAGGCATTGTTAGATGCCAATATCGGCAAGGATATCCTGGGCGGCTTTGAGGATGAGATACTACAACCGACCTTCACGATTATTGCCAAGAATTCTGAGGAAAGCAAGAAGAATCAGTTTGTCTCGGTGATACGTGATGTCTTATCGGATATAGTGGCTAAGGGTATCGATGAAAAATCCTTACGGGCAGCGATTAATTATTACGAATTCAAATATAGAGAAGCGGATTATGGTCAATTTCCTAAGGGTCTGCTCTATGGACTGAGAGCTATGAGCAGCTGGCTTCATGACGATAACAAGCCTTTTCTTCATCTGAAGGATACTACGGGCTATGCCTTTTTGAAGGAGAAGATTGGAACCGGCTATTATGAGAAGGTGATTAATGAATATTTTCTTCAGAATACCCATAATTCAATTGTGATTCTCAAACCCAAGTCGGGATTGAATGCAGAGAAGGAGGCAGAGCTGAAGAAGAGATTAGCTGCCTACAAGGCAACTCTATCCAAGGAGGAGCTGCAGCATATTATTCGTGAGACCAAGGAGCTTGCCGTATTCCAAGAGACTCCTTCGACGAAGGAGGAGCTGGAAGCTATTCCGCTCTTGACTCGTGAGGATATCAAGAAGGAGATAGAACCTTTATATAATACTGAAAATAATGTCGGTGGAGTTAAGGTGATTCATCATAATATCTATACCAATAAGATTGCTTATGCTAGACTACTCTTTAATGTAAAGGATATACCCAAGGATCTACTGCCCTATGCGTCCTTATTGTCCTTTGTAATGGGCTATGTTGATACAGAGCATTATTCTTACCTTACCTTATCCAATGAGATAAACATTCATACCGGTGGTATTTCGACCAATGTGAGAAGCTTTTCGATAAAAGGGAATACAGATTTATATCATCCGGTATTTGAGTTCTCTACCAAGGTGTTATATGATAATCTACACGAGGCAATCCGTTTGATTGAAGAGATGCTCTATCATACAAAGCTCGAGGATAAAAAGAGATTAAAGGAAATCCTTGATGAGATGAAGTCAAAGCTACAGATGCATTTTAACTCTTCAGGTCATTCTGCTGCAATGGATCGTGCTATGAGCTACTATTCTGCCCATGGCTTGTTCAAGCAGATTACTACAGGAATCACCTTCTATAAATTCGTTGAGGACCTGGTTGAAAACTTTAACGAAAAGGCTGATGATACAATCAGTAAGCTGAAAGAGCTTATAAAGATGATATTCACCAGAGAGAATCTGTTAGTCAGTATCACAGCTGATGAGGAAGGCTATGACCGTTTTAGTGATAAGCTGGCAGGCTATATCGATGGGCTATTGCCGAAGGCAGATCAAAGCTTATTTGCCTCCTATGATACCTCTAGCTTAGAGCCGGTACGCCTAAATGAGGGCTTCAAGACTGCAATGCAGGTACAATACGTGGCGAGAGCAGGTAATTTCCTTAAGGCAGGCTATGAATATACCGGTGCACTGAGAGTCCTTAAGACTATCTTAAGCTATGATTATCTATGGAATAATGTTCGTGTAAAGGGCGGAGCCTATGGCTGTATGTGTGGTTTTTCCGGTGTGGATGGGGATGCTTATTTTACCTCCTATCGTGACCCTAATTTAAAAGAAACCAATCAAATCTATGAAAAGGCAGCAGACTATATTAAAAACTTTACTGCGGACGAACGTGATATCACGAAGAATATTATCGGTACCTTCAGCACCCTAGATACACCGCTTACACCCCAAGCTAAGGGAAAACGGTCATTAAGCATGTACCTAGCTGGTGTTACAGAAGAGGATCTGTTGAAGGAAAGAGAGCAGGCTCTGGGTGTAACGATAGAAGATATTCGCAATTGTCATAAGTATATTACGGCGATGCTTGATGCAGGTAATATCTGCGTAATCGGTAACGAGGGTAAGATTAATGACAATAAAGAGATGTTTAAGGAAGTTAAGAATCTGATGAAATAAAAGGCACAAGCAAAGGGCTGTTTTAGGCAAGTTCTCAGTAAGGATAGCAGCCCTTTGTTATATTATAGGCAAGGCAATGCTTGCTTTGCAAGCATCGAAAAAGTCAGCAGGCTGAAGCTTTATTCCATCTATAATATAATAATAAAGTAAATACATTAGATACAAATAGAAAGGTACAGGTATTACATGAAGGATACGAAATATAAATCGGGGTTTGTTACCTTGATAGGAAGACCCAATGTTGGAAAATCAACCCTGATGAATAAGCTAATAGGACAAAAAATAGCTATAACCTCGGATAAACCGCAAACCACTAGAAATCGAATTCAGACCGTATATACGGACGAGCGAGGTCAGATTATATTTCTAGATACACCGGGTATTCACAAGGCGAAGAATAAGCTGGGGGAATATATGGTGAATGTGGCGGAAAGAACCATGAGCGAAGTGGACCTAATCCTATGGCTGGTAGAACCATCAACTTTTATTGGTGCTGGAGAGCAACATATTGCCCAGCAGCTGAATAAGGTAAAGACTCCGGTTATACTGGTGATTAATAAGATTGACACGGTGAAGAAGGAGCAGATACTGGCTTTCATTGCAGCATATAAGGACATCTGTGATTTTGCTGAGATTATTCCGGTCTCCGCTTTAAAAGGTGATAATACAGCCGTTCTTTTAGAGGAAATCTATAAGTATATGCCGGAAGGTCCCATGTATTATGATGAGGATACCGTAACTGATCAGCCGGAGCGGCAAATTGTAGCGGAGCTTGTTCGTGAAAAGGCTTTGAGGCTTTTGGATGATGAGATTCCCCATGGAATTGCGGTAAGTATTGAACGTATGAGAGAGCGCTCGGAGAGTAGCGAGGCGAACGGATTGATTGATATTGAAGCAACGATTGTCTGCGAGCGGGATGCTCACAAAGGTATCATAATCGGTAAGGGTGGCAGTATGCTTAAGCAGATTGGAACCCAGGCACGAAAGGAAATCGAGAATCTCTTGGATTGCAGGGTGAATCTACAGCTTTGGGTAAAGGTAAAGAAGGATTGGAGAGATAGTGATTTTCTAATGAAAAATTACGGCTATGGCAGAGATGAATAGTGTGAAGAACACAACTCTTCACACAGGAAGAAGCTGTGTTCTTCCGGGCTTTGCACAATAATTCAAAGGATAGGTATACACCGAGTTAATAAAATTTGTAAATGGTATATTCTAACCAGTTTAACCAAACATGAAATGGGAAACCTAATAACATAACAGAAGATTATTTTCTGGAATGAAACATAATATCATGGTTAGGGGGCTCATTTATGAAGAATTATGATTATTGGAAGAGTTTCGTCAATACCGGAAGGATAGACGATTATTTACATTACATTGCATGCACCAGAGAAGAGGTTTCGGAAGAATTGGCAATGGATAGCGACAACCTCCCTCGTGCGATAGAAAGTGAAGGTGGAGTTAGTGCCGGTATCAACTACCGTGACGGGAATGGTTCTATCGGCCATGCCGGTTGGTGAATATGACAAACGACTGGTTATCTTAACCAGAGAACACGGAAAAATCTCAGCATTTGCCAAAGGCGCCAGAAGACCAAACAGCGCCTTATTGGCATGTGGACAGGCCTTTGCATTCGGCGATTTCACTCTGTATGCAGGTAAATCTTCATATAATATTATGTCCGCTGAGATATCGAATTATTTCGGTGAGCTTAGGGATGATTTTGAAGGACTTTGCTATGGTTTCTATTTCTGTGAATTTGCTGATTATATGACAAAAGAGAATAATGACGAGAGAGATATTCTTAAGCTGATGTATCAGACTTTGAGGGCATTATCAAAAAAAACCATCGAACCAGCTTTGATTCGATCCATATTTGAGCTAAAGATTATTGCTCTGAATGGTGAGGCGCCTCAGGTGTTCGGGTGTATAAAGTGTAATAAAAATACATCTTCAGAGGAGAAGGCAGATGGGAATTCTCAAAATAAAAGGTACTATTTCAGCGCCGAGTGTGGTGGTATTTTATGTGACAGCTGCAGAATGTATGATAGGGGAGCAATCAGCATTAATACCTCAACCCTTTATACCATGCAGTACATAATATCCAAGGAGTTGGAGAAGCTGTACACCTTCCGCGTGACACAGGAGGTACAGAACGAATTGAACCTGTGTATTAAACGTTATCTGGACCGTTATATTGAGCACGATTTTAAGTCCCTCGAGATGCTTAAGAGTTTATAAATATTTATATTTTACTGTTGAAATTCTTACTCTTTAAGGTTAAAATGATATGAACCCAAATCGATATGGAGGGAACGCTTTATGAAAAAGTTGATTCTTAGTACAATCCTGCTGATATTCATACTCGGAACAGTCGGTTGTAAGAAGGAAGAAGTATTTATATCCACTGACAATGTAACAACGGATACAATTTTAGCGAAATCTAATGGTAAACTTCAGGTTGCTACCGTAGAGGACTTTGATAAAACATATTATGATCTGAACGAGCTAAAGGATTTTGTCAATAAAGAGATTAAGGAATATAATAAGAAAGCCGGAGTAGAAGCGATAAGCATAGAGGATGTTAAGCTAAATAACGGGAAGGTAGTTTTACTGTTAACCTATTCAGGCATGGATCAATATGCTAACTTCAATGATGTTGCTGCTGCTTATTTTAACGGAGGTATCTCAGAGATATCTCTGAAGCTGCCGTCTACCTTGGTAAGCACTAAGAACGGTTCCCTAGCAAGTACCCAGGAGGTTCTTGGGAACGATAAGCTTAAGATATTGGTTATGAATGAGCCCTATGATATCATCGTGGATGGAACAATCAAATATTATTCTGAAAATGTTACCTTTGTTGATGATAACAAGGTGCAGGGTGCAGCAGAGGGCATGAGTATTGTTGTATTTAAACCTTAAGCTGTGTTCCAGAGACTGGTATATTATTTAATCAAGGCTGGTTTAGTTCGATATCCACAAAAGCTGTTTCATAGCAATAGTTTGTTCGCGAAGCGTACTTACTATCAATTATAATATAATAAATATTTAATGATAATGCGAGGATAAAAAGATGGAAAAAACAATGGAAAAGATTGTAGCACTGGCAAAAGCAAGAGGTTTTGTGTATCCGGGCTCCGAGATATATGGCGGTCTTGCAAACACATGGGATTACGGTAATCTTGGTGTGGAATTAAAGAATAACGTGAAGAAGGCCTGGTGGGCAAAGTTCATTCAGGAAAATCCCTATAATGTTGGTGTGGATTGTGCCATCCTCATGAATCCCCAGACTTGGGTGGCTTCCGGACATTTAGGCGGATTTTCTGATCCTTTGATGGATTGTAGAGAATGCCACGAGCGTTTTCGTGCAGACAAATTGATTGAAGACTATAATATGGAGAAGGGCATCGAGGTAGAAGGTTCCGTGGATTCCTGGTCTCAGGAAGAGATGAAGAAGTACATCGATGAACATAATATCTGCTGTCCTACTTGTGGAAAGCATAATTTTACAGATATCCGTCAGTTTAATCTGATGTTCAAGACTTTTCAGGGTGTTACTGAGGATGCCAAGAACATAGTATACTTAAGACCGGAGACAGCTCAGGGAATCTTTGTTAACTTTAAGAATGTGCAAAGAACCTCCCGTAAGAAGATTCCGTTTGGTATTGGCCAGATAGGTAAATCCTTCCGTAACGAGATTACACCCGGTAACTTTACCTTCCGTACCAGAGAATTCGAGCAGATGGAATTAGAGTTCTTCTGTGAGCCGGATACGGATTTAGAGTGGTTCGCTTATTGGAGACAATTCTGTATCGACTGGTTGAAGGCTCTCGGAATGAAGGACGAGGAAATGAGAGTAAGAGATCATGATGCGGCAGAGCTTTCCTTCTACAGTAAAGCAACGACAGATATAGAATTCTTATTCCCCTTCGGATGGGGCGAGCTGTGGGGTATTGCAGACCGTACCGATTATGATTTGACACAACATCAGAATGTATCCAAGGAGGATATGAGCTATTTCGATGATGAAAAAGGCAAACGATATATCCCTTACGTTGTAGAGCCTTCCCTTGGTGCTGACCGTGTGGCATTAGCCTTTTTATGTGCGGCATACGACGAGGAGGAAATCGCTGAGGGTGATGTACGTACCGTATTACATTTCCACCCGGCGCTTGCACCGGTAAAGATTGGTGTACTTCCGCTGTCAAAGAAGCTATCAGAGCCTGCAGAGAAGATTTATATGGAGCTTTGCAAGACCTACAACTGTGAATTTGATGATAGAGGTAACATTGGTAAGAGATACCGCAGACAGGATGAGATCGGAACCCCCTTCTGTATCACCTATGATTTCGAGTCTGAAAATGACGGAGCGGTAACCGTACGTGACCGTGATACCATGGAGCAGGAAAGAATTAAAATAGAGGATTTAAAATCCTATTTTGAGAATAAATTTAAATTTTAGAAAAAAACACTTTTCTATTTGACGAATTCTGTGTTATAATGTGCACGGTAAGCGGATTGATCGTGGAATTGAAAGTATTTGTCAAGCTTGCTTGAATAAATACTTTCAATTCTACGATCAAGCGCAGCGTGAGCGAATAAACCGAAGGTTTATGAGCGAAAGCCGCTTACCGTGCACATCGCAATGAAAAAGCGGATTAGACATAAAAATTGGGCAGATGTCGTGTTTACACGAACAGATGACCAGATTTTTATGGATAAGCGCAGCGTGAGCGAAAGCCGCTTACCGTGCACATCGCAATGAAGAAGCGGATTTGACATAAAAATTAGCCGCTTACCGTGCGCATAGTGTGTATGGAAAACGCTTATCGTACATAACATTAAGCTTTTACGATTAGAAATGCAAAAAATGAGTTATAATTTGTATAGGTGCTGTCGATTGAGTCATAAAAGTATTACGCCAACAGAATGAGTCATGTACTTATTTTGTTAGCGGAGTACTTTTGTACTCAATTGATGATTATGATGTCAAAAGCAATCTGTGAACGTAAAATTATTATTTTACAATATTTCACAGCCTGCTTTTGACATCATTGTCAGTAACAGCATTGTAACAAATTGTAAATATATTATTTTAGGAGGGCACTTACAAAATGACAAAATGGGTATATTTGTTCAAAGAAGGTAAGGCAGATATGAAAAACCTTCTTGGCGGTAAAGGCGCTAACTTAGCAGAAATGACTAACTTAGGTCTTCCGATTCCTCAGGGTTTCACTGTTACAACAGAAGCTTGTACAGACTATTACAATAGCGGCAAGACAATTAGAGATGAGATTAAGGATCAGATTTTTGCATCCTTAAGAATTCTCGAAGAGGAGCAAGGTAAGAAATTCGGTGATACAGAGAATCCTTTATTAGTATCTGTACGTTCCGGTGCTAGAGCTTCCATGCCTGGTATGATGGATACAATCCTTAACTTAGGTTTGACTGATGCAGCTGTTGAAGGCTTCGCTAAGAAGACCGGTAATGCAAGATTTGCATACGACTCTTACAGAAGATTCATCCAGATGTTCTCTGACGTAGTTATGGAAGTAAGCAAGTCCAAATTCGAAAGAGTTCTTGATGAAATCAAAGAGAAGAAAGGTGTTCATTATGACACCGAGCTTACAGCAGAAGATTTAAAGGAAGTTATTGCTGGCTTCAAGGCATTATACAAGGCTGAAAAAGGCGCAGATTTCCCTCAGAATCCTGCAGATCAGTTAATCGAGGCAGTTACCGCTGTATTCCGTTCTTGGGATAATCCTCGTGCGATCTATTATAGAAGAATGAATGATATCCCTGGTGATTGGGGTACTGCAGTAAACGTTCAGGCCATGGTATTCGGTAACATGGGTGATACATCAGGTACTGGTGTTGCATTTACACGTAATCCTTCTACCGGTGAAGCTAAGATCTATGGTGAATACCTGATCAATGCTCAGGGTGAAGACGTAGTTGCTGGTATCAGAACTCCTCAGCCTATTACAAAACTTGAAGAAGATATGCCGGAAGCTTACAAAGAATTCATGAGAATTGCAACTTTACTTGAAAATCACTATAAAGATATGCAGGACATGGAATTCACAATTGAAGATACAAAGCTTTACTTCTTACAGACACGTAACGGTAAGAGAACTGCTCCTGCAGCTCTTCAGATCGCTTGCGATTTAGTAGATGAAGGCAAGATTACTAAGGA
>JAEYOQ010000017.1 GCA_023411555.1 Bacillota bacterium
AGCAAGATGATATAAAAAGCACCTATTTTAAATGATTTTTCTGGTTCTCACATTTATCCAATTCCACTTTGACTTATTTTTGCGGAATTTACTTTTTCAAAGTGGAATTTACCTTTTCAATTAACCAATTTTACAAATTTTCCCCTTTAATATTGTATGATTTACTTCTTAGAATGCTAATTAAATGTATTATTATTGATTAAGCCTTTTGCAAAATCCTTTGCTCCTTCTAGTAATCTGTGCTTACAACCTTTTTTAGTTCCATCATCTACTGTTGTAAACCATATTTTTTCTCTCTTAAATACACCATTGATTTTATCAATAGTGGTGTGTAACCCAAGTTTATCGGTCATAATACATTGTACATCAGCTGTAGAAAACGCATCTCCTAACCCTTCATTACTTACTATATATAAGGTAAGTATCATTTGCTTTTTAAAAGTATCTTGAGCTTTAATTTCTGGATATTTTTTTAAATTAAGACTATCTACATTTAATAAGTTATAATCTGAAACGGACTTTCCTCTTGCTTTTCTTGCCTTAGGATTTGATTTTTTAACGGTTATTTCTTTGGGAACGTATGATTCAACATATGATATTCCTTCATCAGTCAAAATATACTGTTTTGGATTTTTAGTAGATGCATTTGGGTCATCCATAATATATCCTTTTTTTACTAATTGCTTTAATAATTCGCTATTATTTGAATAAGCGCTTCTTCTAGCATCAGCGTAATACTGTTTAATACTTTCAGACGAGAATGTAGTTATATTATTTTTCTTTTCGTCATAATATGCTGCTACTAGAACGAAGTCTTGGTCATTTAATGTTCCGTAATTTTTTATAAATGAGGATAAACTGGTTCTGGATAAATCAGTAGCCTGTATACCACTTGTATTGGTAGCATTTAAGTTGGAAATATCCTTATCCACTATTGACAAAAGAGGCTGTTCTGCTACCTCTATATATTGAGAGTCTTTAACTACCCCTCGAGTTTGTACCATTGCATCAATTGCTAACGGCAGTAAAGAATTTTTAAATGATTCTCTTTCACGCTCAACGTCATTGGCCGAGCCTTCTGCTTCAAACTCGATGTCTCCTATTTTAAATTTTACCTTTAATTGATTTTCCATTTATTATCCCTCTTTTATATTAATCCTGCTTTATTATATAGTTCTTCCATCATAACCCGGTAGTTTATTTTAATATCATTAATATCCTTTTGACCAGCAGTATAAGTAATGCTATGTGCTGAATTATTCCCAACTTCTCTAAAGCTATCAAAGTGCTTACTAACCCTTGATGAAATATTCAACTTTTTATTTCGAATAGCATCCTTGACTATTCCTTCAAGCATTAGGTGATATCCTTGACTATTTATAATATCTGCTTCTATACCAATTTTCTGATATGACAAGACTAATAACACTTCAAAAAGTCTTCTCATAAGTACAGCGCAGGCATCATAGCAATTGTTTGCATATGTAAAATTAATTTGCTTTATTAATCGGTCTATATATGGCCGCTTCCCACAAAATTTAACTTCTTCAATTAACTCGCTATTAGAATATATAGTCTGCGTATCATTCCAGGCTTCTCCATAATCCTTATCTAGAGTTTGTAGTACAACTGGAATAAATTCCAAAGAACCAATTAAAGTTTTTGATGGAAGCATTGACTTATCTTTTCCTTTTATTAATTTCTCTTTAAGACGCGATATATTGGGTTTGTTAAAACCAAATTGAATCATATAATCAGAAATTAACGTCATTGAAAATTGTAGTTCATTTGTTTCTTTATAATGATAGTAACAAAGAAGTTTTGTACGTTCCACTTCTGTTTTATTTTTAGGTCAGTTATCCTAATAAAATCTAATAGTTTCACCAATCCACCTCATTTGACATAATTATCACATCTCTATTAAATACATGATGCTTTTTGCTACAATTTGACCAATTTATGGTTATTATATACCATTTAATTACATGTCGCAATACTTCTTTATAAATTAATACCAACCCTAAAATTCTATAGGTATACACATTCTATAATATCATATATATACACTTTACTTAATGGTTTGCACTTCGTAACATATTCATACTAATTTAATCCTTTACATAATAAATTCTTCATAGAAGCAAACATCAAGAGAATAACGAAGCTCCATGCTGCGCATTGATCCTTCGTTGTTTTGATGTGTGGATGATGCAAAAGCGTCGCAGACCCCTCGGAGAGCGAGCAGGTCAGTCGTCAGACTGCCCTAGTGAGTTAGAGCAGTTAAGAAACTGAATAAAGCCTAAAATTCATTTCTAATAAAACTGAAAATAATGCTCCTTATTAAAATTATCATTCATATTGATTTTTGAAGATAAAAACAAAAGGAAACAGCTATGGCAAATGTATGTATAATGCGTCACGAAAGCTACCTCAAGTCCGATGCCCATCGTCCCTACTGTAATAACATGGGGAAAGCAAAAAATTATTCCAATGATAATATTGATTTGTCCCATACCAAGTTCAACAGCGTTATTGTAGACAACCTTCATCAAGGAGAAACTTATCTTAAAGCATTTAGTCGTCTTTATAAAAAGTGGAGCTTTTACCGGACAACTAAAAGTGAAAGGGGATGAAATGAAGCAGACTAAGTTTCTGGATGAGTTTCTTGTTTATCCACCATATGAAAAGATTAGCGAAATGAGTCTTTTGGAACAGGATGAATTCTTCAGGAAAGTTATAAAAGCAATTCAGAATTACTTTCCTGATGTTATAATCCTATCAGCTGTTGTTCATCGTGATGAGGTATTCCTTCCGGCTGATGAAGAAATGAAGACTCTTTTTCCAGAAGGTAAAATAACACCTCATATGCATTTAACAGTTATACCTATCGTACATGATAAAAAAACAAATAGTAAGAAAATCTCTATCTCGGAACTTTGGAAAGGAAAGAACAGCTACAGAAAGTTTCAAGACTTCATGTATGACTCCATTGGAAAAGAATATGGCTTCGACCGTGGTGAAATTCATGACTTAGGCGAAGCAAAAAAACATTTGAGTGTAGAAGCATATAAACTGCAAGAAGCATCAAAAATATTAAATAAGATGCAATCTCAAATCATTCAGAAAGAACAGGAGCTTGCTGAGTAGACAAAGGACTTGGAGCCAGATAAATCTGTCAATCTGTTTAATCTTAAAAAGAAGATGGAAATGCAGAACGCCCTCCAATATGCTTTAAATCAAGAGAAGAATAAGAATACTCACCTTCAGAAAGAAAAAGAGGAACTCATTTCTGCACTGCAAGAGAAAGATAATGTAATTCTTAATCAAGATAAAGAATTGATAATTCAACAGCAAAAACTCTCTGAGACAGAGAAGCTGTTGTCCGATGAAAGGGAACGGACTGATGAGCTTCTGAATATCAAGGTCTCTCATGAAGGGGTAAGAGCAGATGCAATTAAACGAGCAAAGACAAAAATCCGGTTATTTGACTTGCTATTTAAGGCTGTAATAAACCACCTTCCAGATTTGCTCCATAGATGTCCGAAATTCATTCGTGATTTAGTAAACATTGGTATTCTATCCGATAAAGATTTGCCCGACACACAATCAAAAAAGGAGCGTCATAACAGATAAGTTCTACATAATATTGTGAAAACAGAAAAATCCTCATGTTTTAAAAATCATCTGTCATATTCTATATGAGGCATAACATTGATAACAACAAACAGAATGTAAACTATCATAATCATTCCCTATTGCAAAGGCCATACCGAAGCTGGAATGCGTTATCTTCCATTGACAAATGCATGTAAACGGATTCTCGAGGAAATCAAACGGGTTAATCCTGACAGTGAATATCTTTTCATCAAAGATTCCAGACCCTTGTCAACAGTAACATTTAACCGTCGGATTAAGAAATGCTGCAAGGAACTAGGCATTGAATACCGTTCTTCTCATAAAGTACGGTTCTCTACCGCTTCCATACTTCATAAGAATGGTACTACTACCACGGAATTGCAGGAAATGCTTGGTCATACGACACTGACTATGACAAATGGATATCTGAAGAATATCACGCCTCGTTCGGAGACCTATGACAAGACAAACCAGATTTTGGACTAGCATTCTGGATAAAAAGTCTTAAGAATTCAAGCATTTTCAGCTACTAAAATACCTTGCACCTACTTGCACCAATAATCTAAACAACAAAAAATCTCTAAACCTTAGTACTTTCAAGGTTGAGAGATTTCTCTAAGACAGGCGACAACCAGATTTGAACTGGTGATCAGGGTGTTGCAGACCCATGCCTTACCGCTTGGCTATGTCGCCATATATTTAATTTCTTAAGCTATTATATTATAGCAATCCATTACCTCTTCGTCAAGGGATAATTCTCAGAAAATAACAGGATCACAGGTAATCTCAGGTAATAGCTACAGTTCAGACCCTATCATGAAAGCAAAGTATGAATTAATCAATGCTTCTCAGAGTTGGATAATTTTAAAGCATCTCCAATAACGGAATCATTAGTTGAATTCATAGAAGCAACTTGGATCTGAACTGTAGCAGCACTCATCATTCATAGATAATCTTGGGGGCCTTGCGCACTGCTATCTTCCAGTTGACGCCGGTCATGATATTGTATGCCTTGGCAAAGGATCCCTGGTTGATCGCTACCGCCAGATTGTCTAAGGAATTGATATATAGTAGAGGTTCCCCAACATAGACATCTGCAAAGGACTTAGCATACTTCATGATATTACGGTAAACCTCTCTGGTATGATTCTGAATAGCAATCTCTACCCGGCCTCCATAGGGTATGGACAGCTCATCAAATAAAGTCTTGCTGATATTCGTCCATAGACTTCCGAAACGGATATCCTGAACGTCAATGGTTCCGGTTATCACATCTCCTTCTTTCCTTGCTTCCACTACATGCAACTCCACTACGCTGTCCACATCCACACTTGGCCCGACTTCCTCAAAGGAAATGATTCCTGCTGCCAGCCTGGCGCCGGTATAGGCGTAGATATCCCTCCCATGGAAGGTATAAGAAGCTCCCGACCTGGGAAGACGATTCACACTTTCATCAATCTCTCTGGCCTCTGTAATTCGATGAAGGCGTTTGACATGAGTCAGGGTTCCATTATCCGGTGTGATAATGTATTTTCCATCCTCCGTACGCACCGCTATACTTCTTCTTGTAGAGCCTACTCCCGGGTCTACAACAGATACAAACACCGAATCCTTAGGCCAATAGCTTATGGTCTGTATCAAACGATATGAGGCCTCCCAAATATTATACTGGGGGATTTCATGTGTTAAGTCATAGATCTGAAGCATAGGGCTCACGGAATATGCGACTCCGTACATAGCACATACTGCTCCATCAGCAATACCAAAATCGGATTGAAATATTAAAACTCCACTCATATAGAGCCGTTCCTCCTATTTTTCCTCTATTCTTGTATCTTTAATAACCGCTTACTCTAATCCTTTATGCTGCTAAATACCGTCTCATTTACTTTTCTAATAATACCGTCCAGTTCTCACCAAAACCGATCCGGTATCTTTCTTCAAAATTATCCATACATAAGGCCATAGAAGCTCTCATCAGCTCATTATTATACAATACCGCTTCTCCCTTTTTTACATATCCAAAGGATCTCGCAAAGGGAACTGACTCCTGATATACCTTCTCACTTTCATGAAAGATGCTTACCTTAACCAGATCTCCATAGGCGAAGCCATGCTCCAGTAGAAGCTCAGACGAGATGTTGCTCCACAGATTACCGAAGTTGGGATCATCAATCTCAAAGATGCCTTGTGCCTTGCCATTCTCTACAATGCCTTCCCTGATTTGGTGAACTACAATATCCTCTGTATTATAGTTTGGACCTACCTGCTCGTAGGTAATGATTCCAGAAGCTAGACGTGCGGCACAGTACCCAAAGAGATCCCTGCCATGAAAGATACTGGTTCCAAGGGTCGTTTGTAATCGATTGATGCTCTCATCAATTTCCCTTACCTCATCAATGCCAACATAGTGCTTGATATGGGATAAGGCACCATTATCCGGAGTAACTACATAGTAGCCGTCCTTTGTCCTTGCCACACAAGCTTTTCTGGAGGTTCCTACCCCCGGGTCAACGACAGATACAAAGATGGTACCCTTAGGCCAAAAGCGCATGGTCTGGTAAAGCCGATATGAGGCGCTCCAGGTATCAAAATGCGGTATTTCATGGGTTCCATCAAATATCTCTAAAGAGCGATCCACACTTTTTACGACACCATACATGGAGGAAACAGCTCCTTCCTTGTAAGTAAAATCTGTCTGAAATACTAATATGGGCTTTTCCATTCTAGGTCCTCCTTATACAAAGGGATACCACATCTTCATGGGTTGCGGCATCAAATTTTGTGTTATAATCCAATAGATGCAAAAGAGCAGTAGCAATAGAGAAATTAACTTGAAGACTTTATCCGCTCTTCCTTCTTCATGCTCGCTGTAATAGGTCCTGACCTTCCCTTTGCCATATCCCCGAAGATCCATGGCATTGGCAATATTGCCAACCCGGTCAAAGGAAGTGATAATCAGGGGAATTAGAATCAATACATTCTGTTTTAACCTGGTCATAATGGAGGCCTTCTTCGGATCCAGCTCTACACCTCTTACCTGCATCGAGATCTTAATATTTTCATAATCTCTTAGAATGTCTGGGATATAACGAAAGGCAAGCGAAAATACCGTACATACCTTATAGGGTACCTTCACGGAATAAAGGCCTGCTGCCAGCTCGGAAGGAGTAATGGCTAGAATAAAGGTCATGGATACGAGAAAGGAAACAATCATCTTCAAAAAGCGTACCGCCAAATACCAGATGGTTTCGGCACTCAGAAAGTACCGATCACTAAACTGAACCAACACCGTTCTGCCTCCACCGCACCAAAGGGCTCCAATATCCGGATTGACAAAGTAGTATAAGAATACATTGATCAGGTTCATGATCGCTGCTATGAAAAAAAAGTACCTCAGGGTCCTCCATCTCGGCTTAAGAGAAATCAGTCCCACTACACTGAGAATTCCCAAGGGCAGCAAAAGTCGCAGGTCAAAGGACATAATAATAAAGATAATCAGAAGGATGAACATACGAACCTTCGTCTTGCCGGTTAGCTTATGAAGGAAGGTATCTCCGGGAATTAGATTAATCAGCATCTGATTGTTCATTCTCTTTCATCATCCTTTCATAGGCTATAAAATGTTCTATATATTCCTCGGGAGAAATCCCAAGACGCTTGGCCAGGGTATATAAAGAGGTTTGCTTTAAATTGGCCTTTTCTATGATATCATTATCGGATAGTACCTTAAAGACCGTATCGTCAGCAATAACCTCTCCCTCTGCAAATACCACCGCTCGATCCGTATATTGAATTGCAAGATGCATATCATGGGTAATAAAGATAACGGTAATTCCGTACTTCTTGTTCAGCTCATCCAGGCAGTTCATGATTTCGGTATAATGAAAATAATCCTGACCGGCCGTCGGTTCATCCAGAATAATAATCTCCGGCTCAAGTACCAGAATAGAAGCGATGGTAACCCGCTTCTTCTGTCCGTAGCTAACGGCTGATACGGGCCAATTGCGCATTCCCCATAGTCCACACATCTTTAGTGTCTTTTTCACAGCCTCATCAATCTCAGACCGACTTCTGCCTCTCAGAAGCATGGCAAGCTCGACTTCATCCTTTATAATATCCTTAACCAGCATCTGGTTCGGATTTTGCATCACATATCCGATCCGCTCTCCGATTTCCTTCATAGATAAATGAAGATAATTCCTGCCTCCAATATAGATATTCCCCTGAGAGGGCCGCTTAATACCACAGATCAGTTTCGCCATAGTACTCTTGCCGGCTCCATTCTTTCCAACAAAGGCTAGCCTTTCCCCCTGACGAACTGTAAAAGAAACCTGGCGCAGAACCTCCTCTTTACCATAGGCAAAGGACACGTTCTCCACCCGCAGGAGCTCTTCCCCGATTCTTGGTTCATACTTTTTAAGCTCCAATGCCTGCTGCATTCTCAGCTTATCTAGATGAGGCTCTAAATCCATGTTCCAAATATCGGACAGCCTCTGTTCTCCGGTGAGATTACAACCGGCATTCTTCATGGCATTAATATAAAGCGGTTCCCGAATACCATACCTGGACAGGTAATCCGATGCCAGCAGCTGATCCGGTGTATCATCGAATACAATCCTCCCCTTATCCATAAGAATGATTCTGTCCAGAGAACGGTAAAGTACATCCTCTAGTCTATGCTCTATGATAATCACCGTTTTATTCTGCTCTTTGTGAATCCGGTCAATCAGCTCCACAGCGATCATCCCCATCTTCGGGTCAAGTGCTGCCAGGGGTTCATCAAAGATTAACAAGTCCACCTTATCATGCAAGACTCCAGCTAAAGCAACCTTCTGCTTCTGACCTCCGGAAAGCTCATAGGGGACATGCTGTAGAAAGTGCTCCATGCCAACAATCTCACTTGCATTCTGCACCTTAGGCAGCATTTCCTTCCTAGGCATAGCTTCATTCTCTAGGGCAAAGGCAATATCCTCACCCACGGATAAGCCGACAAACTGCGCATCCGAATCCTGCAATACGGTCCCAACCAGTTTACTTAGTGCAAAAATGCTGGCAGACTTCGTCTCAGTGCCAGCAATTTTGCAGGATCCCGTAATGCTGCCTTCAAAAGAAAAAGGATTCAAACCGTTGATACAGTTTACCAATGTAGACTTTCCGCTCCCGCTGGAACCGAGAAGCAGAACCTTCTCCCCCTCGTAAATCGTCAAATTGATATCAAAGAGGGTGGGTTGTGTCTGCTTTTTATATTGAAATCCAAAATCCTTAAATTCAACAATGGGCTTTTTCATGCTATGTAATTATTCCTTATCGTCAATTTTCAAATTACTACTACGAGCATTTCTCTTTGCCAATGCCATAATAATCGGTATACCGATAATAATTAATACTGCTGTATTGCCGATACCGCCGATTAATCCCTGAACCAGGGTAACCTCCAGTTCTCCGCCGTAGAAGAGGGTAGTAAATACTGGTGTAATCAGACCAAAGGACAACGCATTACCAATGACACAGATGATGGCATAGATGATTGCATGCTTAACATTGAAAATACCATCCTTAATTCGTGCCCCATAGAGAGGAAGCAGACCGACAATAAAGCCCAGAATACCATTACCAATTGACCAGTCAAACCAAAAGCCCCAGCCACCAATCAAATCCGCAATCGTATTCCCAACCAGACAGGCAACAAAGGCCGGCACCGGACCGTACATAGCACCTACGATTACAGGAATAATCATTGCTGTTGTCAGCTTGGTATTGCTGAAAATCGTTATTCCACCAAAATTCATCAATACGCCAAATAATGCTGCACCGATGGCAATCACCACGACTGTACTAGTGTTCCACACACCAAGAATAGATTTTAGTACACTTTCTTTTTTCATTGTAGTTTCCTCCTTGTTTTATGATTGTATGTTTATTCTTCCATAACATCCTTATAAAACAAAATCCCTACTATCCATTACCGACCTATACAATATTGCCCTTATATGGTTATATTTTCTTTTATTTTCCTCAGTTTACCGTATCCCTTAAAAATAGTCAATTCCATTTTCCAACTCCTGTCCAATAAATTATCAAAAGAAAGCCCAATCAGGGTCTTTGTCTTTTCCCTCTATCCAGAACACTCACACATGCCCTGCCCTAGTTAGGTAGCACCTGATCAATGGTTCCTGCTCCTATACATACATCCCCTTCATAGAAGACCGCAAACTGTCCTGGTGTTACTGCTCTTTGAGGCTCGTCAAATACCACTTCACAGGTATTATTCTCTCTCAGATGCACTGTAACACCCTGATCCGGTTGACGATATCTTAATTTGACTGTACATGGAAAGCTCGCTTCTGGTTCTTTTCCACTGATCCAGTGTAACCTGGTCGCAAGGATGCCCTTTGAGTATAATAACGGATGGTTCTCTCCCTGAACCACGTATAGTATATTATTATTTAGATCTTTATCCACAACGAACCATGGTTCACCGGTACCTTGTCCACCAATTCCAAGTCCTTTTCTTTGTCCTAGTGTATAATACATAAGACCGTCATGTGATCCAACCACTTTACCATCCAAGGTTTTTATATCACCCGGCTGAGCCGGAAGGTAATTCTTTAGAAAATTCTTAAAGTTTCTCTCACCAATAAAACAAATTCCTGTACTCTCTTTCTTGTATGCGATCTCTAAGCCGGCTTTTTTCGCTATTTCCTTTACCTCCCTTTTATCCATATCTCCAAGGGGAAATAGGGTCTTCGATAATTGCTCTTGACCTAGCATACATAAAAAATAAGTCTGATCCTTATTGCCATCTAATCCCTTTAATAATTGATATTCCCCATCCGTTTCCTCCACTCTGGCATAATGCCCGGTTGCCAAATAATCTGCACCTATTTTCATGGCATAATCCAAAAATGCTTTGAACTTAATCTCCTTATTACATAGAACATCCGGATTTGGTGTTCTACCATTCTTTAGCTCGTCCAAAAAATATGCAAAAACGGTATCCCAGTATTTACTTACAAAATTAACAGTATAGAAGGGTATTCCAATTGCTGCACATACTCTTCTTGCATCCTCAGAATCCTTGGTTGCAGTGCATTCACCGAACTCATCCTTCTCATCCCAATTCTTCATGAAGATACCGATTACTTTATATCCCTGCTCCTTTAATAATAAAGCAGCTACAGAGGAATCCACTCCTCCAGACATTCCTACTACTACAGTTGTATCTTTAGGCGACTTTCGCATGATTATTCTCCTCTACTTTCTATCTTGTGCTGTTCTATCCGATTATATCATGTCTGCCCTGCAATACCCAGTTCATAATACCATCCGGGTCTGCCAATTTATTGTAGTATATAATGATAGATGGAATTATGAGATATAATTACATTAAGAAGATTTCTTTTAAAGACTAAAATCATCTGTCCACAAAGAACCTAGCCTTTCATACCTTTGGGCTTATGCGTCTTTAGTATGACCAAGAAAGAGACGTGAAATCCACAACGAACTAATTGCAGATGAAATGAAAACGACGGATATTATGAGCTTTGGAATGCACAGGAGTAGTAGTAACCTAAAAATAAAGCAGTAAAAAAATAAGGAGCTGTTGAATAAACAACAACTCCTTGCATATTTCTACATTAAGCTTCGCAACTCATCTGCATACCATATAATTACTTCCTGTATACGATATAACTCAGATTCCTTGCTGACGCTTCTCCAGATGTTTTTATACTGATGGAACCAGTGTTCAAGATCACATGCCAGCTTGTTGGGATGATCGGCAGCTTCGTTCGAAGCACCGTATTTAATCTGCTGTAGGGTTGCACCGATACTATTAAAGATTTGCATCCCTTCTGCTGCTAGGATATAAGGCATGATTAAGCTTCTCTTTTCAGGCATAAGATGACGGATCATTCCATAAAATTCTTTTATTATCAGTTCAATCCGGTCATTGGCTGCTTTTACTCCCGTAAAATCCAAGGACATCAGATAATCCTGCTTCTCCTGAGGTGTCTTATTCTTAGCGTCCATTTCCTTAAATCGGACGATACGGCTCCATTTGAATACCTGCTCCTTCGATATAGAGACAATCTGCTTCACCAGCTGTCCGCTGCTGTCGCCGAATTCCAGATGGGCAATCTGGGTGTTGATCTCTTCAAAGGAGGGTATCTCCTTGTTCCAGGAAAATGCAGCACCATAGATTAGCCCGGTATATGCAAATTCCGGATGATTAAAATGTCCGAAATCGCCCCAATCCGTATTCAATACCCCTAATGCATGATATTTGTGGGCAAAGCTGCACATCCTTGAAATATTGGTATAAGAGGATTCCACCAGATTGACGAACTGATTCCAGCCACCAACACCGGGACAGAGATACTGTGTGGCTCCGGCCTCATGAAGCTTCTGGGTTGCTTCCTCGGTTACTCCGGCATGATAAGCCCAGTTCAGGCAGATGGTATTCGACGGAAGCTTCTTGATTGCCTCCGGGAAGCCACATACGATATCCCCCCAGAACATGGGTCTTTTTCCTTTCGCAACCAGGTACTCACAGAGCTCCTTGACATAATCGATATACAGCTCATCCACACCCTTTTGCTCAGCCAACTCCTTCGTTCTGCCCTTACCAAGATCGAAGGTCTCATCCGCACAGATGTTGAACTGACTAGAGCGAAACAGCGGTAGATACTCGTCGATCAGCCTCTTAATCAAGATCATGCTTTGTTCGTTGGAGGCATCCATGGTATGATGCAGCATCCGGTCCTCAAAGGAGAAGGGCTGAAGCTGTGAATCCGGTAATTCGCATAGTCCGGCATAGGTCTTGGTACTAAGCAGCTTATAGAGGTGGCCAAAGGTCGCAATCGACGGAACTAGTTCAATATGAAGTCTATCACAATATTCGTCAAGCTCTAGTATCTCTTCTGCTGTAAGGGGTGTATCATCCCTCCATACCTCGCTCAGGTCACGGAATAGGAAGCTATGCTCCACATAAAGCTGCAATTGATTTATCTTAAAATAGCTGAGCTTGTCTGCAAAGGCCTTCAGATAATCCAGCGTAGGTATTCTTCCTCTGGTTACATCCAGATAATAGCCGCGATTTTCTATATCCGGATAATCCTTTATGGATAAACAGCTTATGCAGGCGCCTTCCTGAGCGATGATCTGGCGAAGTGTCTGGATTCCGTACAATAGAGCTTTATCTGATCCACCTTGCAGCAGAATACCATCCTCCTCTATTGTCAGAGTATATTCCTCCGGTCCCAGAGTGGATAATAAGGTCAGATAAATTCCTCCTGCTTCTTTATCCCCCTTCGTGACAGCCAGGGAAAAGCCCAGCATTCTCTCCAGCTCCTTCTGTAAAAGCTTCGAGTGGGAGAAGGCATGACCACCACACTCAGCTGCCAGGATAATGCGGCTTTGATAGGTTATAATAAATTGTCCATTATGATACTGCAAATCTTGCGGTTTTGGTATGATATACATAGACTACCTCTCTTGTTGTAATATTTTCTGCTTGTGGGTCTCCATTCACAATTCACCCATACTGCATCTTGGATGCAGTACAAAGCCTGGAAGAATAAGGTGTTTGCTCCAATGGGCAAACTTCGCATTCTTCCTAAGCGAATGAAAATTCGCTTTGTGAAGATGCTTTTACTTCACCCTATTATACCTATACCACCCTATTAAATCAAGTAGACAGAGGTATCCCAAAGATCAACTCCCTGGTCACTGATGAATAGACGGAACTCACCGGCTTCCGTAACATATCTCATGTCACGGTTCCAGATACAAAACTGATCAGTGTGCAAGTCAAATTCACAAATTGCTTCTGATTCTTTTTCAACCCATATCTTCTGAAAGCCCTTCAGCTGTCTGACTCGTCCTACTACACTTCCCGCTACATCTCGGATATAAAGCTGTGGAACGGCAAAGGCACTCCTATCACCGGTATTTCGTATTACAAATCGAAGCTTAATACCGTTCTCCAATTCCATCGAAGTGAATTCTTGCTTCTCCAACGAGAAATCATGATAGGAAAAGGTCGTATAGCTGAGCCCACTGCCAAAGGAATGCAAGGGGCCTTTTTCAACGTCATAATAAGACATCGCCCCATAGGAGCTGCGGTGGTTATAATAGACCGGAAGCTGGCCCACATGTCTAGGCAGGGATACCGGGAGCCTTCCGCTGGGGCTATGCTTGCCAAATAAGAGCTCCGCAATTGCCTTTCCACCCCAAGGTCCATTGTAGAAGCTGCAAAGCAGACTCTTAGAGAACTCCTCCAGCTCTGTAAGGACATAGGGTCGTCCCATAAGTACTACCGTTACCAGGCTACAACCACTCTCGACAAGACTCTGAGCCAGTTCCAGCTGGGCCTTAGGCAGGGTAAGCGTAGCACTATCCACACCCTCCCCACAGTCCATACTTACTTTTCCACCGGTGATTGCCGCACCGTTGATATCAAAGGTCACCTCTCCAAAGCGGGAGGAAGAGCCACCTAATACTGCGATGACCAGATCACAGTCCTTGGCTATCTCTATTGCCTTCAGACGATCTGCTTCACTGCCCTCTGTTAGTCCGCAGCCCTGTGCAAACCGTAGCTCCACCGACTGCCCGGAAGCCTCGATGAATTCCTTAATGCCCTTTAGGACGGTAATTCCCTCATCTTCTCGAAGCGGAGGGGTGTAATCCCCTAACTGATGATAAATCTCATCTGCATTGGGTCCGATTACAGCTATTAATTTTACCTGACTTAGGTCAACCGGCAGTTGCTGCTGTTCATTTTTCAAAAGGATAGCCGATTCTAGAGCCAACTGATAGGACTCAGGATATTCCTGTTCGGTATAGAGCTTTCTCTCTTTGTTCTCAGGAAGATAGGGCTTTTCAAATAACCCTCTTTCAAACTTCAACATAAGAACACGAAGGACTGCCCGGTCGATATCCTCCATGGTAACAAGCCCTTTATTATATGCTTCTCCAAGCAGTGAAAAGGCTTCATCCCATAGCCCGATATCTACTCCGGATCGTAGGGCAGTTGCGCCGGAAAGGATTCGATCTCCTGTCATAGCATCCAGCTGGTCAATGGCGACCCCGTCTGCCATAACTACACCATCAAAGCCCATCTCCTCACGAAGTACTTTATTCAGTAACCAGGAATTCGCATGACAGAATACGCCGTCAATCTCATTATAGGCCGCCATAACTCCCTTAACACCAGCCTTGGCACAGGCCTCCATTGCCGGAAAATGGATCTCACGCAGCTCTCTCTCGCCGATTCTTGCTGCGCTGGCATTGATTCCTCCGGTTCCTTCTCCTTGAGCGCAGAAATGCTTTGCCACCACACCAACACCTTGGCTTTGCAGACCCTCTACGGCCGCTTTGGCAAACTCTGCTGCCAGATAAGGATCCTCGCTATAGCATTCCTCACTCCTACCCCATCTGGGATCTCGTAGGATATCCAATGTAGAGACTAGAGCTAAATCTACGCCCATCTCCTTTAACTGCTTACCACAAACCTCATAGGCCTTCTTTAATAACTCAGGATGAAAACTGGCACCACTGCAAAGGTTCACCGGCAGCAAATAGCCTTCCAGCGCCTGGTGTCCATGGGGGCATTCACTGCTCATCAGTACCGGTATCTTCAGTCTGGAATGCTCCAGTACATAAGCCTGAACCTGATTATACGCCTTTACTGCCAGGCTCCCCCATAACCCGCTGTCATAGTCCTTACCAGACCAGGGATCAGCTCGGAACAACCCATATAAGGTACCCAATCCGTTATATCTATTCACTTCCTCCTTAAATTCTTCAGAAAGAATTATATCATCTTGCTTTCTCTCATAGACCGCAAATCCGTAGAGTCGCTGATTCAGCTGCCCAATCTTCTCCTCCAGTGTCATAAGAGAAAGTAAATCCTCCGCTCTTTCTTTCGGTGACCTCGTCGGATCCTCATATAAAAAAGCCATATTCACTCTCCTTTTTAACTCGTAATTGTAATATTTCACTGCATTTAATATTCATCCACTAGTCTACCGTAACTCCATGTAAGAACTATATAATGTCATTATTATTCACCGATTATATATGTCTGTCAAATAACTATTGAAAACACGGGTAGGTCGATCATGTTAGTCCATTTATAATTGAAAAAGAAATTATTCAAATAAATTCTAACTCATATAGTTATTCGAAGCACAGGTACATGGGCAATGCTAATCTATTAAAATGACTTTTGTACATGAATAGTAATACTTGAATGTACTAATCGGAATATTATATTGATTAGTATTGTCAATGTACCGTTACTATTAGCATAAACAATGATTACAAATCTCCTTACAAAAGAAAGAAGGAGCCTTCTCCAAGCCTACTGATACGTAAGACATTTGAGACCCGGTCCTTCTTTCTCTTAAGATTTATTTTATTTTTAATCGATAGGTTTTGATTTCATAGGGTTTGATGAATATCTCGAAGGAATTCTTATCGGATGCAATATTTTCAATATGCTCTTCAATCAGATTGCATTCGGATACCTCTTCGATGGTATAGTCTGTAGCCACTGTGATAGTAGCCTTTGTTGCCGCATTCTCTGCTTCGTAGAGACGAAGGATAACACCATCTCCATCCTCTGCCTGCTTCACAGTTTCAAGTACAACATTCTTCTTATCTACGCAAGCAAATGAGAACTGTGATCCTGCCTCACCACCGTGAACGGTAAGGGTACGCTGATTTAGTTTTGCCGCTTCTCTTACCGTATCACTGTTTCTCCAGGTCTCCTTATGAGGATATAAAGCATAGGTAAAGAAATGCTCCTCCTGATCCGTGGTCGGATTCGGTTCAATACCGGATTTAATCAAGGTAAGAGCCATATCGCTCTTATCTACGGAATGTCCGTACTTGCAATCATTTAGCAGACTGACACCATAATGACCCTCGGATAAGTCTATCCACTTCTGACCACAGCTTTCAAATCTCGCCTGTTCCCAGCTGGTATTCTTATGAACCTTTCTGGTTACATTACCGAACTGTATATCAAAGGTTGCCTCATCCGAATGAATATCTACCGGGAAGTGAACCTTTAACAGATGCTGATACTCTTTCCAGTCAACATAGGTCTCAAATTCAATTCTTCTGCTGTCCGTATAGAAATAAACCTTCTGCTTCAGGATAGAATTACTGAAGCTTCTGTCAATCTCCAGCGTAGCACGAACTGAACCAAGCTCTGTCCATTCCATACGTGTTACCTCGAGGATATCCCAGTATTTTTCGGTATAATAGATGTCAATATCCCAGTTATCATAATATATCGGCTTATCCTCATACATACGGAAGAGATTTGCCGCCTTACCAGGCTGAACCACCTCTCTGTCATTCTCTTTATCAAAGATGGAGGACAAAAGTCCGTTATTGTCTACCGTCACCTTATAGAATGGTGTTTCCAATGTATTTCCAGTAAGAACAAAAGGAGAGTTACTTTCCTTAGGAAGCTTATTCACAAGCTCAAGGGATTTATAGCCCTTGGAAGGAAGCCCCTTAACATAAGCTACCGGAGCACCGGAGGTCTTCTGGATCGGATAGATTGTGCCATCCTCATCCTTCAAGCCTTCTGCATCTAGCTCAGGAAGTGTAACAACATCATCTCTGGTAAAGCCAAGAGTATTATAGACTGTTACCGCATCGCCGTCCTTTGTAAGGGCTGCCAGTCTCTCATCGATCAGCTTATTCGCTTGTTCCACCAACTCTTCGTATTCCTTCTTCGTCACCTCATATACCTCTTTGATGGAGGAGCCCGGAAGGATATCATGGAACTGATTTAAGAGGACTGTCTTCCACATAGCATCCAGCTCGGACTTAGGATAAGCAAGCTTTGCCAGGGAAAGTACGCCTAAAAGCTCTAGATCCATCAGCATTAATTCAGACTTACGGTTGGAACGCTTATTTCTTGCCATGGAGGTGTAGGTTCCTCTGTGGTATTCGAAATAAAGCTCACCCTCCCAGCTAGGCAGACGCTTATGGTCCTTTACTCTCTCATTCAGCTCGTCAAAGTATTTACCAGAGAACTCTTGACGAACCTTCGGAATTCCAATTACACCTTTTTCCATACGGATAGAGGTCTCCAGCATCTCTCTGGTAGGGCCGCCACCGCCATCACCGTAACCGTAGGATACCAAGATGTCATTGTTGATTTCTTTATTCTGATAGCGCTCCCAGCCACCCATGATGGAATCCGGATGAAGCATTCCATTATAGGTTGTAAAGAAATTCTTAATGCTTTGACCAACTCCAAGAGTAGTAATCAGGTGAGTCAGCACCTCTGTTCCGTCTATTCCCTTCCACTGGAAGGTATCATATGGAACCTTATTAAACTGATTCCACGCAAGCTTGGTTGTCATGAAATAATCGATACCTGATTTTTTCATAATCTGCGGCAATGCACCGGAATACCCGAAGACATCGGGAAGCCATAGCACCCTGTTATCCACACCGAATTCCTCTTTGAAGAAGCGCTTTCCGTGCACAAATTGGCGAACCAAAGACTCACCTGAGGTCAGGTTACAGTCTGCTTCGACCCACATACCGCCTTCCGGCTCCCAGCGACCTTCCTTTACACGTTCCTTCACCTTTTCATACAGCTTAGGATAACGCTCTTTAAGGAAATAGTATAACTGAGGCTGGCTGGACATGAACTTATAATTCGGATATTCTTCCATCAGCTTAAGCACAGTAGCAAAGCTTCGGCCAACCTTTTCCCGGGTCTGCTCTACAGTCCACCACCAAGCCACATCGATATGAGTATGACCGATGCAGGTTGCGATAATCTCATCAAAGCCAGCCATATCCTCGTACAAAGCTTTTGTGATGTAGGCCTGTGCCTCTCTTAAGCTCTTGTAGAAGGACTCAGAATAAGGAGTACGAAGGTCTAGCAGATTAATGGTATTATTCAGTATTTCTTCAATCACACGTCTAGCCTTATCCTCTTCCTCCATTCTGGTAAAGGCACTTAAGGGAACACTGATGTCATAATAGAGGCGTTCGATTTCCGGGTCGATTTCCTGCATCTCCACGATCATATTGAACTCTGAATGGAGGGTACCGGTATAGGACTGTAAATCCAGCTTATAGGTCTGACCCTTTACCGCTTCACGGGTAATAAGCACTTTTCTGTGATTCATATCGATACCCTGGGTCTCTACTCCATCAATAAAAAGCAAAAACTGCGGGTTTTTCCCGTCATCCCACTCATCAATCTGGGTTTTTACATGCATCCACAAGCTCTTACCCGCAAAGTTCTCGGGCACGGTGAACTCTGTGCGGAACCAATAATGCTCATCGGGTCCGTACCAGTGCATGGTTCTACTGTCAAAGCTTTCCCACGGCTCGGCCGCTTTATCTGCATCAGCCGGGAATACATAGTTGCCCTTCTTATATTGAAATGCCTCCACAGGCACATTCTGTGCTACAGATAATTTCTTTAGCTCATTGCAAATGACCTGTATTCGCTTATCCAAGAAATACATTATATCCCTCCAATATCTTTATGATTTTTATTTGCTAATATAGAGGATACCCAAGTTGTACCTTGCGATATCCTCTTGAATAATTAATTAAAAGGAATGCTCCTTCGTAAAGGCAATCAGCTCATCTACAGTTGTAAATGCAACACCTGTTACAGTGTCTGCACAACCGTAATAGATCGCAATCCTTCCAGTATCAGCATCCGTCAAGGCTGCACAAGGGAATACCACATTCGGAACATCCCCCACACATTCATAATACTCTCTGGGTCCTAAAATATAATATTTGGAACGATAAAGCACTTTCCACGGCTGCTCTTTATCCAATATAGCAGTACCCATACGGTATACAAAACCATTACAGGTATTGATAACACCATGATAAATCAACAACCAGCCTTCATCCGTCTCAATGGGTATCGGGCCCGGTCCAATTTTGGTGGACTGCCAAGCCGAATCATCCCCTTTGATCGTAGTCATCACATGACGATGATGTCCCCAGTATTCCAGATCTGCACTTTGGCTATAGAATATATCTCCGAAGGGAGTATGCCCGTTATCACTAGGTCTGCTAAGCATTGCATATTTTCCGTTTATTTTTCTAGGGAATAGCACGCCATTGCGGTTAAATGGAAGAAAAGCATTTTCCAGCTGATAAAAGGTTACGAAATCGAAGGTATATCCAATACCTATAGTAGGTCCATGATAACCGTTACACCAGGTAATATAATATCTATCTTCAATGAAGCACACTCTGGGGTCATAACGATACTCTCTTTTTGTGATTTCTTCGTCATCTCCTAAGAACGTAATCGGTGTTTCATTTATTTTCCAGTTAATACCATCCTCGCTGAAGCCTGCAAAAATATCCATACTTACTGACTTGCTGTCGCATCGGAACACACCTGCAAACCCATCTTTATAAGGAATTACTGCACTGTTAAATACACTGTTAGAGCTTTTGATCGCATCTCTTTCTATAATCGGGTTGTTTGTATAACGCCATACAGGCATTGTATATCCTTCTGGTTTCTCCTGCCACGGAATGTTCGGCAAGGAATTTCCGATAATTTTACTCATTTTTGAAAGGCCTCCTTATACTCCTAAAATATGAGGCTGCTGCAAAATATCCTAATATATTATAATTTTGCAACAACCTCAATATTGTGTTACTTCATCCTAATTCGTATAACCTACATTTATTAATTCAAACTATTAATTTGCAAATGCGGCATCAACCTGAGCCTGAGCTTCAGCTAGTAACTTATCAAAACCAGCTGCTTTTAACTCCTCGCCCATCTGCTTTACAAGATCTCTGGGATCCTGAGCTCCTGTTAAAAGAAAGCTCTTATACTTATCAAACACTACGTTACATGAAGCTAATTCTGTCTCAACATTGGTAGTATCAAAGGTAAATCCTAATAATACAGATGGCTTAGCATTGGAATTTAATTCCTTTACTTCATCCCACTGATTGAACTCAGCGTCAGATAACTGAGATACAGTGAAGAAGGTACCCTGTGTATAACCAGCCATGTTCCAGTCATTGTTAATACGTTCAATCTTACCATCTGCGGTATAATTGAAGTTCTCGCCTTCCAGTCCGTAATAGAATGCGTCACGAACCTTTGTATCAAGGTTAACAAGCTGTAATAACTGGAGAGCCTTCTCAGGATATTTGGAGCTAGCAGAAATCGCATTTAAGGAACCACGTACGGTGTCGTTGGATACGATGGTATCACCATACTGATCTGCACTTGCCTCAACGCCCATGTTAGGACCCCAGGTGGTCTTAGCTGCTCCGGACCAACCCTGTGCGGTATATACCATACGGTAAGAAGGAGCTTCTGCTAATGTAGGAGCATCTGCATTAATAATTCCTTCTTTGTACCACTGATGAAGTGTATCTAATTCCTTAAGAACATCCTCTTGTTCGAAGATATTAACAACCTTACGGGACTCATCATCAAAGCGAACACCGAGAGGACGGAAGCCTGCGCCCATGTTATCATAGTTCATAGTAACAACACCGCTACCTTCAACCGCAAGAAGGAAAGGATTTGTGCCCTCGCCGTCCTTCATAGCCTTTAGGCCGTCGGTAAGGTCGCTGAGACTATTAATACCCTTAAAGTTCACGTTATACTTAGCTGCTTTCTCTGTATCATAAACAAAATAATTTGTAGCTGAGCTGTCTTTATAGGTAGGAACAGAATAGATCTTACCATCTACCTTTACTGCATTCCAGTAATCCTCGGGGATATAACTATACAGCTCAGGGGATGCTGTCTTTGCTAATTCAGTGATGTCAAGGAAAGCACCAAGTTTTGCAGCTGTATTATATTTAATACCATCAGTGAAAAGGATATCGAAGCTTTCGCCGGAATTGATAATAATGTTTCTTCTGTTGTCCCAGTCACCCCAGGAAACAACTTCCACGTCTACGTTAACGCCAATCTTTTCTCCGAGATAAGCGTTGATACTCTTTTGCCATGCATCATAGTTAGAGGGCATACCACCACCAACTGTAACCCATCTTAAGGTAACAATTTCGTCATTTGATGCATCACCGGATGTATTGTTATCTGTTGTTGTAGGTGCATTTGTAACAGTACCTGCACCATCTTTGCTATTATCTTTTGCACACCCTACAAAGGACGCTGCAAGCATTGTACAAGCAGCCATTATAGCTACTACCTTTTTCATTCTCATAAAATATCCTCCTTAAATAATAAAACTACACATTACTCTATATACAGATTTTTTCGGGTCGGCTCAGGCCTTTAAGTCGACACCGTTTAAAAATCAAATATATCATCAGCCCTTTACTGCTCCGATGGTCAGACCGGAGATAAAGTATTTCTGGAAAAACGGATAAGCACAAGCAATCGGTATAACGATAATGATTGCAATTGCCATACGTGCACCTTCCTGAGGCATCATATTTTTATACTGCTGTAAGGATACCCCCGCAGAAGGATTACTTGCCAAGAATTGAATGTTTCTTTGAATACTATTAAGTAACGCCTGTAAGGATAACAGCTTCGTATTGGTGATATACAGTGATGATTGAAACCAATCATTCCAGTAGGAAAAGGTTAAAAACAAGCTTATTGTCGCAATTACCGGTTTTGATATCGGTAGTACAATTCTGGCGAAAATATTGAGTTGAGCAGCACCATCGATTTTCGCAGATTCGATGATAGAATCCGGTATCGTCGTCCGGAAAAAGGTCTTACAGATAATAACATTGAAGGACGATACTGCCAGAGGCAGAATTAAGGACCATACACTATCCTTTAAGTTAAGCAAATTGGTATTCACCACATAGGATGAAATCATACCACCATTAAAGATCATTGGGATGAATACAAGCCAGGATAAAAATCCATTTAATTTATATCCAGGTCTGGATAAGACATATCCCATGGTAGTAGTGAGCGTTACACCGATTACTGTACCACTTATTGTTACCAGAATGGAAATAGCAAGTGCTCTTAAAATAGTAGCCTTCTCGCCCCACAAAAATTGATAGGACTTTAGCGAAAACTCCTTAGGTATTAGCTGATAGCCGTATTTAGCCAAGGAAGCCTCTGACGTAATGGATATCATAAACACAAATACAACCGGAACGATACATGCTAAGGCCAAAAGAATAAATATAATATTAAAAAGAATATTCGTACTCTTATTGATACGATTTAATCTCATTTCATCGCTGTTTGATTTCTTCATACTCATCATCCTTCCTTATTAGATAATTGCACTATCCTCATCAAGCTTCTTAACAATCCAGTTAGTAAGAAGAATTGTTGCACAACAGGAAACCGATTGGAAGAACGTTGCCGCTGCTGTCATACCGATAGGGGTTGACTGCTGCAGTGCCGAATACACATAGGTGTCCAGGGTTGATGTAACATTGTATAAGGGTCCGCTAGTGCCGCGGGGGATTTGGTAGAACAAACCAAAATCCGAATAAAATACTCGTCCAACATTTAATATGAACATCATAATGATGATTGTCTTTAAGCTCGGTAAGGTAATGTACTTCACCTGCTGCCATTTAGTAGCTCCATCAATTACAGCTGCTTCATAAAGACTCTGATCGATACCGGTGATGCTGGCAAGATATACTACCATGCTATACCCCATGGTTTTCCAGACATTCATAAACACCAAAATATAGGGCCAATATTTGGCTTCCATATACCACTGGATTTTTTCCTTTCCAAAGGCAACTAACATATTATTTAGAATACCCTTATCCATGCTAAGGAATGCAAATACAAAATAACTAATTACAACCCATGACATGAAATGAGGAAAGAACATCATCGTCTGATAGACCTTGGAGCTTCTTTTACTATGAAGAAGACTGATCATAACAGCCAGAGTAACCGGAATAAGAATACCCAACACGATAAAGATTATGTTGTAACCGATGGTATTACGGAGGAGAATGAATATATCCTTGGATTTCACAAGAAACCTAAAATTCTCAATCCCCGTCCATTCACTGTGTACTAGGTTATAAATAAAATTATGTCCGGGTACTATCTTGTAATTTTTAAAAGCTATGATAATACCAAACATCGGTAGAAAACTAAACAACACGTACCATACAATAGTCGGAAGTGCTAATAAGGTAAGCTCGGTATCATCCCGTCCCCATCTCTTATGTCTCTTTTTTATCTTTTTATTAACATTGTTATTAACATTTTTCATCTATTTACCCCCTGTTAATTATCTGATACCGTGTTTATTAACATGTACATATTAACACAACTTATATAACATTTCAACATATTTTTAATATTAACTTATCATTTGTTTAAGATAATTTTTAACATTATTATAATATTCCTTAGCTTTTTGACTGATATCCATAAATAATCTTATTTTTTTTATTCATTTTATACACTATTAGTGGGTATAAGTTAATACACCGATTTAATATTAACATTGTAATTCTTAACATTTTTTAACATGATCTTTGTTTACTCATTGTTAAAATTTATGTTAAACAAATGATAAAATTCATTTGTCATTTGTTAGTGTGTGTGATATAATTACATATATGCGTAAAATCAAAATTAACATTAAGATATTACAAGGGATTAATAGAATATAGGGGAGAATATGAGGTGTTATATGAAACGAATTACAATGCAAGATGTTGCTAATGAGCTTAATATATCCAGAGTTACTGTATGGAAGGTCTTAAATAATCAGCCTGGTGTTTCTGATGTTTTAGCGAATCAAAT
Source organism: Bacillota bacterium (assembly GCA_023411555.1). Lineage (GTDB taxonomy): Bacteria > Bacillota > Clostridia > Lachnospirales > Lachnospiraceae > Mobilitalea. The sequence goes on from JAEYOQ010000017.1 coordinate 24,413, forward strand.
ATATAATAAAGCAAGAGAAATGGGTTACTTTAAGCAAGGCCAGCCCAGTAAAAGTCCTGTACTTTCCTCGCCAGAAACCTCGGATCTTAAGGATGCCGCAATCAACACCGTCTCTGTGGTTGTTTCCCGTCCGGAATCAGCACAATTCTGGATGAATATCATACACCAGATCGCAAAGGAGTTGGATAAATCCGGAGTAAATCTAATGTATATATACCTTCCAAGTAAAATGACCCCAGGCTATACCCTCCCCAGTGCCCTAACCAATGGTTCCATACAAGGGATGGTGGTGTTAAATGTTTACGATTATGATCTGATTAGTGCTTTGAATGAACTGAAAACCCCAAAGATCTTTCTTGATATGGTGGCTGATCTTCCCTATGACAGGCTAACCGGAGATTTATTCTTATTAGAAGGTAGAACCTGTATACGAAAGATCACAAATGAAATTATTCAAAGAGGTCGTACAGAAATCGGCTTTATTGGTGATACCCACTATGCAATTACCAATAAAGAACGCTATGAGGGTTATCTGGAAGCCATGTCTCAAAATCAATTGACTGTGAATCCGGATTTATGCCTGATAGGAGACATTGGTATTTATACCTATCGGGAAGAAATTCATGCCTTTTTAGCCGGGCTTAAGAAGCTTCCACAGGCATTCGTCTGTGTCAGCGATTATGTTGCATATTTTGTTCTTCAATATCTGAATGATCATAATATACGTGTACCTGAGGATATCGCTATCTCCGGTTTTGACGCCAGCACCGAATATCCCGGTATTGCTGACCGGTTGACTACTGTTGAAGTTCAGACAAAAACTCTGGGTATACGTCTGGCAAAACAGCTTTTGTATCGCATCCAGTATCCCACCACTTCAACTGAAGTGACCTATATTAATTCTAGCATTATATATGGTGAATCCACCAATTTTTGATTAACTACTCGATAATAAAGTAAAAGCATTGCTCACCTTTGCTTTAATACCATTTTGCGAATTCCTAGGAATCCGCATTTCTATTTTGTGACATAAAAAGGGAGCTTTTGCTCCATAGCTATTTAGCTATTTTGCAAAAGCCCCTTTGAGCTGCCATGTAACCGTCACCTTGGGGGTTTTGTTTGGTTATCCCTCCAAGTCAGCCACGATGGGTGTTAATTTTAAATCTCCTGATATGTAAGGAGGTATCTCCATGTATGTACCAATGTTCTTCCCGTTAACCGTAATCTTCCATCCAGCGAAGGTAACACCTACCTCTGATTTGCTTGGATAAGCTGATGTAATCTCTGGGTAAGGAAGTTCCGTAGTCTTTCCTGCGGTATACTTTTTAATCGCTTTGGAAGGAAGCTTCACACCTTTTACTGTGGTATAGCTAATTTTGTATGACTTTGCTTGAACCCACTGAGCGTAAAGAGTCACGCCTTTGTTCTTAACATTAATATAGCTTGCTGAATCTCCTACTTGATAAAAACTATCGTAATCTGCAGCTTTTTTCGTACTCCAGCCTACAAACTTATAACCAGACTTCTTAAATCCACTCTTAGGCAAATTATAGTCATCGCTGATGACTCCATCTTTCATTTTACCTGTACCGCCATTTGCATTAAAGGTAATCTTATATCCCCATCTTGCTTTAAGCTTTACATCAATCCCCATACCTGGTTGATACTTGGTATACTTTGTATTATCGAGATACCAACCTAAGAATTCAGCGCCCTTTTTCGTCGGTTTAGGTAAGTCGAATGCCTGTGTGGAGGCATCAATCTTCTTGGCTTCAACCGCGCTTCCGCCGTCAGAATCATAAGTAATAAAGTACTCCTTCGCTGGATCAAAAACTACAATACTATAAGTGGTTTTGGCTCCGTTGTACTGAAGCTCAACGGATTTAAGGCCTGCCTGTTGAAAAGGTCTCCCCTCTGTCAGCTCTACTCCAGAATATGATTTAATCTGAGAGTTGTCCACGTTTTGCGTTGTTCCATCCGACAGGGTAGCTACAACAACCAACCCTTTTGTGGAATAACCCTCTCCAACATTATAGGCACACTTTTCCGGTAAAGTTTTAATCTCTAACGACTTTACTGTAGTTGCTGCGTTGGCGATTTTGATATTAGTACCTCCTAGTAATGTTGCGATAAACAACATACACAATACTGATAATACTTTTTTCATCTCTTCCATCCTTTCTATTTGTTTTCCGGCTTATGCAGCTCATTACTTCATTATTCTCGGATGTCTTTCACTTTTCAATGGCTTGTGTATAGAGCGCATTCCTCAATATATAATCTATCAGAAATTCCACAAAAAAACCGTCTACTGCATGAAACATGATTATTTCGACATGAAAAAATTGACTCCTATGAGGGAGGACCGCCATGATCAAAAGGGACATTCGCACAAATTTGTGCGAGTGTCCCTTTTCAATGCATTCGTATGGATTCCTATTCCACTGTTACCTTTATCCTCTTATACACACCATTCTGTGCATATGCGTACACATAACAGGTTCCCTTTGCTTTTGCCGTAATCTTACCCTTGCTGTTTACGGTTGCTACCTCCTTGTCGGAGCTTTCATAGCGAATGACTGCTGTATGCTCCTTCAGCTCTTTGCCCTTTGGTAGAACCACCTTCCAGGTCACGGTCTTGGACTTTCCTTCTGTCAACTTTACCGATGCTGTATCCGAAGTTACCTTGGTCGGATTACCATATTTCTTACTCTCAGTAATTGTATGGATTACCTTAGAGGTTGCAATGATAACCTGCTCACCGTCAATGATCCGATAAGCCTTTACCTGGTACTTGTAATTGGTTCCCTTCTTCAGCTTCTTTACCGTATAGGTTTCGGTATCTGCCGGAAGCTTAGCTAGCTCCTTCATCTCTTCTCCGCATTTTCCGCCGTAGATCAGATATCCATCCGCATTCGCAATTCTCTTATAGGATAAGGTTTGTTCGGTCTTGCCTGCCTCTGCTGTCAGACGTAGATGGCGGAAGTCCTGATAGGTCTGTATCTTTAAGCTATCCTGATAGGTCAGGGCATAGGTAGAGAATCTGTCGGTCTCAAAGGTAAATAAATGGGTTACCGGATCATAGGTTCCCTCTATCCTGTTTACTTCTCCGTTATGAACCCGAAGAACATAGAACTCCCTGCTTCTTGATCCATCTGTATTCCAAAATTCTTCCGGTACCTCGATGCTGATACTGATTTTATCCTTGGTCTCGGTAACCTTTGTCTCTTCCTGGCTACCAACCTGCTTATACAGAGTCAAATCAATATATAGAACGGGTAAATCCGCAGCCTTATTCTCTGTAATTCCATCTTTTGATGACAAGGTATCCTGAATTAGCTTCTTTTCTGCATCGCTGACCGAAGCACTGATGTCAGTAACCTTCAGTATGATCCTTGCATTCTCTCCTTCTGCTACCCTTCTCTGCTCCTCGGCAGTTAATACACTGGCCTTCAACTCATCACTGCTGTTGTTTACATTTACTGCCGGAGCACCTGCCTCCTTCTTTTGGTCCTTTTCTACTTTACCCTCGGATTTTTTCGCATTGTTAGAAGTAGAATCGGAGCCTGAACCGGAATCAGGGCTTGGGGTGGGTGTAGGACTTGGAGTGGGCGTAGGTACAGCTGTTACTGTAATGGTAAAGGTCTTGGTATAATCACTACCTGTGGCCAAACCATTTACAACCCTTGCCTTCACTGTGACAGTGCCTGCCGATGTTGCCCGGAAGGTATCTCCGCTAATGCTCGTTCCTGTACCGTTCGTATCTTCCACGCTCCAGGTTATGGTCTGGTTGGTTGCATTACTAGGAATTATGATTCCTACAAGGGTCAGATTGGTGTCAGCCTGTACAGAGGTTCCATTGGTCATGGTAATGTCTGTTACAGGAATAAAGGTGACTGTCTTGCTTATGCTCAAATCCATACCATCTATATTATTATCTGATACATCAAAGCTACTGCTTGCTCCGCTGTTGTAGCCCGCCGCACTTACCTCAATTGTATATGTACCTGTAGTAACATCGCTGATAATATATGCTCCATTTGAATCTGTATATACTGCGCTGCCTATATTGCTACTTCCACTCTTAAGCTGAACAAGAGCACCGGCAATTGGGCTATTGGTCTCTCTGTCACGAATGATACCGCTGACGGTATAGGTTGGAGCCGGAATAAAAGCCGGTATAATAAAGGTAGTTTCCGGACCTGCCGTGTGGGTGTCTGTTTCCGCATACCGAACCATGTATCTACCGCTTGCCAATCCTGTGATTGCGCCGCCGCTAACAGATATTGCACCGCCACTGACAGTGATTGAACTGCCGCTTACGTAGGTATAACTTGTATCGCCATCTTTCTTATACTCCATAGCGGTAGTCACACCAATGAGCTTGCCATCATTATTATCCGGGGTAGTGCATCCCACTACAGATATTTCTTCGGTAATGGCAAGGCCATCTGCCTTTGCGATGGTCCATGGAATTTCCTTGTCTGTGGTGGTATTATCGTTCCATATATAACCGGGGATTAGTGTTGCTTTGGCGGTATAGTTACCCGCATCTTTCGCTTTATCTCCGACTAAGACATAGCCTTCGCCGCTTTCCACGCCGATTTGCTCGCTGTTGGTCCACTTAAGTCCGGTGTTGGCGGTAGGAATAGCAATTTGGGTTACTACTTCCGAAACTATTACTTCGGCATATTCTCCCGCCTTATGAGTTGCGGTGGCTTTTACGCGCACATAGTAGGTTCCTGCAGAAGGGACGGTGGTTTCTGTTTCGGTGCAATTCTTGGCACCAGTGAAGCTATTGTTACTAGCATATTCCATATCGGTGGATGTTCCGGTGATCTTTCCGTCTTTACCACCATAAGTGCTAGGTGCCACACCTTCAAGGCCTGTCGGAGCATCAGGCCCGTCTGCCTTTGCGATGCTCCAAGGAATTGACTTGTCTGTGGTGGTATTATTGTTCCATATATAACCGGGGATTAGTGTTGCTTTGGCGGTATAGTTACCCGCATCTTTCGCTTTATCTCCGACTAAGACATAGCCTTCGCCGCTTTCCACGCCGATTTGCTCGCTACCGGTCCACTTGAGTCCGTTGTTGCCGGTAGGAATAGCGATTTTGGTTCCTTCTGCTGTATCAGGGAATATAATGGTTACGGTCAGGATATCTCCTGTGCCTCTAGCATTGGTAACGTTAGCTCCGGTGTATGTGAATGTATTCTTTTCCACTCCGGAAAAGGTGTAGCCCTCATTTGCTTTTAATTTGAGTGTGGCCGTGTAGCCCGTGCTGCCGAGGAACTGCTTAGGGGCATTGCTCCAACTCACCGAACCAGTATAATTATTATCGGTCCTAATGTCTGTCATTGGTTTAGCACTAACTACTGGAGCATCCAATATACTTGTTAGATCCAAATCCTCGTCTTTGACTGTAGTTCCCGTACTAGTTGCAAAAGTAAGGTATCTATAGTCTTTTATGCCTTCCTCTTTATATTCTTCTACCCGCGGCGTTCCACCGACATCAGTACTTGCCGTAACCTGCACCTTCGTATATTGACTCAAATCCGGTGCAGTGTTCATCGCCATACCGCCACCCTTAATAACAGGCGTACCACTTGGGATCGTGATTTTGCAGGAGTCTTTTTTATCGTTAATAATTGCGGTGCCGCCCGTGGCAGTGTTTTCTATCGTTCCGCCGGTAATTTCAAGGACGATTTCCGTCTCAGTAATTCCATAATACTACAGATAAATCGTACCCGTTGTGGCATCATCACTGGTGAGCTCAGCCTCGCCGCTGATGGAGATTTTGCCATTAAGATGATTGTAAATCTCCCTCAATTTACCTTTCACTGTGCCACCGGAGATGTTCACACTAGCTGAACTAACGTTAAAAATTGCAGAACCAACGCCGCTTTCCACTGTACCGCCAGTCACTTTTACACTACCAGATGCATAGTTACTAATGGCATTATGACTAGTACTTTTCACTGTGCCGCCTTCAACGACAACACCTTTGCTTCCATAATTAAAAATTGCCTCTTTTTTACTTTGCACCGTACCGCCTCTCACACTGATCAAGCCCGTAGAATAAATCGCTCTTTCATTGCTCGTCACCATGCCACCCGTGATGCTCAAGCTAGTTCCATTGACGTAAATTGCATAAGCATGTTCAGCTCCTTCACCAGTATGAGTATTTTCCACGACACCACCAGCAAGTATAAGATTTCCTTTGCTAATCTTAATCGTACCCCAAGATCCTAAATAGCAGCTAGTGACCAAGCCATTTTTGCTATCACTGCCATCGGTAATGGTCAGTGTACCAGCACCTTTATAATCAATAGCGCAATTACTGCCACCATCCAGCTTACATCCGTTTAAATCAAGGGTCAAGTTATTGATCTTTTCGATAGTGACTGTACCTTCAAGTGTGATACCCGTCATCAGCTGAATGATCTCTCCCTCTCTAACTGCTTCAACTGCTTTTTTCAGGCTAGAATACGATTCACCGTTAATTTTGGCAACGGCCACATCAATCGCACTTGCCTGGGCCTGCTGATTTCTGCTCATGCCCAGAAAAATTAGTGTCATACAAAGTAAAATACCCACTTTTAATAACTTTTTGTTCATATACTACCTCCTTTAATTATTTTATCATAATAATGACTAATCAAGCTTTAAGCCAGTTCACAAAAAGTGATATCCACTTACCAAGATAAGCAACTCTAAGATTTAATGCATTGATTTTCACCTTATTTAATCTATCATATATTTTAAATGTAAATTCATTTTTTGCATGAAACATCAAAATTTCGACATGAAATTTAATTTAGGTAATCTTTATAAGCATTTTATAACAATTTATAAGCATTTTCGGTATAAGCATTTTCTTGCGTTCGCTCCCACTATTTTGAGGTGTAGCACTGGGTAGGGTCTTTCGCACAAATAAGTGCGAAAGACCCTTCTAGTTGCCTGTTGCGCCGTCTATGGCAGTTTTAAGCTCTACGAAGCTATAGATTCCCTATACGCTTCTTCCGCTGTTGCTGACAGCAGCATAGTGATCAATACCATGCTCAGCACAAAAAGCATAAATAGCATTCGTTTTTTCATAACAGTTCTTCCTTCTCGGGTGAGTTTGCAGTAATCCTGCATCTATTTCTTCTGATTGCACCAATCAGAGCTTGGCTCATGTTAATCGCGTCTTTTTTGATTTAGGATAATTTACCTTCTACTCCACGCTGGTTATTATCTGTCCATCGGTTGATTCAAAGGTTACAGGAGCAGAGTAGGCTACATTGCCCTGACTGTCTTGCATGATGTACATCATGATAAATAAGCCATCGCCAAGCTCGATCTCAGAAAATGCAGTTTCAGGGGTCACTGTAATGGTGTCAATGGGAACAGCGGTCAGTTCGCCATCGCCGCTGATTGCCGTTGCATAATGAACGGTTTGGATCTCGTCACCTTCCACTAGGTACCTGAGATTTTTATCCGCTGCACCGCTTTCATCCAGCGGCTTTCTGGCACCCTCTATGTAATATTCTCCTGTCTCAAAGTCATAGATAACCATAAGGTTATAATCCTCACCATTTAGCAGAATCGGCACCGTATACTGATTATAGTTTTCTCCCTCATAGGCAATCTCCATATAGCATAGGGCACCATCCAGGCTACCCCATACGCCACGGAAGTTATCCTTAAATACGCCGTTCTCCCAATCCGCTACAATATCGTTGTCAGAGCCCAGGCAGAGCATGATATCCTCCTCTGGATCAGCATAGTAAAGCTCGAAGGTTATGGACGAAAGAATGTCTATCGCTTCACTACCCAGCGTAAGGGTGGAATTACCGTTCTCATCCACGGTTAAGGGCATATCCTGCCAGTTTACGCTGTTTAGGGTCAACAGCTCGGGCAGGGAGCTGTAATTCATCTGGGAGAGATAGTCCATACCCTCCTCGGAAAGCTCACCGGTTAAACCATAGGCATACAGATATTTAAAGGATGCGGCAGGGCCGATGTCCATATAGGTATTGAAGTCCTCCACATCACCGTTATAGCTGTAATAGCAGGAAAGTCCTACCGAGTCCGGACGATATTTCCCGTTTACCTTATACACAACACAATCGGCAAGCGCAGCAGAGACTGCCCCTGAGGTCTGGGGCAGCAATTCTGAGGATTTTAAGGCAAGACTTCCTAGATCCGTCATATTGGTATAACCCTGCTCACGGGTATTACCACCGTAGTTTTCAACACTATTTGCAATTTTGGAAAAACGGGCGAAGAATGCCGGGTTTTCTACTGCTGAAGACAAGGCTTCCTTGCCGAAATCATCATAAGCGGCAAGGAGACCGGCCACCTTGGAGAGATCGGTAACCGACAGAGTAATATTGTCCTCTGTCCCAACCTCCTTGCATCCCTCTTCATAGCTGTCACAAATCACCTTGGCCAGCTTCAGCGGTTCCATATCCGGGGTCCCGGCTAGTGCTCCTATCCAACCGCTATAGAGCCAACCGTTCCCCGGCTCTACCTCCTGGGATGCCACAAGATATTTACCGATATCGGAGAAGGCATAGGCCGTATCTACTGTTGCCATTAGGCAAGTGTCAAAGCCGATGATGTCTACCGGCTGATTCTGTGGATTTTCTCCGAAGGTTTCTAAAAATGCCTGATACATCTCTGCTAGACTTAAAGAATCCATACCATACAGCTCATCGAAGGCCGCACCCGATACTGAGCCACCTCCGTGGTTCCAAAAGACTACAGCAGTACGCTTGGCAGGATAGTTTTCCTTCGCGAAGGTCAGAAAGTCCTTCAGTGTCTGGGCATCACCCATACTGGCGGAGGGAAGCTCTTCAATGGGTTGCAGCCCGTTATGGTCATAGAGATAGCGCCCCATCGTATCCGCACTGATTAGTTCATTTTGCCAGACAGAGGCTCCACCGGTCTGGATGACTACCTTCACATTCTCCGGTAGCTTCACCTCCATCAGCTCTACCAGATCATCCGTGGCGGCGCCGTAATTGGTTTCCAGGTCACTTCCGCATAGATACCAGTAGATGGCCCACTCCGTGTCTGTAGACACACGGTTATGGGGAGACTGGGAATCACCGGATGATATATCCTCTAAATTATCCATATCCTCTGTCGGTATACTGTCTTCCGTAGAGCAAGCTGCAAAAGACGTTACTATCGCGAAAGACAGCAAAACGAATAGAGCACTTCTCCAAATAGCCCCTTTTATTCTATGCTTCATATATTCCGTTCCTCCTAAACTAGTTATGATACTTTCCTGGTTCTAAAATTTGGGGCTGTTGTATATATACCTAGTACTACAGCCCCATAGTCATTTCGTTATATTCCAAGCAGTTGCTTTTTCTTTGCTTCATATTCCTGCTGTGAAAGAATACCGTCTTCCAGCAGTGCCTTATATCTCTTAATTTCCTCGATGGCATCAGCTGTGGGGGCTGTATCTGTATGTACTGTCTGCGCCCACGTCGCACTAAAGCCAGTGGTCTGCTCAGCTGCATGAGGGAAGGCTACTGTCCTGAATGCAGCCACAAGCTTTTCCAGCTCCTCCATACTATTTTGATAGGATCGGAGATAGTCGTTCACATCAGGGTTATGGCTATCAAATCGAGGGCCATCCATATCGCATTTGATTACCCTCCAGTAGGGATGGTCGAGATATAGCTCCACATTAAAGACCTTAAAGGGCTCCGGTACATCAAAATACTGCTCCTGTGCTGATCCGTTTACCTTGCCATCATCCAGCTTATCGATGACCTTTGTCATTCGTTTTTTCAACATAAACTGATCGATTTGCGCTGACATAGCCATAGTGCGTTCCGGTACGGTGCTTGCATAGCGACGTATGCCCTCTGCCGAGCCTTCAAATAAAGGTGTACTGTCCTCCTTAATGGTAAAGGATCTCAAGTGCTTACCCTCAAATACCGTCTTATCAGGATTTTTACTCATGCAGAACAGCTTATTCTGATAATCAAAGATGATTTTAGTATCCCAAACACCAAAATCAATCCGTTCAGAAATAACGAACTGCTTCCTAAGTAATTGGTTTTGATCATAGAACTCCAGATATTCCTTAAAGTCCTCCATCGTTAGCTTATTCTTCTTGTCATTTTCCATATCAATTTTGTTATAGCAGGTGTCACAGATGTATTCGCCTTCGATTTTCGATGGTAAGAACCACGAGATTTTGCCACCACAGATCGGGCAGGGGGGCTTTTTAGAAAATAGTCCCATGATTTACTTCCTCCTTATATTAAAATATTATCCTGTTTCGCTACCTCATCTCTTGCCTGTCTGATCCACAAGATACTCCTTTTGATGAAATCCCAATAAGCCAGCAATCATGGATACCGGGAACATCCGGATTTCACGGTTCAGCTTCGTCACGCTGTCATTGTATATAAGGCGGCTGGTACGTACCATTTTTTCAAAGGCTTCCACTGCGTCCATTGTCTTGATAAAATTCTGGTCTTCCCTTAATTCAGGGCATTGCTCCGTTACCATGGCTATCCTGACTAACGTTTCGGAAATTATCCCCTCTTGGCACAGCACATCCTCCGTCGTAGAGATTGCCGTAATTACATTTCTTCTTGATTTTATTGTTTCGATCAGTATTTCGCTTTCATGCCTGGCATAACCTTTTGTCAAATCCAAAAGAGCAGTTAATGCATCAAAGCGGCTTGATAGCTGCACCCCGATTTGAGTCATGGCATTGCTGATATTCTCATCAAGCACCACCAGTTTACGTTGCGTAGAGATTACCCATAGAACAATTAGTGCAGCAACTGCGATGACTGCGATGAAAGTTGGCAGCATAGTAGAATCCTCCCTTGCTTCGTTTTTATGTAAATGTCACTTTTTCTCATGCTATCAATCTATCACAATATTCTCTAAAAAAGACGTCCACTGCATGAAACATGTTTTTTTCTGCATGAAACATGTTTATATGCTTTGAGGGGAGGAATCATATTTTTTATGTTATAGTTTCGGTTCATTGATTTTTATGTTAAACTAATCATAGAGAACAATAAACATGGAGGGATGATTTATGCTACAGATTGCGGTCTGTGATGACAATATTGATGAGCTATCCAATATGGTCCAACTCATAAACCTATACCGATCATCAAAGAATCTAAGTTGCGAATATGCCGTCTTTCCAAATGGGTTTGATCTAGTTTCTGTACTAGAAAAGGGAAAACGGTTCGATATATACTGTCTGGATATTATTATGCCAGGCTTTACCGGCATTGATGTTGCAAAGGAAATTCGTTCTTTTGATAAGACTGCACCGATTTTGTTCTTTACCTCATCACCGGAATATGCTTTGGAAAGCTATTCCGTGAAGGCCATCAACTATGTACTAAAGCCGATCACCAAAGAAAAACTATTCTTCTCCTTAGACGAGATAGTGGAGCAGATGAATGTGGAAAAAAATGAGGATTCGATTATTGTAAAGAGTAACGAGGGCATTCAGAAAATACTAATCTCCAATCTGGTTTTTGCAGAGGTCATTGGCAGAAATGTATTGTATCACCTTCTATCCGGTAAGGTAATTGAATGCACAGAAGCCTTTTCCTCTGCCTGCAATAATCTCATGAGATACGGATGTTTTATCAAGCCCCACCGCTCCTATCTTGTGAATATGCAATATATTGATACCATTGAAAATCATCAAGTGACCTTGCAGACTCTTACCTCTATCCCTGTCGCACAGGGCAAGGCACGGGAGATTAAACAACAATACCTAGATTATCAAATGGGAGGGGAATAAGGAAAAAAATGATAGCTACTGTTATAGAATTCTCACGTTATTGGTTTGCCCTGCTATTCGGCATGGTTGGTGGAGTCAGTTTCGCCGGTATGCCACGTACACGAAAAAATTACCTGGCTGTGGGGTGCTTTACCGTTGTTATATTTATTATCCAAGTTCTATGCTTGTTTCGCTTTGGCATGGACTTCACGTGGAAAATATACCCACTACTGACCCATTTACCGATTGCTGCTTTTATCGCCTTGTACTTAAAACGCTCGTGGCTAATTTCGATCACTAGTATGTTTACTATGTTTCTGTGTTGCCAGCCACCCCGTTGGATTGGCAGTGTGGCAGGAGATGTATTTGACAGTGTGTCCATGAACCATTTGGGTTATATTGGATCGGTATGTCTGATATACTATTTCCTGCATAAATATGTGGCCGAATCGGTTTGGCATCTGATCGAACGCTCTGTTAAATCCTGTCTACTATTTGGTGCCATACCAGCTGTATACTATTTCTTCGACTATACCACCACTGTTTATACCGATTTTTTGTACAGTGGAACACGAGTGGCTGTACAGTTCATGCCCTTCGTGACCTCGGCCTTCTATTTTGTGTTTGTCCTCCTTTACTACGATGAGACACAAAGACAGGCACGTACCCAGCGAGAGCGAGATATGCTGGATGCCCAGTTTAAGCAAGCGCAAACAGAATTTTCTTCTCTGCTTCAGATACAGCAGAATGCCGCAGCTTATCGCCACGATATGCGCCACCATTTTGCTCTGCTACAGGGTTTGGCATCCAAGGATCGTACAGAGGAAATCAAAGAATATCTACGGGCTGCCCAGTCCGATATTGACACCATCACGCCTCTACGCTTTTGCGAAAACGAAACCGTCAATCTGATTTTGTCCTCCTTCAGCGCCAAAGCCAAGCAGTCGGAAATCATGATGACGGTGGATGTTAAGCTACCTGACGCGCTACCCTTTAGTGACACTGAGCTTTGCTCCCTCTTATCAAATGCTTTGGAAAATGCAATAAATGCTTGCAATAATATAGAAAACAGTAATTCTCGCCATATCAAGTTGCGTATGTTTTCCAAGAATAATAAGCTGTGCATTGATATCCGGAACACTTATCAGACTGAACCCATATTCCATCAGGGCCTACCTGTATCAAAGGATGAGGGCCATGGCTATGGTACAAAAAGTATGGTTCATATCATAGAAAAGCACGGCGGTATATGCCAGTTTTCGATCAAGGATGGGCTCTTTACCTTTCAAGCCACTACATAAAAGAATCAAGGGTTCCGGAGGCTGTTAAAATCTCCGGAACCCTTGTTGTCTCTCTAGCATGATGTAATTATTCTAACTCAAGTCCACCAGTGTAGAGCTGATAATATCTTCCCTTTTGCTTAACTAAGGTCTCATGATTACCACGCTCAATAATCCTTCCCTGCTCCAGTACCATAATTACATCGGAATTCTGAATGGTTGATAGTCGATGGGCGATAACAAAGACGGTTCTACCCTCCATGAGCTTATCCATACCCTCCTGTACCAGTTTCTCCGTTCTTGTATCAATACTGGAGGTAGCCTCATCGAGAATTAAAACCGGAGGATCTGCAATAGCAGCACGAGCGATGGATAGCAGCTGTCGTTGTCCCTGAGAAAGGTTTGCTCCATCCCCGGTCAACATGGTATCGTAGCCTTGGGGTAAATGCTTAATAAAGAGATCCGCATTGGCAAGCTTTGCTGCTGCATATACCTCCTCATCTGTGGCATCCAATTTACCGTAGCGAATATTATCTGCTACCGTACCGGTGAATAGATGAGTATCCTGAAGCACGATACCTAAGCTCTTTCTTAAGTCATCTTTCTTAATCTTATTAATATTAATGCCATCATATCGTATCTTACCGTCCTGTATATCGTAGAAACGGTTTATCAAATTGGTAATCGTAGTCTTTCCGGCACCGGTTGCTCCGACAAAAGCCACCTTTTCGCCGGGTCTAGCATATAATTCAATATCATGAAGTACAATCTTCTCATCGCTATAACCAAAATCAACCTTATCGAATACCACGTCACCCAGTAATCTGGTGTAGGTTACTCTACCATCGGAATGAGGATGCTTCCATGCCCAGATACCGGTTCTTTCCTTCACTTCTATCAGGTTACCCTTTTGATCTTCTCTGGCATTCACTAGTGTTACATATCCTTCATCGCATTCTGGCTCAGCATCCAGCAAGCGGAATACTCGTTCCGCACCGGCTAGTGCCATAACGATGGAATTAAACTGCTGAGAAATCTGTGATACCGGCTGATTAAAGGTTCTTGTTAACTGGAGGAAGGCTGCCAGACCACCAATAGTAAAGGCATTAATTCCGTAGATTGCCAGGGCAGCACCTAACATTGCAATAAGAACATAGTTGATGTATCCTATGTTACCCATGATAGGCATCATGATATTTGCATATTTATTAGCATTGTTGGCATTTTCGAATAATTCCTCATTTAGCTTACTGAATCTCTCTTTTGATTCCTCCTCATAGCAGAATACCTTAACTACCTTTTGACCTTCCATCATTTCCTCAATATAGCCATTGAGAGCTCCAATGGATTTCTGCTGATTTCTAAAGTTAACGGCACTCATACCGCCGATCTTTTTCGTGATAGTAAGCATCATGATTACCATAAGCAGTACTACCAGAGTCAGAGGAATACTTAACACAATCATCGAGACTAATACCGTAACGATTGTAATAACTGAGGACAACAGCTGGGGGATACTTTGTGATATCATTTGTCTCAGCGTATCCACGTCATTGGTATACAAGCTCATGATCTCCCCATGAGGGTTCGTATCAAAGAACTTGATCGGCAATTTTTCCATATGCTCAAACATATCATCTCGAACACTTTTTAAGGTTCCTTGTGTGATATAGATCATAATCCGATTATATAAAAAGGTAGATAATACGCCTACCAGATAAATGAGAGCCATTACCAGGATCGCACTTAACAAGGGGCCGTAATCAACCGCATCCTGATTAAGATAGGGAACAATATAATCATCAATTACATTCTTTATAAAAATAGTTCCTGCCACATTGGCAAGTGAGCTTACAATAATAAAGATAACAACACCGATACTTTTAAGTTTATTTTTCTTTAATACATATAGCAAAAGTCTCTTTAATACCTTTATATTATCTTTATTTAACTTCTTCTTTGGCATCTTATTCATGTTGCCACCTTGCTTCTTCTCATTACTCATCTTCCTGACCAGCTCCTTTCGTCTGAGATAAATATACTTCCCGATAGATGCTGTTGCTCATAAGAAGCTCGTCGTGGGTACCAAAGCCATCGATTTTGCCATCATTGATTACAATAATTTTATCCGCACTCTCTATGGATGAGATTCTCTGAGCTATGATAATCTTTGTTGTACCTGGTATTTCTTCCTTTAGAGCTTTTCTGATTTTAGCGTCTGTCTTCGTATCCACTGCACTGGTAGAGTCATCAAAAATAAGAATCTTAGGCTTCTTCAGCAAAGCTCTTGCAATGCAAAGCCTCTGTTTTTGTCCACCGGATACATTGGTTCCTCCCTGCTCAATATAAGTATCATATTGCTTAGGAAAGCTCTCAATAAATTCCTGTGCCTGAGCATGCTCGCAGGCCTTTCTGATCTCCTCATCCGTTGCAGCCTTATTGCCCCAACGAAGATTCTCCTTGATGGTGCCGGAGAACAATACATTCTTTTGCAATACCATGGAGACCTCATTGCGCAGGGTATCCATATCATAATTTCTTACATCAACTCCACCGACCTCGATCGTGCCTCTTGTTGTATCATAAAGTCTGGGAATCAGCTGAACCAGGGAGCTTTTCGCGCTACCGGTACCACCGATAATACCTATAGTTTCACCGGCATTGATCTTTAGATTAATATTCTCAAGTACCAGCTTGTTGACATCATTGCTATAACTAAAATCGACATTCTTAAATTCAATGGAACCATCCGGAACTTCATAGATAGGGTTCGATCCATTGGTTAAATTACTCTCCTCTGCCAGTACTTCGTAGATTCTTTCCATAGAGGCTCTCGACATAACAACCATAACAAAGACCATGGATACAATCATTAAGCTGATCAGGATATTGCCGGTATAGGTAAACATACTCATTAGTTCACCCGTTGCCATCCGACCCTTAAGAATTAGATGTGCACCAAGCCAGGAAAGTAATAGGTTGCAGGTATACATGGTAAACTGCATAGCAGGTGTATTGATTAATAACAATTTTTCTGCACTAGAGAAGCCAGTATACAAAGATGTTGATGCTTTATGAAATTTGCTAATCTCATAATCTTCTCTTACATATGCCTTCACAACACGGATACCGGTGAGATTCTCCTGAACACTAGCATTCAAATCATCGTACTTTTTAAAGGTACGTTGAAAATGCACATGCGCCCGTGTCATGATAAGGTATAAAACAACACTTAAGAATATGATTGCTCCTAAAAATATCAGAGCCAGTTCCGAATTGATATAGAAAGACATGATTAAAGCCGAAATCAACATAATCGGAGCTCTTACCAACACTCTGATACACATCTGATATGCATTCTGTACATTGGTAACGTCTGTGGTTAATCTGGTCACCAAGCTTGAGGTTGAAAACTTATCGATATTGGAAAAAGAGTAGGACTGTATCTTATCATACATCGCCTTCCTTAGATTCTTCGAAAATCCAGTGCTTGCTCTTGCAGCCGTCTTTCCAGAGGTTACACCAAAATACAATGCTAATAAAGATGATATCAGCATAATGACTCCGATTTTTACTACATATTTAATATCCCCATTGGCCAGACCAACATCTACTATCTTCGCCATTAATAATGGGATAATAACCTCCATTATTACTTCGAGAATCACATAAATAGGAGTTAGAATCGAATCTTTTCGGTATTCTCCCACATTCTTCAGTAATTTTTTTAACATCGTATCACTCTCCTATTAAATAAATAAAATAGACATGGCTTAAATATCGCAGCCAGTTCCATCTGTGTGCATTATTAAATGATATTTACAAGGAATTACGCATCTAAAGCCCCATGTAACTTATCTAATAAATAAAACAATTCCTCTAATTCTTCTGGAGTATAGACATCATTTAGCGCTCCCTCCACTGCTAAAATGCTCTGTCTTAATATCTCATGAATTCCTATCCCTTTATCGGTAAGCAGAATTTTCTTCAACCGAGCATCCTCATCCACACTGACCCTCGAGATGTACCCGTTTTTCTCCAGAAGCTGTAGTGTGTTAGTGACAGAGGACCTTCGAATATCAAACTCCACCTCAATATCCTTTTGATATACATCACGAAACCTAGATTGACGATACACATAACCGATAATTCTGGCCTGTGAGCTCGACACTTCCATTCCTCTTTGATTTAGCTCGTTCTCAACTTTTCTGCGAACCAGATTAGATAAGATCCTCAACTTCTTACCAATGTGTCTTTCTTCTCTCTCTATCATCTGACTTCTCCTTTTGTTAGATACCTAACATATATTAAGGGATAAAAGTATCACTGTCAATATGAAAAATAAACTAATTTACTATAACTACTATTTCTTGCGGCCACTATAAAAATAAAAATGTATTCTGTAATATTCTCTTGTTCTTCTCTTGAGATATTGTTACAATAATACCAAAATATACAATCAGATTAGGAGGTATACACAATAGAGAATATAATATTTGCATTCTTACTTACCTTATTTGCCGGTCTCAGTACCGGTATCGGAAGTGCTCTGGCTTTCTTTACAAAAAAGAGTAATACTAAATTTTTATCCGTAAGCCTCGGATTTTCTGCCGGTGTTATGATATACATCTCTATGGTAGAAATCTATTTTAAGTCCAAGGACTTCCTTGTAGCTGAGTTAGGGCTAAGAACCGGCTCCTGGATCACTGTGATTTCTTTTTTTGGAGGAATGTTCTTTATTGCTCTCATCGATAAGCTGATACCCAGCGTAGAAAACCCTCATGAGATGCACTCCATAGAAGAGCTTCATATTGATAATCCAGAGGATAGCCATCACAATTCCATTAAGGTAAAGCATGAAATAGCAAAAAAGAATAATAAACTGTTACGTATGGGTGTCTTTACCGCCTTGGCTATCGCAATCCATAACTTTCCCGAAGGCTTAGCAACCTTCATATCAGCACTTCAGGAACCTGCCATTGCGATACCAATCGCTGTCGCAATTGCTCTACATAATATTCCTGAAGGTATCGCTGTATCGGTACCAATCTATTTTGCTACAGGAAGTAAGAAAAAAGCCTTTCTTTATTCCTTCCTGTCCGGTCTATCCGAGCCTGTAGGAGCTATTGTAGGTTATCTTATCCTTATGCCGATCCTAAGCGATACGGTAATGGGAGTCATCTTTGGCATGGTTGCCGGAATTATGGTATATATCTCCCTTGATGAGCTCCTTCCCTCAGCCAGAGAGTACGGCGAGCATCATCTTTCTATCTACGGTATGGTATCAGGAATGATATTAATGGCAGTGAGCCTATTGCTTTTTATCTAAAACAATAGAAAGCACGCTTCGCGAACTTTCTATTGTCATGAATAAAAAGAGACTGTTGTATACAGCCTCTTTTTATTATGTCGTGCCACAGGTAATCCGGCACATATTAATTCCCCAATGCTTGTATATATACACTAAATTCCAATGGCTGATCCAGCTTCACCACATACTCCGGATGAATAGGTGCTCCCCAGGAATCATCCCCTGCTACCCCACTCTTTGCCATGGATATATTGACAACGGTCTTGGTAACCGGCGGAAGTTCATTCTGGTGACCTGCATTCTCTAGTTCATGAGAGCTGTAAGGTAACACGGAGCTTTCAAAGGGCGTATCCGAAAATATTCTGACACCAGTGCCTTTCGCATTGATAATCTCTATCCAGCGAAGGTCCGTCCTATTTCCTGTTTCCTGCGGATTTAAGTATGGCTCAACCATATCGATTACCTTGTGACTATAGATCCCGAACCGGCCTCCGGCCTTCCTGTCGATGTAGGTTTCCCCTGGACCCCGGCCATAATAGCGTACCTTATCAAATTCCGGTAGAAGACTGAAGGTAAAGCCAAACTGCGGAATGGAAGCGATTTCTTCATTAGCATCCATTCTCATAGTAACCTTACAAATATCATTGCCCAGGAATTGATAGCGCATAGTGCATCCCCTCCCTTCCAGGATCGGGAATTCATATTCCGCTGTAACGGATGCCTCATCTTCATACAATGTTAAGCTTCTGCCTATCAAATAGAGGGAGACAGCTTTCCATACCGCCCAATGAAATGTGGATGTGTTACCCATATCGTTGTCTGTAGGAGCACGCCAAAAATCCGGTTTTACCGACGATTTTAATATTTCTTTTCCATCTATCTGAAAGGAGTTTAGGGTATTCGTAACCTTCCAGAACATCGCCTTTAACCTTTTGCTTTTTATAGAAAGATTTACATCCCCATCAACCAGTTCCACTGCTGCCCTTTCTACTTTCAAGGCAGCGGGCTTGATTATTCCTTGCCCGAAAGCAATCTCATGACCTCTTTCCGCCCATGGCAAGTCTTCTTTTAACACAAAGGATACATCCAATATATATTCTCCATTGTCATTATCGATTACAATCGGAAGCGGGACATAAGCCTGGCTAAGAGGCGGAATATTCACTGACATGCTTCGGTGTTCAATTACCTCACCGTTCTTTAATATCCTGTAATGCAGCATAAAAGCATTAGTATCGGTAAACAGGAATTTATTCTTTATCAGCGCACCATTTTTATCACAAAAAATCTGCAGGTTCTGATATACAAACTTCACCTCCTGCATCTTGGAACTTACCCTCCTATCGGCAAATAGCAGACCATCTCCGCAAAAATAACCGTCATTGGGCCGGTCTCCAAAATCTCCCCCAACAGCAAAGTAGGTTCGTCCATGAGAATCTTTTTGTTCAATAGCCTGGTCAATCAAATCCCAGATAAAGCCTCCTTGATACATCGGATAGGTATCTTCTATATCAATATACTTTTTAATTCCTCCAATGGAATTACCCATAGCATGAGAATATTCACAGGAAATAAAGGGTTTCTCCGGGTTTCCTTCCAGATATTCAATCACTTCATGAGGCTTAGCATACATTCTGCTTTCCACGTCACTGGTGCTGTTGAACCTTCTGTCGTGGAACACTCCTTCGTAATGGACCAGGCGCTGCTTATCTCTCCTTCTGTAATACTGTGCCAACTCATACAGTATACGTCCCCCTGCAGCTTCGTTACCCACGGACCACATTAGAATGGATGGATGGTTTTTATCTCTTTCTACCATAGACATACCCCTATCCAAAACGGCTCCCATCCACTGGTCGTGATCGCCCGGAACTGTATGTTCTGTAATACCTGGTATTCCCATGATCATCCATGTACCATGGGTTTCCAAATTTGCTTCGTCTATCATATAAATACCAAGCCGGTCACATAGTTCATAGAAATAGGACTGATTAGGATAATGAGAGGTTCTTACTGCATTGATGTTATTTCTCTTCATCAGCAACACATCCGTAAGCATATCCTCTTTGGAAATGGCACGTCCGGACTTACAGCTAAACTCATGCCGATTTACCCCATGAAAGACAATTCGTTTTTTATTTAGATACATAATGCCGTCTTTTATCTCAAAGCGCCTGAAGCCTATATAGCTTCTTCCCCGCTCAATAACCACTCCTGATATGGTACAAATTTTATATTCCAGTGTATATAAATAAGGTGTTTCGGCACTCCAGAGGTGAGCCTTACGCATTATCCTAGTAAAAGTAACTAGTTGCTCAACTGGTGACCCAAAAGTATCTACAGGATTACCTCCTGCATCTAGCAAGGACACCTGTAGCTTGGCTCCGGCATATTCTCGACCATCAAGATGGAAATCCACCTCCAGCTTTCCTTCCTGCAAATCCTCGCTGACGCTGGGTCTTGCATCGATATCCCTTACATGAATGACCGGTATAGCATATAGTGCAACCTCTCTGAATATCCCGGAGAATCGCCAGTAATCCTGATCCTCCAGCCAGCTACCACTACAAAACCGTATAACAGCCACGCATAAGCGATTTTCTCCCGGCTTCATAAAATCTGTTACATCATATTCCGAGGGGGTAAAGGTATCTTCGCTATAACCTACAAAATTACCATTCATCCATACATACATGGCGCTTTCCACACCTTCAAAGCGTAATACGATTCTTTTACTTTCAAAATTGGCCGGTAGGTGAAAGTACTTTATATAGGAACCCACAGGGTTAAATTCTGTAGGAATTTGAGGTGGAATCAACTTCTCATGCCCATCCCACGGATACATAGTATTCGTGTATTGGGGTATACCGTAGCCTTGTAGTTGAATATGGGAAGGAACCTCTATGCTGTTCCAGCTTCTATCGCAAAATTCGTCCTGCCAAAAGCTCCAGTCAGTTTTGTGTAAGTTTTCGGCATATCGGAATCTCCAGCTTCCATTCAAACTATATTTTAGTTCCTCGTCATCAGAGAAAAAAAGGTGGTCTGAATGCGCGGAAAGGCGATTTACTTGAAAAACCTCCGGATTAGTTAGCCAATCCAAGCTGTATTGCTCAATTCTGCTCATTTTATCTACTCCATTCTATTTTTATCCCTTCACAGATCCAATCATTCCTTGTACAAATTGCTTTTGGAAAGCAAAGAAAATAATTACAATCGGTAGGGTGGATATGACGATCGCTGTCATAATCACTCCATACTGCGGTACATAGGCAGACGACAGGTAGGAAATTAACAGCGTTGTCGTTTTCTTATCATTGGTTTGTAATACAATTAAAGGCCACATATATGAGTTCCAGCTGGTCATAAAAGAATAAATGGCCGCAGCAAAAAATGTACTCTTCATGGATGGTGCAAAAATCTTTAAGAAGATGCGGAACTCACCTGCGCCATCTACCCTAGCAGCCTGGATAACTTCATAGGGATAGGTTAAAAAGCTTTGTCGGAAGAAAAAAATAATAAATACCGATGTAGCACTGGTAATAATCAGTGCAAAGTGTGTATTCAATAAATTGAACATAACTATAATTTGAAACAAAGGAATCATCAGTGCCGCAAAGGGTATCATCATCGTTAGCATTGTCAATGCGTACATTCTTTTCGTAATCTTGGATTTATACATAACGAAACCATAGGCTGCCATAGAGCATATCAAGAGGCACAATACAACCGTAAATCCTGTAACCTTTAACGAGTTAAGTAATACTTGAGTCATATTATATTCCCTAAACAGAGTAGTTATATTGGAAGTAAACATGGTTCCGAAGGTCATTTTGCCCTTAACAATATCTACCGCACTATTTGTCATTCCGGTAATCATCCAGTAAAAGGGGAAGATAGAAACGAAGGATGCTACAATCAAAAATAGATAGATAAATAATTTGTGAATCCTGAATCTACGTCTCATTTTACGCCCTCCTCCTTTCAAGTTTAGCTTGATTTCTCAACTTTCTTGCTTCTTTTTCTTCATCAGTAGCCCCTACACGGAACTGAGCAAGGGTTAATAAACCGATTAGTAGTACGATCACATAGGCAACGGTAGCACCATATCCAAAGTTCGGCACATATTTGAAGCATATATTATAAATATAAACACTCAAGGTCAAAAGCGAATTACCGGGACCAACTGTTGCACTTGTTGTACCACCTTGGGAAAGGTTAATCGGTTCATCAAATAATTGCAGCGTACCGATGGTGGACATTATAGTAGTAAACAAAATCATTGGTTTAAGTAGTGGTAGAGTAATCTTAAAAAAGGTATTTATTTTTGATGAACCATCAATAGCAGCTGATTCATAGATATCCTCGGAAATATTTTGCATGCCTGATAGATAGAAAACCATATTGTATCCTGTCCAGCGCCAAATCATAGCGATGATTAACACTGCTTTCGCTGTTACAGGGCTTGCCATCCATTCAATTGGCTCAGCAATAAAATGGAGCTTCATAAGCACATTGTTTAAGAGCCCTGTATAGGAAAACAGCATTTTAAATAAGATTGTATATGTAATTAGGGATGTTACTGCCGGCAAGAATAGAGCCGTTCTAAATATCCCTCGAAATTTCACACTTTTATCATTGAGGATCGTTGCTAAAATCAATGCAAGGAAAAGCATAATCGGAACTTGTATCAGCAGTATTTCAAAGGTGTTTTTTAAAGCTGTCCAAAACAGAGGGTCCTCTACTATCCTTTTATAATTATTAAACCAAACAAATTTCGTTACTCCCAGCTTCGTTGCTGTCATGGATAAATAGAACGAATATAGAACTGGGTAAAACATAAACAATGCGAGCAAGATCATTGCGGTAGCAATGAATATTAATCCATATTTCTGTAATTTTCTTTCCATTAAGAATCCCCCGTTCAAAAATAGGCGGGACGAGTATTCGCCCCGCCTTTATGGCTACTACACTATTGAATTAAGCCAAGTAATTGAGCTTCAGCATCCTTCAAAGCCTCATCAACTGATTTAGAACCAGAGAGATATGCTTCGAGGTTAGCCATAATTGCAGAATCTGCTTCGTAAGTATACAGACCATAATTAATCGATGGAATCTCAGTCATCCATTTACCCATATCCGCAAATACTGCTTGACCTCCAAAGAATGTATCAGGAGCTGAATAAGCAGAGCCGCTGAGCGCCGGTTTATAGGATGCAACCGCTCCGTTGTTAGTCAGAATGGTCTGATAAAATTCAACATCACTTCCAAAAATTTCATTCATAAACTCGATTGCTACATCCTTGCTTTTAGCTGCTTCGAGAATATACCAGCTAGAACCACCTAAGTTGGAAGCATTTTTTGATTCGGAGTAATTTAGTCTGGGTACCGGAGCACAAGCCCATTTACCGGACTGATCTGCTGCCGCTTTAACAGAACCAGCAATCCAGCATCCGGAAATAACTGCAGAAGCATCACCATTGTTAAATGCGCCTACCCACTCATTCCAACCTGCGGTAGGAATAATGATATCAGCATCGAGAACTTTCTTGTAGATTTCCATTGCTTCCTTTAAAGCTTCATTATTTGCAATTGTTATATTACCTTCTGTATCAAAGTACCATTTTCCGGATGAGTTAAGCATAACTCTCATCAAACCGCCATCTGTCTTATCAAAGGAAACAAGTGCTTTTCCTGTTTTAGCTTTAACGTCCTTACCAATTTCTATAAGACGGTCCCAGGTAATATTGCTCAGATCTTCTGCCTTATATCCAGCATCACTCAGGATATCGCTTCTATAGAAGAAGCCGGTAACACCGCTATCGAAGGGAATACCATATACCTTAGAATCGACTGTCATCAGCTCAACCTTATAAGGAGCAAAATCACTATAGTTTAATTTACCGGTCAGATCGGCAAAAGAACCAGGATAGGATTGAAGATACTTCTGAGCATTGTAATCCTCGATCAAGACGATGTCCGGAAGCCCTTCGGTCAATTTTGATGAGAGTGTTACGTGTAATTTTTGCTCAACATCTGCTTTTGCCATCTCTACAATTTCAAACTCAACATTGCTGTGTTTTGCTTGATAACGGGATGCAGCTTCATTCATGATAGCAATGTTGAAGTTTGGATCCCATGCCCAAACAGTGATCTTCTGCTTTTCTGTAGTTCCTGTAGCTTCAGTAGAACTAGTCTGTTCCTTAACCTCGGTCTGCTGTGCCGTCGTCGGTGCAGCGCCAGTATTGGTATCTGGCGTAGACGGCGCACAAGCTGCAAAGCTACTTACACATAATACAACCGCAGTTATTAATGATAAAAACTTCTTCATAAAATATATCCCCCTTTATTTTAGTTGTTTTGTACAAAAATATTATACAACGTGAAGTAAAATTGGTCAATATATTTTTACTAAACTTTTACCATTTTGTTTTTATCATATTTCTATCTTTTTTATCTTTTTTAACTCCTTTTTTACTAGCATTATTATGAATTGATTATTACCATCATTTATGCTATACTGTTGCTGATTTATTATCACCAATGAGTGAGGTGCAAAAATGGCTACCCTTTCGCAAATTGCAAAGACAACCGGTCTTTCTGTGGCGACTGTTTCACGAGTTCTCAATCATGATGAGACCTTAAGTGTGTCCGATGAAACAAAATTTAAAATATTTGAAGCCGCAGAAAAACTTGATTATAAAACAGTTAAAGCCAGAAAGGCAGAAAGTGAGCGTTCCAAAAGGCTTTCTATCCTGATTCTGGACTGGTACTCTGAATATGAGATGTTGAATGACCCCTACTATCTTTATTTGATGATGACGTTAGAGAAACAATGCGCCCTTGCAAATATGAATACAATACGCGTGGTTAATGTAGATGGTGAGTATAAGCAGACAGTGGATGTAGAGATTGACGGAATGCTTGCCATCGGTAGATTTACTCACGACCAGATGAGTCGACTAGAGAATTTTAGTAAAAATATAGTTTTTCTTGACTCGTCTCCACAAGAAGCCACCTACAGTTCTGTTACTCCTAATTATGAACTCGGAGTCACACTGGCTGTGGAACATTTTCTGTCACTGGGACATAAGGAAATCGGCTTTGTGGGCGGCGTTGTCCTAGGTTACGATCGGGAAGTCATAGTGGATCACCGCAAGCGAGCACTAATACAACAATTGGAAAAGCACGGTATTTATAATAGTTGCTACTTTTTTGAAGGTGCAAGGATTTCCTATGAAGAAGGCTATAAAGCCATAAAAAGCGCCATTCAGAATAGCCAAAAGTTACCCACTGCATTGTTTGTTGCTAACGACACAATGGCAAGCGGTGTCATACGTGCCTTAGATGAGAATAATATTAGGGTACCAAACGATATAAGTGTCATTGGCTTTAATAATATCGCCTCAACTCAGTTTACGAAGCCTCCCCTGACCACAATTGACATTCCTATTAGTTTTATGGCGGACTGCGCCATCGAGGTCCTACAGCAGACCATTGCTGGCGACTCCTTGCTTCCCCGTAAAATAATTGTACCCTGTAGCCTGGTTAGCCGCGAATCGTGCGCTCCACCTAAGAAATAACCAATAAGTCCTTATAACCGCAAATAAAAAACACGAAGTCCCATTCTACTCACGGGTTCTTCGTGTTTTTGTTGTTGCCTTCGGTGTTCCAGACTTTTTATTTTGCTGCAGAGCTTGTTCCAATCCTATGACAACCAGCATTTATAAAGGCTTCCATAGCCTCCTGGCTTCTTACTCCGCCGGAGGCTTTTATTTTAACCTGTGGACCGATATGCTTCTTGAACAATTCAATGTCTTCCAGTTTGGCACCATCTGTTCCAAACCCCGTTGAGGTCTTAATATAATCGGCACCTCCCTTAGTAACACAGTTACATAAAGCCACCTTTTCGTCTACGGTTAAATAACAGGTCTCAATGATTACTTTTAATATATGATCGCTACCTACTGCCTTTTTCACTTCTGCAATCTCTTCGGTTACTTTATCAAACTCTCCATTTTTAACATCACCGATATTAATAACCATATCAATTTCATTGGCACCCTCAAGTAGTGCTTGCTTAGTCTCAGCGACTTTGATTTCCTTTGTATTATAACCAAGAGGGAAACCGATTACGGTGCATATATTAAGCTTATTATATGCCTTTTTAACTCTTGCCACATAGGATGGAGGAATGCAGACAGAAGCAGTGTTATGCTCAATAGCCTCTTCACATAATTGTCTGATCTCGTCCCAGGATGTTACAGCTTTAAGCTGTGTATGGTCTATATATCCCATAATTTCTTTTCTATTCATAATGACCTCTCTATTGCCTTTGTATTAAAACACGGATAAAAGTCTTCTCACTGCCATATCTGAATTTACTTTATGGCAAAATAGAATTTCTTCCTGCTCATAGTCCGAAACAAATCTTTCATCTATTTTAATCATTCCTCTAAAGTCCTTGCTTCCATATTCCACACCTGCGCAAAGCATGCGATACTCGCCTAAGGATGGATTTTCAGCAATGACCATTGCCAAAGGATCATGTACGACACAGCGATCCAGGTCTCCATTGGAGGCATTATTAAACTTGAAGTAGAATTCCAAGGCCGATTGGATATACTTCACAATCTCTTTATTTTCATTCGCACAATAGTTCTCCAATGATGCCATATCCTGTTTCGTTATATAGGTTTTTGTTGTAACATCGAGGCCAACTACAGTCATATGGAAGCCTGCCCGAAATACAATATCCGCCGCCCTTGCATCTCCAAATATATTGGCTTCTGCATAGGGAGTCACATTACCGGGATTGTCCAGTGTTCCACCCATGATAACTAAGCGCTTCACTTTATAAGGGAGTCTCGGATCCTTTTCCAGTGCCAATGCGAGATTAGTTAATCGTCCTAAAGCAACAATGATTAGATCCCCCTGCAACTCATTGGCCTTTCGAAGAATGAAATCCGGAGCGCTTTCCTCTAGTAGTCTTTGTTCCGACTGTGGTAATTCCACGTTGCCGATTCCATTATCTCCATGAATGTGAGTAGGAATTGGTCCATACTCACCATCTAGGTTATGGTTTGCCCCAAGGATAACCGGTACCTCATAGCCGCAATTGGATAGCTTAACTAAACGTAATGTGTTCTCCGCTGCTTGGTGCGAGGATGTGTTGCCGTATACTGTTGTAATACCCTCGACATGGATTTTTTTGCTCTTCAGTGCATAAAGAATTGCAATAGAATCATCAATTCCGGTATCGCAATCTATTAGAATATGTTTCATTATGATTTCTTCCTTTCGAGTTACTTTCGTAATCCCTTAAAATTATCTACCTCATCTTTAGTTGGTATTGAT
This sequence comes from Bacillota bacterium, assembly GCA_023411555.1. Classification (GTDB taxonomy): domain Bacteria; phylum Bacillota; class Clostridia; order Lachnospirales; family Lachnospiraceae; genus Mobilitalea. The sequence goes on from JAEYOQ010000017.1 coordinate 52,125, forward strand.
TGTCCTGCCCCCAGGCGGGTAACAGTAATTGCAGAGGCCCTCGCCGCAATATCCATGGCATTTTCTACCTTCTCACCATTGATCAGACTACCAATGAAAAAACCGGTAAAGGTATCCCCAGCTGATGTGGTATCCACCGGAGTCACTTTATAGATTTGCTGTTGGACGCAATAATCACCATCTTTATAGATAGAGCCATCTGCTCCGAGGGTTAAAACTATTTTGGCATTTGGGAAGGTGTTTCCTAATTCCTCAAGTACATCAGCTTCGGAAGCACCAAAATGGCTCCCTCCACATAAGCCTTTTGCTTCTACTTCGTTTAAAATCAGATAGTCTACTAAGTGAAGGGGGTATACCCTAATCCTTTCATCAAAGGGCGAAGGATTAAAGATAATCTTCATTCCAATTTCATGTGCTTTATTCATGATATAACCAATCTCATTAATTTCATTTTGCAGAACTAGAAAATCTCCTTTTTCAAAATGCTGTATGGCTTCATCAATATCTTCCTTTTGAATCTCATGGTTCGCTCCACCGTATAGTAAGATACAATTCTGACCCTGCTTATCTTTTTGAATAATAGCATGACCGCTAGGACCTGGCCTTTTTTTCACAAAGCTGGTATTTACACCAACCTTCTCTAGCATGGCAAGAAGCATCTCGGAGTCATTTGCACCCACTGCTCCGGCATGCCATACCTGGGCACCGCTTTTTCTTAAGGCAATTGATTGATTCAATCCCTTTCCACCACAAAAGACATTTAATTTGATCGATGATAAGGTTTCCTCTGCCTGAACGAAATGATCTACATCATATACATAATCAATGTTTAAGGAACCAAAATTTAGTATTTTCACCTTAGCCTCCCATGCTGCATCTAATATGCAGCTCAATCAGTGTGAGTTATGTTTTTAGTAATTCACAGGACTGCCCTTTCAAATGTGAATTATGCTTTCATTATTTCACATTTGTATAAATCGATTGAAACGTTGTTCTGCCTCATACTGAGTCTTCTCTTCATCAATGGTTACTAATTTCCCCTGCTGTACAACTATTTTACCGTTAATAACCGTATAATCAACTGCACCTTTTAGTCCTACTGTGGCTAAAACTGATTTAGGATCTACCATGGCACCGACTAATTCAAGTCTCTTTGTATTCACCAGGAAGAAGTCTGCTGCCTTACCTATCTCTATGGAGCCGATGTCAGATCGACCTAAAATTTTAGCACCTCCAAGGGTTGCAAGCTTCAACATATCATAACCGGTAGGCGCTTGATTGCCATACTGTAATCTGTGCAGGAGATAACCTGTCCTCATTTCCTCCAAAAGGTTGGAGCCATCATTGCTTGCACTACCATCAACAGCAAGTCCAACCGGTATCCCCAGCTTCAGCATCTCTGGAATCCGTGCCACACCGGATGACAGCTTCATATTTGAAATCGGACAATGTGCCACACCGGTCTGAGTCTCGGCAAGACGCTTCAACTCCTCGTCATTAAAATGAATTCCGTGAGCAAACCATACATCACTACCGATCCAGCCCAAACTCTCCATGTATTCCAACGGCCTCATGCCATAGGTATTCAGGGTGAAGTTTTCCTCATCCTTAGTTTCTGCAAGATGGGTATGAAGTCGTACACCCAGACTTCTTGCGAGAACCGCGGATTCCTTCATCAGATCTGGAGTTACGCTAAAGGGGGAGCAGGGTGCCAAGGCTACCTGGCGCATGGAACCGGTATTGGGGTCATGATATTTTTTCACCAGTCTTTCGGAATCTTTTAAAATAGCATCTGTTGTCTGAACCACAGAATCCGGAGGCAAGCCGCCATCTTTTTTGCTCAACGACATGCTTCCCCTGGATACGTGCATACGAATGCCCAGCTCTTCTGCCGCCATAAACTGCGTCTCAAGCATCTCGTTTCTACCTTCGGGAAATACGTAATGATGATCAAAACAGGTGGTACATCCGTTTTTCATTAATTCACCCATTCCAACCAGCGAAGTCGAATGGATTACTTCTTCATCAATGTTTTTCCATAATTCATAAAGCGTGATAAGCCACGGAAAAAGTTCCATGGCTTGCACTTTAGGAAGATTACGAGTAAATATCTGGTATAGATGATGATGTGTATTCACTAACCCTGGATACATGCACATATTTGTTGCGTCAAGTACTGTGTCAGCTTCCCATTCTTTTTTGCTGATGTCAACAATCATACCATTCTCTATGTACATGTTTACATTTTCCATTACCTGATCCTGCGGATCACAGGAAACTAAATAACGTACATTTTTAACCAATAAAGAATTATTCATCATAACCTCCTTGAATACCACTACGTGGTATCTTCTAATTCATTACCATAGAAAGTTCACTAAACGTGCTTTCTATGGTTTTCTTCTAAATCCTTCTTGATAATTTCTCTCATTGCTTCAATTCCAACACGAATTGCTCTGTCTTCCCACTCACGAGGATAATCCTTATCATCATTGGAGTAGCTTTTATAGTTTGTTGCACTTATCATAACAGAGGACATCCTAATACCCAGAGATGCAGCAACTAGAAATAAAGTGGAGCACTCCATACTGGTATTCGAAGCTCCGCCCTTTTCATAGGCATCCCACTTGTCCCTTAATTCATAATATACCGGTTTTGTCTCCGGTGCAACCTCAGTATAATAAGAATCCTTTGTAATGGTTACGCCGATATTATATGGTATATCAAGGCGTTTAGCAGCAGCTTCTAATTCTTTTACCATAGAAAAGTCAGGTACTGCCGGGAATTCCATAGGAAGATAATGCAGACCTGTCCCTTCCATTCTTACCGCTCCATTTGGAATAACGACATCGCCAATTCTCACTTTGGGTGAAGTAGATGCACAGGATCCAATTCTCATCATAGTATGTGCTCCACATTCATATAATTCTTCTACTGCGATTGCTGCGGAGGGTCCGCCAATACCGGTGCTAGTAACGGTTACCTTGACCCCATCCAGTGTTCCGGTATAGGTTAAGAATTCACGATGTTGCGCAATTTTTACCGGATTATCAAAATACTTTGCAATTAGTGCAGCTCGTTCCACACTGCCCGGTAAAAATACATATTGCCCAATCTGATCCTTGCTGATATTAAGATGCATCATTTTCTTTTCTTCCATGCTATGTAACCTCCTGTGATTCTCTGTTGTGTTATGTTTATTTAATACAAGACTGCAACTGACATTAAGCCTAATTCAAATGGGGGATATTTTTGAGTACGTAATACTCCGGATAGTTAATTATGCTGTTCTTGTTCAAAACGATAAATAGCTTCCAATACAACCCGTATTTCATCATCCCATCCGTTTGCCAAGCCTGTATTTTCCGTTTCATATATTACGTTACCCGTTACCAGATTTCCGGAAACTGCACTAATCATAGCTCCTCTTACCTTCCTACGGTGGCATACGGTATAGAGAGCAGAGCTTTCCATTTCAACGTTTAAGCATCCCAGCTTGGATAACTTATCAATCCACTCCTCTGTCTCACCATAGAAGGCATCATCGGAAGCATTAATTCCATAATAAACCTTGCCGGATATATCCTTTTGCATATCTTTTGCTGTATCAATAATCGCTCGGGTCAGGTCAAAATCTGGTACTGCAGGAAAGCAATCTGGTACATAGAACTTGGAGGTACCTTCATTTTTCATAGATGCAGTGGAAATCAGTAGATCGCCGATTTCGATTCCTTCCTGTAGTGCTGCGCTGCTGCCGATGCGAATGAGACATTCTGCACCGATATTAATTAATTCTTCCGCAGCAATCGCTGCAGAGGGACATCCCATTCCTGTTGAGGTGACAGAAACCTTTACTCCTTTATATGTTCCTGTAAAGGTACGATGCTCTCTGTTATTAGCCACAAGCTTAGCATCCTCAAGATATTTGGCTACACGGTCCGAGCGTGCAGGATCTCCCGGTAATAATACATATTTGCCGATATCTCCTGGCTCTAGATGGATATGGTATTGCCTCCTACCCATTGTTTTTTCATCTTTATTTAATGACATTTTGTCATACCTCCTTGCTCCTTTTGTTTTTATTAATCTTCTGAATAGAATAAACGGTTAAGCCTAAAATAGTTGCTACATAAGGAAGCATTTGCACAAATTCCGAAGGAATTTGTAACAGCTGCAATATATTGGACAAACCATCAAAAAACGAAAACACCATAGAAGAAATCAATACCCCGATCGGTGTCGACTGACCCATAGCACATGCTGCAAGAGCGATAAAGCCACGACCTGCTACCATGTCTCTAGTAAACATGGATAAGTATCCCATGGATAAGTACATGCCGCCTAATCCCACGAGTACGCCACACAATACAATTGCTAAGAACTGAATTTTGGTTACATTCTGTCCAACACTAGAAGCAGCATGGGGGTTTTCCCCAACAGCGCGCATTCGTAACCCCATAGGGGTTCGATATAGGAAGATGGAAATAACTATTACAAAGAAGAAAGCAATATAGGTAATCGCATTATGACCGGATAGAACATCTCCCAGTACAGGAATATCCTTTATAATTGGAATATTCACTGTAGGAAAGCTATAGCTTTTAATAGAGGAGCTTGATCCCTTTTCACCGGTTGCTAATTGGAGTGCAAAGACGGTGAGTCCCCCAGCCATTGTATTAATCGCCGTACCGCATAATACAGCATTTGCTTTTAAAATAAGATGAAAATAGGCAAATACCGCGCTGACTATGATTGCAGAACCTACTCCTATAACGATGCCCCAGAACAGATTACCACCCCATGCACTACCTAGGACTCCAAACAATGCTGAAATTAGCATAATACCATCCAAGCCAAGATTGACAACACCGGTTCGTTGGCATATTACTGCTCCTAAGGCAGCTAGTAATATAGGAGTTGCCACTCTGATCCACATAAAAAGGAAGTCAACGATAAAAGAATAATTAATTATCATTTACTACATCTCCTTTCATCCCTGCTTCTGCCTTTGCAGCTTTTACTATCATACGTTGCTTCCACTTCTTCAATAAAGCTTCTGCAGCAATCATTAAAATCATTACACCTTGAATTATTTGAACAACCTCACTACTAACATCGCTGTTTCTTGCCATAATATTTGCTCCTACATTAAGATATCCCATGAAAAGTGCAGCTAAGGGAACCATCAATGGATTATTCCTCGCAAGCAGAGCAACTGCAATACCAGACCAACCATAGCCAGGTGTTGAAGTCCATTTAAAGCGTGTATACATACCTAATAGCTCAGCTCCGCCCCCAATACCTGCCAGAGCACCAGCAATTACTTGGGAAACCACCATGATACCAGTCACCTTAATACCGGAATAGTTAGCAAACTTTACATTGTTTCCTGTAATTCTTAATTTCATACCAAAGGTTGTACGATAGAGTAATAAATAGATTAAAATACATAAGACAACACCGACGATAATTCCAATATGTATTCTTGTGCCATTAATAAAAACCGGCAAGATAGCAGTATCCAAAAATGCGATAGAAGCTAAGCTGGAGCTACTGATCTCACGAAAATAGTAGCTTACCATATAGATTGCAAAAAACTGTACCACATAATTAAGCATAAGCGACGTTACAACTTCAGACACCTGCCATTTTAATTTTAGAAGCGCCGGTATCAATGCAACTGTTGCACCCATAATTCCTGCTGCCAATAAAGAAACCACGGGATGAATTCCTGCCGGTAGGGGTACAGAGGTAGCAACCATCATGGCTCCCAGGGTACCAATGAAGAAGGCTCCTTCTGTTATCATGGAAAATTGCCCTGCTCCAAAAATCAGAATTACTGCTAATGCGGTAAACATTAAAGGAGAGGCTGCCTCTACAATATTTCCAATGCGGAGAAGAGAGGTAAATGGTCCGATAAAGAAGCTGGAAAACGCATTCATTGGATCGGAGCTCGTTGCTAATACGATTAGAGAAACCAAACCGCAGGATACTAAAATAGTTAGAATTAGCTTTGATATATCGACAATTAGCCGAATTCGTTTATTACTGTCCATGGCATACCTCCTTAATCTCTTTGTCAGATTGTTTCTCTATTCCAAGCATATATTTTCCGAGCTCGAGTTCAGTAATGTTTGATGCATCAGGAAAATACGCTACTATTTGACCTTCATGCATAACAATGATACTATCCGACAAGCCCAATACCTCATTTAAATCAGAGCTTACTAAAAGGACGGATTTTTTATCATCCCTCATCTTAATTAATCTCTTACGAATAAATTCGGTCGCGCCAACATCAACGCCTCGCGTTGGCTGATTGGCTATAATCACCTTGGGACCGCTGGATAACTCTCTGGCTAATACAGCCTTCTGTATATTACCTCCGGACAGGCTATCAATATTAACCTCAGGATTCTTGCATAATACCTGATATTCCTTCACCATCTCTAAGCTATACTGCTGAATTGCACGCCTGTTAATAACTCCGTATTTGGAAAAAGCTTTTGATGATATCTTATCAGCTAGCATGTTTTCTGTTATAGATAAGGAAGGTGCAACTCCTGTAGTCATACGGTCTTCCGGCACATGTGAGACAGAGAGTTCTCTAATCTCCTTAATATTTAGGCCTGATATTTCCTTACCGCACATTTCTATGGTACCAGAGGAGTATTTTATAAGACCAGTGAGTGCTTCAATTAACTCAGATTGTCCATTGCCTTCCACACCTGCAATCCCAAGAATTTCGCCTTCCCGAAGAACAAAAGATAATTTATTTACACAGGCTTTTCCGTTTTCACCTACTATAGTTAAATCCTTTACCCGAATTGTTGTGTTCCCAATTTGGGGCCGTTTCTTCTCAATATTAAGGATAACATCCCTTCCCACCATTAGGTTAGAGATATCCTGCTCAGAGACATCATTGATATCATAGACACCCATCGATGCTCCTTGTCTAATAATCGAAATTCTGTCACATAATTCCTTTACCTCATTCAGTTTGTGGGAAATAAATATAATGGTATATCCATTCGCACGCAATCTCTTTAATTCCTCAAACAATTCGGTTGTTTCCTGTGGGGTTAATACTGCGGTGGGCTCATCAAGAATCAGAATTTTAGCTCCTCGAAAAAGGGCTTTCAGGATTTCTACCTTCTGTTTTTGTCCAACCGTCAAATCTTGTATTTTGGTTTTTGGATTTATTTTTAGATTGAACTTATCCGCCATTTCCTCCACTTGCTTCAAGGCTTGTTTCATATTAATTAAAAGTCCCTTTTTGGGCTCTGCACCAAGAATGACATTTTCTGCAACGGTTAACGACGGAACCAGCATAAAATGCTGATGTACCATACCGATACCTAATTCGATAGCCATCTGCGGTGTTGCAATTATCGTTTTTTTGCCGTTTACGTAGATTTCTCCTGAGGTAGGCTGTTCTTCACCAAAGATAATTTTCATTAATGTCGATTTACCTGCACCGTTTTCACCCGATAGAGCGTGGATTTCCCCAGCATTAATGGAAAAATTAATCCCCTTATTCGCCATAACACCATTGGGATATACTTTAACAATATTCTCCATCCGCAATACTTCTTTTTTTGTCTCCATCTTTTCACTCCTTAAAAGAACTCTATGGAAAAGGGCAATTGCAAAATAATTATGATCCTGTATTTTACAATTGCCCCGTGGATTTCAATACGATATCGCATCATATAATGGAGTGATATCATATCCAGATATTTCCCTTTGCTTATTTCATACTATCACGTAAATTAGATACTTCTTCTGTTGTCATCTGCATTGCACTGCTTACTACGATCTCACCCTTGATAATGGTTTCCTTCACCTCTTCAAGACTTGCCTTAATATCCTCGGGTACGATGCTGTTATAATTATCATTATAAGCCAAGCCTACTGCTCCGCTGTCCAGACCTAAAGAATAAGTCTGATCACAGGTCATAGAACCATCAGCTATCCCCTTCACTGCAGTAACTAAAGAGTCACCAACATTCTTTAAGGTAGAGGTTAAAATATTCTTTGCGATTTCAGGGGTACTGTCCTTTAGCTGGGTGTATAAGTCTTGATCACAAGCGATAAGATATTTATCCACGTTGCTTGCTGCAGTTGCAGCTCCGATAATACTTTGAGAAGCCGGAGCATATACAAGTTGCGCTCCTTGGTTATATAACTGAGTTGTCATTTCTAAACATTTCGGAACATCTTCAAAAGAACCTACATAGGATGTAATCACTCTGATTGATGGATCAACATAAGCTACACCCTCCAAATAACCAACTAAGAAGTCATTAATATTAGCAGCGTCCATGGAGCCGATAAAACCTAAGGTTCTTGATGCCGCATCAATTTTGGCATCACCGGAATCGAGCATCTTTGCAGCTAATACACCAGCCATAAAAGCACCCTGATTTGAATTATAGGTGACACCCATCATATTACCATCAACTACAACATCACGATTCACATCACTATCAAAAAATACGTATTTTTTATCCGGATACTGTACGGCTGTATTTTCTGCTACTTCCTTCACTGACCAAGTACCGGCAATGATGACATCCCAGTCTTGTTCAGATACATCCAAAAAATGTCCCTCATAGCTAGTTTCATCACGTCCCATTTCGATTACTTTTACTTCATATCCAAGCTCATCTCTCATCTTATAGAGACCACTTGCCGCAGAATCATAAAAGCCTTTATCTCCTAAGTTACCATTAACCAGATATACAACCTTAAGTGCTTCAGCGGCAGTTTCCTCACTTGCGGTTTCCGTTGCTTTAGAAGTATCGGTTGCCTCTGTAACTGTTGTTTCTTCCTGCTTTGCTGGCGTGTCGGTGTTATTGGTATTTGCTTTTCCACATGCGGTAAACATGGTACAAATAAGAGCACCAGCTAAAATTAGTCCTAAACCTTTTTTCATTTGTCGTCCTCCTAAATCGTTTTGTTATTATTATTCTGCATATGTATAAGAGTTTTTTGTGTCTGACATTAGTTGTATCACAGATCCGCTTCCTGTCATCCACCAAGGCCTCTTTCACCCAAAAATGGCATCACTTAATAAGGGCAATAGCTTTCGCACAGTTATTGCCATGGTTTATCATTCATTCATACTAAAGTTATTAATTAAATCTAAAGCCATGTCAGGCTATAGATCACATAATTCGATACTCAATTCGTTATCTACAGATGTGATTTACGTTCCATTGAAAAACGATACTTACTTCCCAATAACTGATGTTTTGAATAGGCCAGGGGTTTGTCCGTATCCCCTACTAATATCTCTTCCACAATAACAATTGGCTCATTTTTATTGATATCCGCGATATGAGAATCTGTATCCGCATTCAGAACATTAAATACGGTTTTTGCCCGCTTTGAAAGCTGATATAATTCATTAACAATGAAATTCTTAATCATATCATCATTATTGATATCCAGACTAAATTCTTCGAGATATTTTGCATCAAAAATTGTGGTTGTGCTTGCCACCTGACGTCCACTTGCAAAATAATCTGCTCGCACAGATACCATTAAGGTCCCAGCTTTTTCATATCCCAGCTCATGAGCCACATAGATACCACAGGGCTGATACAGTGAGTTTGCTCTGATCTCCTCGATGGTATCAACACAATTCTCCAAGCAGGGATTAAAGAGCCACTGAAATCCATCCTTTGACTGTAATGCATATGCTGCAACCACTGCCTGTTTTCCTTGCGTTTTATTGATGTAACCATCTTCCTCAAGCTTTCTCATCGCCATTCTTACTGTCCCTCGGCTTACCTTCCAATAGCTTGCTAGCATATTTTCGCTTGGAACAACATCTCCTGTACTAAGAACGCCTTCAACAATTAAATTGAATATGATATCATATATTTTTACATAATTGGGTATTGTCAGATTATCCGAAGCATCCTTTTCAAGTAATGGTAATTGATCATAATCAATCATGTTTGATCACCTTTTTTGTAAATCCTCTCTAATGATAGATTTCATAGCTTCAATACCGACTACAATAACTCTGTCTTCCAAATCAGTAAGCGGTGGTTTGTCTTTTTCTGCATAATTCTTATAGTTGGTTGCACTTACAAGAACGGAGGCAGATCGAATCCCTAGTGTAGCAGCTACCAGGAACAGGGTTGAGCACTCCATACTTGTTGAGGTTGCTCCACCTGCTTCATAGGCATTCCACTTGTGAATGATTTCATCCTTCACAGGCTTTGTTTCAGGACGGGTCTGACTGTAAAAAGAAGCTTTGGTTATTGTGACCCCAACATTGTAAGGCATTTCCAGTCTCATGGCAGCTCTCTCTAATTCCTTGAGCATATTAAAATCTGGAACAGCGGGAAATTCTGTGGGTAAGTAATGGTCGCTTACGCCTTCCATTCTAATCGCTCCATTAGGGATCACTATATCCCCTACCCTTACCTTTTCTGAAGTAGAAGCACAGGAACCTATACGCATCATGGTATCAGCACCGCATTGATAGAGTTCTTCTATCGCGATTGCAGCAGATGGTCCACCAATTCCTGTACTGGTTACTGCTACCTTTACCCCTTCCAGCTCTCCTGTAAAGGTTCTGAACTCGCGATGATAAGCAATCTCTTTTGGATTATCAAAATAGGCTGCTATCTTTTCAGCACGCTCCGGACTACCCGGCAAAAAAACGTAACGCCCTACATCTCCTTTCGTAATTCCGATATGCATCATTTTTACTTTCTCCATATCTTCCTCCATTTCTATATCTGTTCTAAATATAAATTACTGTTAATAAAATCACATTCATGCGCCTTCTTAAGACGCAACATGGCAGCCAAGTTATAATCAAAGTGTACCACTTGGCTGCCATGTTGTCAACAAATTTCAACTTATATTTATTTCAAAATAATACACATTGCACAATAGACTCATGTAACCTTATTAGTCAGCATTGACTTTATATATAACTTTCCGAATTATACAGTAATTATACTCACCAAAATGTCATATACATGCATAAAAATATGGATTTAAAGTTGCCTGTACAATAATAGCCTATACGTATTCTTGTTCAATCTCCTTGACCCGTCTATATAAGAAATCGTTGGCGGGTACATATATCTTATGCTTCTTAGCCATTTCTATCACAGTTCCTGCAAACATCTCAACTTCTGACGGTTTTCGATTAATGCGGTCCTGCCCCATGGAAGGAGTTCCTTCCGGATTAAGTTTCCCTATAATATCGATATACTGATTTAGATCTGCCTCGGATAGCTTAATTCCCTCTTTATCCGCGATAGCGATTACCTCACGCATGGCAGCAATCATGGTACGATTAGGTTCTCCATAGGCTAGCGCTCCGGCATAATTAGTATTATAAACCATGCAGGTTTGATTAACCCCAACATTCAGCATGAACTTACTCCACATACGATGTAGGATGTCCTCCTCCACCACAAAGGGCAGATCGATCTTCTCAAAGAATGAGATAACTCGGGTCAGCTTATCTCTTTTTCTTTCATCCTCAATCCCCAGACGCAATTCTCCCATTCGGGTAAATTGCAGCTTATTGCCAAACTTCATCGCATCCATACCTTGGGCTACCGTATAAAGAACCTTATCCATCCCATATTGTCTTCCTATAATCTCCTCACTAGATATTCCATTCAAAGCAGACAGGATTATCGTATCCGGCCCAATGCATTTCTTCATGGAAATAAGAGCTTCAGAAAGTCCAGTATACTTAACCGCAACGATAAGCAAGTCAGTCGGTTCCGCTTCACTATCCTTAGTTAACTTAAACTTAAGCTCTTCCTCATTGCAATAAAACGTCTGATTTTCATACTTTTTAAGACGGTTATCATCCATTATAAAGTCCACTGCTTCCATCCCTAGACGCTTAACGATATGGGAGCCATACAAAAGTCCCAATGCTCCCATGCCAATAATACTTACCTTTGATATTTCATTTTTAGTCATAGCTCCTCCTGTCTTACAGCCTTATGTTCTTGGTATCTACCTTTAGTATAATATCGATATATTCGAAGACTATCCTTCCGATCTCCCTTTGAATTATCCTTTCGTATTATCCATGCAAACCATAATATAATACTATCACTATTGTACGATGATTTCTATTATATTTAAAAGAGGCTCTAGAAACTTAAGCTTCCAAGGACTCTAGTAAAGTTACAAAATTATTTACATTCCTTAATTGTATTATGTAGGCTTTAATGCCCGTTCATCTTCAGTATCAGATCTGCTAGAGCTGATGTATAGCTTGGCACCGCATTTATAGCATATCACACAATCCTCCCAGCCTCTTCATGTTTTGGCTACATTTTCACCCATTTTCCATTTTCCATAGGCTAAATGAATTACTTTTTCATCTCTTGACATTTTAGATAGATGCGACTATAATAATTATAAACAGAAGCTCTGTGACGAAGAGAAAAGCGACTGCCTTTATTGGTTGTCGCTTTTTTTTCGTTAGATCATAATTTTAGGAGGATGAAAGTATGGCAGATAAGTCAAATATTGTAGATTGGACAACGATTACTAACTTTGTAGTTGATACCTTTGTGAAATATGGTATTCCCGAAGGGGATGCTAAAATCTGCGCGGATGTATTGTTGGAGTCTGATAAACGCGGTATTGAATCCCACGGCGTAAACCGCTTTAAGCCAATTTATCTGGACAGAATTAAAGCAGGAATACAGAAGCCGGTGACTGAATTTGAGATAATCAGAGAAACACCTACCACTGCTGTTGTAGATGGTCATGACGGAATGGGTCAGGTTATTGGTTATAAATCTATGAAAATGGCTATTGAAAAGGCAAAGAAGTACGGTATGGGTATGGTTGCAGCACGTAATTCAACACATTACGGAATTGCTGGCTATTATGCAACTATGGCAGTTGAAGCTGGTTGCATCGGTATCACAGGTACCAATGCAAGACCCTCTATCGCTCCTACCTTTGGCGTTGAAAATATGCTAGGAACTAACCCCTTGACTTTTGGTATGCCTACAGACGAAGAATTCCCCTTCGTTCTTGACTGTGCTACCTCCATTACACAGAGAGGACGAATTGAATATTACGCACGTGTAGGCAAGTCTACACCAGCCGGAATGGTTATCGGACGTGATGGAGAGGCTAAGACGGAATCCGTGCAGATATTAACTGATCTAAACACTGGAAATGCTGCACTTGCACCTTTAGGTGGTATAGGTGAAGAGTTAGCCGGATATAAGGGCTACGGCTATGCAACTGTGGTTGAGATACTTTCTGCAGCCTTACAGCAAGGTAATTTCTTACGTGCACTGTCAGGTATCGGAGAGAACGGAGAAAAGCTTCCTTATCATCTTGGTCATTTCTTTATTGCCATTGATACAGAAGCCTTCATGGGGCTGGAAGCCTTCAAAAAGACTTGTGGAGATATTCTGCGTGACCTTCGCGGATCAGAGAAGGCACCCGGACAGGACCACATCTTCACTGCCGGTGAAAAAGAGTACCTGGTATGGCAGGAGCGTAAGGACAGCGGAGTACCGATTAACGATGCCGTACAGAAGGAACTCATTCAGATTCGTGATGAGCTTGGATTAACACAATATAGATTCCCGTTTGAATAGGAGAAGGAATATGGATATCAAACAGCAGTCATTACAAAAGCATTATGAATGGAAGGGAAAGATCGAAGTAATTTCCCGTGCTCCCATTAATTCAAGAGAAGAGCTTTCTCTTGCTTATACACCCGGTGTTGCGGAGCCATGTCTTGAGATTCAAAAGGATTACAACAAATCCTTTGAGCTGACCCGCAGGAGTAACCTGGTTGCAGTAATCACAGACGGTACCGCTGTACTTGGTCTGGGCGATATTGGACCAGAGGCTGGTATGCCGGTTATGGAGGGAAAGGCTGCACTTTTCAAGGAATTTGCTGGAGTAGATGCATTCCCTATCTGCGTACGTTCTAAGGATGTGGATGAGCTGGTCCGTACTATTTATCTGATTTCCGGTAGTTTTGGCGGAATTAATCTGGAGGATATCTCAGCTCCACGCTGCTTTGAAATAGAGAAAAGACTCAAAGATATATGTGATATCCCGGTATTCCATGATGATCAACACGGTACCGCGATTGTTGTAGCGGCCGCCTTGATTAATGCCCTCAAGATTGTAAAAAAGGAAATTGGAACCGTGAAGGTTGTTCTGAATGGTGCAGGCTCTGCAGGTATTGCCATTGCCCAGCATCTTTTGAATCTGGGCCTGAAGAACCTGACACTGGTCGATCGTTTTGGTATCATCTGTGAAGGCATGGAAGAATTGAATCCTGCACAGGCAGAACTGGCGAAGGTGACTAATCGTTCCCATCAGAAAGGTCTCTTAGCAGATGCTATGAAGGACGCTGATGTCTTTATCGGTGTCTCTGCTCCGAATATTGTAAGTGCAGAGATGGTTCAGTCTATGGCGCAGGATTCTATCGTATTTGCCATGGCTAATCCTACACCAGAGATTATGCCTGACGTTGCTAAGGCTGCAGGAGCAAGGATAGTAGGAACCGGTCGGTCTGATTTTGCTAATCAGATCAATAATGTGCTTGCTTTCCCTGGTATCTTCCGTGGTGCCTTGGACTGTCGTGCTAAAACAATTAGTGAAGAGATGAAGGTGGCAGCATCCTATGCCATAGCAGGCCTTATTTCAGAGGAGGATCTAAACGAGGAATGTATTATTCCAAATCCTCTGGATAAACGAGTAGCACAGGTGGTAGCCGAAGCAGTCATAAACGAAGCCCGTACAACCGGCATAGCCCGGATATAATATAGTTGTGTAGGGGGGAGTGATTCACTCCCCCCTCATAGCACCATAGAATATGATTGACAAAGGTATTCCAAATGAGGTAATGGAGCAAATGGTTTTTCCAGAAAGTTAATATGAGACCCCGGAAGAAAAGGTAGCATTTGCTAAGCAAATGGATCACTTAGATGCGTATGTCCAATTATAAATAAATTGTCAAACCCCACAGCTGTTTCCCTAACATATTGCGGTTGTTGTAGTGGACATGTAAAATATGGTTTCGAAAAACTTCTCGAGGTAAAGCTGCGACTTATAGAAACTGTATCCTCTCCTATTAGCTCTAAGGGTGAAAAGCAATGTGAACATCTATTTAAAATAATAAGGTTTTAAGCTTCAAAAGAGAGGGGCATCACACACATGATGCCCCTCTCGAGCTTTCAATTAACCTTAAACTGATTAACAGAGTTACTAAGTTCCTCCATTAGCATCATCACGTTTTGCAGGTTGTTCCTTATTCCTTCCATAATTGCATATTGTTCCTCGGTTTCAGCCGATGTCTGCTGTATATTAGCATTCAGTTCCTTGGCAGTATTAGAAAGGGAGGCGGTTTTATCTAGAACATCCTTACCATACGTTTCAATACTCAGAATTGCTGATGCAATATCCTTAATTCGATCATTCATCTTCTCATTAGAAGCAAAAAGATTATCCAGATGTAGCTTCACCTCTGACATAACTAATACTCCATTTCTAGCCTCCACTACACCGTTTTGAATAGCTGCACCAGATCGGTCAATCTCCTCTTGCACTGCGACTATTAGATCGTTTATTTTATTCGTAGCATTACTGGATTGCATGGCTAGACTCTTAATCTCATCGGCTACCACCGCAAATCCTCTTCCATGTTCCCCAGCAGATGCTGCTTCGATCGATGCATTCAAGGCAAGAAGATTCGTTTTCTTTGATATGCTAGATACAATATCACTAAAGGAAAGAACTTCTTTGAATTTATCCTCTAAATTTCTCATGAGTAAAGCGGTTGAATCAACTGTATCATTTACCAGATTAATCTGTTCTACTGAGTTTTCTACTTTATCCGATGCCTCTATCATATTCTTCATATCTAATTCAGAAGCATTTAATACTTGATCTATATTATCCGTTATGTTCTTAATGTCCATAAATACTTTGTTCATGGCCACATTCACATCATCCACACTACTTACCTGGGTAGTGGTTCCATGGGCAATTTCTGTTACTATTTTTGTTATCTCTTCCGTGGCTTTATTCGCTATATCAACATCGTTATTTACAGTATCTACTTCTTTTAATACCTGATTGGTATGCTTCCTAATCCCATGTATCATAGCAGACATATTATCAATCATGGATTGAAATGCCGCAGAAAGGCTTCCAACTTCGTCTGTTCTATTCGTACCTACACGCTCTGTTAAATCTCCATTCTTAATAATGTTTATTTTGGACTGTAGGACCTTTAATGACCGTATAATAATATAAGCAGTAACTATAGATAACAGGATGCTGATAACGACAGAAAGCCCTGTCACCATAGATATTCCTCTATTGGCCTCACTCAATCTTTCAACCACATAACTAGCGTCGAAATCAGCACCTAATAACCCAACTACTTTACCCGTCGAATTTGTAATTGGAATGTAACCCGATATCAACTCACCCCAACTACTACTATAACGTTCATAGGCTTCATTTCCATCCAGACAAGCAATCATCAATTCAGTCATATCATTTTCCACGTCACCAAGTAAGGATTCTCCCTCCGAACCTGCCTCTGTGCCATCAGCCACATAGATATAATCTCCTGTGGATGCTCGACTCATTGTATAGAGAAATTTAAGTCCGGTAATTTCTCTCATTCTAATAAGTTCTTCCTTCAACTGATTGTAATAATTATCATTCATGTCTTGGGATTTTGCTATAGCTTCAAATTTATCTGCATTAATGGTCTTGTTTACTGATCTTGTTATATTTAGAGCCATCTGGCCTAGGCTGTACTCAATAGAAGCTTCTGCTGTCCTATAAGAAAAATAATGAATCGTTAAAGATGAAACTAATACTAGACTAGTACACAACAAACAGATTTTAAACATTAATGAATTAAACTTTTTTCTCATGCTTCCTCCATGATGCATAAATGAACTTATAAACCTATTCCACAGGAAACTCTCATTGATTAATCAATAGTAGCTAGATTATATAGTGTCTTATGCCGTTCTTTCTATTTTGTAAAACATGTACTAATTATAACCTATTTTTGTTATTTTTTTCTACATATTTCATCAAAATATTATAATCAACTACTGTTTATGTTGTATTACAGAATTCTTGGTGGTGTCGTATCTACTTGATTGGTACGGATTATGATTAATACTTAATTACAAAATAAAAAATAACTGAAATGCAATAAAGACAATATTTCTAGCCTTTATTGCATTTCAGTCATTTTAGAATGCTAAGCTACTAATATACGCAATCAAAATTTAACACAGCTCATCATTTATTCCTTCTCCTATTCCATGCTCAACCATAGAGCCGGACGTACTCCTCCGTAGTTCTCGCCTGTTGTAGGGTGGATTATGTTGCTATTGTAATGGAAGGTGCCATTTCCCTGTATGCCTACATTACCATCGCTGTGGATATATACAGCTCTTCTATTGTCACGCCCGGGAGACCGAAGCCACCACCACCATACATACCCATCGAATGTCGACATTCGCTTACTGTTGTTTTCGTCTTTCTTTTGAAACCAGTATCGTTGTTTGGCGCTGCGGTTTTCAAGGTTCTTACTACTGTCACCAAAATATTTGCATACCACTTCTTCAATGCTTAATAGAAATATGTAATCTCTGGTATCTTCTCCGCCTCTAGAACCGTACCACTGATTGTCCTGGTTTTTGTTTAATGACGAAATGATTTTTGATTGTTCGGCTGCTGTGAATTTACTATAAAACTCACCGTTAAGATAGCTTCTAAGCGAGCATTCAGCCCAGGTCACATCACCGGCGCGATTATGATAGGACTGTTGTCCGATTATATCTTCCGTTATGATCAAGGCCGTATTGCCTTGTATATCAAGTATATGCCATTGATAACCGCCAAAAGGTATGGTTGATCCAATATTAAGTTCTACCATTCTCTTTCTCCTCTCGTATAATAAAAAAAACATATTCTTCCATCTAATTATACTAAATTTTCCATTATTCTGTCTACATAAATAATCCATGTGAAGCTTATACACTATCGTAGTAGTACAGCTGTATGACAAGCCTCAATTTAAATTGGCAGAGTATTGCAAATTTTCCAAAGGGCAAGCATCCTCAGCTAAAATTTCATCTTTCTGCAACAATTATGCAGACAACAGAAAATCTCTAAACCCATAATCTTAAAGGTTTAGAGACTATTCTTTGAGAGTGACACCCAGATCATTGACCATAGCGTTCCGCTCCGAACTCTTCGTTCATATCTGCTATCTTCCTAGATAAAAAGAAAAGACGCATCACTCGTGTGATACGTCTATCTTTTTCAAGGCGACACCCAGATTTGAACTGGGGATCAGGGTGTTGCAGACCCATGCCTTACCACTTGGCTATATCGCCGTATTTGATATTTGTAAGCAATCTCAGATTGCTAACTCCCCGAGTAGGGCTCGAACCTACAACCCCACGGTTAACAGCCGTGTGCTCTACCATTGAGCTATCGAGGAATATTTATCTTCTAATTATACGCTCTGATTAACAGATTAATGCTTATCTTCGTATAACAGAAAAAACAGAAATCCTACCAAGGTTTTTCTGTTTTATTGACTTTTTACTACACTAGAAAACGATAATTCATCCAATTAATAACAAACCATATTAGGTCAAGCCCTCGACCTATTAGTAACAGTCAGCTACATGCGTTACCGCACTTCCACCTCTGTCCTATCTACCTGTTAGTCTTTCAGGGGTCTTACTAGCTTATGCTATGGGATATC
>JAEYOQ010000058.1 GCA_023411555.1 Bacillota bacterium
ATCATAATAGTAATATCCTAATAAGGAACAAGGTTCCGTTGTAAGGATGTAAATGCGTATGCTCTTTCATAATTGGATTCCCCCTCCAATTATGATTACCAAAGAGAAGTTAAATACTTATCCTCCCCTTTTTAGTGAAAAGCCTGGCACAATGGCGTGCCAGGCTTTTTGCTCACATGCAAAGGTCTAGTGGGTTGTTCGCTTGTATATGTGAGTTGTTTTCGATTTGTAAGTAATTATTTTATATCTATGGTATTTGTTTTTGCAGAAATCAAACCGTGTTGAATACTAATATACGCTTTTCCCTTACCGACAGCCTTCACCTCATTATTCTTCACTGTTAAAACCTTTACATTAGAGGTCTTAAACCCTGATTTGTCAGTCACATCATAATTCTTACCATCATTAACATTGCGTCTAGATACTTTCAATTTAGTAGTTTGGTTTAACTCCAACTTACTTAATTCATTATTTTCTATCAGTAATGTGTCCTTTACACTCATATCACGTTTTATCTCTTTCGTCGACAAGGCATAATTGTAGATACGAATCTCATCCATCTTTCCCTTAAAGAAGGTACCGTTATTTTTTTCTGCTCCTATCCAAAGAGGACCGCTGGAATTAGATATATCTCCATCAAACTCCTGTGTTGAAACAAGCTTTCCATTAATATAAGTCTTAATCGTATTGTCGCCCTTACTTGCTTCTTCATCATCTTCCTTACCATGATAGGTAACGGTATAATAATACCATCTTCCATACATTGTCGCACTTTCATCTATATTAAATTCGCGTATATCGCCTTCCTCTTCAAAGTTAGCAAGGGTTAGAGTTTCATGACCATACCAGTCCTGCAAGATATAAGAAGGATTCTTTTTATCATGACTCTCTCCATATTTTGCTATGATCGGCTGACTGGTTTTTGGCTTTTCTGCATAGATCCATGCACTGATGGTAAATCCCTTATCAATATCCAAAGAATCACTGTCTTTTACTTCAATGTAGCTAGCGCCGTTGAAAATGGCACCTTTACCTGCATAGGCATAATCGTATTTTATGCCTCCCTTTGAATTAACCGCTATACCATCATTCTTAAAGCCTGATGAATCCTTTAAATCTCCATTTAATTTATAATATGCAACCAATGCATTTGGCTTATTTATTTTATCTGCACCTGGATTGTCTGAAGCTGTTGCAGTATCATATAGCTCTTCAATGTCGCTGTAGGTTAGGGCAGTGTTATAAATTCTCATGTCGTCCAATATACCCTTAAAGAAATTATCAAATGTCATAAAATGTCCAAAACCAATATACAATGGCTGTGAAGATCTGATAAGAGCAACATTCTTAAGCTCGCTTTTTACAAGCTGCTTATTTTGATATATTTTCATGGTTTTACCATCATAGGTTGCTGTAATCAAGGTCCATTTCTGAATATCCACTTGCTTTTCAGAATGAATATCATCTGCACCGTCTTCATCACAGAAGGTTATTCCTGGGGTAAGATCACGCCATTCATATACACCATAGGGGAAATCGGCATACTCCTCATTATTTTTTACAATATACGGTACGCCGCCATCCATCATGTCTTTTTTTCTCATATCCTCCTTATAAACCCAGAAGGAAAAAGTGAAAGCATTCATAAGATCCAGTGAATCACTGTCTTTGACTTCAATATAGCTTTTTCCGTCAAGCCTAACTCCAGAGTTTAATACTCCATCTACAAAGGTAACCCCTTGCTTTCCCCCTATAGCAACACCATCATTGTTATATTGTGAAGAATCCTTTAAATCACCATCGAATTTCCAATGAGCTACTAATCCCTTATATCCCCCTAACGGATCTACTGTACTATCGCCTATTTCATCTTCATATTCACTTGAATCCTCGTAATCACCAGTAACATAATTTTCATCCTCCTCAGCATATGAGGCATAGGCAGGGTACCAATGGACTATAGCTAATATACAAACAAGCAGAATAACTAACAATTTATTAAACTTCTTCATAAAAAATCCTCCTCACTGTTCTTAAAATATGATCATTTACTACAACCTAACAGCATTTCAATAACCTATATTTAGATTACTGCTGGCATAGTCTCATAATTTAATTATATCAATAAAGAGGTTTTCAAGCTTCGGCTTTATTGCTTATTTCTTACGGATTTATTGCTAAAGCTTTATGTTTTATTTCATTTTTTTATATTGTGATGGCAGCATTCCTGTTTTTCTTTTAAATACAGAAGAAAAGTGCTCCAGATTCTTAAACCCGCACATAAAGCAAGCTTCTGTGACTGATATTTTATTGTTCCTGAGCAGATGGCTGGCTTTTTCAACTTTTATATCCAGAAGGTAATCATACGGTGTCTTTCCTGTTGTTGATTTAAATACCCTTATAAAGTGATAAGGACTCAGATTCGCTGTTTGTGCAACACTCTCAAGTGAATAATCACAATGGTAATTTTCTCTCAAAAAAGATATTGCTCTATTTATTCCATCCTTTTCATGATAATTGCGATCAATAATATACTGCGAAATATTGCTTCTTAGCTGTCTCAATAAGTTAATCACAATCTGGTTTACGAGTGCTTGTGTCATAAATTCATATCCTGCTTGCTGCAATGTAACTTCTTCCATGTACTGACTCAAATATATGAGCAATTCATTATTTGGCTCTACAGATTCATTTATAAACTCTACCTCCTGCCCACCGCATATTATATAAGCAATATTTGAAAAAATAGTATGATCGATCTGAAGCCCTAACAAACTACAATTATCCATAGACATTGAGGGCCCGTGCTCCTGATCTGCGTTAAAGGGTATCAATTTGTTTTTCTTAAAATAAATAGGCTTATTACCTGCAATAGAAGGAGGCATATCAGACATCGGTATTGCGAATTCATAGCTGTTATGCGCATGGATACCCTTCGGTAAGTGCATTACATTATTAGACTTAATAACAGCGGCTCCTGCCCCATGGTATATATGAACCAATGGATTGCCTTCTTCATAGTCAGGAAACGGATGTGGGCCTTCTCCCAGTATCCTTTTTAGGTCCTCTGTCATATATTCCTCCATTTCTAGATCTTAAAACTATAAGCCTATGTCTATTTTGCATATCCACTTCCATCAGGGTGTTTAATTGGGATAAGCAAAATTATCTCGTTATCTCTAATTTCAATATTACCATATAATTCCTGACCCTTCAAGTTGATCTTACATTATATGTAAAACACAGTTAGTGTCAAGTGTTCGTTGGTAAATTCACCACTATAACGCAAGACAGCGCATGACAGTATAGCCCTTTGTTATCCTCCCCTTTTTAGTAGACAGCCCTCCACAATGGCGTGGTGGGCTGTTTGCTTTTATATCAAATTTCAAAACCGTAATTTCTTATATGTTTCAATTTTGTAATTTTTTGAATTTATATGAAGATTTTGGGACTACTCTCCCGTTTGTAATAACAAGATCTTATCTTAAAAAAAAGGAGCGTATATAATGAACATTAATGCACTAAAAAAAATCACTTACATAGCATTACTAGAAGCAATTATGATAATTTTAATGTTTGCCATGATGCTATCACTAAAAACTATAGGCATTCAATCTGAAATTATTTCAAAAACAATACCCTTCCTATCTATTTTATTATGCCTTTGCCTTTCCTTCTTTGTTATCGATAAAAGTAGGTTGAATTGGATGATAAGCAGGCTAGATATTCAAGCTTCACTATTATTTTTAGTTATTGCCATAATACCAGCAGTATTTGATAGTCATTTCCTTCATAATTTAACCGAAGGAGAGTTCAATTATGGCTGGTTAGGATATTATCTGTTGGTTGCTGTTGCAGAAGAACTTTTCTTTCGTGCCTATATCAGGTTTAAGCTACATAGTCTTGGTAAAAAATATTGGATTATAACATCTGCAACTGCTTTTTCAGCAATTCACTTTATTAGCAGTGAACAGCTCTCCATCATTTTTTTCCTTTTCATATTCTTGTTTGGCATCTTACTCGCTGTAACCTATGAGCTTATTAATAGCATACTACCATTGATCGTATTCCATACGTTTTGGAACTTTATGTCGAGTTGTTCAGAAAATTATAGTAATATTTTAGTCGCATTTGGTATCTGGATTACTCTATTACTTGCGTCATTGGGTATCCGTCTTGCCAAGAAATACTATGCATAGCCTCCCCTTTTTAGTAGACAGCCCTCCACAAAAACGTGGTGGGCTGCTACAATTCGATTGACCTCAACTTTTAACACATCACGGTTGATGGGGCATCCTGTTTCAGTGGTGAGGACAATGTCCTCTAATCCATTCTTGTGTCTCCAATTGCCTCCCATCATCAGCCTTTGCTTATTTTGGTTTATTTTATGTTGCTTCGAAATGAGCCAAAGACTATCTACCATAGGAACATCTCGATTACTAGATTCAGTTCTGGGATCAAGACTGTAACCAGATATCAAACCATGATGAGAATGAAATATTCTCTTCTTTAGCATATAAAAAGCACAGCTTCATCACTCGTATGCTGTACTCTTTATAATCCATGAAATTATCCATTTATACTAGTTACCAATTTCTACATTTTCATAAACAGATCTTTAGCCTTATCAAGAAGTGGATTTTCTTGATTTACTATTGTTCTGTTTGGATCCCTGTTTTTAGGAGATAAATGAACTTATTTGTATCAATAGTTTTTCCATTAACTGTTACATTTAATTTATTCTTTCGTCTTTTCATAAAACACCACCTACAATATTATTTTAATCAATATAGTATTATATGTAAATAATAACATTGTCGTTTAAGCCTTTGAATCACTTTAGCAACTGTTAAATTGTACTTGGAGAATACAAAAAACAACATTTAAAACACTATTTTTATAGAAATGTCATTTACGGGTTCCATACATCTGTACCACTTCTATCGAATCATTTCTCCATAATAAATGCTTGTTATATAATAGAGACCGAGAAAATATCATATGAACATGTAAAAGTAGATAATTAATCCTAAAATTCTCATACGATATACTCTGATGTAATATTAATCTGTTATCACTTTACATTTATCTGGAAACATGCTACAGTAAATATAAGAAAAGGAGTAACCGACCACAAGGTGGTTAGCCTCCTAATTACAGTTTGGTAACTGCCCTAAGGTGTCCGGCAAAGACATGGGCAGTTATTTTTTATGCTTATTGTTCCTATTATTTAAATAGGTAAGCAGCGCAATGATTACTAATACAAAAGTAAATAGATCACTATATGTAACATAATTCATTGGCACCACCTCCCTTCCGGGAGGCTAACACACCCTGTCTCGATTACTCCTACGTTTAGATTACCATATAATTCCTGCAAATTCAATCGAACATGACATTAACTTTCTTATCTTCTATCTTTATATCACCATACATAAGACATTTTATAGGCATCTTAGATATCACAAAATGACACTGGATGAGCATCAAATCCCCAAACATCCCCTCTCAGAACACCATATAGCACATGATGGAACCCTATGAAACCTCAAATACATATCCACCCATTAGAAACGTGCGCCGCTAGGTGCACTAGTAGACAGCCCATCACAAAGGCGTGATGGGCTATTTGCTTCTATATTATTAGTCTGCTTGCCTCCATGGCAATGGTATTATCCCACAAGTACTTCTCTAGCTACTATGAACCATTATTTTTCTTACAAGTAGCCAGCTCAGCCCTGAGAATGCGGCAAAGATAAGAAGAAAGGTAACCATCGCATGAAATGGTCTCTGGGGGTTGAGGCCCATGGCGAAATTAAGAACACGTATGATTGCTTGGGATATTTTCCCGTTTGCTATTCGATCAACCACCGGGAGAACTACGGTCAATCCAACTGGTACTCCGACAGAAATTATCACCTTCATCGATTTATTCATTCTGTAGTAAGAAATCGTAATAAAGAAACCGATTGTAGCACACGCCAAATATAAACCTAAGCTCAACAGAAAACCTTCCAGATTCACAGCGGCTGCAGACATTCCTACATTTTTATTATGGTACAGCATCTCAAACAGGCCTGAATAGCTTAGCTGATCTGATGAACCGATTACAAGTTTAGCCAACAGAGAAACCACCCGGTCAAATACAGACATAAAAAAGCAAAGGATCACAAAGGAAGTCATACTGCTTAGGAAAATAGTTTTTCTTGATACCCCATTCTGCATCATCATGAGCAACCTTTCCTTAAATGAATTCAACCCAAGCACAAAGATAAAAATCGCTGTAGAGAACTCCATACCGTTAATTGTTGAGCTAGAATTACCGTTTCCGTTAATTAAGCCATTCAGACTGAGGAATAATGTCAATGCTATCAAGATAGCAATTACGATATAAAATACAACTACTGCCCTTAAAGATTCAAATATACTATATTTTAGACTACTTTTAAATTTCATTTCTTCTCCCCCCTTATGCATTCGTCAACTGTATAAACAGCTTCTGCAAATCCAGCTTTGTAACCTCGATACCTTCCGGTATCTTATTACGGTCAAGTGTCCCCAGGATATATGCCGTCTTTAGTCCACCCAGTGTATCAGTTCCTATAACATTTTTGTCAGCGATAAAAGCATCAATCTGAGCTGCACGCCCGGATATTGTATAGCCTTTTGACAGAAGTTCTTCTCTGCTTTCATTTTTATAGATCTCACCACTTTTTATGATTATGATATCCTCAATTACATTGGATACTTCTTCAATCAGGTGGGTCGATATTACAATTGCACTCGGACTATTGGAATATTTTTCAAGTAAAGCCTGGTAAAAAAGGTTCCTATGATTGGCATCTAATCCTAAGACCGGCTCATCCAGCAATACATATGGTGTATTTACAGATAAAGCGATAATAACTTTAAATATCGATGTATATCCAGTGGAAAGCTGTTTAACCGCTTTATTAACATTAAGCCCGAACCGCTCTGCCATTGCCATTGCGTATTCCATATCAAAACCGGGATAGAATTCTCCACTCCAGCGGAAGGTATCCTTTATCTTCATTTTGTCAGGATATAACGTCTTTTCACTCATGAGATATACTTTTTGCTGTACTTGATCATTTTCAATCGACGGTATGCCATCGATTAATACTTCACCACTATCAGCAAAAATACGATTCGTAATAATATTCAGCAGAGTTGATTTTCCTGCACCATTCCTGCCGAGAAGACCATAGATCTTATTCTCTTCAATCTTTAAGCTGACATTGTTAAGAGCACAGGTATCCTTGTAATTCTTGCTTACATTTCTTATTTCGATACAATTCATTTTTCAAACCCTCTTTCTATCATTATATTGATATCTTCTTTGGTCAGCTGTAGCCTCTTTGCTTCTGCGACCAGACTACAGATATAATTATTGTAGAACTCCTGTCTTCTCTTTTCCCTGAGCTTTTCAACTGCTCCTTCCATAACAAACATGCCTAATCCCCTTTTCTTATACACAATATTGTTATCAACCAGAATATTGATTCCCTTTAGTGCGGTAGCCGGATTAATCTTATAGCTTACGGAAAACTCAGTGATCGATGGTATTTGACTTTCTTCCGGAAATGCTCCGGACAGGATCGCATCCTCGACACCTTCCGCAATCTGCACGAAGATCGGACGTTCATCATTAAATTCTAGCAACATCTCTTTCCCTCCTTTTGGTTACCCTAGTTGTTCAGTTAGTTGCTCGACTAATTAACCATATGACTAATATACTACTGGAAAATAATTCTGTCAAGTGATTTTACAAATTAATTTTCTGCGGTCCTTATAACACATGATGAACCCACTTGAAATCTCAAATGCAAATCCTCCCCTTTATAATGAAAACCCTGCCAAAGACGGCAGGGTTTTTGCTCCCATCACAAAGGTGTGATGGGCTGTTTGCTTGTATATATGACAAGCTGTTTAATCCTGTTACATAGGTGCAACAGGGGGTTCTTACATTTTTATCTTCTTAACCTCAGTAAACTCTCCATACACTTTCTCACCGTCCACCGTTTTGAAGGCTCGGATCTTAAAGTAATAACTCTTTCCTGCTTTTAGTGATGTCTTTGTAAACTCAAGCTCCTCTAACGTAGAGCCTACCTTCTTGAAGCTTCCCTTCTCTGAGGTTGCATAATAAACCTCATAACCATCTGCATCCGTTACCGCCTTCCATGTACATTTTGCTTTTGTAGCAGAGGTTTTCTTTATAGTGAAAGAATTGGGTGCCGGAATATAAGGTGTAATCGATGCTTCCGGTTCATTTGTAGGGATAAACCGGAACTCTGCGTGGGTGGGGGCGTCTATATTTGAATGTGTCCACAGAATGATATTGGTACTATCATCGTCCTTTTCTCCCGAGGCATTGACAACCATTTCGATGTTTGTAGGAGGTCGCAAGCTGAAAATATCAGCATTATTTTCGGAATAGATGTTCCAAGGATAAGGTTTGTCTACCACCTTTAACTGAACACCATCTTTTATAGTAGCGTCAACACCCAAATATCTTCCATCTGCCATTCTTAGAGTTATTTGGTTGTCTCCCATATTTTCCACATAATAGGCTTGGTTTCCAGTTGCTGAGTTATTGCGTAACTCCGCTTTACCTAAGGCATCTAAGTTGAGATAGTTGTTCATGGTCCGAAGGTTGTACCAACCATCGTCCAGTGTTTTTATCCCAGTCTGAAGTTCAAGCCCTGGGTAGTTAAAGGTCACCTTTCCATCAACAGTAGGTGAGCTTGCCGGGTCATAAGGAGCGTAGGCGGTTATACCGCTTTTGAGCTTCAATGTAAAATATCCCAACTCCTCATTATAATCAATACTGATAGCATCACTTGATTTGTCTGCCGCAAAAATCTGCACCCAGTTTTTATTTTTATATCCCACACCCATATGGCGAAAAGCTTCTCTTAGAATATTCTCCTTGTGTCCAGGCGAACCCATCCAATCTTTTATAACCTGCTTAGCCGTGGTTTGACCCCAAGCAATATTTTCCCCAAATGCATTATACGAATAGCCCAGCCCTTTAAATACGGTATTGGGACTTGAACCGTCGGGACGGGTATGGCTGAATACCGACACGATCTCTCCGGCGCGAATCCCCGCTGCCCTTTCTACAGCTTCAAAGGTCACGAGGAGTGGGAGACCCGCTTTCGCACGTTGGATATTAGTCAAACGCAGAACATCCCACTCTTTCTGCGAGGTATTCGCCAGCTCCTTCGGTGGCTTACCAAAGTCCTTTGATTTTTCTGCAGCAGAAGCAGGAACAGCCAGTGCCAGAACCAGGACCAGTGCGAGCAGAAGAGGTAGAATTCTCTTGTTCATCATTTTCATTGTTATTCCTTCCTTTCGTAGTCGCTAAAGTGCGGTAGTGGAATAAAGCTATAAAAGCCTATCTGCACTTATTCTATCATAAAGTTCCTTTTAAAACCATTCACTGCATAAAACATAATTTTTTCGACACGAAATGTATATCGTTAATAGCAAAACCACGATTGAGCAAAAGTAACATGTAATTTTTATTGACTCGACACAATTTGTATGTAACAATAGACCTATAATATGTCAAATTACGACACGTTTAGCAAAAATTGTATCCATTCTAAGGAGAAGGCTATGAAAAACTTAAAGTCAAAAATGCTAGTATTGATAATCCCACTTGTTATTTTGACCATGGGATTTATCTCCATCATCAGTTTATTATTTTCTAAGGACATCATATTGAAGAATACTGATGAGATACTTACTCAGGCTGCGCAATCGTATGCTAATCAGATTGATGGCTGGCTGGGCAGTCAGTATGAAATTGCGGATAGTGTAAGAGAGACGATACAGTATATGGATTCTACCACCGGTGAAGCAAAAAATTATCTGGCGAATATGCTAGATAAATACGGTAAGAACTTTTTAGATATGTACATAGGCACGGCCGACGGAACGTTAATTGAAGGAAGTGATTTAGAAGTCCCACCGGACTATGATGCAACAACGCGTGATTGGTATATTGAGGCTCTAAAAAGTGATACCATGATATTTATCGATCCCTACATTGACCAATCGACGAATTCAATGGTCATCAGTTTGTCTGGCAAGTTAAAAAATAAAGATGGCTCTATCAAAGGGGTGTTTTCCAGTGATATCACTTTGGATACAATCACTACATTAGTAGGGAATGTAAAATACGGCGAAACGGGTTATGCATATCTCGTAAACAATGAAGATGGAACAATTTTGGCTCATTCCGATAATTCCTTGATTATGAAAAAGGTTGTTGACATAGACAATGGTAATCTAAAAAATCTCCATGATAAAATTATCACAGGGGAAAAGGAAAGCTGTAATTATACCTACAACGGCAACAATATAATGTCGAAAATCGTACCCGTTTCAAACAGCAATTGGAGTATTGTTGTTACGGTACGGCGAAATGAGGTATTGTCTGATTTAAATCGATTACAGGTGATTATCGGCATATCGTCAGTACTAGCAATAATACTGATAATGATTGCAATAGAAAGGACTGTACATCATTTTGTTAAACCTATCAAAAAATTAGTGAGTAATATCAGACTGATTGCTGACGGCGATTTTACTAAAGATATTGACCAAAAGGATGTCCACAGAAAAGATGAAATCGGTGCGATAGCATGCGGTATCAGTGATATGAGGGAAAGTCTGAAACGGCTCATACTAAGTATCAAAAATGAAGCTCACAGCATTGAAGATGATGTAAACAATATCGTGATCAATGTGAAACGATTAGAAGGTAACGTTACTGATATCTCAGCAACAACCGAGGAGCTTGCGGCCGGAATGGAGGAAACTGCAGCATCCTCCGAAGAAATGTCAGCTACAACACAGGAAATTGAACATGCAGTCCAATCTATAGCGAACAAGTCACAAGAGGGTGCGCTGACAGCTGGTGAGATAAGCCTTCGAGCAAAAGATACCAGGGAAAATGTAAGTTCTTCTGAGCAGAAGGCAAGCGAGACCATGAAAACAACCAAACAACAGCTGCTTCAGGCACTTGAGGATGCAAAGGTTGTACAGGAAATTAATGATTTAACGAATGCTATCATGGGAATAACCTCGCAGACGAACCTTCTTGCGCTAAATGCTTCTATTGAAGCAGCAAGAGCCGGAGAGGCTGGAAAAGGGTTTTCTGTTGTTGCAGATGAAATCAGACAGCTTGCAGATCAGTCGAAGAATGCTGTACAAAAAATTCAGAATGTAACACAAAAGGTAATCGGCTCCGTCGAGCAGCTTTCAGCTTGTGCCAATAATGTACTTACGTTTATTTCTAACGATGTTACCCATGATTATAAGGTTATGTTAGAGGTAGCAGATCAATACAATAGTGATGCAATGTATTTCAATGATATCATGATTAAATTTAGTGCAACAACGGAAGAGCTTCTGGCATCCCTGAGCGATGTACTGATTGCTGTGGAGGAAGTAGCTCAAGCATCAAATGATGGTGCCAAAGGTACAGCGGATATTGCTATTCAGATCTCAGACACCAGCAATATGGCAAATGCAGTACGTGAAATTGTTATTAAGACAAAGGAAAGTGCAGACCAGTTGAAAAATGAAATCGATATATTTAAGATAATCTGATGCATAAGAATAAAGCAATAAATTTAATAGCAAAGCCCGCCCCCATGACAAAAACTTCATGGGGGTTTTCGTTATTACTTTTATTTCCATAAAATCAGTTGACTTTAATAACATATTCTGTTATTATTTACCTACCAACCATTTGGTTTATTATATTTACTTTGGAGGACTGTGTTATGGGTCAAGGATCAATAACAAGGGAAAGAATCTTTCAAGCTGCACTGAGAATCTTTGCCCTTCATGGATATGAAGGCGCACGTATGGATAAGATAGCTACCGAAGTCGGAATTAATAAAGCCTCTCTTTACTTTCATTTTAAAAGCAAGGAAGAACTCTTCCGAGAGCTATTTCAGGATATTATACAGAAATACCGTGATAAGATGAGGACGATTGTAACAGACTTCAAGGATATGCCATGCAAAGATCGCTTAAAAGCGATCTATAGCGAATATCTGGAATATAATTTGGATAATGCTGAGATGGATTTTTGGAATCGAATTTATTATCTCCCTCCCTCCAACCTAAGGGAAGAAATCATTTCTATTACTTCAGAAAGCAAGAAGGAATTTGTTGCTGCTCTGGCCTACATCATGGAGGAAGGTATAAGAAAAAAAGAGCTTCAACCAATGAATCCAAGTCATATGGCCAATACATTCTACTATATATTAACCTGCATCGATTTATCATCCGGATTGATGAATAAGGAAGAGGCTCTCCTAGACATGGATAATTGTTTTGATGTTTTATGGAATGGAATAAAGGATATGTAAGTATCTTCTTATTCATGACAATAGAAAGTTTGCAACACAGGCTTTCTATTGTTTTACTCCTATCATTCTACCAAATGGTAGGTTGGTATTCTACTTTATAAGGTTGTTATAGGAAACTATTATATAAAGGAGGATTTATTATGGAACAAAGAACTTTAGGAAAATCAGGGATTAAGGTAAGTCCTATGGGACTAGGCTGTTGGGCAATCGGAGGTCAATTTTATATGGACGGCAAAATCGATGGCTATGGTGAGACCGACGATCGTATGTCAATTGCAGCAATTCAAACAGCTTTGGATTTAGGTATTAATTTCATTGATACCTCGGATGCCTATGGCATAGGACACAGTGAGCGTTTAATCGGAGAAGCGATCAAGGGACGCAGGACTCAGACTGTTCTAGCAACCAAATTCGGTTACATTGGTAGTGAGGCAACAAAAACTCTTCATGGCTACAACGTAACTCCGGATTACATCGAGAGGGCCTGTGAGGCTTCTCTGAGACGCCTTCAGACAGATTATATCGACCTCTATCAGCTTCATGTATGGGAAATTGGCCTATCTGAGATTGAATCGGTAATTCATACCTTGGATAAACTCGTGTCCAAAGGAAAAATAAGAACTTATGGCTGGAGTACAGATTTAACGTCAGGTGCTAAATTATTTGCAGAACATCAAAATTGCTCTGCCATCCAACATCAGTTTAGCATTCTTGGTGGTAATGAGGAGCTTCTTAAGTTATGCGAGGAAAATCGTCTCGCCAGTATTAATCGTAGTCCATTAGCAATGGGCTTACTAAGCGGAAAATTTAAAAGGGACTCAACATTAACTAAGGAAGAT
The DNA here is from genome assembly GCA_023411555.1 of Bacillota bacterium. Taxonomy (GTDB): domain Bacteria; phylum Bacillota; class Clostridia; order Lachnospirales; family Lachnospiraceae; genus Mobilitalea. The sequence continues at coordinate 13,253 of JAEYOQ010000058.1, forward strand.
GTCCGCGGAGCTGGTCATGCTTGGACTGAAGCCATATTCAAGGACGGTAAACCAAACTCTGCTGCATATGATAAGCTGAATGCTATCCGAGATATTTTAACCACCGGAGGAAGGACTCTGGTTCAGGGCTCCCTCGCTTGGATCTGGGCTAAAAGCGGGATCACCATCCCGATTCCAGGCTTTAAAACCGTAGAACAGATTAAGGAGAATATCAAAGCCATTGATTTTGGTCCACTTCCACAAGCTCAAATGATAGAAATAGATGAGATTTTTAAGAGTATAGATTAATAACAGCGAAAGGGAGCCGTTGCAAATTTGCTTGCAACAGCTCCCTTTCTCATCTACAAAGATGTAGCGAAGCATTATCTTACCTGATTATAGACTGTATATTAGCCGATCTTTCGAATATCAAACAATACTGAGGCAAAATCTCCGCCCGCAAGATTTAAATCTTTTCGATCAATCTGCAATCCTATGTTCATCAATTCGTCACCATAAGCCTGCATTGTTCTTCCAAGGCTTGTTACTTCATATAATGCATCCGTGTCAAGACCGGTTACTTTGAAGCGGAGCCAACCAGCATTTGCTTTGTTCAAGCCCTGATAATACCCGGCAATTGCCTGGGTACGATCCTCCGATACTACAATCCAAGACATATCACTGCCTTCAAAAGGACTCTTCAAACGATAAAACACGCCTTGTTGTAATAATTTCCGGTTTTCCTTGAAGTAGCGTATCTGCTCCTTTACTATAGCAATTTCTGTTTCATCCAGTTTGTTTAAATCCAACTCATATCCAAACGCTCCAAAGAAAGCTACATTTCCTCTTGTCTGAAGAGGTGTGATTCTTCCAAGCTGATGGTTGGGCACTGCTGATATATGGGCACCAATCGTAGAAATCGGATATACATAGCTTGTTCCGTATTGGATTTTAACCCTCTCATAGGCATCCGTATCATCACTGCACCAAACTTGAGGTGAAAAATACAACATTCCTGGGTCAAAACGGCCACCACCACTCGAGCAGGACTCAAATAATATCTCAGGAAATTCAGTTGTCAGTCTTGTATATAAGTCATAAACCCCCAGAATATGCTTATGCATTACCATTCCCTGCTCATTTGCTGCAGCTGTTCTGGAATAGCATTCTGTAATATAACGATTCATATCCCACTTAATATAAGAGATCTTTGATTCCCTTATTAGCTTTGAAATCATCCCATAAATATAGTCGACTACTTCCTTTCTGGAATAATCCAAAACATGCTGTTGACGGCTTAAGCTTTCAAAGCGTCCGGGGGTTGAAATAATCCAATCCGGGTGCTCACGATACAAATCACTATTTTTATTGGTCATCTCCGGTTCAATCCAAAGACCAAATTTCATACCAAGGGCATCTATCTTTTCTGATAAGCCACGGATGCCATTCGGTAGCTTATCAAGGTTAGGATACCAGTCTCCCAACCCCTGGGTGTCATCATTTCGACTTCCAAACCAACCATCATCCAGGACAAATAGCTCTACTCCAACACTTTTTGCCTTAGTTGCAATCTTAAGAATCTCTTCTTCATCAAAATCCATATAGGTAGCTTCCCAGTTATTCAGAAGAACCGGTCTAACCCTATCTCTCCAAATACCCCTTACTAATCGCGTACGATATAACTTGTGATAGGTCTGACTCATCTTATTGATACCCTGATCTGAATATACCATAACTAGCTCTGGTGTCTGAAAATGCTCTCCTGAATTCAGAGGCCATTCGAAAGTATTCGGATGGATTCCCATCATCACTCTTGTCATATCATGGGTACACACTTCAACCTGGGCCAAAAAGCTCCCACTATATACTAGACTAAATCCGTAAACCTCACCCACCTCTTCTGTTGTATGGGGACGCTTCAATGCTAAAAATGGATTGTGCTCGGTACTGCTTGCACCGCGCATACTGTAGATGGATTGAATACCTTGCTCCAGTTTTCTGTTTTTAACATGTCGTTCTCTTGCCCATGCACCGGATAAATGAACCATTTCATAATCCATATCCGGTAAATCTATACTTGCACTCATTGCTTTTGTTAGCATTACGGAAGCGGTTCCTAGATTGATAAATCTAGCATTTCTTGTAATTATGGGCTGATTTTCATAGATAGTATACGTCAGCAGCAGTTTCATCTGAATCAAAGAATCGTAAAGCTCAATTTCCAAACTTGTTGCCTCTGAATCCTCCTCTACATAGGTAGCCGGAAGTGGACTGATTGCCCTTTTACCCTGATAAATCCTATGATTCTGATACTCAAAATTACTGATTTTACTACCATTCTCCTGTTTTATCTCAAAGGCTGGATAACGAAAATCTCCTGTCCCATAGGAAGGATACTCCTGCTTCGTATATTGCAAACAAAGCTTCGATGGCTCAGGACAATGAATTGCTGCCAAAGGTCTCGAATGCTCCTCATGTAAATACGAGAATGTTTCTTTATCCCTTACTTTTTTTCCATAATAAAGATTTCCTAGCTGATTATCCTCCATAATTTCAATAATATAGCTGATTTCTTGATTAAAAATATGGAATTCTTTTGATTGTTCATGATATATAATTGGCATGGTTCCTCCTAGTATTCACGTTCATCCTATGCTATAATTTACTGCCACTTGTTGCAATTCCTTCAATAAATTGCTTCTGGAAAATAATATAAATGACCATCATGGGAATACATGCCAGCAAGGATGCGGCCATGAGCTCCGGATAGTTTGCTGAAAATTGACCCTGTAATTTCGCTAGTGCTGCAGATAATGGCATTGTGTTTTGCTCTGTGTTGACAACCAACGGCCACATTAATTCCTTATATGCAAATAAAGCTGTAAAGATTCCGAGTGCCGTCATAGATGACTTCGTTAGAGGAGCCATGATATGCAGAAACGTCTGCCCAATATTACATCCATCCAGTCTCGCAGCTTCCTCCAAATCCTTAGGAAGGCTCAAAAATGCTTGTCTAAGAAGGAATGTACCAAATGCAGTTACTAATCCAGGGAATAAAAGCGCGAAGAGTGAATTTAACAGACCTAACCTACTTACCACCAGATACTGAGGAATGATAAAGATCTGGGAAGGCACCATCATCTGTAACAATACTAAAGCAAAGGCAAAATCCCGACCTTTAAACGTTAGACGTCCAAACGCATAACCAGCCATAACAGAGGTAAGTACTGCACATATCACTCGACCTATGATGAGAAGTAAGGTATTCAAATATAATTTTCCAAAGTTCATCTTACTAAGTACTGAGGTAAATGCATCCGTTCTCCATTTCGACGGGAAGATGATAAAAGGGTTCATTTGCGTAGATTCTGAAATTGTCTTAAAGGAAGTCAGAACCATCCAAAGGAAGGGAACAAGCATAGTAACAGCGCCAGTAATTAGTATTATGTAAATAATAATACTACTGATTTTTTTATTCATTATATTATCTCCCCCTTAGTTATAGTTTACCCATTTCTTCTGAAGCTTCATCTGTATGATGGTAATGATCATAATTACCATAAGCAACAGCATTACAATTGCAGAACCATATCCTTTATTGGCTTCCGTAAAGGAATATCGATAGAATAAATATACCAGCGACTGAGTTTTTGGAAAGGCTGGATTTGTTCTATCCATCATCATAAAGATTGAATCGAATACCTGCAAAGCACCTATAATTCTTGTAACTGTTACAAAGAACATTGTTGATGAGATAAGAGGCAGTGTAATAGAGAAAAATTCTCTAATACCGCTTGCTCCATCTATTCTGGCAGCCTCATAATAATCGTGTGGGATTTCCTGAAGTCCAGCTAAGAATAGAACCATATTATATCCGATCACAGACCATATCCCCACAAAGGCAATCGACATAAACCCAATATCCGGATTAGATATCCAGTTTACAGACTTTAATCCGATTGCATTCAATAAGTGATTTAATAAACCGAATTCGGAATTGTATAACCATCTCCATACCATTGATACCGCAGCAGGTGCAGCAACCATGGGTAGAAAATATATGGTCCGGAATACGGTTCGTCCTCTGATTTTACGGTTTAGAAACACTGCTAAAACAATTGCAATCGCAATGGAAAGGGGTACTTCCACGATAGTATACTTAAAAGTATTGATTAAAGCCTGCCAGATATTGTCGTCTGCTATCATCTTCTTATAATTATCCAGACCTACAAAAATATTACCTTTTCCAAATGCCCCTGTCTTAAAGAAGCTTTGATATATGGTTTGAAAAATAGGAATAATGTTGAGAATAAGCAGACCGATTACGGTTGGCAGAATAAATAACCATCCCCAGAGGAACTCGTTTCTACTTCTCTTTGCTCCTTTTGATTTAACCTCTTTTTGCATCATATCATCCCTCTCTTGACATTTTAATATGGCAGACGTTCACCTACTGATTAATCGGACGAGGTCTGCCATAATATCACTTCATTATTCTGATGCCAGGGAAGCATTCATTTCAGCTGTAATGTCTGCGCAGACATCTTCTACTGATTTTGCGCCGGTCCATGCATCTACCAGTTTTTCACTGATCATATTTTCCCAGATAACGGTTGTCTTAGAATAAGGTCTGATTACTAAGTCATTCATCATATCTAAGTAAGCCTGAACATTAAAGCCTGGATAAGCTGCTGTCCAGTTGGATACGGTTCCTTCATAAGCAGAAATAACAATACCTAAATCAGATTGCTTCTGCTGCGCTTCCTTTGAACCTAAGTATTCGATCAGAGCCCAAGCTTCATCCGGTCTGTCGGTCTTAGCATCTGCAGCCCAACCCAAACCATTGTAAATAGATGCTCTTCTTCCTGTTACTGCATCCTTAGGTAATACTGCAACATCACAGTTCGCTTTTATATAATCGTCATTGCAAAGAAATGCAAGCATCCATGAGCCCTGTGTAATCATAGCAACTTTACCTGCAGCTAATAATGCTGCTTCATCATTTTCTGCTATTACTTCATAGCTTGGTGTTAATCCATCTTTTACTAAGCTTGCAGCAAAGTTCACTGCTTTAATTGTACCTGCCTGATCAAAACCAGAAGCTTTTTTATCATCTGTTATGATAGTTCCACCCATATCATAAACTATGTTGTACCATCCTGCCTGATTATTGCTTGGTTTCAAAGAAAATCCATACTGACTTCCGTCTGCTTTCGTGAGTTTTTCACAAGCATCTCTGAAGGTATCCCATGTCCATGTATCATCCGGATAAGCCAGACCTGCCTCATCAAACATGGTTTTGTTGTACCATAAAGCAATGGTATCAATATCCTTCGGTACTGCGTACTGTGTTTTCCCTTCCCATTTATAAATATTTACGATATCTTCAGGGAATTTGGATAAATCAACTTTATCGCTTTTTGCAATACGGTCTGTTAAATCAAGCAACATTCCGTATTCAGAATACTTTGCTATCTCATTGGAGTGCATCCAGAAGACATCCGGAAGACTTCCGCCAGTCGCACCTGCTTCCAGCATGGTCCAATATTGTTCCCAAGGAGTAACTTGAATCTCAGCTTTGATTCCTGTTGCCGCCGTGAAATCACCTAAAATCTTTGTGAGCCCCGGCTCTTGATTTGTGTCCCATATTGCTACGGTCAGAGTATCCCCAGAAGCCTCGGTACCCTGTTTAGCATCGGCTGTCTCACCTTTTTGAGCTGACTCTTTTGCAGGTGCTGAGGTTGCCGTATTCGAATTATTTGTTGCTTCACTACCGTTTTTTGCGCAAGCGACCAGTGACATTGTCATAGCCACTATTACAATAGATGCTAACACTTTTCTTAATTTCATAATTCTCCTCCTTTATAATCCATGTATTCTCCTATGGTGTATTATTGGTATTACTACCAATAACGCACTTTCATTTTACAGCAATATATCCACTAATAAAATATTATATTGTTATATAATCATGTGATTTTGTTGCATCTTCCCTATTTTTTTGTTATATTTTTATTGATTTCGCTCAAACATGTAAAATATTTTCTGCTCTATGTATACATATTGACTACTTTTAGGCTATAATTCAGTGTTCATTATAGTTATTTTCATATGTGATGACCATCTTGTCCCTTATATTTCAACGGTTATTTTCATGGTATAATGTAAGTGCTTTCATATAAAAAAATAGAACATGAATACACCGGGTTATCATTGCATAAAATCTTCAAATTATGTATAATATAACTATTCTCTACACTACTCAGAAGGGAGGTATGCAAATGGAAAAGGTCACCACCTATTCAACCTCGGTCGGTTTTCGCTGTCTACGGAATATACGCAAACAGACAAATGATCTTTACTTGGTTCATTGCGGACATCAACTGTGCCCTCCCGGCTATACATATGATCAGAAAATCCCTAATGAATACCATCTCCATTTTGTCCTAAACGGAAAAGGGATTATCACTATGAATGACAAGACCTATCATATAAAAAAAGGGAATATTTTTCTAATCACAAAGGGAATTGCTATTAACTATTACGCTGATTTGGAGGATCCTTGGGAGTATATGTGGATAACCTTTGATGGTGAAAAGGCTGCTGATTATTTAACCTATGCCGGATTTGATGCAGATACCCCCGTAATCACCTCCACTATTCCAACATCAACCTACCAACCGACCATTGAGAAAATACTAGATGCGAATACCTTAACCCTGTCAAATGAGATTCGAAGAGTCGGCTATTTATATGAATTATTATCTACGATGATCGATGCCCAATGCTCTTCAGGAGGTGAAAAGCAATATTATTATTCCAATGAAACATATGTAGAGCATGCCCTTCAATACATATCACTCAATTACTCCAAGAATATAAAAGTCAACGATATTGCCAACGATGTCGGCATTAACCGCTCTTATTTTACATCGATTTTTAAGAAGGTAATGCATGTTTCACCTCAGGAATACTTAATGAATTATCGCTTCCAAAAAGCTGCCGAATTAATTAAATCAACCGATCTACCCATTCAGGACATATCTAACAGGGTGGGTTATGAGAATCCATACAATTTCTCTAAAATGTTTAAGAACTTCTACGGAACATCACCCAAGAATTATCGTTATATGGAGATTTAGAAAAAGCCTGTCACAATAACGTGGCAGGCTTATAATTGTTATTCAATTACTTCTTCAAAGAAATACGAATCGGTTTCTCAAGCTCAGTAACAGGAGCCGCTAATCTCTCTAATATTACCTTATTATCCTTGGGCCAGATTACGGACATATAGTATTGCGTTTTGTTGCACATCTGCGATGACCTTTGCTCCCGCATGTCATATACATTACCCTGCAGATCCTCGTAGAGCATATCGAACGTACCTACTGTATGAAACTCACTCAGACCTGTATGAGTTGATTCAAAGGTAATATCAGCTTTATCTCCATTCCTCATAATATTCTTGATATTCAGATCGGAGATAGCCGGTGTCGTTGTCTGATTTACTAAATCAAGCATAACCTCCTTATCTGCCTTCATGAACATACCTACTCCCGTAATCTCCAAACTGGTCAGTGAAGCCTTATTGAAGTAATCATTCTCCAGATAATAGATCAAATCTATAGTATCACCATTATAAGTATATCCAGGATTAGTTCTCTCAGGGATACTCCATGCATTACCATTCTCATCGATTCCTTTGAACCGTATGCCGCTAATAACTGCCGTGTTGCTCTTAGGTGCCGTTGCTTTGATTTCAATACCGGTAGGATATTCCATAACTGATTGAATTACTACGGTTTGATCAAGTACCTTTACTTCTTGATTTAATATCCTTGTTATCGGTTCTTTAAATTCCTTCAGATGAAGTTTGAATTCATAGGTCCCTAAGATCATTGGCTTATGTTCCTTTTCTACTAACTCCCTATACATGGTGGTCCCTTTATCGGTGTATAACTTCACCAGTGATACCGGTATCGTTATGTCCTGAGGAAAAGCAGCTTCATCGGCGCGTATACTGATTATCTGCAGTCCCTTAGGCACTACCCCCGGTTCATCCTCAAGATTCTGTAGGTAAACATTTCTGATATCCAGCTTCTCATAGATACTGTCGTCCAGAATGACCTGATATTCATTGGCATTCTTTCGATCAAGTATAGTCTGGGGTAATTGAAAGAACAGCACCAGACGCTTACTGTCAGCGATAACATAGGGCATCTTCAAAGTGTAACCATTTACTTCTTGCTCAAGGTTAACCTCCTGAGCGTATTGATTTTTAATGGCATTCTGTATTCCCTTATCGAACTTTACATATTCAGCCAAATAACCGATGATAGGGATGTTTTCTAGTGTCTGTGCAATTACTGTAGAGGTGTTAACAGCTGTAGTAAATAAAACGAATGCTCCAACAAAGGCTCCCATAAAACCTAAGCATTGTCTGGCTAGCCTACGTCGTATTCTCTTATATAGGCGTTTCTCCATATGGTCCAGCTCCTCTGGATAATCGCTTACATTCTTCATAGTATCCTCATATTCCGTATAACGATCCTGATTCATAATTACCTCCATTCCGCCGCCAAACGTGGCACAACAAGACCTTAAAAAAGTTCGAATTGATATTCCAATGGATTTTATGGAGTTCTTTCCCCTAACTCCAGCCTTAATAAGGCCAACGCCTTTCGTTCTCTTGTAGCTACTGTCCCCCTTGGTATCTTCAATATCGCAGCAGTTTCCGCCAGAGTGTAACCACCAAAAAACCTCAGATAAATTATGCTTGCCAGCTCCTGTGATAGCTTACCAAGGGCATCCCTGATAGGAAGAGTGTCAAAAACTTCTGTCGCTTCCTCCGGTATCTCGTAAATCAATACCTCCCTCTTTTTTTTGCGTAGAAGCTGTAAGCATTCATTCACTACAATACGCGTAAGCCAGGACTTGAAGCACTCCTCCTTCTTTAATTTACCTCGGTTAATATATCCCTTATAAATGGCCTCATCCAATGCATCAAGAGCAAGAGTTTTATCATTCATATAGCTGTAGGCGACTCGGTATAAGCATTTTTTATGCATCTCCATCTGTATCACGTAATCTCGTTTACTTATTCCCATCTGCTTCCTCCTCTCTATTAATAAAGATGCATTAGACTGCATTTTTTATTGCGTGAAAAAAATTATCTTCTACTATTTTCTATTTATATCATCATATCAGACTTCCTATTGTTAAGAAAGTATTTGTTCTGAATGCCAGAACCGTCGGACACGGATAGAAAGCACGCGTCGCAGGCTTTCTATTATCATGAATAAAAAAAAACCGCAGATCAATAAAACCTGCGGTAGTTATCATTTCTTATTCCTATCCATTCCCTTTGGTATCAATATAGGGATCTATCTATTGCTTTCTGTCAAAGCATTCAAGGGCCTTCTCGATATATTCAATCCCTCTTTCATAGCTTTCAGAGGCTTCCTTTAGGATTGGAGCCTGGCTATATTAGATTATAGTAAATTTATGTTATATTACATAACGCTTTTAACAGTAGTTCTGAAAACTCTTTCGGCCTATCTAAAAATGGAATATGCCCTGTATTCTCCATTGGTATTATATTTTTATTTGGCGCGGAAATGTGGTGAATAACCCAGTAGCTCATCTACGCTGATATTGAAAAACGCCGCTAACTGTGGTAACAGGGTAATATCGGGATAACTCTGCCCTTTCTCCCATTTGGAAACGGCAGCTTTTGATACACCCATGTATTCGGCAAGTTCTTCTTGGGTTATACCCCTACTCCTCCGTTTTTGGGTCAGGATATGTGCTATCCTTATCTCATTCATAAAATCACCTCTACCCAACATATTATCATAGCTCGCAACAATAGCAAGCGAGTTATAGTTGATTTTGGTTAAACTAATCAACCGTTGGTTGATCACCCCTACCACGACGATGTAAAAAGGCTTCAGGGTCTTATACAAATGACGCACTTGACAAATAGCATGAATTGGGTTAAAATACCTTTTATTAAATGACACTCGTGTCAATTAATTATGATGGTGGTGTATCTATGGCAAGAAAACCGAATGAGAAACAACGTAATGACAAAAGAGATATGATTATTGAAAAGGCCCGGGAAGTATTTTGTCGCAAAGGCTATCTGAGCGTTACTATGAAGGATATTGTTGATATATGTGGCATAAGCAGGGGCGGTTTGTACCTTTACTTTTCCTCGGTTGAAGAACTGTTCCAGGCAGTGATAACCAACCGAAATATGAGTCGTTTTCAGACAGTCCGTAAGCAGGTTGAAATGAATGCAGAATTTTGGGGACTCTTCAATACCTATTTGAACATGCAAAAGGATCGTCTTCTTCATATGGAAAATAGTATTCTTAGGGCGACCTATGAATATTATTTTGCCCATCAGAAGCCGTCAGATATAGAATTTAGAAATATGCAAATTGCCTGCATAAAAAAGACCATAACTGACATTCTAAATCTTGGAGTCCATCAGGGTGTTATCACAAATGACAATATTGATGAAGTTGCTGAATCATATATGTTCTTAATCGAGGGCATGAGCGTATTCGGATTGCTCTACAACATATCCGAGGCTTATATTGAGACGCAAATCCAACTAATGAGAAATATGCTTAAGCTTAAGACGAAAGGGGAATAAGCTATGCCGAAATTTGTTTTAGTTACAGCCGGAAACACTTCAGAACCAATCGACAACGTCCGTTCCATTACGAATACTGCAAGCGGAAAATTAGGTAGTATCATAGCTGATGTATTTATCTCAGAAGGCGTCAATGTCGTGTATATATGTAGCAAAAACTCTATACAGCCCTCGAAACCTACTGTGCAAACAGTAATAATTGAAGGAGTAACCGACCTGGTTCAAGCTGTAAAAGATCTATCACAGAGATATTCCTTTGATTGCATCATCCATTCGATGGCTGTCAGCGATTACACGGTCAAGGGTATCATACCCTATGAGGAATTGTCAGAAGCTATTATACGCAGCGAAGATCCTCCTATTCGTACAAAGCCGGGAAAGCTTAGCTCAGATATATCCAATCCCGTGATACTCTTAGAAAAAGCGCCAAAAGTAATCAGTGAATTCAAAGCTTTACAGCCGCAGGCCTTGTTAGTCGGCTTCAAGCTTTTAGTCGGTGTCGAGGAAGATGAATTAATCTCTGCTGCTGTTAAACTTATGAATAAAAATAATTGCGACTTCGTATGTGCGAATGATTTAAACAATATAAGCCAAGATAAACATGAAGCCTTATTACTTGATAAGGATGGGCATCACATTAAGTTATCTACAAAGCAAGAGATTGCAAATGCAGTCGTAAATAATATCTTAATCAAATGGGGGAAATAGAAATGAAGCGTATAATTTTAGGTGTCAGTGGCAGTATATCAGCATATAAAGCTGCCGATATTACGAATCGTCTGATCGATAAAGACTTTCAGGTCGATGTTGTCATGACAAAAGCCTCTACCGCATTTATCACACCACTCACAATGCAGGCTCTTTCCAAAAATCCTGTATATACCGATGTGCTACAAGAAAGCAATCCTTCTGAAATTGTTCATATTGCTTTGCCCCAAAGGGCTGACTGTATTCTCATAGCACCTGCTACTGCAAACATTATAGGGAAAATAGCCTCTGGAATCGCAGATGATATGTTAAGTACCCTAGTACTGGCATCAAAATCCATTCCCAAACTGATAGCACCGGCTATGAATTGCATCATGTATGAGAATGAAGCGGTTCAGGATAATCTTAAGATCTTACAGAAACGTGGGTGGATTATTATCGAACCACGGGAAGCACGCCTGGCATGCGGTGTATATGGTAAAGGTGCCTTAGCCACTGTTGATGATATCGTTCATTCGGTGCTCGCTGCTACAAAACCGGCTCAATAGCATTAAAAGTAAACGCGATAGAAGGGATGAATTATCATGAAAAAGATAAGTAAAATGCAAAACCTTGCTCTGATGTCTCTTTTTGCAGGCATTATTTTCATGCTGGCATTATCTGGTTTTGGTTATATTCAACTAGGCATCATAAGGGCTACCATCATACATATTCCTGTCATTGTAGGCTCCATATTGTTTGGTCCTAAAAAGGGTGCATTTCTCGGCTTCCTGTTTGGTGTTACTAGTTTTATAACTAACACCTCTACCCCCGGGCTATTGTCTTTTGCATTTTCTCCCTTGATCCCTATTCCGGGTACAGACAGGGGAAGCATAAGGGCTCTTGCTATCTGCTTTATTCCAAGAATTTTAGTCGGAGTAGTGCCTTTCTATATATTCCATCTGTTTCAATCTCTCTACAAAGGTAAAAAGAGATTACTTTCTTTTGCTATAGCTGGTATTGCAGGAGCGGTTACCAATACTCTGCTTGTTATGGGTGGTATCTATATTCTCTTTAAGGATTCCTATGCAGCAGCTATGGAAATACCCACTACTATTGTCTTTCAAACAGTACTTACTGTTATATTCACCAATGGCATACCGGAAGCCTTGTTTGCCGGAATTATTACATCTGCTCTTTGCCGGGCATTAATGAGTAACCATCAAGTACGCGATATGCTTGAACGTTATTGATATTGGAGCTAGCAAAGCCTGTCACTAAGTCGTGGCAGGCTTTTTGCTCATGTCAATACGAAGTTCGCAATATGTTCTTACTATTGTTAGTAGTGACGAATAGATCAATTGCAATTTAACAATCGATATTTGATAATAATTAAAATGAATGAAATATTTTCTATTATTCCAACGTCTAATGGATGTATAGAATATAGAACATGTTCTGAAAAAGAAGGAAAGGCAAAGGAATGAATAGTTTAATCAGAAAAGCGATGCATAAGGATGCTGAGGCATTTGTACAGCTTATGGAATCCCATATGCAAAGTATGTATAAAACAGCATGGGTATATCTAAAAAACGAAAATGATGTTGCAGATGCCATACAGGAGACAATCCTTAACTGTTATGAAAAGCTAGACACTCTTCGCAATGAAAAATTTTTCAAGACCTGGATGATACGCATTTTAATTAATAATTGCAATAATATACTAAGACAGAGGCATAAGTTTACCAGCACGGATAAAGAAATTGTAAATGAGTACATAGAAAGAGAATATGACCTATGCGAATGGAAGGAAATGTTGAATAGTCTGGGCGAAAAATACCGCACAATTGTTTTGCTGTATTATTCGGAGGGCTTAAAGGTTAAGGAAATCAGTGACCTGCTACAGTTAAATAAAAACACGGTCTTAACCAGACTGGCAAGAGCAAAGGAACAGCTTAAGAAGGAATATGGAGTATAAAGGAGGATATCGTAATGGATAAAAATGATAAGAAGTATATTCAGATTTTATCAAAGGAAACGGAAATTCCTATGCATATAAAGACCCAAGCGAATATGGCTTATTCAAAAATATTAGCTGCGAGTAGAGAAAGCATTCAAGTAAAGGAGCATACTACCAAGCGATTATTCTATAGGAATAGATTTGCTATTTTAGCGGCAGCATTTGTTATGGTATTTGGAACAACTGCTTTTGCCGCAGTAAGGTATTGGGGATTATCAGACTTTTTTGCAGTGAGTGGTAAGGAAATACCAAAGGAAGCCATCCCATTAATTGAAACAGATGTACAGCAGGATGCTCTACAAAATGATTTAATTCATTTTAAGGTTCGTGAAGCAATCTGTGATAATAAAGCAGTCTATGTCGTAATAGAAGCAAGACCGGCCAATACAGAACAATATCTGCTGGTACCTATGGATGCCTATTATACGGACCCTGTTCTTACTCTGGGATTAGACGCTGACGATGGAGAGACCATTTCCCAATATGCTGCAAGAAATAATAAGCAAATGCTCTATGTTAATGCTTCTCTGAGCAATAACGGAACGTATATCACACATAGCGCAGATTTTACAACGGAAGAGGACGGAACTGTGGCATTCATTCTCAAAGGTGATAACATTTCCAGCATTGATGACATGACCTTAACCTGCGATACCACAGTATATCCTATTGATCTGAATGGGAAAAACGGTGAAGCTACCAAGGGCTCCTTTGATTTCAAATTATCTAATAAAAGCACGGAAGAAAAAGTAAGCTACCAACAGGCCAATCCGACCATAGTAGAAAATACCGGTGTCATTGTAGACAAAATTGAAATATGTAAGAGTGAACTGGGAGTCTATACAGAGCTAACCTTCCATATCGCACCAGATGCTACAAAGGATCAGATTGAACTAGCAAAAAGCGGATTATGGTTTGAGTATCTGGACAAAGAAGGAAACCGGTGGGAAAGCGGATTGTCAGGAATAGGAACAATAGAGGAAATCAATGACGGTGTTTTTGTGCAGAAAAATAATTTTAACAACAGGGCAATCCCTGATACCATTACAATCAGAGCCTATGATTGCTGGGAAAAAGATAGATACGGAACAGTTATTCTTTACAAAGTATGAATAACGCTTCTAGTGTAAATTTACCGATCCTGCTTGTTTTTATCATGTTCCAGAAATATTTTGCTACAGGTATCACAGCGGGTGGTGTTAAAGGCTAACTTGAAGGGGCTGTCATGAATAAAGAACTCCCCTTTCGTAGCAAGTGGTTTTACTATCTCACTTGTCTACGAAAGGGGAGTTCTTCACTTTCTTCCTATTGGATAGGCTCTTATGTCGCTAATATAAGGCTATATCTCATACCATATAATTTCATTTGCTTCTAATTCTAATTCAAAGCTGCTGGAATCACCACGGTAAATGGTTGTTTTTTGCGGCTCATAGGTATTATTTACGACGCAGTACTTATTGTTTTTCACATAAGCATGTACTTCTACATTAAAGTTACTGGAGAACCATTTCTTTAGGCCTTCTTCCTCGTGAGTACTCCAAAGAATGCTTCGATAGAGAATTCTACTGTTTTCAAAGCTATAGGGCAATCCACTTAGGTAAACACTTCTTCCCTGACCGAAATCATTGACCGCCATCTGTACCTCTTTCTCTTTTTGAACAAGTACAATGGTACCTTCTAAAGCATACATGTTCTTCTTGCCCTCGCCAAATTCGATCTCCTTGGTACAATCCTCAGTGATAAAGTGTCCATCCACAGTAGTCCAGTTATATTTATCGTAATTTAAAGTAAAGCCGGTTTCTTTCTCTATACCTAATACATTGGCCAGCTGGATATAACGTCCCTGATACTGATGGCCTGAGGGTTCGCCAATACCAATCAAGCCGCCACCCTCATATACAAATTGGCGAATGGCACTTGAGATAACTGCATCCTCCCAAGCATCTCCACCGGTATGTGCAGTATCCCCATCCCCTACATTGATGATTACATCGATATTCTGTAAGATACTGCTATCCTGTTTTATATCATCAAAGCTAATAAAGGATACTTCAAAGGGTGCTCCGCTTAAGGCTTCAATGACCCCGGCATAGCTATAATTTTGCTTCTGGTAAAGAGCATGGTGTACCATATGGGCACCCCAGGCACGCATTTTACCCCAGCTATTAAGCACTGCCACTCTTTTGACACAGTAGGGTGTGGTACCCTTAATATTTTCATACATTTGGCGGAATTCATTACAAACAGCTTCCACATAGTCAATAAACTCAGGGAACTGACAAGCAAGCTTTAAATAACCGCCATATCCAATACGATCAATGGGCTTTCTTAAGATAGCACGTCTCGCTGTCACCCAATTTACCTTCGCTTCCTTAACAGGATCTCCGCCTTCATAAAAGGTATCGGGGAAGAAATAGGGAAGAAATCTACCTTCTGTGTATTTTACACCTGTAATGTCGCTGATTAGACGAAGGGTACTTCCATTGCCCACACTACCAACCACTGCGTCCAGACCGATTGATTGGAATTCCTCCATGAATGGCTCAGTTCCTATCCAATGGTCTCCTAAAAACATCATTGCTTCTTTATCGTATTCATGAGTAATGTCTACCATTTCCTTCGCCAATTTCGCAACCTCACGTCTCTGGAAGGCCTGGAAATCCTTGAACTCTTTGCTCGGAATACGGTATTGATTATTATAATAGCCCTGATCAATGATGAATTCCGGACGGAATTGGTATCCTACCTCTTTCTCAAACTGTTCTAAAATATATGGTGATACGGAGGCTGAGTATCCGTACCAATCAACATATTTTTCACGCATCATATCATCAAATACTAGGGTAAACTGATGAAAGAAGGTGGTATATCGAACTACATCCACATGGGGATGTTCCTCCAAAAATCTACGAAGACGTAGCATGGAATATGCGTGAGTTTTGGGTTGTCTTACATCAAAGGTAATCTGATGTTCAACATCCTTCCAATCGTTGACGATTGCATTGTACATATGGACCGGATCCCATATAAGGTATGCCAGAAAGCTGACCGTATAATTGTGAAAAGGAATACAATTCGTAATCACAACCTCTCCGGTTGCAGTATCATAGGTCCAGTTATCACAGGATACAACCAAGCCTGTACTACGATCAATGACCTCCCACCAACGGGTGATATCATCATGATCATTTACAGCCATGAGCTCTGTAGCTATTCCTTTTAACAATGGAATACGCATATTTCCTTCCGTAGCAGTATAAAATGCTGTCATGACATAGCATTGCTGCACCTCGTCAGGGTTTGCTTTCGCCCATTCATTATCCTTACGGGTTGTATAATAAGTACTATATACTTTAGCTTGAACTGTCTTTAGCTCCTCCGGATAATCGGTGCCATCACAATCTCGTATTGCATCTGCACCCCATCTATTTAATATTTCAATTGTTTCCGGAACCACATCAATATCTGTTGGTATTGTAACTTGTCCGGATAACTTTCTATTCTCCTTCATATTAACACCCATTCCTGCGTTTTCACCGCCATATATATACTAATTTATTTTCATTATGTTTCCTTTTATATGCTACAGCGTATCTATTTATCAATCCTAAGAGAATATCCAATTATAAAGTCCTCTGTTTTATTTATATTGCTTATTATATAAATACAGTAGCAAGAGGATACCACCTAAGCCTGCAAGCATTGTGATAAGCCCCTGATAGCTTACGTTCTTTTGTCCGATGATTACCAATCCGACACAAATAATCAAGCATATCGCTTTAAAAATCATCCCAAATACTTTTCTTGTATTTTCCATATCCATCTCCATTCTGCCAAAGCCTATTCCTTCAAACCGCCAAGGGTCATACCTTGTGTAAGCTTCTTCTGCACTATCATATAAAGAATCAGGGTTGGCAACATAACCAGAACAAGACCGGCGTACATACGACCATATTGCGCAGCAGCATTCTGTGCTTTCATTAAGTTCATAAGTCCAACCGGAAGTGTCTTTCCTCCCTTTGGATCAGCCAGCAAAGTAATTGCTATAATATATTCATTCCAAAAGGATAGGAAGTTAAACAGGACTACCGTTATAACACTCGGTTTGGCCATTGGCAATATCACCTTAACCATCGTCCTGAAATATCCACTCCCATCGATATATGCCGCTTCCTCATAAGTCTTTGGCAAGGTTACAAAGTAACCAGACAATAGATAGATAGTAAAGGGAAGGGCTGTTGCAGCATAGACAAGGGCCAGAACATATATATTATTTAAGAAAAAAGGATCAAAGCCCCAGGTTTTCAATGCTTTATCAGCATCAATAAACATTAAAAAGATTGGAACCACAATATAATTTACATTGATAAACAGACCAGCCATAAAAAGTATATTTAAAATCTTGCGTAGTCTAAACTTAAACCTACTGAGACAATAAGCCGCCGGCAGGGCAACTACTAATAAGATAGCAAGTGCAACCGCTGTAACAATCACACTATTTAGCATATATTCGCCCATATGCGCACTGCTCCAGGCTTCTACAAAGTTCTGCAAGTAGAAAGATTCTGGAAGTCTCCAGGGACTGCCGTAAAATTCATTATTCTTCTTTAATGAGGCAATTAATACCCAGCCTACGGGTACAATAATTGAAATCGCTAATAAGCCTAATACTAGATAAATAACCACTTTCCTCAATGAAAGCTTCTTCATGTCTTCTACCTCCTACATCTCTATGGTTTCGCGTTTGGTAATCAGATTCACTATACCACTTAAAGCAAAAGAGAAAATGAAGACTACAACACCAATAGCCATACCATATCCATAGCTGGAATTTGTATAGGCTTGTTTATACATGTAACTTAAGAACACCTCGGTACTACCATCCGGTCCACCGCTTGTCATCGCCTTTACAATCACAAAGCTGAGATTAATGCTACTTATAATAAAGAAGGTTAACGTGGTTCTGATATTGCTCCATATAAGTGGAATGGTCAGACTGAAGAACTGATGAATTCGACCTGCACCCTCGATACCGGCGCTTTCATATACACTCTCTGGAACACTTGCCATACTAGCCATATACATAACCATGTAATAACCAATTGCCTGCCATATCATTGCTATAGCAATGGAGAATATAACTATCTTTTGATCTCCCAGCCAGTAAATCGGCTCACTTCCCTTATCCTTAAAGACGGCTAGAATACTGTTCAGTAATCCATTTTGAGAGTCATAAATAGCACTAAAAATAGCACTAATGATTACGATGGATAAGATGTTTGGTATATAGAAAACAATACGGAAAAAATTCTGACCAGCAAGCTTCTCCCTGGTCAATATTGCTGCAAATACAAGAGCAAAGGCGATCGTTATAATACTTACTATAATGATCAATAACACTGTGTTCTCAAAGGATTGTAAGAACTTCATATCCTGTGCAAGCTTTTTAAAGTTATCCAATCCAACAAAGGTCTTGTTCGGCGAATATCCACCCCATTTGTAGAGAGACATTTTAAAAATGTTAATCGTTGGTAAGATCATAAAGATAGTAAACAATACAACTGCCGGTGCTACACAAAAGAATATAAATAACGATTTTCCTTTATTTTTCATATCTATCTCCTGTAAAAAACGGTGAGTAAAAATATGCTCACCGTTTTCTATTCGCCTATCTGGTTGACAAGGTATATTTAAACTATTTTAATGCAGAACGGAGCACATCGCTGTCTTTTTTGATTGCTTCAATCCACTGTTCCTTTGTCTTATCTCCACTTACCAAGGAGTTAACTGTACCAAATACAGTATCAGCAAAGTTTACACCTTCTACTGGTTCTGTTGCTGCAAAACTACCTAAAGCAGCCTTAGCGCCATTATCATAGATGCCGTAGAACAATTTGTTATCACCCTCCAACTGATCAGCAAAACCACTGATTGGTTGAACTGCACCTGCTTCTGCAAAAATAGCTGCTGCTTCATCAGAATACATATATGCTACAAATTGCTTTGCTGCATCTTTATTTTCTGCAGCAGCCGGTATCCATAATTGCTCGAACCAGGTATAGGAATAGGAATCCTTGCCAGCTGCTACTGCAGGAAGTGCTGTAAAGCCCCACTCAAATCCCTCTGCACGAGGAGCATCTGCCATTTCTCCGATAACCCAGGTACCATTTGGCATAAATAATGCTTTATTGTCTAAGATCAACTGCTGGTTTTTCAAATAATTATCATTGTTTGCATTGGAAGGAACGGATTTTTCTGTATAGGAAGCCAGCTTTTCAACAATATCAAATGCTGTGTTAGCTTCCGGTGTATCCCAGATACCCTCTGTATATGTGGTGGCCTTCTGGAAGAAGTCTGCACCGCCTACCTCGTAAAGAAGTGCATAGAAGAATGCATCAAAGTATCCAGCAGTAGGATATGCAAATAATGCAATACCTTCCGCCTTTGCCTTATCTCCTAATTCCCACATCTCATCCCAGGTTGTAGGAATAGTCCAGCCCTTTTCAGCAAATAAAGCTTTGTTGAAAAACAAACCGCAAGGGCTATAGAACATAGGTGCCATGTATGTCTTTCCGTCATTATAAGGATTCGTTAAAGAGGATTCGGTAAATCCACCGGCAATCTTATCCTTTACTAGCTTCTCCTCTCCCGGAACAGTCATACCTAAAACATCAGTGATATCTTCCAAGGCATTTTCTTTTATTAATGTCTCTGTTAAAGCTGCCGGGCGACCTGTTGCCAGATGAACAACGTCCGGATAATCTCCTGCTTTCATCTGTGCACCAATCACATCCTCTAATAATTTGTCTGTTGTAAGCTCCACTTTAATACCTGTCTTTGCTGTAAATGCCTCAGCAACCTTAGTCCACATCTCGGACCCATAAGCTGTTTCGATGGCAGCTACTTTGATTGTAACATCCTGCTCTGTTGTAGTCCCACCATTCTGACTTGGTTCTGCCGTCACTGTAGGTTTTACTGTACCCTCATCCGTTGATTCTTTTTTTGCACATCCGGTGAAGGAAGCAACCATCAACGCAAGTACTAAGATAATACTTAAGAATTTTTTCATTGAAATACCCTCCTTTTTGGCTATAGGAATAGTATACCCATTAGTAATTTATAAACAATAGATATAATGCTTTCTTCTTTATAAATTTTGCTGTATAATATGTGTAAATTGAAATAAACACAAGCTTTTTCCAGTAATAATCTATACATAATACACATATTGAAAAGGAGAAAAATCATGAGTTCCAACCGCTATCAATTTAATACTGAACAAATAGGCGGAGCTTCTATGATCAATAGAGACAACACCACTATTTCCTATACCTTTAACCCAGGTGGTAAATATGGAAATCAACCGATTCATATTACATTGCTGTATGTAGTCATTTCAACCTATGGTAACGACTGGATCAGTCTGCCTCATTCCCATGACTTTACAGAGTTCTTTTATATAACCAAGGGCACCGGTAAATTTATGATTGAATCCGAAACTCTTGATGTAAAGTCCAATGATCTTATCATACTAAACCCTACCATAGTGCATACCGAAATATCAAATCCCTCAAAGCCAATGGAGTATATTGTATTAGGAATAGAAGGAATTAATTTTCAGGCACACAATAAGGAATATATCCTCTTAGACAGCTCTACTCATAAATCCGATTTACACCTTTACCTTAACACCTTAGCCAATGAGATGAAGCAGGACCAGCCCTATCGTGACTTTGCGTGTCAGAATCTGCTAAATATTATCCTTACCATCATTCTTCGTAATGATGCATTTAATATCTCCCTGGTTACAGGCCCTTCTCTGACAAGAGAATGTCGTATAGCAAAGAAATATATCGAAGAGCATTTTAGAGAGAACATCACCATAGATACCTTAAGCTCTCTTGTGCACCTGAATAAATACTATTTTTCCCACAAGTTTACCAAGCAGTTTGGTACCTCACCAATCAACTACCTGATACAGGTACGAATTGATGAAAGTAAGCATCTGCTTACCAATACCAATTATTCTTTATCCTCAATCTCTCAGATAGTGGGTTTTTCATCACCCAGCTATTTTTCTCAGGCATTTAAAAGGACTACCAACATGTCGCCGCAGGAGTATAAGAAGATGATGAGCTAAAGAACGACGGGGCTGTCGCATTACGTATGGAATGCGAAAACCCCGTTGGTTTGGTTTAACCTATATCCTCCTGGTACCTCACATATTCCTCAAGGAACTCCTCCAGCTTACTCTCCTCTCTAATTAGTTGCTCATTTATTTCACTTAGCTTAGTATAATCGCGGGCGATATCCTGAGCTTCCATCTGCTCTTTTAATCGGTTAATCTCCCTCTCGGTCTCTTCGACCAGCATTTCCAGCTTCCTAATAGCCTGGTTTCTCCGACCTTGAGCTTTTCTATCCCAATCCCTTCCTCCAGGAACTACCTTGGGAGTAGTGATTTGACCTGCGGGAAGAACCTTCGTCTCTTCCCCCTTCGGTGCAAGGTTCTTTTCCACATACTCCTGATACCCAAAATTATAGTAACTGACCTTATCCTTTTCAAACACCAATAAAGAATCAGCTATTTTTTGAATAAAGTACCGATCATGAGACACGAAAAGAACCGTCCCTTCATAACTCATGAGCATATTCTCCAAAGACTCCTTGCCAACGATGTCCATATGATTAGTAGGCTCATCCAGGATAAGTAGATTGGGTCTTCTCTTCAGAATTTTAGCAAGGCTTAACCGAACCTTTTCTCCTCCTGACAGCTGACTAACCTTTTTATAAACCGTATCCTGAGTAAACAGAAAGCATCCGAGTGACGAACGAGCCTCTGATAGTAGCATATCCGCGAATTCATCGCAAAAATTCTCCAGTACCGTTTTATCATTCTCATTCTGAGCAAGCTGTTGATCAAAATATCCCGGGTCGATTTGAAATCCATAACTAAATTCCCCGCTAATAGACTTTACCTGTCTCATTAAGGTTTTCAGGAGCGTCGATTTTCCAATTCCGTTTTCACCGATCACCGCAAGTCTCTGCCCCTTTTTAAGTTCAAAGCTTACCTCACATAAGGGCTTATCATAGCCAATCACAAGTCGATTTACCTTTAAGACCTCCTGACCTCCCTCCCGGCGGGGCTTAAATTCTGCATGGAAGGTTTTAAGGTCGTATTTTTCAGGAGCCTCAACAAGATCCATGTGCTCAATCTGCTTCAACTTCGATTTGGTCATAGCCACCTTGGTCGGATGATGCTTATATTTCTCGACCAGTGCCATGAGCCTTGCGATTTCCTTCTGCTGTAGTAAATAATCCTTTTGTTGCTTATCCCAATTCAACCTCTTCTGTTTTACAAAGGCCGAATAGTTTCCCTGATACCTCGTCATCCTCCTATGCTCAATTTCATAGGTAACATCCGCTATCCGATCGAGAAACATTCTATCATGGGAGATAATAACAGCCGCCTTGGGATATTGCTTTAAATATCGTTCCAGCCATTCAATCGTAAACATATCCAGATGGTTGGTGGGTTCATCCAGTAGCAGCACATCCGGTTTACTTAACAACAGTCGAATAAAGGCTAGCTTCGTTCTCTGCCCACCGGAGAAGGTCTTAATAGGACGCTTCAGATCCGTCAGATCAAATCCAAACTTGGTGACGATGGTCTCCATTTCCGATTGATAGGTATAGCCTCCAGCGCTTTCAAAAAGCTCCAATGTTTTTGAATAGGTCTCCAGAACCTCCTTGGAATGATCGGTTTCCATCCGGATACAAAGCAGTTCCAGCTTCTCCTTCTGCTTAAGTAAGCGATCAAATGCCTTAAGAAGCTCTTCCTCCGCCGTTAAATCTTCATTCTCGAAACTGATCTGCTGTAAGAACCCTATGGTCATGTTCCCAGCCTTGCTGATCCAGCTACTTTCATCACTGTCTGGATTGTCTAGTTGCAGCATCCCCGCAACCAGCTTAAATAAAGTAGTCTTTCCGCAGCCGTTTCGGCCGACAACTGCGATTTTCTCTGTATTTCTTATTTCAAAATTAATATGATCAAGTATCGTCTCGGCTGCATATTTTACAAGTCCGTTATTAATTTGATATATCATAGATAATGCCATTCCTTTCTCTAAACACTCTGGTATCATAAGTTATTTCTCGACTATAAAGGCAAAAATGCCGGATCAGGTTTACAACTTCAAACCTGTCCGGCAGCTTTATGATGGATACCTCCTTCGTCCCCATTGCGAACTTCGTCCCCATTGCGAACTTCGTTCGCTTGGTGAACTAGAATGTATATCCTATGATACAATAGAAAGCACGCTTCGAGAAACTTCTATTGTCATGAATAAAAAAACTGCAGACAGGCTAAGCTGCTGCAGTCATTTATCAATGATTCAATCCTGATCACTACTTCTTAAATTAAGATGCCAAAATTAGGTACTCAAAATAATCCTCCTGAAGAACATCAAGAGAACGATTAAAATCTAATAAGGCATCAGCTAATTTAAGAATTGAAACCTCCGAGCAAAGCATAGCCGACTTTTTTTAATTGTGGTCTTTGCGCGGAGATAAGTTTCACTGTTAAAAACTTCATTGTAGGTTTCACAGAATTGTTCCTTTCTATTATGTTGTTGTTCACTAGGCTTAATATATCATGAACAAAAAATGTTCATGATCTTCGCTCCGGTCGCATACTCTCAAGCAAGCTTGGAGTATACTCACTACGCTTTATTATATCATGAACAAAAAATGTTCATGATCTTCGCTCCGATCGCATACTCTCAAGCAAGCTTGGAGTATGCTAACTACGCTTTATTATATCATAAATTCCAATAAATGCAAGGTGCTGCTTACTGCGAATGTTTTTCGCTGTATCATTCTAGGCACGGTTGCTGACAGGACTTCAGATAATGGGATACCCTTTTGAAAAGCCGGTTCCAGTTTACTAGCACTTCTAAGGTGTCTTCGTTCACTTGAGGCAATCAGACCGCGCAAAAACTCCTCAAGGAGTATAGGGGAAACCTACACAGTAGCTTCCTCCTATATTCCTTTCGTCAAATATTTGCGCTCGTGCGAATTGTCGCACGTCTGATTTCACCGTTCCCTCAGTCACCTAAGAATTGCACGTAAACTGCAAATGCTTTCAAAAGAGCATCCCACTATCTTCCGGCCTCACAGCAACCTGTCTTTGTTCTGCTTTACTATGACACTAAGGATGCTAAATGTTTCTTGTTTCCCTTCTCCATCTTAGCTTTCGCCATAGTTAATCCGACAAGAAATGTTACTCCAATGAACATTTCCATCTTTTCTTTTCCTCGGATAGTGTGGTTCTCAAATCCATAATCCCGATCCAGCCTTCCGTTTACTCGTTCCACACTGGTCCTTTTCCTATACAGTCGTTTGAATTTCATGGACTGCCTTCCTACCGGCAGAAAAATTCTCCGGTCTTCGTCTAGCTTTATCCTGAAAATCCGTTTATCATTATATTTAGGATGGAAACCATATCTGGCACTGTCATTCCTTTTATCATATCCTTTATACATCAGCTCGATTTCTTTCCCTGCATCATTTGTATAAAATACTTTACCGTTAAAGGTATAGGTCAGTGGTGTATTTCTATATTGCTTTGTCTTTTCCCCATCTCTCCATTTATTGCAGATATCTATGATTGGTGCTATCCCTTTAGCTTCCAGCTTCGTTATCAGCGGCATGCCGTCATATCCCCTGTCTCCAAGAAAGTATTCGCAGTGATCCAGTATCTTCGGTTTGCTTTTCTCCAAAACATCCAACATTTCTTTCAGATTTGTCTGCTCACTTCCAGATGCTTTTGTTAGTCGATAATCAACTGGCAGCTCGTACTGTGCATCAACAATTAGATGCAGACGATATCCGAACCACTTCACTGTCTTTATTACTTTTTCGCCTTTTTCATTAATCGAAGTAGTATATTCCTTCCTACACCAATCTGCATCCTTATCACGCCTGCCATCACGTTCTATTTTCTTACTGTAGTTCGCGGCATAAGATTGAATGGCTTTCCCATCTGCTGCAAGAATCTCTCCGAAATGATCCAGATGCTCATACATATATTCCACCAATTCATCGAAGGCTTCCCGGATTTCTTCCTTACACTGCTTCAGATTATTCAGGAAATTTGTAAATGCTGAGTTTGGCGGTGCCAGTATGATTTTTATTGTTCCATCTTTCATTCTGATTGATTTTGGTTCAAATCCACACATTTCTCGAAACTGCCTGTTTCTCCTTAATTCCCTTAGCAGATCCGAAACATTCTGGTGTTCAAATACAAAACTGGCGAGAAAAGCATTCCACATGGCTTCCACCGGCCAGTCATTTCTTCCTTTCCCCCGAATCCGACGGAGCTTATGGATGATCTTTTCATCCGGTATATAGTTGATAACCAGTAGTAAACGTTCCAAATCGCCTAAATCTTCATCTTCATTGTGGCTAAACAGGCTCATCTGTGGTATAATTCTCATAAGGTAAAACTCCTTTTCTATAGTGTTTGGTGGTACTTACATTATATCATAAAAAGTTGAGTTTTACCTTATTTTATGCGGTTTGCAGGTGTTTTTCTTATATCTGTCGCAAAATATGGGGACATCTGTAAATCCAATGACTTTCTGCGTTAATTCGTCTGTATTTCACTCATTTTCATGGCGATTTATTTTTTACCATACTTTGAAGGCTTTGCTACTACTGGTTTTCGCGACAGCGAAAAATATTCGATTTGCAGAATGAGTTATAATCGGGTTAAGTTTTGTTTTCTCATTAAATATGATATCCAACATCTCGAATCTCAAAATTCTTCTTGCAATTATTATAAATAGATGGTATAAATATAAAGTAGTTTTAATGCGGGTGTAGTTCAATGGTAGAACACTAGCCTTCCAAGCTAGATACGTGGGTTCGATTCCCATCACCCGCTTTTTTTGATATCAATTTTAATAATTTATCTACTGCACTTTGGTCCAAGGAAGGTTATTCTCAGCTCTGGCATTGGTGTCATCACATCTGTTTCGATAGATACCTGCTCCTTGTTGAATAGGATTGCTCTTCTGTCAAAGATGATACTATTTCTTCTTGACTGGAATTCAAATCTCTCCGAAGACATTATCATGGCTGGCTAACCCGTAGTACATCTCGAATTGTACACCCTTCACCAATTCATATCCCGAGGTAGGAAACCATTCGGTCCAGATCCGTCTCCACATGGCTTGAACTTCATAGTAGGGCACATCAAAGACAGCCCATGTCGCTGCAGGAACATCAAGTATCGTAAATTTATCCGGTACAGAAAGACCTTTGGGTAAGAACTGACAAAGTATGTACTTAAATGTGTCTTCTGGATGGTCATACAACGCTGAAATTGTATGATTATCATTGAAACGGCCTAAAAGTTCATTGATCTCGTCCGGTACCAGGTCTTCATCACACTTTCTAAAAAACTCCGGAACCTGTTCAAAGGCAGTCTCCTGATTTGCGCTAACCTCCGTGTAAACGCCGAATACACGAAACGCCTCCCTCTGTGTAATGCGATACTTCATCTCTATATCTCCTTTTATTGTGATAGAGAAGGTCATCTTCGGATAGGTTTTAAGAGAAACTCCTATCGTGCGCGCTGATATCGGCATAACGCCGTGCAGCTTTTTGAACGCTCTGCTGAATGCTTCCGGCGAATCGTATCCGTATTTTAACGCCGCATCGATAACCTTACAATTTCCATCCTGCAACTCGAACGCTGCTAATGTCAACCTTCTGCGTCGGATATACTCCGACAGTGGTACTCCCGTGATGTATGAAAACATCCGTTGGAAGTGATAGGTCGAACAACAGGCGATTTGTGCGATACGATCATAGGAGATTTCTTCTGCCAGATGTGTTTCGATATATTCCATTGCCGCGTTCATATTATCAAGCCAATCCATTATATCCCCTCCCCTTCAGGATTAATACTATCACAATGAAGATATTGTTACCTTGCTTTTCATGCACGAATATATCATGGATAATATAATGAAGTTTATCAAACCATCCATCTGCGCTAGCGTCAAAGCATACTGTATATCTCAGATTTCTCACATCTTATGATGTTTATCCACATCCCTCCTCTAGTTTCATGCTTTAATCCACCAATATACCAAAGGAAATAACAATGTATTCTAGGTTCTGCTGTAATTGTAGCATATTCCAAAATTCCATCAATGATTTATTGGCATATACTACTTATTCGAATGACTCCTCGTGCTTGAACAACCATGTGGATTATGCTATTCTAAAAATAGAAGTATATGTCAGTATATGTGTAGTACCAAAAGGAGGAGCTATGGATAAACGAGCATTTGGTAACACCGGTCTAGAGACTTCCATATTAGGATTTGGAGGTTTTCACTTATTAGAAATACCTGTGGTAGAAGCTAATTATTTATTAAATCGCTATCTAGATGCTGGCGGTAACTATATTGAAACTGCTGCAAGCTATGGAAATGGTGAGTCAGAGCGAAAAATCGGTCATTGTGTATCTGGAAGAAGAAGCGAGTATATCCTTGCGACCAAAACAGGAGAACGTACCAAGGAGAAATGCCTGGAATCCCTTAATCAAAGTTTAAAGAACCTGCAAACCGATTACATAGATTTGTTCATCATGCACGCGGTTGGTACAATGGAAGAACTTGATCAGATACTTTCACCAGATGGTGCAATAGAGGGTGCACTACAAGCCAAAAGAGAAGGTAAGATTCATCATATTGGCATATCCATGCATGGTCAACCGGATGTACTTATCAGAGCTCTTAAGGAGTTCCCTTTTGATGCAGTGATGACCACCATCAATTATTATGATCATTTTAATTATCCCGAAATCCAATCAGAACTGCTGCCACTGGCACAGATACATAATACAGCAGTTATATTGATGAAGCCCGTAGGCGACGGTCTATTATGGAGATCAGCTGAGACAGCCTTCCGTTATGCATTTAGCCAGCCGGTATCCATCGTTGTCGCAGGAATTAATAATCGCGAGATTCTTGAAGCAGATTTAAGTTATGCCGAACAGTTCACTCCAATGCCACCACATGAACTAGAAGAATTATATAAAAATGCACCAGAGCTCGGTAACTATGTATGCCGTCAATGTGGACTATGTCTTCCCTGTCCAGAAGGAGTACCGATAACTGAGATTTTCCGCTACGAGGGTTATTATGACCGACAGATGGCGGATGGTATAGTTACCAATGCATCGGATTATGCTCTGAAAGAACGCTTACGCTTCTGGTTTGGTAACAAAGGAATGGGTATGAAGGGCTATTCCAGTTTGAAAGTAAAGGCAGACCGCTGTACCAGATGCGGTGATTGTATGCCAAAATGTCCTTATCAAATCGATATTATTAGAAAACTAGCTATCGCTGATTATAAACTAGCTGAAAAGGATATCTTCTAAAGTAAGAAAACCACCAATGTGCTATTAATATCATTTAAATACTATACTAATCGAGTAGGAAGATAATCATTAATTGATTATCTGTCCTCTCACACCACCACGCATGCCGTTCGGCACATGGCGGTTCAATAGAATTACCTTGCTTGTAAATATCTTTCTGTTAATGTTATAAATCCTTGTTCTCTAAGATATTTGTTGGTAAGAGTTGTTTTTAAGATTGGGCTATTGGAGACTCTCCAATAGCCTTTTCTTGTATTCGCATGTTCCCATGCTTTCCAATTCGTTGCTCCTAGCTTTACTAAGTTATCGTATTTCGTTTTAATCTTTTTCCACTGTTTCCAGTAGCAAAGTCTTATACGTCTCCTCAACCATTCATCAAGTTCTTTTAAGGTATTTCTCATCTCTGCAAGCTTAAAGTAACTCACCCATCCAACTATTAGTTGTCTTAGTTTCAATGCTCTAAGTTCCATGCTCATAGCATTACTTCTTTCAGTGAAGTTCTTTAGCTTTCCCTTTAATTTCTTGATTGACATCGGATGAACTCTTATACCCATTTCACCTTTCTTTGTATAAAAGGAATATCCTAGATATTTTAATTTCCATGGTCGGTCTACCTTGCTTTTCTCTTTATTAACTCTAAGTTTCAAATCTTCCTCGATAAACTTTGTGACACTTTTCATAACTCGTTCAGCGGACTTTCTTGATTTTACATATACATTACAATCATCTGCATATCGGCAGAATCTCAATCCTCGTCTTTCCAGTTCAGCATCTAATTCATGTAACATGATGTTACTAAGTAATGGAGATAAATTTCCTCCTTGTGGTACTCCCTCTGGAGTTACAGTAGTTAGTCCTTTTTCCATTACTCCTGCATTTAGATACTTCCTTATCAGTCCGATTACACGTATATCCTTTACTTCTTTATAAATCAATCCAATAAGTTTATCATGATTTACCGTATCAAAGTACTTTTCTAAATCAATATCTACTGCCCATCGATAACCTTCGTCCAGGTATTCCTTACACTTTAAGATGGCTTGATGTGCATTTCGATTCGGTCTAAACCCATAACTATACTCCGAAAATTTCTTCTCAAAGATTGGAATAAGTACTTGTGATATTGCTTGCTGTATCACTCTGTCTACTACTGTCGGTATTCCTAATAGTCTTGTTTTCCCGTTATCTTTTGGTATTTCTACTCGTCTAACAGGGTTCGGTTTATAACTTCCATTTGCTATGGATTGCTTGAGCTCTTCGCCATGTCTTTTAAGATATGGTAGAAGTTCATCTACTCCCATCTTATCAATTCCATGACTTCCTTTATTCTTTCTTACTCTTATAAAGGCTTCATTCATGTTTTCACTGTTAATGATTTTCTCTAACAATCCATTGTGATATTCACTTCTGGTGTTCTGTCTGTTCTCTGACGTCATAGAAATGCTCGGCGCCTCTGCATATTTTTCGAGTTCCACTCTATCTTTTTGCAAATGACCTGACTTTATATTCAGTTGTCTGCTTTCATTACATTTCTTTGTTTCTTTCAAACTTTCAAAACCTCCTATTGTTCGGTCCTTCCCTAATTATTCATGACTAACTAGGTATTATGACCTCTGCTGACTTCTTAGAGTTCAGCCATACATCACTGTATGGGTTGTTGTTTCAAAGTTCATTTCGACAACCTATCTCTAAGATCTCCCCAGGTAAGAACGCAATCTTCCTCTCCATCCATCTGCCACATTTACATCTTTTGTATTCGAGTAGTTATCGGGCTTTGACTTGTTTAGCAGCCTTACCCACAAAAGTATGCCTTATATGTGATTTCTGTTCGTCAGACCAGAGATTTGCCCACGGACTTCCTTCAGATTCGCCCTCACAGACGACACCCTTGTCTTAGGCTATGCACTTTCCACTACTAGGACGTGCTAGGGACTTGAACCCATAAGATTGCGCCCATGCTGGGCGCACTAATACAGAAAAGCTTACATATGCATGTGAGCTTTTCTGTATGTTCAGGGGCAGTAGGATTTCTGCCCTATCCGCAATCACTGATAGAATTAGCACTCTCGCATTGTCAAAGCCCATCAATCTATCACCAACCCGTACTTCATTTACACATTTTTTTGTTGCATCCATCAATCGGACCTTGACATCCGTACCAAAACAGTCACAATGAACTGTGATTGGTGATATACCATCATTATCCGCCATATACATATCCCCCCTTTAATATATAAAGATATTATATAACAAGATAGTATACTATCAATATCATCTACCAATAAGCACCTAGGTGTTGAATTATAATTTATAACATACATGACTACCCTCTTTAAGATAGATACCCCCACGCTTAGCCATGGAGTCATTCAACAGATGGGTCGTTTCTGTATAAGCTACATAATTACCGATTTTTATTAGTTCGCCCTTTAGATTACTTGTATAGCTGTGCGGAGACATATCAAGACCATGTGCTCTAACTTTTTTATAGCCATTCTTTTTTATAGCATTATATCCCGTCCAGCATTCATTGTAGCTGTTTCATTTGCCATACATGATATACCAGCCTTTCTTTGCATAATAAAAGAGCCGGCTCCTAATTAAATGTAAAAAATACCTTTTTATGTTGACAAATGTTGATTTTTGTCGTATTATTTAACTATCCCCTAAGCCCCATATATCTTCATAGACAGGCAGGCATTTCTTTATTCACTATGATTTGCCTGCCCTTTCCCATTTATATGTCGGCTCTATTCGATCAGTTATTCTTGCATCTCTTCTGGCGCATGTTTCTCTGCGTCTCTCTCGGCTTGTACTTCAATTGCAACCGCAATACCAAATCTTTAATAAAATATCACCCTCCCGGATGTGTTTACTGCGCCTGTACTGTTTACATTGCTCTAACAGCCTTAATCTCCGCCACCATAGTATCGGTTGATACTTCGATAACTCTTGATTACCCCAATGCGCTATAGCTGTCTCTAAGGCTCTGTATGCTGGATAAGTTACGATTAGACATATAACCTGCCACAGTGTCGCTCTGGTCAAAATTGAGCATGTCACCAGACTCAAGATAATGCAAGCCGATGTTATCACTCTCGTATGGTCTGTAAGGTCGTCTTGCCATATAGCCGGTTGCATTCGTGGCTATAGTCATAAAAAACCGTCCCTGAGCCAACAGGAACGGTCACGCACCAACGTAACCAGGTGGTCTGGTATGCCGAAAGGAGGCATGGCAAGAAATATTAAGATAGGCGATACTCTTCTATCTCTGCTGAAACAAGTAAAGAAAGAGCAACTTCAAAATACCGACGTGGATGACTTAAGAACTTATTTTATCAGAGAGTGACCATTAATGGCCGAGATCACATACTGTTTACCGATGTGAAATCTATGCTCCGCAGATCATGGGCACGAATCAGGTGTTTACCTGGGTTGAATATTATTTTTTTATCTTACAATTATTATCATTCTATATTATCAAAATAGTAGAAACCACGCATCAATGCCACAAAATTGCCACCAATTTATTATGCTTAATTATTGAGACGTTTTTCTTTGTTTCGCTAATCATACGGTATCTCGTTGATATGATACAATATACACATCCCAGATATCAAGAATAGGAATTAGAATTACATGACTTTTAGAGAGCCTCGACATGTGCGGGGTTTTCTTTTTGACAAAACATTCTATTGGTAGTATAATCCAATTATTAAACGAAGGAGGGTTACTATGAGAAAACTTTTATCTTTTGTTACAATACTGGTATTATCCTTGATGCTAACAGCCCCGGTGGCTGCTGATGCTGCAGCGGTCAAAATTAATAAAACAAAACTAACACTAGACGAAGGAGCAACCTATCCACTCAAAATAAGCGGTACATCGAAATCTGTAAAATGGTCAACTAGCAATGAAAAAGTAGCTACTGTCTCGGACAATGGCAAAGTAAAGGCAATAAAAAAAGGAACTGCAACTATTACAGCTGTCGTGAATAAAAATAAGTACCTATGCAAAGTTACTGTAAGGGAAGTATTTAACTCGTCTAACGCTATTAAGAATATTGAAATAGACAGCAACGACAGAGGCAAAGGCGTAATATCTATCCTTAAAAATAATTATTCTTTTCCTGTGTCATTATCAGCAACCATTGTATACTATGACGAAAACGACCAAATGTTAGGAAAGTCCGAGGAAAACAATTATTATTTCGACAAAGGAAGAGAGTGCGTATTATTCTTCGGAGCTCCATACGATAAAAATTATAATGATGTAGAATACGAGCGCTATGAAATCAAGCTTTCCGTGAGCGAAACAATAAATAAAAAGAGCAACGTGTCAGACATCAAAACAAAATCTAACATTGGGGCAGATAACATAATGATAGAGGTAACTAACAGCGGAGAAAAGGCCACCGATTATACAGAGATTTACGTGCTCTTCTACAAAAACGGAAATCTCGAAGGGTGTAGTAATCAATATGCTGATGTTAAAGAACCAGGTAGCACGGATTATTTAGAGTTTTCTTTCCCTTACGATCAGAACTATAACACTATTTCAATAGATGATTATAAGGTTTTTGTAAATTGCTCATACTATTACAGTTGGTAATAAATCATTTGCGCAAAATCACCCCTGAGCCAACAAGCCCAGGGGTTTTATTTTGACCTCGTATTTTGAGTTTTAAGACGGTTTTGGCGTTAGATAATCAAATCCCCGCATTTTTCGTTCCGGCTTAAATCTGGTCATCTCGAGGTAGGACAAACCTTATTTCTCTTTCATAGACCTCCGAGTAGCCGGACCCCTTTGCCATCTACGGTTAAACTATGATCTCGCTGATAAAATCTGATTCCCATATCAGTAATGGCTCCACAATCGCCATCAATTCTCAATTACTTATCATAACCGTTAACCTTAACCATGGTATAGCCAGCTTCCCGAAGCCCCCACTGTACCCACATAACCCCTTTGCTAGCCATGCCCTGCTTAATGGTCTCTGCAGGCTTTTTATATGGATTGACCGGTCTTTGTCCATCCTCTAAAGCTATGACAACATGACTACCCTCTTTTAGGTAGATACCGCCACGCTTAGCATATTTATCGGAGGTAAGATATGCCGAGTCCGTGTTTGCTTGCTTTAAACTTACCAGTGGCCAGTAACTTAGCTTTGAGATTACCAGTATATCCATCGGCCGACATATTTGTCCAACCAGTATGTAACAGGCAATAATAAGGCTGGAGCAGTCAAATTCCCCGGCAACCCACCAATCGAGGTAAACAAAGAGATCACCCCGGCCGTGATTGATACTGATAATACATTCACCCAGTTAACATCTATTACCGCCTGCCCTACTATCAACATAGATCTTCTGGTATTTCTTCTGTCGGTTGGTTTTCTGCATCTATCTCGGCTTGTACTTCATTTGTGACCACTATAACCGCATGGATGCCCCTACAGCAAACAAATGAAACACCGTTCAGCTGAGTCACTTACACCGTTAATGTGAAACAAGGGTTCCGTTTATCTGAAATATGCAAATAGTAAAATTAAACTCTCAATTAAATCGCCCAACTGTATATCATCTTATGACCCCATTTAATATTTATAGCTTGTAAGTAA
Organism: Bacillota bacterium; assembly: GCA_023411555.1. Classification (GTDB taxonomy): domain Bacteria; phylum Bacillota; class Clostridia; order Lachnospirales; family Lachnospiraceae; genus Mobilitalea. The sequence goes on from JAEYOQ010000058.1 coordinate 47,676, forward strand.
TTATATAGCCAAATATACTTTATCTACTTGTATTAATTACTCATTTTTCAAAAGGAACGTCTGCAAACATGTATAATCATTGTAGCATTTGGCAATGAACATAAAATTCAAGGTCGTAGGATTATTCCTACAACCTTATCCAATCATTACACGGACTATTTGATTACACTTTTGATTACACTCACCATTCTTACATGCAAAAAAATCCTGAAACCATTAGATTTCAAGACTTTCTTGTTACAGGGGCAGTAGGATTTGAACCCACGACCTGCGGTTTTGGAGACCGTTATTCTACCAGCTGAACTATACCCCTATTTTCTGTTGCTTAATTATATTACTATGAATTGTCTTAATTGTCAAGATAATATTAATTTTTTTGTACAAGCTTTTTGCTTATAATATTATTCCGAATTTTTCACAGCTGATGCAATGGTCGTGCTGTTATATTGTAAGAAAAATACGACAAAAATCCCTGCCCTCTTACAGGCAGGGATGCTTTATGGTCCTTTATGTCTTTATAATATTATTCATAATTATAGAGAGTGGAAGTTGAATATACCAAGCCTAGCATTCCGTAAAAAGGAACTCCTCACAGGCGACTGCAGAATCGATATTATCAGTTACCTTGCATACCTGAGACTTCATTGCCTCACCAATTTCTTGTTGTTTAACAACCTCATTTTCTAGTATATGGACTGTTTCATTCGTACAGCAGGTATGCTCCTCAATACGCTTTAACGTTTCCTCTAGCTCTTGGAGTAAGGCCGCAACCGTCTTGATGTCCTCTTCTCTTGAAGCCTTTGCACCAGCAAGAACATTTTCCTGAAGTCGTTCAACTAACTTTGATCCTTCCTTGGAGAGCTTCAATATCTTATCATTTATGTTCATGGTATCAAAGGCATTCTTCTCAAGTACAGATTGCGTTCTCTCCCATTGCTCAATATATTTTGTCAGATCAAATATGCTTTCCTGTGCTGTTGCTAGATAGATTAATCTTTGCTTGGATATATCCTTCATTCGTAACCCCCACTATGAATGCATAATTCAAAGACAAAATGAAGCATGAAGACTAGTCAGCTCCTTTATCTAAGTAAAATTCCTAATACCTCTTGAATTGATCTAACTCCTATCAGCTTAATACCACTATTACCCTTGATATGTTCCCTATTGGCTTGCGGTAGAATACATAGGTCGAAGCCCATCTTCGCAGCTTCTGCCACTCTCTGCTCCGCCATGTTTACAGCTCTTATTTCACCAGTGAGACCAACCTCACCGAATAGAGCTGTCTTATTATCCAGCGCCTTATTCTTAAAGCTAGATAAAATCGCTGTTATTACAGCTAGATCAAGCGCCGGCTCTGTGATTCTCATTCCTCCTGCCACATTGATATAAGCATCGCAATCGGCTAATCCAATACCGGCTCTCTTCTCCAATACTGCCATCAGCAGATTCACACGATTATAATCGGTTCCAGCTGCTGTTCTTCTTGGCATATTAAAATTCGTCCTGCATACCAGGGCCTGTACCTCAACCAGTATCGGCCTTGTACCCTCTATAGAAGCTGCAACCAGGGAACCAGGTTCTCCCTCTGGCCTTCCCTTTAGCATGAATTCCGAAGGATTCTTGACCTCTACCAAACCGGAGCCCTGCATCTCAAATACTCCGATCTCGTTGGTTGAACCAAAGCGATTCTTAACGGCACGCAGCACTCGGTAGGAGGCATAGTTATCACCTTCAAAATATAGGACTGTATCCACCATATGCTCCAGTACCCTCGGACCAGCCACGACACCTTCCTTCGTCACATGTCCTATGATGAATATCGTAACTCCAGAAATCTTGGCAATTCGCATTAAGGTTGCGGTTGCTTCCCTTACCTGACTTACACTGCCCGGTGCTGCTGCCACATCCTCCTTGAACATCGTTTGAATGGAATCAATCACTACAATATCAGGATGATACTTATTAATTGCTTCCTCTATTAAATCCAAATCTGTTTCACATAAGAGGAGAAGCTCGCCGCCAAGTACACCGAGCCTCTCTGCTCTCATCTTAATTTGGCTCAGGGATTCCTCCCCGGAGATATATAATAATTTCTTAGATTTTAATACAAGTTCACGGCACATCTGAAGCAGTAGGGTTGACTTACCAATTCCCGGATCTCCACCTACTAGAACCAGACTTCCTTGGACGATTCCTCCCCCAAGAACACGATCAAGCTCCTCGATACCGGAGCATATTCTCATCTGCTCCTCAGTCTTGATATCAGATATGAGTATCGGCTCCCTTACATTCTTTATGCCGCTGACTGGTTTACTGCTTTTCTTAACAACCGGTTCATCTACAAAGCTATCCCAACTTTTGCAGCCCGGACACTGCCCCAACCATTTTGCGGATTCGAAGCCACACTCTTTACAGAAAAACACGGTCTTGTTTTTAGCCATTTTACAGTTTAACCACCTTTATCGTATCCTTGCTATCATCGCTCAATTCTAAACTTAAGGCTAATTTACCGCCTAAATTTGTCTTCATCTTGCCAAGATTCTCATTATTCTTATAGATCTCATACTCCTTTTCAGCCTCAAGCTCCAATGTTATCTGTGCTGTTTCTTTGCCACTCACTTCAAAGCTCATCTGATTATCCTGTATATCCATATGAAATACGGCAGTACCGGGTACGGATTCGTAGACAAACATTCCATTCTTCTCAAGCTTGGTTATCTCATAAAAAGTCTTTACCTTATAGATATCCCCCTGGTGCTCGAAATCGGAAGCCTTAGTTTTTACTTTCAATTCATAATTACCAAAGCTTATTGTCCCATCACTTTCCTTGCGCATTAACTCTTCAACAACTGCCATTATATGACCCTCCTAATTGTATTAAATGTCCCAGCAGACAGATATGATTTCATGAAATTAAAATATTCTTACATTATATATGATTTTTCGATTAATTTCTACTATTTCTGATTATTATTTTGTGAAGAGATCATAAATCTACTTTGCAGTTAATACCATCTCATTATCCAGGTATTGCACACGAACGGTATCGCCTTCTTTTATGGTACCTGCAAGTATCGCTTCTGCAAGTTTATCCTCAATATTTGTCTGGATTGCACGTCTTAATGGTCTTGCTCCATACTTGGGATCAAACCCAACCTCTGCCAGGTGCGCAATTACCTCTTCGCTGGTATCCAGGGTGATATTCATCTGCGCCTTACTCCGTTTACCGATTGTATTGATCATAATACCTACAATCTGCTTGATATTATCCTTCGTTAAGGAGTGGAACACAATAATCTCGTCAATACGGTTAATGAACTCAGGCTTAAAGATCTTCTTTACCTCGTCCATAACACCTTCCTTCATGCGCTTATAATCCTCCTTATCATCAATGACTGATGTAAAGCCCAATCGTTTCGGCTCCACGATATTCTGTGCGCCTGCATTGGAGGTCATGATAATAATCGTATTCTTAAAGCTAACTTTCCTTCCCTGTGAATCTGTTATATGTCCGTCATCCAATACCTGAAGCAGAATATTGAATACATCCGGATGTGCCTTCTCCACTTCATCAAAGAGGATTACTGAGTAAGGGTTCTGACGAACCTTTTCACTGAGCTGTCCGCCTTCATCATAGCCTACATATCCCGGAGGAGAACCAATCAGCTTGCTGACACTATGCTTCTCCATATATTCGGACATATCTACACGAATGATGGAATTCTCACTACCAAACATTGCTTCAGCCAATGCCTTTGACAGCTCTGTCTTACCAACGCCGGTAGGTCCTAGGAATAAGAAGGAACCAGTCGGACGATTGGGATCCTTTAAGCCTACTCGACCACGACGAATCGCTTTGGCAACAGCAGCAACGGCTTCCTCCTGTCCAACCACTCTCTGATGCAGTATCTTCTCCAGGTTCTGAAGACGTTCTGTCTCTTCCTCAGCCAGCTTCTTTACAGGTATCTTAGTCCAGCTTGCAACAATCTCAGCAATCTCATTCTCGCCAACCACAAGCTGCTTATCCTGTCGTTGCTTCTCATCTAGTACCTTTTGCTTCTCCAGCTGTTCCATCGCTGCTTCCTGCTGCTTCTTTATCTCTCCGGCTTTCTCATAGGCTTCTTCCTTAATTGCCTTTTCTTTTTCACCTTCAAGACGCTTAATCTCCTGCTCCAAATCCTTAATCTGCGGTGAAGAGGTATAGGTACTGAGACGTACCTTGGATGCCGCTTCATCCATTAGGTCGATTGCCTTATCAGGCAAATATCTATCATTAATATAGCGGCTGGACAGCTTCACTGCCGCCTCCAAAGCACCATCAGTAATACGAACCTGATGATGTGCTTCGTACTTATCTCGTAAACCATGGAGAATTAAAATAGCTTCCTCTTCGGAGGGCTCCTCCACTACTACCGGTTGGAATCTACGTTCCAGGGCAGCATCCTTCTCAATATACTTACGATATTCTTCTCTCGTGGTTGCACCGATAATCTGAAGCTCTCCACGCGCTAAAGAAGGTTTTAAGATATTAGAGGCATCAATTGCTCCTTCTGCACCACCTGCCCCGATGATAGTATGGATTTCATCGATAAATAACAATACATTACCATCGCTGATTACTTCACTGATTACCTTCTTAATTCTTTCCTCGAATTCACCACGGTATTTAGAACCGGCTACCATACCGGATAAATCGAGTGTAACTACTCGTTTCTCCTTAATCGTATCCGGAATATTCCCCTCTACAATCTTAAGCGCCAAACCTTCCGCAATGGCCGTCTTACCTACACCAGGCTCACCGACCAGACATGGATTATTCTTGGTTCTACGACTAAGAATCTGAACGACTCTCTGAATTTCATTCTCTCTACCGATTACCGGGTCCAGCTTACCCTCTCTTGCATATTCTGTCAGATCCCTGCTATACTGATCTAACGTCGGAGTAGCCGATGCTTTTCCCTTTGCTTTGGGACCCTTTCCTGCAGAATATTCATTCTTGGCGACACTGATATCTACACCGGAGGCGGTCAGTATATCAATATAGACCTTCTGTACATTCACTCCAAGGGTATTCAATAAACGAACAGCAATGCAGTCAGATTCCTTGATCAGCGCAATTAAAATATGCTCTGTTCCAACTAATGGTGCCTTGAACTTTGCTGCTTCCTTATAGCTTTGATCCAGAATTCGCTTGGATCTGGGAGTAAAGCTACCACCATCCATCATCTCTACCCCATTGTTTGGTGCGATGAGCTGATTCACCAGCTCCAGTACCTTATCTACGGTTACACCGTTTTCTTTTAATATTCTTGATGCAACTCCCTCAACCTCCATCAGACCGATTAATAGATGCTCGGTACCAATGTAATTATGAGACAATCGAAATGCGACCTCACGTGCAAGATTTATCGCATTCTTTGCATTTTCTGTAAATTTGTCATACATTACTGTATCCTCCATTCTAGCCAGAGTACTCTATAGTTTCGTTTGAATAAATCTTCCATACACATATAAACGGTTTGATAATATAACAATTTATCCCAACTTATATGTATAAGAATAATACTTTACACTATGCAATTTGTAAAGTATTATTCTCACTTATCATGAATTAAAGTGTTTTCACTATATATTAAAGTGTTTTCACTATATAATTGTAGGTAATTCTTTTCTAATATATTCAGCTCTTGCCTGGTCTCTTGTTAAGCTCCCGACATTCTTACCCAGGGTCCATTGAAGGCTTCCCGGCTGCACACCCATCATCAGCTTATGAACATTGAACTCATGATCAAACTTGATCAGTCCACAATCAACTCCAAATTTAATCTGGGACAATAATGTCATGGCATCGTCTGAGGAAATCTGTCTTGCATACTTCAATACACCGAAGGAGCGAAATACCTGGTCTTCAATTTCATCGGTACTCACAGACAGCATGTATTCTCTACGCTTTCTCTCCTGCTTTACCACTTGAGTAACAATACGTTTCAGATTCTCAATAATCTCACTTTCTGAGATGCCCATTGTCTTCTGATTGGAAATCTGATAGATACTTCCCAGGCTCTTAGTTCCCTCTCCATAGATACCACGGATGGTGACTCCGTATTTGCCCACCTCTTCAAACAGCTTTTGTATCATTCTAGCTGAAGTGAGAGCCGGTAGAAATACCATACAGGAGGCTCTCATGCCGGTGCCAGCATTGGTAGGACATGAGGTCAGGTAACCATATTTCTCGTCATAGGCAAATTGAAGCTTCTCATAAGCAATATCATCAATACGATCTGCCTCAGCATAAGCCTGCTCTAGGTTCATTCCACCTACAATTGCCTGAATACGAACATGATCCTCTTCATTGATCATGATACTGACTGACTCATCATCGGCAAGAATCAGACCGGTGGTCTGCTCCTTTTCAGCAAGCAAAGGGCTGACAATATGACGTTCTACCATAGCAATCTTGTCAATGTCGCTCAAGGTGCTGATATTGCATGCATAGAATCTACGATTATCCTGCTCGGACAGAGCTCCTGAAATTTGCTTTACCTCATTCACTAAGGCAACAGCCTGCTCTTCTTTAATTTTTGAGGAGAAGGGATAGGTCACAAGGTTTCTGGCAAGCCTAACCCGGCTGGAAATAACCACATCGCTATCCGGCACAATCTGTTCATACCATTTAAGCATTGGCTTGTTCCTCCTTTTTCAACTGCTTAATCAAATCTCGAAGTCTAGCAGCCTCCTCAAATTCTTCCTTCTCGATTGCCTCCTGAAGCAGTATAGAAAGCTTCTCTGTCTCCGATATACCCTTATTAACAAGGTCGGAAGCGACACTTACGAAGCCTTTTGGACGTTTACCGGTATGAAGTTCCGCTCCCTGTATGCTCTTTAGGGTCTTTCCCAGCTGTCCATTAAAACTGCGATAACACTCGGAGCATCCGAAACGCCCCTTCTGTATAAATTCTTCATAGGTAGTACCGCAATGATTGCAGGTAAGAGAGGGAGCTCCCCCTCCGGTCCGCTTCTTATCAGAAGAAGTATAGTTATCCAGTAAAGTAGAAAGTAAATCTCCAAGAGTAAGATCACTGTTCATTAAGGGTTTCTCCATTTGAAAGGATGTGTAATCCGTAGCACATTCTTCACAAAGATGCTGTTCTTTCTTCATCCCATTAATTATCTCTGTATATAATACTTTTGCATCTCTTTTCTGGCATCTGTCACATAGCATTGTAGCTACCCCCTTTCAAATTCGTTGAAGATATCGTTTACGATTTCATGAGCCTCCTCACAAGTGATATTCTTACAAAATGCTCTCGCTAGTACTACCCTGAGTTCATCCCGCATATTCTCAATCGCCTTAAGCTTATTAAAGTCGAGGGCAACTACCGCCCCTTTTCTTCGATCCAGCTTTAGATATCCTTCTTGCTTTAATATAGTATATGCTTTATTAACGGTGTGCATATTAATTCCGATATGGTCAGCCAGTTCTCTGACTGAAGGGAGATTCTCGCCTTCCTGAAGCTGGGCGGTAGCGATGCCGTATATAATCTGGTTTCTTAATTGAATATAAATCGCCTCATCACTATTAAAATCAATCTCAACATACATTCGGATACACCTCAAACTTTCTTTTATATAACTAATTTATGTCTACAATGCTAGCAGTTTCCTGTAATTCATTGTAAATAATATATCTGTTATATATAGAATATAACAGCCGATTACTATTTGTCAAGTGCTAATCAAGCTCATCATCCTTGTATCCTCTCGATTTAATGAACAATCGGATAGAGATAAAGATTAATAAAGCGCAGAAAGCACTAAGTACTCCAATTACCACTGCTGCCTTCTTTAGGTTAGAGCGATATTCCGATGAGCCGATCAGTTCCTCCATATTGGTCTCACTCTCATCTCCTATTATGATCTTTGGTTGAGGTACATAGCGTTGCAGTGTACGCTCCACTCGATCATATTGATAAAAGCCGGCATCACCCGATTCATTCTCTGCATAAATCAAAAGATAATCACTTTCCATATTGCCCTCTGGATAAAAGGCAGTTACAGTGACACCAGTGATGATAAGCTTCGTCTTGAGATATCCGGTCGGTATTGCCACATCATCTCCCGGCTCCAATAATTTATATTGTCCGCTATAAATTGCAAATTTATCACCGTCTGTTCGCACTACTTCAAATTCATTATGAATTGTCTCCGGGATATTATTCTCCTCTGCCGGTGCTTCGCTGATTGTTGGCGCAGCAGCTTTCATCGCTTTGATACTATATTCTATGACATCTCCCGATTCTGCTAATACAGTTATTCGGATTTTATTTTCACCTTCTTGTAGGGCTTCATTCCCAGAGATGGATACAGAAGCCTTATCATCCTCCGGTAATGCAACAACTACCAGCTGATCTGTACTGTAATCTACTGATGTAGTGTACTCATAAATGTCCTGGCTGAATTCCGGTTCCAACGTCGAAGGATTGATTTTCAAATCCTTTAGCTTTGCGTTAGTGGAGGCCGTCTCCGGTGCTACAACATTAATCGTAAGTACATTGCTGGATACGGACATCTCCGCACCCTCAAGCTCGTATACAATCGCTCGATCACTGAAGGAGATCGTACAAATACCTACCTGAGCAGCCTTAAATTTCATTGTATATTTGCGTTTCGTTTTTCCCTCTGTATTATCCATGTCAGATATGGTGAGATACCCACTGCTTCCTTTGACTTTTCTCCCCCCGCCCTGATATTCGAGGATATCATCATCATAAGTTATGCTTCCCTCAAAATCTCCAAACATGGTACTGGAAGAGATATTCACGTATACAAAGAATTCCTGCCCTAGGGTAACCTGGGTAGAATCGGAAGAAAGCTGCACTTCTGCACTAGCAGCGCTGGCTACTTCACTTATCAATAATCCTCCTGCGAGAAAAAGAAATAAAAAGGCTGCAATATAACGTTTTATTCGTAAACACATAGCTTTATCCTCCGTTTATTTGATAGAAAGCTTATAATATGAAAGCAAAATCCGGCTGAAAGGTTACACACCCGCAGCCGGATTCATTCTCACTGTCGTAATCACAAGTCTGTTGCTACGATATCTTACCATTGCAAAGCTTATTATTCCCTTACGATATTAATTGTATAATTTGCAATACTTCCATTTTCAGCAATAACCGCTATGACGACTGTATTGGTTCCGACATTCAATGGAATGGTACCTCCACCACTTATGGTAGCCTTCTTACTTACGGTTGCTGCATTAATTTGAACTACATCTACAGCATTACCTACAATCAGATAATAATTATATTCTGTCTGGCTGAAGGTAGGTGATATCGCCAGCTCATTGCCCTGAGCATCAAGTACCTTTAGACTCTTCATCCGATTATTAGGATTGAAGGCTGTTGTCGGCTGAGGACAAGGGTTAGTAGGCATATTTAGATAGACCGGAATAGAAAACACAATCGGTGATTCAGTAAGACCGCTATAAGCCGCTTGTATCTTCTTACCCTCTGCATATGGTGCCTCTACATTCGTCATATACTGATGATAATAGGTTGAAATCGGAGTAACATTAAATTTCTGAAGGTAGATGGTATCTTGTCCACGATTGATGTAGCTTCCACCAAGGAAATAAGAGCCACCTACGATGGACCGGTAAGGACTTGTCCACGGTATCATATATAATTGATTCGTCACAGCATTGGTGCTGCCATTCTTTGCGTACTTAAGTCCGTTAGCGATAGCACCTCCTCCGGCGCTATCATTTGCTCCGATATTATAGAAGTTATACAGCCCCTCATATCCGCTATAAGTGCCTGATACACTGTTACTCAGGGTATTAGGTCCGGTAACTACCTCCTGCTTCACGCGGGAAGCCAGATGGTAGGGACTGACACCGGAGTATTTTGCTGCCTCAATAAAGGTCTGCCCATAGGATATGGACTTTGTTGCTCCGCTATCATCTACATATGTATAATAGGAATTGTACATCGCCGTTCCCTTCAGTATGTTTTCCACACCTGACAGGTTCTGGTATGCATCCTGATATTTAAGTAATTCAAACTGGAAGATACCACTAGCATTCAGGAAATTTCGAGGATCCATATAATACTCGATCGCTGCCTTTGATGCTGTTACCCAGGTAGAACCATCAAAGACAATAAAGGTATCCGTCTTCCAGTTATAAGCACCGGTTTCCAGTGATTTCCACTCCACACCCTTGGTATTTGGAATTAAATTCTTAGCAGGAACACTTTCTGCCGCTATAACTGTATTCCAATCAAGTCCGGTATGGTAAGCCCTGAACTCCCAATTCGGATACTGGGCATGTAATTGTCGGAGGGCAGTTTTGTAACTTTCCGGAAAGCCTTGCGCTGACAGCTTGGACTCGAAATCCATATTATCAGTAATCGCAGGAGTAGGGGTAGGGGTTACAGACACATTCGTTGTACCTCCGGTTCCTCCTGTTCCTCCGGTTCCCCCTGAAGTTCCAGAAGTTCCGGAGATATAGATATATTCCGCTTTTACATAACCATAGATACCATTCTCTAACGAAACAAGATACCAGGTGTCAGAAAAGCTACGCTCAACAGCGGTGACTAAGACCGCATCTTTATTTCTAAGAAATATTATATTACCATAATTGTCATACAAATATTCACCGGTATGATAATCCCTAACCAGATTCACCAAGATCGAATTGCATAGATAGCCATTTAAAGGTTTTGAAATTTCAGTCAAAACCGTATTATTATAAACCTGTAGGAAATCCGTTTGTAACAGAGGATCCGGTGTCGGTGTAGGGCTGATCGTCGGAGTAGGACTTATGGTTGGGGTAGGCGATGGTGTAGAAGTCGGAGCCGTTATTGATGGCGTGGGACTAACGGCTGGTGATGGAGTAGCAGCAGGTGTCGGTGCCACGGTAGGCGTCGGAGCTTTCGTCGGCTTAGGCGTTGGCTTAGGTGTCGGTGTTGGTGTCGCCTGCGCCTCTGTCACTTTAAAATTCACCTGACTTGCTTCCACATAGCCTGTATACTTTTTACTACTAACCGTAAAGGTTACTTTTAGCCACTTTATCCCTCCGGATGTAACCTCATCGATAATGGTTAATGCCTTATTCTCCTTCAAGGCTATGATACTTCCCTTACTATCCTTTAGGTAAGCTGCCTTCGTTCCAACTGCCGATCTTACCTTAAGCTTGGCAACATCAACTTCTCCCTTTATTGTATTACCAAAGGATAGCTTTACATAGGTACTGAGAACATATCCTGTCTTTGTCTTTCCCTCGCTTTTAAAGGATATTCCGTACCACTCTGCATTATCAACCATTATTTCCTTGATAATTGTTACTGTATCACCCTTTATTAAGCCGCCAACCTTGGCGTAACCGGTACTTGGGCCACTGCGTACATTTAAGGTAGAGGCAGTAATCGTCCCCTTTAGGTTGATTTCTTTATTCACCGGAACAGCTTTTGAGGTATCTGGTTTTGGGGTAGTAGTCGGGGCTGAAGTTGGTTTTGTAGTAGGTTTTGTAGTAGGTTTTGCTGTAGGCTTTGGAGTAACAGTCGGAGTCGCTGTGGGTTCCGGCTTTCCGCTTACCTTTACAAAGTCCTTATGTATATATCCCTTAACGGTCTTACCATTGAACTTGAGGGAAACATAATAAAAATCCCCCTCCTCCTTTAGGATATTCGCTGTCTCACCCTTCATCAGATATACATACGTTCCGTTCAGCTGCACCTTTTCTGCAGTGGTCGAAGGCTCTGACCTGACATTTAGGGTATTGGATGTTACAGTTGCCGTCCAGGCTGCAAGAACCTCTTGCGGCTTTCCTCGGTAGACCTGTGGAATAGTCAGTGTAAGGATTAGAAGAATAATGAGCCATCTATTATAGTGCCGTTCTTTCATTGAATACCCCTTTCAAATTCATGATAAATCGATAAAGCCATTCATCTGTCATATATCTGGATGATTAGCATAAGGTCTGTCATAAGTAGTAAAATCTCTGTTTTTGCCTTTTTTATTTCCTTATTCTACAATATAAGTATGGCACTTATGTGGCATCGCTGGTATTTTGTGAGAGTATCTGAAAAATTAAGGATTACTTAACAGAATTGTAAGAAAATAGACAGAAAGCAGTCTGCATGTGTAATCAAATGACTTTGTACTTCATAACCTATAAGCAACAAGGGGCTGTTGCATAATGTATGCCTTTAGTACAGGAACGAACAACATGCCTCCCTGTATCATTAGCCTACTTATGCAACAGCCCCTCTGATATTCCTCCATCACGTAATACTGCCACCTCTAAGCTAGACTTCTTCAATGGCTTTTCCGATATCATTTCTCATATATTTATTCTCGAAGTCAATCCATTCTACAGCCTCATAAGCCTTTTTCCTCGCTTCTTGCAAATTCTTGCCGGTAGCTGTAACTCCTAGGACTCTTCCTCCGTTGGTAACAATCGCAGAGTCCACTCTCTTTGTTCCAGCATGGAAGACAAAATAATCTGTCTTATTTAAGAAACGATCAAGACCAGCGATTGGATATCCCTTGGCATATTGCTCCGGGTAGCCGTCAGAGGCAAGAACTACGCATACTGCTGCATTGTCCTCAAAGGTAAGGTTGATTTTATCTAATCTTCCATCGATACAAGCCTCAAATATCTCAATGATATCATTCTTCATTCGCGGAAGTACAACCTGGGTTTCAGGGTCTCCAAAGCGAGCATTATATTCCAACACCTTGGGACCATCCTTGGTCAGCATCAGACCTACAAATAATATTCCAACAAAAGCTCTGCCCTCCGCCTTCATGGCATCCAAGGTAGGCTGATAGATGAACCTTCTGCAATAATCATCTATCTCCTTGGTGTATAAAGGGCTGGGCGAAAAGGTTCCCATTCCGCCGGTGTTAAGGCCCTGATCTCCATCCTTTGCTCTCTTGTGGTCCTGGGCACTGGTCATAGGTAGAATATGAGTGCCGTCGCAAAAGGCAAGCACGGATACTTCACGACCAGTCATATATTCTTCTATCACAAGCTTATCTCCAGCGACACCAAAGTGCTTATCCTCCATAATCTGCTTCACACCCTGTACCGCCTCCTCATAGCTGTCACAAATCAAAACACCCTTTCCAAGAGCCAGACCATCCGCCTTTAATACGATAGGGAAGCTTACGGTCCTTAGGTATTGAATAGCCTTCTCTGGAGTCTCAAAGGTTTCATATGCCGCAGAAGGAATATTGTATTTCTTCATCAAATCCTTGGAAAATGCCTTGGAGCCCTCTATGATGGCAGCCTTTTTTACAGGACCGAAGATACGCAGTCCACGCCCTGTAAATACATCCACCACACCACCTACTAGGGAATCTTCTGGACCTACCACAGTTAGCCCAACGCCTTCCCTCTGTGCAAAATCGGCCAATGCCTCATAATCGTTTACCTGGATATCAATACACTCTGCTAGCTCTGCAATTCCTGCATTACCGGGAGCACAATAAAGCTTTTCTACCTTGGGACTCTGTGATATCTTTTGTACAATTGCATGTTCTCTTCCGCCGCTACCAATGACTAAAACCTTCATCCTCTTATCCTCCATACTAATCATCCCTTCTGCCGCGAACCCGCGAGATTGGGCAGTAACACAAATCAGCTGATCTATTCACTCAATTCATATAACATGTACAAAAAACAGAGAGCAGGATTCACTACAACCAAATCTGCCATCTGTTTTCCATTTATCTTAATTGATTCGTTTCACGATATTATTCTCTATCGTCAGTCTGTTCTCAGCAATCAGTCGGATTGCTTCCGGAAGCAGCTCCCACTCCGCTTGCTCCATCACTCTTTGCTGCAGAATCTGTGGTGTGTCGCCCTCCTCTACTGCAACCGCCTTCTGCGAAATGATCGGCCCCGTATCGGTTCCTTCGTCCACAAAATGCACAGTAGCACCAGTTACCTTCACACCACGGGCGATTACCGCCTCATGTACCTTCAGTCCATAATAGCCCTCTCCGCAAAAGGAGGGTATCAGTGATGGATGAATGTTAATAATCCGGCCCGAATAAGCCTTAACTACATTCTCCGGAAGAATAAGCAGACATCCTGCCAATACCACCAAATCCACATGATAACAATCAAGAATACGGAGTAAAGCCTCATCAAACAGCTCTTTGCTAGCATACTCCTTCTTAACAATTATCTCCGTAGGAATCCCATTCTGCTTTGCTCTCTCTAGTGCATATACATCCCGCTTATTACTGATCACGACCTCAACACTCACACCGGGTAGCCTGCCCTGCTTTATCTGATCAAGCAGTGCCTGAAGATTCGTACCTCCACCGGACACAAGAACCGCTAGCTTTAGCATAAGGTTACTCCTCTCACGCCATCCACGGTCTCGCCGACTACAAAAGCCTTCTCTCCGGCATCACCGAGTAGTTTAAGCGCCCTATCTACTTCCTTACTATCAACGGCTATCAGCATTCCGATTCCCATGTTATAGGTATTATACATAACCTGTTCTTCAATATTCCCATCCTTTGAGAGCATATGGAAGATCGGAGGAATCTCATAGCTATCCCTTTTCACCATAGCATGTATGCCTTCCGGAAGCATTCTGGGAATATTCTCATAAAAGCCCCCTCCCGTTATATGGCTACAGGCCTTTATCCCAACCTCACCCTTCTTTAAGCTCTCTAAGGCTTTCACATAAATCCTTGTAGGAGTAAGTAATGCCTCCCCTAAGGTACTACCAAGCGCTTCGTAGTACATGTTCAGCTTCTCTCTCTTCATATCAAATACTTTTCTTACCAGCGAATATCCATTACTATGGATACCGGAAGAAGTTATTCCGATCAAGGTATCACCCTTCTTCACATCGGCTCCGGTTATCATCTGCTTCTGGTCGATTATGCCGACAGCAAAGCCTGCCAAATCATATTCATCCTCCGGATAAAAGCCTGGCATCTCTGCAGTCTCACCACCGATTAGGGCAGCACCGGCCTGTTTACACCCTTCCGCTACACCTTTTACTATAGTTGCAATCTTCTCCGGCTCATTCTTACCACAAGCGATATAATCCAAGAAAAATAGAGGCTGAGCACCTGCACAAGCAATATCATTCACACACATAGCTACACAGTCGATCCCAATGGTATCATGTTTGTCCAAAAGAAACGCTAGTTTAAGCTTTGTGCCAACACCATCGGTACCGGATATTAAGGTAGGTTGCTCCATGCTCTTGAAGCCCTCCAGAGAAAATGCACCGGAGAAACCTCCTATTCCCCCCAGGACCTCCTTACGCATCGTACCCTTGATATGCTCCTTCATCAGGTCCACCGCCTTATATCCGGCTTCAATATCCACTCCTGCCTTCTTATAATCCATCTGCTCTACCTCCAATTTCGACTAGCCTTATATCCAAATTGATTCAACCTCTAGCTCAATCATAACAATCATTTTATGCTCACATTTTAGCATATTTTCATATGTTTGTCCTCGGTTTATTTCTTATACAATTCATTAGCCAACCTAATATATAACCCCATATATATTAGCAAAACTTTTAACCAAAATCCGGTCCCCATAAATAGAGTGCACATTAGTTTAAGATATGAGTAACAGCATCCCATACCGGATAATCTCATTTAGCGAGATTATCCGGTATGGGATGCTGTTATTCTTATATTTATTCAATATCTGCTTTTTTGAAACATGCACTTCCTATTACATGACGAACGTTCCATCGCTTACGCACATCCAAAAGCAGCAAATCGCTTCTTACCATAGGTTAGAACTAATACATATAAACCGACATTAATTCCTATCATTACAGCGATATAACCAAGATATGCAATCATCATACTCGGAATTATAGCCATAAGAATAAATTGAAGCACAACAATACCAAGGGATGAGAAAATCGTAATCGTTGCTGCGGCACTCTGTTTTATTACTACTGCCTCATTACTCCAATTAAAATTGGGTAGGAGCAAATTAATCAATAATCCAAGCAGGGAAATAAATACAGAACATACTGCAGTAATGATAACCATAAGTACGGTAATAAGCACCCCTGCCTTCAGAGCGATACCAAGTATCACCGCATCAATGAGTGCGGGTGACAGTACGGTCAAATTAACATATATTTTCGCCAGATAAATCGTCTTCGGTTCGACCGGTAAGGATTTGATAATCCATAGGTTCTTCCCTTCAATCGACATGGAAGACGATGTAGTACAGCACATCATTACACAGAAGGAGATAATCGTCGGTCCGATACCGGCCATCATATTAGTCGGCAGTTCCTCTCCGAAGATAGTCTGCATATCTACAAAAAGCAACGCTACCGAAGCCAAAGTCAGCATTACGATACCAAAAGCGGTATTGGTTACATATAGAGTGGATGAAAAATAACGCTTTAGCTCCTTGCGATATAAAGCCCTCATAGGGGAGGATGTTTTCAATCTTCCCAGCTTATAGTTCGACTTTGCTCTTCCGGTCATAATTGCCGTATTCATTTTCTTAAATACAACCTTAACCAAGATAGTATAAAGAACGAAAGCCAGAGCAGAGATTCCAAGAAATAACCCAAAGGCTATTAGATCCTGGTCTACGACAGCCCTTGTATACAGCTTCGCCAAAGGATAGAGGTCATAAACCTGGGCCGTCATCGTCCTTCCCATATCAACCAGCTTCTCTCCGTCCTCCTCGATACCGAAGGACATAGCTACGAAGGCAGCCAGCAGACCCATGATAAGAATAATACTTAGTAAATTACTCCGACGAAATCTAGATGCCACATAAGCAATCACAGTACCAATCAAAGATGCAATCGCAATGGGAACAAGGGGTATAAAAAGCATCGCTACTACCCCAAGCCCGTAAAAGAGAATTGATGGCTGTGCTAATATCCCATAAGCGAACATCATAGGCAAAATCAGTATCGTAACAAACACCAGATTAATCGAATATAGAATAATCAGACGACTTGCGACAATCCCACCGGTACTAATCGGCATTGCCATAACCATGTCATAATCCTTAAACCCAAATATAGTCCCCTTCACCTGCAATACGGTAGTGATAAGAAGAATGATACAGGTAATAGACATAAATAGCGTAGGTAGAAGCTCCAGACTGTCATACATCATTAGTCCGCTACCAATCATTATACTGTAGAAGAATGAGAGTGCACTCAGAAAAACTATAAAAAAAACAATGCCCAGGTATAACGCCTTCGGCTTCTTCTTTTTCATATTTCCAATGGACAGCATATCCCCCAGCACGGCCCAAAGCTGTACGCTGACTAAACGTAAGACCTTTCTCATAATAATAGCCATACCTTTCCACTATTTTTCATCAATCAGCTCCATAAATACTTCCTCAAGACTGTTATTGCCCTTGACCTCTTCGGTTGTTCCGCAGCAAATCAATCTACCATTCTTAATGATGGCAATCTTGTTACAGAGCTTTTCGGCCACCTCAAGCACATGAGTGGAGAAGAATATAGCACTACCCTCCTGGCAAATCTGTGCCATAATGGTTTTTAAGGTATGGGCAGCCTTCGGATCCAAACCAACAAAGGGCTCATCCAGAACCAGCAGCTTCGGTCGATGTATTAAGGCTGCGATGATAGCCAGCTTCTGTTTCATACCATGGGAATAGGAGGATATGGTATCCCCCAGACTAGATGTCAGCTCGAAGGCATCACTGTATCGTTCAATTAAGGTTTCGCGGTCAAAACGATTAACCTCATAGATATCCCCGATAAAGTTTAGATATCCTATACCAGTCAGGTGCTCATACAAATCCGGATTATCAGGAATGTAAGCGGTAATCTTCTTACAGGCTACCGGATCCTTTTTTATCGAGATTCTATCAATGGTAATCTCACCCTCTTCAAAATCTAATACTCCAACAATGGAACGAATAGTCGTTGTCTTTCCTGCTCCGTTGTGTCCGATAAACCCGAAGATATCCCCTTTATTCACCTCCAAGCTTAATTGATCCACCGCCTTCTTATCACTATTATAACTCTTCGAGAAATTCTTAATACTTAACATCATAACCCTCCCGTAATGATTTAAAGCATTACCTATTCAAAGGCATCATTCAGCTCTGTTGTTCCTTCCAAAACAAACCTAGCATTTTGTATGATCGGTATTCTACTTCCATCCTTCTTCACTACTGCAATTTCTTTAATCTCATCATAGGGAAGTGTAATATCTGTATGACAGTTAAAGTAAGCCTTTGCTGGATCTGTCTTACGTAAAAGAGAAATCTCATTGTCCCTTGCCACAATTTCTTTCCCATCCGGATTATATACCGCGGTCTCCTCACTCATGTGATAGCAGGTATCACCTATAGCAAAATGAGGACCGGTCTTCTCGGCTATCAGAATCGGAAGCTTCGGTGCAATATCGAATTTCTTACCCATCATATACGCTGTCGTGTTAGTTCCGATGGCGAACTCACCCAAGGGTAAATACTCATGATTGTAAAGTAGATTTTCTTTAATATAGCTTCTATTCTTCTCCTTATCTTCAAAGTTCGAACAGCTATAATCAGCTACCAGTCCATCTCGGAAGGTTAATTCCAACTCATTATATTCTAAATCCCTAAGATATATCTTGGGCACATGGAGAACTCCATTGGTACCGGTTAGTACCGGTGATGTGAATACTTCACCGACCGGAATATTGACATCAGCCACACAGTTCTCAAAAATCGTCTCTTTGGAGCTATCCTTTAGCTCATATAGCTTTACCTTAAGATCTGTATGATTCTTTCCTGCACCAAGAATATGAACATAATCTCCCTGATCCAGAGCATCAATCATAAACTGCTGAATCTTTCGGTAGCGATTACTTTCCAAGGTATTCACTTTCACGGTCTCTGCAAATATTTCATTAAAATCTTTACCGATCTCGGGTACAGGATAAGAGATTATGGTGAAGGAGATCTCGTCTAGCTTAAGATACTCGTTTCTTACGAAGCTTTCCTCATTATTATAAGCCACATAGAGCTTCTGCTGACGCTTATCCAGCTTCACTGCTTCCTTCTTATCCTCCGGAGCAAACAGTTCCTCACCAAACACTTCGATAACAGCCGGTCCTGCATATAGTCCGGCCACCTTCTTATACTTCTCAAAGGCCTTCTTAAGGCTCGCCACCTTTCTTTCCTTAAAGGCTTTGTCAAAAAACAGGCCGATATCAAACCGATGGTCATAATCATACTGCTTGTTGGGGCTAGTCGCATGATAACCAATCTTCAGATGCTGCTGCTTATTCACTGCATTGTAAGCAGCGCGATAGATGGTAGGCTCCAGACCCATTTTCTTAAAATTCGTAATTGCAAAACGCACCATTCTCTCGTAACCAATCTGGTAACGAATGTTAACATAGGCCTTTTTACTCAGATCAAGCCTGTTTGCAATAAAGCCCAAGCGATAGCCTTCTGTATATGTATCAGCCATCGCCTGTAACTGGTCCTCCGGTAAAGAATTCAAGAACTCAGCCGTCTTCAGCTCATTATCTGTAATATATTCTCCATAATGATAAAGATACCGAAGATCCGATAAATCTGATTCCATAATAATATCTCTGGCAAAGGTAAGCTCCGGATCAACCAAATCACGAACACGATTCTCCACAAGCACTTCACAGTAATCACTCATGAAATCATAGACAGCCCGTTTCACATCCTTGTAGGTATACTCATCCTCTTCCTCAAAGTAATTGTAAACCTCGATGAAAAGCTCCAGATAAATGGTTATCTCATAAAGTCTGGCCTCGTATGCATAGATAATAATACTACGAAGCTCCGTTGCAAGGAAGGAGAGTAGCTTACCGAATTTGTCGCCAAACTTCTCACAAGCATAAGAAGGGTTTGCATAACTAAAATGATAGTTATCTCCTACAATATCCTCATATAATGCATGATTTAAGCTCTCCTGTTCCTTAAGGGAAAGCTTCGATATGCGTTCCTCCAAGGTCATCGCTGCAACCTGTTTAACCATGAGTATAAGGGCAGCAGTCCGACGGAAATAGTCACGGAAGGGCTCACGTACGCTTTCCTCCTGCTCCATCAAAGCTATCCGTTCTAACGCTAACTCATATCTTTCCTTAATTGCTTCATTGCTTTCTTTAAATAAATCAGTATATACCATAACCGTATTTTCCTCCATTCTTAATTAACATAGCATTCCCGGCCTTCTTAACCGCCAATACCTAGTATATAGACGATCAGTAAAACGATTGTCATGATTCCGTTCAATACCGCACCGATAATTGGGAAACGGTAAAAAATATCCTTCTTCTTAAAAGCCTTATAGGAAAGTATAAAACCACAGAGAGATAAGGCAAACAAACCTATTCCGGTAAAACCAAGGACAATACCTCCCTTACCATGATTTAATCCGGACAAAATACTGGCAGCCAGTAATCCCAGAATGGATATAATACCAATGATCATGGAGCAAATCCCCAGTTTTGTATGCCTTCTTCCCGAGAAATGAATCATTTCCTTATTACGCTTAAAATGCATCTCTAATCCCCCCTAATAACCCTATGCTTCTTATTCAAGCTTCGATAGAAGGTATAGCATATAACAAATGCAATATACCCTAATAAGCCTCCCAGCGTATTCAAGAAAAGATCATCCACATCAAAGATGCCCACCTTCAGATATAATTGAAGCGATTCTACTGTTAGACTGAATAATAAGCTCAAGAATATTATCTTAAAAAATCCGCGATACCTCTTATGAATAAACGGTAGTAAAAAGCCAAAGGGTGCAAAGGCTAAAATATTACCCAGTATATTAACGATAAAGGTCTCATATCCCAGCAGCTCCCGATAAAGGATAAACCGTTTAATTTCCTTAAAAAACTCTAGATTATATCGATAGCTCTCTACCACATAACCTCTTCCGTAGTGCTCACTGAGGAACAAAAAATAAGACAATATAATAATATATATATAAAACAAAAGCCCTCCGGCTCGTTTTAATCGCTTTTTGGTTAGTTCATTCAATTCTTTTCTCCATATCCTATATTTTCCCTACAATAGAAAGTACTAGCTTATTATTTCTAAGATTATTCATTATATTACACAAAATCCTGGAAAATATTCAGCTTGTTATATTTTGCAATATCACCTATAATCTTACATATCGTATGTAAAAATAATACAATCATCATGCAACTTCACCATTATTATGACTATGCTGTCAAAAGGCGTCCTCTGTCTGAAAATGTGAATATCACTGTATGATTCACCTTTTAATTAAAACGGCCTTTTGACACCTTGATCCTATTATAAATCAAATCCAAATCCTAGTAAAGCATAATAGCACGTCTTTCAAGGATTTCTGGAGCATAGAAGCAAATAGAGTATGTTGCGATGATTGTTTCATAAGTTTTGGATATAATAATTTATCAATAGGGGCTGTTTTAAAATGTAAGTATCCCCTTCTAAGAGCAAGCAAGTAAAGTTAGCATGTAATTACTTTGAGGAAAGGATTTTACGGTGGTTCGAATGAAGACATTTGAAGAGTTATATTATGAGGTTTTAGTCAGGACGCTTAAGGATAAGGATATGAGTTTTCTTGAAAAAATGGAGCTTTACGATACCCATCAGCTGGACTGCCTCCTGCATCCTGAAAAGCACCCGGTTGTTTGGCATTCCGGGGATTGCCAGTGCGAGAAAGGCAAGCATCATTGCGAGGAGGTTTGCCCCTTCCATGCGATCCATCCCGGAGAGTCCGGCGAAATGACAATCGATGAAGACTTGTGCGTTGGTTGCTCCATCTGTATTCAGGAGTGCCGTGCTAAAAAACTGTCCGGTAGCAAGGATGTCATTGCTGCCCTCCAGTCCATCCGCTCTCATAAGGGGTTGGTATATGCTCTTGTGGCTCCAGCCTTTTTGGGTCAGTTCAGTAGTGAGGTAACCCCAGGAAAGCTACGAAGTGCCTTGAAGGCAGTGGGCTTTGACGGAATGATTGAGGTTGCTTTATTTGCAGATATATTGACCTTAAAAGAAGCATTGGAGTTCGACAAGAATATCATAACAGAAAATGATTATCAGCTTACCAGCTGCTGCTGTCCTATGTGGATAGCAATGATTCGAAAGATTTATAAGGATTTGATGCCTCATGTTCCCCCAGCAGTATCTCCAATGATCGCCTGCGGACGTGCTGTTAAGGTCATGCATCCGGATGCCTTCACCATCTTTATTGGACCATGCCTCGCTAAAAAGGCAGAGGCCAGAGAAAAGGATATCGCCGGAGCCATAGATATTGTACTCACCTTCCAGGAGGTACAGGATATCTTTGATGTTATGGAAATCAATCCTGCTAATATGGAAGAAAGCGATAAGGATCATTCCTCCAGAGCCGGCAGAATCTATGCCCATACCGGAGGAGTCAGTGAAGCAGTCAGCCGTACTCTTGAACGCCTTAATCCAAACCGTAAGATTTCCATTCGGACAAAGCAGGCCGATGGAGTTCCTGCCTGCAAAGCAATGATTAATGATCTACTCTCAGGAAATACAACTGCTAACTTCTTCGAGGGTATGGGTTGTGTCGGAGGCTGCGTTGGTGGTCCCAGGGCACTGATACCACATGAGATTGGTAGAGAGAATGTAGTGGAATATGGTAAATCCGCTCCTTATCCCACTCCAATCGATAACCCCTATGTTGTCGAGCTATTGCATCGGCTAGGTTTGGATACCGTGGACAGCCTTCTTGAGAAGAGCGATATCTTCACTCGAACCTTCGAATAAGAATACAACAGGAGTACCGCCAGACTATTGTCATCGGCGATACTCCTGTTATTCTACATCTATCATTCTTATATCTATTGTTCTTATATCTATTGCTCTATAACTGTTATCCTATCTGCATATCACACTCAAGAATGTGGTGTATAAGCCATTCATTCAGAAAATCCAATAACCCAAGAATTACATCCTTTTGCTTTTCATCAACCTCCGTTAGGTCATAGCTGGTTATCTTCTCCATAAAATCCTGATGCTCAGCTTTATGGGATATCAGCTTCTTGTAGCGTATCCCCATCATATATGCTTCCTCATGATTAAAATGCGTTGTAGCATAATCCGTTAATTCACTTAGAATTTCTACGATATAATCATACTTATCCGGAATAAAATCATCCATTAAGGTCTCATACGCCTTATCAGCAATCTCGAATAGCTTTTCATGTTCCTTGTCAATCTCCTCAATTCCAGTACGGAATTCATCCTTAAATACATACATTGTTAGCAGTACCTCCTTAGCAAAATTTAATTTATTACCTTCTCTATCATTAAAGAAGGCTCTCAAAATCCGAAAGGTTTTGAGAGCACCTCTTCATATTTGAATATGTATCCTGCTAAACTTCTTGTAGCTTACAATGATGCTTAGTAAATTGCAGCTGTAAAGTAGACGCTATCTAAAGCTGCCACATTACCGTTGTTATCGGAAAGCGAATTAGTCAGTATCTCTATCTTCAATCCGGTACCTCTTTCAACATAATTAGATAAGTTTATAATTGCAGAATTTCCTGTCACCGTAACAGTATTGGAAAGAGTTACAAGAGAATTATTCGCTAACGAAACTCTAACTGTCAATGTACCAGTAACTGCCTCATCAAAATTAAGCTTGATGCTAGACTTTGTAACGGTATCAAAGGCCGGGCTGCCAACCAACTGCGGCTTCTTCGTATCCTTTAACAGCACCATCTGTGAAAAGCCGATAATTGCTGTATAGCTGCTATTGTATCCCATAACTCCACTAATATTTACCGGACGTTCTACGGTAACATCGATTGAATTATTAGCCAGGGTAAGGACTACTGTAGCTCCATCGTTGGAAGTATTTTTGTTTAACTCAGCAGAAATAATCGTTAATCCTGGTATGGAATAGTTCGCTACATTTCTTGCAGATACTTCATCTAAACGATTCGCAAATTCTATAATAATCTGGTTCAAATTAGACGAATTCTGAAAGATTGCATAGGGCGGGGGAAGCTCAGTGGAGGTTCCGGTCGAATTGCTTATTACAATATCCCTTTCTAAGCTTTGGTTACGATATGTATCAATCACAAAGCCAAGTGGCAGATTGATCGAATAGGAACCAAGAGTCGATATATTGGTTAACTTGAGCTTAATGACCTTATTATCCGTAGTATACGGTATGTTGGTATAGGTCACATTAGAGCCCGGTATAATCTCATTAGTAATCGTGGTTAATCTGGTAGTAAATATTCCACTTGAGCTCGCTAAGGATACTTCCTTATTGAAGTTCAACGTCAGTGTCGTAGTATTTACATCATAGTCGTAATTAATTAATACAGGATTAGACTTATCTACGGAGAAGTCTATTGTCATTTCACGACCTGACATTGCTGTAGTGTCTGTTGTAATAACATTATAGGAATTCCACATTGAAACCTTAACCTGAATAGGTCCGGTTAAAGCCGCATCCGCTTCGGACATGGTGTAATTAACCTTCTTATTATCGGTGGGATCTATTTTACCCAATAATAAATTACCATTCCTAATTTGAATATAACCGGGCGTGCTGATGGAACGGCTGAAGGTCGCGGTCAGCGTATAATAACCGGTACGGGCTATATGAATTGGAACTGCCTGAGGCTTCAATGTATTATCTGTAAACACATCAACATAAATCGTATAAGAACCAGCTGATGTACTACCAGCCATATAATTACCAGCCATATCCTTTAAGCCGGTCATTACAACATAAAATCTCTTGCCATAATCAGTCGATGCTATGTTAGTAAGATCAATGATCAGCGATTTCTTATCTTCACTGGCAACATAATTCAGACGATTACCTATGATATTCAATGTGGTTGTTGATGCAGTGGTGCTGCCATCCCTTAAGGTAGGTCTTTGAACACTTAGGCCTGAGAAGTCCATAGGCTCAGAGAAGTTAATATACGCTTTAAAGCCGGTATCATCGATTGTCGTTCCCACATAGGACGGAGGATAATTATCAACAATGGATAAGTTCTTCATAAATACATCGATCGCAACGCCTGAAGTAGTTAAAATATTCTTCGAGCAAACAACGCGATATTCACCAGCGAAGGATGCGGAAGATGTGATCGTCAAGACCTTACCGTCTGAGGATAAGCTTCCGGTCAGTGTTCCGGGATCTGCTGCCAGGACACCTTTCGTATCAGTTCTGCGATCAATCTCAATATTGGAGGACAGCTTGCCATTCGCTCCAAGCACTGTATCTGACTTTACAGGACTATCGAAGGTGATCTTGAGCTGTGTCGTACTGATGATTTCAGCATCCTGTACCGATGCTGTAGGTGCTACAACCTCTATAATGATTGCATCATCTTTTTCGCTTTTTCTAGCTGCCGCTTCTGTTGCAGTAGCTGCCGCTGCCACCTCAAGGGTAACCTTGCCGACTGCTTTTGCAGTAACGATACCTTCCGTCGGGTTATCAACACTGATCACAGACGGATCTCCACCAGAGATATACCAGTAGGTCTTATCGGTAGTACCTTCCGGTGTTACCGAACAATCAAAGTTAATAGTCGTGCCGAGGGGCATTACCACAGCTCCCTTTTCCAATTTTACATTGATAATCTTTATCTCCTCTGCAGGTACCTTTACTGTTACCTTACAGGATAGAGTCTTTGTCTTCTTTGTAGGATATGTAATCACACATTTGACAGTTGCGGTACCTCCGCCCACTGTTGTCAATACTCCCTTACTTGAGACCTTAACTACCTTTTTATCAGAAGAGGTCCACTTATATGTACTTCCTTTTACTTTATTCGATATTTCTACCTGATAAACCTCTCCCTTACCGGAAAGCTCCAACTTGCTCTTTGCAAATTTAGGAGTCGCCGCACTGGCGGTGCTTGTCATACTGCTCCAGATAAACGGAACCAGAACAAGCAATGCCAGAAACATCATTAGCTTATTAACGCGTATCTTCCTCAATTTTCCTTCCTCCTGTTCTAATCTAATCCGCAATTTTATGTCCTAGGTCAATAAAACTGCTATGCTACTATATATGCTATCATACCCTAAAGCTGTTGTCAAAATCATGTCGAATTGTTTAATATTTTATTAAATTGTAGAAAATGGTTAAAATGTACTATGGGATTCACTCACCAATCACGTTCTTTTCCATAATATAATCATCCATAACATATCCTTCACCAATATCTGCCACCTGGGTTCTAATCTTTAAAAAGCCTAGACTTTCATAGGATCGTATGCTGGCAACATTATTACGGTTGACAGTAAGCCATATCTTTGTCAGCTTGCTCTTCTTGCATATCTCCTCCAACAACTCCAACGCTTTTCTGGCATATCCCCTGCCACGACTGTGCTTAGCAATATAAAGCTTACTTAAAAAAAGAGCATTACCCTCTATATGGAAGGCAAGATATCCGCAATAACCACTAGGATTCTTCAGCAGGTAGTATACATATCCGTCATTCCTCAGCTGATTGCTAATAGCTGTTTCCGACTGAAAACGGTCGATCATGTAATCCACCTGTTCCTTACCAATGATTGGTTCATAATGTTCGTGCCAGATCTCCTCAGCCAGCTCAGAAACCTTTTTTATCAGCTCATCAGAGGTAACCACCTCAAAGCGAATATCCCCCCGAACGTGGTCTGCATCCAACTCAACTCTGTTCATAATCACCCATCCTTCCCATTCCTACTTATCGCTTTGACGCTTTATATCTGCTTATTCTGTAAATCACTATCACTTGATACTAAAGCGTTTTATTTTCTTTGTATCATAGGCTGGACGTCTACAGAAGACCCTGTCCCTCGACATTACCATCTGATATACCTGCTCAATCTGATAAGCAAATTCCGGCAAAGAATACTTTTTCACCTTTTCGATTGCATTTTCACTGTAATTAGTAGTCTTATCCTCAAACAGCACCTGATCCAGCCCATAGAAAAGCCCTTGCTTTTCAGTAAAGGTGTAACCGTTCACTCCCTGCTCCAGAATATCCTCCAGACACTTATCCTCTCTTGCCACAACAGGCAGCCCAGAGGCCATTGCCTCAATATAGGTCAATCCCTGTGTCTCACTTTTGGACGCACTGACAAAAACATCACCCAGCCGGTAGTAGAGTCCGATGGTATCCCAGGGCCTGGCTCCCGTAAAGATAAAACGGTCCGATAATCCCAGCTCCGAGGTCATCCCCTGCAGCTTTTCCAGTTCGGGTCCGCTACCAACAATAACAAACTTCACCTGCTCTCGTCTCGCCATATATTCAGGCATTGCAGCAATTATCTCTCCGATATTCTTCTCCTGCGATACCCTACCCAAGTATAGCATAACCTTATCCTCAGGACGGATACCATAGCTTTGCTTCAACTGCTCTATTTCTTCCGGTAGATATCTGCCTCTTTCAAATTTACTTAAATCGATTCCTGTGGGCACTACCGAGATGTCCTTATGCACACTGTAGGTCATCAGAAGCTCCTTCGTCTTCTCGGTCGGCACCACCACCTGCTCCACCGTATTACAGCATACCTTAGTATAAGTTCGGGCAAAGGCCTTAGCTCTACGATCCAGTGCCTTAAAATGGGTTAAATAATGAGTATAGTCCTCATAAATGGTATGATAGGTATGAACCACAGGAAGCTTTAGTTCCCTTGCCATAATGCGACCAAAAATACCAAGAGAAAACTCCGTATGAGTATGAATAATGTCCAGATTTAACTTTTTTATAATATGAGCCAGCTTCGGATGATAAAACAAACCTACCCTACGCTCCGTAATAAAAACAAACGGAAGGCTGGGAACGCGAAATACATTATGCTCATGCTCCGGAGATCCGGGTGTTGTCGTAGTAAATACATATACATTATGTCCACGTTTCTCCAACTCATTTTTTAACATATAAACAGAGGTTGCAACTCCATTAATTTCAGGATAATAGGTCTCTGAAAACAGGCCTATGTTCATATAATATTCCTACCTTTCCCTCCAATGTTATATCCTCTCAGTCCATATTTTATCATAAGATATTTAATATGAATTGTAAAGCATATAATGGTTAATCAAGCACTCTATAAGATAGCAAGCTATCCTTACTTATTATCTATCCATCTATGGCGACTTATTTGCTTTTGCGCAAATAAAACGTATCATGCTTCATAACAAATTATAGCAAGCATCATATAATGCAATAAGGGAGGCTCTTTGTCTGGCAATAATTACTTGTTTATAGAACTTTTACTTTATTTTTACCGTGAACCGCATTATAATGAGAGAATAGTATATAATTATATTAAAACAGAAAGGATGATTGGCCATGAAGAAGGTTGGAAAGCTTTTATTCGGTACGATTACTCTGGCATCGTTAGCAGCAGGTGCTTATTATGTGTATAAGAATTTTGTAAAGAAGGATAATTCCGACGATTTCGATGATTTCGAAGATGACTTTGAAGATTTTGATACGGACGAAGAGGATACAGAGGAGACCAGAGGTTATGTCCCGATTCATTTAAGCTCCGAGGATGAAGAAGAGAAAGATGAAGTGAAAGAAGAAGCAGAAGAAGCTGCTCCCACTGAAGAAAACAGTGAAGAAGAGGATCTTCACTAGTAAAAAGTCGGCTTCCCTTCCCCCTAATTAAGACTCAAGACTGATATTCTAGAACAAAGAGTCAGCATGCTTACTATTGTCATTAATATAAAGGTTCCTGTGAAAGCTACTGGACAGCATTCACAAGAACCTTTTTATCATTTAAAATCTCATCCTCTATTCTAGGTGTTCTTCAAAGAATTCCGCTAGGTCCTGTTTAAATTCTGCATCCTCTACTATATAATAAGTATTCTCTACTGTATCCGTTCCCTGAATATAGCTCACTGTCAGATTACGTCCAACCAATATAGTATAAAGCGTTCCCAACTCAGGACTATTCATCTCAACCGAATAATTCGGGTCTATCAAGGAATCATTCCCCGAATTACTATATTGATAGCTATCCATGACGAAATAGAAGGCTTCAATATCATCCGGCTGCGTTAATTTGATAGAGGTTTCACTCTGATTGTCTGATATGGTAATATACTCTGCCTGTTCAGGAGTCGGAATGAAAATCTGTCGGAAGTTATAGATAATTCTATCACCCGTATCAAAGGCAGCTGCCCCTAACTCTTGAGTAGATGCTATGCTCTGGCTATCATTGTTAAAATCCTCATCTGTTGTAGAAGGTACTACCTCCTTGGTTAAGGCTCCCTCAAATAAATCATCACTACTACCGTTATCTTCGTACGGTTCCTCTAAGGCACCGACCTCCGCTGTTATTGTATACTGTACATCATCGGGTTTTTCATTAACCTCAAAGGTATTAAAGGATTGATTATCATCTTCCTCGGCTATTCGCTCCGTGGAGGCTATCCCGGCCGCGCTATCCATTGTTACTGCCATCTCTGGCTTAGCAGTATCATTTGATTTTTTCATACCAATCGGTATACTCTGAATCAGATTGTATCCGACCACTACAATAACAACAGCGGCAGCAACTCCTGCGAAGCCTCGGACATAACGATTCCATGACACTATTTTCTTTGTGGATTTTGTTATACTTGTATTTGTAGCCTCATCCTCATTACTTAAGGACTGCTCCTTAATAGCTGCCAGTGTCCGATTAATCAAATCCTCTGAAACACTGATACCGCTTAAATCGAGAGAATCGTTCAGATGTGATTTGATATTCAGCTCATCAAACTCTATCTTTTCATTATTATCCTTATCATTAAAGTTCATCTGAAATCCTCCCTTCTAAAAAAGATTTTAACTTCTGCCGCGCTCGCGAGAGCCTGCTTTTAGCGGTCCCTTCGGCTATGTTCAGTGCCCTGGCTGCTTCCGTGATTGTCATATCCTGAAAATATACACACAATACAACATCCTTATATTTTGCCGGTAAGGAAAGAACCGATTTCTTTACCAATTCCTTCGTATCCTGTTTCTCGACTTCATCATAATCTGTTTCGCTGATGATTGCATCCTCCTGGTAATCCATCATCGGTACCACCCTACGATTCCATGCACTTTTTAAGTAATCCTTGCAGGTGTTGATCGTAATTCTGATGATCCAGGTTTTGATACTAGAATTTCCTTCGAAGCTTGAAAGCTTCTGATTCACTTTTATAAAGACATCTTGGAAAATGTCCTCAGCTACATGGATGTCCTTGACATACATATATGCCGTTCGCAATACATCATTACCGTACTGTCTCATGAGGGTTTCTATATCATACCCAGGTTCATTTTCAAAGAGATCTTTCGGATTATCCTTTTGCATCCTGTTATCCCCCTATAATATACCTAAATTATTCGATGAATTAGTGTTCCTTCGCTTACAAAAGATTGACAATAACTCCTGAAGTATACCTAACACAATTAGAAAACTAATTCACTTAAAAAGGCAATTTTTGTTAGTGCCTTTAAACATATAATAGTATACATGGATAGATGGATGATGTAAACAAAAGATATTATGCTTCCATTATTCTATTGTCCGGAATGATGAGTGGGATGCAAAGTTTTTTCTCTCCCTTACTTAATAATTAGACGCGTGTATGCTATGAAGAGTTCCATGAATAAGCAAGAAATATGTATGAAAATATTGTATCCATAGCCTTATCCTGGAACCAACTTACATCAAAGATTAAGGTGTAAAAAAAAAAGGATACAGGCAAACCTGGCTAAGGCATAATCATCCTTGCCATGGTTTGTCTGTATCCTTTCCTTACTTCACCTTTAGATTTTTACACTGGTATAATTATCATGCATTTTTAACATCAAAAGTTTGATGCTTCATTTGCAGCCAACTACAGTTTTCTATTGTGCTCTTATATCGAATAATTAATTCGCTGCCTCCTCAGAAGAATCGCTCTTCCGGAAGTTCATATGATATAGATTAGCATAGATCCCGTTCTGCTTCAGAAGCTCTTCGTGGGTACCTGTTTCCTTTATCCCCTCCTCGGTCAGTACTAAGATCTTCTTAGCATTCTTGATTGTTGATAAACGATGGGCGATTACAAAGGTAGTACGGTTTTTCGCCAATTTCTCCAGAGAATCCTGAACCACCTTCTCACTTTCATTGTCAAGAGAAGAGGTAGCCTCATCAAAGATTAGAATAGGCGGGTTCTTTAAGAATACTCTAGCGATACTTAAGCGCTGCTTCTGTCCTCCTGAAAGCTTAATACCCCTCTGTCCGATATATGTATTGTAGCCATCTGGCAGCTCCATGATGAATTCATGAGCATTGGCGTTTTTAGCTGCTTCTATTACTTCTTCTTCTGTTGCCTCCAGATTACCATAACGAATATTCTCCATTACCGTTCCTGCAAAGAGATATACCTCCTGCTGAACAATACCGATATTTTTGCGAAGAGATTTCAGACAGATATCCCTGATATCCTTCCCATCAATGGTAATCCTTCCCTCAGAGACCTCATAGAATCTCGGGATAAGACTACACATGGTAGTCTTACCTACACCGGAGGAGCCGACTAGCGCCATATAATCCCCAGCCTCCACGGTAAGACTGATATTTCGAAATACGTCATTGACCGTGTCATTGTATTTGAAGGCAACCTGTTCGAATTCTATCCTTCCCTGTACCTCCTTCAGCGTGATAGCGTTCGGTTTATCCACAATATCCGGCATAATCATCAAAATATCATAAAAGCGTTCAAAACCGGTCATACCATTCTGGAAGGTCTCAGTAAAGCTGATGAGCTTCTTCACCGGTTCAATCAGAGTATTGATATATAACAGAAAGGTAAGAAGGTCTGAGATACCGATAATCCCACGGGAGATGAATAAGCTTCCTCCGGCAATCATAGCAATATTGATAAAGGAGGTAAACAAGGTTAAACCTGAATGGAACCCAGCCATATTCCAATAGCTGTTTCGCTTACTCTCAACGAACCTGGAATTACTCTCATGAAACTTATCAATCTCCACATCCTCATTCGCAAAGGATTTCACTACCCGGATACCAGACAGATTATCCTCTACTCTGGCATTGATTTCAGCAATCCGTTCCCGGTTCTTACGAAAGGCTCTGTTCATCTTCCCCCTCATATTATAAGCAAAGAGAAACATCACAGGCAGAAAGGCAAAGATCAGGAGAGTGAGCCATACATTGACATTAATCAGTATCACAAAGGCACCTACCATCTTAATCAAGGAGATTATAATGTCCTCCGGTCCATGATGACATAGCTCCGATATATCAAAGAGATCATTGGTAATACGGGACATCAACTGACCTGTCTTCTGATTGTCGTAATAATTAAAGGAAAGCTTCTGAAGATGCTCGAAGAGATCATTACGCATATTATATTCCATTCTCGCACCCATGATATGACCCTGGTAAGAAATGAAAAACATGCTTACATACTCAAGGATTGCTAAAGCCAGCATGGCAAAAAGCAGACGTAGTATAATCGGTGTTGCCTCAGATATCTCATATTGAACCAATACATTGTTCGTAATATATCTCACAATCATCGGAAATACTAAGGAAATACCCGCTGCCAGTAATGCAAAGAACATGTCGCCAAGAAACAATGCCCGATGTGGTTTATAGTATGATAAAAGTTTTTTCGTCCTCCCACTCATCCTAGTTCTCCATTTCCTTTTTTTCTTTCAAATCCATATCCGTAATAACCTCGATGCCATTTTCCAGCAGCAACTCCACAGCTATTCCGTTGCCGGGAATTAATCTGCCAGAGAAGGTTCCATCATAAATCTGACCACAGCCACAGGAAGGACTTTTTGCTTTCATTATTGCCTTCTTAACCCCTAAAGCCTTGGCAATGGCTAAGGTTCTCTCTGCACCAAGGCGAAATTCTTCGGTGCGATCGGTGCCTTCCTTATTAATAATCTTTCGGTCACCGGGCTGATTCACTAGCTCGCAGCTGATTCTCGGTGTCGATAAGCCCCCTAGCTGCTCTGGGCAGACCGGTATTGCCATACCCTGATTCACTAACTCCATCACCCTCTCATCCGCACTGTTCTTTCCATCATATCTGCAGTTTACTCCCGCCAGGCAAGCACTCACAAGATACATAGGTATCCCCCTTTCATCTCATAGCCTACTAATTTTATATACGAGAAATATCTCTCTTATTTAAAGTAAACAAACATACAATCTTCAAAATTGCATATAGACCGAAAAGGCTTTCGCATAATAGTGATATCCATTATGTGAAAACCTCTTCGGTCTCTTACTCAGCTATATTTCATAATATATCATGCCTATGTCTTCGTTTTATCTCCTCCTGCAGCATTACTATCTGAGGGGGAGATTCTTGCAGTATCCGATATTACTTGGATAAACGGATTGACAATTCATACATATATTGATCGACATCCTTCTTCATTGCCAATGCTTCTTCTATATCATAATCAACGAACTGACCATCCTTATAGCCTACGATACGTTTCGATTGACCAGCTACAAGCAGATCAACCGCTTTTGCACCCATCATAGAAGCATACACACGATCTCTGGTGGTAGGACTACCACCTCTTTGTGCATGACCAATTATGGTAGCTCTGGTTTCCATACCGGTTGCTGCTTCGATTCTCTTAGCCATACCGTTGGAGTCACCGACACCCTCTGCATTTACGATGATATAGTGCTTTTTGCCCTTCTTACGCTTATCAATAATACTATTGATAATTCTCTGTTCATCATAATCATAGCGTTCTGAGATAAGAATCTCTTCCGCACCATTCGCGATACCGCACCATAATGCAATAAATCCGGCATGTCTTCCCATAACCTCGATAATACTGCATCTTTCATGGGAGGTAGAAGTATCTCTAACCTTATCTATTGTCTCCATCGCTGTATTTACAGCTGTATCAAAGCCTATGGTGTAATCTGTGCAGGCGATATCCAGATCAATAGTACCAGGAATTCCAACCGCATTGATTCCTCTTCTTGCTAAAACCTGAGCTCCTTTGAAAGAACCGTCACCACCAATAACAACCAAACCATCAATACCATGCTTTCTGCAGATATCTGCTGCCTGATCCTGAACCTCAGGCTTAAGCATTTCCAGACAACGTGCTGTATACAGTATTGTTCCACCTCTTTGAATAATATCGGACACACTTCTTGCATCCATTTCTATGATGTCTTCCTCTAAGAGTCCTAAGAATCCTCTCCTGATACCCTTGACCTGACAACCTGCGGCCAAAGCTGTTCTTACTACTGCTCTGATTGCAGCATTCATGCCGGGTGCATCGCCACCGCTGGTCAAGACACCGATTGTTTTAACATTTCCCATTATAGTTACCTCCGCATCATCACAACTAAAGACTACAGTATTCTAATCCATTTTCCCCAGTTTTTCAATAGTCTTTTCCGTTATTCGCACATTTTCCTCATTGTATTTTGTAATTAATTGTCCGATCAAGTCATTATTCACCTGAACATTTCTGCTTTTGGGAAGTTTTTTGATACATTTTTCGGCTTCACAGTAGATAATCACATTATCATTACCGTCATACTGATCAAGTAAATGATATAGGACTTGTTCATCCTTTTGGAAGCTCTCTAGGTTAGGATATTTAATCCACAGCTCCTGGGGTATGCTGTTAAAGGGGATGATCTCCTGGCAAATCAGCTTTGCTGCTTTCTCTTCCTCCACAGTTACCTTACCGCGAACAAAGATCTTCTGGTCCGGTTCAAGCATGGATTTGTACTTATCATAATCCTTAGGAAATATTATAACCTCAACATTACCGAATAAATCCTCCAGAGTAATAAAAGCCATCATACTATTCGTACGAGTTGTTTTCACTGTCTTAGAGGTAACCATTCCTCCGATCACTTCTATCTTACCATCGTCAACTCTTGGTCTGTCCGTCTCTTCATCAATATTAAAAGCATTGGAATACGCTGTTACATTCTTTTTAATTCGATTCTCATATGCTTCCAAAGGATGCCCGCTGACATATATGCCTAAAACCTCTTTTTCCAGGGCAAGGAGCTGATCCTTGCTGTATTCCGCAACCTCAGGCATATTCATCTCATAATCGTTCTTGTCTTCCTCTTCGGCAAAATCGAATAAGGTCATCTGTCCGGTTAAGGATTTCTTCTTATCGGCTGCTATATCATCTATTATCTGAACATAGCATAGCATCAGCTGTCTCCGATTAGGATGGAGGCCTGCAAATACTCCAGCCTTAATAAAGCTTTCTACCGTTCTCTTATTGACCTCCTTCCCGGATAATCGTGTTGCAAAATCCTTCAGACTAAGGAAAAGACCGTTTTCCTCACGCTCTTTGACAATAGCTTCGATTACCGGTTTACCTACACCCTTAATAGCAGACAGGGCGTAGCGAATTGCTCCACTCGACACAGTAAATACAGCATCTCCTTCATTGATATCCGGAGGAAGTATCTTAATCCCCATCTGCCTACAGGTATAGATATATTCTGATACCTTACCGGGGTTATCTATCACAGAGGTCATTAACGCTGCCATAAACTCAAGGGGATAATAGCATTTCAGATAAGCTGTTTCATAGGATACAACAGCATAGGCCGCTGCATGGGACTTATTGAAGGCGTACTTTGCAAAGTCCATCATTTCATCATAGATATGGTTTGCTACAGCCTCAGGTATCCCATTCTTAACACAACCAGGAACCCCTTCCTCTTCGTTACCATAGACAAAGTTTTGGCGTTCTTTAATCATTACCGCTTCCTTCTTTTTCGACATGGCACGACGAACCAAATCACTTCGACCATAGCTATATCCCGCCAGATCACGAACAATCTGCATAACCTGCTCCTGATATACAATACAGCCATAGGTGGGGGAAAGGATCGGTTCCAGCTGTGGACATTCGTAGGTGATATGTCCTGCTTCATTCTTCCCCTTAACATACTTAGGGATGAAATCCATCGGTCCCGGACGATATAAAGCAATCCCTGCGATGATATCCTCCAGATTCCTTGGCTTAAGCTCCTTCATAAAGCTCTTCATCCCGGCACTTTCCAGCTGGAAGATACCCTCCGTCCTGCCGGAGGCAATCAGATCATAAACCTTTTCATCCTCATAATTAATCTTCTTTATGTCAAAGCGGTCATTCTCAGATCGGTTCTTATTGATCAAGGCTTCCGCATTCTGTATAACAGTCAGGGTTCTAAGGCCTAAGAAGTCCATCTTCAAGAGCCCCAGCTCCTCCAAGGTAGTCATAGGAAACTGTGTCGTTATACTATCATCGGCGGAACGGGATAAGGGAACATACTCATCCAGACTCTCCTTACCGATCACAACTCCGGCAGCATGCATGGAGGTATGTCTTGGAAGCCCCTCCAGTCGCTTAGACATATCAATCAGATATTTTATCTCATCATTTGTCTCATACAGAGCTCTTAGCTCCTTATTGGCAGTTAGTGCTTTCTCGATGGTGATTCCGAGCTCCGTCGGTATCATCTTCGCAACAGTATCGACTTGTGCATAGGGTAGGTCCAGAGCACGTCCGACATCGCGAATAACTCCCCTGGCTGCCATTGTACCAAAGGTAACGATCTGAACCACCTTATCCTTACCATATTTTCTGGTAACATAATCAATAACCTCCTGCCTACGTTCAAAGCAGAAGTCTATATCAATATCGGGCATGGTAAGTCGCTCCGGATTCAAAAAGCGCTCGAAGAGCAGATTGTATTTGATTGGATCAATATCCGTAATACGAAGTGCATAAGATACGATGGAGCCTGCCGCACTGCCTCGCCCCGGTCCGACACTAATATTATTATCTCTTGCATACTTGATAAAATCCCAGGTGATAAGGAAATAATCCACAAAACCCATGTTTCGTATCGTATCAAGCTCATAGTCGAGACGGTCCCATAGGTCGGTTGTCACAGGCTGATAACGTTCCTCTAACCCCTCCCTGCATAGCTTTGTCAGATACTCAAAGGCAGTATAGGGAGCAGGTACAGGATAAACCGGCAACTTATATTCTCCAAAGGTGATGGTCACATTGCATCTTTGCGCAATATCATGGGTATTCTCCAGGGCTTCCTTCGCATAAGGAAAGAGTGCCAGCATCTCCTCCGGTGATTTTAAATAAAATTGTCCTCCCTCATATCGCATACGATTTTCATCCGACACCTTCTTCTGCGTCTGTATACAGAGCAGGATATCATGAGGATCAGCATCCTCTGCATAGGTATAGTGGACATCGTTCGTTGCAACAAGCTTTATCCCTGTCTCAGTAGACATACGAAGAAGCGCTTGATTTACATTCTTTTGCTCCTGTATTCCATGATCCTGCAGCTCCAAAAAGAAGTTATTCACACCGAAGGTCTCCTGCAGACGAAGTGCTGCTTGTTTTGCCTCCGCATAAAAGCCCCTTCTTAGGTTGGTTGCCACCTCACCACCCAGGCAGGCACTGAGAGCAATTATCCCTTCATGATATTGCTCCATGATCTCATAGTCAATTCTGGGTTTATAATAAAAGCCGTCCAGAAAGCCTCTGGAGACGATTTTCATCAAATTCTGATATCCGGTGTTGTTCTCTGCCAGCAAAACCAGATGATAATAGCGTTCCTCGGAAGCACCGACCTCCCGATCAAGTCTTGAATTCGGAGCAACATAAACCTCACAGCCAATAATTGGTCGAATCCCCTCTGCCAGACAAGCCTTATAGAAATCAATTACACCATACATTACTCCATGGTCTGTAATTGCCAGACTATCCATTCCCAGCTCCTTAGCGCGGTACACCATCTCTTTAATCTTACCGGAGCCATCCAGTAAGCTATATTCCGTATGTAAATGAAGATGTGTAAAATTCATGTATTCCTCCTTCCCCATACATTCCATGTACATTTAAAAATGTTATATCATGAACAGAAAGACGTGTTCATGATCTCCAGCTCCGATCGTATACTTTCAAGCAAGCTTGAAGTATACTCACTACGCTTTTTATATATCATAGCATATACGTGGTCTATTTTCATGTCATCCATATAAATATTCTAAAAATCTTTCTTTTAAAACCCTGATTCACATTATAATAATATTCTACCCAGATATACTTGTCAATCAGAGGGTATAGAAGAATCCATATTCCAAATCTTTGTAAAATATGATTTGTTGTAATTTAATTGTATATACATACAAAAGCCAACCTTGAACTTTCATTGTATATCACAAAAAACATGCATCCCCAATATACTGAGATGCATGTTGTCCTTAAACTATAACCTTAGCTTATTTTTATACAGCCTCTATTACCAATTCTTAGGCGGGCGGTCCGGGTCGATAATCTCCTCGATCGAGAACAGATCTACAAGCCGATGCGGGAACTCCAGCATAGCCTGACCATCAATCGGTCGTCTTGTCATTCTTACATAATCCTTCTTAATGTGCATCCATGGCTTGCTGTACACGCCAAGGAAGACATTAAATCCGCTTTCCTTAAGGAAACGGTATTTATCACTGGAATAAGTTCCTACTGTAGTCTCAAAATCAACGCCGAAGGGGAATACCAAGATATCAGTGCCACCAATCAAGGGAGCCACTTCCTGCAGCCAACGTTTGGTATCTCTCTTTAATAAATCAAGATCGATTTTCTGGAGGTTTTTATGTCCCCAGGTATGAGAACCTAACTCCCAGCCGTCTGCCTTAAGTGCCTCAGCTACTCTCTTTGCAGCCTCTACATCTTCTTGATATGTTGCTGAATCCGGATTATTGGTTCGATAACCAAAAATACCTTCGTAGCCAGTCAAGGCTAGAAGTCCCTTGGCTCCCTTATATGAAAAATCAGGATGTTCCCTCACAAAGTCATCCAATATAGGTACTACATCAAAGGGTCCGGTAACCGTCGTACCATCGTCCAATAGCATCTCGCAGGTGGTCTTTCCCTCGCTATCCAGAACCATCCTTGTAGCGAAGCCATCCCCATCCATATATTCATAATAGCTAACATCATCAACAGATATGACAAAGGGCTTCTTTCCCTCTCTCAGGTTAATCTCTCCTTCTCTATATTCTGTTGACCCATCATCTAATTTTACCTTTTTTGTTAAATCTGCGATATTTACAAGGACATACCCATCCTCATACATCTTTTGCATCAGTTTAAGAAACTCTGAAGTCGTAGCCATATACATATTGTAGCCTACGGAATCATAATCATTATCAAAGGCTTTTTTATTATCTGCAATCAAAGAATGGAAGAATATGTGATTAATCTCAGTTACGGAATTATATGAGCCTCCCAAGGGCACTAAGGCTGCTTGCTCGCCCTCCAGTCTCGTAATTGCCTCCATCAGTGCCGGATATACCTTATAGTCTCCCTCGGATCCCTTGTATTCCTTAATCAGCTTAATGGCATCCTCATAAAAATAACCCAATGCCAATCTGTCTGCCCGAGCAATCAGCTCTGTCCGTTCCTCAATCTCCTTTTGCAATAGCTCCTGTTCCTGACGAGCCGCTTCCTCCTCTGGAGATAACTCCTTTTTCGGTTCCGAATTCTCTTTGGATGGCTCCTTCTCTACTTGTTGCTGCTTATTGCCTCCGTTATCATCTGCCTTAATCTTAACATAGAGCTTATAGGATGCGAATAAAAGCACCAGTATGACTACCTCTAATATTACGAGTTTGATTAAGTTTGCTCGTCTTATTTTTTTTGGTTTTTTTTGATTCTGTCCTGACATCTCGAACCTCTTTCTGTAGCATGGAAATTCTCTTAATGTAAATCTGCTCACTTAGACAGTATAGCACAAAAACTTCCATAATTCCTTACAATTATATTAATTTATTGATAAATAATCTTCATATATTTGTAATCATAGCAAAAATTATCCAACACAAAGTCATCTTATCTCCGATTATTCTTTATTATTCCCAAAAAGAAGGTGTTTTATAATACCACACGCTAATCCTACATAATTTCAAAGCACTACGAATTATGACGGCAACATAATTTCATGACAATAGTAGATCGCAAGCGTGCTTTGAACTGTGCAAGGATTGTCAGATCCTTGCACTTCCAATCTGATTTTATTCGTTAAAAAGGACACAGAAATACTGTGTCCAAATTTTACTTTATATTATGAATATTATGAATTAGTACTTGTTTTCTCTATTTACTGCTTAAGTACTTTTCGATATTCTCAATTGCCTCTTTTTCATCTGGCCCGTCTGCTGTTACAGTGACTGACTCGCCTGCTGAAATCCCCATACTCATCATGCCCATAATACTCTTGGCATTTACACGCTTCTCTTTACTGGATACGTGAATACTGCATTCATACTGGCTTGCAACTTGAACAAGCAGCGCAACAGGTCTGGCTTCTAAGCCCGTGGGGATGTTAATAACGATTTCCTTAGTTATCATGACTATTTTCCTCCTTATGCTCTCTCAATCGATCCGCTATCATACTTAATTTTCGCAATCTATGGTTTACACCGGATTTTCCTATCGGTGGTAATAGCATTGCGCCGAGCTCCTTTAATGAAGCTTCAGGGTAATCGATTCGTAACCTTGCAACCTCCACCAAGCCATCTGCAAGATCCCCCAATCCAACAGTATCTCTGATATATAATATATCCTCCATCTGCTTGGTCGCTGCAGTAACCGTCTTGCTAATATTGGCTGCTTCACAATTAACCTGACGGTTAATAGAATTACGCATCTCTTTCAGTATTCTTACATTTTCTAAATTCATTAAGGCAATGTGCGCCTCCATGACATTCAGAAGATCTACAATTTGAGAGCCTTCCTTAATATATACTACGTGGTTTTCTCTACGTATTACTATCTTTGCGTCAATTGAAAAGGTCTGTATCATATCCCTTAACTGCTCTGCTTTATCAAAATCGGAGACGACAATCTCCAAATGATAGGCTTTCGTCGGGTCGCTCATGGAACCGGAGGACAAAAAAGCACCTCGTATAAAGGCTCTCTTACAGCAGGCGTTTTGAATAATTAATTGACTAGCTAAGCCAATCCGTTCGTCATGATACTCTGTCCTAAAGGACTTTAAATTCATATCATTCACCGGCAGCTTGGTAGCCTGCAGAATTCTTGTAACATCCTCTGCTTTTCTAATTATAAGGGTATAGACACTACTCTTGTTCGAATTAGAATTAGTTTTAACTGAAATATCACTATTTATATTAAATGTTTTTCGGATTAATGTAAAGTATTTTCTTGCAACAACCAGATTTTCCGTCTGCAATTTTAAGTAGAAGCCCTTTTTTGAATAGATTATATGACCTTCATAGGATAATATGGCTGATAATTCTGCCAGTCTGCAATGTCTGGCACTACTTATCTGCAAGGAAATTTCCTCCTTTACATCGCTTGAAAATGACATATGAACCTCCACTTTTAAACATTTTTGTAACTGTTCCGTATTCTTGCCGTTACAAATTTTTATCTATGTCTCTGTGTTCCGTCTTTAATGCGTATTCTGTCTTACTAAGCCTACAACCCAATTCATTCACCAGAGTGACAGACCGGTGTTTTCCACCCGTACAACCGATGCCTATGACCAATTGGTTCTTACCTTCTTCTATATAGTGAGGAATTAAGAACAATAGCATGTCCTCTAATTTATCTAAAAATTGCTCCGCAGTCCCGTTAGCCATTACATAATTTTGAACCTCTGCTTCATTACCGGTTTTATGCTTTAAATCAGGGTCATAGAATGGATTTGGCAGAAATCTCACATCAAACACTAGGTCTGCATCTACCGGAATCCCAAATTTAAACCCAAAGGATAGGATAGTGACAACAAAGTTACTAAAGCTTTGATCATCCTGATAGATCTTGTTCAGCTGAGCCTTTAGTTCCCTAGTTAAGAAATGACTGGTATCAAGGATTACATCTGCCTTCTTCCGTAAGAATGCCAGTCTCTCCTGCTCGAGGGCGATTCCCTTTTCTACCCGATCCACACCGGACAGGGGATGGAGCCTCCTTGTTTCCTTATATCGTTTTATTAAAACCTCCGGAGAGCAATCTAAGAACAGAATTTCATACCGAATACCGCTTCTTTTCATATCTACCAAAACAGCATCCAGTTCTTTCAGCGCTTGCCCACTTCGGATATCAAGACCCAAAGCCACCTTCGCCTGATTCCCCTGAATAATCAGTCGAGCAAATTTCTTAACCAAGGGGATCGGCAGGTTATCTACACAAAAATAGCCGATATCCTCTAACATCTTTAGAGCAGAACTCTTCCCGGCACCGGACATGCCAGTTATAATTACAAATCTCATAAACCTTCTCCTAATTAAGACTCAAACCATCGCCAAGAAACTTGACCTCAGGCTCTAGCCTTACACCAAATCTTTCTTCCACTATCCTGATTACGTCGCGAATAACAGTTAGAAATTCCTCTGCAGTTGCATTATCCTTATTAATTACAAACCCACAGTGCTTCTCTGATACAGCAGCTCCGCCGACCTGATAACCACGTAGACCTGCATCGTTAATCAACTTTCCGGCAAAATATCCTACCGGCCTTTTAAAGGTGCTGCCTGCACTATATTGATCCAAGGGCTGCTTATCCCTTCTCTGTGCATTCAGGTCATTCATCTTCTGACGAATGAGGTGTTCCTCCCCTTTTGATAACCCTATCCTTGCATCAAGAAGAATCAGATTCTCCTTCTGCAGAATGCTGGTCCGATAGCCCAGCTCCAAGGACTCCAGAGATAATTCCTTCAGATTGCCATCCATGTCCAATACCCTAGCAGCGATGATGCACTGCTTCATCTCACCGTCATAAGCCCCGGCATTCATAGTAACAGCACCACCCAGGGTTCCGGGTATACCCGAGGCAAATTCGAATCCTGTCAGGCTATGGTCGGCAGCGATATTGGCTAATCTGGAAAGAAGTATACCGGCTTGTGCAGTGATGACTCCATCCTCACTAACCGAAGCCTTCTGGAATTCATCACCTAACTGGAGAATCAAACCACGAAAGCCCGCATCAGATACCAAGAGGTTGCTCCCATTTCCCATAATATAATAAGGTATATTCTCATCTTTGCATAGGCTGATTACCGCTTTCACTTCCTCCTCGTCCTTCGGTGTAGCAAAATAATCTGCTTTCCCGCCGATGTGGAGGGAGGTATGGTTTTTCATCGGTTCATTCAGTCGGATATGATCTCCGGGTATAATACGAATTAGTTTGTGATAAAATATATCCTCCAATAAATCCACCTACTTCATTTATTGTACTTATTTGCTGCCCTTTATATTGACAATTCATTTTATGCGTCAATATAGAAGCTATTCCCAGTATATCTTGTTTTTACTATCTTTTATTCTATGATAAGCTTCGCAGCTCCGTAAATTCCAGCATCATTGCCCAGAGTAGCAAGCTTAAACTCCTTATCCTTCAAGGAATCGATAACATATTGATTATAGTGCTTCTTTACCGTCTCGGTGATAATGTCTCCGGCCTTAGATACTCCTCCGCCAATTACAAAGGCCTCCGGATCTACAACTTGGGCAATATGAGCCATGGCAAGTCCAAGATAATAGCAAGCCTTATCGACAACAGCCAGGGCCAGCTTATCTCCTTCATTAGCACGATCAAACACCATCTTCGCACTAATCTCGTCTCTATCTCTAAGAGAAGAGGTCTCCTCAGATTCACTTAAGAATTTTTTCGCCAATCTTACAATACCGGTTGCAGAAGCATATTGCTCAAGACAGCCCTTTTTCTTGCAGCCGCAGCTACTCTCTTCGTCGTCATTGACATGGATATGTCCGATTTCACCTGCTGCACCATTGCTACCGGATAGGATATGGCCATTCAGAATAATACCACCACCTACACCAGTTCCAAGGGTTGCAAGCACCATACTATTATAGCCTTTGCCACCGCCCATCCAGTATTCACCCATCGCAGCAACATTGGCATCGTTACCTGCCTTAACCTTAAGGCCGGTCATTTCGGACATTTCCTTTTCAATATTAAAGTTCGCAAGTCCCAAATTCGCTAGCATGAGTACCTGGCCATCCTCTGTAACGGGCCCGGGAATCCCTACACCGACACCGATTACACTTTCTATCGGAAGCTTCAATTCATTGATCTTATTACGGATGAATTTGGCAACATCTCTTAATATATCCTTCCCATCTTCCGTTCTCTGGGTTGAGAAATCCCATTTATGAAGAAGTTCTCCTGAGCGATTAAATAAGCCTGCTTTTACCGCAGTTCCTCCGATGTCAATACCAAAACAAACCTGTTCCATCTTGTTATCTACCTTTCTTCCCTTTTATTTATTACATATCCTATGGCTTTTTATTAAATGCTGTTATGCCCCAATCCCTTTTAGTTATCCGTCTTCTTAAGGCTGTTCGTCACACGGTTATAAAGCTCCTGAGCTGCATTATAACCCATCTTCTTTTGACGATAATTAACTGCCGCCGATTCACAGATAATCGCAAGAT
The DNA here is from genome assembly GCA_023411555.1 of Bacillota bacterium. Lineage (GTDB taxonomy): Bacteria > Bacillota > Clostridia > Lachnospirales > Lachnospiraceae > Mobilitalea. The sequence continues at coordinate 92,177 of JAEYOQ010000058.1, forward strand.
TTCTACCCGGACGAATCGGTATGGAGTGACAAGGAACCTTATTTCCTAAGAATTCTATATAGGTTTCCTCCAGTCCAAGACGGTCATATTGCCGGTCCTTATTCCATTCCTCTAATTTGATAACCAGGTCTATGGCCTGTGTATTCTTAACACTTTCAACACCGAACAAGGTCTTTACATCAATAATACCGATACCTCGAAGCTCTATAAAATGTCTTGTAATATCCGGTGAGGTACCGATTAAGGTATCATCACTTACCTTCTTAATCTCAACTACATCATCGGTTACTAAGCGGTGGCCTCTCTTAATCAGCTCCAATGCTGCCTCACTCTTTCCGATACCACTTTCACCCATGATCAGGATACCTTCACCATAGACATCCACCAGTCCACCATGAATTGTGATGCGAGGGGCCAGCTCAACATTCAGCCAACGAATCACCTCTGCCATGAAGGAGGAGGTGGTTTTGGAGGTACGAAGAATCGGAACTCCTTTTTCATTAGCTAACTTGATGAAGCTTTCACTAACCTCTAAGCTCCTGCTAAATACAATGCAAGGAACATGGTAATCCATCAGCTTGCTCAAAATCTTCAGACGCTGCTCCTTGTCCATCTGCTGCATATAAGCCATCTCCACATGCCCGATGACCTGAACTCGTTCTGAATCGAAGTGATCAAAAAAGCCTGCAAGCTGAAGCGCCGGTCGGTTTACATCAGGCTGGGATATTTTTATAGTGTTAATGTCGATATCCGGAGTACAATTCTCCAAGTTCATTTTCTCAATAAGACGAACCAGTTCTACTGTATACATCATTACCTCCATCTACAGACCATAGTCTGTATATAATATATTTATGTGTAGCATAAAAACTCTTGAATGATTGAAAGCAAGCTAGTCAAATTATCTATTGTCATAATTAATAATAATCATGCATAAGCAGATTAGTAGCTCGTTTGCTTCGCACACGACGTAACCGCAGGTTACGTTGATATGTTGCACTTATCAGAACATAATTAAGTGTTCTCACATGCAAGCATGTAGAACACCTAATTATGTTCTGACTAATCTGCTTATGCGATATTTTATCACACTAGTTGTGATACTGTAAATGTTTATTGCTTCTGCTGCTTATGAAAAAACTCGTATACCTGCTCGGCGGATTGGCGGTTCATTGCAGGAACCTTCATGATCTCATCAACCTCTGCTGCCTGAATTGCTTCCAGTGATTGAAAATACTTCATTAAAGCTCGTCTTCTGGTCGGTCCGATACCATTGATATCATCAAGGATAGAACGTACCTGAGACTTGTTTCGAAGAGCTCTGTGATACTCGATCGCAAAACGATGTGTTTCATCCTGAATTCTTGTAATCAGCTTGAATAGTTCACTGCTCTTATCAATCGGTAACTCCCGGTTATTATAGTATAAGCCTCTGGTGTGATGATTATCATCCTTTACCATTCCGCATACAGCAATATCCAGATTTAGTTCGGACAATACACGAAGTGCCACTCCAACCTGTCCTTTTCCACCGTCCATCAGAATTAGGTCTGGGTATCTGGTAAAGCTGCCAAGAGCATCATCAATTTGCTTCTCCCTCAGCTGTTCCTGTTCTCTCATTCCATGCGTAAATCGTCTGGTCAAAACCTCATACATAGAGGCATAATCATCTGGTCCCTGAATAGTACGAAGCTTGAACTTACGGTAATCCGCTTTCTTCGGCTTACCCTTCTCATAAACCACCATAGAGCCTACCGATTCAAAGCCTGAGGTATTGGAGATATCAAAGGATTCGATGCGATCCACCATAGGTAAATCCAGGTAAGCTGCCAGCTCCTTTAAGGCTCCGACTGTCTTAGCTTCTTCTCTTTTGATTTTCTCTATGTCCTGATTTAGCACAAGCTCAGCATTCTTTCTTGCCAGCTCCACCAGCTTCTCTTTCTCCCCTTTTTGAGGGACCTTGAGATATACCCTCTGGCCACGCTTAGTGGAAAGCCATTCTGTGATCAGCTCCTCCTCTTCCGTTCTGGTTCCAAGGAATATCTCCTTCGGAATATATGGTGTACCTGCATAGAACTGCTTCAGAAAGCTGGCCATAATATCGCCGTCTTCCTCGTCCTCCACTCCGGACAGATGAAAATTGTCTCTTCCGATGAGCTTACCACTTCGAATAAAAAAGGTCTGTACAACTGCTTCATCCTTATCCCTGGCAAAGGCAACGATATCTCGATCTACCTGATCGGTATTGGTGATTTTCTGCCGGTTGGCAATCTGTCTGACACTCCCTAGCAGATTACGATATTCCGCTGCCTTCTCAAATTCCAGAGCCTCAGAGGCTGCCATCATCTTATCCTCCAGCAGCTTAGCAACTCTGGTGTAATTCCCATTCAAGAACTCTATTACCTCATTAATATTTGCTTTATACTCTGCTTCTGAAATATAACCCTGACAGGGTGCATCGCATTGGCCCATATGGTAGTAAAGACAAGGCCTCTCCTTACCGATATCCCTTGGAAGTATGCGGTTACAGGTACGAATCTTATAGATTCGGCGAAGGAGTTCCAGAGTATCCTTTACCGCATTCACACTGGTATAGGGACCAAAATACTTTGCCTTATCCTTCTTCATCTCTCTACTCATGGTTACCTTGGGATAAGCCTCATTGGTTGTTACCCTGATATAGGGATAGGTCTTATCATCCTTAAGCATCGTATTGTACTTCGGCATGTGCTCCTTGATTAGGTTGCACTCCAGTACCAATGCCTCCAGTTCTGAATCCGTAATAATATATTCAAAATGATCGATATGTTCGACCATCTGTCTGATCTTCTCTGTATGGTTACGGCTACTCTGAAAGTAGGACCGCACCCGGTTCTTCAAAATAATTGCTTTGCCAACGTAGATAATATTATCCTTTTCGTCACGCATGATATAGACGCCGGGCTTAGCCGGTAATTTCTTTAGTTCTTCTTCTATATTAAACATGTAACCCCGTGCCTTTCTATTCGATGTTAAGGAAAGCAAAATCCTCTCTATTATTCTGTCTTACTGCTATGAAGTATATCATATATTTTCTTTATAGACAAACCGAATTACAGGCTGGCAATGGAAATAAACCTTAATCTTAAAATATTATAGAATAAATGTGTACTGCCACCTGATTTGATAGGTCGTGGTAGGAAGTATTTGTAATTTAAAAATAGCTGATATATAATAGTAAGAACATCTTACAAGTGAAGTGAAAAATAAAATAAGAGGTGAAGCAAATGAAAACAATAGGACTACTGGGTGGTATGAGTTGGAAAAGTACCATGACCTATTACAAAATCATTAATGAAGTAACCAATGGTGAGCTTGGTGGCTTCCATTCCTCTAAGTGTATCCTCTATAGTGTAGATTTCCAGGAGATTGAGGAGTGTCAGTCTCGCGGAGAATGGGAGAAGAGCGGTTGTATCTTGGCTGAGGCTGCTCTTAGCTTAGAGAAGGCCGGCGCCGACTTTATCATAATCTGTACGAACACAATGCACAAGGTGATTGATATTATCCAGAATAAAATCACTATCCCCATTCTTCATATAGCCGAGGCTACCGCATCAGAGCTTATTAATCACAACATTCGTAAAGTAGCCTTACTTGGCACAAAGTATACCATGGAACAGGATTTCTATAAAATCAAGCTAATTGAAGCAGGATTAGAGGTTATAATACCTGAAAAAGAGGATATTGCCTTAATTAATGACACCATCTTTAATGAGCTGTGCCTTGGTATAATATCCACGCAATCGAAGGTTGAATTCCTACGAATTATACAGTCCTTAGCTGATGAAGGAGCCGAGGGTGTTATCCTTGGCTGTACAGAGATTGGACTGCTGGTTCAACAACAGGATACCTCCGTTCCTCTTTTTGATACGACTCTGATTCATGCGATGAAAGCTGCGTCCTTATCGATAGAGGAAGGATTAGTACATAATCGTAATTAGCTATATATTGTATACTGAAATTTCAGGCACTTCATAAACTTTAATAGGAGGAATAACCATGGCAAAGTATGAGAAGAAGCTATCCGGACATTTTAATAGCATTGTTAATCGGCTCCATGAGGGAATCATGCAGGATGCCTACTCGATGAACCTTGTGGACCAAAGTGATTACCAATCGAATGATATCATGGTAACAGTCAGAGTATATGACAAATACTTTATGAGAAACGGAAATCGAACCAGCTTAAGTCTCACGATAGTTGGCCATGGAGAAGAAATCTTTATATCCGCAATCAGCGCAGGAGGCGGTCAAGGCATCCTCTTTAATACCAGCTGGGGTGCGGAGGAGGAGATGGTATCCATGGTTCAGGATATTGTCGAGTGTAAGTTATAATAATACATAAAGTCTAACAAGTGTGTTTATTAAAAATGGGCTGTCTGCGACAGCCCATTTACATTATCTATTAAACGATCTACGGTAATTACTTTTCTTCTGCTTTATCCTCGATCTCATCCTTGGGTTCATCAACGATTCCCTTCACTTCTTTGTATATCTTCATGAATTCTTCACCGGTGATGGTCTCCCTGGCAATCAGATGTTCTGCTATCTTATCCAGAACATCTCGGCTTCCTGCAAGAAGCTCCTCAGCCCTGTCATAACAGGTCTTTAGAATATGCATTACCTCTTTATCAATCTCTCCAGCTGTCTCTTCACCACAGTTAAGAACGGCTCTTCCATCCAGATATCTATTCTCAACGGATTCCAGACCCATAAGCCCGAATTTCTCTGACATACCGTATTGGGTTACCATAGCTCTGGCCAATGAGGTTGCCTTCTCAATATCATTGGAGGCACCTGTCGTGATAGAGTCAAACACCAGCTTCTCCGCTGCACGCCCACCATAAAGTGTGACGATACGGGTTAGAATCTCATCCTTACTCATCAGGTACTTCTCTTCCTCAGGTACCTGCATTACATAGCCCAGAGATCCCATGGTTCTCGGTACGATGGTAATCTTCTGTACCGGCTCCGCATTCTTCTCAAGAGCAGTAACTAACGCATGACCGACCTCATGATAAGCTACAATTCTCTTCTCTTCCTTACTTAGAATTCTATCCTTCTTTTCCTTACCTGCAATAACCACTTCTACCGATTCAAATAAATCATCCTGAGTAACTACTGTTCTTCCTTGCTTAACCGCCAGAATAGCTGCTTCATTAATCATGTTAGCAAGATCCGAACCTACAGCACCGGAGGTTGCTCGCGCAATCGCTTCCAGATCCACAGAATCATGCATTAATACATTCTTAGCATGCACCTTCAGGATATCGACTCTACCCTTCAGATCCGGCTTATCTACAATAATTCTTCGATCAAAACGTCCGGGACGAAGTAATGCTTTATCCAACACCTCCGGACGATTGGTTGCTCCAAGGATTACGAGACCCTTAGAGGAATCAAAACCATCCATATTTGCTAAAAGCTGATTTAAGGTTTGCTCACGCTCATCGTTGCCGCCACCACCATAATGAGAATCACGGCTTTTACCGATTGCATCGATCTCATCGATAAAAATGATACAGGGTGCCGATTGTTGTGCCTGCTTAAACAAATCTCTTACTCTGGAGGCACCGACACCAACGAACATCTCCACAAAATCAGAACCGGATAAGGAGAAGAAAGGAACCTTAGCTTCTCCGGCTACTGCCTTCGCAAGTAGTGTCTTACCTGTTCCGGGAGGTCCGACCAGTAACGCGCCCTTAGGAAGCTTCGCACCGATTCGGGTATATTTGGCTGGATTATGAAGGAAATCCACTATCTCTGTCAGGGATTCCTTTGCCTCCTCCTGGCCTGCTACATCCTTAAAGGTGACTCCTGTCTGTTTCTCGACATAGACCTTGGCATTACTCTTACCAACTCCCATCACGCCACCGCTGTTCTTTGAGATGGTCCTAAAGAGGAACCACATCACTACATAGATAGCGACAAAGGGCAGTACGTAGGATAATATCGTAAATACAATTGAAGTACTATTATCATTAAGCTCTTGAGAATACGTCACATCTTCTGATGCCTTGAGCCGATCAACCAGCTCTAAATCAAGAAATGCTCCGGTATAATAGGTTATACCCAAACCTTTCTCCGACGCATCCTTTGGCGTGATAACAATCGTATTGTCATTCTTTACCAGAACCTCTTCAACCTTACCATCATCCAGCATCTGAAGAAATTCATTGTAGGTAATCTCTTTTTTCGTACTATCCTTAATCTGTTCTGACAAGGTCCAGAACATATACCAGATAACAAGCGCTGACACCAATGTAATGATGATGACCATTCTGTTTGGTGTATTATTCTTATTCGGTTTATTGTTATTATCCATTCAATCCTCCTATACATAGAGCTAATCGTATTTATGTCATGGACGTAGAGCCCTATTACTTCCAATATGAACTGTATAACCCATTATACTGATAGTCTTTCCATAAATCAATTAAATTGTTCTTAAAATTCTATGATTAAATTGTGTACAACTTAATCATAATACTATTTTCAAAGAAATACAAGAAGAAAAGGCTCTTAATCTACTATCCTAGCTTAGTACTCCACTACTGTCCACAGCCATATTCGTAATTGAAGCTAATCTACACTAGAGCTGATTGACTCATATTTCTTATAATTTATATGGTGCCTATTATTTACCGCAAAGCCAGCTCTTGGATCCATATTATGGTACGAATCTAAAGAGCTACTTTATGAATTACTTGACAGAATAATCCTCACAATATATACTAAATTCTTGGTTTTATTAGGTCTCTTTGTATTTGATAGCAATTGACTTCTAACCTATATTATAGTATACTATGTTCTTAAAAGTATTCTTAACATGCAAACTAGTTAAGTATAAAATTGTACATCATACCAGCAAAGGAGCCGGACATGGTTTAAGGTCCACCATAAGGATCGGCTGGCTATTTTCACCCATTTTTGCCTTAGACCTCATTATACTATCAGGTAGGAAGGCTTTTTTTATTGCTTAAAAAGAAGAAACATTGAAACACTAACATTATTCAGGAGGTAATGTCATGGCTACGAAATACGTATTTGTTACAGGTGGTGTCGTATCCGGCTTGGGTAAAGGGATCACTGCTGCTTCCCTCGGGCGATTATTAAAGGCCCGTGGTTATCATGTCACCATGCAGAAATTCGATCCCTATATTAATATTGACCCGGGAACTATGAATCCTATTCAGCACGGTGAAGTGTTTGTTACGGATGATGGTGCGGAAACGGATCTTGATCTTGGACATTATGAACGCTTCATTGACGAAAGTCTGGACAAGATGTCCAATGTAACAACCGGTAAAATATACTGGTCTGTATTATCAAAGGAAAGACGTGGGGATTTTGGAGGAGGTACCGTTCAGGTCATTCCTCATATCACCAATGAGATTAAAAGCCGTTTTTATAGAAATAATTCCAACGATGAGACGCATATCGCTATCATTGAGGTAGGCGGAACGGTCGGTGATATTGAAAGCCAACCCTTTCTCGAAGCAATCCGCCAATTCCGTCAGGATGTCGGCGATTCCAATGTTGCCCTAATTCATGTAACCCTGATTCCTTACCTGAAGGCTTCCGGAGAGATGAAGACAAAGCCTACCCAGGCAAGTGTAAAGGAGCTGCAGGGTATGGGTATCCGTCCTGATATCATTGTTTGCCGTACCGAGCTTCCTCTAGAGTCCGGTATTAAAGATAAAATAGCTCTCTTCTGTAATGTCCCAAGCTCCAATGTATTGCAAAATCTAGATGTAGAATACCTATATGAAGCCCCTCTTGCCCTGGAAAAGGAGCATATTGCAGAGGTTACTCTGGAATGCCTGAATCTTCCCTGCCCGAAACCGGATCTCACCGATTGGGAGCAGATGGTTCATTCTCTCAAAAATCCAAAGGCTGAAGTAAAGGTTGCTCTGGTCGGTAAATATACCCAGCTTCATGATGCCTATATCAGTGTTGTTGAGTCCTTAAAGCATGGTGCAGTAGCCCACAATGCTTCCATCAGCATCAAATGGATTCCCTCCGAAGAGGTAACCAAGGATAATGTCGATGAACTTCTTTGTGATGTCTGCGGTATAGTAATACCTGGAGGCTTTGGAGATCGAGGCATCGAGGGCAAAATTAATGCCATCCGCTATGCCAGAGAAAACAACATCCCCTTCCTGGGACTATGTCTTGGCATGCAGTTGGCACTAGTAGAATTCGCTAGAAATGTTATCGGCTATGAAGATGCTCACAGCGTTGAATTAAATCCTTCTACCACTCACCCCATTATCCATCTCATGCCGGAGCAGGATGGTATCGAGGATATCGGTGGAACCTTAAGACTTGGTTCCTACCCTTGTGTCCTTGCCGAAGGTAGTAAAGCCTATGAGGTATATGGTGAGAAGACCATTCACGAGAGACATCGTCATCGTTATGAGGTAAACAACTATTATCGTAATATATTTACCGAGCATAATATGAAGCTTTCCGGTCTATCACCGGATGGCCGTATTGTGGAAATGATTGAAATTGAGGATCATCCTTGGTTCGTAGCTACCCAGGCTCATCCCGAGTTCAAATCAAGACCCAATAAGCCTCATCCTTTATTCCGTGGCTTTATCGGTGCATCCCTCACTTATTGCAGTGAACAGAGAAGATAACAGGATCAAACCAGACCCCAGAAAGATAGCAATATCGGAAAGATTAAAAATAATACTCTTCAGCTTCTTACAGTTGAAGCTGAAGTAATCCACCACATAGCCTCGTTTTACTCGATCAGCCACATTACTGATTGCACCACCTAAGGCGAAGGCTAAACCAAGTTTAAAAATATTCTTCCCTTTCTTGGGAAGCAGACAGATAAAAAGGAGAGAGATAAGACCTAAAAGGATACAGGAAATGGTCTTTAACATCTCCTTTTTTTCACCCATAAAATTAAGAAATGCTCCCTCATTATGATGCTTTCGGATGATAATCCTTCCATTCAATATTTCTTGACGCTCACCCAATTCTTTATTGTTCTCAATATAATTCTTGATAAAGTATTCTCCGATGACAATTACTAATACGATGATGATGTAAAGCATAACCAACCTCCTTAGCGCTCACAGGTTTAGATGAATTACTATTATTTACAATTACTATTATGCCATAATCTGAATAACTTATCAAGGCATGTTCTACTCTGGTAAGAAAGATCTTAAATATATCATCGTACCTAACAAAGGTAGTTAATACTCAAGCTTCTTAAGCCAGGGAAGTGCGTGATCTAAAAGCTCTCGATTCTCTGCTTTCTTGACATTCTTATAGGAAGGATAATGTACCATAAAGCTCTGAGTCTCTTCAAACTGTGGCAGCTGCTTTCGGATCGATATAAATTCAGGATCAAAAATCAGCTTCACTCTAGGCGATGAAAACACCTGTTTCAGATCTGTAAAGGCGCAGGCCAGCTGAAGTACGTTGATATCCGATTCATAAATAGTGATATCCGCCTCGGGAGCAATGGTGTGTAATTCCTGAATATGATATCCCATTCCAAAGCCATATATAGTATAGGCCTTCTTATCCGCCTGATACCAATGTCTAGCCAATTGAAATGCCTCTGATTGAATCTTATTGTTGGTATGAAAATAAAAGGTTTGTCCTTCATTTTCAGCCGCCAAGGTCATAAGACCGCAGGAAGTAAACTCAATACGATAACCGCTTTCTAATAGTTTTGATGTATTAATTGGCTCAATTATACTGAGACTAAGCCCTTCACTATGTGCAAGCAGAAGATTAATATTCTCACGATAGCTCTGTTCATCAAACTCAAGCTCTTCTTTTCCGATAATCAATTCCTGAACGCCAATTAAGAAGTTAATCAGCTGAAGCTCCAAAAGATCTGCCAATAGAACATAATCTTTATTCTTCTGAGCCCCTAGGATCCCTGTCAACATCTCTAATATTGATTCTGTATTAACCAAGTTGAAATATTCACCATTTGATATAATTGCCTCTATACAAAGCCTTACTTCGTCAATGGAGTAAGCAATAAGCTCTAAAGCTTTGTCACACTGCTGTTCTCGAAAATAACGAACCGCCTTATCCATCTCCCCTAATAGTTTCGTATTTAATTTGAAGATCTCTCTTATACTCTGTATCAAGTATTTAACCTCCCCCACAATGCCTTACCAGGCACATAATCAGTTCTTATCTTCTATACTCCATGACTCACATAATGCCTGATATGCTTGCTCCTGCTCATGGTTTCCCAAATCTCGATAACACTCGGACAGCCTCAGCAAAGGATAATCACCGGCATAATGAATATTTAATTCACATTCCGTCTCATAGGCAGCATTATAATACCATATACTTGCTTCCTGATTATCCCCTAATCCCCTGTAAAATTCACCTAACTCGTAACAGACTTCTGCGCTAGCTTTATGGTCGGCTATGTTGTGTAGACAATACCTCATAAAGCCGGCAAAATCCCCGCGCAGACGATAACATCTTGCTAAAATACATTCGCATATTTTTCGCTCCTGATCACTAATATCTGCTCTTTCAATAAATTCTTTAAAGTAATCAAAAGCTTCTTCGAAGTCCTTATCCTCCCCTGCGATAAAGAGCTCTCTGGCGTACATTCCAAATAGCCTGGCAGACAATTTGCCCTCTCGTTGTAAGGTCCTTTGAAAGACATCAAAATCCCTCCCTGCATGCCAGGAGATCGGCAAATGCTGTATCTCAACCTCGCTATCGTAGATTATGGGTGATAGTCTGACACACTCGTGTACGGGTTCAATCCAGCGGAAGGTGCGCAGACGCTTATACAGCTTAGGACGGTATTCTACATCGAAGTTATAGGTCGTGTTGTAAGCTAATTGGTTCGAATACTTCATCTGTACGATTTCTATTTCCGGCAACAGCTTCTGCTTTAATAGCAGAAACCGTTGCCTGTTAATTTCATCAATCACTTCATCAGCATCTGCAACATAGATATAATCCATAGTTGCCTTTGAAAACGAGAAGTTTCTTGCTGCTGAAAAATCATAAACCCAGGTAAAGTCATAGATTTTATCAGTGTACCGGGCGGCAATGCTCTTGGTTGAATCGCTAGATCCGGTATCCACGATGATCAGCTCGTCCCATATTCCCTTTAGGGAATCAAGACATCTTGCCAGAACCTTTTCTTCATCCTTTACTATCATGCAGACACTAATTGTAATCATTATAACCTCCGTATTTCCTCTTAGATGCAGCCTAATATGACTCAGTTCTCGTTATATTTTCAGCCTTCCCTTCTAGCTTGAAAAGCTCTAAGGCTGTAATTTCTCTGCTTCTATTTGAATGAACTTTATCACATGATTACTTGCATCCAGCTCATAGATATTAAGATACTGACCTGCCGCAGGAATTGCTAAATCCATACCGCTAGTGAACGGTGTACCATCACTAATCTTATCCTCTTTGTTCATCTTAGTCACCTTAGTAGTGTCAACCTTGTATACCAGACGATTACCTGTTTCGATTATACTCGTTACTCTAACTGCTACTGTACCACTTGTAGATCCAGGTCCTTTTTCAGTCGTGAGACTTAATGCAGGTGTAGGGTTCTTAATGGTAAGCTTACTTGAGGTCTTATCAATCGTTCCATTATCATAATAGATCGTAAGTGCCTTTGCAGTACAATTCGTCATGGTTTCCAGTGCTGAACTCTTTAAGGTAATTCTCATTGTATATACCATTGTCGTATCAATACCACTCTCAATGGAAGGTGTAATAGTAGGTTTCTCAAACGCTATATTATTGGTTCCGAGCTTAATATACTTCACACTTGTCTCATATGGCATCTTACCAAAATCATTTAAAGTAACATCAATATGAATATCTTCCGGATAACCCTTAGTATAGACATAAGTAGTCTTAGGAGCAGTAGGAAGAAAAGCATATTTAATCTCATAGACTCCCATGGTCGATGCTAGTTTAAAGGCTACTTCCTCTTTATTCGAGGTTTTTGCCTTGTACTTAATCTCCTTCTGTCTAATATAGATCTTAGAATCATCCGGCGCTTTACTAGCTAGTACCTTAACGATGCTACCCTTTGTGATTGGAGTCCAGGAAGCCTTCTGCAAATCAAAATCAATCCCTTTTTTGAAAACACAATATTCATATGGATTACTTTGTGATGCAGAGGGTATCTGAATATTGATATTCTTTATACCGTTATAGGTTATGTAGATATTCTTATCCGTTGCATCTGCACCACTCGGTGCTGCTTCGGCTTTAATAGTACCTGGTAAGATCCATTGTTCATCCAGATGCTTCTCAGTTATCTTAGAAGCAGCAGCTTTTGAAGTTGCGGAAGTTCTAATCTCAATCACCATTTCAGGGAATCTGGAAGTATCGTATAAACCGTCTTTCGTACCATTAACTAGTGTTGACAGAGGTAATTTCTTAGTGGAACTATCGGTCACCTTAGTCCAATTAATGATAATATTTCCGTCCTTGTCTTTTACACGATATTCCTGCCCATATTTGATATCCACTGTAAACTTACTTCCGTCTACTCCTGTTACCGGAAGAGTAACCTTCTTTGCAATTTTAAGCTTAACTGCTCCACTTACACGACGACCCTTTATTCCGGTAGGATAGTTGTTGCCAAATACAATGTCAGTAAACTCATCCCTAAGGAAGGAGAAATTCATAATTCTGGTCCTGATATCAGCCGGATTACCGCTGGTTGTAGACGCATTCACAATATCATCAATCGGTGCGATACGAAAATAGATATTGGTTCCTCTAAGCATGTAATTCTCTAAGACCCTCTTGGTCAAATAGGTACTTGGAATCCAACGACCATCGTCCCCCTTCTTCCACTCGAGATCAGAGAAGTTAATCGGATTCGCCGCAGTTCCTTCACTAGACATAACATTCAGGATCGGGCCAATGTTATCGTTAGCGTTCAGGGTTTCAATCTGGCTATAATTGATCGATACCTCTAGCTTTGTAGGCCTTTTATTTATAGTAACACGTGATTGCTTGTCGTTAGTATTCCCTTTGATAAAGATCGTGTTCTCGTAGGTGGGCGTTAACCAGGATATATCAATGACTGCAATCTTTTCCGTAGTCGGATCTATCTCGATTACATCCCAGTTATTCTTGGCTGCTTCTGCTTCTGTGCCATAATATATCTTGGAATTACCGTTCGTAAATACCAGGATACTTTCGTCAGAATAGGAAACTGCACATACCTCAACTGCTGTTCCTGCCGCTAGCGACTCCTGTATTGGTGAATAAATAACACCTGTAATAATCAGGAGAAGAAGCAGCATCAATTTCATACTTAATTTCTTCATGATGTTACACCTCCGTGTGGTCCATATACCTTATGGTTCCTTAGTATCAGCCGTGATAAATTTAATTATACAGCATTTTCCGCCAAAAATCATCCATTTTCTTACAAAATAATAAATATTATTAAAAATATCATTTTTTGTATGAATAAGCAAACTACTCCCACAGGAATCCTTTGGCTTCTGTTATGTAATAATAACTTAACAATAATATCGGCAAATTGGCAAATAAGCTTAACCCGAATCCCAACTATTCTTCGCTTTTGCTAACTCATAAAATATAAAAGAAGCCCCCGTAAAAATGTGCTTTTATAAAGCATCATCTTCCTCGAAGGCTTTTATAAACATCCTTGATAACCGATTTGCTACTCCTGGATAAGCTCACTCAGTTTTTGTATTTTCATTCCTTTTATTTTGGCCCCACCCTCTGTGGCATCGATAAATTCAATATCACGGACATCTTTAATCCGCTTCTCGATCCATTGTCGGTACATATCAAGGGTTCTGCTGGTATAGACCAGCTTTCCGTGAATATCCTCTACTTGTCGAAGGTCTTCCGTAGAAGCCAGGTCTCGCCTAGAGGTCTGTGTGGCATGTACATAATTATCCGTATAGGCAAGGTCAAGACCAAGAAAGATAATGCGGCGACATCCAAGGCTGATGCCGAGATCAAGGGCTGTCGTACTGACCGATCCTCCGGTCTGTATCAGCATAGATCCATGCTTGGCGGCAAACTCCTCTGCTTTTTCAAAGTCCTTTTGAAGAATCATATATTTCTTACCCTGATAATTTTTTGCAAATCCGTAAAAAGCAGTGGATAAGAACAGTATGGGAACCAGGCATTTCTCAACCCCAGATATTTGAGCGTATACTCTATTATTCGCATCCGTTACTATAACATAATCTGGAATGATATCATTAGCCAGCAATTTCTTAAAGACGGTACCTGTAGCCATCAGAATACTATTCTCTGCTTTCAGCTTCTTCAGTTCAAGAAAGTTCTTATCCAGCGACGGTCCTGCCGCTACGATATAGAGGTCCTTATTCTGGAATTGCTCCATAAGATCATCTGTCAGGTAATCGTAATGAGATACATTTTTACGGAAATTACTGTTAAGAAGCTTTAACTGATTGGCAATTGAACTGTATTGAATAAAATAATTCTCCAGTCTATCTTTCATAACAGCATTCGTTACATTCCTAAGGGAGGGATAATGTATTACAAATTTCTCTTCCTCTTTCATATCAGAAATCCGTTTGATAAGCTTAGTATGGTCCGGATCATAAATCAATCGAATTGCAGGATTTTGAAGAAGTTGCGCAATCTGTGTATATCCAGTTGCCAGTTTTATTACATTAATATCAGCTTCAAAGACATCTATGCTTATGCTGCTATCCAATCCAATCAGCTCACGGATATGATACCCTAAGCCCAGACCATACACAATATATCCTGTAACCTCTTCATGATACCAGGTATTTACCAGCGAAAATGCTTCCTTTGTAACACTGTTATTGCTATGAAGATAAAATCGACCCAGTTGGTTCGTAATAGCCAGGGTCATATGTCCGCTAGAGGTAAACTCAATCTCATAACCTTGTTCTGCAAGCTTCCATGGTTCTTCACCGGTAGTGATCATCTCATACAACTCAGAATCGCGCTCCTGCCAGATTTTTAGATTACTATCGTATAGCGTTGTCTCCGGCACAAATCCCTCGCTTGCAACGATATCCTGCTGAAGATCCGTTAGATATCTTCTAAGCTGTAGTTCATATAGATCTGCCTCGAGAACATAATCCTTACTATTCTGAGCAGAGAACAACTCCAATAATATGCTATTCATCAATTCAAATCGTTCTTGATCTATAATGCTCTGTAATAAAGACATAATTCCATCCAGCTTAGCTATAAAGTCAGCTGAAGTTCGTAGCGCTTTATCATAATTCTGAATATGAAAATAATAAACAATCTTATCAATCGTATCGATTAATATTGTATTATTTCTAAATAATTTTTGTAGTTCGTTGGTCAACGCTTCTCTCCTCGGTAAAATTTAATTATTAGTTACTACTATTAATATTATTGAACATACTTAGTTAGATGTCAATCCATTAATATCGTACGAACTGAGTTACTGGGAAAGTCCCATGTCTCTCTGTATTATTATCCTTGTATTCTTTTCAGTGTATACAACAACTTGATGATAGTTCACAGATAACATAGACAGACCGCGAATCACACAGTACAATATTCATATGCCATAGCTGTAAAATAATCTTATATATGATAAGGATAATTGAAAGGGTATCACGATATGATCGAATTAGATTTTATATTGTCACTTGGCCCAGCATGCAGGCCTGCTGAGCATCTTCGTCAACATGATTTAAGGCATCTTGCATGTCCATTGGACTGGCAGATGGGTTACAGTTTAGCTACTGTACTTCATTTATATCAAACTTCATTTTCAGATTTCTTTATTCAGATCGAGCAAGATAAACAACAACCTTTATTAAAAGGTCATAGAAGAATAAATGATCTAAAGAATGGTATTATCTCTATCCATCACTTCTCTGCTGATAAACCAATTGAAGAGGAGCAAACACACTTCCTCAAACTAATGCATGACAGATACATCAATATGCATAACGAAATATTAAAAGCTGAACGTATAGGCCTAGTCTGTAATCGGCGTGATTCAATTGAAGAATTAAAGCATTTCCTCCTGCAGTTTGGAGCTATCTATCCTAATCATCAGATTGTTTTGATTAATATAAGAAACCAAAAGGAAGTAACCTTTCAATCGAAGCAATACGACATTAATGATCGCTTATGGATAATTGAATATGAATTTCAGGATATTAACGAGGACGGAGACGATTATATTAATAACCCAAATGCATGGAAGGGAAATGTTTCTGCTTGGAATAGAGTGATGGAGGACATAAGAATATCAACTCCCTACTTATTACAAAAGCTAAATATGCTGGATTATTCCGACAAGAATATAATCATATATGGTGCTGGTATATTTGCAACGAAATTGATCCAATGGCTTCAAAGGTATCATATTAATATCTTTGGTATTGCCGTAAGTAATACAGACAATAACCCACCAGAAGTACAGGGTATCCCTGTAAAAGGGATATCGGAATATTCGGATATTGCAGATCAATGCATCGTAATTATTGCTGTTCAAATAGAAAGAAAGATTAATGAGATTATGGAACTACTTAATACATTCCATTTTCCCAACATCATTACACCATATGAATAATTGTAAAACCCATAGATGCAGTAGAAATACTTTCGTCTCTGTATCTATGGGTTTTTGACATAGTTAAATTCTAATTCCAGATGTGATCGATATGATTCTCATCCAAAAACTTAATATACTCATTGAGCATGTATGGATACCTTTTATAATACTCATCATAGGAACAATACTCCAATAGCTCCTCCAAGTGTTTAATCTTGCCTAATGTAGAAAAATCTATCGCCGGGAGCTGGAAAAGATCTGTTAATTCTTTAGTTCTACTATCATGTACAATCCATAATGCAGGTATTCCACTTCGATATGCCACAACATTACCATGAAACCTAGCACCGAACGAAAAGGTGAATCCTTCCTCCTCCATATAAGAATACCAATCTTGCATGTCAAAAAACATCTTAGCATTGCTTCTCATAAATTCTTCGAGTATAGCTACATCTCCTCCATAGCCAGGAAATCTCCTTTGTACTAATTCCTGAGTTAAAGTGCGGTCTTCATAAACTGTCTTTGGCATCTCGATCATACATTGCATGATCCAATTCATATTGTAGTCTATACCAAGTTCCAGTACCTTACGTTCGTTTTGATTGCCTGTGATAATATTAAAAACACATTTTTCACCTTTCGGTTGCTTGATGTTTTTAATCTGTTTCTCATTCAGATATAAGGAAGGACATCCTATAACTCGGTAGTTTTTAATACCAATTAATTCAAGACAAGCCGCAGTAAATTCCCCTCTAACACCAATGGAAACCACACGATCACAAATATTGTGCAACGCATTTATACCTTCTTGAGGTATAAATGACATAAGTTTTTTTGGTGTATTAAGCTTAGGAGTAGATTGAGCACCTAACCCTACCAAAGTTACAGGGAATTTTTGCCTACTGATTATTTTCCATAAATTGACAAGATATGTAGTGTCTAGGTTAATGAAATTAGCACAAGATAGTGCTCCAACATTATCCTGTGCTAATTCTGTCAATGTTATGTCTCCTGGTAGATATTCCTTCTTAAACTTTATTTGTTGTTTGATTGCATTTACAAAAACTAAATTTCCGGTATTAAAGCCAACATTCTCAATTCGGTCTGTTATAATAAAATTATCATTTATACCAGCCCTATAAATCGGATTTAGATAGATGCATTCCATTATTGTCACTCCCAGTTTTCATTCCTGAATATCAATTAATAGTATTTACGATATCTTTTAATCTATAACATTTGTCAATATAATATGGCATATTTTCCTCCAATATCATCCTTATTTTATCTTCATTCTCCTCCATCCATTGGAATTTACTAGTTAGGTCTCGTACTGAACTAATTGATTGTAATTCTAACATCAGATTTTCATCTCCGTTCATAATATCCCTAACAATGCCTTTCGTTTTCGTTTTATAACCAGTTAAAATGGTTGGTACACTTGAGGACAAAGCAGATACACTGGCATGTGTTCTTAACGCTACCATAAATCTACATTTTGAAATAATAAACTTTAAACGCATCGCATTCTGGTCCTTAATCATTGTTACCCTGCCAGAATCCTTGTATTTTTTATATAATGGGTACATGGTTGCAATATCCGAGTTCTTCCCCCCCCAGTTAACATGAGGAATAAATGCAATATTATAGTTTGTCTCTTCTATAATATATTCGATCAACGCAGTATAATTTTGTACCAGCGTGTTATAATATCTTTCATTTCCCTGAGATAAAAAACCAACATTAATCCCAACAACATCGAATCTGAAAACAGAGGGTAGCGGACATTCCTGCGCCTCCATAACAAAAGCCGGACATGGCACTAGCTCAACATTATCCTTTATACCAGCTTCTAACAAATTTGAATAGGTAATCGATTCCCTAGGAATGATATAAGTGTATCGCTTTAAATCTTTTAGCACATGTTTATCAGAAAATATTTTTTTATCAATTGTACATCCCATCATAATAGTATGTCCGCCGAATAATCTTATCATTCGATTAGCAAAAGAATAAAATCTTCTTACACTATCACCTTCACAATATTGATCTCCAGCTTCAAGCATATATACACCGTTGATATCTGATAGCAAACGATAAAATAATGAATAGTAAGCAAAAATCTCTATCTTTAATTTTCTTAAAACGTTATATAAGTTCATATATTTGTGATATGCTATGCCCTGCTTTTCTAGATGACATATCTTATTAAGTGAGAACCTAATACCAGAATCCACATCGGCGGAGAATACTCTAATTTTACTATTAGAAAATATTTTACACACTCCGCGCACAATTGCCTCGTTTCCGTGATTTTGGCAACCAGGTTCCCCGTATATACTTACTTTATTCACCACTAACCTCCTAATCTCGTCATACCTAATCTACCAAGCTTCTTAACTTTCTAGCCGGTACTCCAGCATAGATGGAATACGGCTCAATATCCTTAGTCACAACACTTCCAGCTCCAATCACTGAGCATTCTCCGACATGAACTCCGGGTAAAATAGTGACATTAGCACCAATCCAAACTTCATCACCAATCATAATAGTTCCACTTTTGGTAAGAACATTTCTAACATAGGGCAGTTGATTAATCCTATCTCCGTTATTAGCTGAAGACATTACTATACATGTTACATTGGGAGCAATTGATACATTCTTACCGATGATCAATCTTTTTTCATAATCATCTGAGACTATACGAAAGCCAAGATTGGTAAAAGTGCCCTCACCCATTACAACACCAAGCCTAGCTAGGTAGATCTTCCTAATCCTTGCATCCGTATAATAATTAGCTATAAATTTCACAAAACGCATCGGCATATTTTCCACACTGTTTGCTAGAAAATTATATATAATACTATCGCATTTAGCCAGTTGTTCCTTTGTGAACATTATGCTTGCACCTCCTATCAATTTTTAGCCAATATATTTTTCAAAAGTAAACTTACATGTTATATCACATCCTATACTTTGCTTAAAATTGCATAACCCAATATTGGGTACGCCGCATTCTGAAGAAGGACCAATATCCAAATACCGGTATCCGCTTTGCCTATAATAAAGAATTAACTGATATGATAGATAATTAATTGGTTTATCCTGAGAATACCCCGGAATATCCCCCCAGTATATTACTTGTGCAACATCTTTATTAACATGGAATACCACGGCAGCAGCAATTGGCTTATCACCTTTCTTTACAACAAAGAACTCATGATCTACTATGCGAATTGTATTCGACACTTGCTCATATGACATTCGAATCGGATATCCCTTACTTTCACGGTTAAGTCTAATAATCTCATAAGCCATTAACTTATCCTCATCACGAAGGCACTGATCCAATCGAAGACCAGCCTTTAGGCTTATCGAAAGATTTTTTCTAGCATTATAATGGATTAAGTCTATGTAGTTATTGACCCCCATTTTTTTTAAATCCATATGATAATTTATATCGATATGCTTCATCAAATAACCATTGCTAGTTAATGCATATATCAATATATTAACCGCGTTATCATTGTAAAATGCTGGTGGAAGAGTATATTGTATATATTTATAGTTTTCCTGAAGCATATAAGCATCTATTGCCTTAATCATGGCAAAATAACATTCCAATGAAGTATCATTCTTCAAAGGAATAATCATCCCAAAAGGAGCCGAAAAGGGGCAAAATACCTTATTCTCTTTTATTCCAAAACAAGCAATGAATCTGGGTTTTGAATCTTTGATTAACATATAAATAATCTTATCAACCTTGTACTTATTAAGTTCAGTAAATTCCGGAGACATAAAGATAAAATTATTCCCTTGGAAAAATAATTTATATTGCTCAACTGATATTATTTCAATTGTCATCACATTACCTCTGATTCGTTTACATAATAAACTTTTATTCTTTTATTGATTGCAGAAAAGCATCGTAATCTCTTATGTAATCCTCTTCTTTGTAATAATCAGAAGCGAGAACCATGAGAATCGCATCTGGTGAAAAATCGTACATTTCACGCCACATATTTTTAGGTACATAAAGACCTTCATATCTTTTCTCAAGTGAAATTATCTTTTTTTCATATCCGTTATCCAGTAATACCTTACATGAACCATTGATACATATTAAAATTTGCTCTAACGAACGATGTGAGTGATAGCCTCTACGTACCCCCTCTACAGTATCATACATATAATATACTCTTTTAATTTCAAAAGGAATGTCCTTATATGCTTCTAAAGCTATTAAATGTCCCCTTTCATCTCCATGCTGCTGAAATGCATATTTTACAATCTGCATACGGATTACCCCCCTAATGTTCTATTGTATCATATGTTTTTATAGCATCTATAACCTTGTCCTGCTCTGATATATCCATACCATACCATAATGGTAATGATATCTCTTCCTCTGCAATTTTCTCAGTTATCGGAAAATCCCCCTTTTTATAACCCAAATCTGAATAAGCTTCTTGTAAATGAATCGGAATAGGATAATTTATTATGGTTTCAATCCCCTGCTCTCTTAAAAATTGCTGTAAGCGATCCCTTTTAGCACATAGCACCGGGAATATATGCCACACCTGTGAACCTTCTCTTCCAAGTTCGGGCATTAAAAGACTAGTATTTTTTAAGTTTTCGATATAATACTTTGCCATCCTTTGCCTTGCCTGCGTCCATTCATCTATATATCTTAATTTAACTCTTAATAACGCAGCCTGCAATTCATCAAGTCGAGTATTAAACCCTTTACATTTGTTAATATACTTAACCTCTGATCCATAATTTCTCAACATTCGAATATTTCTCTCTAATTCTTTATCATTCGTTGTAATAGCTCCTCCATCTCCCAGAGCTCCTATATTTTTGGTTGGATAAAAACTAAATCCCGCTGCATCACCCAAACTACCAGCCTTTTTTCCTTTAAAGATTGCATTATGCGCCTGTGCAGCATCTTCTATTACCTTTAAGTTGTATTTTTTTGCAATAATATTAATTTTGTCCATATCCACAATTCGACCATACAAATGCACTACAACAATTGCTTTTGTCCTAGCGGTTATTTTTTCTTCAATTAATTCCGGATTTATATTATATGTTGATGGCGATGCATCTATTAATACCGGCTTCGCTCCTGAATAACTAACAGCTAGTGCCGTAGCGATAAATGTATTGGCAGGGATTATCACTTCGTCCCCTTCCCCTATTCCATAACCTAATAGAATTAAATGAAGAGCATCTAGTCCATTTCCTACCCCTATACAATATCTCGTTCCGCAGAAACTAGCATATTCCTTCTCAAAGAGCTCTAACTCTTTACCCATTATAAACCAATTGCTTTCGTATACACGATCTATAGTTTTCATGATCTCATCTTTGATCATACTGTGCATAGGCTGCATATTATTATAAAGTAACATTACAAATCTCTCCTTATTAAAAGTCAGCATAAACACAAAAATAGTGATTAAATATTAATTATTTTTATTATTAATTTCAAACAATTTTATAAGTTTGCAAATTATCCAATTCATAAAAGGAGATAGAGAACGAGGTAAACTGTAATTATTAGTCTTTTGAAATATGACGTAGAATATTTTCTCGTACTTACTATAACGCTTTTTATTATTAAATTTATTTATTGTATGGTATATGGGAATACTGTATATTCGTTCCAAGTTAGAACACCATGCTTCCTTATGATGATTTTTGTGCACTAAACTACGGATGATGTCATTGGAGAACCTACATTTGTCATTAAGAATTTCATCCACCCACGAAAGAAGCTCACTAATAGTACTCTTTTTAATCGGATGAAAGATATCTGGAGTCATTCCATTTATATTAAGTGTTGCAGTTGGTATGTTTTTTTCGATTGCTTGCAAGACGCAAGTAAAAGAACTGATTGGAATACTATCAATATATAAATCCGTAATGTTTAGCACTTCGTCTACCTCTTCTTTTGTCAATATACCAACAGCAATCACTCTTCCATGGGTTTTTTTATAAACATCTCTCCATATATCTCTCATTGGGTCTGCACCAATAACTATAAAACAGACATTTTCATAGCGCTCAACTATCTTCTCCGCGATTGCTTGGAAATTGTATTTCTCTACTGGGGTATATTTATAATCAGCTGCCATTGATGTTATTATTCTACTATCTTCAGGTAGATGATATTTTTTTAGTACATCCTGCTCATTAGCTATATAATCACAAGTCTCTGACTGCCTTTCCTCCAACGGAATTGGGAGTATTTCGGACCGTCTACAACCACGATAATTGAGGGTCAGTTCCTTATCTCCCCTCGATATATCAAGAACAATATCCGCAATACTAGTCCAGATATTAAAGGCAAAATTAGCCTGATTCATTATATATAATGGCTTAGTCCATTTAGGATTACCAAATGCTAACAAAGGAATAGCATCATCCGGATGAGTATGGATAATAATTTTCTCGTAGCCGCTTGCTAACTCTAATAATTTTTTAGCTTGTTTTATAGAATCCATATTTCTAAGATTATAGATA
Source organism: Bacillota bacterium (assembly GCA_023411555.1). Taxonomy (GTDB): domain Bacteria; phylum Bacillota; class Clostridia; order Lachnospirales; family Lachnospiraceae; genus Mobilitalea. Next base: position 115,329 of record JAEYOQ010000058.1, read on the forward strand.
TGACCGCCTGAATTATTTACTGATGCTTCTAAAAAACCCGGAACCGGATTGTTATACTGCTTTGTCAGAACTATACTATGCTTCCTGTGTCTATCAAATTTAATCCAATTATTAATCAATCGATTATGACCCCCTGCTATTTCAACATGACTTACAACATGGAGTGTGGTATCTTTCTCTTCCAACTTATGTTGAAATCCTCGTATAGTGCTGCTTATTCTAATGACTTCATGTTCCAGAAATTTATCACTATATCTTCCGGTCTCTCGTATAAAATAAAAATGAGCTATATGTTCTATTAACTTAAATTTACGCTCATTATCTTTCTCAAATAACACCATGAGTTTTAATAATGATGCAAATAGATCGTTTTTTAATATCTTCCTATAAATTAAATTTCTTTGCACCATTACTTTACCCCTTTATAACAGTATCAATACAAGCCCTTCTTATTGCTTTAAGATAAGCATATCCGTACTTTTTATCAGGTTCGAGATACGCTCCTTCTCCCCATTCGTTCCATGCATTAATAAACAAAAACTCATTACCGGCATTGAGTGATCGCAATATTTGAATTTTTAGATACTCTTCAAATTTTTTTGGAGATCCCCCTTTGATTATTAACCCTTTTCTTCCTTTTCTGGGAGAATTGTCCCAATTAGAAAATACCCCATAGTAGGTTTTCTTTATAGGTAATTCTTTACGATTTGTTATCGTTCGATAAAACGAATCATAATCGATTTTAAATAATAGAAGTTTGTTAATTAAAGGAACCTTCAGTAATTGTTTATACATTAACACTTGAGTTTTCCACAGGCACGCTTTTGTGTTATTAATATCTCCAAATGTTCTCATCGGTTCAAAATCTAATGACGCGCTGAACTTTTTATTATATTTATCTTCACCGAAAGCAGTGTTCATTTGAATATAGTATAACCCTGGTAAATTATGTTTGCTCGCTAAAGTATCCCAATAATTCATCATCGCAATACATTTCGGAATATTTTGGGCTCTATAGATAATAAATACTGGTTTTCCCTCCATACGGATATATCTATCATCCTGAAAGAATGGAAGCAAGTAGTCGAAATGCTCCTTCCACTCTGCTTCTCCTCCATATACCTGGGGCATCAAGACTTCTTTTGATCCCAACACCCCATCCCATGTCCTAGTCCAGGGCTCATTCGCCCATGCTAAGCAGAATGGTAAATCAGCCTCTTTATTATCAAGTAACATTTCTATGGGCTTTTCTAGCAATTTCTTTCCGCCAAACCAATAATGATAAAAGCAAAAACCTCCAATTCCATACTTCTTCGCCAGCTTCATCTGGTTCACTAGGACTTGAGGATTGGCTAAATCATAATAATTGTCCTGATAAGGCTCTCTGGGCTGATAATGCCCTTTAAAAAGTGGCTTTGCCCTTTTGGTATTGCACCATTCGGTAAAGCCCTCCCCCCACCATTCATTATTCTCCGGTATTTCATGAAATTGCGGCAGATAAAACGAAATTAATTTCATATGATCCCCTTCGATAAATATTATTATACTACTAACATATCATGAAACTCATATTCCAGTTATAATTCAAAAACCACATCTTCCAATGATATAATCGGATAGGAAAGTACATTCTCTAATTCCTCTTCGATTTTTTCATAATCAAAGATTGCAGTAACAACTACAACATCTACTTCCTCCAGGCCATCCTCTAAATTATAAACATCAAGTTCGGAATAAGTACTATCTGCCTTTTTATCAATAGCATATTTAACTTCAATTTCAGAGTTCCTGAGTTCTTCATAGAGACGATTTCCTAATTCACCCATACCATAGATCGCTATAGTTTTATATCCATGATGAATAAAGTACTTGTCCAACTTTTTACCTTCATTTTTCAGAACCAGCCACTGATTTAGCATATTATAATAGCCTTTAAATTTATCTACCTTATTTGCCTTTTCTACCAGCTTCTTGTTCTTATAGTAATTTACTACTGCAGCTCCTGTTGCAACTCCTATGGCAGCCGCTAAAAAACCAACAACAGACTTTTTCATTCTTATCCCTCTTTCTTTATTATTATTATTAGCTTGTCGCTCTATTACTGCTTAGATTGATTCCTACTAAATATCATGTTTTATATGTTACTAAAACATGCAGATAATCTGCCTCCAAACCATTCTTTATAGTTTCCTCTGTTTGCGGAAAATCGAAGATTTTAGTTTTCATTCCTGTCCACTTTTCTATATAGTCCGTAATATCATTTCCCCAATCGTACGTCACTAAAGATTCCCTCTTATCGATTTGATTCCCATGATATACCTGTGACATATACAGTACTGTCATACACTTTCATTTTGCCCCTCTTGAGGTGCTACCCCATTTCGAAAAGGCACCGGGATCTTCATATTAATCCCTCTTTCTAAAATTTCTGTTTTATATAATTACATAAATTTCTAACCTTTTTATAATGGTCTCTGATAGCAAGATATCGAAGTATATCTTTATTAGAGCAGTTCTTAATTTCTTTTATATTAACCTTATTAATGATACCCATACGCTTGGCATAAGTATGAAGCGAACAGCAGGTATACCACTGTCCAAATGGTATCTTCAAGCGCTTTGATAATTCATTACGAAATTCATAGTCCACCTCAATGAATTTGAGCTTTGTTGCTATATTACTGCTTAAATTGATTCCTTCCGATCTACATCCTAAAGATCGATTATAATAGTACATATTATATTTCATTGTATAATTGACATTAAGGATCCAATCAGAGCTTGGATAGAACGCTTCATTATATCCACCCAGCTTAATCACGTTTTCTCTTCGAAGCAATGCGCCGACCGGATGTGTCAACGTTTGTGTCATGAAATGCTCCAATACGAATACCCTAGACAGTGGTACCCCTTTTTCCATGCTTTCCATGAACCCCCTGCTTTTATGTCTAGTCCGCTCTGCCTGCTTTTCCTTTTTAGAAAAAATAAGATTTGCCTGCTCCGGTGTTTTTATCTTCGCAATATCATGCCCTATATACAGATAATGAATATCTTTATGCTCTTTTAATACATGAGTTACCTCCTCTAGATAGAAGTTATATAGATAATCATCATCATTTAAGATTGCCACCCATTCCCCCCTTGCCAGTTCAAAGCATCTGTTCCAATTGCCAAACAAACCTAAGTTTCTCGCATTGCGATAGTATTGCAGATTATTTATCGACATAGACTTAAGATATTTTTCTATCTCAGAATCGTCCGGATCATCATTTACCACAACAATTTCATAATTACAATCCCCTATTTGATTAATCGCACTACTTAAAGTAATTTTAAACATATCCAACTTCTTATAGGTGGGAATAACGATCGATATCAGTGGTTTTTCTTTCTGCGGAGCCCTAATAATATGCTCTGATTGAATATGCTTATATTTTTCAAAATTGTTCCTGCTCTGAAAGAATTTATTTGATCCATTCATCTACTAGTCTCCATATCATATAGATCCGGTACTATACAGTTAATCAAAAAGCCAACTAATTTTTTATTATGATATCCTGTTAACACCAATTCCATAACGGTTTTTCGGTATAATTTACTCAAGTAACGGAGTATCTTTTTATTATCTTTAATCCTACTTTTTATTTGTGTGTACATCCAAGAAATATGCTTTAATATATGTAACAATTCCCTCTTGTACAAATCCCTTTGCTTAATGTGCTTATAAAAATCCTTCCTTTGTATATACGCTTCCAATCCGTCCATCCGGGATAAATTAAATTTCTTACCCATAATGCTATTAGCCCTCTGCCGATAAAAGTACATTTTACTTTGTGAACATACAATCCTATCTGCAGAAGAGATAAGCTTATAATTCACAAACTCATCCTCATGGGTCTTCCCTTCAGGAAAACGTATATTATGAAACAACTCAGCCCTATAGAGTTTATTCCATACCACAGAATAGGTAATACTATTCGGAGCATGTAATTTCTCGAGAATTGATCTATTCGTATAAACTTTTGGGGGAGCTTGAACATTACCTCTCCATTCCAATTCGTGGTCGTTTTTTGCTTTAACAAATTCACATTGGGATATATCCGCATTATAATGAACTATATTATTATGCAGAATCTCCAACATATCCAATGCAATCCAGTCATCACTGTCTATTAACGCGATATATCTTCCTGAAGCTATATCTAAACCTGTATTTCTGGCAGAACTTAAGCCGCCATTCTGTTTATGTATTACCTTTACTCTACTGTCCTTAGCCGCATATTCATCACAGATAAACGAACTAGAATCCTCCGCTCCATCATCAACAAGGATAAGCTCATAATCACGGAACGTCTGCTGCAGTATACTATCCAGACATTTTCTTAAATATTTTTCTACATTATATATCGGAACAATGATACTGATCTGTGGTTTCACTTCTCATCCTCCTGACTTTCATTCTATGAAGAACTTTCTGCAGTAAATACAATCCTATCTATGAATAAAATCCCTAACATCAATAGCGTATATTAAGTACATATCCAGATTAATAAGAATAATATTACTATTAACTTCATGAACCTTATGAACGATATCTCCAAAATAATTCTTGTTGATTACAAATATTACATCAATATCCTGCTTCACTGAATCAAAGCTTTGTAGTATATGACCGGTAGGCAGTTCTTCTCCTTCACGTTTCCTGTTTCCATCTATAACATGTTTGATATATTGATTACCTTTATCGTTGATTTCCAGGAAATCCTTTCCCTTCTGTCCTGCACCCCAGACAGCAATTCGCAAAGAATTATTTCTGCAATAAGAAATTAAATGCTGTGCTCTGTTCTCGGTTTCTCTATAATAATTCAGATATGAAAATTTTCTTTTTCGTAATGACTCCAATTCGTCGAGTAACTTTTCCGGTGATTGATCATTTAGCCTTGCCATCTCTACATAAATCGGATCAACAATTTTATCTATATAATAGTTATCCGGATAGCTAGGACATATCCTCCTTATGTTACTACTGATTTCCTGCATTCTAGCTACTGGTACTTCATCAAACTTCTCCAGGCAGCTATCAAGCATATAGAAATAATAGCTTCGTATAAAGAACATCTCCAATTCCGTACTATACTCCTTTGAAAAGCCTCGCTTCCTTGCTTGCTCGTAGAATGTCATCGCCGCTTCCATCCGTTGAAAATGATGGTTGCTGTTCTTTGTAGACAGTGTAGAATTTTCTCGGATATAATAATAATACAGAAATTCATTCAACTTTGAAGCATTCTTCGCATAGAGAAAGTAGAACGGTGTGACTGCCAGATCTTCATATTGTATTCCCTCGGCAAAATATAAATTATTATCTACTATAACGCTTCGCCGAATGAGCTTAGAAACCGGAAATGCTCTCATTGCCAATAACGCTTTCTTTTTCGGAATCGTCAAAGTTCCTTCAATTTCCTTACCAAACTCCATTATGAAATTTTCAGCACCAGTAGCTTCAAATACCTTTCTAATATCGCAGAATACAATGTCACTATTATCCTTTTCCGCTGCAGAATACAATTTCTCACAAAGCGTTACATCCACCCAATCGTCACTATCAACGAATGTAATGTATTCACCGGTCGATTTCTTGATTCCAATATTTCGAGCTCCGCCTTGCTTCCTATTTTCCTGCAAATAGATACAAATAAGCTTATCCGGATACTTATCCTCATATTCCCTCATAATATCTGCACAGCTATCAGGAGAGGCATCATTGATTAATATTATCTCAATGTCGGATAACGTCTGATTAACTAAAGAATCAATACAGCGCCTCAGGTATTTTTCCACACCGTAAACCGGTACAATAATACTGACTTTTTTCTTTGTTTCCTCCATACTGCCTCCATAAACCACTTCACTCCGAAATATTCACATAGCCTTTGCTTTTCAGCCTTTAAATGCATTTCTTTCCAGGATTATATCGGATATTTCTAACTTATTCTGTAATACTTTTATCTCTTCTTTCATTTTAGAAGTTAATTCAATTCGCTTACCGGTTGGGATATGAAGAGCTTGCTCCTTGTTCGGAAAATAAATATAATCATCAGCAATAACAATACCCTCCCTAATAATTACTCCTCCCAAATAATTATCATCGAGGATGTCATTACCAAGTGCATAGCCAATCTCTAAATCCATAAGATTAGCTATAGTCGGAAGAATATCAATCTGACCAACTATCTTATTGATTCGAACTCCTTCCTTTTGCCCTGGAAGGTGCATTAAGGCCACTACCTTCTGATATTGAAGCCAATTAAAATCATTGTTTTCAATCTGCAGATAGTCCATCATCTCCTGTCGGTATTGCCTTGGAATTCCAGAATGATCTCCATACATTACGATCAGCGAACTATCGTATAATCCTTTCTCCTTCAAATCCTGCATAAATTCTCCGATGGCCTTATCCGCGTAATGTGCACCCTTTATATATTTTCCAAGAAATGTTCCTTCCAGTTCTCCAACCGGAAAATCATTTTTTTCGAAAAAATCATAGGGGTGATGTAATGATAATGTAATCAAAAAAGCAAAAAAGCGTCCAAGCTTACTTTTCTCTTCAAGAAATTTTGCTATCTGCCGAAAGAAAGAATGGTCACTTAAGCCCGGAAAAATAAACTCGTCATTATCAAGCATGGAATTATCAATAAAACTGTCATATCCATACAAACGATACATAAGATGCCTGTTCCAAAAGCTGGCCTGATTTCCATGAAATCCGAAATTCTGATATCCTTTCTCCTTGGCAGCATGGCCTAATGAATGAAAAGTATTATTCTGACATTCATAACAAGCCGGCTTATCTGCTAATGGATAGAGTGAATTATTTAGTATAAGCTCCGCATCAGAGGTATTGCCGACACTCGTCTGATAATACATATTAGTAAAGCTTACACTCTCTGCCGAAAGCCTGTTTAGATTTGGAGTTATTTCTTGACCCTCAATCTTGCGGTTAAGAAGAAATTCTTGCATGGATTCCATTTGAATAACAACTAGATTCTTATCCTTTGCTATTTTGGAATACTGATTCAAGCTCCGCTTCCAGGATGTAGCCTCCACCCTAGCTCTTTCCTCTGGACTTAACCCCTTTTTTCTACGTAAGCTGTTTTTTACATAACTAACCAGATCATCCACATGATAATAAATAACTCCCAAATCCCTAGCTATTCGCTTCTTGTTCCAAAAATAGGATTTACGATTACTGTGGTGATAGATATAGCTAAACCAGAGCGTACCGCCTATTATGCAAATAACAGAGTATATAATACGTAGCGCTATAGGCACTGGGTTCTTTATAAGAACCACTGCAACAAGATATAAAACCGGAATATCAACAAAGTATAGGAAGTCTTTGCTTAAAAACACACCAAACACGCTCTTTCTTATTCCTTTGATAAGCTTTGCCTGGTGAATTACAACAGAAATTGTAAGCGGGTTCTTATAATATCTCATGTATAGGGTGTCTGAAAAGAGCACTATATCAAAAATAACTCCAAATACAAACCAAATCCATTGGATATCGGTAATTGCGAAAATACCACTCATTATGGCACCGGTAGCAAGCATGGCCTGTACACTTTTTTTATGAATCCTCCAACGAAATGGAGGAGTATTGATGTTTGTGTTGAAATTGAAATAAAGCAATTTCCCAAATATCCATATTATCAACACAATGTTAATGGCAAAATAAACCACACCCATTCCTCCATTCATATCTTCATCTACCAATAACGTCCTGCTTCCACCTTCTTGAAATCATGAGGTATCTCTACTTGTACAGGACTTGTCCATGCCTCATTATATACGCCTAATTTATTCCAAGCTTTACCTTTAATACCAAAGAACAACTGCAATATTCCACCAACATGCACAGCTTTCTTACCAATTCTTTTGATATAAGCTCCAAGAGGTAATCCGTATGCTCCAGCACCGATCAACGCAATATCAAAATCTATCTGATCAATTTTGTGCTGCATACTTGCCAATGCCTCAAACCAGTTTGAGTACTCTGTTTTATTACCAGCAATACTTTGCACCGCCTTTAACGTCCGTAGATCAAAGTCTGGAAGAAAATCTTTATTTTCAAATAGTTTGTCCTTGATTTTATAATTTTGCTGTACTGATACCTCAAAAGGGTGAATGACCAGCACCTTCTTCCCCTTAAGGGCTGATGTCCAAGGATTTTTTTTATCATGGGGGAATACAGTAGCACCATAGTCAGCAAGAATTTTATCTGCGTAGTGCTCGCTATATAACTTATCCTCGAATACAGAAAACCACATGGACCATATTAAATCCATGCTTCCTAGACTATCCATATATAATTCCGAGAATTTATCTAACATCTCTTCCTCACTTGGGAAAAATCCCGCATTCACGTTCATCATCATCTTAACATTATCGGGATAGCATTTCTTCTCCGTTGCCCTTCTTAGAAAATAAAGGTAATGGCATAAACACTCTAATTCCACCGAACCCAATCTTCCTACAAAAAAGGGATCTTTACCATTTAGGTTGTCTAAGATATACTGATTAGCATCTTCATCGCTCATGAAAGGGTTTAAAAATGTCTCCTTGGCTTTTACCTCATGTAAAACACCAAGTTTTATCTTATAAAAATTATTTAAGCCCATGCATTCAAGCTGTTCGGCAATCTCATCATCAAAGGTACTCGAGATAATAATATGTGTATTCGGATAATGCAGTAGTTGTTCTGGTACTATGATTTTATAACCACCTAACATTGTACCGGCCAATTCTCGATTATTATCACAGAATGCAATTATATTAGAGCCTATTTTCTCAAACTCCTCCAAGGTACGTAGACCACATGAGCCACCACCGAAAAGAATAACATCCTTCCCTCTGAAATATTCCATGTCCTTTCCGATAACTCTGATATACATATATACCTCCATGATGCCACCCTGGGCTGTATCTAGACTCCTTCAACTCCTTAATTCAGGAATTAAAGGTTAAAATAATCTACCTTATTTATGTATGATCCCCTGCACTTGATGAAAAAGCCGCTCAGAAGCCGAGGGATCCTTTGTTGCAAAAACCTTATCGCTAATATCTTGATAATTACTGTTTTCTATATTCTCATCCAACAAAGCACATTCCAGTTCCATCTGATTATAAACTTTCCTACCAGGCGTAAACTCATGATAATCAAAATAAAGTTCTCTTGATTCCGCTAAATATTCCTTATAATCATATGGAAAGAATATAATTGGTTTCTTCGTTAACATAAAATCAAAGCAGATGGAGGAATAATCTGTAATTAGGATGTCTGTATGCTTCAGTATTCCGTATGGGTCTGCCTGGGAGTTCACAACCAGAACATTGTCGGCAGCTAATTTCTCGAAGCTTCTCTGCAGCTTTGACTTAGGATGAAGCTTTACACATAGATATATATGTTCTCGTTTTAAAAATTCGCATAGTTGATCTATGTTTATGATATCAAAGAACTTATTCTCACTACTACGAAAGGTAGGCATATAGGTGACAATTTTATTTTTTCTCCCCTGCTCCATTAGTATTCTGTTGATTCTTGCTTCCTGCTTTGTCATCACATTCTGAATATCTTCTGAAATTAATATATCGTTTCTCGGGTAACCTTCTATTAACACCCTTTTTGTTTGAAAGGCAGAAGCAAATATGGGTTTGAAATAGTTAGACGATGCAAGCACATAATGATTTGGCTTTTCGTCCGTAATCCTTCTTGGTATGGAATAAATTCTCTCCATAAGGTCTCTTGGATTTCTAAAATAATCAAAAACATTATCCTTCTGTATCTTTTTTAGAGGCACTCCATGCCAAAGATTTATCTTTACCGCACCTCCAGATAAAGTGTAGCAGATATCCTTGGAATAATTATCAAATAGGTATACCTTCGCTCGAAGGGCATTCCATATCCCCTTCCAGCTATATAGATAACAGCAATCCAAATCATTTTTCCTAAGCAACTCAAGGATTTCTCTGTTCTTTGTAATCCACACTACTTTTATCATCTCAGCTTTATGTTGAGAAAGATATAGATAAAAATATTTTGGATTATCAGCAAAGCGATTGCCAAAGGTACTCCCGAATACCCATAGCTTCTTATCCCTAGGCATAATACAGGATAATCCATAGACAGGAAGTAAGAGAATTTGACTCCAATATTTTATTTCCTTCGCCAACTTATCCATATAGATACCTACCATCCAATAATCCATTTACTTTGAGATATTTTACCACTTCTTTAGAATTGTCTTACGTTCGATCGGATCCAAGGCTCTGACAATAGGATCCTCATAGTAGGAATCATTTTTTATATGTGTTGTTGACACCTCTTCAAAAATCGCGCCCTTGACCGACGTAAAGGAATGTCTTACTCCTCTAAGTACTGTCTGGATATCCCCAGGCTTCATATAGATATCTTCCCCTTCAATATTCACAGTCAAATCGCCATATAACAGCTGAAAGGTCTCTTCCTTCACCTTATGCATATGTACCGGATGCTTCTGCCCCGGAAGAATCACCAAAAGCTTTTTGCAATATTCCCGGTTGATAATGCTAATTATGATGGCACCGGTCTGGCGAAAATGCTTCATTCCATAATGGTGGGACAATTCCACTTCAAAATCCTTGCCTAGAGCTATACCCGCCTCATAAAGCATACCTTTCGCATCATGAACAACACTTCGCACCAAATTAATATCAGTGATCTTTCTTTTTTCCATTAAGGGTTCCCCTACCGTATAATCTCTGCTGGCTTCGGTTCCTTCTATGAACTCACCACTTGTCATCTGCCGGTCAAGACAGGGCATCGCAAAGAATACATCCTCAGCCGTAATCAAATCACCCTTTTTTATCCCCTTTTTAACATAGACACCTCTCATCAGAGAACGAAGAGAATCCAGTTCCTCTTGGCTGACATACTTGTCATTATCCTTCTTAGTTTTACAGATCATCTTAGCATCTAGGGCTGATTTCACCCAGCGATCAGCCTGCTCCGGATTCATAGAGTAAGAATTCAAGGTGATTGTCTCTGTAGGAAGCCCAACATGCCGTTCTAGAATTTTTGCTCCCTTTGCAACGGCAAGCATAGGAACTATATTATCATCGGGGTCCTCATGACCGGAATATCCGATTGTTATCTCAGGGTAACGTCGATTCATTCGATCAATAAAATCAAGCTGTAATTGCTCTTGTGGTGCTGGATATTCAGCAATACAGTGGAGGAACGCGAATTCACAGCCCTTATGAGTAAAGAAATTATATAATTTATCAATATCGGATAAGGTCTTACCTCCCGTTGATATAATAATAGGCTTGTGGGTAAATGCAATTTTGGTTAATAAGGGCCAATCCAACGCACTACAGCTTGCCACCTTAATGATATCCACACCCTGATCCATACACCAGCTGACTCCCTCCTCATCAAAGGGCGTACTCATCGCAATCAGACCTTCTTCATGAATCGCATCTACTAGCTGCGTAAATTGGTCTAAATTCAAACGAGTACTCATAAACCGAGGAATATGTTTCACATCGGTTCTGTCTTTATAATCAGGATGTATAAAGGTATCCAAATTGCGGTATTGTAATTTAACAGCAGCCTTTATATTATATTTTCGCGCAATTCGCGCCATTGCCTTTATGATGTCAATTCCATGCTCTACGCTGCCCTGATGGCTGTTAGCCATCTCAAAAATAAACAAATCATCAAATAAGTTCTTCTCGCTATTCATTTCAATCCTCCTTCATTCCATGAGGATGACTCCTCCGCAATTTATCCATTGCAAACCCCTCTTATATTATATATCGACTAATCATAGCATACTATTAAGTAGCATACACGACAATTTTCAACATTAGTATTTAAAAATACAGGTTGCTCTGCTGTATTTTGTCAATAATGTCCTTCATTGCCTTTTTTGAATCAGTAACCACCTGTTCGCGCTCCTTGGCCAGATGGGACATATGGTCATAAAATTCCTTGTCCTCGATATAACGATGGATTGTAGCCAGCATCTCATCATAATCCTTCACGCAAAAATCCGGTCCGGCAGTAGTAGCAACATCGCCATACTTAATAGTGACTCCTGGTCTTCCTTCATGAAAGGCTTCCACAATTGAGAAGCCTCCACCTAATCTCTTGGGGTTTACATATAAGTCACAGATTTCCATCAATGCTAATATGTCATCATAATATCCGATAAAGGTTACATGTTCCTTCCATTCAGGATATTTTTCGCAGTACTTGTTATAATCATCAAATTTCCCAGCTAAAACTAGATGAGTTCCCCAGTCAAAGGTCCTGTTGATCATCTCTGCAAAGTGGTCATCAATCTCTGCATCCAAACGAATTCCTACTGTGACAAGAACAAACTTATCCTTAGGAATACCAAAATCCTCTCTCGTTATGCTTCTCACTCTTTTGTTCAGTTCAAAGGTAAAGGTGCTTTCGATTATGTTATCTCTTGAATACCCATCCATTTCAAGAGTCCTCCACTCCGCATCTCCAAGCTTTCTTCCGATAACAGAAAAAGTAGCCATGGTAGTAGCCAGAGTAGAAAAAGCAACACTGATTGCTGCCTGTGGAACCAACTTACCGCATAGATCGGCTACCATGCTTCCGTTACCGATACTAATGATAAATCCAGGCTTCCACTCTTTAATTTTCCGAATTATATCATGTATGACCGAAACGGAAGGCATATCCACTTCAGGTTGATAAAAGGGAATTACCAAATCCTTGTATTGATAGGAGTCAATACTACTATATTCTTCAAGAACATTGCCATAAGTCGGTTGATGCAAGACCAGCTCTCCTACCCTGGTGTATTGTTCTCTGGTATTAATCAAAATCAACTTTTTACCCAAGAGTTTTGCAATTGTATAGCAACGTTCTAAAGCTGTTCTAGTCGGCGCATGTCGCTCAGATAGGAATTGAATAGTAAAGACCACGATTAGATCATGATCTCGCTCCTCTTTTGGAATTGGCTTCAGTTCCGTTTCAAACTTAGTTAGATATCCAGAAAAGGCTGTCTTATACAACTCTTTCAACAGTTTGTTGGAAGACGCATCAACTGACACCTTTTTCATCAATCCATATCGTTTGCATTGGTTCCAGATAAAGAAACGGTTATTTTCATTTAAATATGGATTTTCGATCGTATTTTTAACTAAAGTATTAAGATAATGAGATCTTTTCGTGACTTGCATAAGGAAGGATAATAAAGCTAATGAACGAATAATATCTCCCGGATTATTAAGCTGGGCAGCATCATCCAGAATACTGCAGGTAATATGGTATGCAAAATAGGTATAGCCTTCCATCTCTTGCTCAAATATCTCCAATACCTTATACAGGTGTAGAATATCACTCTCTTTTAAACTATCCAAATCATGAAAGATCTGGTTAACACGATCTCCGTCAAAGGAATGCATATATTGGAGTCTGTGAAAACCTTCAAATACAAAGGGTTCTGCGGGGGCTTCCACTGAATGAGACAGTTTGATCACAATCTTTGAGTTAGATAATACCGGCTCAAATAAATAATAATAACCATCCATTTCATAATATTTTCGAACAGACTTTGGTTCCATATCCGCATTCGAAGACACTCCCTGAAGACTATTATCATTATCCTCTAATAGTATGCGATAGTCACATGTAGGGAAGGAAGTATTATTCCAGTCAAGCTTGTCACAGTTGGTGTATATCGGCTTATTAATGATTTCCGATTCATGAAAAGGAAAATCCATGATTCTTTTATACTCCTGAAATAACCGGTAGCTGACGCCTTGATTATAATAATATACAAAGAGCTGAAAGGTTTGATGGTATAACCGATATATCGTAAAAAAGAGTGTAGGTATATTCGACATAAATACATAAGTGGAGGTAGTATCCTTCCTATCCAGCACCCGGCCAATCTCTTCAATAATATTATCCGGTCCGTTCATGCCTTCGTCCAGATTGGTATACAGGTATATCTCATCACCCAGTAGATCCAGCTGTTCAATATATTCCCTCAGCGAACCTTCGATATCCTCTTGCTTACTTATAAAACAGAAAATCTTCCTCATGTCTTCCTCCTATTATGCCATTTTTCTTACCCTGCATTCTTATGTCATCCAAACATATCATATAACTTATCTATCTCAAGTAGTTTATCATCTACGTAATAATCTGCATTCGGCTTTCCAAAATGTAGCTCATGATACTTTAGGCCCCACAGCTTAAGCTGCTGCTCTGTAATATCCTTCCAATCAATACCTGTTACATACCCCCTTGCTGTATGCAGAATGATTTCGTTCCCCAGTTCATACAGCCTGTTGATAATGCCAATCATTCTTTCATTGGGCTGAGATTGTGCATAATTATTCGTCTTCTCGAGCTGTGCAATCACACCATCAATATCAAAGACAAAACGTTGTCCTCCGGAGGATATTCTCAGATATTCTTCTGCTCTGCGGAACTCCTCTTCCGTATCAATATCATAATTTTTCATCATCTCATAGCCGAATATTCTGTTGCCAGACATCGAATGCTGTTCCAGTATGACCTTACCACGAACGACATCGATACAAGCATTTTGATAATATGCCTTAGGTAGCTGCTGCCTCGGCATATTATAACACTCTTTGATATCATCGATAATTGGAGTAATAGTTCCATCCGGCTCTTTATACCACATCTTATGTGGTATCTCCTTCGCAGGAGCGATACTTCTTACGGAATCTATACGTTCCTCCTTCATCAGTATCTCAATCATGGCATCAATATCAGAAATTACACGGATTGGATAGGTTGGTCGAAGCTGGACCACGATATCAGCCTCGTAAGATTCCTGCTCCAGAAGAAATTGAAGACAATGATAAAATACATCGATATCCAGCGCACTATCACTTGCATATTCCACCGGACGAATAAAAGGCACCTCCGCACCGAATTCCATACCAATCGCTGCATATTCTTCACTATCTGTGCTTAAAACGATGCGGTTGATATATTTTGATTGCCTTGCATGCTCGATTGAGTAGGCTAACATCGGTTTTCCATTGAACGGGCGGATATTCTTATGAGGAATACTTTTCGATCCGCTTCTTGCAGGAATCACTGCTAAAATATTCATATCCTAATCCTCCAAGGAATTGTTGATAATTTGTCTTATTGCTGATAATAGAAAATCACACCCATCAAGTATACGCTGATAGATTAACTCTGTTGTCATGTAGGAAGTCATTTCATCCTTTTGCTTATCATTTGACATGATATTCAAGCTCCCAATCTCATCGACACTGGCACTCAAGATATATTGATCCAGTATCGAATAGATAGCCTTTTCCTCGATTTGTGCATTTACATTAAATAGCCTCTTCACCAATCGTCTGCTTTCTGAGGATTCGTTTTGCTTTAGCTTCATATTTGTAATAAGCTTCTGGCAATCATATATTGTCTTGCGAGCCATTTCCCGTATCTCTTCGATTTCCTCTCTCGCTGCGTACACTCTTTCCATAATAAAATGGAGTTCCCCCTGATTAAAAGTCGGCCCCACACTATCGAGAATCGCCTTACAGTCAACACTGATAGTACAATACTGTCCCACCACTTCCTTTAGTGTCAGCAGTCGTGTTCCTTGAATTCTTGCTCCTCCTTCGGTTGCATCGATAAAATCGCAGTCAGGAAATTGAAGTATCATCGCCTCCAGCCACCTTAGGTAGGAATACCAGTCAAATCGGGTCTTTACTTTATTTCCATTGATATCATCAACATATAGTTCTATCAAATCATGGTCCCATGAAACAAGGTGATCCATCCCGGCATGGGATAGACCATTTTGATACGCCAGATCAGACCCTACAAATACAATCCTTTGAAAACCTGAAACTACTAGCAAGGTAAAGACCGCGGTTGTAATTGATCCCCCCGTTGCGATAGAAGGAAAGTTCTTATTCATTCCAAGATAGATTTCCCTCATAAAATCAGAACAGTTAAAGATTATTTTCTTCCCCCGATGACCTGATAATATCCGATAGCTTCCCTCCAACTTACAAAGTAGTGGAACAGTAAAGTTCTCTGGATATTCTGCAGCTTTAACAGTTTTATTCGAGTCAATATTCGCGAGAAAATCTGGTTCGATCTGATACCTCTGGAGCATTTCATAGGCTCGATCGACCGCTATGATGATTGCTTTTCCTTTAGCCCGCCTTAAAACCTCAATATTTTTTAGTAGTGACGGACCTGCCGATACGATGATTACCGGTACATCCTTAGGAAGATGCTCCTGTAAATCCCAGTAATTAATTGTATCTTTAAGAAACTGCATATTTCGAAAGGAATTATAAGTAATAAGTCTTGAAAGCTTTTCGTGTGTACCTTTAACAGCTAGGCTCTCCAGCATATTTTCCTGCAGTATCTTATGGAAGCCATCATAAGAAGCGTGGAATAATTTATCATATCCGGGATGACAGCATTCCAGCCTGGAATATAGATTCATCCAATTCATCACCTGAGAGATATAGAGGGGCAGTTCATTGTCATTGATTCCTCCGACAATCAGCAATACTCTCTCATCGCTCAAAAGATCCCCCAAGGGATAACGCTCCAGTACATAAGTAAAAATAGTATAAGATGGTTCGTATACGATGACATAGCTGTCACTTTCCAGCAATTTCAACAACTCTCTTAAGAATAATCCATTTCCAAGGCCAAACATAGCAGCCACCGTACCGAGATTCTTGATCGTAAATTGCTTTACCCATCTCTGGGCCTCCTGTAAGGGGTCGAATTTACTGTTCAGCCGGATTATTCCATCTGTACTTGTTATCTCAAGAGCATCAATCTCTGTTCTAGTCGGTACAGAGGTAACTTTAATATCATCTTTAACACGCTTCATCTCTTCCCTATTCAAATTCTGATATAAAGAGAACTTATATTTTTTAAGATATTCTAAATTATCCTCAAGATACATATCCTTACCACCCTTATCCCAGCTTCATTTCAATAAGTTCATCAATCAAATCTAACAGCTCATAACTCATCGTATCCGCAATCAAGACCGTATCCTTATGTTCCATCGCAGCCATAATTGACTGAAGCGATTCTGAAAGCCTCTGATGAAGCTGACACACATCCTCCCGCTCTTTATTTACCTCCAGTATCACAGATACTGCAGTAATATCGTCTATAATACTGATCAGCTCCCTGTATCCAGCCTGAACCTTCTGCTGATAGAACCAATCTGCCACTAAGCTTATTTTACTCTTTAGTCCCTCCAGCCCCTCTTGAAGCATACTCATAATGATACTCCACCCTTCCGACAAATATTTTTACAATTCTATTAAATTCTATCTTATTATCTCATCTATAATCAAATATATCAATATTTTTAATCACAGTTATATTATCAAACATACGGAAATAAAGAGTCAGCTTGCTGGCTCTTTCGCGCCTGAGCGGGTTGCGAAGCAACAACTTCCTATCTGCGAAGTGCGCATCCTTACGGAGCGTTTTTTATCGTATAGGACGCATTTTCCTATACGATAAAAAATAAGACCGGCGAAAGGCCGGCCTTATTAATTAACACTATGTACTGATTAGCCTATTATGGATAATACACCCTGTGTAGACTGGTTAGCCTGTGCTAACATTGACTGAGCAGCCTGCTGAAGAATATTGCTCTTGGAGAAAGCTACCATCTCTTGTGCCATATCAACGTCACGGATACGAGACTCAGCTGCCTGTAAGTTCTCAGCAGTATTATCTGCATTAGCAATCGTATGCTCTAATCTGTTCTGTACAGCACCGAGAGCAGATCTCTCTGTGGATACTTTGGAGATAGCATCGTTGATCGTCTTAATAACATTAGTCGCCAAAGAAAAGCTTGAAATCTTATCAGCAACCGCTGCCTTGCTTACACCCAGTGCAGATGCACCCATGTTCTTAATGTTAAGCTGAATCTTCTGACCAGCGTTTGCACCAACCTGGAAGCTCATCTTAGTTGAGGAGAAGGATCCATCCAGAAGCGTAAGAGTATTGAACTCTGTCTGTTCTGCAATACGAGTAATCTCATCTGTTAAGGACTCTAACTCAGCCTTGATGGACTGACGGTCAACTGTAACGTTAGTATCGTTAGCTGCCTGAACTGCTAACTCTCTCATTCTTTGAAGAATAGAGTGAGTCTCATTCAAAGCACCTTCAGCTGTCTGAATTAAGGAGATACCATCCTGCGCATTAGTAGAAGCCTGCTCAAGACCTCTGATCTGTCCTCTCATCTTCTCGGAAATAGAAAGACCAGCTGCATCATCACCTGCACGGTTAATTCTGTAACCGGAAGATAATTTTTCAGTTGATTTTGCAAGATTGCCAGTTGTAATACCTAACTGTCTGTTTGTGTTAGCCGCATTCATATTATGTTGTACTATCATAGTGTAATTCCTCCTTGAAAATTATTGTAGTAGCATCCATGCTACTTATTTTTAATTTTATCCCCCATCCGGCCGTACGCTCCATCAAGGAGATTAGCTTTAAGTAAATTATCTTTACTTGTAATATATATCGGTAAAGTTTTTTAAAACTTAACACCCATTTTAATATTTTTTATTTTTTTTTGTCATAAAAGAAGGATGGTACTTCGTGTTGGTTGGTCATTGTCTTATAATAATTCGCTGCTGTTCGGGAACTAATCTTGGACTTTCTGATGTCCCTACGTTTAAAGGCCAGTACTCCATCCAGCCTCGACTTATTCCTGAGTTCCAGTGCCTGTAACTTAACACTTAGATCTGTAATTGAAGTGATATACTCCTGTAGTGTCCGTATCTCCACCTCATAACGATACTTATTACTCGCAAGCTCTTCCTTCACACTGTCATAAATTTGCTCAAAACCTTCATCCAGCTTAATTAATCGGTCAAGCAGCTCTTCCTTCTGGGATATGGTTAGTGAAAACGGATCCTCCTCAAAAGCTTCCTGTTTCAGCAATTCCTCCTGCCTTTCACTTATAAGTATTAGCTCCTTGAGTACCTCCTGTTTCTTTCTAGAAGAATCAATTAGTAACTGGATATATGTCTGCTTCGTCTTATTGCTTTCTATTTCCATCTCATACATCCTTCCTATATCGATTCTCTATCATTATTTTGCACCCTTAGCCTTACTCATAACTTCTTTCCAGGTATCTCGCATCTCCCGGATATATCGCAACGCATCTTCAAGAACAGTAGCATCCTTCTTAATATTCGCCTCTATTAGTCTACGATATATGTAATCATATACCCGTTCAAAATCCTTAGCGACAGGATAATCAAAATTTAAAGTTGATCTTAATTCTGTAATAACTCTCTCAGCCTTGATAATATTAAGATTTGCTTTATCCATTTGTTTTTTCTCAATCGCCATGACAGCTAGGTTTCCGAACTTTATCGCCGCTTCATATAGCATCAAAGTAAGTTCCGCCGGTGTCGCAGTTAATATTCTATTGTCCTTATATGCTGCTGCTGCATTCATAGCCATACCCAATTTCCTCCTAATCCAGTATTTCTTTTTAACCCATTTGATATATCAATTACTATACACTTTGTGGACACTCTTTATTAGTTATTCATTCCTAGCATGGATGACAGATAGGAGCTCTTGGCATTCAAGCTGGACATTGCCTTCTCCATAGCAGAGAACTGCTTGTAATAGCGATTCTCTATATCCATCAGTTTATCCTCAAGCGTATCTAAATCACCCTTGTAATCATCTATTTGCTTCTTGATTTCCTTATCATTATAGAAGGATAACGCGCTACGGAGGGAATTACTCTTTGTGCTGTTAGAAAAGGAGCTATAGAGCTTCTCTGCCAGTTGATTCAAGGTCTCTACGACCGCTCCGGGGTTCTCTGTCAGTGCCTTCATCAGCTTATTCTCTTCCGCAGAAACCGTACTATCATCCTCATCACCACTGATGTGGAGTAAGCCTTTCTCAGTGTAATTCCCTGTCTTTATTCCAAAAGAGGACAAGGAATAACTTTTGTTATTATAAGAAACACTTTGACTAAAGGTAGTACGCATGGTACTTATCAGACCACCCAGAGTATTATCTCTGCGTAATAAGGAATCCTTTATCTTGGTTTCCCACTTTTCAATCTGATCTTCCGTCATCGCTTCCTTCTGCTCATCAGTCAAGGGATCAAAACCCTTTGCAGAGTTCGCACCATATAATTCGTTCATCTCTGTAATGAGCGCATTATACTCCTTCACGAAATTCTTGACGTTATCATACAAGGCTTTCGTATTATTTGTCACACTAATACTTACTGTATCGGTGCCTGTCGTTCCCAGAAGATTAAAGTTAAGCCCATTTATAGATACATTATTACTAGAACTTTTCATCGCTGCACCATTATACTCAAACTCCGCATCTGCGGCAGCAACAAAAGACATCTTATTTTTATCAGTTGGATCCACAGTACCTTTAATACTTTCTTTAGTAAATTCGGTTAAGCCTATCTTAGAAAGGTCCAAGGTTGATCCTACTGCGTTTTCTAACGAAAACCCTCCATCGGAACCACTCGCTTTGGAGCTCATATAAATTCGTTTTTGACTTGTATCAAAGGACGCATTGATGCCGGCATTCTTTAATTTATTAACAAATTCGTTAATTGTTGTTGTCGAGGTGACAGAGATTTTTGTTTCTTTGTCACCAACCTTTAAGGTGAGATCTCCTTCACCAACTCCAAGACTACTCAAGGTTTTACTTCCAGTAACGCTTTTGTCCAATTGGGCGCCGGTTACAAACTGCGCACTGGCAAGGGATGTTACCTTTAACTTATGTGTACCAGCCACAGCACCACTATCTGCCGTCACGGAAACCTTACTTGAATCAGAGACTTCCGCACTCTTCGAGTTAAAGCTTCCCTGCATCTTCATCTTGTACAAGGAACCGGTGTAGAAGGAATACAGTTTTTTATTCAGATCCTTCCATTTATCCTGTGTCCACTCAGCCTTTGTTTTCTTATTCTCTATCTTTGTCTTCTTTAACCTCTGTGCAGACATTAATTCTTTGACCATGCTTTCCGTGTCCATGCCAGAGGCAATTCCTGATAATCTTATCGCCATAGCTACACCTCCTATCTTCTTTCATCTACAAGAATCCCTGCAAGCTCCCACATTCTTTCAAGCATGTCCAAGGTTTCTTCTTGCGGTATCTCTCTAATCACTTCTTCTGTATCCCTATCAAGTACTTTAATCGATATCCGTTTGGTTTCTTCATGGTAAGAAAATTCACATCTGGTTCTCTGATTTCTCATCTTATTATTCGCCAGTGATAACGCATTTTTTATCTGTTGTTCACTAGCTCTGTTTTGATTCCTGTTATTGCTCTGCTCCCCTGAAGTACGATCATTGCCGGTAGCCTTAGCCGTACTTCCAAGTTCCTCTGTAATATTAAAATTTGCAGCAATCTCTTGCTGCGTGTTCCGTTCTGTCCTCTGTCTGAGGGCCGCCTGTGCGGGCTCGTGATAGCCCGATCCTGATAAAATCTCTAATGCCATATGAACGCACCTCCATGTGTTGGGGAAAATTATAAGTTATTAATGATGCATTGCCATCCTTGACTGCACATTAATTCGCATTAACCATCTATTTCTTATATCGGCTTCCTTTGAAAAAACTTTATAGCTTATCCTAAATTAACTTAATAACTTCAAGAGGCTATCTGCATCTGATTGCATGCGCAATCACGGTTCAGAAAGCCTCTTTACATTTAAGCTATTACCATATTATTGAAACAACTTCTTCAATATAGCATCCGTTGCTGCTGATTCTACTGCTTCCTTATTCTCCGCTTTTATCTGGAGATAGATCTCTTTCCGATAGATTGGTACTGACTTTGGAGCACTGATTCCAATCTTTACCTGATCACCCTTCACTTCCAAAACAGTAATTTCTATATCGTTTCCTATAACAATAGACTCATTCGCTCTTCTCGACAGGGCTAACATACTATTCGCCCTCCTTTGCCGCCTTGAGTGCCTGTAATTGCTCATAGAAAAAGTATTTAATCTCATAATCCTGATTTTCTACAACAATCTGGGCACCTTTACGCTCATCCGAATTAATGATAAAAGGAGCTTTTAAATTAGCGGATATCTTCTCTAGCTGTTGCGGAACTGTTACTGATAAAAGGACAACCGTATTCTCCTCAACCAGGTCACCCAGAGGCTTTAAGAGCTCATCGTCTACCTGTGGATTATAATCCGGCTTTACAAGGAAGGGATTCACTACAGGTATTGCCAGTGCAGGCTCATCCATGCTTTGTAACCACGAGATATCTGGTCTTTCATCGCCCTCATCATCATATAAAAGAGTGAACTCCTTATAATCCTCAAAACCTAAAATTCCGTTTTCAAAATAAAGAACCTTGCTATCATCAAGATCTATTTCTCCAAAGTGTCTCGTCTTAACCCGCATCTTCTTCGCCTTCCCTTCTATCGTAATTTCATTTACTCTGTTCGATATTATTCACATTATTCTACTATTTTACATTATAATTTATAAGAAGTCCAGCAAGGAAGTCTTTACAATCTTAGAAGCAGCGGAAAGGGATGCATTATAGATTGTCTCTGCAGCACCGTATTTTATAATCGTATCTGCGAGATCTACATCCTCATTGGTGGATAACAAATCGGTAAAGTCAACCTTCTGGCTAGACAAACGATCTTCGGTGAGCTCCAGTCGGACATATCTGCTTCCCAAATCGGAAATTGCTACATTAAGCCTATTTTGCTCAGCAGATGATACTGTCATGCCACGCTCAAAGGCTTGTTGCATACTCTCCCTTTTCAGCACCAGCTCTGTATCCAATTGCTCCTTCATCTTCTCATAGCGGGCCTTATCCGTATCGGAAAGGGTAGTATCCTTTAAGCGGTTTTCCACCTCTGCGATAATATTCTCCACTGCAGCAACCTCATTCACTGCATTCATAATGTCACTGACAACTCTACCAATCTGATGAGAA
The DNA here is from genome assembly GCA_023411555.1 of Bacillota bacterium. GTDB lineage: Bacteria > Bacillota > Clostridia > Lachnospirales > Lachnospiraceae > Mobilitalea. The sequence goes on from JAEYOQ010000058.1 coordinate 138,370, forward strand.
AAGGCATCGCTTCCCTCCGTATTGATTGTCAACCTCTGATTGAAATTAACCTCATACTGAATTTTTTGTGTCTCCTTAGTAAAGGTGATTTCATCCTGCTCCGGCTTTGAGGTATCCGTCATCTTACAGTTAAAATAGTGCTCTGGTTTAAGGTCTCCTTTTGAAAATCCCGATTTATCGTAGGTCAGATTGATATTCTCTGCGATACGGATCGTCTCATAGATACCCTTGCCCATAATAATCTCACCAGTCTCATAGATATAATTGATCTCACCATCTGCCGGTGAATAGGCATCAGGATCTTCCAGAGAGCAGGATTTCGTAATCGTTAATGTCTTTTCCTCTACGTTGCCATCAGCGTCCTTTATGGAGTAGTTAATCTCTCCGGGATTTTTCGCATCCAAGCCATCATAGGACAATTGAAGACGATAACACTGTTCGTACTGCGGAGCCTTATCAAAGGTCTCTCCTGCAGTAAAATCTGATAGCACATAACCACCGACGGTCTTATTTACAATTTGTATCTGATCTCCGGTAAAGTTCTCTGTAATCGAATAATTCAGGGTCGGGCTATTCTCCGTAAAAATCAAAGAGCTGTCCGTCTTAAAGCCGGTAAAAACATATCTGCCTGCATAATTTGTATTACCTTCCTGATAGATCTGCTGTCTCATCTGATCCAGATTCTCAACAATCGCAGCACGATCATGGGCAGTCAAGGTATCTGAGCTTCCCTGAACGCAATAAGTATTTATCGAGGACAGAATCCCGTTAACCGTTGTCAAAGCACTCTCCGTTACGTCCATCCACGATTTGGCATCAGGAATATTCTTTTCATAGTATTGCTCAAGCTCCGAAAGGTTGGTACGAAGCTTTAACGCTCTAACCGCAACAATCGGGTCTTCGGAAGGCTTTTGAATCTTCTTGCCGGTGGAGTATTGCTGCTCCAATGCCGTCATATTGACCTTATTCTTATTGATATTGTTCATCATATTATTTGTCATCATTCTATTCGTTATTCTCATTATCCTAACCTCCTAACCCGTATTTCTTGTCTATTATTCGTGTAACCACATCACATCTGTATCTTAGAATAATCCCAGTGAAATCATAATCGTCTCTTCCAAGCCCCGATAGAATATAAAACGAATTTCGAACCGTTTATCGCCTCTGCACAACCCGGAAGAATATAAAATTAATTTCCAATGGTTTTGTCGCCTCTGCCACTACCCGGAAGAATATAAAATGAATTTCAATGATATTATCGCCTCTGCCACTACCCGGAAGAATATAAAATGAATTTCAATGGTTTTATCGCCTCTGCCACTACCCGGAAGAATATAAAATGAATTTCCAATGGAATTCATTTTATATTCTTCTTAGGGATGGGCGTAAGCACAGCCCTATGCGCCCATATAATTAATCAACTTATCATAAATCTCATCCATTACAGAGATAACCTTTGCAGATAAATTATATGCATTTTGATAACGAACCAAATTCATCGCTTCCTCATCTACATCTACACCGGAGACAGATAATCTCTGATTTGTAATACTGCTCAGAATATTGGTCTGGCTATCGGAGAAGGCAGCGGCTTTTTTGGTATCAATACCAATCTCAGCCACCAGTGTCTGGAAGAAACCATCGGGATCACCTTGGTCAAACAGTCTCTTATTTTCCTTCAGCTCAATCAGCTTCTCAATGATATCATTTGCTTCAATACCATTGGCGATGTCAGTTGTTGTTGCAAATTTATTAGCATCACGCATCAGTTCTTCACTGACCGTAAAGTTAGATGCTGTCATAAAATAATAACTACCATAAAGTGGTTCATCATCTGGCACTTCGTCTACTACCGACTTAAAGGTATCAAAATCATAACCGTTATAATCTGCCGAATCTATCAACGGACCGAAGGTATAGTCTCTTCCACTAACTTTATTTGTAGCGCTGAAGACATCCATACCAGCATTACCAGCAAGGTCCTTGCCTGTTCTATGAATATCGTTAAAGGCCTTGGAAAAGGTACGAACAAATTCATTCAGCTGCTCCATATAGTAAGGTATTCCTTTATAGTTAATGCTTTCACCAATCTGAGTATTGACATCAGTCGCATCTACTATAACATCCTCTTCAAGCTCGAAGGTATAGACAAATTTGCCCTCATCATCCTTCGTCACTTCAAAACTGGAATAGTTATAATTTCTACTTCCTACCGTTATAACTCCCGTCTCCGGAATATTCAGCTTTTCAACCGAATTGATATTCGTATCGATCAAAGTTACAACATTGTTACCCGCCTCAGCAGAGCCTTTTCCCTGAAGATTGAACTGGTTATTACCATCACGAATCTCAAATAGCGCCTGCAGGGTTCCACCCAAAGAAGCACTTCTGATATCCAAAGCCTGTCCATTCTTCCACTGGACATCATATAAGCCATCTACGTCATTGAGGTTCACTTTCTTTTCTCTTGGTACTACCTGCAAGGAGTTGAACTCGCTACCATCCACCAAGGTAACACCATCCAGCTTCACAACATAACTAGTTACACCAAAGCCCGCTCCTACTTGCTTCTCAGTAACAGAAATATTAGCGATCTCAGATAACTCATCCACCAACAGCGCTCTCTGATCCCTTAAATCATTAGCTTTTCCACCAGTTACCTCCAGGGTATTAATCTGTTTGGTCAAGGATGCAATCTGCTGGGCACAGGAATTAACCTGATCCACCTTGTTGCGAATCTCAAAATTACATTCATCTTGAATATTACTCATATTCCCGGACAGAGAGTTAAAATATTCTGTGAAGCTTTTTAGATAATTAGCTACCTGAGTACGTACATTCAAGCTGGAAGGGTTCTTTGATAGTTCCTGTATACTCTCATACATAGAGTTAAAGGTTGTTGTAAAGCCATCTAAACTAATTTCATTAAAATAGCTTTCAATCTCGTTCATGTAATACGATTTACCGGAATACTCACCAAACAAGGTATTATTCTTCCTATATTTCGTATCGTAATACTCTTCCCTTTGCTGTTCAACTCCAGTCACACTAACACCGGTACCTGCCATACCATATGTCGAATTCATCTTGATGGCCTTATCCGCCGTCTGTCCCATCACCTGTCTGGAATAGCCTTCGGTCTCTGCATTGGAGATATTATGCGCCGTCGTATTTAAAGCTGACTGATAAGCATATAATCCGGTTTTTCCTATATTTAATCCAAAAAATGTTGATGCCATAATCTCACTCCAATCTTGAACTTATATTTGCCTGTATTCCATCTAGGACAGGTTCATAATAACATGCTCGAGCATCTCACTAACTACGTTAATATATCTTGCAGAGGCATTATATGCGTGTTGATATTTAATAAGATTGGTCAACTCCTCATCCGAGGACACAGCAGTCACTTCCGCTCTTTTAAAATCGATGTTATCGGCCATAGTTGCCTGATTTGTGCTGATGGTATTAAGCTGCTCACCCCGATTTGCCAACTCTGAGATAAAAGAGGTATAATAATCGTTAAAATTATAGGAGGTTAAGGTATTTGGAGACAAGGTCGAGAAAGCATTCTGCCACTCTGTGATCAGCTTCTTTGCAGTCTCAACATCAACATCACCGGTACCCGAATTCTTTGATAAGGGAATTAATGCATAATTCTGCATTATCGCCGGATTCACCTCTATCTCTCCTAGGGTGAATAGGGAGTAATTATCAGCTGGATCCTCATCATTATAAATTCTGGTTAACACCGTATTATACGAACCATCCTCTAGAAGATAAGTTACTTCCTCTTCATCCCCATATCTGGGCATCGACTTACGTGAAAATAACGCTTCACCCTTTGTCGTACCATCCACACCTACCGGAGCATTATCCACATCCAATATGGTGATCTCTGTACCGTCAGGCTGAGTAACCTTGATATTCGGAGATAAAACGTTATTAATGGTCGTCACAATACCATGGATCAACTGATCAAACTGAGCTTGAACCGACATAACAACAGACGCATTAATTGTATTATTATAATTATTTACATCCGCCTGATACAACACCTCTGCTCTCTCCGGATCCTCTGTTTCATACTTTTCTCTTTTGGGTATATCAGTATAATTTGCCTGCTTATAGCCTCTTGCCGTCAATAGCCCTTTAAGGGAACCGATATCGGTATTATCCTCTGAGGTAGCGGCACGGCTCAGGTTAAATACATCCTCATTTCCAAATGATGCCCAAACCGGCTTTAGCATCGATGAAGTATCACTAACCGGAACAACATCCATCTTGAAGGCCATATCCTCTGTCACAAAGGGTACCCCTTCCAGATTGACATTAACTATACCGTCCGCATTTTCTTTATATGTAATGCGCGCCATCTTGCCTAATTCATCTAGCAAGTTGTTACGCTTATCACGCATATCGTTGGCTTTCTCTACACCATTGCTTTCATACTGCCTGATTTTTAAATTGATCTGCTTAATCTCCTCGCCAATCTCATTGATGCGAGTTACTTGATCCTTAATCTGAGTATTCAGATTTAATTGATAATCGTTAAGCTGGTGGTAAATATTCTCAGCCCTTTCGATAAAGGTTACTGAGGTCTGGATTAATGAAGCTCTTGCTACTACACTATCCGGCTCCTTAGCAAGCTCCTGCAAGGATACCCAAAGTTCATTCATGGTGTTCTGAAAGGATTCACCCTCCAGCTCACCAAACAGCCCCTCAATCTCATCTACCGCCATATATTGTGAATCATAAAAAGCCTGTCTGCCAACCTCCTGCCGATAGGCTTGATCCAAAAAATTATCTCTAACTTGCTTTACAGTTTCAAAATTAGCTCCTAATCCCTTCAGCATAGAAGAAGAATAGGATTCTCCCAATTTTATGTATTTAAAGTCGGCTAATACAACCTGCTGCCTCACAAAGCCTTTTGTTTCTACGTTTGCTAAGTTATGCGCAGTTACATTCAAAGCTGCCTGACTGACATTCAAGCCAGACGTACCGACATATAAGCTACTGATCGAACTCATGACCTACACCTCTCCTGTCCCTTACTGCTTCGCATCGAACAACCCTGTTACGGAAGCAAAAGCCTCATATTGCGAAGCTCCCTTTGTGTAAGTATTGTTTCCCGGCGACATCCTTGTACTCTGTATAAAATTCATATTGAATTCTATCATCTCTAGGGATTGTTGAATTAATGATTTATTTCGATTATTGATTTCAACTAATCGTTGAATCGTATTTTTCAGATTATCATGAACAAGCGAAAGCGCCTTCTGTTCCTTGGGTTGCTTGTCCATCAACCCAATCAAGGTCTTTAGAGTAAATTCCCCGGTTTTCCGATTAATAACCGTCCTGATATTCATTATGATTTGGTCTCTTTTCCGTTCCAGGGTATTAATCCTGCCAATCGCTGTTTGCTCCTTCGAAGTGATATCCTGTAAGGCAGTCAGATCATTTTTAACGATGACCTGTGACTTTTCTTCCGATATCGGTATTAATTGCTGATATACCTCACATTCTTCTTCTAGAATGCTAATCAATTCATCAATTAAGCTTGCCACCGTTAACCTCATTTCTAATCGCTGTATTTAACATCTCAAACGCCATTTGCTTTGCCAGCCTGGCTGCTAGTGCTTATCCTGTTAAATACTATCGCTAAAGTTATCATCCACCAGTTTATTAACTAGATCCTCGATACTGACATTATAAGTACCAGCCTCCATACGCTGCTTAATGTCCTCAATCTTCGCCTCTCTAATGTCCGGTGTACGAGCTACATGCTGCTTAGCCACCTGGTAATCTTTAGCCACCTGGGAGATTTCAAGCTTGTCACTAAAGCTGGCACTCTGGGATTTTGCAGTACTCTTTACACTGTTTGCCTTATACAATTGACTCACTTTATTGAATGCATCAATACGCATACATTATCACCACCTATCTACTCTACTAAGTTATACGGAAGAAGCATATTCTATGCATTTTCCATCTTCTCTATATCATATTTATCGGAAGATTTGAAATTTATATTAGAGGTAAATTGAAAATTATTAAAAAAAGCACCTGTAATCACATAACCGAGAGACTTTCCTCCGAATATGTAAGTACGGTGCTTTTAATAACAATTGGAATGTTCTATTTCCAGATGAACCAATTCAAAATATAGCCGGTAATTACAGCAGCTAGCGTAAAGGGCACACTAATCTTCATAAAGGTCGATGCACTAACCTCATAGCCTTCCTTACGTAGTATTCCAAGTCCTGTAATATTAGCCGACGCTCCGATGGGTGTAATATTTCCTCCTAAGGTAGCTCCAATTAATAATCCGAAGAACAGCAAATTAGGCTCAAGCCCCAACAAGCTGGATATCTGGGCAGTAACCGGAAGCATCGTAGCAACATAAGGAATATTATCAATAAATGCCGAGAATAATACGGAAGCCCATACAATCAGAGTATAGATCAGGAATACATTATCATTACTTATACTGACAAACAACTTACTGATATCATTGACCAGACCGACCTCAGTTATACCTCCGATCACTACGAATAAGCCTATTAATAGCAATATGGTATCATAATCAATAGACTTAAGAGCATCTAAGAGAGCGGCTTTATCCTTGGTTATAATTAATTTACGAATGAGACCAATCAGGAATATACTCACGCAGATGAGGCCGTTTGTAATCTCAGGCTTAGGTTCAATAAAGGAGGCTAGGATAAGCAGAACTACAATAGCTACCAGTAAAACAGTTGGTACCTTATCCTCGACTACAGTTCTCTCCATCCCTGATATCTTTTGCTTCTCTTTACGGAACAGATACATTAGCATGAATATTGACATCATGGCACCGACTTCAACCATCCAGAAGATACTAATTTTCCCCTTCATAAAAAAGAAGTCCAGAAAGTTCATACCTGCATAGCCTCCAAGTAAGATAGAGGTTGTGTCGCCAACCAGGGTTGCAGCACCCTGTAGATTCGAAGAAATTGCGATTGCGATTACACTCGAAACTGGCGATATCTTGAGCTTTTTCGCTATGGTAACCGCAACCGGTGCTACCATGAGTACCGTTGCCACATTATCCACAAAGGCAGAGATAATTCCTGCAAAAAGAGCTAGCGAAATAATGGTCCATTTTACATTTGGCATTCGCTCAATAATATAATCAGCCAATAAGGACGGCATTTTTGATTCTATGAATAATCCTACAGCACCCATAGTACCTGCAATCATCATAATTACATTCCAGTCCACAGTAGATACAAACTCACCCACCGGTAATATTCCTAATATTACGAATAAGGCTGCGGAGGCAAGTGCAATATACGCTCTTACCTTAGGAAACGCTAAAAGCGAGATATAAGTTAGTGCAAAAATTATAATAGCTATTGTTTTCATTTGTCCCTCCAAACATATCATTATGTCATTTTCTATGCGATAAAAACAGAGCTGCAGCACAAGCTCGCATTTCCGAAAAGGATGAAAACCTCCCATCATGCTCACCAGGCAACAGCCCCATGCGTTACATTTAATATTAATCACTGCGTATAAGAAAGTCAACCTACTTTATTCTAATTATTGTAACCTATTTAATCTTCTTCTTTAATAATGATAAGGCCTTCTGCAGCTGGTTATCTTTCTCTATCGGAATAACAACTTCCTTCTGCATCGCTTCATCCAACTCTACCTCGACATCCGGCTTAATACCTGTGCCATGTATGTTGCGTCCATTTGGAGTATAATACTTGGAGATTGTAAGCTTCACCGCTGTGCCATCATAGCCGTTTTCATCGGCGTAAGGTATCACTGTCTGAACAATTCCCTTACCAAAGCTCTGGGTACCAACGATCGTGGCTGTCTTATAATCCTGGAGGGTTCCCGCAAAAATCTCGGAGGCACTGGCACTATTCCCATTAATTAAAACCGCCATTGGCACCGTAACCTGTGTTTTATCCTTCGCTAACTGTTCTTCGCGCCTGTTGTATTTATCCTCAGTATAAACCAGTAATTTGGGAGGAAGAATGCGATCTAGAATTGATACAACTGAATCCAATCTGCCGCCTGGATTATTACGGACATCAACGATAAGGGCTTTCATCTTCTGGGCTTCAAGATCATCCACCGCAACGTCAAACTGTGTCACCGTTATTTCATCAAATTCTGTAATAATGATATATCCGATCTTGCCAGAAAGCATCTGATATTCAATGGTCGGAACTTCAATCTTCTTTCGGGTAACAGCAAACTCCAAGGGCTTACTCTCACCTTCACGTACAATAGTGATTTTAACCTGTGTACCAGACTTACCCTTCATCTTACTAACGACTGCCGATAAGTCCATGCCGGTTACCTCTTCGCCATTTACCTTACTGATGATATCACCAGGCTTGATACCTGCTTTGTAAGCCGGTCCTGTCACGAAGGGCTTTACGATCGTTATGATACCAGTCTTGGCATCCTGACTCACCGATGCACCAATACCGTAATATATCCCTGATGAGCTCTCCTGTAATGCCTTATATTCCTCTGCTGTATAGTAGGTGGAATACGGGTCACCTAAGCTTGCCATAAAGCCTTTATAGATACCGTCCGCAAAATCAACACCCTTAACATCCTCTAGATAGACCTGATCAATCAGTTCATCCATCACTTCTAGCTTCTTGACAATTGCTTGGTAATTTTCTATGTCGAGGCTACTGACAGAGATCTCTTTCTGTTCCTCAGCCGCCTGTACTTCGGCTTCTTTTGCCTCTTTGATATCCGTTACGTCACTGTCTGCAGTATTATCAGAGTATATTAGCGCAGCTCCAAGTACTACAACAAGTAAAAGGGCACTAAATAATCCGGTAAGAACCCCCGTGAAAAAGTTCTTCTTCATTTACTCCTCCTTCCGCCACCGATCGATGGCATCTAAATAAGTAAAAACAAGGGCCGCGCAAAACAGATCTTTCTCCTTCATCCTTCTGCAGCAGACCCCTATTCTTTTCATGATACCATTTCGCGCTTAGCGTGAAATCCGTATGCTTTAATAATCTAATTGCTCCATATACTTCATGTACTTAACAACCATTAATGCAATCTTAAAGGTAATTGCATCCTCAAATACACGAAGGTCAAGGTTGGTACTCTTTTGCAATTTATCCAACCTGTATACCAGAGTATTGCGGTGGATATACAATTGTCTGGAGGTCTCTGATACATTCAAGCTGTTTTCAAAGAACTTATTAATCGTAGTAAGTGTCTCTTCATCAAAATCATCAGGAGATTTACCTTCGAAGATTTCTTTAATGAACATCTTACATAACGGCATCGGTAGCTGATAGATCAGACGTCCGATTCCCAGGTTATTGTAAGCTACTACATTTCTGCCACTATAGAAGATCTTACCAACATCCAGTGCCATCTTTGCTTCCTTGTAGGATCTGGATACATCCTTAATCTCGTTAACGATGGTACCGAAGGCTACATGTACCTTAGTCATCGCCTCAGTATTCAGCATATCCAATATCACCTTAGCTGTTTTCGTCAAGTCCTCATAGCTTTCATTCTGTTTCACTTCCTTAACAAGAATTATATTTTTCTCGTCAACAGCGGTTATGAAATCCTTCGTCTTGCCGGAGAATAAGCTGCGAACCGTCTCAAGTGCATTGGCATCCTTCTCATTCTTTGTTTCGATGATATAAACCACACGTCTGGCTTCGGTATCGATATGAAGCTTCTTTGCACGATTATAAATGTCCACCAGCAATAGATTATCAAGAAGCAGGTTCTTGATGAAGTTATCCTTGTCATATCTTTCCTTGTATGCAATCAACAAATTCTGTATCTGGAAGGAAGCGATCTTTCCAATCATGAACACATCCTCAGAATCACCCTTAGCCAGAATCACATATTCCAACTGATGCTCATCAAAAACCTTAAAAAATTGATATCCCTGTATTGCCTGACTGTCTGCAGGTGAAGCAACAAATGCTAAAACTGCGCTCTCATACTGCTCTGCATTCTCTATAGTCGTGGCCAGAACCTTACCTTCCGTATCCATTACGCAAATATCGATACGTGTGATTCCTTTTAACCCATCGATTGTACTTTGAAGAATCTGATTGGAAATCATATTTTCACTCCTTAATATTATATTTCTATTTTTCTTTAAAATTCATGTATATGAATGCTATTTTATCACCGCTTTCGTCATAAGTAAACTAATTTTATAAATAATTCACAATTAATTTAGTGTAAATCTATCAAATTCCGTATCTCCCCATATAGTTTATTGCCTATACTAATATTAGCATTCCATCTCAAACTCAGGTTATAGCTCACTTATGCCTTCGAACGTGCTCGATAGCTTCCCCCGAAGAAAGTTCAACTCTACTCTAATTCTCCCTAGAATACCGTATTCATATCCTCGCACAGATATTGTACAACCATTGTTCAATATTTATTTATAGTCAGAAGCAATTGCATATTTTCGCGGACTACAGCCATTAACCTGACGGAATACCTTAATAAAATAGGAAAGACTGTTATATCCAAGCATTTCAGCAATTTCCGAAACCGAATAGTTTAAATCTCCAAGAAGATTCTTGGCTTCTTCCATCTTCTTATCCCTGATATACTGTGTCAGCGATTTCCCAGTCTCTGATTTAAAAAGGGAAGATAGATAGCCAGGATGTACCTTTACGACCTTTGCCACATCCTTTAGCCGGCACGGTTCGTAAAGGTGCTGGTGAATATACCGTATGGCACGACGGATGGGCAAGGTATACCTCTCCTCTCTTCCTACTCGAACCAGTTCTATATAATGCTTAAATATCTCCTGGATAAGGTCCTGCCAATTATTCATGTCTGCACGGCTCTCAATCTCATTGATATAATAATCACTCAAAGCATAGCAACGCTTGTCATCCGCTCCAAGGTCCGCAGCATAGCGGCATATAACCGCCACAGCACAGATTAGGCTGTTCTTGATAGATCTTAAGGGCTGCATGGCCAGTGGGAACTCATATAGAGCCTCATTGGTCAGTTGTACCTCCCTTAAATCCCAGTCACTGAGATAAGATACCTTCCCTAGTAGTAATGCTGTAATAATTTTATGCTCCTCTACACGGGAATAATGCCCATAACCAGACATTAGTAGTTGCTTTATTGCATACTCGGCCTGTTTTTTACTCATTATTAATCCCCCTTCTGACGCAAGCAGTGAATCGAGCTCAAGCTCATATAAAAGTCGTACTTCTTAATAATCCAGACTATTACCTATCTATAATTATATTAATCTTAAAATATTACAACTATTTTAACACCAAGCTGATAGGATGACAATAAAAGGTAGCAATCAACCAAAAACTAAGAAAAAGGAGATGGTATGCATGAGTGTATTTGCTAAGGATTTTATGTGGGGCGGTTCTGTGTCAAGCATGCAGGCGGAGGGTGCCTGGAATGAAGGCGGAAAAGGCCCCACCACCTATGATGCAGAGGGGGTTACAAGGTTTGGTTCCGATTGGAAGGTAGCAATCGATTTTTATCACCGCTACAAGGAGGATATTGCTCTATTCGCCGGAATGGGCTTTACCGCTTATCGGTTTTCCATTAGTTGGGCCCGAATCCTGCCTGACGGAGAAGGAGAGCTCAATGAGGAAGGTCTGGCCTTTTATGAAAATGTGATCGACGAGCTTCTAAAACACAAAATCGAACCGGTGGTATGCTTATATCATTTTGATATGCCATTGGCACTTTATAAGAAATACGGCGGTTGGAATAGCCGCCAGACTCTGGATGCCTTCAACAGGTATGCCGAGGCCGTCATCATACGTTTTGGTACTAAGGTGAAATACTATATCCCCTTTAACGAACAGAATGTGGCTCCCATGGTCGCTTTATTCCAGCTTCCCGAAGACACAGATAAGCTAGAGAAAAGCCGGCTTATGGCCGCCAGTATGCATCACATGTTTCTGGCCTCCGCCTCCGTATGGCACCTGGCACGTAAATACGCTCCTCATGCCAAGGTAGGCGGAATGGTGAATTTCATGCCGATTTATCCAGCTACCTGCAAGCCTGAGGACATCCTTGCTGCAGGGAAGGCAAATCGCAGCTATAACCTTCAGACTCTGGACATCTTCGCTTATGGCGAATATCCCCCGGATCTGTTGTACGAATGGAAAAAAGCAGATATTACCCCTCCGATACAAGAGGGTGATCTGGATTACCTTAAGCAGGCTAAGATGGACTTTCTGGCTCATAGCTATTATATGTCCTTGACCATACAAGCCAACCAAGACAGCGATATTACCTCCGTCATTATGAGCGCCTTCCAAAATCAAACTAAGAATGAATATCTGAAAGAGACTGAATGGGGCTGGCCTATCGATCCGGTCGGTTTGCGTCTGACCGTCAAAGAGATCTATGTGAGATACCGTCTACCGGTGTTTACCATCGAATGCGGTATAGGTGTTGATGAAAGTCTGAACGAACAAAGCACCATAGAGGATGATTACCGAATTAATTATTTTCGTGAGCACCTGGAACAGCTAAGGCTTGCAGTCTCCGAGGATGGCGTAGATCTGATGGGCTTTTTAACCTGGGGCCCTATTGATATTCTAAGCTCTAGGTGTGAGATGAAGAAACGTTACGGCTTCATCTATGTGAATCGCACCGACACCGATCTAAAGGACCTGGCCAGATATAAGAAGAAAAGCTATGATTGGTTTAAAAATGTGATAGCCAGTAACGGGGAAGAATTATAGAAGGAGAAGGTATGGAGAAGCTAATATTCGATATCGGTGCTACCAATACAAAATTCGCATTAATGAATACTGAGGGACAAATTCTTAGTAAACATAGCGTACCTACCAATTACGAATCAGCAGCATCATACTTTGATAGTATAGCAGAGATTTGTATCAGATATAAGGCTAGGGTAGATAAGATTGCCATCAGTACCAACGGTCGGATGTGCACAGATGGTGATACTTATCGTGCTTATACCATGAAGTTTCTACAGGGATTGAATCTAAAAAAGGAAATAGAAGCACGTACAGGTCTCCCGGTGATCGTATTAAATGACGGCTTTTCTGCTGCTCTGGGAGAATGGTGGAAAGGCTCTGGACAAGGCTATAAAAATCTACTGGTAATTGTACTGGGCAGTGGTATGGGAGGCGGACTCATTCTGGATGGTAAGCTATATCAAGGAGAACGACTGAATGCTGCCATGTTATTCGGGATGTTGAGTGCCTATGGCAATGGTAAATACGAGCTTTCTGGTATGACTACTTCTTTCGCCTTGCTCCTCTATCAGCTATCGGCTATGAAGCAGATCCCCCCAGAGAAGATGACAGGTCAAAGCTTTTTTGATTTTGCAGAACAGGGTGATCCGGCTGCAATCGGAATGCTGAATACTTATTGTGAGGTTATTGCAGGCATCATCTACAACGCCGCCTTGTTACTGGATCTGGATTGCACTGTGATAACCGGTGGTCTGTCCGCACAACCCCTTCTGATGGATACAATTCGACATAAGCTACAGGCCATCCCCAACCATTTATTAGAGGGACCGGTTGTTGGTTTTCTTGACAGGCTTAGCCTGGATCAGAGGGATTTTGACGTCAATCTAAAGCAAGGCAGTCTAGCATTAGATGCCAATCTATACGGGGCACTGTATTATTTGCTGCATCACGAGTAATCAATTAGTTTTATACTGCGGTTGAAGCCACGAATCAAAAACAGGGAGCACCTAAGTGCTCCCTGTCATCTTTATTATTAATTAGTAATAACCTGCTCAGTTTCCTTATCGAATACATGCAACTTGGACATATCAAATGCAATCTTCAATGTATCATCCGGTCTAGCGGTAGTACGAGGATTAACACGCGCAGTGATCTCTAAGGTATCAGTTACTGTGAAGTATAAGAATACTTCAGCACCTAATAACTCGTATACTCTAACAGTAGCTTCAATTACACTGTCAGGGGAGCTGTTGATGAACATCTCTTCATCATGGATATCCTCAGGACGAATACCAATAACAACTGCCTTGCCATCATAACCACCTTCAATAAGCTTCTTAGCTTTAGTCTCAGGAAGCTTTAAGGAGTTGCTTCCGAAGTTTACAAATACGTCGTTGCCCTTCTTCTGAACAGTAGCATCGATCATGTTCATCTGAGGTGAACCCATGAAACCAGCTACGAATAAGTTCTTCGGTCTGTCATATAAGTTCTGAGGTGTATCAACCTGCTGAACTAAACCATCCTTCATAACAACGATTCTTGTACCAAGTGTCATAGCCTCTGTCTGATCATGTGTTACATAGATGATAGTTGTCTGTAATCTCTGATGTAACTTGGAGATCTCGATACGCATCTGTACTCTCAGCTTAGCATCAAGGTTGGATAAAGGCTCATCCATAAGGAATACCTTAGGATTACGAACGATAGCACGACCCATAGCAACACGCTGTCTCTGACCACCGGAAAGAGCCTTCGGCTTACGATCTAATAAATGTTCAATATCAAGAATTTTAGCTGCTTCATGTACATATTTATCAATCTGATCCTTTGGAACTTTTCTTAATTTCAAACCAAATGCCATGTTATCATAAACTGACATATGCGGATACAAAGCGTAGTTCTGGAAAACCATCGCAATATCTCTGTCCTTCGGTTCAACATCGTTAACTAACTTATCGCCGATCCATAATTCGCCCTGGGAAATCTCCTCAAGACCTGCGATCATACGAAGAGTGGTTGACTTACCGCAACCAGAAGGTCCAACGAAGATGATAAACTCTCTATCAGCTATCTCAAGATTAAAATCTTTAACAGCGATAACTCCGTTAGGATACTGCTTAGTTATGTTTTTAAGTGATAAACTTGCCATTTTATATCCTCCTACAATTTTCTACAATTGATATGTTCTTGTACAACTAACTATGGTTTTATGATACACTATTTCCCTTTTATAAACCATATCCCAATTCAACAAAATAGATTTTGCCCTTTTGTATAATTTGTATATCAGAAAAATAAAAAGGTAGTTTTAACAATAATACGCCAAATATTTCTTAAAATTACTGTCTATATTCAATAAAACCCTCTCCCATAACCTCTCTTACATCGCTAACAATGACAAAAGATTTAGGATCTATTCTCTGCGCAATCTCTACGATTCTGATGATTTCCTTCTTAGAAACCACACAAAAAAGCATCTTTTTATCACGGTTGGAATACATTCCCGTAGCATTGACACCTGTCACTCCACGGTCCATGTGATGCATGATGGCATGAGCAATCTCTGCATAGTCGTCTGAAATGATATATGCCATCTTAGCAAACTTAAGACCCTCCAAAATACTATCCGAGACCTTTGTGGTTACAAACACAGCGATAATGGCATACAGAGCATTGCCAAGACCAAAAACAAAAGCACCAACTACAATGATTGCTCCGTCTATGATAATCAGAATCTGCGGAACTGTGATATGCTTGTTCTTAAAATGAAGCAAGGTAGCTAATAGGTCCGTCCCTCCGGTGGAGGCCTGAACAGAAAATACCAGTCCGATACCTACCCCACTGACCGCTCCACCTAATATTGAGGCGAGAAGATAATCCGTCAGCCCAAGATCAACAACCGGAATTACCATCAGTGAAAGTGAAAATGCCAGCATTCCGAACAAGGAGGTCATCAGAAACTTAACCCCCTTTGCTTTGATAGAAACCAAGAATAATGGAATATTACAAGCAACATTAAACAGCCAGACCGGAATTCCTCCGTCTACGATACCACTCGTTAAGTACTTTACTACTATGGCAAGACCGGACACGCCTCCTGTAACCAGTTCCATCGGCTCGTAAACCAGGTTGACCCCAAGAGCCATTAAGAAAGATCCCACCAGTATCAGCAGATACTTTCGAAGCATATTGATATTTTTGTTGTTTATATTACTTAACATGATTACTTCTCCTTCGGTTCGATATACAGGATGACGATAATATAATTTATGGTACACACATCCCATTATTTTATTCTTTCGCATATACTATCCGTACACGTATTCTCTTTTAAGTGTCATTTTCACGCTAACTTGACATACCTACCCCATGTGTTAGTTTGTGCCGAGGATTACGCAGGTACAAACTTTGAAGTGTGAAAATTGCCCTTTATTTTCACACTAATAGGCACCCAGCTCCAGCAGCTGTTGCGGCAGTCTTATCTCATCTACGACAAAACCGCTATTTTTCTCATAGCCAGCGATTCGGATAAAGCTGACATCATCCAGAGAAGTCAACAAATAGCTTTCCACATAGCTCATCTTCCCATCAACGGGCAGATTTGATTTCATGTCCTCATACAGCTTTTCTATATAGTTACTAAGCTCCTCTGAGCCTTCTAACGTATCTAAAAGTTCAATATATTCCTTCTTAAACACTTCCGCTACTACCGCCTCAGCCTCCGGCTCATCTGCTGCCTCAGTATTGCCTTTCGACACGAGGCTACTGGCACTCGTCCCCTCCGGTATGCTCCTCTCCTCAAAGACCGATTGATAAAGCTCTACCGGCATTACCGAATAATAGCTGATGTTCAGCTTCAGCATATCCTCTATTATCAAAACTCCATAATCGAAAACCACGGAGGCATCAAGGTATCTACTCATAGTTGACAACCGAAGTACCTGAGGGATCGAGGGCTGAACCGCAACCAGCTTCTTATATAGGATTTCTGACATCGTAAACTGGGTACTCATTGGAATAGTGATATAGGTCAGCCGATTTCTTTCACAATGGAATATCTCCAGCACAAGCTTATCAATGGTATGGTTGTCCGAATCATAACAGAAAATCAGATTTTTACTTACCTCATCCACATTTGGTACTGTAATCGGTACTGGTGTAGGTTTCGGCTTTTCGACAACCTCGGTCTTCTCCGGTTCAACCATCCATAGCTTTAAGGTTAGCTGATATCCTATGATACCCGCAGTCAATATCGCTACAATAAAAAAGGATTGTAAAAATCCTCTGATAAACATATTCGTTGCTGTTTGCTTACGTCTCCTCTTCCCCTTTTGTCCATTTTTCTTTGCATTTTGCTTCAAGTGCTTCACCTCTCATAACGAATATATTACCATATTGGGGGTCGATTATCAACGTATCTTTCATCCGCTGGTATGGTGTGATATACTATAAACACAAAGCCTATGGCAAAGAATAGAGTATGGAATTTATGGAAAAATACAAATAGTAGTGTGAAAATAAAAAGCTATTTTCACACTTCCAAGTTTGTGCCTGCGTAATCCTCGGCACAAACTAATTCAAAGGGTAGTCATGTTAAGTTACTATAAAAAGAAGTGGGGGTTTTTATGAATAGAAAAACAGCATTAGTGACCGGCTCCTCCAGGGGAATAGGCAAGGCAATTGCAGTTAAATTTGCCAAGAAGGGCTATGATGTCATCATCAACTGCGCCCACCATGAGGAGGTCTTACGAAAGACGAAAGCCGAAATTGAAGGCTATCAGGTATCCTGTCATGCATTTTTAGGTGATATGGGAGATTATAATACAGCAAAGGAGCTCTTCCATCAGATCAAGAAGCTTTATGGAAGTATTGATGTCCTGGTTAACAATGCAGGCATCTCCTACGTCGGCTTACTTACCGATATGACACCGGAGGACTGGAACCTTGTCATTCAGACGAATCTGACCTCTGTCTTCAATTGCTGCTCTCTTGCCATTCCGGACATGGTACGAAATAAACGTGGTAAAATCATTAATATTTCCTCTGTCTGGGGCAATGTAGGAGCCTCCTGTGAGGTTGCTTATTCTGCCTCCAAGGGAGGAATGAATGCACTTACAAAGGCTCTGGCCAAGGAGCTGGCTCCAAGCAATATTCAGGTAAATGCCGTTGCTTGCGGTGCCATTGATACGGAGATGAATCATTTTCTGGAGGATGCAGAGCTAATGAGTCTGATTGAAGAGATTCCCACCGGCCGCCTGGGTCGTGCGGAGGAGGTCGCTGACCTGGTCTATCATCTAGCCTATAAGAACGAATACCTGACCGGTCAGATCATCAGCCTGGATGGTGGCTGGATCTAAGAATTTGTATGTATAGAATCATTTGACACATCCCCATCCTCTGGTGTATAACTGATATGTTGCTAATACACTACAACATAATGGAGTCAATCAATGTTTAAACAACTAAGAATAGGGAAGCGTCGGATGGTAGGAATGATACTCGGCAATTTGCTAATCAGTCTCGGTGTCTGTCTCTTCAAAACCTCCGGAATGGGAAATGATCCTTTTTCCGGTATGATTATGTCAGTATCGGAACTGATCCATTTTTCTTACTCGAACTTACTGGTGCTGCTAGATGCATTCATATTCATTATAGAGTTTACCCTGGGGCGAAAGTATGTTGGGGCCGGAACCTTCGTTAACTGGTTCTTAATCGGCTATGCAGCCGAATTCTTTATATCCTTATCCGGCAAAATAGTTACAACCCCACAGACCTTCCTCGAGCAATTACCTTTTGTCGTTCTAGGGGTATTGATAATCAGCCTTGGTGTCTCCTTGTACCAGACCTCGGATGCCGGTATAGCACCCTATGACAGCTTGGCTTTGATCATGGACGAACGCATCCCTAAGCTACCGTACTTCTGGTGCCGCATGATCTGCGATGCGACCTGTGTTGTAATCTGTCTGCTCACAGGCGGCCTAGTCGGACTCGGAACCTTCCTATGTGCATTCGGCTTAGGTCCTGTCATTCATTACTTCAATTTGCATATATCACAGAAGGTAATCAATGCGAACCGTGCAACAGAATATAGACAAGGCTAATCAATTAATTGAATAATCCTCATAAGAAAAAAGCTATTTCATAACATATTCATTCGGATAAGATATGAATAACATCCCCCTTACCCGTGCTAACAAATATGTTAGAAATAGCTTTTTATCAACAAAAGCATAGCATGCCTACCCTGCAGGCACAAATCTTGTCAAAGCGAATTACATTCGCTTGGTGTGAATTATGCTTTTCAATAAGTCACACTATTAGTAGGCTCTGCGCCTCTCGTAAACGGAGGTTAAACTGTGAATAGAAATCCTCCTCTACCTGGTACTCTTTTCTGTAGAACTGATTTAGTACATACAGATTAATCATCTTTACCCTGTTTTCATTCTCGGTATTCTTTATTATATCCTCCACATCATTCAGAAAATAATGCCAGTCTATCAAAAACTGCTTATTCCTGGCCAGATTAGGCGTATCAATCCACTTACCAACCTTGATAGGAGCAGTTGCACTGCAAGGGCATTCCTTACTCTGAAGAATATAGGAGAAATCGTGATTCTCATAATATCTCCCTAGGGGAAAGATTCTGCATATACCAGGACGGTAGGAGTGGATACTGCACCGTCCCTCCTTATCTAAGAAAGCACAGGCCTCTTTCTCACCTGACATCCTAAGATTGGGAAGTATAATCCCATCCACCACATTTAATTCAACGATATACGCAAGAAGCTGCTCGAAGGTTACATTCATGTTGGTTGTAATCCGATACACATCATAGGGATCCAATACAATCGAATTGCCCATACCTCTGCAGCAAGCCGGTTCTCCTTGGCAGCCATCGCAGCCAATCTCCACCAAATCCTTAAGTTCATAAAGCTTTCCGTCTGATATATCCTCCAGACTACAGTTTCTTTTCATTCTTCTTCCTCACTTGATCTTGACTTCTTTCAACTATCACATTATAACACAACATGCCTACCCTTGCGTACGAATTACATCCAAATGTTGAGAAATATATATTATTATTCACACATATCCATAGATTGTTCCGGCCCGGTCTAAGGTTTATTGCCCTTTATACCCACTCAAAAACATCTCGAATTTATCCATAGCAACCTTTAGATCCTCTACTCTAGGCAAATAAACGATCCTGAAATGGTCAGGCTCCTTCCAATTGAAGCCACCGCCATGAACCATAAGTACATGCTGCTCCTTCAGAAAATCAAGAACAAATCGCTCATCATCGAATATTTTATACCTCTTGGTATCAATCTTAGGAAAGGTATAGAAGGCAGCCTTTGGCTTGACCACAGTGATTCCAGGTATATTACTCAGTCGATTCGTGATGTATTCCCGCTGCTCATAGATACGCCCACCGGGCAGAAGGAGCTCATCAGAGCTTTGATACCCTCCCAGAGCGGTCTGAACAATCTGCTGCGCCGGAACATTGGAACAGAGCCGCATGGAGGATAGCATGTTAAGCCCCTCTATATAGCCTTGTGCCTTTGATTTATCACCACAGAGGCACATCCAGCCCACCCGGAAGCCGGCAATTCGATGTGACTTGGATAATCCGTTAAAGGTTACCGTTAAGAGGTCCGGCGCCAAGGATGCGATCGATATGTGCTCCTTGCCGTCCATAACCAGTCTATCATAAATCTCATCCGAGAAGATGACCAGCTCATGCTCTCTTGCAATCTCAACGATCTGCTCCAGAACTTCCTTGGGATAAAGAGCACCCGTTGGGTTATTGGGATTAATGATTACAATCCCCTTTGTTCTATCCGTTATCTTTTTCCTGATATCATCAATGTCAGGGTTCCAGTCTGCCTGTTCATCACAAATATAATGAACCACAGTCCCTCCGGCAAGAGTGGCAGCCGCTGTCCAAAGTGGGTAATCAGGAGAAGGAACTAGAATCTCATCGCCATTATCAAGTAAGCCCTGCATTGCCATGGAGATCATCTCACTTACGCCGTTACCGGTGTAGATATCATTCATTCCGACATTGGGAATATTCTTCAGCTGACAATACTGCATAATTGCTTTTCTGGCAGAGAAGATTCCCTTCGAATCGGAATATCCTTCTGACTGTGACAGATTCGCCATCATATCACGAATCACCTCATAGGGTGCCTCAAATCCAAAGGGTGCCGGATTACCGATATTCAGCTTCATGATCTTAATTCCCTGTTCGATCATTCTATCCGCTTCATCCACAACAGGTCCTCTCACATCGTAAGCTACATTATCAAGCTTTTTTGTCTTTCCAATCAGTTTCATAGCTCTTCTCCTTTTCTCCTAATTAATTTTATACTTCGAAAATCATGAATCAAAAAAACCCTAAGCCAACCTTTGTCAGCTTAGGGCGAATTATTAATCCGTGTTACCACCTAAATTCAGAGAAATCTCTGCTCTCAACTCAGTTCCATCGCAAATCCTTCTGAGATTACGATAAACCAATTCCGCTATAACGGGCGGATACCCGATGAAGTCTACTTTGCAAGTAATAGGCTCGCTGTTCGGTCCATGGCTCAGAAACTGCTTCCATACCTTCTTCACAAGAATTTGCACCAGCCATTCTCTCTCTGTAGATCAGAAAATATGTACTCCTTTTCGTCACTGCCTCTTTAAATATTAAATGCAATAATAAACTCATTTTATGGATTTGTCAATAGAAAGTTTGATGAAAATCCTCCGGCAGGCCGATGTAGCTCATGTTAACGAATGGAAGCATCGAATAAATTGTCCCTCGCTAACCTCTCTAACCTCCGGTAATTCCTTAGCACATCTTTCCTCGGCGACAGGACAACGGCTTTTGAATGGGCATCCCTTACTTTCCGGAGTCCAAAAGGTAACCTCAGATTCTTTATCCTTTAATACTGGTAACTCTACCACTCCTTCTCTTTCCGGATCTGGAGCAGCTGTAACCAAGAGCTTTGTATAGGGATGTGCAGGACTTACAATAACCTTATTCACATCACCCCACTCAACCATATGCCCAGCATACAAAACAATGATTCTATCCGCAAAATATCGTGCCGTGGCTATATCGTGAGTGATGTAAACAAAGGATTTATTATTTTCCTTTTTCAGCTTGTTCATAAGGTTTAGAATTCCCAACCGAATGGATACGTCTAGCATCGAGGTTGGCTCATCCGCAAATATAACCTCTGCACCAACAGATAAGATTCTTGCTAAGTATGCTCTTTGTCTTTGCCCACCAGAGAGCTGATGAGGATGTTTTCTTCCTTGCTCTTCCGGCGGAATCAGCCCAACCAAAGTCAGATACTCATCCATCTTATTCTTCATGGTTATTTTGTCAGAGGGATGATATAATTTAAGTGGTCTCTCAAGATGATAATAAATATTATGTAACGGATTTAGGGAGGAAAAGGGGTCTTGGAAAATCATCTGTACCTTTTGGCGATAGTTCGTTAATTGCTGGCCCTTCAGTTTATGAATGTCATCATTTTCAAAAGTCATTGATCCTGATGTTGGGTTGTAAAATCTCATTGCAACCCTGCATATCGTAGATTTTCCACATCCTGATTCACCGACAATTGCTAATGCTTCACCTCTATATAAATCAAAGGTGATATCATTCAAGGCACGTAACGTTTTCTTCTTAGACAGGATAGATTTCCCACCGATTTTGAAATCCATCACAACGTTATTTACACTTAATATTTTCTGCTTTTCTTCTTTCATTTCACACCTCGTATAATTGATACATTGCGGGTTGTTAGGTGGCATCTAATGGATTATGGCAATAAAAGAACCCATCCTTGGTGATACTAAGCTCCGGCTCATTAGTAAAGCACTCCTTACATGCTCTAAAACAACGTTCTTGAAATCTGCAGCCTACAGGAATCGCATTCACA
This sequence comes from Bacillota bacterium, assembly GCA_023411555.1. Lineage (GTDB taxonomy): Bacteria > Bacillota > Clostridia > Lachnospirales > Lachnospiraceae > Mobilitalea. Next base: position 161,048 of record JAEYOQ010000058.1, read on the forward strand.
TCCAATGGAGTTCCGGGTATTCCCTCCATATACTTCACTTCTCCTTTCAAGGAAGGAAATGAGTTCTTTAAGCCGAAGGTATATGGATGTCTTGGATTATGCAGAATTCTCTCAGAAGAAGCCTCCTCTACAATCTTTCCGGCGTACATAATTCCGATTGTATCGCAGAACTCCATCATCAAACTGATATCATGTGTAATAAAAAGAATAGAGAATTTTAACTCCTTTTTCAGGTCATAAATGCATTGTAGAATATCCCTTTGAACTACAGTATCTAGTGCGGTCGTAGGTTCGTCTAAGATAAGAAGTCTTGGTCTAAGCGCTAAAGCCATTGCAATCACTGCTCTCTGGCGCATACCGCCTGAATACTGATGAGGATAATCCTTTAGTCTTTCTGCCGGGATACCTACAAAGGATAAGAGTTCTTCCGCCCTCTTTCTGTATTCATTGTTATTATTGGCAATCCCATGGTACCTAAATATCTCGTAAAACTGTTTTTCCATCGTTACGACGGGATTCAAGGAGTTCATGGCCGATTGGAATACCATGGCTATCTCACTCCAGCGTAATTGCTGAACCTGATCTTCGTTCATATGTACAATATCATTACCATCAAACATAATCTGCCCATCTGATATTAACGCCGGAGGCCTGTGCAATCTCATAAGAGAGAATGCAATCGTACTCTTTCCACAGCCGGATTCTCCCGCCAAGCCATAGCTTTGACCCTCTTTGATTGAAAAGCTGACATTGTCTACCGCTCTAACATGTCCTCCTTTTACAGTTACATAATCAACGCAAAGTCCTTTTACCGTTAATAAATCCCCCATCTCCAGGTTAACCTCCTTCCTATTCAATGTTAGTCAAGCTTCTCTTTTTCATATTCTCTCTTTTTGCCTGTATTTTTTTCACTTTATAATAAGCTCTCATAATTCTTTGTGCCTTCAATTTAGGATTTGACACTTCATCTATAGAGAAGTTGATTAAGGTAAGTCCAACACCAAATATAACAATACCGGAGATAGGACCGATCAATTCCCACCACGTACCGCTTGTCAATGCTCCAGATTTATTCGCATTAAAAAGCATGATTCCCCAGGTACACGAAAGTGGATCACCAAAGCCAATGAACTCAAGAGTAGCACTAGCTGTGATGGCATAGATCAATGTACTGACAAAAGCAGAGCTTATGATAGACAGCATATTGGGCATAATCTCTACGAACAGGATTCTAAGCTTTGATTCTCCTAAGGTTTCAGCCGAGTAAACAAATTCTCTGTTTCTCAAGCTCATGGTCTGAGCACGAAGAACACGAGCATTCCATGGCCAGGAGGTCAGACCAATAATAACACTAATCAAGAATGGCGATACCCCGTCTAGCATTGCTGCAACGATAAGCAGCAAGACAATATTGGGTATAACCATAATAATATTGATTACTGTCGTTATAATGTTATCGTACCATCCCCCAAAATAACCCGAAGTGATTCCAAAAACGATTCCTAGAAACACGGTAAGAACCCCTGCAAATATACCTACCAGGATTGATACTCGACCTCCATACAGGGATTGAGCAAATACATCATTACCCAATTGAGTTGTACCTAAGATATGCGTTAGTGAGGGTGCGCTATGATATTCGTCAACGAATCTATGGGTAGGATCAATACTTGTAAACAGGTTTGCCCCAAGGGTAAGGAGAAGAATGATTAGTACCAAAATAGCTCCAATACTTGTTTTGGGACTATTTCTGAAAAAGCGTATTATATTACTATTCCATATTTTTCTCATATACTCTCTGTCTCCTTTTCCAATCAGTGTCCATTCACACCTTGTCTTCGAGTTCTCGGATCCAGGATCATGATGCTAATGTCTGCAATAAAATTAGCAGTAAGCATCACTATGGTTGTCATGAGCAGTATCCCTTGCATTAATGGATAGTCTCGTCTGCTGATGGCCATGACCATTACTTGACCCAGGCCAGGATAATTAAAGACCTGTTCGATGATCAATGATCCACCTAAAAGAAAGCCTATCTGCATTGCAAGTGATGTAACAACGGGTAAAAGTGCATTTCTCGCTCCATAACCAAACATGATCTTACGATCAGGCACACCCTTGGCAATTCCCATCACAATATAATCTTCACCAAGTTGGTTAATCATATTGGCCCTCATGCCCATAATTCCTCCCAAGCCTGTAATAACTACTGAAAGAACCGGCAAGAATGCGTGATAAGCAACATCCCCTATGTATTGAAAGACATTGTCAGGTACAAAGAGCGGAGTAACCGCATAGCCTCTTGGAAATATATCCGTAAAAGCAAGTGCAATGCTTAAAATAATCGCTGTTACAACGGATGGGATATTAGCCAAAATCTGCCCACCAACGGTAAAGGTTGTATCTAATCTGCTGCCGCGTTTCCATGCAACAAGGATACCAAGCAGTGTATTTATAATAAATCCGAGAATCAATGCTGTTCCCAAAAGAAATACTGTCCATCTCACTCCACGCCCCGTAGCTTCCAATACTGTCTGTGGGAAGAAGGTAAAAGAAACTCCCCAGTCACCTTTAAAAATGCTTACAATATAATTAAAGAAGCTTATGATAACGGGTTTCTGTGTATCGTATCCAAATAATTTTTCTACCGCAGCGATTGTAGCGTTATCAACAACTCCACCTGATTGATACAAGTTAGATAAGAACATCTGAACCGGATTTCCCGGCATCATACGTGGAAGAAAAAAATTGACAGCCAAGGCTCCAAAGAACGCTAAGATATAAAACCATAACCTTTTTAAAATGTATTTCACAGCTATCTTCACCTCCAAGAATATGGTCTATATAAAGTATTAAATTATATAGTATAAAAACAGGAAAGGACAACGCACATCCCTATGATCTCATTAATAGAGATTATCCAGTATGGGATTCATGTTATCCTTTCCTGAGTGTTAGCTTATGTATTGAAGCATCCCCTTAACTGATTCATTCATTATTTTGTTACGGGCTTTAATAGCATAAGCTGTAGAAGTTTGGAGTCATGTTGAACGTTTGCAGGATTACATACTAAATTACTTTCCGTAGCCCAACCAGTAAATCTGCTTGTGTTGTAAACAAACCAGTTACCATTGTAGAATAACGGAACATTAATCATATTCTTTGCAAAGTGCTGTTCTATCTTAGCTGTAATATTTTTTAATTCAGCATCCTTTGCCGTTGGCATCTTAGCGATTAAGGCTGTCATCTCATCGTTCGCATAGTTATTCATAGTAATTGTCCACCAGGTATCTGTTTTGATTCTTGATTGATCACCAATTGTGTCATAGTAGAATCTATATAGATCTCCTGAAATACCATATCCACCGTAAAGAATATCACGCTTATTCGATTTCCAGCTTTCAATATATAGTGCAAGATCGATCGCTTTTGCTGTGGCATTAATGCCTGCTTTCCTGAGTCCATCTGCTACAATTGCAGCACCATCATTCCAGTCAGTCCAACCTGCAGGGGATGTGATATCGAATGCAAGCTTGGTACCATCCGGGTTTTCTAAGAAGCCGTCCTTGTCAATATCCTTGTATCCAGCATCCGCCAGTATCTTTTTCGCAGCGTTAATGTCGAATTTAGCGTATTTAGCCAGCTCAGCCTGAGCATCTTTATCAGCGTATCCCAACAATGCCGGAGGCAAACCGGTTACCGGAGGAACATCCTTTGAAAGATATCCATATACCGCAGAATCGATGATTCCCTTTCTATCAACGCACAAGGATACCGCTCTTCTAAAATTAACATCCTTAAAGGCCTTTAAGGTATTCGGATTTTCATTCATATAGTTGAATGCCAGTCGTACACCATCGTTTTTACCGTACCAGAATTTTCTGTTGGGGTCGCCCTGTACATAATTCTTCTCTGCATCCGGTATAAATATATGTGCCCAGTCAACTGCTCCTGTCTGAAGCAAGGAAAGTGCTGCTTGGTTGCTATTAAATTGCGGGAAACGAAGCTGATCAACACTTAGACTCTTTGAATTCCAATAATTTGGATTTCGATCCAGTACGATCATTTCAGGCTTAAATGACTTAACTTTTGAGAAAGCACCGGTAACTACAGGATTTTTGTCCACATAGGTTGCCGGGTTCTTTACCTTTGAATAAACATGCTCCGGAAGCATAAAGCGATTGAAGAATACAGTGTTACGTGCAAAACGATTTGCTTCTTTCATGACAATTTTAACGGTATAATCGTCAACGATATTCACAGAAGCAATTCTTCCCTTAACACCATCGTGGTCCCAGTCACCGTTTCTGTCTATCTCCGGATGTGTCTTCGAATAGGTAAAGGTAAATGCAACGTCCTTTGCAGTAAACGGCTTACCATCGCTCCATTTAACACCCTTTCGAACATATACCGTCAACGTTTTAAAATCGGGTTCTGTAACAATCTTTTCAGCTAGCCATGGTGTTTCCTTATTATTGTTGAAGCTATCAAAAATAACCAGTGGTTCAAACATAAAGCCTAAGGAAGCGTGTAAAGCATTGTTAATAAGCGGATTAAAGTTCCTTACCCAACCATTACTTTCCTGTGACATAATTGTAAGGTAATTGGTTTTTTTTGCTGCATTTGCTGTTGTAAACACATTTGTAGATAGTGCTAGCGCAACTATTAGCATGATTGCTATTAGTTTTTTGCTTTTCATAGCTCATCCTCCTTTAAAATTATATAGTTTGCTTTACTACAGAATATATATATGGCTTGGCCATGGTAATAATTACTAATTATATAAATTCTTTCAAATATTTATTATCATATAAAAATGAAATGTCTATAACGTAGGTCTGCCCTTTATCACGAACAAAAAAAGCCCGTGAACGCAAGCATTCCAGGCTTTTATCTCTACGATATGAGTGATTTCTTTTCATACTATTTTTAATTACAGTTTACGCAAAAACTCCTGAATCCATTCAGCAAGCTTTCCATTTTGATAATATATAAGCACCTCATTAAGAGTATACTCCATTCCGAATTACCCCTCCCTATTTACCCTTCTGTCAAGCTTTATCTCATTATGCACTTCAGATCAAAAATCCCCCAAGAACTCGACATTCTTGAGGGTTTATTTTGATCATAAAGTAATAAATATCGTTCTATTATAGTCAATTATTAGTATTTATTCTTCTTTATTTTACCAATTATCATAAATATCACCTGAATTATTACCCCATACACTAATGGTAAGAATGCTATAATGATATTATTCCTTATGTACAAACCTGACATTATTAATGAAACTGCAAATAGTAAAAATATTGGTATGGCAGAAATAATCATATACTTCCTTATGAAATCAAATACACTTATTTTCTCCTTTTTCTTTACTCTGCAAATTATTCTGGTGATTCCCCAGAATATCATCATCATTACCAGAATATATATTAGGCTATCAATATCCAGAAACACAGATACACTATCCCAATAATGATATTTCTTATCATACACTAATTCATTCATAGATCTACTGTCCTTTCAAATTTGAGATGATTATTCCTTCTTCTTCCTTTCACTGGCTAAGAATTTACCAATTGCGATTTCGTCCATACTCCACACTCCTGTTCCTGTGAATATCCTTTGCCTTTTCTTATGTTCTTAATATTATCTCCTAGCATGGCTTCCTCATACGATGGAGCTGCTCGGTCATCTATCTCTACAAGATAAGTAGTTACTTGCGAACGCAAGACATGAACCTCATGACCTATGGTCATTCGGTCATCTCTTGCTACTGCCTACGTATTATCTGCGTCACCTTCGATGAACCTCCCATCCGCTTTGCTCCTGCTCGGCCTATGGTCATTCGGTCATCTCTTTGAAAACTTTACGTTACCTGCGAATGCAAGCAACAACCTCGATTTCGCTCCGCTTCATCTCGGTCATTTCTTGCATTCCTATGAATCAAAATGTATAACAAAAGCCCCATGAATGCGAGCATTCTGGGGCTTTGATATACATTTTGTCTCGCAGGTAACTGCCTATCTCTTTGAAAACTGAGGTGCACGTCTCGCTGCTTTTAAGCCGTACTTCTTTCTTTCCTTCATTCTAGGATCTCTTGTTAAGAAGCCTGCCTTCTTGAGTGTAGGACGGTAATCAGCATCTGCATGTAATAATGCTCTGGAGATACCGTGTCTGATTGCACCAGCCTGGCCGGTGAAACCGCCACCCTTAACATTTACTAATACATCGAATTTAT
>JAEYOQ010000025.1 GCA_023411555.1 Bacillota bacterium
TATCCTGCATACGGCGGCTTTCCTCGGACAGGGTAATCATGGAGGAAATCTTCTTATTCTTCAGTTTCTCAATTTTAACTTCTAACTTTTCTTTCTTCAAAGCTTTCTTCATCAGTTTGCCTATGGAATCTGCCATAGCTTTCATCTCTTCTTCAGCTTTTTTAGAAGTCTTTGCTTTGAAATTATCTGTCAAATCAGCATCTATTCTCTGGAATTTAATACCTTCATTCTTAGCTTCCAGTTGTGATATAAACGGCTGATCAATATTGTGTGTCAGGATGACGGCATCCATTTTTGCAGACTTAAACATATTGATGTATTGGCTCTGCTGTTGCTCGTCAGTTACATAATAAATCGTTTTTTCTTTCTTCTCTGTATCTTGTGTTTCCCCTGATTCTTCCACGGTGGTATCCTCTTCTACCACTTCAGCTTCCACCCGGTTACCATCTTCATCAGTTGCACTCTGGGCTTCATCCGGATCTATTTTATTTACTTCCAGGCATTCTGGAAGTGTCTTGTAGATGCCATCCAGGTTCTTAAATAAAATATAATCAGTAATTTTTTCGCAGAACTTATCGTCCTTTAGACAACCATACTTGATGAAGGGGCTAATATCATCCCAGTATTTTTCATACTCTTCTTTTTGTGTCTTACACATACCGGATAGCTTGTCTGCTACTTTTTTGCTGATATAGTCAGATATCTTCTTTACAAAGCCATCATTCTGCAGAGCACTTCTGGACACATTCAGTGGAAGATCCGGACAGTCAATGACACCCTTTAATAGCATAAGGAATTCTGGAATTACTTCCTTGATATTATCTGCAATAAACACCTGATTACTGTATAATTTAATTAAGCCTTCTAAGGAATCATACTCTGTATTAATCTTCGGGAAGTATAGGATACCCTTCAAATTGAATGGATAATCCATATTCAGGTGTATCCAGAACAGAGGCTCCTTATAATCATGGAATACTTCACGATAGAACTTCTTATATTCCTCCTCAGTGCAATCATTAGGATGCTTTGCCCATAAAGGATTGATTTCATTGATTGGTTCCGGCTTCTTCTCTTCCTCAGCCTTCGCTTCCTCTACTGTGCCGTCCTCGTTCACTGCGGCATCTACGATATCTTCCTTCTTATCCTCTACCTTCTCATTTGCATTAACCAGATATATCTCTACCGGCATAAAGGAGCAATATTTCTTTAGCACCTCTCTGATTCTGTATTCATTAGAGAATTCATAGCTGGAATCGTTCAAATAAAGTGTAATATCGGTACCACGTTCGCTCTTTGTACTGTCACTCATCTCATATTCGGTACCACCATCGGATTCCCAATGTACCGGCTGTGCACCCGGCTGCCAGGAAAGTGTATCAATGGTTACACGGGCAGCTACCATGAATGCAGAATAGAAACCTAGACCAAAATGACCGATAATCTGATCTTCATTGGTCTTGTCCTTATACTTCTCAAGGAACTTCTCCGCTCCAGAGAAAGCAATCTGGTTAATATATTCCTTCACCTCATCTGCAGTCATACCGATACCATTGTCAGAGAAACGAATGGTCTTCTCTTCCGCATTAACGGTAACCGTTATCTTATAATGATTATCCTCCGGAAGATTAGCCTCGCCCATAATCTCCAGCTTCTTTAACTTGGTTATCGCATCACAGCCATTGGAGATTAACTCTCTTACAAATATGTCGTGGTCAGAATATAACCACTTCTTAATAATCGGAAATAGATTCTCTGAATGAATAGATAAATTACCACGTTCTGTACTCATGCTTCACATCTCCTTTATAATAATTCTTGGTAATGTCGATGCAGCTTAGCTTCTCTCTGTCTGTCGCATTACTGTTATATAATCCTCAAATGATATGATAATACGCACCCTTTAAAATGTCAAGACAAAATTAGCACTCTTCTGTCAAGAGTGCTAACAACTTATCTATAATGATGTATTTTATCCTTCCTCGAAGATAATTCCCTGTTCCCCTAGCATCCTTTTCACCCAGCTATCCCATTCCTGCTCCAAGGTCTTATCCAGAGTAAAGGTCTTGATTGCCGCCCCAGTTATAAGGTGCAATTCATTTTTCTCAAAACGAACATTTAGAAATAAACCTCCGACCTCCTCACTTTTTAGTCTGCCTCCGGATTGTTGAACCAGCTCCTCACAGAGGGGTCTGGGCAGCTGGAATACGAGCTTCAGTGCCAACGGGGTCTTATTTCCCTTAATCATTGAGTAGGCAATGCTTCTAACCTCGCTCCATGAGGAGCTATGCTGATTCTCTCCCCGCTCCTCTAATTCCCCCTTCGAAAAGAAGTCCTCATTTAATTTACCGTTGATGGAAAAGTTAATAAAGGTAGATAACTCCATCTCTTTTAGAAGGAAAAAGTCAAAGGTTGTCTGAACAAGAAGCTTGCCCATAAAAGATTTTACTTCAGTTATTGTCAGCGAAATCATAAGTCACTCTCCCATTGGTATAGCTTTGAATGTAAAAATTGAAAAATCTCGATTGAATTTCTAGTATAGTTCCAATCCGTTTGTCAAACAATAAGGTTAGAACATCAATAAAGGAGGTTTGTTATCATGTACTTTGAACCTGCCAGGAAAACCTATTATCGATTTCCATCCTTTAGTAGTGCCCAGGACTTTGATGAAAGGCACTATTATCCAGATAAACCGTACTCTTCCGGTGACGATCTGCGGTATACATCACAGGTGACTGATTATGAACTATATCCTGACGTAATTGACTATTACTAAAGAAGCTGATTAATCATAGCCAGAATTATCAGATGGGCAGGGTAAAAGATATAAAATGCATATTTTATACTTTTACCCTTTTGTCCGTTATAAAACATAATTGGTACTATTGCAATAGTTGCATATATATTAATATATCCAAGCAAATAGCCTGATACGAACAAAAGTGATAGTCCAAGCAATATATTATTTCCTCGAAATAGATAAAATGCCACAATCAATATGATACCTCTGTAATCATAGTCTGTCTTCAAAACAGAGGCGATGATGCCAATGACAAGAGTAAGTATGGCATAAAGTAAATACATTATAATACCATTATTGCTATATCTTTTCTTCACCATACTCATCAGATACATACAGAGTAGTCCAAGAAATAAGGTAAAGAATATGTTTTGATGTCTAAACTCCAGTATTTTACCATAAAAGGCCAGATCGAAGGGTATCTCTGAAATAAGCGCAAAGGCTCCCATACGGACCAGGTACTTTTTCACATCCTTCGTGTGATGGAAGCCCTCAACCAGGAGAAATACAAAGATCGGGAAAGAGAGTCTTCCGATACAGCGCATAACGAGATACAGCATCGTATTACCAGGAACGAGAACTGCCCCGACATGGTCAATCAACATCGTGATAATTGCTAATAACTTCAAACGATATGAATTCATAATTACCCTCTCCCTAAATATGCATTCTCTTATTTAATTCTGCTTTCATGTTATCTCCTTGGAAAAGAATTAATGCCGACAGGCTGATTGCGCTCATCGCCACACAGATAACGGATGGAAAGGTTACACTCAGTACACCGGTCAATATAAAGATAACCGGAAAAAAGCCAAATATAATATCAATGAAGAGATATACGATCAGATCACGTACTCCAATCTTCAGAATCTTTGCCGCAATGGCCATAACAATCATAGCACCAAAGCAGATCGCAGGAATTACAAAATTTATCGACCAGCCCAGCCATCCCATAGACCAATCCCATAGGACCGATAATACACCGATTACTACAACCTGCCAGAGTATGGTCTTGGGAATGTTATTTTTCTTCCGTATAATGATGAATAAACTAACCCACATACAGGCTATTCCGGCTGCGACGATCAGTGACCATCTGGAATCCTTTGTAAAGATTAGATTAATCGCAAAGCTGATTATGATGGCAGCTATGGAAATTAGAATTATAACTCGGATAAAGATGTTGAATTCCTGAAAAATTGTTGGTAGATTAGGAAATATTTCTTCGCTATGTTCCTCCTTTTCAGGGAGAATACCACCACAAAGAGGGCATACTACATAATTTCCCTTCAGGGAAACCTTACAATAATCACATTTTTGCATCTGCCCAACCTCCTATATATCCTTATAATTAGTGGCAATTGTTACTGCAATGCCTTCCTGAGTCAACTTACGAAAGAAATTCTTCTGTATATCCATCCCTACAAAGGGAGATGCAAAGCTAATTACCAGCTCATCTCCAAAAGAACACATAGCAATCTGAGGTCTTTTGGCACTGGTAAAGCAATTAAACAGATGTATATAAGGAGCCAGCTCCTCAGCAACCGTAATCTTTCCGATATTAGATAAAGAGGCTGTTATACCACGATCACTTAGGCGGGTTGCAAAGCGCAGAATAGAATCCTTGACTACCAAAGGGATTACCCTCATGAACACATTGTGCTCTAGAGCCGATAACCGATTCATGTGCTCTCGTAGCTTTTCCTCCGTTAGCTCCCTTGCAAAGGTCTCCTTGACTTCCAAAATAATATCCTCAAGCTTGTCTGAGTTTTTAGCGAAGTCATAGCTGACACCCACAGTTGTAAAGAAGTTTCTTGCTGTAACCGAAGGAAAATAAGTCCTTAGATTTACCGGTACAGTTAACCTTACCGGATACTTTTTGCTTCTGGTAGGCATATCCAGATAGATCGACTTGATAAAAAGTGCAGTCAGATATACAGTCATAGTCGTGCCATAGCGATGTGCCAACTGTAGAATCTCCTTCACTGACATAACTCCCTCCACTACCCGAAGTCGATTATCAATAGCACGTCTTCCTGTGATATGATATGCACGTTTTAGCTTTATCCTATCTAGTGTCTTGTCGCCGCTATAATGCTTTAAGAAGCTGTCATCCATCTTCTGAGTAAAGGATGCATCATAAGTCAGTTTGGGTAATTCCTCTTTAAATTCTTCCTCATGCTTCATAATCAAATAAAAATATACGATTGTATTCAGGAAGCTTAAAGCACCTGTCCCATCGGTCAGAGCATGATACATCTCTAAATTAATCCTGCGTTTGAAATAGGATACCTCAAACAATAAATTGCGACGGTTTTGATGATACAGCATACTACAGGGCAGCTTTCGTTCCTCGACTACCTCAGGCTTCAGATCCGTACTGTCAAAGTAATACCAGAACATCCCTCTTCGCAAAACCGTCTGATATAGTGGAAACAAAGGCAATGCCTTATCCACTGCTTTTTGTAAAGTTTCTTTATCAACTTCCTCCTTTAATTCACAAACAAATCGAAAAACCTTAGTATCCTTTTCGCTTGTATTCGGAGGAAATATTTTTGCCGCATTATCTAGCTTTATCCATTCCTGCGGTTTCCTTCGTGTCATAGAATCATGCTTCCCCCCTTCCGGCATCATTATTGATCTTTAAAAATAATTTACTAGTTTCTTCATTATTAACGATTATTGGAGAGATAATCTTCAGGATATTTAATATTAATCACTATTTAGAAATCGATTGATCAGTTCATAGCTGCGCTTTACGTGAACAAAATGCTTCGGCAAGGCCAGAAAGCCATGTAATGCATCCTTCATCCGATATACCTCAACCTGATTACCTGCTTCAAACAGCCTCTTACCATAAGCCTCTCCCTCATCTCGTAATGGATCATACTCTGCTGTAATAATCAGGGTCTTCGGTTGTCTGGAAAGGTCCTCTGCTAAAATTGGTGCGAGGTAAGGATTCTTAAGATCATCATCGCAACTCTTATATAAATCAATAAAATCACAAATTCGTTTAGAGGTAAGCAAGAATTCGGTCCCGTATTCTTTGATCGATGGATAGGGACAGGTCTCACTATGATCACTATCTGCGGAAGGATACAGCAAAATCTGTCTTGCCGGTAGAAAGGTTCCCCGATCTCTTGCCATCAAGGAGACTACCGCTGCCAGATTTCCTCCTGCACTATCTCCAATCAGGGTGATATCCTCAGCCTTTACATCAAACAGCTCCAAATAATCATATAGTTCTTTGGTAACGGCATAGCAATCCTCCGGAGCAGTCGGAAATTTATATTCCGGAGCAAGTCGATAATCAACGGAAATCACTATGTGCCCGGTCTGCTTCGCCATGTTGGAGCAGATATTTGTATAAGTATCTATATTACCTACTACCCAGCCGCCTCCGTGAAAGAAAATCAACAGCTTCCTCTTGATATCCTTCGCTGATGGTAGAAAAATCCGTACTGGTATATCATAATCACCGATTGATACCTTGTGATCCCACATCTCATATAAAGGCTTTATCACCGGATGAGCCGCCGTCTTTAGCTGTCTCTGCAGCTTATAGGTCTTCTTTACATCCAGATCAGGATAAGTCAAAGCCTTAAGTGCCATTCTCATTGCTTTATTAATTGCCATTGATGCCTCCGTATCCTATAAAATCCTTTGGTGCCGGCTGACTTACTTGATAATTCTGGTTGCCAGTCACGAATAAAAGCACGAAGAGTAGCAATTTAATTCTACTCAAGTTACTAATAAATGTCAAACAAATCCGCTATTCTTTCCCCTTTCTACTGTCTATCGAACTATGAAACCTTTGCTGAAATCCTATCATCCCTTCTAACCAGCTGGGAACCATAGCGTAATATAAGCGAATCAATGTGACATGTTATGGCCTAATATTTCATTATATCAATATTTGTGTTATACTTATGTATAATGAGCATGCAGCCTTATAACTATTCAGCTATGTGATCGGAGCTATCGATCATGAACACGCTTTATGTTCATGATATAATACATGAAATATTCATAATATGACATTTTCATTTGACTTGCAATGTATTAGACTATCACATAATGGAGGTTGAAATATGTATTATAAACAATATGGTGACACGAATATGAAGGTTTCCGCCATCGGAATGGGAACCATGCGGTATGATGATGCCGATGTGAAAGCAGGTAATCTTGCAAAGTGTGCTGAAGTTGTATTATATGCTCACGAAAAGGGCATCAACTTCTTTGACTCTGCCCCCTTTTATTGCGACGATAAAAGCGAGGAAATAACCGGAATGGCTTTATCTCAGCTGCCTAGAGATAGCTTCTACATATCCTCAAAGGTTAATTTGGGCTCCTACGGCGGTAATTTTTCTCCAGACGCCTTCCGTCAACGACTGGAAACCTCATTAACCAGACTTAAGGTAGATTATCTGGATTTTTATTACTTATGGTGTTTGCTAGATCTTGAGTCATTCCATCAGCAGTTTGATCTTATGTATAGCTCCTTTGAGAAGGCAAAGTCCGAGGGTCTGATCAAAAATATCACCTTCTCTTCTCACATGCAGGGTAATCAACTGGAGGAGGTAGTGAATTCCAATGCCTTCAAAGGAATGTTAATCGGCTATAATGCCCTAAATTACCGTTTCCGTCAAGCCGGCATCAGTGCCGCCCATAAGAATGGTATGGGAATTGTGGTGATGAACCCCTTAGGTGGTGGATTGATTCCGAACAATCCGAAGGTGTTTGAATATCTTACAGAAGGAAGTGACCTGAATGTAGCACAGGCAGCCTTACGTTTTGTTGCTTCCCATAAGGAAATCTCGGTTGCCTTATGTGGTTGTACTACTAAGCAGCATGTCGATGAGGCGGTAGCTTCCGTCGAGAATCTTCTCGAAAGACCTGCAAGCGAAATATACGAAGAATATGAGACCAAGGGTATGGCTCTGAATAATCTCTGCACCGGTTGCGGCTATTGCAAGCACTGCCCTGTAGATATCGATATTCCTAAATTCATGGACTCATACAACGAGAAAATACTTGGCAATAATATGGCTAGCCGTCTGCAAGGACATTGGAGAATTTCATCTAAGCTTGCGGCAGATTGCATTCAGTGCGGTCAGTGTGAGACCTTATGCACACAGCATCTACCTATCATAGAACGTCTCGAGGAAATTGCTGCCATCGCCACCTCCTAACAGCCGCTCATCAGATGATATGTATACTGATAAATAGGATTTAACAGGAGGTCAATTTGAAAGAATATCATATAATTTCAATAATTGTTTTTTTGCTTTGTGTTATTGGTATAATACTAACTATCATAAACTGGTTTACAGGCTTTATAAATACTAAAATAATGACCAATGGTGGTACGGTGATCTGTCTAATGGGATTTAGTATTGGAATGATATCAACAATTAGATTGGAAAAGAAAGAATGAATTATAAATTAAATTTGTAGTTGAACTAATAAATATAACCAATTTAGCAGAGCATTTTATGCTCTGCTAAATTTATTATTCTCAACCATATGTTGCACCAGAGCCTTTTTACATTATAACAGAGGAAAAGCCAACTTCTACAAGTTGGCTTTGGGGAGGGAGGAGATTTATGAAAAAATTCTATGTTAAGCGGTAATCGATTAAATTAATTAATATTACTTTAAACTTTTATTTCTCTATCTTATATTGCTATTATAATGTCTAATTATGGAGAAGGTATTAACGTTCCGTGAACATTTTAAAAATATTTATTCACATTTAGACATTAAAGGAACAACTTCAGATATTCCTCCGCAATAATACGGTGACCAATATGACTGGGATGAACTCCATCCTGGGCCAGTTCAGTACAGGTATATTGCTCCACCTCATATTTAGCATAGATACCATCCATAGGGATATAGTAATCAGCAAACTCCTTCGCTAGTTTACGAACTACTTGAATCTTAGGATCAAGATCCTCACGCCAGGTGGCTCTTTCCGGAATGGAATTAAGAAGAAAAGGCTCTATAATGGTCAGCTTACAATCCGGCAGATCCTCCTTAATCTTCGTCAGCAATGTACGATAGGTATTCTCGAACTCTTCTACACTGGTCGGGTCATTTTTATCATATCTTCTCCAGGTATCATTCACACCGATTAAAATTGACAGATAATCCGGCTGTAAAGCCTTAAAATCCTCATCATAGCGTGCCAAAAGATCCTTCACCCGATTACCGCTGATCCCTTTATTAATAAAGGTTACCTGCTTCTCCGGAAATAAGGTTGAATATAGCTTAGCAACCAGACTCGCATATCCAGTTCCAAGGGAACTTGGATCATTACGATCTCTTGAACAGTCTGTGATGCTGTCTCCCTGAAATAATACTATCTGTCCATCTTGAAATGTACTCTTCATAGCGTTTCCTCCAATATTAGTATTAATAAGATCATAATGGTAATTATAACAGTGTCACAAGCCAAGTCAATCAAAAATCCTCTGATTTAACCAGGATACAATAACCAAGACCTTAAAGATATGTTACTCAAATTAATAAAACCAACAGTTTCTGCTTGCAAAATCAGGAATATACGATACAATAGAAATGGTTATTCTTTATTAATTGGGTTATTCCAGGAGGTTATACATGATACAGGCTAGTAACGTAACGTTAAGACTAGGAAAGAGAGCATTGTTCGAGGACGTAAACATTAAGTTTACCGAGGGCAATTGCTATGGTTTAATCGGTGCTAATGGTGCCGGTAAATCCACCTTTCTCAAGATATTAAATGGACAGATCGAACCCAGTAAGGGCGAGATTATCATCACCCCGGGACAGCGTCTATCCTTCCTACAGCAGGATCATTTCAAATACGATGCTTATCAAGTCCTAGACACAGTAATTATGGGCAATAAACGTCTCTATGAGATAATGAAGGAAAAGGAAGTCATCTATGCGAAGGAAGACTTCACAGAAGAGGACGGCATCCGTGCCAGTGAGCTGGAGGGAGAATTTGCTGCCATGGATGGTTGGGAGGCTGAATCCAATGCCGCGTCCCTATTAAATGGTCTTGGTATCGATACTGATCTTCATTATAAGCAAATGAGTGAGCTTAGTGGCGGTGAAAAGGTTAAGGTTCTGCTTGCTCAAGCCCTCTTCGGTAACCCCGATATACTCTTACTTGACGAGCCTACTAACCACTTAGATCTTGAAGCGATCCGTTGGTTAGAGGAATTCTTAATTAACTTTGAAAATACTGTCATTGTGGTATCCCATGACCGTTATTTCTTAAATAAGGTTTGTACCCACATTGCTGATATCGATTACGCTAAAATACAGTTATATTCCGGTAACTATGACTTCTGGTATGAGTCCAGCCAGTTAATGGTTAAGCAAATGAAGGAAGCCAATAAGAAGAAGGAAGAAAAGATCAAGGAGCTGCAAGAGTTCATTCAGCGCTTCAGTGCTAATGCTTCCAAATCAAAACAGGCTACCTCTAGAAAGAAAGCATTGGAGAAAATTGAGCTGGATGACATCAGACCCTCCAGCAGAAAATATCCTTATATTGACTTTAGACCCAGCCGTGAAATCGGTAATGAGGTTCTCACCGTTGAGAACCTGTCTAAGACAGTAGATGGAGTGAAGGTTCTGGATAAGATATCCTTCATCGTTGGCAGAGAGGACAAAATCGCCTTCGTTGGACCAAATACACAGGCCACTACTCTTCTCTTCAAGATCCTTGCCGGAGAGATCGAACCGGATGAGGGTTCTTACAAATGGGGTATCACAACCAACGTATCCTATTTCCCGAAGGACAATACTAAGCTATTCTCCGGTGACGAAACCATCGTAGATTTCTTAATGCCCTTCTCACCAGAGAAGGACGTTACCTATGTACGTGGTTTCATGGGAAGAATGCTTTTTGCTGGCGAGGAAGGCTCCAAAAAAGTGAATGTTTTATCTGGTGGTGAAAGAGTCCGTGTTCTTTTATCCAAGATGATGATTGCAGGTGCAAATGTATTGATTTTAGATGAGCCTACAAACCATCTCGACATGGAATCCATCACTTCCTTGAACAATGGTTTAATCAAGTTCCCCGGTGTTGCATTATTCACCTCTCCTGACCATCAGTTCATCCAGACTACGGCTAACCGTATCATGGAGATTTATAACGGTCACTTGATTGATAAGATTACAACCTATGACGAGTACCTTGATAGCGACGAACAGGCTAGAAAGAGACAGATTAGCAAGTTTGATGCAGAGGACGAGGAAGTAGAAGAATAAAACAGATATCTATGTTATGTGCTGCATAGTCTGCGGATTGAACCAGGCTATGCAGTTTTTTTACGCAACATAAACAAGCGAAGTAGAATACAATAATTATGAGAATATAACTATAGGAGAATTTACTGTGCCCTTCAAAGACAATATATGCATTGAATTGTCACGTCCGGAGTATGTACCCGTGCTTAAGGACGGTACGATCTATTATGGCGGATGCCAGATGTGGTTTTCTGATCATAGACGGTATAGTAAGGATTATATTCTTCACAATTATGGTTGCGGAACCATTGCAACCGCTGACCTATTTTTGTATCTGGCATTGCATAGAAAGTCATTCCAGACTGAAATTACAGCCTTAGCCATAAACAAGGAGAATAAGATAAATCACTCAGATTATATCGCCTACCTCCGCCATATCAATACTGAATATACCAAGACTCGCCCTTATCTGGCTGTCCTTGGTCCTGCTGCCGCATATGCAATTAATTCCTATTCCAAAGATTACGGTCTTGGCCTTAAGGCATCCTGGAAATGGTGCTTAACTTATTTTGATATGTATCATCTAATCGAAGAAATGCTCCGCAAAGACATTCCTGTTATTCTGTCCATCGGACCTAATACACCGAAGCTTTGGGGAAGGAAGGGTATCCCCTTCTACGTATTAAAGGAAATTGATTATCTGGAGCCCAGAGAAAACACCGAAGAAAATTCAGAGGAGATATCAAAACCCTATTATTATCATGCAGTTCATCAGAATGTCTGTGGACATTATGTCACCGTGACGGCTTTGATAAAAGATGAGATAACCGATCGAATCATGCTCCGCATCTCCTCCTGGGGAAAGCAATACTATATTAATTATGAGGAATACTGGGACTATATCGAGAATATCGGAGGTACCTTCACCTCAAGTATGATAGAAATCAAAGAGATTAACTAATGATAGAAAATTGCCTATCATCATGGTTTAGATAGGGGCTGCTGCGTAATAAAAAGTAACATTAAGAAACAGGTAACATGCATCCCAGACTGGATAATCTCAAATAATGAGGTTATCCAGTTCTCGAATGCGTTCGCATATCTACTAGCAAGCTATCAGAATGTGATCAAACTATGCTAGTTCACATAGCTCACATTAGCTTTCTCACAAATGCACTGTATATTTATCGTCTCATAAACAGATCCTTTGTCTTAAGACCATTTGCTTTTATGGTTCGTCTCCAGCCCATCTCTCCCCCAAACTTGTAAAGGAATCTAGGAATACCGGGATTTACATAGATATTATTAGCACTACGTCTTTGCAGAATATTATCTGCTAAGGCATCAAGAGCTAAGGAAATCTTCTTTTTGGGGCCCTTCCCATGAGGGACATTTTTCAGAGAAGCTACCATGCCTCCTCCGCCGATACCAATCCCTTGCCCCCAGATAAATCCACTCTTGCTGCACCAGTTCTTAAGAATCTGCAGGGCATACTGATTCTGATGTCCTTCATAAAAGCCGGCGTTGCAGATTGCATAGACTTGAATATCTGCTTTATGCTCCTTAAGCTGTTCCCTCAGCTCCTCCAAGCAATACAACAAATGAGAAGGTATACCATCTACATATAAAGGAAAGGAGAATACCAGAACATCATGTGAGATCACCTCTTCCGCTTTCTCAAGCTGAGGTGTTCGAAGTCTGTACTCTGATATCTCGTTATCCTTAAGTAGCACCTTCAAATCCTCTAAAAGACATCCGGATGCACCGTTCTTTGTCTTCGGACTTCCGTTAATCAGCGCTATTCTTAACATAGATCCCCCTCCATTAATTCCTTCAATGTCATAAATCGAAGCTCTTCAAAGCTTGCATCCAGATTAACGCTGACTGCTTCTACATATCCATTAGCTGTATCCTTCTCCTCCTTCGTAATATCTTCACCGTAGAAGAAAACTCTAATCCGGATTACATTGTCATATCTGCGTCTGTGATGCATCTCCTTATTTCTGATCTGAAAATATGGATGAATATAAGAAATACTTCGATCAAGTACATTCTTTATAAAAGGGCTAAAGCCACCATAAGTCATACGGCTTATAATAATTAGATCCTTTGTTTTTCCTAATAAGGATCCCATATTCTCATGCCCATCCTTAATGATGCATTGACCGGGTGTCTTAATCCAGCACCCAAAGCAACCGACGCAGTTGCGTATGGTATGATCGTCAGCTATGATACAGGTATCCTGTACATCTGCCAACACCTTCTCTGCCTGCTCCGGGCTCAAATCATGAATAATCATCTTACTCCTCCTTACTACCCCTACTCGCCAAAATGAATAATCTAATCCACTTTACATAATATCCCTCAATTGTAAATATCCTGTAGCCTTATATTACCTTATCATCTGACCAGATGCAATAGCATCCTATACGATAAAAGATCGACCGAGCCAATGTGATATCGACAGATTGTACATTTACTGATATACAGCTATAGTGAAGATGATTTACTTCAAATAAAACGATATAATGCGTAATTTATATTGAAAAACAGGAATTGATATGATACTATTAATTTCGTTGGGAATGAAGTTCTCCCTTGGTAATAACCTAAACCGCAATTATGCTGATGACTTCTGCGAAAACCACGCAGAAATTATCAGTTTTTTTATTTCTGCAAATATAAGGAGGATTTTATGCTTACAAGTTTAGCACTCATTTTTTTATTAGGACTTATGTTAGGCAGTATATTTACGAAACTGAAATTACCTAGTCTATTAGGTATGATTATCACAGGTATGATTTTAAGTCCCTATGCTCTGAATTTACTAGATCCATCAATTTTAGGAATATCAGCTGATTTAAGACAATTGGCTTTAATTATAATCTTAACGAGAGCAGGATTATCACTTGATATCGGAGATTTGAAAAAGGTTGGTAGGCCTGCTATACTGATGTGCTTTGTTCCTGCGTGCTTTGAAATTATAGGAGTTGTTTTAATTGCACCAAGGGTATTAGGTATCTCAAGTTTGGAAGCAGCTATTATGGGAAGTGTTTTAGCAGCTGTATCACCTGCTGTTGTTGTTCCCAGAATGATAAAACTTATGGAAGAGGGCTATGGAAAAGAAAGAAGTATACCACAATTGATTCTAGCAGGTGCATCCGTAGATGATGTATTTGTAATTGTGTTATTTACAGCCTTTACTTCTTTGGCTACAGGCGGAGAGGTTACTGCATCAAGTCTTCTGCAAATTCCCGTTTCTATTATACTAGGTATTCTAATCGGTTCTTTATTAGGTATGGGATTAACCCTATTTTTTAAGAAAATGCATATGCGCGATTCTGTAAAGATTCTCATTATTCTTAGTTTGTCATTCCTGCTGATTGAATTACAGAATAGATTAGCTGGAATAGTGCCTATTTCAGGACTACTTGCAATCATGAGTATGGGCATTACAATTTACCAAAAGTATAATATTTTGGCAAAAAGACTTTCAGCTAAATATAATAAGCTATGGGTGGCAGCAGAGGTCCTTCTATTCGTGCTAGTCGGATCCACAGTAGATTTAAATTATGCTCTTAAAGCAGGAGTGTATGCAATTGCTATTGTTTTGGGGGCACTGGTGTTTCGAATGATTGGTGTTTATGTATGTCTTTTAAAAACTAAGTTGACAAAGAAAGAGAGATTATTTTGTATGGTGGCATATACACCGAAAGCAACGGTACAGGCAGCAATAGGAGCGATTCCTCTATCAATGGGATTAGCCTGTGGGCAGCAGGTTTTAACAGTAGCAGTGTTATCCATCTTAATTACAGCACCCTTTGGGTCTATCTGCATAGATCGATTATATACCAAGCTGTTAAGTCGAGAATAAAGATAGAAAATTATTCGTATCTAACACGAACGAAAGGAAAGCAGCAATCGAGCAGAGCATACATTATGCTCTGCTCGAAATTATACTGAATATTATCCATATGTTGAGACAACACCATTCTATGATGAGATTGCTAAATACGGCTTCCTCTATTGCATCGGTCAATCCTATATTAATATCTGTTGGCTTAAGCTAGATTCTTCTAAACTTCTGATAACGCCTATCTAGCAGCTCCTCCAACGGAAGCTCCATAAGCTCATGTAGATCTGCTTCTATCACAGCCTTAATATTCCCAGCCGTCAGATCATAATCATTGTGCGCTCCTCCTGGGGGCTCTGGTATGATTCCATCAATGATCTGAAATTGTAACAGATCCTGTGAGGTCAGCTTCATATCCCTTGCCGCCTGCTCTGCTTTAGAGGCATCCTTATAAAGAATACTTGCAAAGCCCTCTGGTGACAAAATTGCATAGATAGAGTGCTCCAGCATATATACCTTATCCGCAACACCGAGGGCCAAAGCTCCACCACTTCCACCTTCCGAGAGTACCACTGAGATAATCGGTGTCGTAAGCATCATCATCTCTGCAAGGTTCGTTGCGATAGCTTCTCCCTGACCTCTCTCCTCCGCACCTAAACCACAGAAGGCTCCCGGAGTATCTATAAAGCAGATAATGGGTCTTTTGAATTTCTCCGCCTGTTTCATCAGACGAAGTGCCTTCCGATAGCCTTCCGGATGTGGCATAGAGAAGTTCCTTGCTATATTCTCTTTGGTATTCCTTCCCTTCTGCTGTGCAATTATAGTGACCGGGATACTCCCCAGAAAAGCTATACCTCCAACGATAGCTCGATCCTCTGCATAATATCGATCACCATGCAGCTCAAGAAATTGGTCAAAGATACGGTCTATATAATCCATGCTTGTCGGTCTGACCGGCATTCTGGCAAGCTTCACTTCTTCCCAAGGTGTAATACTCATAGCTTTACCCTTCCTTTACCTAATATCCCTCTTCATGGCAGGGTAGAAATCTACCCCATTATACCTGCCCGTAAATTAGCCTGCGCCGTAGGAATGAAGCTTTAGAATCGTTCCCAATGTAGACTTAAGCCGATCTCTTGTCACGATCTGATCTACAAACCCATGCTCTAATAGAAATTCCGCTCTCTGGAAGCCCTCCGGTAGCTTCTGACCAATGGTCTGCTCGATTACTCTTGGTCCCGCAAATCCGATGAGTGCCCCCGGCTCAGCCAGAATGATATCTCCCAGCATGGCAAAGCTTGCCGTAACTCCACCTGTAGTTGGATCTGTCAGTACCACGACATATAAAAGACCCGCTTCACTATGCTTTGCAGCAGCTGCACTGACCTTGGCCATCTGCATCAGGGAGAATATCCCCTCTTGCATTCTGGCTCCTCCGGATGCTGTGAAAACTATAACCGGCAGCCCCTCCTTCGTTGCCCGTTCGAAGAGTCTTGTTAACTTCTCACCAATTACTGTCCCCATACTTCCCATGAAAAAAGCTGGGTCCATGACACCTAACATAACCGGGAGACCTTCAATCCTTCCATATCCGGTCACAACACCGTCCACCAGCCCTGTCTGCGACTGAGTCTTTACCAGCTTATCTCTATATCCTGGAAATTCAAGTGGATCTCTAGTCGTCAATTGAGCATCGTACTCTCTAAACTCTCCATCATCTAAAATCATGGCTAAGCGTTCCCCTGCAGACATCTTAAAGTTGTAACCACAATCATCACAACGCTTGAAGTTTGTATGCAGCAGCTTAGTATAGATAACCTTACCGCAGCCGGGACATTTGGTCATGATACCCTGAGGTACATTCGGCTTCTCCTCCTCCGTTCCGATTTGAACGATATCCTGCGGCTTGGCTCTATATATTTTTGAGGTTGCATATTGCTTCGCTTTAAATGGATTCCTATTCATCTTTTACTTTCCCTCAATCAGCCCTGTATGATAATTGCCTGTTAGAAATTCCTCCCGCTCTAAAAGCTCATATTGGTATTCCGCATTGGTCTCAATCCCATCAATAATTAGTTCCGACAATGCTCTTTTCATTCGTCTGATGGCTTCTTCCCGGTTGCTTCCGTAGGCAATCACCTTGGCAAGCATAGAATCATAAGCAGAAGGAACCACATAGCCGGGATACAAGGCACTGTCAACACGGATGCCGTATCCCCCTGGAAACAATACATTCTCTACACGTCCGGGACAGGGCATAAAATTCTTTGCCGGATCCTCAGCATTAATTCTACACTCAATGGCATGACCACGAAATTCTATATTCGATTGGCGATAAGTCATCTCCTCACCACAGGCGATACAGATCTGAGCCTTGATCATATCGATTCCTGTCACCATCTCCGTCACCGGGTGCTCAACCTGAATTCGTGTATTCATTTCCATGAAATAAAAATCTCCCTGCTGATCAAGTAAGAACTCAATGGTTCCGGCATTGATATATCCGGTAGCCTGTGCCGCTCTTACTGCAGCAGCTCCCATCTTTTGTCGAAGCTCTGGTGTCATAATAGCAGAAGGAGATTCCTCAATCATCTTCTGATTTCTTCTCTGGACAGAGCAGTCTCTCTCTCCCAGATGAACCACATTACCATGACTGTCTGCAAGTATCTGAAATTCTATGTGTTTAGGATTAAGGATTAACTTCTCAATATATAATCTGTCATCGGCAAAGGAGGCTTTTGCTTCTGCCTTGGCAGAATGATAAGCCTTTTCTAACTCCTCCGGATGAAAGACCGGTCTCATCCCCCTGCCTCCACCACCGGCAGAGGCCTTTATCATCACAGGATATCCGATGATCTCAGCTAGCACCGCCGCATCCTTAAGGCTTTCCACCTCTCCTTCGGAGCCTGGTACTACTGGTACTCCCGCCTTCAGCATGGTCTCTCTTGCCTTGGATTTGTTACCTAGAAGATCTATCGTATCTGCTTTCGGACCAATAAAGGTTATATTACAATCCTCACACATTCTGGCAAAGGAGCTGTTCTCAGATAGGAAGCCAAACCCCGGATGAATAGCAGTAGCTCCGGTTAATACGGTTGCACTGATAATATTCTGCATATTAAGGTAGCTGTCTTTCGATCGAGCCGGACCGATACATACCGTTTCATCTGCCAGCATTACATGCAGGGCCTCCTGATCTGCTTCAGAATAGACAGCGACCGTCTCGATTCCCATTTCCTTGCAGGCGCGGATGATTCTGACTGCAATCTCTCCACGATTAGCGATTAATATCTTCTTAAACATCATATCTCTCCTTGATTTGTCAGACTTATAATACCAGTCACAGATTATGCTCCTATGGCAAAGGTCAAAACAGCCTCTACTGCCACCTTATCCTCTACATAGGCAATTGCTGTTCCTACCCCGAAGCTTCCCTTGCTCTTTGTTATCTCAACCTCTAAGGTTAGCACATCTCCCGGAAGGACCTGACGCTTAAATTTCACCTTATCTATACCACCAAAATACACCAGCTTACCCTCATTTCCTTCCACCGTCAGCATACAGATTGCACCTGCCTGAGCAAGGGCCTCCAAAATCAGTACACCTGGCATAACCGCTTTCCCCGGAAAATGTCCCTGAAAGAAGGGCTCATTCATCGTCACACATTTCCTGCAAGTGGCTCGCTTACCTGGCTCCAGCTCCATCACACGGTCCAGTAATAAAAATGGGCTACGATGAGGCAGTATTTTTTTTATTTCATCAACATTTAACATTATCATTACCATGCCTTTCTCAAAGCTTGCAAGTATCAACTCTCTATGGAAAACTACTTAATCAAAAACAGCGGCTGTCCGTATTCTACCATCTCTTCATTACCTACCAACACCTTAACAATCTCTCCGTCATGCTCACTCTCAATTTCATTCATCAGCTTCATCGCTTCAATGATACAGATAGTCTGTCCTTTCTTTACCTTATCTCCCACCTTAACATAGGGAGGTTTATCCGGAGAAGGCTGAGCATAAAAGGTTCCTACCATCGGAGACACCAGCTTCTTATGACTCTCCTCAGCTTCCCCTGATGCAGCCTGAGTAAGAGGTGTTATACTATTAGTCACATTTTGAACTGACTGATTTATCGTCTGTGGCTGACCCATTACCGGTGGATTTAGCAGATAGGGTAGCTGGTTTTGTGCAAAAGCCTGTGGGTTTGAATTCTGATTATCAGAGGGTTTATCTTTCTTCTCCAGACAGATACGTATCCCCTCCTCTTCTATCTCAAGCTTCGTTAAATCTGTATGATTCATTTCCTTCATCAGGTTAATAATTGCCTTGTAATCCATCGTTCGCCTCCAAAATACCGCTCTGCGGGAGCTTTAAAAATATATTTATTTCATGGGATTATCCCTCAATCTCTAAACTATCTTTTTGAACAATAAGGTAGCGTTATGTCCTCCAAAGCCTAAGGAGTTTGACATGGTATAGATAAGCTCCGCCGATCTGCCTACATTCGCAACATAATCCAGATCACATTCCTCATCAACTACCTTCAGACCGATGGTAGGTGGAAGGAAGCTTTTCTCTATTGCCTTAATACAGATAACTGCCTCGACCGCTCCTGCCGCACCAAGAAGATGCCCAATCATAGACTTGGTAGAGCTTACCGGAATCTGATAAGCTGCCTCACCCATGGCCAGCTTGATTGCAGCTGTCTCGATCCGATCATTGGCTGGAGTACTGGTACCATGTGCATTGATATAGGAGATCTCCTTCGGGGTTACCTTTGCCTCCTCCATCGCCAATCTCATGGCCTTTGCGCCACCCTCTCCATCCGGAGACGGAGCAGTGATATGATAGGCATCACTGGTTGTACCATAGCCTACAACTTCTGCATAAAGCTTCGCTCCTCGAGCCTTAGCATGCTCATATTCCTCTAGCAACAAGATACCTGCACCTTCACCCATAACAAAGCCATCTCGCTCCTTATCAAAAGGGATGGACGCTCTTGTCGGATCACTGCTGGTGGATAAGGCCGTTAGGGCAGAGAAGCCTGCAACTCCCAGAGGAGTGATCGATCCTTCTGTTCCTCCTGCCAAGATAATATCTGCGTAACCATGCTTAATACTGCGATAGGCCTCACCAATGCAGTTATTTCCTGTTGCACAGGCAGTTACTACATTTGTACAGACGCCATACGCACCAAATTGGATCGCTATATTGCCAGCCGCCATATTGGTAATTGTCATAGGGATGAAAAGTGGATTAACACGTCTCGGTCCCTTTTCCAGTAGATTTTTCGTTTCCTTCTCGATGAGTCCGATACTACCGATACCAGAGCCAACGATTACGCCGAAGCGGTCACGATTTACTTGCTCCAGATTGATACCCGAATCCTCCAGTGCCTCCTTCGCCGCAGCTACCGCAAAATGAGAAAACCGATCCATCCTTTTGGCATCCTTAAATTCCATGTACCTTTTCGGATCGAAATCCTTCACCTCAGCTGCAAGCTTAGCCTGAAAGCCCTCTGTATCAAAAGCTTTAATAAAGTCAATACCGCAGGTACCAGCCTGTATGTTTCGAAAGAATTCCTCTACACTATTACCGATTGGGGTAATAGCTCCCATACCTGTAACTACTACTCTATGATTCATCTCTAACCTCTCTCGATGCTTCTTCAACATCTCTATTTAATAGATTCAACTTCATGAGATTTTCCCTTCTTCACGCCAACGAAGTAAGGTTGTATCTGCTTGTTCACGCTACATGGCAAGACCGCCATCTACTAAAAGCACCTGTCCGGTGATATAATTGGCTGCTTCCGAGGCCAAGAAGCTAACTGCCCCTGCTACCTCGCTTGCTATGCCATAACGTTTCAGCGGTATGCTTGCAATCATTGCTTCCTTCACCTTATCCGGCAGCTGGTCTGTCATATCTGTCTCGATGAAGCCAGGTGCAACTGCATTTACCGTAATACCGCGTGAGGAAAGCTCTCTTGCCACTGCTTTCGTCATACCAATCACTCCTGCTTTGGACGCCGCATAGTTAACCTGCCCCATATTACCGGTAATTCCGACCACAGAAGAGATATTTATGATCTTGCCACTTCGCTGCTTCAGCATTATGGTTGCAGCATACTTAGTGCAGAAGAAGGTTCCCTTCAGATTCGTATCAATTACACTGTCAAAATCCTGTTCCGTCATACGCATCAGCAGGTTATCCTTTGTAATACCGGCATTATTCACCAATACATCCAACCTGCCGAATTGCTTCACTGCCGCTTCAATCAATCTTTTCGCATCCTCTTCCTGACTAACATCAGCCTGGACAGCTATAGCCTCCCCTCCGGTACTTCGAATGGTATCTATGACCTCTTCGACCTGAGTAGCACTACTGCGGTAATTTACAACTACCCTGGAGCCGTTTTCGGCAAAATGTAAAGCAATTGCCTTCCCTATGCCTTTTCCGGCTCCTGTGATTACTGCAACCTTTCCTTTCAGCATCTTAACTCATTTCCTTTCTATCCTGTTGCCTGTATCGCCTTTGCAGTATTCTCCAAGGAAAGAACATCTTCCACATTATAGATATTAAGTCCCCGGTCTATCTTTTTGACAAAGCCGGATAAGGTCCTTCCCGGTCCGATCTCAATAAAGTCTGTCACCCCATCGGCAACCATTCTGTGCAGAGTCTGCTCCCATAACACACTACTCTTTACCTGCCTGTAAAGCAGGTCCTTTAGCTGAGTCGAGTCCTCAATATAATCTGCAGTCACATTACTTATCACCGGAATCATCAGCTCACCGAGTAGCATATGATCTAGTTCCTGTTTTAGACGATCAGCCGCCGGCTTAAGCATTGAGGTATGGAAGGGTGCACTTACCGGCAAATCGATGGTCTTCAAAGCTCCCTTTTCCTTTGCCAGTCTTACTGCTTCCTCCACCGCTTTTATCTCGCCTCCTATGACAATCTGTCCAGGACAGTTAAAATTAGCCGGTTCTACAATACCGATGTGTCTTGCTTCCTCACAAGCTTCTCTCACCCTATCCTCTGCCAGGTTGAGAATGGCACTCATCTTACCGATCCCTGCCGGTACCGCCTCCTGCATGAAACGCCCACGCTTACGAACGAGCGGAACCACCTGAGCTAAGGTGAAGGCTCCTGCGGCAGTGAGAGCAGAATACTCTCCGAGACTTAGACCAGCAACTACATCGGGTATAATGCCCATCTCACGGACTACCTGGTAGACCGCCAGGGACATAGTAACCACAGCTGGCTGGGTATTCTCAGTCAGATCAAGCTCCTCCTTTGATCCATCAAAAATCAGCTTTGTAATATTGAAACCTAAGCAATCGCCTGCTTCCTCAAAGACCTGCCTGTATACCGGATAGGTGTCGTAAAGCCCTTTCCCCATTCCGATGTACTGGGCTCCCTGTCCGGCAAACAAAAAAGCTATTTTTCTCATATATCCTCCATCTTAAGGGGTATCACTTGGTATGATTAATTCCGATCTCCCAGAAGCTGTTCTGCGCCATACATCAATTCACGGATAATATCCTTACAGCTTTGCTCTTTGTTGACCATGGCAGCAACCTGACCGGCCATGACACTACCGAAATCCACATCTCCCTGAACTACCGCCTTAGCCAAGGCGCCAACACCAAGCTGCTCAATCTCCTCAACGGATGCGCCAGCAGCTTCTAATTCATTGAATCTTCTAGTTAGCTTATTCTTTATGGTTCTTACAGGATGACCTGTTGATCTCCCAGTGACCACTGTATCAATATCTCTTGCACCAATTACCCTCTGCTTATAATTACCATGTACCGTACATTCATAGGACGTTAAAAAACGGGTTCCTATCTGGACCGCCTCTGCTCCCAGCATAAATGCTGCTGCCATGCCTCTGCCATCGGCGATCCCACCTGCTGCAATAACCGGGACATCCACTGCGTCCACCACCTGAGGAACTAAGACCATCGTTGTCAGCTCTCCCACATGTCCGCCAGACTCTGTACCCTCTGCTATTACAGCATCTGCGCCACTTCGAACCATCCGTTTTGCTATTGCAACAGATGGAACTACCGGAATCACCTTAATTCCATGGGCCTTCCACATGTCCATATATTTACCCGGTGCGCCCGCTCCGGTTGTGACAACCTTAACTCCCTCTTCACAAACCATCTTAGCGATATCATCCGCGAATTCACTCAGGAGCATGATATTAACACCAAAAGGCTTCTTCGTTAATTCCTTCGCCTTTCTAACTTCAGTCAATATCACATCCACAGGCGCGGTTCCCCCGGCAATAATCCCCAATCCTCCTGCTTCTGATACTGCAGATGCAAGAGAGGCATCTGAAATTCTAGCCATAGCACCTTGAAAAATCGGATACTCAATATTCAGTAATTCGCAAACTCTTGATTTCATGCTCTTAACAACTCCATTCTGCTGCCCTTAAGCCACACATGTACTCCGGAACCGTATCATCCCCTATTGCTCTTCACTTCTGCTGTTCAGATACCTCTCCATATCGCCGATTGTACTAATATTCTCTGTATCCTCGGTAGGAATCTCTATCCCGAACTCCTCCTCTAGGGACATAATAATCTGGAATAAATCCAGCGAATCTGCATTTAAATCCTCCTTTAAGGAAGTCTCCTGTGTTAACTCTGCTACCTCTACTCCTAATTGTTCCGCCACAACCTCTTTAATCTTATCTAAGTTCATAATCTTATGGTCCTCCTCATATATACGAAGGACTACCTCCTTTTCATTTTATCAGGGAAGAGCCTGGCTCCTTCCATATTATGTTTAATATAGAACTGCATATCAGACAGTTCAAAGGCGCTTTCTCGTCTTGTAACGTTAATCGCGCAATCTATGATTAAGGGCTAATTACCCTGTAATCCATGCTATAATTTAATACTCGAAATTAATCTATTAAAATACTTTATTAAATTATTTTAACTATTAATGTAAAAAAATAATCCTTCATTACCACTCAACCAGTATAGCCCCACTGGTCATCCCACCACCAAAGCCTATGAGAAGCAGCTTATCTCCGGCTGTGAGCATTCCCTTCTGAACCATTTCATCCAGAGCAATCCCTATTGAGGCCGCGGAGGTGTTCCCATAGAGGTCCAGGTTCATATAGAACCTTTCAATCGGGATCTTGGATGATTTTGCGGCCTGCTCAATAATTCGATAATTTGCCTGATGAGTTACAATATACTTAATGTCATCCTCTGATGTATCGGCTTTCTGCAGTATGGTATGAATATGCTCTGTGATGCTTCTCACAGCGAACTTAAATACCTCCTGTCCCTTCATCGTGATTGTACGGGTCAAATCATCCTTCTTTGATATCATGGGATTATAAAGCGGTAGGGCCGGAAGACTCAGATAATCCTTCTTACTTCCATCACTTAATAGATGAACCGTAGAGATTCCCTTGTTGGCGTCGGATGCACTTAGCAACACAGCTCCCGCTCCATCTCCGAAGAGAACACAGGTGGATCGATCTGTCCAATCCAGAGTCTTTGATAGGGTTTCTGCTCCAACTACCAGTATCTTCTGATACATCCCTGCCTCTATAAAGGCAGCTGCACATGCCATTCCGTAAATCAGACCACTACAGGCCGCTGCTAAATCAAAGGCGGCTGCTTTCCTTGCTCCTAATCGTTCCTGTACCATACATGCCACAGAGGGCATAAAGGAATCCGGTGTAATGGTTGCACAGATGATAAGATCAAGCTCCTTTGCATCGACTGCCGCACTCTGTAAGGCTCTGTATGCCGCTTCATAAGCCAGATCTGAAGTATTTTCTCCGGTTGATATTCTTCTTTCTCTAATTCCGGTTCTTGATGCTATCCATTCATCACTGGTCTCAACCAGCTCTGCCATAGCTGCATTTGTCATTCGGTATTCCGGAACATAACTGCCAGTTCCGGCAATAATTGCGCGTCTCATTCTGTAGTCCTCCTTAACATAATAAAGGCACCGACCTATCCCTTATCTGATCCGGAATATATATCCTTCAGGTGCTTATTTAGCTTACTCAGGGCTGCTAATAATACTTCCTCCTCCTGAGTTGTAAAATCCTGCATAATCGCCTTTACCATGTCCAAATGAAACTTCTCATGAATTCTGTAAGCAAGCTTTCCCCTTTTCGTCAAATTTACATTCACTATTCTACGATCCGCATCACTCCTACTTCGTTCCACATAGCCCTTCTTAATCAGCTTATCAACAGCAATTGTCAAGGTACCCATTGTAATCCCCAGCTCCATTGCCACCTCGGACATAGTTTTCGCTCCGTACAGACCGACAGCCTCAATAGTATGAATCTCCGTAATAGACAGATCCTTAAAGGCTCCCTGCTTGATGGAATATTCCTCTATATGATTCACATCATCGTAAACCTCGACAAGCATCCTATTAATTTCATTCAATTTCTCGTTCATGCGCTACACTCCCATGCATAAATCAGGTACCCCTTTATGCCTGCCATACAAATTAATTGCTTTGTATTACAAATATTTTGATATTCAAAATATAAAGGAAAAACTTCCTCTTGTCAAGAGTAATTTATTAATTTCTCATTCAAAAACATTATAATGCATGTGAGGTCATAGTAATTGGTTCATTAGTAATCACAGGAATGTCCATTTTATTAAGAATGACTTCAACAGCATGAGTGCCTAAATCATTGGTTATTTGATTTCTAATAGGCTCAAATAATTTAGCAAAAAAAGGATAAAGATACTTTATAGAAAAGAGTATCTTTATCCTTTTGCTTATCTAGTTTGGAAAATTAAAAATAAACATTTTTTAGCTATACAATTTATATCTATTTAGGGATATAACAAAGTCATAGGAAAAACATTCTATACCTCAAATAACAGGTCTCCGTAGGTAGGTACCGGCCATAAGTCCTTCTCTACCACTTCCTCTAATGCATCAATCGGAGCTCTAAGCTCAGCCATGGCTACACAAACAGTATCTTTAAAGTACTTAGCCTGCTCTGCAACATCACCCATGGAATTGGCATATGCAGTAACCTCCTGCAGCTTCTTCAATGCAGCTTGCGCTTTCGCCAGAAGGGAGGATACCTCCTTTAATAATCCAGCCTGAACACTAACATCTGCATCTGCTACCGCTGACTTAATGGAATTTATCGAATCAGCCAGCTTCTTGGTATAGGAGATGATAGCCGGAATATATTTTACCGATGCCATAGAAATCATTGTCTTAGCCTCAATATTAATTGCTTTCGCATAGGACTCATACATAATCTCAGCACGTGAATGCAACTCAGAGGATGAGAATACATGATGCTTCTCAAACATAGTGATGGCTTTATCCGTAACCAATGCAGGAATTGCTTCAACCATAGACTTAATATTCGGAAGACCTCTTCTGGTAGCCTCTTCAACCCAAGCCTCCGAATAACCGTTACCATTGAATACGATCCTCTGATGTTCCGTTAAGGTCTTCTTAATTAAATCATGTACTGCAAGATCGAAATCTTCTGCCTTCTCAAGCTCATCTGCCATCTCACTAAATACATCAGCAATAATTGTATTAAGTACAGTATTCGCTGTTCCGATGGACATAGAGGATGCCACCATACGGAATTCGAATTTATTGCCGGTAAATGCAAAAGGTGATGTACGGTTACGATCGGTGGCGTCCTTCTTCAACTCAGGAATGGTATGAACACCTACATTCAGCTTACCGCCGTCTTTACTACTCTTTGCTTCTCCTGTTTCGATCAACTGTGCGATTACATCCTCAAGCTGTGCTCCCAGGAATATAGAGATGATTGCCGGCGGCGCTTCATTTGCACCTAATCTATGATCATTTCCAGGATTAGCTGCGGATACACGAAGAAGATCTGCATGTAAATCCACAGCCTTCAAGACAGCTGCCAGAACCAATAAAAACTGTATATTATCATGAGGCGTCTTACCTGGTTCAAGAAGATTCTTACCAGTATCCGTAACCAAGGACCAGTTATTGTGCTTACCGGAACCGTTAACACCTGCAAAAGGCTTCTCATGCAACAGACATGCCAGGTTATGACGATTAGCAACCTTCTTCATACATTCCATAACTAATTGATTATGGTCAGTCGCAATATTGGCAGAAGCATAGATCGGGGCCAATTCGTGCTGAGCCGGAGCAACCTCATTATGCTGTGTTTTAGCGGTAACACCCAACTTCCAGAGCTCCACATTTAGCTCCTTCATGAAGGAAGCAACACGTTCCTTAATACAGCCAAAATAATGATCATCTAACTCCTGACCCTTCGGGGGCATTGCTCCAAATAAGGTTCTTCCACTGAATATAAGGTCATCACGCTTCAGATATTTTGCTTTATCTACTAAGAAATATTCCTGCTCCGGTCCTGCAGATGGGCTTACTCTCTTTACATCTTTATGACCAAAGAGCTTCATAATTCGAACCGCCTGAGCGCTAAGCGCTTCCATGGAACGAAGTAAAGGTGTCTTAATATCTAGTGCCTCTCCTGTATAAGAGCAGAAAGCAGTGGGGATACAAAGGGTAACACCTGCTGCATCTTCACGAAGGAAAGCAGGAGAGGTACAATCCCACGCTGTATAGCCTCTTGCCTCAAAGGTAGCTCTAAGGCCGCCGGAAGGAAATGATGAAGCATCCGGCTCACCCTTGATCAACTCCTTACCTGAGAATTCCATTATTACTCTACCATCCGAAGTGGGGCTGATAAATGAATCGTGCTTTTCTGCTGTAATTCCGGTCAAAGGTTGGAACCAGTGTGTATAATGAGTTGCACCTCTTTCAATAGCCCAGTCCTTCATAGCATTTGCTACAACCTCTGCGACATTGGGATCTAGATCCTCACCATTCTCAATTGTCTTCTTTAGCGCCGCATATGTTTTCTTAGGTAAGCGCTCAATCATGGTTGCATCATTAAATACATCTGTTCCAAATAACTCTGTTAATTTTTCTGACATACCATATCTCCTCTCATATTTAGAATGTAGTGTAAGCTTTGCTGACAACTACTTGCTGAACTCGGTGAGTATAACCTTCTTTTTCTCCCTAACTTATAAGTGCGTGTTCCCGGTGATCAATAGTCACTTAGATGGAGTGATTTAATTCATTAGGACATCGTCTCCTATGTATTAAAAAAGGTGTCCTCAAATAAATTGAGAACACCTTCGCTCCGTTTCAAAAGAAATTATATATATAGTATATACCATGTTTTCACAAAAATGAAAAGAATTTTTTACGAAAATTTGCATTTTTATTAAAAGTGACCAAATACATCTCAAATTAATCATCCGGATATATGAAATGAACAATTCACATCCTCTACTCCAAATACCATTCATCTTTTCCAGAATGCTCTTCTTCCTCAGAAGTCTCTTCTGGCTGCGGCATATATTTCTTTAAGACGCGTTCCATAAGGAAAGAGTTAATAAATACAACCAAAGCGGGTATAATAAACATAAGGATTGGCATGATCAAAGTACCAACTATTCCTGCTGCAGTTACGATTACCATAATCAAGGTTGATGGAAGATGTCTTATTGACATGAACGTCCCTGCTTTAATCAACTGCTTTACAGTCATATCAAATCGGGACAATACCGGGAATACATAGCAGGAAAAGCATACCAGTAAGACGGTAATAGCTACGAAAACACCAAATAAAATAGAGCCGGTGCTACCTGAGCTACCTAAATTCGCATATGCCCATACCATATCAAAGCCTAAAACGATAAACATTATTGTCAGAACTACGCCGATAATAGCTCCTCTTTTAAAATTCAACTTAAAGGATTTAAAAAACTCCCGGAATAAATAACCACGCTCTCTTCGGATAACCTTCACAATTGCATAATATAATGCTGTATTAGCTGGCCCGATGGTTACCACCGGTAGACAGAACACTAACCATATCACGCTAAGAAAAAGCATATCGCATAGCTTTCCAAGCGCAGTAAAGAAGGGATTATCCATGTTAAATAAATTGCTCATTAATAACACCTGTACCTTTCACATTTTTGAAGCTTCCTTCGTCCAAGTCATTAGAAGCCTCACATATCTCATTGTCATATATTTTAGCATACTTGTCTTTATTAAGGAAGTGAAATAATTATAAATTCTTTTTTGTCAAGGGGCTAAGTCTCTGATTACGTCTTGTTAATCTTCAAAGGAGCCTTGCAAACTTTTTATAAATTATCCATTCAGATACATCAGCTTCGCAGATATATTGTAAAACAAACATTGATATACCTGCATTACTATCCATATTTGAACTATACTACTGGATATATTGTAAAGGATGCTAATAAAAACGGCTTAAATCTAGTAAGGGGTATGATTCAAACGAATCACACCCCAAGCTTTCATAGACCTATATGCAAATATATGTAATCTAATCTCTTCTAGAAGCAGTCATCCAGCAGCTGGAAGTAATCCTTAGGATGCTGACAGGTAGGACAAAGAGCAGGAGCTGCATCACCCTCGTGAATATGACCGCAATTGAGACATTTCCAGAATACCTTTCCGTCTTTCTTGAATACAGTACCATCTTCAATATTCTGAAGAAGCTTGCGATATCTCTCCTCATGATGCTTTTCTACCTTAGCGATTAGAAGAAAGCGAGTTGCAATATCCGGAAAACCTTCTTCCTTCGCTGTCTTAGCGAATGCGGGATAGTCTAATTCCGCCTCCTCATGCTCCCCTTCTGCTGCTGATTTTAGGTTTGCTACAGTATCTCCATATGCAAAAGGATAGGTTGCATTAATATCAACCGGGGCAGGATTCTCACCATCAAGATGCTCCAGAGCCAGCTTCATAAATACCTTTGCATGCTCCTTCTCATTCTCTGCTGTCTCAAGGAAAATGTTCTGAATTTGCTTGTATCCTTCTTTGCCGGCTACCGAAGCGAAATAAGTATATCTCATTCTTGCCTGGGATTCACCTGCAAAGGATTTCATTAAATTTTCCAATGTTTTTGTTCCACGTAGATTTGCCATAAAATATATCCTCCTTCTTCTAATTGAATTAAGGTACTCTAAACATAACCCCTTGCCTAGCTAATCATCTTAAAGAATACCCTTGTTAATTATACCATAATTACAAGATAATTCTAGCTAGTTCGTAGCAATTAATTCTAACATTTATATAAAATAATTCTTATCTGTCTCGTATAATCCGATTATGTATAAGTTTACAATAGGCCCATTATTCCTGCTTCACCATATCTTTCAGCCGCTGGCTCAAGTCATAGACATGCATAACAGAAGAATTAATCTGTGAGATCTGAGAGTTCTCATCCTCAATGATGGACAATATCTCCTGTGTCGATGCCGAATTCTCTTCTGATATACTAGCAACATTGGTAATCTGCTCCTGAACCTCTAGGAAGTTTTTGGCAGCTACTGCAATTTCTCTCATACTACTTGATAATTCATCATTCGTCTCTTGATAAGCTTCCTTCATGTCAGTAAAGAAGCAGGTTACTTCCCGGATGATATCCATCCCCTCATCTGAGGCTTTCTCCCCTTCTTTTGACATCTTAGCTGCATTCTCCGACTTTTCCAGTATAGCAGTAGTTACATCATTGATATTGTCTACTATTCTCCTGCTCTGTTCGGACAAGCCTCGAATACTCTCAGCAACAACTGCAAAGCCTTTTCCATGCTCTCCGGCACGGGCAGATTCTATAGAAGCATTAAGTGCCAACAGATTCGTCTGCGATGCTATCGTCTTGATGTTATTTAATAGAGTAATGATTTCTTTTAAACTGGTTTGAAGATCATTTACTGTTTCGGCAGTCGTCCCAATGGCTGTATTTACTGTTGACATATGAACCGCAACTTCATTTATCTTATTCCAGCTGTCTTCAACCTTCTTGCTCATCGCTGTTGATTTATCTGCCACACCGTTTGATATTTCGATTGATCGATTTACCACCTGCATGGATTGATTCATTGATTCGTTGATTCTATTTACACTTGCTGCTTCATCCTGTATTGCAGTTGCCATCTGTTGAACCGAGTCAACAATGCCCATACTTGCTTGACTTATCCCTTTTAGCTGCGTGTCCACCACACCCAGATTATTGTTTAGAGACCTAGCACCATCCTCAATCGTATGGAAGGTATTCTCCAGCTTATTCAGTAACTCCTTCGCTTCTTCTTCCTTTTTACCGGCTTGCTCCACAAGTTCGTTTCCCCACTTAGTCAGGAAATACAAAAGAACCATAATCCCGTCAATCAAGGTAACAACTGTAACAAATTCTTTTAAATCAGTATTATTAGATAGTAAATTCTGAGGACGAATTAGATACATCAATATATATCCACTATTCACCATAATACCGAATATAACAATTAATTCTTTTCTAAAATATAAGGTGATCATGGCAATTGTCGTAAACACAAGATAATGTTTATTCAATGTATAACCAGAAAAACACATCAATCCGAATGCGGAAATCAAATTAATCGTTGGAAATGATAAGCTTTTTAGGCGCTCATTGAATGGCACGAAATAAGCACTCAAGCATACGGTGAAGTTCGCTGCTGTTGCAATTATGGCCCAAAGATTATTACTAATCCCCTTTGTGATTAGCACCTGTACTAATATTAGACTAACGATCCCTATCGTGCCCAACAGATTCACCTTGTGTACCCTGTTGACATCGTATCCACTTTGTTGCATTTTAATAGCCTCAGCCTTTGACATCGTATCTTCTCCTCCGTATTATTACTTAAAAATTATTGATATATAAATATTATCATATTTTGGTTAATACTGGTAGTAGGAAAAAATGCTGTATGAATAAAGAAACCGGTATAGCCACCCAAACAGCTTTACCGGTTTCTTTATATATAGGATATTCATATCATCTAATTTTTTATTAAGATAGACTATGCAAAAATAACCCGCTTCGTAACTTAGGCTCAAACCAAGTGGATTTCGGCGGCATCAACCTACCTGCATCAGATACCGCAAATAATTCCTCTATGGAGGTAGGATACATGGAAAAGGCCACAGCCATATCCTCCTGAACACGACGCTCTAATTCTCCCAGACCACGAATTCCGCCAATAAAATCGATTCTTTTATCTACCCTAGGGTCCTCTATGCCAAGAATTGGCCCTAGTACATAATCCTGAAGTAGACTTACATCCAGGGCAGCTACCGGATCCTTAACTTCTTCAAGTTGTTCCTTCGCAACAAGTGAGTACCAACCGTCCTTAAGATACATACCAAAGCTTGCCTTTCGACCCGGAGCAAAGGGTACCTCTCCCAGGTACTCTACTGTGAAATTCTCCTTTAGCTTAATCAAAAACTCTTCCTTGGATAATCCGTGCAAATCCTTTACGGTACGGTTATATGGCATGATCATCAGTTGATCGTGAGGAAATAAAACAGAAAGGAAATAATTGAATTCCTCTTCACCGGTATAGCCCGGATTCTCGTCCCTTCTTTTTAAGCCGACTTTAACCGCAGAGGCCGCGCGATGATGTCCATCCGCAATATAGATACTACCGACCTCTTCAAATGCGTCGCTAATAGCTTTCATCTTCTCTGGCTGATAAAGCTTCCATACTTTATGACTGATTCCGTCAATCGTATCAAACTGATAGATTGGTTTGTCCTGCTTTGTATCTGCTATTACTTCGCTGATGATATTATGCGAACGGTACGCCAGAAAAATAGGTCCTGTATGCATATCACAGATATCCACATGACGAATACGATCCAGTTCTTTCTCTTCTCTGGTGTTCTCATGTTTCTTAATTACATTATTCAGATAATCTTCTATTGAAGCACAGGCAACCAGACCAGTCTGGGATCTCCCTTCCATAATAAGCTCGTATACATAATAGCAAGGGTTCTCCTCCGTCTTAAAAAGTCCCTGTTGTCTCATATTAGACAAGAGTTCCTTCGCCTTCGTATAGACAATTGGATCATACGTATCTACTTCTTCTGTAAAATTCGTTTCCGGTCGATCAACCTTGAGGAAGGACATCGGCTCCCGCAGGATTTCCTGTTTTGCTTCCTGTCGATTATATACATCATACGGTAGCGCTGCTACTCGATGAGCATACTGCTCATCGGGTCTGATACATAAAAAAGGTTTCACTATTGCCATAATATCTTCTCCTATCAATGGGGACATAAACAATCTGCTATATCGTTACAGATTGCCTATGTCCCTTTCCAACCAAATTATTCACCTATCGAATGATACGAACCTTTAATACACCATCAATCTTCTTAAGCTTTGCCGCAACCTCAGTATTATCTGCAGATTCAACATCAAGTATGGTATATGCATAATCTCCGCGACTCTTATTAACCAAATCTGTGATGTTAACATTCACAGCAGAAAAGGCACCTGTGAACTGCGATAACATATTCGGAATGTTACGATGGCATATCGCGATACGGCCAGCCGTCATACATACACCTGCATCACAATTCGGATAGTTTACAGAATTCTTAATATTACCGTTCTCCATATAATCCATCAGTTGTTTTACGGCCATTACTGCACAGTTATCCTCTGACTCCTCAGTGGAGGCGCCAAGATGAGGAATAGCGATAACCCCCTCCATCTTAGCTGTCTTCTCATTAGGGAAGTCCGTTACATATTTCGCCACCTTACCTGATTTTAAAGCTTCCTCAATATCAGCATCATTTACCAGAAGATCTCTTGCAAGATTTAGAATAACTACACCATCCTTCATTTTACTGATGGTTTCTGAATTAATCATTTCCTTTGTATTCACATTCTCATCCGAATCTTCAATCAAAGGAGCATGAACCGTTATATAGTCACATTCTCTGTAGATATCATCTCTGGATTTTACATGAACAACATCTCTGGATAAGTTCCAGGCACTGTCAACCGATATGAAGGGGTCATAGCCATACACCTTCATACCAAGACGGTTTGCTGCGTTGGCTACTAATACGCCGATTGCACCGAGTCCAATGACACCAAGCTTCTTACCAAGTATCTCTTTACCGGCAAACTTTGCTTTTCCCTTCTCTACCAGCTTAGCTACCCTTGGGTCATCCTTCACCGTCTGGACCCAGTTCACGCCACCGATGATATCGCGGGAAGCTAGTAAAAGCCCAGCTATAACAAGCTCCTTTACACCGTTTGCATTGGCACCGGGTGTATTGAATACAACAATACCCTGCTCAGCGCACTTCTTCAACGGAATATTATTCACTCCGGCACCGGCTCTTGCAATCGCCTTCAGATCATCAGAAAATTCCATATCATGCATTGCCGCACTTCTAACCAGAACGACATCAGCATCAGACATATTCTCAACCTTTTCGTATTTATCCGTAAAAATATTCAGACCTATCTCAGCAATAGGATTAAGACAATTATACTTCATTTCCTTCTCCAATCCGCACCGCTCTTGTCGGTAGCCCTATACATTATTGTCATAGTTTATTTCAGATTCTCTTCCTCGAACTTCTTCATGAACGCTACCAGCTTCTCGACACCCTCAATTGGCATTGCGTTGTAGATACTCGCTCTCATACCGCCAACCGTTCTGTGTCCCTTCAGGTTCTCAAAGCCTGCTGCCTTAGCCTCCTTCACAAACTTGGCATCTAACTCCTCGTCACCGGTGACAAAAGGAACGTTCATTAATGAACGATCTTCTTTGACTACTGTGCCGCGAAACAGCTTGCTTTGGTCAAGGAAATCATAGAGGAGAGCCGCCTTCTTCTCGTTGTGTGCCTTCATAGCCTCTAAGCCGCCCATATTCTTAATCCACTTAAATACTTTACCGCACATATAGATTCCATATGCAGGAGGAGTATTGTATAAGGATTTCTCATCAGAGTGAATCTTATATTTCATCATGGTAGGCGTTCCCGGAAGGGTGTCCTCGGTTATGAGATCCTCTCGAATAATAACAATAACAACACCGGCAGGTCCAATATTCTTCTGAACCCCTCCATAGATTACGCCATACTTTGTTACGTCGACCGGTTCAGACAAGAAGCAGGAGGACACGTCGGCAACCAGAACCTTTCCCTTTGTATTGGGTAGGGTCTTATACTTTGTTCCGTAAATCGTATTATTTTCGCAGATATATACATAGTCAGCATTCTCAGAAATCGGAAGATCGGAGCAATCCGGAATATAGGAAAAAGTCTTGTCAGCAGAGGAAGCAATGGCATTGGCCTGGCCATATAGCTTTGCCTCCTGGTAAGCCTTCTTAGCCCACTGACCGGTAATAATATAATCTGCCACCTTATTCTTCATTAAATTCATAGGTATCATGGCAAATTGTAATGACGCTCCACCCTGAAGGAACAGTACCTTATAATTATCAGGAATATTCATCAATTCCCTTAAATCCTTCTCAGCCTCCTGGATGATTGCCTCATAAGCCTTCGATCTGTGGCTCATCTCCATAACAGACATTCCCGTTCCCTTATAGTCAAGCATCTCATCTGCAGCTTCTTTTAACACTTCCACCGGTAGCATTGCCGGTCCTGCCGAAAAATTATAGATTCTTCCCACTTATTTCTCCTCCTTAACGCTTGCTTTTTAACCTCATACAGTTTACAGCTTTAATATAGTAAAGTATTATGACCATTATAAAACCCTGTTATTTTCTTGTCAATCACTTTGTTGTTATAGTACCCATAAGATAGCCTAATAATATTACCATTCACAGTTATATTAATAATTAGGAACTAGGATATCGGCAAAGGATTTCCGAACGAGGTACTTGCCTTCGTCAGTACATAAGGCTCAGTATTTTAGAGCCTTATGTACTATTACGTAACGAAAATAAACGAAAGTGTCTCCGATCGGGATCCTTTGTTGATATCCTATTTTGTACACATTAATTGAAATTATCTAGGGTCTGAACAGTAATATATAAACTTACTGCTTATTTATTAAATCTTCTTCGCTGAATACATCCTCAATCGCAGCTCCCGGTGCAACCATCGGCCATACCTTATCATCACTATTGATGACACATTCCACTAATACAGGTTCGTTCAAAGCTAGAACCT
Organism: Bacillota bacterium; assembly: GCA_023411555.1. Classification (GTDB taxonomy): domain Bacteria; phylum Bacillota; class Clostridia; order Lachnospirales; family Lachnospiraceae; genus Mobilitalea. The sequence goes on from JAEYOQ010000025.1 coordinate 35,966, forward strand.
CCATCAGTACAGGTTCAACCTCATCCTTACTCGTTATTCTGTATGCCTTTGCTCCCATGGCCTCTGCCAGCTTCACAAAATCAACCTTATCCCGGAGATTGGTGTTGGAGTATCTCTTATCATAGAATAGAGTCTGCCATTGACGAACCATTCCAAGAACATGATTGTTGAAGACAATCTCTATGATTGAGATATTATAACGAGTTGCGGTAGCTATCTCGTTCATGTTCATTCTAAAGCAACCATCACCGGCAATATTAATCACCTTTTTATCCGGCATAGCTACTTTAGCACCGATACATGCCCCCAGTCCATATCCCATGGTTCCAAGACCTCCAGAGGTTATGAAGGTTCTTGGTAGTCTGTATTTAAAAAACTGTGCAGACCACATCTGGTGCTGACCAACCTCCGTAGTAATAATCGCATCTCCACCTGTAAGCTCATACAGCTTTTCTAAAATGTAGGGACCGGTTAACATCTCCTTATTATAGGTAAGAGGAAATTTCTCATGTAATGAAAGAACATGCTCCAGCCATTCCTCATGGTCTAGCTGCTCAAGTCGTCCATTCAATATAGTCAGTACCTCTTTGATATCACCTATGATACTAGAATAAGTAACTACATTTTTATTTATCTCGGCCGGATCAATATCAATGTGTAAAATCTTCGCATTCTTAGCGAACTTCTTGGCATTACCCGTTACACGATCTGAGAATCTGGCTCCAATGGTAATCAAGAGATCACACTCCGTAACACCGAGATTCGCAGCCTTTGTTCCATGCATACCGAGCATACCGGTATATCTTCTATCGGTACCATCAAATGCACCCTTTCCCATCAGGGTATCTGTAACAGGAGCATCCACTTTATCCACGAATTCCTTTAGCTCATCATGCGCCTCTGAGATTACAGCACCTCCACCGACAAAGATAAAGGGCTTTTTGGAGTTCTGTATCATTTCCACTGCATTAGACAAATCATCCTCCGTGATCTCATCTGTTTTGCGAGGAACTGCTTCCGGTTCCACCTTAGTATAAAGCGCTTTAGCTGCAGTAACATCCTTTGTGATATCTACTAGTACAGGGCCTGGTCTTCCGGATTTTGCAATACGGAAGGCTTTACGAATGGTATCAGCCAAACTGTCTACATCCTTTACGATGAAATTGTGCTTTGTAATAGGCATGGTAATGCCGGCAATATCAATTTCCTGGAAAGAGTCTCTACCTAACAGATTTACTGCAACATTAGCAGTAATCGCCACCATCGGAATGCTATCCATATATGCTGTTGCAATACCTGTAACCAGATTTGTTGATCCGGGACCGGAGGTTGCGAAGCACACTCCAACCTTACCACTTGCTCTAGCATAGCCGTCAGCGGCATGGGATGCTCCCTGTTCATGAGAGGTTAGAATATGTAGAATTTCATCGCTATGCTTATATAATTCATCATAAATGTTTAATATCGTACCACCTGGATATCCAAAAACAGTATCCACTCCCTGCTCCTTCAAGCATTCAATAACAATCTGCGCACCTGTTAATTCCATTTATTCCTCCATTCCGCCACTTATGGCAGTCATCCTATCGTAGTTACCAACTTCCTTTACTATTATGAAGCATATATACCATTATGAAAAATGTGACGCTATTATGTACTATTTCGCCTTAGGTACCTCCAGAATAGCACCCCGATTACCGCTGGTTACCATTGCTACATATCGTGACAGATATCCTGTTGTAATCCTTGGCTCTCTCGGCTGCCATCTCTCTCTCCTTCCAGCAAGCTCTTCCTCTGACACTCTAAAATTAAGCGTATTGGCATTAATGTCGATATCGATGATATCGCCCTCTTCAACCAATGCAATGTTACCGCCTACTGCAGCTTCAGGAGATACATGACCGATGCAGGCACCTCTTGACGCACCGGAGAAACGCCCATCTGTAATCAGGGCTACAGAGGATCCTAGGCCCATGCCCATGATTGCGCTGGTCGGGTTGAGCATCTCTCTCATACCAGGTCCCCCCTTCGGTCCTTCATAGCGAATAACAACTACATCGCCCTTATTAATCTTACCACCCTTAATTGCGTCAATGGCATCCTCCTCGCAATCAAATACTCTGGCGGGGCCAGAATGCTGCAGCATCTCGGGTGCAACGGCTGAACGCTTTACAACACCGGAGTCAGGTGCAAGATTACCCTTCAAAATCGCAATGCCACCTGTCTCAGAATAAGGATTTTCAATAGGGCGGATAACCTCAGGATCTAGATTCCTGCAGTTCTTGATATTCTCTCCAACCGTCTTTCCGGTTGCAGTGATTAGATCCAGATTCAGGAGGTTTCTTTTACTTAGTTCATTCATAACCGCGTAAACTCCACCGGCCTCATTCAAATCCTCCATGTATGTATGTCCGGCAGGTGCCAGATGACATAGGTTCGGTGTCTTAGCACTCACTTCGTTGGCAATATCAATATTTAAATCAAAACCAACCTCATGTGCAATAGCCGGAAGATGCAGCATCGTGTTGGTAGAGCAGCCTAAGGCCATATCCACTGTCAGTGCGTTCATGAAGGCTTCCTTCGTCATAATGTCTCTTGGCTTGATGTCTTTTTCTAATAATTCCATAATTTTCATACCGGCATGCTTAGCTAAACGGATTCTCTCGGAATATACGGCCGGAATGGTTCCGTTCCCCTTTAAGCCCATACCGATTACTTCCGTTAGGCAGTTCATGGAGTTGGCGGTATACATTCCAGAACAGGAGCCACAGGTTGCACATGCCTTATTTTCATATTCCTCTACCTCTTCCTCTGACATAGTACCGGCACTATAGGCCCCAACCGCTTCAAACAGGGAGGATAGACTGGTCTTACTTCCATTGACACGGCCTGCCAACATAGGGCCACCACTAACAAAAATGGTTGGTATATTGAGTCTTGCTGCTGCCATGAGTAGTCCAGGTACATTCTTATCACAGTTCGGTACCATAACCAGTGCATCAAATTGATGAGCCATTGCCATCGCTTCCGTAGAGTCAGCGATCAGATCTCTGGTTACCAGGGAGTATTTCATTCCTTGATGCCCCATAGCAATACCATCGCACACTGCAATGGCAGGAAAAACGATCGGTGTTCCGCCTGACATAGCGACACCCATCTTAACGGCATCTACGATTTTATCCAGATTCATGTGTCCGGGTACAATCTCATTATAGGAGCTCACAATTCCAATCAACGGCTTTCTCAGCTCTTCCTTCGTATATCCCAGTGCATTAAACAACGATCGATGGGGTGCATGCTCCATTCCTGATTTAACTGCGTCACTTCTCATCCTCTTAACCACCTTTTCTTCCTATTATTATATTTCTACATATCGAGTTGTTTATTTTCTAAATTACTTATTGTCACTAAGTATGTATTGCTTTAAAGTAGTACAGTATATAATAAGGTATTTCCTTATAAAAATCAACGTCAAATTTCAAATTACAATGGATTTTTTTTCACAATTATTTATAAATATTCTTTTGGTTTATGGCTACCATTCCTCCTATGAATACTGGATAAAAGTCTGGTCTCATAAACGTTCGATAAAGTAGAATCGCCATATGTTTTTAGGCTTTCAACAGGTTATGTAAAGTCTGTGTAAAATTAGTGTAAATTCCATGAATCTCATGTGAAATCGAGCAAAAAATTAGGTTATTTTCATGATATATTAGTATAAAATATCATTGCTTATGTTATTTTTTCGTGTTAAGATTTTTATGATTGATTATAATGTAAAATTATGTTCAAAATTAAGAGGAGTTATAGGAGGCACTATTATGACAATTGTTTTCACTGAGTTTTTAAAGCAGCTGACAACAAATCTCCCTTTGCTAATCACAGTTATTCTTGTACTTGGTGTTATTCTTGTTAACGGATGGACGGATGCACCGAATGCCATTGCTACATGTGTATCAACTAGGTCTATTAGTCCTAGAAATGCCATAATTATGGCAGCCATTTTTAATTTTCTTGGTGTATTGGTAATGACTATGATCAGTAAGGCCGTAGCGCAAACGATCTTTAATATGGTTGACTTTGGCGACGACCCCAAGGTCGCATTAATCGCTTTGTGTGCTGCTTTATTTGCTATCGTGGTATGGTCCACAGCTGCTTGGGCCTTTGGTATCCCGACCAGTGAATCTCACGCATTAATCGCTGGTATTTCCGGTGCTGCTGTCGCACTTCAGGGTGGACAAGGTATCAATGGTCAAGAATGGATTAAGGTTATTTATGGTCTGTTTTTATCCTCAGTTCTGGGCTTTGGAATTGGTTTTATTGTAATTAAAATCATCAATTTCATATGTAAGGATATGGACAAACGTAAAACAAATAAGTTTTTTGAGAAAGCCCAGGTTGCAGGTGGCGCAGCAATGGCCTTCATGCATGGAGCACAGGATGGACAGAAATTCATGGGTGTATTTATGCTCGGTGTATTTTTAGCTAAAGGTCAAAGTAATATTACTGAATTCAATATCCCTTACTGGCTTATGATTCTCTGCTCACTGGTCATGGCTCTCGGAACTTCGATCGGTGGATATAAAATCATTAAGACTGTCGGTATGGGTATGGTTAAGCTTAGTAAATCTCAAGGTTTCGCAGCAGATGCTGCCGGAGCAATTTGTCTCCTCTTAGCCTCTGCATTCGGTATTCCGGTAAGTACCACACATACAAAGACTACTGCTATTATGGGTATCGGAGCTGCTAAGAGAATGTCCAGCGTAAACTGGGGTATTGTGAAGGAAATGGTGGCTGCATGGATATTAACTTTTCCCGGGTGTGGTCTGTTAGGTTTTATAATGTCCTATATATTTATGAAAATATTCTAAATAAGAAAGGAAGTTATTGAAATGTCTAGAAAAAATGATTACAATTATTTTGACGCATTTGCGAATCTTTCTAAGTTCTCTTACAACTTAGCTAATAATCTAAATGAAACCTTAAAGAATTTTGATCCTTCTTCTATAACAGCAAAGGTTAAAGAAGCTCATAACATCGAACATAATGCCGATCTTGCAAAACATGATATTATGAACAGATTGGTTAAGGAATTCCTTCCCCCCATCGAGCGTGAGGATATTACCGCACTTACTCAGGAAATTGATGATGTAACTGACTCCGTAGAGGATGTACTTATATACATTGATATGTTTAACATCCAGTCAATCCGTCCTGAGATCTTAAAATTCACTCAGCTAATCACTCAATGCTGTAAAGTAATGGACGAAGCACTCGAGGAATTCAAGAATTTTAAGTCCTCCAAGAAGCTTCGCGACATGATTATTGAGATTAACCGTTTGGAGGAGGAAGGCGACGCCTTATATGTAGATTCTATGCGTAATCTTTATCACACCTCTAAGGATCCGATTGAGCTAATGTGCTGGACTGAGGTATTGCACCGTCTTGAAAGATGCTGTGACAACTGTGAAGATGTGGCTGATATCTTAGAAAGCATTGTAATGAAGAACTCCTAATATGGGATAGACGAAAGATATAATCTAAATCGGGAAGGGCATGGACCAGTATGAATTTAGAAAAACAAAAGGCATTCATTATTCATGTTATCTACGTTATTTTTCTTTTAGGACTAGTATATGTTGCAATTAAGTATCTATTACCTTTATTAATGCCCTTTGTCATTGGTGTGATAATCTCGGCTGTCTTTCGCAAGCCAATCGATTTCATACACAATAAGACAAAATTGAGTCGTGTTCTTATCTCCATTATCATGCTCATCTTTTTTTATGGAGCACTCGGATTTCTAGCCAGTATGATTGGCTTTAAGGCCTTCAATTTCCTAAGCAATCTGTTTTACAGTCTTCCCGAGTTATATGCAAAGACGGTGCTTCCAGCTATAGAGCAGGTAATCGATAATGTTATGGGTCATTTCCCGGGAATAGAGAGCTTATTACAGGATTTTCTCGACAATATTAATGATTCTATTTTTAATTTCCTGAAGGATGCTTCCTCTACCGTTGTCGGTACGATAGCACGTTTCGCTACATCACTGCCCTCCCTATTGATTAATTTTATCTTCACGATTGTATCCTCCTTCTTCTTTACGATTGATTATTATCGGATTACCCGTTTCGTCGGTGCACAGTTTAAGGGCGAGCGCCGAGAAATGCTATTAAAGCTTAAGAATAATGGTATCGGAACCTTAGGAAAGTTTATCCGAGCCTATTCTGCGATTATCTCCATCACCTTCTTGGAGATATCCATCGGCTTCTGGATTCTACGTATTCCTAACCCTTTCCTTTTTGGTCTATTAATTTCAATTATAGATATTATGCCAATACTTGGTACCGGTGCGGTATTACTACCTTGGGCGATTATCTCTCTTGTGATTGGCAACACGAAGATTGGAATCGGTATGCTATTACTTTATATTATCATAACAGCGGTCCGTCAGACCATCGAGCCTAAGATTGTAGGCCAGCAAATAGGCCTACATCCGATACTAACCTTAATTCTAATGTATGTTGGTGCACAATTGATGGGTGTCCTGGGATTACTCATACTCCCTATCATCGCTACTATTCTTGTCAAATTAAATGAAGATGGTTCTATCCGGCTATTTAAAAGACAATAAATAGTATCTGCAATAGAAAGTAAGCTTGGCGAACTTTCTATTGACAAAGCAGGATGAATTGATAAATCAATTCACTTGTCATGAATCAAAAAAGCGGTCGCGTTATGCGGCCGCTTCTTATTGCTTAATTAGAATGTCTTATCCTTCGGTATAAAGGTAGAGCAGTCCGTCTCATCAGACCCTTTTGCATTTCTGGGCTCAACCTGAATTTGTTCTGCAGAGCAGTGATCTCCGTTCATATAATAGTCACAAGTATTAACAATGCATCTAATGCCTTCATTCGGTTTATCCATTTTTTTAACTGCCATAATTATTCCTCCAAGCATTATAATTCGTAATGATGATTACTCTATTATTGTTTGCAGAGGTAATATAATTCATACATTATATTGATTATAAATAAATTAGTTTTTTTGAATAAACACGAATAAGCTTGTGGTAAGAGATATGAGATTTAGGTTCAAATCAACCCGGAAATTGCATTGCAAGTCCTTCGGCCATCATATCAGCCATCTCAAGTGCCTGCATCTCTATCTCATCAAAGCCATTAATGCTTTCTTCATAATTCTGAGCTATCATATTCTCGATATTATTACTTAATAAATCAAGATGCTCATACAGCATAGCCCCCCAATCATCATCACGCCAATAAGGATTAATATCTGCTAGAAATCTTGCAATCTGATCTGCATTTTCACGCCATCTGCGATCAGCCTCTGTTACTGCATTATCATCCCCTGCCATAATTGCTTGGACCAACTCAGCTGCTATGGTAATATGCTGCGCAAATAATCTGCCGAATTCTCCGGCCGCTTCTTCTCCATAAAAGGGTGCTAAAGCATTCGCAAAATCAGTCGCGTTACGAAGTAGCCTCTGTAGTATCAGATCTGAATCCGGGAGTTGATGAACTAATCCCATGACTGCCATTCTCGTCCACATTATGTGCTGCTCCCATAGCATACGAAAATAGTTCATAAGCTCTGCCACGCTTCCACTTATATCATCCATATCATCCATATCGTCCATGTCGTCCATGTCATCAAAATCCATAAAATCAGGATCTCTCATTGTATTTGGAGAAGTAGGATAGCTTTGAAAGCCGGGCCTTATGGTTATTACCTGGCCAACCATAAGATTACGAGGCTCTAAACCCGGGTTCAAATCCATGATCGAATCTACATTCGTATTAAACACCTGAGCAAGCATCCATATGGTATCATAAGGCCTGATTGTATATTGTATTGTGCCATTCATAGAAAAACACCATCGCCTATAAAAAGTTCTAGTTCAAATTATGATGGCTGCCTGTTCAATGTTCCATAATCTCTATGTATATTCATGATAGGAAGTCTTAATGAATTAAGGAAGTATAAAAGGATTTAGTATATCCTAATGGATTCCTATTAGAACAAGAACCTACCGGCCTCTGACATTGTCAGTATCGGTAGGTTCCTATAAAAATCATGTTCTTTGATTTTCATTGATACATGATTAATGAAAATCATGTTTTTTGATTTTCATTAATACTTAATAAACGAAAATTACGCTTTTTGATTTTCGTTGATGTAATTAATCAAGCCTTCCGCTTTGATAATCTTCTGCATAAATTCCGGGAATGCTTGACCTTGATACTGGGTTCCCTTGGTTCTGTCATAGATAATACCCTTGTCAAAATCTATTTCAACCTGATCACCGGCTTCTATCTCCTTAGCTGCTTGCGGGCATTCGATGATCGGAAGACCGATATTGATTGCATTGCGGTAGAAGATTCTAGCAAAGGTCTCAGCGATAACGCAGCTGATACCGGCAGCCTTAATTGCAATCGGTGCATGCTCTCTTGAAGAGCCACAGCCAAAATTTTTATCTGCTACTATAATATCTCCTTGTTTTACACGATTAATAAAATCTTCATCGATATCTATCATACATTTTGCTGCAAGCTCCTTTGGGTCCGAGGAATTCAGATAACGAGCAGGAATGATTACGTCGGTATCGACATTATCGCCATATTTGTGAACGGTTCCAAAAGCCTTCATATAGTTACCTCCATCTGCCCCATCAAAAGGCACAATCATTATTATAATCCAAGCTCACCAGGTCCTGAGAGCTTACCGGTCACCGCGCTAGCTGCAGCCACTGCAGGGCTAGCCAGATAAACCTCAGATTTTACATGGCCCATGCGTCCTACGAAATTGCGGTTTGTAGTTGCTACTGCACGCTCTCCTTCTGCCAAGATTCCCATATGCCCACCAAGACAAGGGCCACAGGTTGGTGTGCTGACTACTGCTCCTGCTTTAATGAAGGTTGCCAGTAAGCCCTCCTCCATCGCCTGAAGATAAATCGCCTGAGTGGCAGGGAATATGATTACACGCATGCCCTTGGCAACCTTTCTTCCCTCTAATATCTTAGCGGCAATTCGTAAATCGTCAATACGTCCATTGGTACAGGATCCAATAACCACCTGATCAATCTTAATCTCTCCCACCTCATCGATGGTACGGGTATTCTCCGGCAAGTGGGGAAATGCTACAGTGGGATGAAGCCCCGATAGGTCAATCTCATATACCTCGTCATATTCCGCATCTGCATCGGCTTCATAAATCTTATACTCTCTGACAGAATGATCCTTCATATACTGAATGGCAAGCTCATCTACTGGAAAGATACCATTCTTCGCACCGGCTTCTATAGCCATATTTGCCATGGCAAATCGATCGTCCATGGTAAGATTCTTAATTCCATCTCCTACGAATTCCATAGACCGGTAAAGTGCTCCGTCTACTCCAATCATGCCGATGATATGTAGTATAACATCCTTACCACTGACCCACTTAGCAGGCTTTCCGGTCAGAACAAACTTAATTGCAGAGGGAACCTTAAACCATGCCTTACCGGTAGCCATTCCTGCCGCCATATCCGTACTGCCCACACCAGTGGAAAATGCCCCCAGTGCTCCATAGGTACAAGTATGTGAGTCGGCTCCGATGACTACATCACCAGCAACGACAAGACCTTTTTCCGGGAGTAGTGCATGCTCGATGCCCATCTCACCAATCTCAAAGTAATTCGTTATCTCCTGCGACATAGCAAAATCGCGCATGCATTTGCAATGCTGTGCTGACTTGATATCCTTATTCGGTGTAAAATGATCCGGAACCAATGCAATCTTATTCTTATCAAATACCTTCTTTATGGACATCTTCTCCATCTCATGGATAGCCACAGGAGCTGTAACATCATTTCCCAACACTAAATCCAGATCTGCCTCTATCAGTTGACCTGCAGATACCTGAGCAAGCCCTGCATGAGCCGCTAATATCTTCTGAGTCATTGTCATACCCATAATATCATTCTCCTTAATTATATATTTCAGCTATTATCCGATCTCCCATTTCTTTGGTTCCTACTAACTCCATACCCTCTGACATGATATCGATTGTTCGATACCCCTTCTTTAATACTGCTTTCACAGCAGCCTCAATACTATCTGCTTCCTCTGTAAGATCGAAGGAATAACGGAGCATCATGGCAGCGGAGAGAATGGTTGCAATAGGGTTCGCCTTATTCTGTCCTGCAATATCCGGTGCAGAACCATGGCTGGGTTCATATAGCCCCAGCTTCGTTTCTCCAAGGCTTGCCGATGGCAACATTCCTATTGACCCAGTTATCATACTCGCTTCATCCGAGAGTATATCACCAAACATATTCTCCGTCAGTATAACGTCAAACTGCCTTGGATCCTTCACAAGCTGCATTGCGCAATTATCTACCAGCATATCGGTTAGCTCAATCTCAGGGTAATCCTTCGCTACCTCCTTGGTTACCTGTCTCCAGAGTCTTGAGGAATCAAGTACATTAGCCTTATCCACACTGCAGACCTTTTTATTTCGCTTCATGGCAATCTCAAAGGCCCACTTGGCTATTCTTTTGATCTCGTTCTCATCGTATACAAGGGTATCGGTCGCCTTTCGTACTCCGTTCTCCTCAGTAGTGTGCCGATCTCCAAAATAAAGTCCACCGGTCAATTCTCTCATTACTACAAAGTCAAAGCCATCACCGATTATCTCATCCTTCAGAGGGCAGGCACCCTTTAGCTCTTCATATAGCATGGCCGGGCGGATATTGGCAAACAGCTTCAAGCCTTTGCGGATGGCGAGAAGTCCTGCCTCCGGTCTAAGATGAGGCGGGAGGCTATACCAGTTGGACTGACCTACGTTCCCACCAACTGCTCCAAGAAGTACACTATCACTGTTTCTCGCTATCTCAAGTGCTTCCTCCGTCAATGGTACTCCGGTGGCATCGATGGATACACCACCCATCAGAACCTCAGTATATTGAAAGGAGTGACCGAAGCATGTTCCAACCCGATCGAGTACCCTCTTCGCCTCTGTAATAATCTCCGGTCCAATTCCATCGCCTGGAATAACTGCAATGTTGTAATTCATCTCTTTCTTTCCTCCGTCCTGTTAATAATAATGACGCAAGTATATTCCATTAAGTATTCTATATCCTGTGTCAAAAACGCTAAAGCTCTTTTCCTGATGAGGCAGAACGCTATCGCAAGCGAGCTTGCATATCGTTCTGCCGCATCAGGAAAGCACCTTCGGTGCTTTTGACACAGGAGACATAGTATTAATATAATACAGAAGAATTGCATCGCTCGCATCTTACATTTCTATTGTCATTCTATCATAATGTCTGGTATAATTATAATACATATTATTGATATCAGTTATAACAATGTGTTATATAATAATCAATGTTGATAGGAGCCTTTGCAATGGAGCAAAATTTATCCTTATACTATATTTTTAACCATGTGGCAGAAGCCGGTAATATCTCTAAGGCTGCTAAGCAGTTATTTATCAGTCAGCCGGCAGTCAGTAAATCGATTCAAAGCTTAGAGGATAATCTCGGATTGAGCTTGTTTATACGTAGCTCTCGTGGTGTAAAGTTAACCGATGAAGGTAGGCTACTTTATGAATATACCAAGAGTGCCTTTGACACACTAAAAAGCGGTGAGGACAACTTAAGACATGTGCATGACCTAGGAATTGGTCACCTTCGTATCGGAGCCAGCACTACCTTATGTAAATATCTGCTCCTGCCTTATCTGAATGGCTTTGTGAAAGAAAATCCCCATATAAAGATTACCATCGACAATCAATCCTCATCCCATACCATGAGGCTTCTAGAGAATAACGCACTGGATCTCGGTCTGATAACCAAGCCGGAAAGCGATAATTTCTATTTCTATTCTCTTGGCCCGATTGAGGATGTTTTTGTGGCCACGAAAGCTTATCTGGATAATCTAATGCTGCGAGAGAACAAGGGCGATATCTTCTCCAATGCAACGATTATGCTGATGGATAAGGAAAATGTATCACGAAAACACATTGATGATTATTTTAGGTCAAATACCATAAATCCTGAGCATATTCTAGAGATCAGCAATATGGATCTCCTAATTGAATTTGCAAAAACAAGTCTGGGAGTTGCCTGCGTTATAAAAGAATTCGTACTTAAGGAGCTAGAGGAGGGCACACTGATTCAGATTCCTTTAAAAACACCTGTTAATAAAAGAGAGGTAGGCTTTTCTTATCTCAAAAATGCCTACCTCTCTGAACCAATGCAAAAATTTATGAATTATATCTCCGGTGGTGCCTCGTCAGCATCGTCTTCCTCCGTAGTAACCTGAGCTGGTTTATTCGTCGGCGTAGGTTTATTCGTAGGAGCCGGTGTCGGTGGTTTAATATAATCCGGACGCTCCTTTACTAAGAAATCTGCGCTGACATAACGAACCTCACCACCCTGTGCAAAGCTAGCCCATCCATCTACAATATCAATAACCTCTATTTTCTCCGTATGAACGAGAAAACCAACGATGTCCCCCTCTCTGGAAGGCGTTGCTCTTACGTTCAATATAGCATCATACTTATCCAGCTTCACATACATGGTAGTTGTCTGTCCCACATGAAGAGACTTAGGGGTCGGTGTAGCTTCTTCAGAGGTCTCAGAACTATCCTCCGATGGCTCCTCTGCCTCTACATCCCCAATACTATCATTAGACTCAGGGGCAGGTGTCGGGATAAAGCTTGCAAATTCTCCCTTATCTGAACAACCTGTCATTGTTAACAAGGTAATTATAATAACTAATAATAAGCTCTTTTTCATATACCACACTCCAAATCAAATCAAATAAATTCCCTTACTATCATAGCACATTTGTCCTATTTTACAATGATATTTTGCAAAATATTCTAGTTTTTCTTCTCTTTGATCTCCTTTGTGTATGCCTTAAAGGCATTCGGAATACTGTAAAAATCGATCAACTCAGTTACATCCGCCCAAATAATCGCATTCTCCTTTGAATACTCCTGTGGATGCTCCTTTAGATGGACGTGATATCCAGACATGTCCCATTCTACATGGGAGAATATATGCTTGGCATCACTTAACGGATTGATCTCTTCCGGAACAATTCTTAAATCTGCCAGTACTGACATGAGCTCTTCTTTACTAAGCTTAGTCTCAATTCCCGGAAGCTCCCAAAGACCTGCCAATAATCCCTTGTTCATTCTTTTTCTGATTGCATAACGGTTCTGATATTCTAGTAACAGTATCGTCCTTTGTTCTCTCCGCCTTTCCTTCTTCCCTGGCTTTACGGGTAGCTGCATCACAGTATCTTCATGAAACGCCTTACACAGATGCATCACAGGGCACTTGTCACAAAGGGGCTTACCATTGGGAAGGCAAACCGTGGCTCCCAGCTCCATCAGAGCTTGGTTAAAATCACCCGGCCGATCCTCGGGCATAATCGCTTTGATATCCCCCCATAGCTCCTTCTTCACTGTCGTCTTTGTTATGTCATCAAAGCTTCCGGCAATTCGTTTCATCACCCGAAGGACATTCCCATCCACCGCAGGAACCGGCTTTCCGTAAGCAATAGAAGCTATTGCACCTGCCGTATATTCCCCAATTCCGGGTAAAGTCAAAAGCGTCTCATAACTATCCGGTAGCTGTTCGTCATATTGATCCATAATAAGGATTGCTGCCTTCTGCATATTGCGAACCCGGCTATAGTAGCCAAGCCCCTCCCAAAGCTTTAAGAGCTTCTCCTCGGAGGCTTCCGCAAGAGCCTTAATATCCGGTAATTCCTTAATGAACCGATCAAAGTAAGACTTCACTGCCTCCACTCTGGTCTGTTGAAGCATAATCTCTGATACCCAGACATAATAGGGCTTCGGATTCTCTCTCCATGCTAAAATTCTAGCATTATAATCAAACCAGTGCAACAGGTGGGGGACAACCTCTATATAATCATATTTCATGTGATTTCTCCTCATATAAGCAAATGTAAATATTAGATATGTGAATTTCATAATGCAGGGTATAAAGTCCTACTAATAACTTAACGATGGCATCATGACATCCTTTTATTGTATCTTATTTATTAGATGGTAGCAACAGTCTATTTTATCCCACCAAGCATAAATAAGCCGGTAACTGCTTCCATTCGCAACAGTTACCGGCCAATGTATTATATTTCTTCCTTAGTACAAGTTTACACTCTGGAGACACAAGCACAAAACTTAATAAAGCACACTAGCATCCATTCTGCATCTTCGATTCAGAATAATACACGGAAGTATCAAGGAACGAGCACCATTGTGCGACAGCCCCTAGGCTTCCAGTTCCTTCTCTAGGAATTTGTACTGGGACAGATATAATTCGCTGTAATATCCCTTCTTCGCAAGGAGCTCCTCATGGGTTCCCATCTCCTGAATTGATCCTCCGTCCACATAAATGATACAGGTGGAATTCTTAATCGTAGACAAACGATGTGCTATGATGAAGGAGGTACGATTTGCCAGTAGCCTGCTTAAGCCCTCCTGCAGTAATATCTCTGTCTCGGTATCGATACTGGAGGTTGCTTCGTCCAGAATTAATATCTTGGGATCCGCCAGCAAGGCTCTCGCAAAGCTAATCAGCTGTCTTTGACCTACAGAGAGTCGGGTTCCACGCTCATTTACCTGAGTATCATATCCATTCTCTAGGTTTACAATGAAGTCATGGGCATGTACCGTCTTGGCCGCTTCAATAACCTGCTCGTCGGTTGCCTCCATGTTACCATAGCGAATGTTATCCATGATTGTTCCGGAGAAGATGAAGCTGTCCTGTAGCATAATACCCATCTGTTTACGCAAAGACTTGATTGTCACCTTGCTAATGTCCGTTCCGTCAATTGTAATCAGTCCGGAGTCCAAATTATAGAAACGACTGATCAGGTTGATGATTGTAGTCTTTCCAGCACCGGTGGGCCCTACAATCGCAAAGGAATCCCCGGCATTTGCCTTAAAACTAATTCCATTCAATATCTTTACCCCATCCTCATAGCTAAAGGTTACATCCTTGAATTCGACCTCACCTTTGATGGACGGCATCGGATAAGCACCTGGAAGGTCCTTTACGAGAACCGGCTCATCGATGGTCTCAAAGATTCTCTCCAGGTAGGATACTGCATTCAAGATGGAGTTATAGAAGCTGGCCAAGGTATTCACCGGCGCCCAGAATCTGCCAACATAGCTTGTCATGGCTATTAGGGCACCAACTGTTATTCCTTTCACTCCCTTATCCATCCAAGCGATTCCTAACACATAGACAGCCACATTCGTCCAGGTTGAAATATTTTGGATGGCCGGCCATAGGATAAAATTCAGCCTAACAGCCTGCATATAGGTACTTCGGTAATCATTGCTTAAGGTATTAAATATCTTGATGTTCTCCTGCTCCCTCGTGAAGCTCTGGGTAACACGAATACCGTTAATACTCTCCGCGATATAAGCATTGAGATTCGAGGATTTATTACTTGTTTGCTGCCATGCTACCCTCTGCTTCTTCTTGATGACGAAGATTATAGCCATCAACAGAGGGAGTCCGCATAAGCAAAGCAGAGTAAGCCGTACATTGATATAGAGCATACAACCTACAATAAAAAATAAGCTGAAGAGATCAGTGATGGTATTCACGATACCATTGGATAGGAGATCACTTAAGCTATTCACATAGTTAACGACTCTTACCTGAATCTTTCCATGGGGCTTATCGTCATAATAGGAGAAGGGAAGCTCCTGCAGATGTCCAAATATATCACTACGTATTGTATGGATGATATTTTGCCCAAGCCTTGAGGTTATGGTTATCTTTGCTCGGATAATAGCTGAGGTAATGAAGTAGATGACCAGTAGGATTAAACTGACAACAACAATTCCTGTGATATTCTTCTCAGGGATATAATCATCCATGATTTTCATCAAAAAAATAGGGGTCAACATACCAAGTGCCGAGGATACGGTCATCAAGAATATGGTAATAAGCATGTCTCTGCGGTATGGTCTTATATAGGTTGCCAGACGCTTCAAATGGGAAAAGTTAAATTCGGTTTGCAACGTCTCATCAATATCATATTTATTTCTAGCCAACCTTACTTCCCCCTTTCAATCTTTCATTCTTACGATAGGAGCCTTTGCCCTGAATGGCATCAAAATCTCCATACTGATGATGGAACACAGTATAGTAATAGCCCCTTTGCTGTATGAGCTCATCATGCGTCCCCGATTCGATGATTCGCCCATCATCCAACACCAGAATCTGATCCGCATCCTTAATAGAGGAAATACGGTGGGCGATAATGAACACATTGTGATTCTTATGTAATGTGCCAAGTTCATTCTGTATCTGGGATTCAGTCTCCATATCTACTGCTGAGGTTGTATCATCCAGAATAATAATCGAAGGATTCTTAAGCAGTGCTCTTGCAAGAGAGATTCTCTGCTTCTGTCCTCCGGAAAGACCCACTCCCCTCTCTCCTACGATCGTATCGTAGCCCTCCGGCATCTGCAGGATAAAGTTATGGGCGTTCGCAACCTTCGCCACCGCTTCTACCTCTTCAAAGCTGCAATCCGGCCTGCCGTAAGCGATATTACCCTCGATGGTATCAGAGAAAAGAAACACATCCTGCATGGCCATACCGATATTATCACGAAGAGAATAAAGATCCATATCCTTCAAGTTTATTCCGTCAATCTTGATCTCCCCCTCTGTCACATCGTAGAATCGGCATAGGAGGTTCATGAGCGTGGATTTACCAGAACCCGTCGCACCGATGATACCTACGGTCTGCCCCGGCTTAACATGAAAGCTGATATCCCGAAGGATCACTTCATCATCAGCAAGATAGCTTACATGATTGAATATGATATCGCCGCGGAAACGTTCTTTAGACACCGCATGCTCTGGCTCTCGAATGGTTGGTTCAACCATAACCGTATTATAGACTTTCTCAACGGAGGTAATAAACCTCTGATAGTCATTGGCCAGCCAGCCCGCTTGACGAAGCGGCATATTTAGCATCCACAGATAACCGCTTACAGTAACTAGCTTACCCATCGATAAGTAGCCCTTTACTACCATAATACCGCCAACCAGGTATAGTATAATGGATAGGACATTGGCTAGAAATTCGAATATAGGTACATATTTCTTCCAAATATCAGCGGCCACTAATTCTGCTTCCCGGTAGCCATCATTCTCTTTATTAAACTTCTGGGTCTCATAATCTTCCTTTGCAAACGCCTTCACCACACGGTTACCACTGACATTTTCCTGAACAAAGGTGTTCAAACTGGAAAAACGCTGACGGATATTATGAAAAGCCGGTTTCACTGCTTTTAACTGCTTTATGGTTGTCACAGCTGTTAGAGGAAGGACCGCAATCATACATACCGCCATTCGCCAGTCCACGATAAAGATCATAATCAGGGCTATGATAAACAGAAGCGCATTTTCATAGACATTATAGATAACAAAAGACACAAAATGGCGGATAGCTTCCATATCACCGGTCTGTCTGGACATCAGATCTCCCGTACGATTCTTATTATAGAAGCTAAAGTCCTGTGCTAGTAAGTTCCGGTAGACGTAATCACGCATCGTATACAGAGTACCCTGTGAGGATTTCTCAAAAATAATCAGGAACCAGTATTTTAATACCGCTCGTAGTAGGTTGGTCACAATCATAATAACCATCATAAGCGGCAGTGTTTTACGGTTTCCCCCTTTGATAATATCGTCCACAATGATACCTGAGATATGTGGATTAACAATTGCCAACATACAGGTAACTGTCACCAATATCAATGCAAACACAAGTTTTGCTCGGTATCTTTTCAAAAAAGATAAGAACCACTGCATTGCTGTCATAAGTACTTTCCTCCTCATAGTAGTTCAATTTTCAGGCCTCTATCTCACTAAAATCCGATTATACCCTATTTCAGGGCAAAAAAAATAGCATTCATAATGTGCTGCAATTTGTTTAATCGGTATTGTATTTCTTCTTGATAAAGTGATACAATGATTAATAAGATAACGATACTATAATTCTTTGATAAGGTAAAATCAATAGGTCTTTTTGTCAAAAAATATTTTATTTTAGTCATCTGTTCCTTTGAACCGAGATTCGGTTATACTTATAAAGAGAATAGAACCAATAGCCTATGACAATAGGATTTTTTTTATAGAATCCCATTTACCTAGTTGGAAATGTAATGTTATAATATCACTGTTATGTCCAACCTTATAAACGCGGTTAAACATAATTTATTGTTATTTTCGTCTTTGGAGGCGCTATATGTGTTGTGATTATGATTTAACCTATAATGATTTTAATCCGACTGTTTTTTATGTTTCGAAGGTTAAGATGGTGAAGGAAGGTACCTATCATGACCATGACTTTACGGAACTTTCTTATATATTATCCGGAAAAGGGAAATATGTGATTGACGGTAAGGAATACAAGGTCGAAGCAGGCGATTTCGTCGTCTGTAATCCCGGTGTCAAACATATCCATATGGTTACGAACCCGAAGGAACCTACCATTGAATTCATCTCCGGCTTCACTGATTTCCATTTTAAGAATATGTCTCCGAATTCAATCGTTTTTCCGGAGGGTGGTTGTATCCTACATACCACAGCAGAATTAAAACAGGAGATTTCCATGCATTGCCATGCTATGATTGCCGAGAATGAAAGTAATCTGATCGGAAGATATTTTATGCTCAAGGCACATTTGATGCAGATGTTATTATTGGTCATGCGTGAAGCAGCCCATGATGAAAAATGCGATCAAAAGGGTTGTAACTTTGAATCCTATAATAAGCGCTATGCTGTAAACCGTATCATTAATTATCTGAATGATAATTACGAGCACAAGATATCATTAGAGCAGATTGCGCATAATATGTACCTGAGTCCTGTTTATATATCAAAGATATTCAAGGAAGAGACAGGTGAGTCACCTATCAACTATTTAATTAAAATTCGCTTGGAGAAGGCAAAGGATATCCTGCTGAATTCCGACAATGACAGCATAAAAAATATTGCTAATCAGGTCGGCTATGATGATGTATATCATTTCAGCAAGCTATTCAAGAAGTATTATGGTATCTCTCCTCTTTATTTTAAGAAGAGAGCCATGTGCACCAATGCTGCCAGCGAGTAAGGAAGAGGGTTATCGATAAGATGAATTCATATGATGCTATATTCTCCAGAAGATCCATACGACACTTTAAGCAGGAAAAACTGGAATGGGAAATAATTGCAGATCTGCTAGAATACGCGAACAAGCTTCCTATGCTGACCAGCGGCATAGCAGTAGAGTTTAAATTAGTTAGCAATATAGAAGCGAAACAAGGCTTCTACGGTCCCTTCAACGTAAATGCTCCTTATTACCTGTGCATCTCCTCCGAGGTAAAGGAGGATTATATGCTCAATGCAGGCTATCTGATGCAGCAGATTAACCTGTATCTGGCTGCCAAGGGGCTTGGTACCTGCTTCCTTGTTGCCTATCCGGGAAGTGGTCTGAAGGCGACGATGAAATATGAATATGTGGTCGCCCTAGCCTTCGGTAGAACCAAATCAAAGCTGACACGAGACAGTTCCGAAGCAAAACGACTCCCAGAGGATGAGATCATCGTCTATAAGGAGGAGGTAACACCGGACATAAAGCAGGTGTTAGCTGCTGCCCGACTCGCTCCTTCTGCCTTCAACAGTCAACCATGGCGCTTTGTCGTATATCAGAACCGTATTCATGTATTCGCCAAGAAGAACCTCTTTATCGGTAAGGTACTGGATTATAACAAGATGATAGATATGGGCATCATGATGGCTAATCTCCTGCTCACTGCAGAAGAATTATGGGTAGATGTAGCCTTAAGCAAATCTGATTCCTTGATAAATCGTCAATTCCAGAACAACGAATATGTCTGCACCATTACAATTGGTTAAATTACACATACAATATAAATTATAAAAAAAACTCAAAAATTTTATTCGAAGGTATTGACATCCGCTCAAATATATAGTATATTATGTCATGTGCTTACGAAATAAAGCAAGCATGAAAACGGAAATCATGAACATACTAATCGTTCATGATATAATGCGCGAGTGGCTCAGTGGTGGAGTATCGCCTTGCCAAGGCGAGGGTCGCGGGTTCGAATCCCGTCTCGCGCTTAATATAACAAAGAACTCTTCGTAAGAAGGGTTCTTTTGTTATATTCAAATACTAGATCAGGTTGGAACCCTCACAGAGTGAACCTTGGAAGAATGAGAATGGAGGCTCTCACGCCGACTTTCTCATTCTTCCCGTGGCTTTGCGTAAGCAAAGACACTGCGAGGAGTCGCGGGTTCGAATGTCTTCGCTCCGCTCCGGTCCGCGCAAAACCGAGGTCCCCCGGACCTCGTGCGCCGTCTCGCGCTTAACCTAAAACCCTTGATTTTCAAGGGTTTTTTCTTTTTCTCACCCAAGAAATAATCGTTTCCGTAATCAAGTCTGAAAATGTTCACCCCGTTTTTCACCCTTATAAATCAGCTAATATCAGTTAAAATCAGTTATATTCAGCACAAAAATTACAAAACCTATCGCAATCAAATGATTATTTATTACATACCTCTACCGACTCGCTATGGAACCCTTCTTCTCTTAAGGTGGATTAAACCAAAGTTTTCTATATCCATCAAGGATGCTACGCACCACTTCATGGCTGTGTCCTTGACTGATATCTCAAACTTTAGTATGTAATCATTAAGAGGACAAAGGGTGAATTTGCTTCGCCTTGTTTCATTAGTTATTATCTCGATAGACAACGCTCACTCTCCGAAGGGTCAGCAAGTACAGAATATACACTTTGAAGCTTGGTATACACAACGTATGGTAAATTTAATATGATTTATTATTTAATATGATATTATGGTTATAGAAGTTCACAATTCAGAATTTGTGGATCAATTATTAAATCAAGTACAGTAAATACAAAAAAGTTAATTTTGACAAAACTTTCAACCTACCATTTGATACTATAGTAACAGAAGGAGGGATTGACTTGGATTATATAGATATTGTGAATAAATCGATAGCGTTTATCCCTTGCCACTACAGCGAACCTATTACTGTTTCCGATGTTGCTAACCATGTATATCTTTCGTCGTCGCATTTATCAACTGTGTTCAGGACGCTGACCAGCTACACAATGAAAGATTATATACTTCGTTATCGGTTATATCAAACAGCATTGGAACTCAAAGGAACGAATAAACGTATTATTGAGATTACCTTTGAGAATGGATTCTGCTCTCAGCAAGCACTCACTAAAAGTTTTTCACAATTCTATGGGATTTCGCCGGCAAAATTCCGTCAATTAAATCCAGATATCAAACCCTTTCCTCTAAATCCAGAAAATTTATTAATGGAAAGAGGTATATCTATGGAATTAAAGAAAGTGTTTGAGAAGGTTCAATTTGTTAAGAAAGACAGTTTCTTAGTAATCGGAATAGATACTGATATAAACTATCACAGCAGTGATGGGACTCACAGTATAAGCGATTTATACCAACAATGGGGGAACGAAAATCTAATAAAAAAAATCCCCAATCAGGTTTACGACCACCTTTGTTATGGCATGACTCACAGTGAAACGGAGAATGATACGGCAAAATATTTGGTTGCTGTTGAAGTCTCAACTCTTGAAAACATACCGACAGGCTTAATTGGACGCCGTTTCGATGCTGCTGAATACGCAGTATTTGACTGCACATTAGAAGATGAAACAAGTGGGAAGTTTTTTCAATACTTCTTTAAAACTTTTTTGAAAGAAAACAATCTAAGCCTACCTGACGCAGTATTAACAAAGAACGGCAACACATACTCACGTTATCCACTTTTTGAAGTGTATGATAAAAACTTTCAAAATGAAACTGACCCAATTCAGATATATGCTCCGATTATACGGAAATAACCATTATGCTAGGTAGATAGATCTAACCCACCTCAATAACTTTGAAGAACTAATTCAGAATAAAAATATGTGCACATATATCAGAAGTGGATGAAACCCCTTTCTTTTCAGTATTTTTAGGATAGGATTATAGTTCAAATCCACTCTCCCTTAACATGAAAAAGGGTTCATCTGAAAAGATGGACCTTTTTTCATGTTAAACACTAGATCAGGTCCATACTCTCACATCAACTTCATTATTGCCAAACCCTGATTAACGGAGCAATTTCTGATGCTTCGTTATTGACTTCCAATAACAGGAAATATATAATCAGATAAATTATTTGTATATAATCATCATTAAGAACGGGAGGAAATAGATGAACAATAAAGAAAAGGTAATGAATGCTTATGCAACCGGTAACGAGATAAACCGTGCAAAAGAAGCCGGACAATATGGAATGGAGTTTATAAATACCAAGAAAATTCTCGATAATTATATTTCAAAAGACAAACGAGTTCTTGAGATAGGTTGTGGCACCGCCCCACTTATCGTCAGACAATGCGGCGTGATCTAAATGAATCGCTTGCTATTCATTACTACACTTCCTTATATCCGAAATAATTATACGTGTCTATTTTTTTCAGAGATTTCCGTTTTATGGTCATTTTGTGATAAAATAAGTTATAGTCACAATTGTGTGATAACATGAAGCAAAGGTTATGAAGAATAGTATCGGGGGTGACATACATGAATAATAATATAGAAATTGTAAAATAACTATACTCTGAGGAATCCTTAATAAAGCCTATGCGGGATTATACTAAATACAGATTAAAATATGGGAAACCGAAGTAGTTTCTCGCTTTCCAGTTAAGTCACGAATTCTTGATATAGGTTGTGGCATGGGTAGAGAAGCATTTTGCTTGTATGACAAGGGATTTAGAATTACGGCTATCGATATTTCTGAACAGGTTATAGAACCTGCAAGGCAATTTGCTTTAGAAAGTAAACGAGATATTGAATTCTTGTTAACGAATGGATTAGACTTACCTTTTGAAAGTAATTCATTTGATGTTGTAATAATGTGGTCACAGACTTTCGGTCTTTTTTATGAGGAAGAGAATAAAGTGCGTATTTTAAAAGAATGCGGTCGGGTTTTAAAAAGTCAAGGTATAATTAGTTTTTCAGGGCATGATAAGGAATTTTTAGAATCAAAATATTCACAACATCTCCTTGGTAATAAGTTCTATCCCTATGAGGATACGGATTGTTATTGGGAAGCATTTACCACTAATCAAATGATAGATTTGGTTCAAATGGCAGGACTTTCAGTTGTAGAGTGTAAAAGAGACCTAATTTATAAAGAAGAAGATGGTCCTATACTACATTGTGTTTGCAGAAAATGAGTTGAATGAAGTGTTAGGATCGTACTATCATAGAAGCAAAACCCATCAAGATGCAGATTAGTTCTACGTAAAAATAAAAAGTAAAGATATTTTTCTTGACATTATTTGGATCACCTGATAAGATAACTCTAATATTTGGAAAGGACGATACTATGAGTCATATTATTAGTAATTGCTTAAGACGCAGATGCAGATGTAACTTCTTGTAACTAAGCTATTAATCGCATGGTTACAAGGTTTACATCTTGTTTCTGTGCGGTTACTGATATATGGCAACTAATATACAGGACCGTAATAGAAGTAATTTGAATTCTATTATGGTTCTTTTTTTATTATTAAAAATAAAGGAGATAATTATGAAGCAGAAAGTTGTTAATTTAATTAAACTTGGTCTACGAGATATTTATGACATTTCATTACCCGATATAGAAAGCTATATTGAAATTCCGTCAAATATTGAACTAGGGGATTTTTCGCTGCCATGTTTTACTTTAGCAAAAACACTAAAAAAGAGTCCTATAATAATTGCGGATGAGCTATGTACTCATTTATGCCATAATAATAAAGACAACATAATATCTAAAGTAAACGCTGTGAATGGATATTTAAACATATTTGTTGACAGGGTGTATTTCATAAATCAAATTATTACAGATGTTCTTAAACCTTTTTATGGTTCATCAGATATTGGTGCCGGTAAAACCATATGTATGGACTACTCCTCTCCTAATATCGCTAGAAACTTTCATGTAGGACATATACGAACTACATTAATAGGCAATAGTTTTGCCAAAATATACAGTAAATTAGGATATAACGTTGTCCGCATTAATCATTTAGGTGATTGGGGTACTCAATTTGGGAAATTAATCGTTGCATATAAAAAGTGGAGCGACAAAAAAATGGTCGAGGAAAATGGAATTAAGGAGCTCCTACGCATTTATGTTCTATTTGGTAATGAGGCAGTAAATAACCCCGAATTAAATGACGAAGCAAGAGCATGGTTTGCTAAAATGGAAAATGGTGATGAGGAGGCTCTTAGTATATGGCAATGGTTCAAAGATATCAGCCTATTAGAATTTGAGCGGGTATATAAGATGCTTAATATTGAATTTGACTCTTATACAGGCGAAAGCTTTTATATGGACAAAGTTCCAGCTCTTGTTACGGAATTAAAAGATAAGAATCTTCTTGTTGAAAGTCAAGGGGCTAATATTATCAACCTAGATGAATATGGTATGCCACCTTGCTTAATTACCAAGAAAGATGGAAGCTCAATTTATCATTCTCGTGATATCGCTGCTGCTTTATATCGCAAGCAAACATATCATTTTGAAAAGTGTATTTATGTGACTGGTATGGAGCAAAAGCTTCATTTTTCACAAGTGTTTAAAGCCATCGAATTGATGGGATATGAATGGGCAAATGATTTATACCATATACCATATGGACTTGTAAGTATGGACGGTGAAAAATTATCAACAAGAAAAGGTAACGTAATATATGCTGAGGATATCTTAAGTGAAGCTGTATCTAGAGCCCTGAATGCCATTCAAGAAAAAAATCCTGATATACAAGATAAAATTAACACAGCAAAAAAAATCGGTATAGGTTCTGTTATATTTCACGATTTATCTAATTACCTTATTAGAGATGTTCATTTCAATTGGGATGAAGTTCTGAGTTTTGATGGTATGACAGCACCATATATCCAATACACTTATGCACGTTCAAAGAGCATATTACGTAAATCACATATCGATAATACAGATGTTGACTTAGGATATTTAGCAGACGACATTAGTTATGAATTAATCAAGAAGTTAGCACTATATCCCGAAATTGTTAGAGATGCGGCTGCTAAGTTCGAGCCTTGCATTATCGCAAGATACGCTTATCATCTTTCCAATTTATTTAATAAATTTTATCATGAATGTAGGATTTTATCAGCTGATGATCAAATTAGGAAATCTCGAATAGTCTTAGTTGATGCAGTACAAAAAGTCATTAGCGACTCTATGTCATTATTAGGCATTGAATGCCCAGAAGAAATGTAGCTTATATTACCGATTGCCGTATCAGTTTCTCATTGCCCTTACCGATGGCCTTTATCGCATCCGCATAATCTCTGCGGGCATGAGCAAAGCAGTTGGCATTTATGAGCCCTTTCAGATCACGTGCAGTCTTGTGATACTGTTCAAGACCGTCCGTCACCAGGATCCCTTGGAAGTCTTTATAGTACTCCTTGGGATGATCGCTGTGACGCGTCTTTTGATACTCATACACAACGATCTTTGGAACCAGACTTAACTCTCCTGTGAGATGAACCCACATGTAACTTTTACTACCGGCAGGTCGACCATCATGAATTACTTCAACCGTAGTCTCATCACTCTGATTCACATGTGCCTTTAAAGAAGTTGATTTCATAATTCATAAACGGGCACGAAATATTTTTCAGCTACGCTAACTGTCCAGTTGGACATGGTCTGTTTTGACAGATACAATCCGTTTGTCTGGAAATCACGCGCAATCCGTTCCAGTGGATTGCCATTTACATAGATGGACCTTTTTTCATGTTCTACACTGGATCAGATTCGTACTCTCACAGACTGATCTCTATTGGCTTTACGTAGGCAGATGTAATCTGACTGAGTAAAGACTATGTGAGGAGTCGCGGGTTCGAATGTCTCCACTCCGCTACGGTCCGCGCTGATAACCGTTTACCCCCATACAACTTCAATTAAATTGTATTGTGTAACCAGTATTGGAACTAGTTGGAATAACTAAATGAGAATGCTATAATAGAAGATATTGTAGAAATTAGCAGATGTTTTGTTAAATAAAATAAATCTGAATTTGTATTATAGATAAAAGCGAATTCCTTATATTGCATGCAGTTTGCAACCGCTAGTTGACAAGAAACATATTATTGTTGATAGAATGCAACTGCTTATTTTATTATGCTTATTACATCAAAATGAAGGAGGAAATATAATGAATATATCAGAAAAAATATTAAATTTAAGAAAAGCAAATAATCTAACACAAGAGGAATTGGCAGAACAACTTAATGTTTCGAGGCAATCAATATCAAAATGGGAATCTGAACAAGCAATACCTGAAGTAGATAAGCTTATAGCATTGAGCGAATTTTTTAAAGTTTCAACAGACTATCTTTTAAAGCCATCTCAAATAGATGAACTTTCAATAAAAACAGAGATATTAGAGAAACAGCAAAAAGAAATTATGCTGAAAGAGGATAGACGAAGCAAATCCATATATTGTATTTTAAGCTGTTTAGCTATTTATTTAGTAACTTTTGCAGTATATATTGTAGGTCATTTTTATTTTAATATATGGAATCCATCTGTAATTTTTTCAGAATTTCTTGTTGCCACAGCTCTAGCAATTTTTGTATGTTTGAAACATATTAAAAATAGTAAAAAATAAATAATTACTAAAAATACAGTTTCCTATTTGTTTATATATATTATTGGATTCATGAGTACTTAATTGAGTACGTAAAAATTGGGTGTGATTGGTACTCTCACAGCAAAATAACCGTTTAAACATTTTTAACATACGGGTAAACGTTATCTTTTTTGATATAAGGGAAGTGTAAACTCTGGAAAAAATTACAAATACCATGCTTTCTGTATAAATTAATTTGACTTCCTATTTTAGGGAATTTATAATTAAGAGATCTATAAAGCTTGGAGACTTTAGAGAAATACTCTGTTTTATCTATAAGTTCTACTTGCGATCAAGATAATAGTGGAAAATGAGAGGTTAAGTATAATGAACATAGGAATAATAGGGGATGTACATGGTAATTATAATGCACTTAAATTAGTTATAGATGATATGGAAATGAGCAAAATTGATTCAGTCATAGTACTCGGAGATATAATATTTTGGGGGGGAAGAACCACAAAAGTGCTTTGATCTAATTAAGGAATTAAAACCAATAGTATGGATTAAAGGGAATACAGATGATTGGTTTAATGAGATTGACGAAGATTTTCAGCCTAAAGATGAAAAGGAGAATAGAATTTATAGAGAATTTATAAAAATAAATAAAATGGTTTCTGAAGAAATAATCCAGACAATAAAAGTCTTAAAAGACAAAGAGGAAATCACAATTAATGAAAAAAAAATCCTATGTGTTCATGGTTCAGATAGGAATATAAATGAACCTATCGGTATTATGACTTCGCAAAAAGATATGTATGAACTTATCAATCGGCTTAGATATGATATTCTGCTATGTTCACATACACATACGCCATTTATAGTAGCATCTTCAGGAAAATTAATTATGAATGTAGGAAGTGTTGGATTACCAAATGATGACCCAAAAGCTTCCTATGGAATCTTAAGATTTGATGGAGATAATCTTGAGTATGGTATTAGACGAATTAAGATAAACTAGCAAGCAAACCACCTATTTATCAGTGTTTTTGTATGTGGGTTTTATTCGAATGTCTCCGCTCCACTCCGGTCCGAGCAAAACCGAGGTCCCAGGACCTCGTGCTTTATAAAATGAGTTCATCCAAAAGGATGGACTTTTTTATTCTGTCTGAAACATGATTGGTACTCTCACAGAGTAAGACTAATGGCTTTACGAAGGCAAATGTAATCTGACTGAGTCAAGACAATGCAAGGCGGCGTGTAGATATTACACTTTCTATCCTTTGTTGACTATCACTTCCAATATATGTATAATTTTAATTAAGGGATATCCATAATTTCCTTTTACAAATAACTTGGAGGTTTTTATGAGAATAGGTGAAGTAGCATTATTATCAAACGATGTTGTCAGATTAGCAAACTTTTACAAAGCTTTTCTAGGAATTGAGAATGGTAGTAACGATAGTGTACATCAAATTTTAATTGCTGAAGAAACTATGCTAACAATTTATAATGACAATTCATTGAAGAATAATAACAATCAGAATATATGCCTTGCCTTCACAGTGAATGATGTTGATAATGAATATAATAAACTCATGCAATTAGGTGTAGAGATAATTGAAAAGCCGACAACTCGCCCATGGGGAGCTAGAAACATGAGCTTCTATGACCCTGATAATAATGTAATTTATTTACGAAGCTTCTTAAAGTAATCTGTTGTGTATTTTAATTATACATATAACATTTATTAGCATTTTACAGATAAGCGGGGAAAAGAATTAATGATATTGATTACACCAAATTTCAACTTTAACGGATATTGTGAAGAAGCTATTTATCTATACCAGAAAGCTTTTAACGCCAGAATAAATTGTCTTTTAAGATATTCAGATGGGGATGCAAGAGATTGGGATAAAGAACTGGATTCAGAAAAAGCTAACTACATCTATCATGCTGAACTTATGATAGGCAATCAAAGAATTATGATGTGTGATAATATGGATGTCGATTTAGTAAAAAGTACATCATTATCGCTTACTATTACATTTGATACTAGTGACGAGGTAAAAAATGCATATGAAATCTTAAAGGATGGTAGCACTACTATATATCCAATGCATAGTACCACATATAGCTCTTGTGAAGTTGTATTTATTGATAAGTTTGGTTTCCGTTGGGGATTAATGACCGAGCAAACAGAACGTTAAATTAGCAAGCAGGAAAACATGTGTACAGATAAATAACAGAGGCCTTCCATCCTGTGGATATATACTTCCCGGGTATTCCAATCAATATCCAACTATTTTTAAGGCTCCATATTGGAATAAGTCTAAGTTCTCTTCATCAATTATATTTACTAATATGAGGAGGTAATTATATTATAAAAAAATTATTTATTACTTTTCTAGTTCTACTTATTGCTGTTATAACAATCAGTTGCAATTCACAAGAGAACTCATTACCCAAAAAACAAAAAGAAATATCAAAATTAGACGGACAAAACGTTTCTCTTGATTCTGAGGTAGTGGGCGGAAATAATTGTGACCCATACGAATATAATTCAGAATTTATCCTGATGCAGATCCCCAGTATTATAACCAAGGAAGATACCATTCACTTTCATCAAATAAGTAAAATTGACGCAGACATAGATAAAATGGTGGATAATTTATATACAGAATATTCATCAAATTTATCTGAAGGAATTAAGGATTGCTTTCCTGAGTTTGATAAAGAAGGAATAGTACATTTTTCACGTGTATCTGACGATGATAATGAGCGCTACCTAGAACTTTTGAATTACATTGGGAGTAATGGATATGACTTACTCTCTCACTTTAACAATATATCAGAACATCGTTATAATTCTATAAGCTGCACTACTTTTGCGAAAGACTCTAAAATCGAGCTGGTGTTGTTATCTGAACCATTGTATAGTAATGTTGAAGTGAATGTACTTATATCTAAGGATTTCTCTCAGGTTAAATCGGTATATGACACTAATATGTTTCAAGAACTGGTGGAATTATTGGATTCTGAAAATGCTTCAATCATTGGTGGCATCAAGATGGCTAATCTTTATCATTATCAGCAAAGAGTATTTCGAAAGGATACTGACAATATAACAGAAGAACAATTCATTTATTATACGTATTATAAAAAAGGTGAGTTGGAGTATATTATACAATATAAATCAAATTACACTGTGCTCAAAGGTCAAAAGCAATACCTTAATATAGGTGATTTACAGTCACAAGAAGTATGTAGAAATACTCTTATAAAATTATTAGGTATATTAGCTGGCTCGTAAACGTTATTGTTGTGATTTTACTACGATAATTGTTATAAGGTAAGCGCCTAATTTAAGGGTGGATTTCAATCAATGTCATTTATAATTATAATTGTTATCAGGAAATGCGAGCATTTTACTCTAATACCCTTGCGAGAATGCAAGCATTTTACTCTATTTT
>JAEYOQ010000003.1 GCA_023411555.1 Bacillota bacterium
CTGTTTCCAGATACGGTTCGTAACGAATTGACAAAGTCAATCCATTAATGAAAATCTATTTTTGAGACCCATGTGAAGTCTCAATGTTTTAGAATTTTCAGGGTTGTTTCACTGTTCAATTATCAAGGTTCGTTTTGCTTAGCGTTTATTTTCTTTAACGCGTCAGCAAAATAAATGATATCACATGTAAATCTCTTTGTCAACAACTTTTTACCCTAAATTTTTTATTTTTTTAAAACAATTAATCAAACTCAAACAATGCCCGTGAAATCCCGTATAATAGGGCTTTTATATAGTTCTCGATTGGCAATTTGTTTTTATTTTTTTAAGTATACTTGCGTAAAAGGACAAACAAGGACGCACTTACCGCACAAAGTTGCCTCAATATTTAATCGATCCTTTGTGATTTTACGAGCTGCTTTTTTACATTTAGCAGGATCATACAGGCTCTCTCTTTCAGATGTTATATTCCAATTGATCCCAGTTATAGCTTCGCCAGGACATGCTTCCTTGCAACGCATACAACCTTTACAATTTGATTCATTGATTGATTGATCTGCCTGTAGGCTTGCATTCGTCAGAATTGCCGAAATACGTACAGCACTTCCGTACTCCTTTGTTACAAGCATTGCGTTCTTTCCTATCCAACCGATCCCGGCTCGGGTAGCAACGGTCTTATGAGGTAGAGCCGAACTATATTCTTTCACTGTCCTTGAAACCTCCGAAGTCGTCTGAGCAATAGCTTCATATCCAAAGCTTTGTATGTATTGTGCTCCATAAGTAACGATCTCATCCAACTTATAATTTAAATTATCATAAGCAAGGCGGTATTCCAATGTTGGTCCGTTTTCAATTCCCCTAATAACATCCGGATCTATGGCTACAGCAACGGCTATTCCAAAAGTCATATTCCTTCTTGCATCGACCGGTAGCATCGAAATATCCCCAACGCCAACTTTATCAGCTCCAAATCGTTTAAGCTCATTCTTTACAGCTATTGTGAAATCTACCATAATTACCTCCTCGCTTATATCTTGCTCATAGCTTTTCTCAATAAAATAATACACCCTCGCATCATCATTAGTACCATTTGATCTTTTATGCATACTAAGTGACTAAAAGCAAATGTAATTCATTTACTTATTTTAGTGTATTATACCATGTATTCTTCTAGTTCGCATTATTAAAGTATTTATCTTTCCAATAGACTTCGCTTTGATAAATTAAAAATGCTATACAACAGGTCATCATTTTACTTGTTGTATAGCATTTAATATTAATGACATCTTTCTATCATTTAATACCTCGTACCAACTTCCTATGCAATCGGTACCTGGAGTTCAGTAATATACTCCTCCGCGTCATCTGTAATCCACTCACCCTTGTGATATATCTCACGAAGGGGACCACACATTTTATAACCATTCTGTCTAATCCAATCATATAAAGCTTCATATGCTCCAGATATGGTTGTGAAGGGCCCTTTATGTACTAGGCAAACCATCTTCTCTACTGCCGGTAGCTCGTATACCTTGATCTCAGCTGATTCCGGAATACTTTTAGTAATTGGTTCTACAACTTCCACCTCCAAAGTCGAGGTAGAATCCAAATCAGACCACGCTCTGTGATACAACATCATACAAGGTATTGTTCGCTTCCCACCCATCTTATCAATGTGAACATTAACCTTTTCCCACATATCAGTCAGCTCTTCGTCAAATTTACTACTATGAAAGCTTCTACGTAACGATGCAATTTTAATAGCTTCTACACTTTTAATTGTTATTTCATTCATTTGGGGTATGCCTCCATTCTTGATTAAAAAGATATTGGTTCGGAGACGTTCCAGCCTATTGAGCTCTTTGTTAAGCTCTTCCTCCAGCATTAGAGATTTACTCTCCAATAAACCAATCAAGGAGGATAAAGAAAGATTTCGGTTCAGTACTGCAGCAATTTCCTCAAGGGAGAAATTAGCATCCTTTAGTGCCATAATCTTATTAACCATCACCAATTGACTGGCCTCATAATACCGATAACCAGTAGATGAATCCACCCTTGCAGGTTCAAGAATCCTCATTTTGTCATAATGGTATAGGGTATCAATGGATAGTCCACATAGCTTTGAGAACTCGCCGATTCGAAACATTCCGTTCTCCTTTCTTCAGGCCTACAGGTGTGCACCCCTGTCGTCTGAAATAATTGTAAGCCCTTGGG
Source organism: Bacillota bacterium (assembly GCA_023411555.1). GTDB lineage: Bacteria > Bacillota > Clostridia > Lachnospirales > Lachnospiraceae > Mobilitalea. The sequence goes on from JAEYOQ010000003.1 coordinate 2,215, forward strand.
TAACCCAAGAGTCAACCGTTTTTTACACGAAAAAAGCGTACCTATTGGTACGCTTTTTTGTACGGAGAAAGAGGGATTTGAACCCTCGCGCCGGTTGCCCGACCTACACCCTTAGCAGGGGCGCCTCTTCGGCCTCTTGAGTATTTCTCCAGATCCGAACTTTGTCAGTTCTTTATGCAAGAGGAATGAATAAATCAATTCTCTTGGTTTAATTTATTGCTATCTGCTATTTCTCACAGAAGCAAAATCTAGTATACCAAATAACTTGAGGTTTGTCAACAATTTTGCATCACTATTTCATATAAATTATTTCCTTTGGAGTCAATGACGACAATTACGGGAAATTCCTCAACATATAATTCTCTGATTGCTTCTGTACCAAGGTCATCATAAGCGATTATTCTGCTACTTTTAATCTTCTTCGATAATAGAGCGCCTGCTCCACCAACTGCAGCAAAATAAACAGCTTTATTGTGAATCATCGCTTCAATAACCTCTTGACTCCGTTTTCCTTTTCCAATCATGCCCTTTAAGCCATTATCCAACAGCATCGGTGTATATTTATCCATACGGCTACTGGTGGTTGGTCCTGCCGAACCGATTACCTGCCCTTCCCTTTCCGGTGTAGGCCCCAGATAGTAGATAATATTATTCTGTAAATCAATCGGTATACTACCACCCTGAAGCATAGTATCATAAATTCTCTGATGGGCAGCATCCCTAGCCGTATATATCGTTCCTGTGATATATACATAGTCTCCTGCGCTGAGTTCTTCTACCTTCTGTACAGTTAAAGGTGTTGTGATGTACTGATCCATTTCAATCCCCTTTGATAAGCCTTTCAAAGTATTTGTTATGGATATTAAATGGCACTTCATAGTATACCCATAACAATTTAATATAATCAATTATTAAATTGATTTATTTAATATTTATACATGATTCTAGTAAGTCGTGTTTACGACTTCTACCCGAGTTAAATTATAAGCGTATCCATACTCACTATCTATAATTTGCGTGTAACATGGCGATTCACATGACAGCAGATATTAATGGCAAGAGGCAGACCTGCGATATGGGTTGGATAGGTTTCAATATTAACTCCTAGTGCTGTCATCCGTCCACCCAGGCCTCCTGGTCCAATACCAAGCTGGTTAATCTCAGTTAATAACTCTTCCTCCAGGACCCGAATATGCTCCAGATGTGAAGGTTGATTCAAGCTTCTTGTTAGGGCTTTTTTAGAAAGTAGGGTACACTTTTCAAAGCTTCCTCCAATGCCTACTCCAACTATGATTGGTGGACAGGCATTTGGTCCGGCTAACTTCACCGTCTCCAGTACTGCCTTCTTAACACCCTCTATTCCGTCTGAGGGTTTTAGCATATATACCCTGCTCATATTTTCACTTCCGAAACCCTTAGGTGCCACGGTTATTTCTAATCGATCTCCGGGAACAATCTCATAATGGATAATACCAGGTGTATTGTCCTTGGTATTAACACGGAGCAAGGGATCTCCAACTACTGACTTTCGAAGGTAGCCCTCTTCATACCCCTGACGGATTCCTTCATTGATTGCATCCTCCAAAAAGTCACCTTCAATTCGTACCTCCTGTCCAAGCTTGACAAATACTACTGTCATTCCGGTATCCTGACAGATCGGGATGTTTTCAGTGGATGCAACATCCAGATTCTCACTGAGCTGGCCTAGAATCTGCTTTCCCAGTGGGCTTACTTCTGCTTCGGCGGCACTACGAAGTCTGGATTCTACATCAGAAGCCAACATATAGTTGGCTTCGATACACATTTCTTTTATATGATTAATTATTAATTCGGTATTAATTATCCTCATTCTCTTTCTCGCTCTCTTCTGCTATCTGCTCGAAGGAGTCCTCTGAGAAATCATCATAGGAATCCTCTACTGAAAATTCACTAGCATCAACAACCTGATCTTCTTCATTAAGTTCATTTTCCAGATTCTTTATCAGTTCTTCCTCTGACGCAGTACTTTCTCTTACCTTGGTAAGATTAGCCACTTTAATATTCTTGTCAGCATCAATATCCATTAGCTTTACACCTGAGGTTATTCTTCCAAGTACAGAGATATCACTAACCATAATACGAATTATAATTCCTTCGTTTGTGATCAGCATTACTTCATTTTCCTCGTTTACTGCTTTTACTCCAATCACATCACCGGTCTTATCGGTTATCTTATAGCATTTTACTCCCTTACCACCACGACGCTGAACAGTAAACTCATCCATCAGGGTACGTTTTCCTAAACCATTCTCTGATACGAACAGAAGATACTCACCCTGGGTATGAAGCTGCATTCCTACTATTTCATCCTCTTCATTCAAGGTCATACCAATTACACCCATGGAAGTCCTTCCGGTTGGCCTTACATCCCGTTCATTAAAACGTATGCACATACCATCCTTGGTTACCAGAATAATATCTTTAAGATGATTTGTCGATTTTACCTCGATCAGTTCATCATCTTCTCTTAAATTAATTGCCTGAAGTCCGGTTTTTCTTATGTTTTCATATTCACTCATCGGAGTCTTCTTCACAATACCCTTCTTTGTTGCCATAAATAAAAAGCGCTCTTTATTGTATTCCTTTAGGGGTATAATCGCTGTGATTCGCTCCTCTGGTAACAGCTGAAGTAGATTAACAATAGCCGTACCTCTGGCTGTTCTTCCTGCTTCCGGTATCTCATATGCCTTCAACCGATATACCCTGCCCTTATTTGTAAAGAACATGATATAATGATGATTTGTTGTCATAAGAAGATCCTCGATGAAATCCTCTTCGATGGTTTGCATTCCCTTTATACCTTTACCACCACGATGCTGACTCTTAAAATTATCAACCGTCATACGCTTGATATAACCGAGTCTTGTCATTGCAATAACGGTATTTTCGTTGGGAATTAAATCCTCCATGGAAATATCGAATTCATCAAAGCCGATCTTAGTTCTTCTCTCATCCCCATATTTATCACGGATGATAGTGATTTCTTCCTTGATTACACCAAGTAATTTCTTCTCATCTGCTAAAATCGCCTTATATTCAGCGATCTTTGCCATAAGCTCAGCAAACTCAGCCTCCAGCCTTTCTCTTTCCAAGCCGGTTAGCGCACGAAGTCTCATGTCAATAATTGCCTGAGCCTGTACATCAGTCAGCGCGAAGCGCTCAATCAATTTTTCCTTGGCCGCATTTCCATTAGCGGATGAACGAATAATTCTAATAACCTCATCAATATTATCAAGAGCAATCAATAAGCCCTGTAAGATATGTGCTCGTTCTTCTGCTTTATTTAAATCATATTGGGTACGTCTTGTTACTACTTCCTTCTGATGCTTCAGATAGTAATCCAGCATCTGATATAAATTGAGGATTCTTGGCTCGTTATTAACTAAGGCGAGTAAAATAACACCAAAGGTCTCCTGCAATTGAGTGTGTTTATATAACTGATTGAGCATAACATTGGCATTTACATCCCTACGCAGCTCTATCACTATTCTCATACCAGTACGGTCTGATTCATCTCGTAACTCGGTGATTCCATCTATTTTCTTTTCCTTAACAAGCTCGGCAATCTTTTCTATCAATCGTGCCTTATTCACCATATAAGGGAGTTCGGTAACAACAATACGGTTCTTACCGTTTTGCATCGGTTCAATATCCGTAACTGCCCGTACACGTATTTTACCTCTACCGGTTCTATAAGCTTCCTCTATACCTCTTACTCCGAGTATTTCTGCCCCGGTAGGAAAATCTGGTCCCTTAATAATCTTGAGTATTTCATCAATATCTGTCTCCCTATCCTCTTCGACATGGTTATCAATGATTTTTATGACACCGTTTATAACCTCACGTAGATTGTGGGGAGGGATATTGGTAGCCATACCAACTGCGATACCGGAGGTACCATTAACCAATAGATTTGGGTATCTGGAGGGTAATACGGTCGGTTCTTTTTCAGTCTCATCAAAGTTTGGAATAAAATCTACAGTGTCTTTATTGATATCAGACAGCATCTCCATTGAAATTTTACTCAACCTTGCTTCGGTATAACGCATCGCTGCGGCTCCGTCACCGTCAACAGAACCAAAATTACCATGTCCATCTACTAGCGGATATCTGGTAGAAAAATCCTGAGCCAACTTTACCAATGCCTCATAAATTGAGCTATCACCGTGAGGATGATATTTACCCATGGTATCACCGACGATACGCGCACATTTACGATGCGGTTTGTCAGGTCCATTATTCAATTCTATCATTGCATATAAAATTCTTCTTTGTACCGGCTTTAGACCATCTCTTACATCAGGCAAAGCACGTGCCGCGATTACTGACATTGCATACTCGATATACGAGTTTTCCATTGTCTTCTTTAGATCGACGTCATGCACCTTGTCGAAGATATTCTCATCCATCGTTATTCCTCCGTTAATCATGACAAGTGAAACATTTTACAGTTTCTTCTTGCATGCTCTTCATACAGCTTATCGTTCAAAACCCTTATATATCTAGATTCTTCGCATATTTCGCATTTGCTTCAATAAATTCTCTTCTTGGCTCTACCTTATCACCCATTAAAGTTGTAAATGTCAGGTCAATTTCTGAAGATTCTTCCTCATCCATACTGACACGAAGAAGAATTCTCTTTTCAGGATCCATAGTGGTATCCCAGAGCTGCTCCGCATCCATCTCACCAAGACCTTTATAGCGCTGAATTTTATTATTAGAATCTCTGCCTATTTCTGTCAATATCTGATTTAACTCTTCATCGCTATAAGCATACCGGACATACTTATTCTTCTCCACCTTATAGAGAGGTGGCTGAGCCAAATATATATAGCCCTGCTTGATGAGTTCGGGCATAAAACGATAAAAGAAGGTCAATAATAAAGTACTAATATGGGCACCATCAACATCCGCATCGGTCATAATGATAATTTTATGATAACGAAGCTTACTGATATCAAAATCATCAGAAATACCTGTGCCGAATGCTGTAATCATCGCTTTAATCTCGTTATTTACTAATATTTTATCTAATCTTGATTTTTCAACATTCAGAATCTTACCTCTAAGAGGCAGAATCGCTTGAGTTGCTCTTGTACGGGCCGTCTTTGCTGATCCCCCCGCAGAATCACCCTCAACAATATAAATTTCACACTTGGATGGATCCTTCTCTGAGCAATCTGCTAGCTTGCCAGGTAAACTCATTCCCTCCAGAGCTGTCTTTCTCCTGGTTAGATCTCTTGCTTTTCTTGCTGCATCTCTTGCTCTTTGTGCAAGTACAGCTTTTTCGCAAATTGTCTTGGCTACCTGAGGATTCTGCTCCAGAAAATAGGTTAGCTGCTCACTTACAATACTGTCTACCGCACCTCTTGCTTCTGAATTACCCAGCTTTTGCTTTGTCTGTCCCTCAAACTGTGGTTCTGCAATCTTAATACTTATAATAGCTGTTAACCCTTCTCTGATATCCTCACCGGATAGATTCTGGTCACTATCCTTTAGATACTTCATCGCTCTGGAATAGTCATTAAAGGTTTTCGTAATAGCATTCTTAAAGCCGGCCAGGTGTGTTCCACCTTCCGGAGTAGTAATATTATTAACAAAGCTGTAGCAGCTCTCAGTATAGGTACTGTTGTGCTGAAGTGCTACTTCTACATAAACATTATCCTTGGTTCCTTCACAATAGATAATTTCCGGATAAATGGGATCCTTATGACGATTTAGATATTCAACATATTCCTTAATTCCTCCGGCATAATGAAAATCTCTTTCTATAACCTCAGAATCTCTCGTATCACGCAGGATAATCTTAAGATTCTTGGTGAGAAAAGCCATTTCACGAAGTCTTTGCTTTAAGGTATCATAATCATAGACAGTCTCTTCAAATATTTCCTTGTCCGGTAAGAAGGTAACAGTTGTTCCTCTAGAATCTGTATCACCAATCTCCTCTAAGCCTCCACATGCCTTACCTCGTTCATATCTCTGAAAGTATTTTTTTCCATCCAGACATATTTCGACAGTAAGCCATTCGGAAAGAGCATTCACTACTGACGCTCCTACACCATGTAGACCTCCGCTCACCTTATATCCTCCACCGCCGAATTTACCGCCGGCATGGAGAATAGTGAATACCACCTCCACCGTAGAAATACCCTTTTTCTGGTTGATTCCTACAGGGATTCCTCTACCGTTATCAATTACCGTTATAGAATTATCCTCATTAATCGTTACAATAATAGTATCACAAAATCCCGCAAGTGCTTCATCTACTGCATTATCTACTATCTCATAGACCAAATGATGTAAGCCCTTAGAGGATGTGGAGCCGATGTACATACCGGGTCTTTTTCTTACGGCTTCTAGTCCTTCCAATATTTGAATTTGATCTGCACCGTATTCATTACTCATGATTTCTCCTCCAGTTTTTATGGAGGACTTCACCTCCGTACTGATATTTTATACTTCGTCTTCACCTTTGATGTAATTAAAGCTTATACTACGTTTCTATGCTAACATAATATATCATTTTCTTTTGTAACTTTATACCAACACTACTTACCTTCAGTCATGTGATTAATTCTCGCTGGTTACCGTACCCTCTATCACATGAAATATTTTATTATATTCAAACCGGTTATTAATAAACTCCTCCAAACCGGTACAAGTAATCATTGTTTGAATATCCCCAATGCTATTTAGTAAATGGGTTTGTCTCTGTCGATCTAACTCTGACAAAACATCATCTAATAGCAATATAGGATTTTCTTTAATTACAGATTTCACTAAATCTATCTCAGCTAGTTTACAGGAAAGTGCAGCCGTTCTTTGCTGCCCCTGAGAACCGTACTTACGGATATCAATCTGTCCAAGTAAAAAACACAGATCATCTCTATGGGGACCAACATGAGTCATTTTTAAATATAAATCCCTCTCAAGGGACTTTTTTAATTTATCCTCAAAATCATCTGCTCTAACACTGGGTTCATATTGTAGCTTCAATTCCTCTTTGCCACCACTTAACCTCTTATGTATCTCTCCAACCAATTCATCTAATCGGCGTACAAAATCATTTCTGGTATCAATAATTCTCCGACCATATTCAACCAGTTTCGAATCCCATACATATAGTGTATCCAATAATTCCCTGTTTGAACTGATCTGCTTTAATAAATTATTACGTTGGGCAAGGATTTTATTATAATTAGACAACTGATTCAGATATATTTTATCTAATTGACATAGCTCCAGATCAAGAAATCGTCTTCTCTCAGAGGGTCCATTTTTAATGATATATAGATCCTCCGGCGAAAAAAACACAAGGTTAAGCATTCCGAATAATTCACCTTGTCGTTTTATCGGGATACCGTCTATGGCCACTCCCTTCGCCTTATTCTTCTTTAAGTGTAAATCAATTCTATGTGGAATCTGGTTTTTTTCAAGAATAATTCGTACATGAGCTTCTTCTTCCTGGAACCTGATAATCTCTTTATCTTTACTTCCACGATGAGATTTTGTGGTTCCACAAAGATAAATTGCTTCAAGAATATTAGTTTTTCCTTGAGCATTCTCTCCGTATAAAATATTGGTACCATTATGAAATTGCATACTAAGATTACGGTAATTCCGGTAATCCTTTAGTTCTAAAGACTTGACAATCATATACGCACCAGCATTTCCTTTACAACATTAGTTATTTTACTATCGTTATCTGTTCACCGTTATAATTCACAACATCTCCATCATAGAGCTTTTTTCCTCTTTGGAGCTCCACGGCACCGTTTACCTTTACCTTACCGTCAAGAATCTCTTCCTTGGCTTCGACTCCGGATTGAACTAGCCCGGCAGCCTTAAGTGCCTGCCCAAGCTTAATAAATTCTTCTCTTAATTTAATCTGATGCACTGAATACATCCTTTCTGAACTAGGTCAAAAGAAATAATTATATAATTCACTTACTCCAACTCAAATAAACATAAGAACCAAAGTCCGCTTATGACAGCGAACTTTGGACTTCTTCACAAAAATTTTGATTTACTATATTAGGCAACTACATTAATGTTTACCGGTAATATTAAATAAATGTACGATTGATCCTTATCACGTATAAAGCAAGGAGCTTTTGCGTTAATTAAATAAATATCTACTGTCTCATCATCGATAACTCTCAAAGCATCCAATAAAAACTTGGGATTGAAACCAATAACGATATCCTTACCCTCAAGTACTATATCAATTTCTTCATTCATGGATCCTATGGCTGTATTAATTTTTAATTCAAAATTATTATTCTTAATATCAATAATAATTGGCTTTTTATCTGTTTCTCTAATTAACAGTGAAGCTCTTTCGATACAATTTTGAAGTTCTTTTTTATTGATTGTGATTTTAGTTTCATAATCACTGGAAAGCATTTGATCAATTCGATAATATTCTCCCTCAATCAATCTTGTTAATACAACCGTATTATCAAATTCAAACAAGGCATGTTTTTCGGTAAAATAAATGTTCACCATCGAAGATATCTCTCCGGATAAAATCTTGCTTATTTCATTCAGGGTTTTACCGGGTACAATAACCTTTCGACTCTCATAGGAATCCTTCATAAAAATCTTACGGATAGAGATTCTGTGTCCATCCAAAGAAATGACTCTAAGTTCATTATCCTTGATTTCGAATAACTCTCCCGTCATTATTTTATTACTTTCGTTATCAGATATAGAAAAGACCGTCTGACGAATTATTTCCTTTAAGGTATACTGAGATAGAACAACAGCATTCTCCTTCTCTATATTCGGTAATCCCGGAAACTCCTCACCAGATCTTCCAGAGATAGAGAATTTTGCTTTTTCACAAATAATCTCCGTTAGATAATTTTGGTCTGTTGTTATGTTTACTTCATTTTCAGGTAATCTTCTAATAATCTCAGAAAATATCTTGGCATTCAAGGCAACCGTTCCATTCTCTAATACATTACCTTTAACAATCGTTTCTATACCTAATTCCATATCATTCGCAACCAGTTTAATGCAAGAGTCCGTTGCCTCTATAATCAAGCACTCTAAAATAGGCATTGTTGATTTAACAGGTACTGCTTTTAGTACAATATTTACACCATTTAAAATATCCGCTTTTTGACATTGGATTTTCATATGTGTATAATCTCCCTTCGCATGCATTTATAGAAATATATTAAAGATTCTTAGTAATCCTAGTAATAAGGGGCGTGTATTTGTTGATATCTGTGTTTTGCCCTTAAGAATCAAGGACTCCGACGAATGATAATGCTGATAGATTCTTGAATTTTTCTGTGATTAGATTAAATACAAATCAACATACATAAAATGTAAAATTAATTAATAACAGATTATCAACTTCTTATCAACTTTCTATCAACCAAATATAAACATACAATCAAAAAAGTAATTTAAAGAGTTCTTTCTTATATTATATATAGCAAAGATAATATAAAACTCTAAGTATTTTATTCCGGATTAATCTTCTTAATTAATACATCAATTGTATTATGTAAAGAAGAATCATTTTTAATATCACCCGCTACTTTGTCGTAACCATGGAGAACAGTGGAATGATCTCTGTTACCTAAAGTCTTTCCAATCTCTGTTACGGATAAATCAGTAAGACGCCTGCTAAGATACATAACAATCTGTCTGGGATAAGAGATATTTCTGCTCTTATCTTTAGAATAGATTTCTGTGGGAGATAGATTGTAATGTTCCGAAACAACTTCTACGATGTATTCTACAGTAATAACCTTTTTCTCATTCGGTGAAATGA
>JAEYOQ010000018.1 GCA_023411555.1 Bacillota bacterium
CGCCAGCGTTCATCCTGAGCCAGGATCAAACTCTCATGTTTAAGTTTTTGATCCAGCATAAGATAAACTTGGCTTTCAACTAATAAGTTGTGCTTACGTTTGTCTTTACTGTTTTTGTGGTTGTATCTGTTTCCAGATACGGTTCGTAACGAATTGACAAAATCAATTCATTAATGAAAATCTATTTTTGAGACCCATGTGAAGTCTCAATGTTTTAGAATTTTCAGGGTTGTTTCACTGTTCAATTATCAAGGTTCGTATTGCTTGTGATGCTTTCGTTTGCTGTGTTCTCGACTCAGCTTTGATATCTTATCACGCATCAGCTTTCTTGTCAACCACTTTTTTTATTTTATTTTTTATTGATTTTCCATCAACAAAACTTCAAAAAAATGGAACGGAGAATCAGGGATTTGAACCCTGGCGCCGCTATTAACGACCTACTCCCTTTCCAGGGGAGCCCCTTCAGCCACTTGGGTAATTCTCCAAAAGGATGTTTCATAATCGTGTTAATCACCATCTATATTGTCCAACAATTCAGACGCTTCTATATCTAGTGAGTTTAACTCGAACGGAGAGAGTGGGATTCGAACCCACGGTTCCTTTCGGAATCACTGGTTTTCAAGACCAGCCCCTTAAGCCGCTCGGGCATCTCTCCATATGCGCTCTCCAAACGTCGCTTAGCTATTGTAACACCTCAAATAGCTTGTGTCAAGAGGTTTTCTTTTATTCTTAAAAGAAATTGTTTGTTTTTTTGATTCTTTTCAAACAATAGTACTGTTCTAGCCCCAATGATAAGGCTTCACATCTTATCCGTAATTATTATGCTCCTACTAAATGATATTATCCTCTTGGGATAGAATCCTTTCTGCCAGTATCAGATCCTCAGGAGTTGTCAGTTTTATATTCTTATAATCCCCAGGTAGTATCTTCACTGGTAACTTACCGTAAGCCTCATATAACATTGCATCATCTGTGACTACAATTCCTATCGTATCCTTCTCTTGATAAAAGCTTTCATAGGCCTTTCTTAACGAAAGATAGTCAAAGGCCTGCGGAGTCTGGGCTGCCCAAAGAGTATCACGGTTTGGGGTATCTATGATATATCCCCTATCGTCTATCACTTTAATAGTTTCCTTAACCGGCATTCCTATAATACAAGCCATACACTCCTTGACCTGCTCTATCATCCTATTAATTAATTCCGTTTTAATAAAGGGTCTTGCTCCGTCATGAATCAGTACATACCCTGTCGTCTCTGCGTTGATTAATCCTTGATAGACCGAATCGTAGCGTTCTTTACCCCCTTCGATAATCCTTGTCACTTTATTAATGTGATACAGATCAACTATTTCCCGCTTACAGTAATCGGTCTGTCCTACCCCCGTAACCAATATTATCTCATCCACATTGCTTTGCTCAAAAGCTTTTAAGCTATAATAAATTACAGGCTTATTATGTAAGACTAGATATTGCTTCGCTAATGATGAGTTCATTCGCTTTCCCTGACCGGCCGCCAATATGATTGCAGTAACCTTATCCATAACATCCCCTCCTTAAGTCTATCTTTATCGATTAATTCATAAGGTTGTCTTACATTGTAAGCAAGCGCTGTAGGAAAGGACAGCAGGCAACCCGTCTATAACAGTTGCATGTTGTCCTTCCACTAAACCATACATTTTAGATATATAAGAATTCTATAGTTTCATGTTTCTTCTCATCGTTCCCCAATCCTTAAGTTTGGCACCGCATTGAGGTCAAGTCCAGCTCTAACCCCTCGTAGATACTCATAATAAGCCGCCGCACCAATCATTGCAGCATTGTCTGTACACAATATCTTACTGGGGTGATAGAATTCCAGATTTTGATCCATACAAGCTTTCTCCATCGCATCTAATAGAGATGAATTTGCAGCCACACCACCTGCTATTGCAACCTTCTTCATCTTATAATCCTTTGCAGCCTGCATCGTCTTCGTTACCAGTACATCAATAACCGCTTCCTGAAAGGATGCCGCTATATCAGCAGGATTGATTACTTCCTGCTTCATCTCACAGGAGTTAATGTGATTAAGGACCGCTGATTTTAAACCGCTGAAGCTGAAATCATAGGGTGCCCCTTCGATCTGGGCTCTGGGAAATGCAATCGCAGACTTATTCCCCTCTTTTGAAAGCTTGTCAATCTTAGGACCTCCAGGATAACCCAACCCAATTGCTCTCGCCACCTTATCAAAGGCTTCTCCAGCGGCATCATCCCTTGTCCTTCCAATAATCTCATACACTCCATAGTCCTTTACGAGTACAAGATGGCTATGTCCACCAGATACAATCAAGCATAGGAATGGAGGAGCCAAATCCTTATTATCAATGTAATTGGCAGATACATGTCCTTCGATATGATGTACCCCTATCAAGGGTTTACCTGTTGCAAAGCTGATTGCTTTTGCCTCCGAGACTCCCACTAACAGAGCCCCTACCAACCCCGGTCCATAGGTAACTCCAATCGCATCAATATCCTGAAGTGTTACTTCTGCTCCAACCAGTGCTTCCTCAATAACTTGGTTAATCTTCTCTATATGCTTTCTGGAGGCGATCTCCGGAACGACGCCTCCATATAATTTATGCAACTCAATCTGTGAAAATATTATATTTGATAGTACTTCCCTGCCGTTTTTAACAACTGCCGCTGCAGTCTCATCGCAGGAGGTCTCTATTGCCAATATCAAAACATCCTTAGTCATATAATCTCCAATCCATACCGGAACAACCGGCATAGCTTTCATTCACTTACTCTGCTTCTTTATCCTCGGGGGCAATCTTCCAGCCAAGAATCTTCCACTTTTTAGCATCATCTTGGCGTAGCATAATCTTCCAGGTCTCTGTAAATTTACCACCTTCTTGAATGGTATAGGAAAGGTATACCGTAGCATACCGGACTCCATCGACCTCCGCCTGCTGCTCCAAATCCTTCTTTACCAGATGAAAAGCGGTAATTCTCCTGTTCTTAGCCTTCCATGAAGCAATATCAGAATACAGATTCTCAATATAGGTATCCTGAGGATTCGCCGCCAAAAACTCTTCATCATACAGTTCTCTAACCTTAAGCGCCAACTCTTCTCTTTCCTCATCAGAGATATTATCGTAGAGGTTCTTTATCATACTTCCAAGTAACTTGGTTACTTCTCTCGGAGTCTCCGGATAATAAAGCTCCAAATCCTTATTAATCAGCTTTTGCACCTCTGTCATATTTTCTACAGCCACCTCATCCAAAGGCTTGGTGCGGAAAGACCAATAAAAATAAAAGGATAGAATAGCTATAGCTATTATTAGCATAATTATCACTGTAGCTGCTGTACGATTTTTTCCCCTTTGCATACCATATCCTCCTTATGAACGCTGTGTCATTCGTCCTTATCAAACTCCAAGGTTTTACTTTTCCGATCCTTTCCTACTTTTGTATTCGGAAATATACTTTTCGCCTCCTCCAAATAATCCTCAGGACGGGTCAGAGAAGGACTATAATGGGTAAGCCATAGCTCTTCAACCTCTGCTGCCTTCGCCAGATTAGCTGCTTCCCGGAAGGTCATATGCTTATATTCCTTGGCCTTGGTATCCTTATCCTGCTCACCATACATACCTTCACAGATAAACAGGTCTGATCCATATGCATGTTCAGAAATCGTCTTCAAAGGTCTAGAGTCTGTACAATAAGTCACCTTAATACCTCTACGTTCCGGTCCGATTACCATATCCGGGGTGTAAGTAATCTCTCCATCCGTAATAATATCTCCCTTCTGAAGACGATTCCAGTACTTTTGAGGTACATTATTCTCTAATGCTCGTTCCGTAAAGAACCTGCCCCCACGCTTGATATAGATGCTATAGCCATAGCAAATCACATTATGCTTTACCTGAAACGCCTTAATCTGATAGCCATTTAGCATAATTGTCTCCTCTGGAGAAGAAAGCTCAACAAAATTCAATTGGAATGGAAGCTCCGGAGCAATCACGCGAAGAGCATTCACAACCCGTTCCAGGCCTCTGGGTCCGATCAAGGTTACCGGCTCGGTTCGGTCGGCATTCCCCATGGACAACAGTAGACCAGGCAAACCACTGATATGATCTCCATGATAATGAGTAAAGCATATTATATCAATAGAGTGGAAGCTCCAGCCTTTTTCTCTAATTGTAATTTGTGTACCCTCACCACAGTCTATTAACAAGCTGCTTCCATTATATCTCGTCATCAACGCTGTGAGCCATCTGCCGGGCAGTGGCATCATACCGCTAGTTCCTAATAAACAAACATCTAACATTTTTCTGCCTTTCTTTCTACCGTATTAACCTCACAGTTACAAGTTTAACACCTATACTGGCCTATCTTTGATACAGATAGCTGGTAACCCGTAACACTAAATGTATTTTAACAGTATATCCAATCCTTTGTCCAGATAATTGTTGTCTCATGAAGTTCTTTCATCTTTATGAGCTATTATGTAATTACCAGCATCCCTCAATGTAAAGCCTTCTTAGATTATATATCGACAATTGTAATAATTTTATACAGACGAATAGATGAACTTTTCACCCACCGAATGGATTTTGTGTTAGGAGCAGATTTTATTTCATAAATAAGGACCATATTCCTTCCATAAGCCCTGCCTGCCTAACAGTGCTTCATGTAAAGTATACGGTCCTTCTTACTTTCAATCATCAAAGATTATATCCTGTTATTATAACTTTATCCTAATCTCACAATAGCTTGTCCGACTTATAATGCCTCCAGTTTTTTGTGAACCTCTATCGGTACTACAAACTTTGAAGTGATTTTATCATAGCATTCCTCACAAAGATTAAACTGATGCACTTCCATATCTCTGCTGGAAAAGTATCCCCATTCCTTTGTTGCTTCAAATGCATCCTCTTTCAGGATTCCATTCTCAACCTTTAAAACCTTACCGCAAGAATTACAACAAATAGGATTATCCCCACTCTTATTAATGATATTCGCCCTCTTCACTACTTATCCCTCCTGATATGATGCATGGCATCGCTCTTAGGACTATTATAATACGAGTAGAAGCTTTTTTACAGTGGTAATTGCTGCATTGTATTCAGCCACATAATGACAGCATCCTCTTTGGGTTTTGTATAGAAATCCTTACGCACTCCTGCTTTCTCAAACCCCAGAGACTCATATAACCGGATGGCCGGCTCATTGGATATACGTACCTCCAGAGTATAGGAGGCGATACCCCTTGTCATACCCTCCTTGATCAATGCCGTCAGCATCGTCTTGCCAATATGCTGTCCCCGGTATTCCTTCTTAACTGCAACATTAAAAATATCACCCTCACCTACAACACCCCAGAAGCCACAATAAGCGATAATTGCTCCGTCAAATTCCACCACAAGATAGGTATTATTATCATCTCGCAATGAGTTGCTAAAATCCTCTTCACGCCACGGGTCGGAAAAGGTCTCATTTTCTATCGCACAGACCTGCGGCAAATCCGCCTCCGTCATTTTTCTTATCTCCATAAAGGCCACCTCCGATGAAGCTATTATAAGAAACCCACTTACTTATCCTTGCCTCTGTAATTTCTCTGCTCTTTCTCTCTCCGCCTGGGATACCCGCAGATATACCGGTTCATGTATCGCGGCTGTTTCATATTGACTCTTCTTATACATCTCCATGCCAAGTGCTCCTACCGCACCGGCTCTTTGCCTTGAGAGGTGTACCGGAGCAAAGGAGTAGGGTACCTTCATTTTCTCTCCAATGATATCATGATAGATTGCCGTACCGTCTCCAAGAAAGATAATTTCTTTCCCCAGCTCATTAATCTCCTCTATCAGCTCATCAATAGCCATCGCTGTCTGCTCCTTGATAACCTGCAGCTGATTACCCACAAATTCATAAAGCCCAGTGTATACCTGATTTCTTCTCGCATCCATAATGGGGCAGACTAATCGCTCTGTACCATAAAGATTATAAGCCAAACCCTCCAGGGTTGGGACAGCAATGACCGGTTTATTCAAGGCAAGTCCTAAGCCTTTTGCGGTTGCACTACCAATACGTAGACCGGTAAAAGAACCAGGCCCTGCCGCAACTGCAATTGCATCGATCTCGTCCATATTGACCTCTACCATCCCCACTATCTCGTTCAACATCGGAAGAATCGTCTGTGAGTGTGTCTTCTTATAATTAACGGTATATTCTGCAAGCATCGCATCTTCCGTCACGATAGCAACGGAGGCAACTAAACCTGAGCTGTCCAGTGCTAATATCTTCATATTTCCTCCTTCTCTATCCTTCAACAATGATTTCACGGTAATCAAAACCCTTTTCAAGCTTCTTCCTTATAGTAATACTAGTATGCTTCTTAGGTATGAGCTCTTCTATCAGCTCAGCCCATTCCACCAGGCATACTCCATTGCCATAAAAATAATCCTCGTATCCGATTTCTTCCATCTCATCGATATCGGCGATCCGGTATACATCAAAATGATAAAAGGGAAGTCTTCCCCCTTCATATTCCTGTATGATTGTAAATGTCGGGCTATTCACAGCCTCCTCAACACCTAGCCCCTTTGCAAAGCCTTGGGTGAAGACGGTCTTGCCAACTCCCAGGTCACCGCTAAGACAAAAAATATCACCCTTTTCAGCCTCGCAGCCCATCCGGTACCCCAACAGATACGTATCCTGTGTGCTATAGCTATCTATTATCATGCTAAATATCCATGCCTTTCCATCAAAGAACATCTCTCTAAACGGCATCATTATAGCAGATATGTCAAAAAAAAGATAGAGTTTAATTCATGCCCTCAAGTAAATATGTATTCTGTATTCTCGATATATCATATCAAACTATATTGACTAGCCTCCAGGATCTGATATGATGAAATCAATTGATATGAAATAATTAAGCTACTTAGCAATTGACGTCAAGAAATTAATGATAAATTGAGTTATCCTCTAATTACAGGTGGTGAAAACATGAGCACGGCAGAAACCTATAAAATAGTTCAGGACTTACAGATCTATATGGAAAACAATCTAAATAAGAGTATTACCTTAAAAGAGCTGGCAGCTTCTGTTGGGTATTCTCCCTGGCATATGTCCAGAATCTTTAAGGAGGCAACCGGAAAGACTCCCTTTGATTATCTTCGTTCCTTACGTTTGACAAAAGCAGCACTGCTACTACGTGATAACCATACCAAGATTCTCGATGTCGCCCTTGATTTTGTATTTGATTCTCATGAAGGCTTCACGAGGGCTTTCTCGAAGGAATTCGGAGTATCTCCTCATAAGTATAGTAAAACCACGCCTCCTATCCAGCTGTTTCTGCCATCAAAGGTTTATGACACCTACAAAACACTTCATAAGGAGGATAGAATAATGATTCATGAAAACAAGACAAAAGCAGTATTTGTGCAGATCATCGAGCGTCCCGCAAGAAAGGTCCTATTAAAAAGAGGTTATAAAGCAGAGGATTACTTTGCTTACTGTGAGGAAGTCGGCTGTGATATCTGGCCCTTACTTACCAGTGTAAAGGAGGCCCTTTACGAACCGATAGGAATGTGGCTTCCAAAGCATCTTATTACTCCGGGAACTTCTCTATATGTACAAGGAGTTGAAGTTCCCCTTACCTATTCCAATGCAATTCCAGAGGGTTATGAATTAATTGAATTACCACCCTGTACAATGATGGTATTCCAGGGAGAGCCTTACGATGATGATTTTTTCGGCGAGGCGATTTCAGAAATCTGGGAATACATCAACCGTTTCAATCCTCAGATCTACGGTTATGAATGGGATCCGGAAGCAGCACCTCGTTTCCAGCTGGCCCCTATGGGTTACCGTGGATATATCGAAGCACGACCAGTAAAGAAGGTAAATCAATAAGGATTAGCTCCAATATCTGCGTTTGCGAGTAAAACGATTTTCAGCATGACAGTGTCAAGCAAGAATATCAGGAGGAACAGATGGAAGCAAAAAGTGTATATGAAGATGGTGTATTAAAGCTATTGTTAAGTAATCCTGGTGAACATGTAGAAGTTGTTAAGGCCGCATATTATCATAAGGATGGCGATTTTTATGCGAAAGAGTATGCAGGCACTTTTCAACATATCGATAAGATAAGGAATAACTTTGAGCACCTTGCGCCCCTGATGTTTGAAAAAGGAGATTGGGAAAAAGCACTGCTATGAACGGCTATCGCCTGTGGCTCGAACCATTTAGTACCAGATATAAAACGGAGATCACAAGAGATAGAAAAGATAGAATTACTAAATTTGAAGAGTTTTTGAAATCAAATGGTATTGATATGCCTAACAGAGCTTAAGAATCAAAGGGGTTGTTGCAACAACCCCTTTTCCTTTTCTGCTTACTGTATGATACTACCTTTTAAGAAACGATAGGTGTAATACCCGATAATAGATATATAGATCCCTTTAAATATATTAAAGGGTGTAATACCGATAATTACCAAGCCTGCCAAACTCTTAATAGCAGACAGATTTTTAGATGCGATGCCAACGACAACATCCATTCCTCCAAAAAGCTTTGCATATAAGGGTAATGTTACAAAGTAATTTAACAAGACCCCTGCTGCTGCCATGGTAATCGTTGCAAGCGCAAACATAAATACTGTGTAAAAAACATCTCTGGATTTAGTATCAGAACTATTATTAGCTACTGTCTGGCAGTTTTTTCTTATTCTAAGCTTATGCAATACACCTACGGGTACAATGAAGGCACTGCTGATTAAAAAATTCGCCAACTCACCTACCATCCCGGTTGAGGATGCTGTCAGAGCTTTTATCAGATTCTTTATGAGTTCAACCACCACACCTGCAAAGGGCCCATAGGCAAGGGCTGCGATTACGGCAGGAATGTCACTGAATTCAACCTCCAAAAACCCCAGATATTTGAAGGGTAAATGTATCAGCATCAATACATAGGCTAATGCGGATAACAGTCCGATGGTTACTAATTGCTTTGTTGAAAATAAACCACTTCTTTGCTTTGATACTACATCTGATCTCATCATAATACTATCTCTCCTTTTAAATTGAAAAGGAAAAATTCTGGGTGACCTAGAGAGTAATGTACATCAAAAAACCCCGATTTCAATTAAATTAAAATCGGGGTGAATCATACATTATACTCTGTTCTCTTCTCACATCCAGACTTTACTGTCGGTTTTGGAATTGCACCAAATCAATCATCGATGTTTTAATAAACATTAACGAGTCGCGGACTATACCGCCGGTCGGGAATTTCACCCTGCCCCGAAGAATTTACCTTTATTCTTTTTACAGCCCTATCATACAACAGTACTTAACTATTGTCAATATATAGTCGGTAGAAATTTATAGATTTCCCAGGAGTCCATCCTTTACTATGCCTGCTGCCTCCCGAACATAATAATGCAAACACATAACCGGATCTGTTGGAGCTGTCAGAGCTGATACCTTAATGATACCCTGCTTTCTCGCAAGTCTTGTGGAGCGAAACATGTGAAACCCATTTGTAACAATGGCCACTGTTGAATTTGCTCTCATTAGCTCCTTACTGTATCTCATATTCCCTGTAGTGTTCTCCGACCGCTCTTCTGTAATGATTCTTCCTTCACCAGTTCCCTTCTCCAAAAGATAGGCCTTCATAACTGCTGCCTCTGACAGCTGCTCCTGCTTAGCCTTTCCTCCTGATACAATTACCAGAGTATCCGGATTCTCGTTAAGATATGTGATTGCAGTATCCAATCTTTTCTTCAGATTCTTTGTCACCTTATTCTCACTAATCTGTGCCCCAAGAACCAAGAGATAATCCATCCCTTTGCCCGCCTTATGATGGGAATGAAAGAAGAGTAGTCCTTCCAAGGACAGAAAGGCCATCACAGCAATTATTATCAGCGTGTAAGCCAGACCAAGGAGCCAGTTCGGAACGGGGAAGCCAGTATTAATCAAATACCGTAATATCAATCCGACACTGATTCCGCCTATACCACCCAGACACCAGATCCATGAGAAATTGACCTTAACTCCCGCATAAAATACGATTACTAAGTAGTACCCGAGGGAAAATAACCCTAGTAGCATAGCACACCAATATAATAATTCCAAGGATCCTCTCTCCTTATTGCAGCTTCATAGACAATTGTATTCTCTTCTTAGCCACATCCACTCCTATTACCTTGACATCAACGATATCGCCAACACTGACAACATCCAGAGGATGCTTTACAAACTTCTTATCTGATAACTGGGATATGTGAACCAAACCATCCTGATGAACGCCGATATCGACAAATGCTCCAAAGTCGATTACGTTACGCACCGTACCCTTTAATATCATACCCTCAGTAAGGTCCTTGATTTCCAGAACATCGGTACGAAGAATCGGCTTAGGCATCTCGTCTCTTGGATCTCTTCCCGGCTTTTCCAGCTCCTTGATGATATCTGTTAAGGTAATCTCACCGATTCCCAGCTCCTCGGCCAGCTTATGCTTATCCTTTATCTTTTTTCCGATGGTAATATTATCTTCGGATTGAGCCGTATTATCTGCCTGATTATTGCGAGGTGTATTATCAGAGGCGACAATTCCACCCTTACCGACCGCTGCTGCCAAAGCCTTTCCAAATGCAGTCTCTTGTGTTTTTACGGTTATGGTCTTTTGCTTCTTCTCCTGCTTTGGTTCAGTCTTCTTTACAGGCTCTGCTGCCTTCTGCTGCTTCGCTTTCGCTTGGATTTCTTTTATATCTGCCAGAGTAAGTCCAAGCTTGGAAAGTAATGCCTGGGTTGCCTCATAGGATTCCGGATGAACACCGGTTGCATCTAAGGGGTTGTCTCCATCAGCAATTCTCATAAAGCCGGCACATTGCTCAAAGGCCTTGGGTCCAAGCTTTGCGACCTTTAACAGCTCCGCACGGCTACGGAAGCGTCCATTTGCTTCACGATAAGCCACTATATTTTTGGCTATTACCTTACTGACACCAGATACATGCTCAAGTAGAGAAACTGAGGCAGTATTCAAATCTACACCAACCTTATTCACACAGTCCTCTACAACACCGGAAAGCACTTCGCTCAGCTTCTTTTGGTTCATGTCATGCTGATACTGTCCCACACCAATGGATTGAGGATCAATCTTAACCAGCTCAGCCAGCGGATCCTGAAGTCTCCTTGCAATAGAAGCCGCACTTCTTTGACCCACATCAAAATTGGGGAATTCCTCTGTTGCCAGCTTGCTTGCAGAATACACAGAAGCGCCTGCTTCATTAACGATAATGTATTTCACCGGCTTGTGAAGCTCCTTTAACAGCTCCACAATAACCATCTCGGATTCTCTGGAGGCAGTACCGTTGCCGACTGAAATCAAGGAAATATCATATTTGTCAATTAACTTCTTTACAATTGCCTTAGCCTCTTCCACCTTATTCTGAGGGGCTGTTGGATAGATTACGACGGTATCCAGGACCTTTCCCGTACTATCTACAACTGCCAGCTTACATCCGGTACGGAAGGCAGGGTCCCAGCCAAGTACGACTTGTCCAGTAATGGGAGGCTGCATCAGAAGCTGTACCAAATTCTTGCCGAATACCTTAATCGCTCCGTCCTCCGCTTTCTCTGTCAATTCGTTTCTTATCTCACGCTCAATGGCAGGTGCGATCAAACGCTTATAGCTATCCTCAATTGTAGCCTTCAGAATATCATTGGTATGAGGGTTGTCCTTAATAATGATTTTCTTTTCGAGATAACGAAGGATACGTTCCTCCGGAGCCTGAACCTTAACCGTAAGGATTTTCTCCTTCTCTCCTCGATTAATAGCCAACACTCTATGCCCTGCCAATTTCGACAGACTCTCTTCAAAGCTATAATACATCTCATATACAGATTCCTGTTTCTCATCCTTTGCAACTGAAGTCAGAGTTCCTTCCTTCATGGTTACATCACGGATATAGCTACGGTGCTCTGCTTCGTCGGAAATATCTTCCGCAATAATATCCATAGCACCTGCGATGGCTTCCTCTACTGTATGAACCTCTTTCTCCTCGGATAAGTATTGCTCGGCAGCCACCTGTATCGGCTCCGCCGTATCCTGTAGCATAATCAGAGTAGCTAAGCCTTCCAGACCCTTTTCTTTCGCAATGGTTGCTCTGGTTCTCCTCTTGGGACGGTAAGGACGATATAGATCCTCTACTACAACCAAGGTTGTAGCCGCAAGTATCTGCGCCTTCAACTCCTCAGTTAATTTGCCCTGCTCCTCTATGCTACTTAATACCTGTGTCCTCTTATCTTCCAGATTTCTTAAATATTGTAATCTCTCATGTAAATTTCTAAGCTGTTCATCATCTAGGGACCCTGTTGCTTCCTTTCGATATCGGGCTATAAAAGGGATCGTATTACCCTCGTCAATCAATTTTACGGCAGCTTCCACCTGTTCTAAACGAATGCCAAGCTCTTCCTTCAATTGCTTTAAAATATCCATTGTCTTACTCCTTAATCTAATGATCATTCCGTATAGCATATATTATCATTTTTTCCATTTTTAATAATACCATCCGCCACTTTGAAAAGCAACCGAATTCATGTAAGATCCTGCTTTCTGGGACTATTGTCCGCTTGGAAGGGTGTCAAAAGGCTACTTCTAGTTGTCAAGTGAATATCACTGCATATATATCCATCTGTCTGCCTTTCCCTCCTAGGTATTTTCTCCTTTGAGCCTCATGGCATAAAGAAAATCTCGCATAATCTGACTCGATTTTCTTCTGAGTCTCAAATCGAATATGGACAACCGTCGTCGGCCGGTCTAGCCAGCTGGATACACATACAGTGATATTCACACGTTTAGTTGGAGATCGCCTTTTGACACCCTAGTTTACATAGAGACTATCTTCTACATCATAAAAAAGGCAAGGACAACAGTGTCTTGCAATGCCTGTTGTCCTTGCCTTTCGTTCTTGCTTCTTTAACTATCACTGAAGCAAACCATATATTTTATTACAAGGGTAACTAATTTACTAACTAGAATTGAGATAATGCAAACTTCTCATGAATAGCATTCATAGCCTTCTCAACATGAGCTTCATCGATCAGTACAGTTACTCTTATTTCTGAGGTGGAGATCATCTTTATATTTACTCCCACATCATAGAGTGCCTCAAACATCTTGGCGGCTACACCGGAATTAGACATCATACCTGCTCCTACGATGGATACCTTGGCAACCTCTCTCTCAATATCAATTTTCTGACACTTAAGACTTCCCTCGCGGTGTCTTTCAAGCGCTGCTACTGTCTCCTCTAAATCATCTTCCTTTACCGTAAAGCTGATATCCTTGGTGCCATCTCTTCCTACTGATTGTAATATAATATCTACATTGATATTATGATTTGCAAGGTGATGGAATAATTTGAACGCCACTCCCGGCTGATCCTCTAGTCCGATTACTGCAATACGTGCTGTATTCCTATCACATGCTACACCACTGACGAGCATTTTCTCCATTTTTACTTCCTCCTTAACAACAGTACCTTCTGAATAGTTGAGACTGGAACGAACCACTATCTGCACTCCATACTTCTTTGCCATCTCCACCGAACGATTATGCAGGACTCCTGCACCTAAGGAGGCCAGTTCCAGCATCTCATCATAGGTGATCTCATTCAGCTTACTTGCATTAGGTACAATCCGCGGATCTGCCGTGTATACACCATCCACATCCGTATATATCTCACAGGCATCTGCATGTAATGCCGCTGCCAAAGCCACTGCTGTTGTATCCGAGCCACCTCTTCCCAGTGTTGTATAATCGTCAAATTTATTCACTCCCTGGAAACCTGTCACAATCACAACTCGTTTATTCTCTAATTCATTTTGTATTCTTTCCGGATCAATTCGTTTCAGCCTTGCATTTCCATAAACATTGGTGGTATGCATTGCAACCTGATATGCATTAAGAGAAATAGCCGGAACCCCCATTGTATCAAGGGCCATAGCCATCAAGGCAACTGATACCTGCTCACCGGTTACCAAGAGCATATCTAACTCTCTCTTAGACGCATTAGGATTGATCTCTTTCGCTTGTTCCAGTAGAATGTCCGTTGTTTTGCCCATTGCAGACAGGACAACAACTACATCATTGCCCCTTTTATATTCTTCCGCTATTCTTTTGGCAACATTAAGAATTCTGTCTTTATTACCAACGGATGTTCCACCAAATTTTTTTACTATTAACATAGCTGCCTCCTAGTCTCTGGCTGAATTTGCAAATAACTTTTCAATAACAGTATATCCTTCTGTTACTTCATTGCCACTCATTTTTGCTTCTTCTTCATTATAGAACCAGCTATGCTTCTGTTCCTGCGTACTGTCATATAAAAGGTAGGGTACCGGGTCACTAGTATGGGTTCTACACCTAATTGGAGTCGGATGGTCTGGCATAACAAGCATACGATAAGCTACATTTGCCTTATTCATCTCCTCCATTACAAGCTTAATTACTCGCTGATCCAAATATTCTATTGACTTTACTTTATTCGCAATATTTCCCTGGTGTCCCATCTCATCGGGTGCTTCAACATGAATATAAACAAAGTCATAATCCTCCTCCAACAATACCTTTACAGCAGCCATCGCCTTACCTTCATAATTAGTATGAAGGGTACCATCAGCGCCAGGTACTTCAATCACCTTCATTCCTGCCCCTACAGCGATCCCCTTCAGAAGATCTACCGCAGATATCATTGCTCCTTTTTTATGGTTCTTCTCTTCGAAGGAGGTGAGCGCTGGTTTCGTTCCTGCGCCCCAGAACCAGATAGAATTTGCTTTGTTTAATCCCTTTTCTTGTCTTTCTATGTTAATTGGGTGATTATTCAATATGTTAAAACTACGGATCATCATTTCTCGTAGAACGGCATCCTTAGGCAGATACTCACCTACTACTCTTCCTAAGATATCATGAGGCTGTGCCAAATCAACCACTTCTCCCTTATCCCAGATAGTAAGATGGCGATAACTGGTGCCCACATAGAATTTATATAAATTATTTTCAAGCTCATTTCTGACCGCTTCCAGTAATACAGCAGCATCCTTAGTAGAGATTTCACCAGAGCTGTGATCAACCATGGTCCTCTCTTCGTTGGGCAAATCCCCCTCTGATAAGGTTACCAAATTACAACGAAGAGCGATATCTGTTGACTTCAAATCAACTCCGATACTAAGTGCCTCCAGTGGAGAACGACCGGAATAGTAGATTTTAGGGTTATATCCGAGGACAGCCAGATTGGCCGTATCACTTCCGGGCTTCATACCTGACGGAATGGTATGAGCAATCCCCAGCTCTGACTTCTTAGCCAGCTCATCCAAACAAGGTGTAGCAGCAGCCATCAACGGCGTTCTGTTATCCAGGACGGATAATGGTTCGTCGGCCATACCATCACCGAGAACAATAATATATTTCATAACATTCAAGTCCTTTCTATTTAGGCCAAATCGTTAGTATCCTAATTTGCCTCTGTATATTAATATAAAGGAAATAACAGATAATCGGCTGTTGCAAAACCTTTTCTGTAAGTAAGGATAACAGCCTCCCTCTGGGAGCCGGTTATCCTTATCTTTTCTACATGATTGTTTTGCAACAGCCTTTCTCTTATTCCCCTAAGAATAGAACATGGCTATATCAATTCGTATTGAAGCTTGAGACGCAGGGCTTCGCATTCTTACCCAGATACATGCTTATGCCTACTTAGCTTCCTGTATTTAAAACCTTACACGTATTGTACTGATGACACCGTCTAAGTATTCTTTCTTCTCTTTCATATCCTGTTCTGTCATACTTTCTGTGATAAAAGCATACTCATTGTCAACTCCCGGTGCTACGACCTCCTCAACCTCACCAAAGAGCTTCTTAACCTCTGATTTCGCAAGCACTTTATCTCCTTCCACACGGATAAAGAAACGATGCTTCACAAGGTTGATATCGGACAACTCCAGTTTACGACTGCTCCATATCGTCCATATATTCTTTTCCAGATGTTTTGCAGCATCTACCACATCCGCTACCACAGCACTTGCAGTCGGAAGCTTTCCTGCTCCGCTCCCATAGAACATAACATCACCTATTACATTCCCTCTGACAAATATTCCATTGAAAACATCATTCACACTAAATAGAGGATGATTTGCTTTAATAAGCACCGGAGCTACCATAGCATATACCTGAGAATCATTGCTACGGATACTAGAGGCAAACAGCTTTATTCTAGCACCTAAGGCTTTGGCATATTTAATATCGATATCTGTTATCTTTGTGATTCCTTCTGTATAAATATCCTCAAAATCCACCTGCATTCCAAATGCTAAAGAAGAAAGGATTGCAATCTTTCTGCATGCATCATGCCCCTCTATATCCGCTGCCGGATTCCGTTCTGCATAACCCATGTTTTGCGCATTACTTAGAGCAGTATCAAAATCAAGGCCTTCCTCACTCATTCTTGACAGAATATAGTTTGTAGTTCCATTGAGAATACCCGTAATTTCAACTATTTCATCTGCAGTTAACGATTGATTTAAGGGTCGAATGATTGGAATTCCACCACCGACACTAGCTTCAAATAGGAAATTCAGATTACGTTCCTTTGCCAGATCCAGAAGCTCAGCCCCATGCTTTGCTACTAATTCTTTATTGGAGGTTACAACACTCTTTCCCTTTAGCAGCGCTTGCTTTACGAAACTATAGGCGGGTTCAACACCTCCCATAACTTCTACAACGATTTTAACCTCCGGATCCTCCATTATAATATTAACGTCATGAACCAGTTTTTCCATTACTGGATCCCCTGGGAATTCCCTCAGGTCCAGAACATACTTAACATCAATCTGGTCTCCTGCTCTTTTGGTAATGCTATCACCATTTATCCCAAGTACCTCGATCACACCGGATCCAATCGTGCCGTATCCTAAGACTGCTATATTTATCATCACTGCTCCTCCTGTTCTGTAGCAACTATCATCTCTATCAGTGAAGTTCTTTACTATGTCAATTCATCTCTCTATCTTAAGTTTGTACTAAGAATGACACAGGTGCAAACTTTTTCACAATTCCAGGTACAACCTTTTCTCAACCCGGAAGAACAAGGAGTGAGCACCTTTGTAACAACTTCGTAGTTCTTCCCATGTGAATTAATGATTTTTATTAATTCACATTATTCTCTGGAAACCAGCTTTACATAGTGGACACCATCCATAGCCTCAATCGATTCAATCATTTGCGAAGTACTGTCGGTCTGTGGCAGTATCTCAATGCTAAGGGTCAATAAAGCTATTCCGTTAACCGGAATACTCTGATGTATCGTAAGAATGTTGGCTTCGCATCTTGCCACCTGGTTTAGTACCTTGGAAAGCAAGCCTGGCTTATCATCCATCTGTAACATAAAGGTGATTGTCTTCCCTCTGGTATTTTCATAAAACGGGAATATGTCATCGCGATATTTATAGAAAGAGCTTCTGCTGATCTCTACCGCATCGGTAGCTTCCTGAACAGTCATTACCCTTTCGGAATCCAGAAGTCTTTTTGCTTCTACGACCTTTAATAGTACCTCCGGTACCGCTTTCTTTTTTACAATAAAATACTGATCTTCCTTCATGTGTTTAACACCTCCTGATGTTTTTCAGGGTAGCATACGTATGAAACTTAATCATTTGTATTCTTATGAGATACAATTGTCTTTCTAAGAAAGATATACTACCATATATTAATTCATTATGCAATAGCATTTTACCATCTTCCGTCCAAAAAATAAAGTTTTGTTACTTATGCTTGAAAGAGATGTGATAATTATTAATTATTTTGTATAATAATTAATTAAGTACTGTTTTTGTTGCATAGAAGCTCGCTTTTTTAGTAACAAAAAAGGAGGAAGTCAATCCTCCTCCTGAATATTTATCGGGTAACGCTGGTTTATAAGATTTTTGATAAAAACTCTTGCAATCTTGGATGTGTCGGATGTTCAAAGAATTTATCAGGGGTATTCTGTTCCACAATCAAACCTTCATCCATGAAAAGAATACGGGTTGCCACCTTTTTTGCGAAACGCATCTCATGGGTAACAACAACCATAGTCATTCCCTCATCAGCCAGCTGTGCCATCAGATCAAGAACCTCTCCAACCATCTCTGGATCAAGGGCTGAGGTCGGCTCATCAAAGAGCATAACATCCGGATTCATAGCAAGTGCTCGTACGATTGCTATTCGTTGCTTCTGTCCACCGGATAATTGATTTGGGTATGCCTTTGCCTTCTCTGTCAGCCCAATACGCTGGAGCAATTCATATGCCTTATGCTCTGCCTGCTCCTTCGTCATAATTCCATGCTTAACAGGAGCCAGTGTTATATTCTCCAATACGGAAAGATGGGGAAAAAGGTTGAACTGCTGAAATACCATACCCATCTTGCAGCGTATCTTGTTAATATCAGCATTCTTATCGGTTATGTTGGTTCCTTCGAACCAAATCTCACCTGCGGTAGGAACCTCAAGTAGATTCAGACAACGTAAAAAGGTTGACTTTCCGGAGCCAGAGGGCCCTATCACTACTACCTTTTCACCCTTTTGAATCGTTTCATCGATTCCCTTAAGCACCTTCTGCTGACCGAAGGCCTTCTGTAAATTCTTAGTGACGATCACCCTTAGCCAACCTCCTTTCAAATACGTTTAGTAGTTTGGTTAACCCCATTACCAACACGAGATAGCATGCCGCTGCAACAACGAGGGGCGGTAATATATCCCAGGTTCTGGAGCCCACATATTGAGCCGCCTTTGTTAAATCCGTTACCGCAATAACGCCTGCAACAGAGGTCTCCTTAATTAATACAATAAACTCATTACCAAGGGCTGGCAGAATATTACGTATTGCCTGGGGTAATATAATTAACCTCATTGTCTGAAAGTAATTGAGACCCAAGGATCTGCCGGCTTCCATCTGTCCTCGATCAATGGATTCTATTCCAGCGCGAATAATCTCTGCAACATAGGCGCCTGAATTAATACCAAAGCACACCGCTCCGACCACCAACTCGTTCGTATTACGAGAAGTAAAGATCAGATTGTATATAATCAACAACTGCACCATCAACGGTGTTCCACGAATGATATTGATATATATATTACATATTGATACCAGCCATCTCAGCTTAGAATTCATGGCAGTAACCTTCACAATTGCTACCAATACACCGATGGCACTACCTAAAAGGATTGCAAAAAAGGATATCAGAAGTGTAACCTTCAGACCATCCAGATATGCCAGATATCGCTGATCAGGAAATATCGCATTATAAAAGTGTACGCGTAAACTCTCTAACAATTTCCTACCTCCTAATAAAACATTT
Source organism: Bacillota bacterium (assembly GCA_023411555.1). Lineage (GTDB taxonomy): Bacteria > Bacillota > Clostridia > Lachnospirales > Lachnospiraceae > Mobilitalea. Next base: position 19,389 of record JAEYOQ010000018.1, read on the forward strand.
ATAGTAACCATTCAATCCCCTGAGAAACCTAGTTTTTGAAGCACCAGCTTCAAGCACGTCATTCTACATACCTGAATAGATACCAATTCCTTATTTAATGATAAAAAGTACGCTTCGCAAACTACTATTGTCATGGAATGGAAGCGCAAACAAAGACAGGAGCTGTTTGCATATTGATAACAGCTCCTGGTACTCAGTGAGAATTCAACACGAACTATTTGCTTGTATGATTAGCCGTAAACTCCTCTATCTTACCATTATCCTTTAATTCCTGAATCACCTTATTAATGTCCTCCAGTAACTTTGAATTACCCTTCTTTACTGCAATTGCATACTTATCCTGGAATAACTCTCCATCAAGGATTGCCAGCTCCGGATTCGCTTCTACTAATTCTTGTGCCGGATATTGATCCATAACGATACAATCAATTTTGCTGTTCTTCAGATCCTCTGCTGCCTGAGCAAACTTTGTATATCTCTTTACTTCCTTTGTCGCAAGACCGGAAACATAAAAATCAGCGATATTTCCTTGTTGAACACCAACCACTTTATCTGCTAAATCATCATCCGATACAACAGTAACTGCAGGGGTTGCCTTATTCACAACCACTACCTCTGTGGAGTTTACGTAGTCAATAGAGAAATCCATAACCTTTTTACGCTCTTCATCCACAGATACACCAGCCGCTACGAAATCAACTGTTCCATTCTGCACAGCAAGTAAGGCACCGTCAAAATCCATATTTCTGATTTCAAGCTCTTTTCCCATTGCATCAGCTATTGCCTTAGCAATGTCCATATCAACACCTACTACCTGATTTCCTTCCATATATTCATAAGGAGCAAAACCAGCTTCCGTGCCGACTATCAAGGTATTACTTTCCTTTTTCGCACAGCCTGCAAACATAGTAGCTGTCAAAGCTGCAACTGCAATCATACCGATAAAACTTTTTTTCATAATATATCGCCCTTTCTTTTTTCCAAAAAAGAAAACATCATTTCTTGATGACTTTCATAATCTTACTTTGTTCATCCTCGGATAAAATACTATTCTGATCTAGAATCACAATTAATCGATCATCTACATTTGATACCTTCTTCATATATGAAGTATCCTTATTCTTCACGATGGAAGGTACCTCAAAAACCTGCTCTTCTTCAAACTCAACAATCTCTGTCATTTTATCAATTTCATAAGCAATCTGAATTCCATTTGAGGTCGTGATAATAAATCTGGTATCATCATCCGGTTGGATATCCGGTAAGCCGAATTTTCTGCGAAGACTGTAAACCGGGATTACATCCCCTCTAAGCCTGATAATACCTTTAAGATTATTCGAAAAGCCTGCCACGGGTTCGATGTTCATGTACTTCTCGATAATATTAACCTCCATAATATCCATTCCATACTCTCTGTCTCCAAGTATGAAAACAGCCTGCTTTGTCTGCATTCGTACCCCTCCTTTTAGGATTCTTTGCTAGTGTTATTTTGTGCGTTCCATTTTAAATATGCGTTTATAAATGGATCCAAATTACCATCCAAGACGTTGATGGCATTTCCGACTTCCTCATTCGTACGATGATCCTTAACTAAGGTATAAGGTTGCATAACATAAGAACGAATTTGGTTTCCCCAAGCGATATCCTTTACTTCACCACGGATACCGGAGATCTTCTCAAGGTTCTCCTGCTGCTTCAAAAGATACAGCTTTGCCTTCAGCATCTTCATTGCTTTATCCTTGTTCTGCAACTGGGATCTCTCATTCTGACACTGTACCACAATATTAGTCGGAAGATGAGTTATACGAATAGCAGATGAGGTTTTATTTACATGCTGCCCACCAGCACCACTGGATCGGTAGGTATCAATTCTTAAATCCTCTTCATTAATTTCTATTCCAGTATCCTCCTCAATATCCGGCATTACATCACAGGACACAAAAGAGGTCTGTCGTTTTCCCGCAGCATTAAAGGGTGAAATTCGCACTAATCTGTGTACACCTCGTTCGGATTTCAAATAACCGTACGCATTCTCGCCACTGATCTCCAGGGTTACCGATTTTAGACCCGCTTCCTCTCCTTCCAGAAAATCAATCATCTCTGATGAGAAGCCCTTTTTATCTGCCCATCTCTGGTACATACGGCATAGCATACTTGCCCAGTCACAACTCTCTGTTCCACCGGCACCTGCGTGTAAGGTAATAATCGCATTATACTTATCGTAATCACCTGACAGAAGCGTTTTAAGCTTAAGCTCTTCCAGATCTTTAATAAAGATATTCAAGGCCTCTTCAATCTCAGGAAGCAAGCTTGCATCATTCTCTTCATAACCCATTTGAATCAAGGTCTGTACGTCGTCGAAATCTCTCTTTAGATGATTATATCCATCGATCGTATCCTTGAGATTCTTTAATTCCTTCATATAACCCTGAGCTTTTTCGTTGTCATCCCAAAACCCGGGTTCTTCCATCGTTTGTTCGATTTCTCTGACTCTTAGGCTCTTATTAGCCAGGTCAAAGTGAATCCCCCACTTCAATTAATGGCTTTTCGTAAGTACTTAATGTATATTTATACTGATCTAATTCTACCACTAAATCACCTCTTTACTGTATTATATATTAGTATTTATAAAATCTCAACATATTTTGCATATAAATGCAATCTTTTTTCAACTTTTACAAATCTGTATAAAAAAATGGCTAAAACCTGTTGTAATTCACAACAACAGAGAGCACGTTTGAAATTGTTACTACCGTTAATACTGTTCGAGCGATGCCATGAACTCGTATACAAGGGACTGTTGCAATCATATATTTGCAACAGCCCCTTGCTAACAATAGCTATATCGCGTTTTCAAAAGTAGCTGTCAGGCATTTATCTCTACGCATTTCTGCCACAGCAGTGTTTGTATTTTCTACCACTTCCGCAAGGGCAGGGATCATTAGGTTGAACCTTCTTTGTAGAACGCTTGATTGGAGCATTGGCCACGCTATCATCACGGTTTGTTCCAGTAACCTTCGCAACCTGCTCTCTCTCTACCTTCTGCTCAATACGAACATGGAACAAAGCCTTGATGGTATCCTCACGAATTGCAGAGGTCATGGCATCAAACATCTCGAAGCCCTGGAATTTATACTCTACTATCGGCTGACGCTGACCATAAGCCTGAAGCCCGATACCCTGGCGAAGCTGGTCCATATCATCAATATGATCCATCCATTTATGATCAATCACCTTTAGTAAGATGACACGCTCGATCTCTCTGATTTGCTCTATCTCCGGGAATTCTGCTTCCTTTGCTTCATACAGCTTAACCGCTTCTTCCTTAAGCTGCTGTAAAAGATCGTTCTTTTGCATACCCGCAAGCTGCTTGGAGCCAATTTCTATCTTGGGCAAGGGTATAATCGGAAGAAGAAGATTGTTCAGTTCTTCAAGATCCCATTCCTCTGGAGACTGCTCATCACTAATCGTTGTATTTACACATCCTTCTACCGTATCTGTAATCATACGATAGATGGTATCACGCATGCTCTCTCCATCTAAAACTCTCCGTCTCTCCTCGTAGATGATTTCTCTCTGCTCGTTATTGACCTGATCATATTCCAACAAGTTCTTTCTGATACCAAAATTATTGCTTTCAATTCTCTTCTGCGCTTTCTCAATCGCATTGGTCAGCATCTTATGCTCGATCTGCTCTCCCTCGGCCAGACCAAGGGAACTAAAGATACTCATTAATCTATCAGAGCCGAAGAGTCTCAATAGGTCGTCCTCTAATGAGATAAAGAAGCGAGATTCACCAGGATCACCCTGCCGTCCTGCACGACCACGTAGCTGATTATCAATACGTCTTGATTCATGACGCTCCGTACCGATAATCTTCAAGCCTCCGACTTCAACAACACCTTCACCCAGCTTAATATCCGTACCACGTCCTGCCATATTCGTCGCGATCGTTACAGCACCAAGTTGTCCGGCATCCGCTACAATTTCAGCCTCCAGCTCATGAAACTTTGCATTCAGTACCTTATGGGGTATATTATGCTTCTTCAGTATTGCGCTGATTTCCTCTGATGCTTCAATTGTTATGGTACCTACTAACACCGGCTGACCCTTTTTATGAGCAGCAATAATATCATTTATGATTGCATTCAGTTTCTCTTTTCTGGTTTTATATACCGCATCCTCTAAATCAATACGGGCTATCGGAACATTTGTAGGTACCTCGATAACATCCATACCATAAATCTCACGGAATTCCTTCTCTTCTGTCAGAGCAGTACCGGTCATACCACATTTCTTATTATACTTATTAAAGAAGTTCTGGAAGGTAATTGTCGCCAGTGTCTTACTTTCTCTCTTAACCTTAACATTTTCCTTTGCTTCAATTGCCTGATGCAGACCGTCGCTATAACGTCTACCTGGCATAATTCTTCCGGTAAACTCATCTACAATCAGAACCTCATCCTCCTTGACCACATAATCCTTGTCACGGAACATTAAATTATGGGCCCTGAGGGCAAGTATAATATTATGCTGTATCTCCAGATTTTCAGGATCCGCCAAATTCTCTAGACTAAAGAAGCGTTCTACCTTCTTAACACCTTCCTCGGTTAGGTGAACATTTTTCTCTTTTTCATTTACGATATAATCGCCTGTCTCTTCGATATCTTCCTTCATGATGGCAGCCATCTTCGTGAGCTCAGCACTTGCTGTTCCCTTCTTAAGCTGTCTCGCAAGGATATCACAAACACGGTAGAGTTCAGTTGATTTTCCACTCTGACCAGAAATAATGAGTGGAGTTCTCGCTTCATCGATTAAGATTGAGTCGACCTCATCGATGATGGCATAATTAAGCTCGCGCTGTACCAGCTGTTCCTTGTAGATAACCATGTTATCCCTCAGATAATCAAAGCCCAATTCATTATTGGTTGCATAGGTAATATCACAAGCATAAGCCGCACGACGTTCTTCTTTATCAAGACTGTTAAGAATAACACCAACCTTTAATCCAAGAAATTCATGGATCTGACCCATCCACTCGGAGTCACGCTTTGCCAGGTAATCATTGACTGTTACTACATGAACACCCTTACCCGTCAATGCATTCAGATAGGACGGGAGTGTAGCCACCAGGGTCTTACCTTCACCGGTACGCATCTCTGTAATACGTCCTTGATGTAATATAACACCACCAATAAGCTGAACGCGGAAATGACGTAATCCAATTACTCTCTTGGAGGCTTCCCTAACAGTAGCATAAGCTTCTACTAATATGTCATCCAGGGTCTCCCCATTTTTAAGTCTATTCTTGAATTCTATGGTTTTTGCTTTTAATTCTTCATCAGTGAGTTTTACGTACTCCGGTTCCAATGCTTCTATCTTATCTACGATTGGTAATACACGTTTTACTTCTCTCTCACTGTGAGTACCAAATACCTTTTCTATTAATCCCATTCCTTGTTCACTCCTGTACTTTCCAAATTTGATACCATAAATCGTTCAAATAGTATTGTAACATTTACCTTAATACTATTCAACTTAATTTTAGCCCATGCCCATAAATTGACATATAAGAAAGGAGCTGTTCCGGTCTCACTCCCGGAGGCAGCTCCTTCATTTAAGTCTTAGCCAATTATATCTTAATATTCAGGCTCAATAAGGCCATAGGTATTACCCTTTCTCTTATATACCACGTTAACCTCATCCGTATGTGCATTGCGGAATACATAGAAGTTATGACCCAAAAGCTCCATCTGTACACATGCCTCCTCAGCATCCATGGGCTTTATTGCAAAACGCTTTGTCTTTACAATCTTAATTGAATCATCCTCATAATAATCATCCTCCATAAATGTCTGATTAAAATTTGAGGAAGCCTGCTTATGATCTATTAATTTATTCTTGTATTTCCTTAACTGGCGCTCAATAATCTCTTCCACCAGGTCTATGGATACATACATATCATTACTTACTTGTTCCGCTCTTATAATATTACCTTTAACAGGGATCGTTACTTCAATTTTCTGTCTGTCTTTTTCTACGCTGATTGTTACATGAATTTCAGTGTCAGGAGTAAAGTATCTCTCGAGTTTACCAATCTTCTCATATACAGCCGTCTTCAAGCCTTCAGTTACATCAATGTTCTTACCGCTGATAATATAACGCATATTGCCCAACTCCTTTTTACTTTCTTGTTAGCATAAACACTACTTATGCTATCCTTATTATACCATAAGCCATAAGAAGTGACAAGCTACTAAAAATATTATTACCCAGCTCAGTAATCCTAAGGTTTTTGTTTACATCCCTAATAATAATTAGGAGCAAGTATTCCAGCAAAGGCTTCTGCTCTGAAACCTTTGTCAAAATCCCAGCATCTTTTCTAGCAAGCTGTAATCGGTAACATCCTATGAGACTGTTGACAACTGAGCTTAAGAATCATTGTAATAAGCTTAAGTATTTGTATAATATTCGCTAATATACCTAAATTCCAGAATTTATAATCAAATCCTTAGGTTGCAGAATTATTGTCCGACAACTATATTGTCAAGTAGAAAATTTTAAGTTCTCACACCAATAATACGATTTATCATAAGTTACAAAACGCACTTTCGTTATTGACACTAATTCTATTATTACACAAGAGTAGTTTCCCCCTGTGGATAATGTGGATAAATCCGTGTATAACTTTCTTTTATCCAAAATCAAGGGTTTCTGACTGTGGATAACTTTTTGATAATTTGTGTATTTAAGTCTAGGACCAACCGTTTTTTCCCACTTTCGTCTGTTTGTTTGTGCAAAGTGTACATAATAGTATTTGTCAATAGGAATTAATGATAATTCTTTGTCGTATTACATCTCAGAAAACATTGCTTATATTTAATCAATTCTATGATTATTCCGGCAGCAAAATAGGCTTATGTCTAATAGTTATCTCTACTATTAGGCACAAGCCCTATCAATTACTGATTCTCTGTTATCCCTTCTGTGCTTTCTACCTTCTTTAGTTCTACTCTGTTCAGCTTCTTCTCATATTTATCAACCTTATCCGCCAAAAAAGGAGCAAGCCCCACAAACTCCGCTCCGTAGACCTTCTTATTACTATCCGTATCATGTGTTCTGACAATCTGTAGTACAACATAGAAGAAATCGCCATCGCTTAGATTAATACGTCCTCGAAAATAATACCCCAAAGGTAAGGTCCCCTCGCTGATAAAACCAATTCCACTTCTGGAAATATCAAATACCGAGATCGATGCATTGATGTCTTTAACAACAATATAGTCCTGCTTAAAAACCTCATCCACTTCCAACAGAAGTTCTATAGGAAGTCTTTTATACCTCCTCCTATCCTTTAGCCCGCTATCATTCATATTCTTATCCCCCCCATATGTTTTGATAAAACGTATTGCCTAATCAATAACGATAGGATTATTTTAACATATTTATCCTATTTATCCAACAGAATTTAACATATAGAAGGGCTTATAATTAAATAAAAGGAAGAACCACTCTTTTACTTACGCAAAAAAACAGGACCCTCTTAAGGGGTCCTGTCCATCATTTTAGTTAACAACTCTTCTTACACAATAAATATCTCTATATCTAACATTTGACCGAATAATACCCTGCCTTGAGTTCGCTGCATGTACAATCATACCGTTACCAATATACATTGCAACATGGTTTACTGTCCCTCGGCTATTTGCATAAAACACCAAATCACCCGGAAGCATGTCCGACTCACTAACCTTCTTACCCGCAGATGATGCTTGGTCACGGGATACTCTAGGTATACTGTAGCCAAAGTCTGCGTAAACTGCTTGTACAAAGCCGGAGCAATCCGCTCCCTTGGTTAAGCTTGTACCTCCCCATACATATCGGTTTCCAACAAACTTCTGAGCGTATGTAATAATTTCATTACGAAGATTTGAGTTGGATCCGGAATAGGAAGGACTCTCATCCTTAGTGCTGTTTGAATTACTGTTATTACTGGAGCCTGAATTACTGCTCTTCTTTGCCTCCGCAGCTTTTCTTCTTGCTGCTTCCTCACGCTCCGCCTTCTCTTGTGCAAGCTTAGCCTTTCTCTCAGCCTCTGCTCGTTCCGCCTCTTGCTGCTCACGAAGAATACGCTGCTCTTCCTCAATGGAAATAGCAAACTTAAATTCCACTGTCATTTTTATGTAATCCTTGGATAGAAAACCTGTAAAATCTCTACCAGTGTCTTCATCGGAACCTAATACAATTTCCACCCATTCGCCATAGTCTTTCACAACCGGATAAGTCTCTCCCTGTGGGACTAGCGTTAGTATCTCAGAATCAACACTCATTTCCTTTCTAACTCGTAAGGTCTGTGTATCAACCGTTGCATACTGCGCTGCATATTCATCAACCATAGCTTCGGCATCTCTTCCTATTGCCAGATAGTTTGCTGCAATATATCCCTTAACATCACCGGATTCGATCTTAACCCAATCTCCTTCTAGATATTCCAAAATATTTGCAGCACAGCCACGATATAGTTTACCGACAACTTTACTCTCAGTGGATGGCTCACTTCTTACATTCACAAAATTATCTGCTATTGATACACCCAGATTTGCATAGGGTGATATAATCTCTGTCTTCAAAATATTTATCAAAGTCTTGTCAGCAGTAATCGTATCTGCCTTCATTGCCGAATAATAATTATCTAATAAATAAGCAAAACCAGCCACACCTTGCTCGGTCGGAATCGTCTCCGCTTGAGCAGATGCAGCTGGAATTGAAATATATAATGCGGCTGAAGCGATAAATAAAGCTGCTTTTATAGCCTTCGCTTTTCTCATTCCTAATTACCTCCCGCGTAATAAAGCCCTCTAGATGTCAAATAAATCACCCTTCTCTATCGATGATTCACTCTATTGTCTTCTGCCCATCGATAAAAAGTACGGCCTGCGAACTTTCTATCGTCATAAATAATTTGCAATATTAATTATTACAAAATTATTAAATACGTTTGAGATAATTATAACAAAAGTGCCACAATGTGTCAATAATAAACAAATTAAATCGACATATAATTTGATAAAGTGCCGAATTCTATTGTACTTTTTAAGATTTTTCCATATAATTCCTATTCCAAATTATTCAAATATTTTTCTACTGCTGTAATAGCAATTGCTCCGTCGGATGCTGCTGTAATAATCTGACGAAGTTCCTTCGTTCGGACGTCTCCTGCGGCCAAGATACCAGGTACATTTGTCTCACAATTCTCACCAGCTATAATATACCCCCCTTGATCCGTTGCCACTACTTTCTTATACACCTCAGAATTCGGAAGATATCCTACCGCGATGAATACACCTGCCACCTCATAGCTTGCTGTTTCATTGGTCTTAATATTCTTAACCTCAATAGCTTCCACATTCTCCTCGCCATTGATTTTTTCTACCACACTATCCCAGAGTATTGTTACGTTTTCTAATGAATTTAATCTTAACGAGGTACTCTTAGAAGCACGGAACTGATCTCTTCTATGAATTACATAAACCTTTTTACAGATTCTTGCTAAGAATATAGCATCCTCTACCGCAACATCGCCTCCACCTACGACAGCTACCGTCTTATTCTTAAAAAAGGCACCGTCACAGGTTGCACAATAAGATACGCCCATGCCCGAAAGCTTCTCTTCACCCGGTACTCCGAGATGACGTGGTGTACCACCTGTAGCAATCACTACTGTCTTAGCTTTATATTGGGTACCATCATCCATGGTTACAACCTTAACTTGATCCTCCAGCCCGAAATCAGTCACCTCACCATTGATAAACTTCGTACCTAATTTATCAGCATGCTCTCTGAATTTGGTACTTAATTCAAATCCGCCAATTCCTGGTGTTCCCGGGTAATTATCCACCTCATAGGTATTAATAACCTGGCCACCGCTTAATCCAGCCTTTTCGATCACGATCACATTTAATTCAGCCCTTTTAGCATATATTGCAGCAGCGAGACCTGCCGGACCTGAGCCTATAATAATTACATCATAAATCATAATATTTACCTCCTTTATTTTTAGATATAAAGCTTATGCCTAGAATACGTTGTTTTATAATACATCTTTTTCTACTATTCAAAGGCTTCTTGCTAGAAGCCTTGTACATCAGATATAGAATTACAGAATAGGGGTTCATATAAAGTTAATGACTTCCATAATAATATATCATTAAATTGCTCAAATATCAGTAACTTTATTACTAAGCAAATACCATTTGCTCATTGATGACAAACACCATTCTATGCTGCATTCCCGATCAATACTGGAATTCCCTGCTAATAAGACATTATATTATAATGAAAGCCTGCAGAGCAGGCTTTTTTTATCTCTCGACTATTTAATTGATTCTACGGACCAATGCATATACCCATTCTGTCTCGTTATCCTCATGTGTAGCATGACATTTATCTATATCTATTATATCAAGCTTCTCATACCTGCCGATTAATTCCTTTAAGGTTTTCACTCTGTAGTCCTTGAAATAACGACCATCTCGTTCGCCCTCATAATCACCGTAATGGAATGATAGGTAGAGAACACCATTTATCTTTAAGCTATTTATTACTTTTGACATGATCGTGTCTATCTCATCACTAGGTACATGCAACAAGGATGCACATGCCCATATTCCATCAAACACTTGATTAAAATCCATTTCAGCAAATGATAGTTGTAATACATCCTGTCCAATATGTATGCTCGCCAAATTGCACATTTCTTCAGATGCATCCATCGCAGTTACATCGTAGCCACAGGAAATAAAATAAGCACTATCTCTACCTGAGCCACAACCCAAATCCAAAATACTTGCTCCCTCCGGTAGCTGCCCGGTGAAAAGATCCCACCAGTCTTGCATACTAATATCTACTGTACTCTCGAAATACTCCACTGCGTTCGTATCATAATACTCTATCGAGTCCAATTATTTATCCCTCCTTTTAAACAAGCCTATTATATCAAATATATATTAATAATACCAGTATTTTTCCATGAAAACAGAAATTCTTAAAAACATAGTGTAAGTTACTAGAGCCTTGCGGATCAATGCAGACATCATACTGCTGAGACTTATGTACTTAACAGATTCTACACCAGAAGATACTATATTATGCTGGTAAATAAAGAATCCAGAGTAAGAAATTTTTGTACTTTAAAAAAAGCTATGGAAAATAAGAAAAAAATGTTATAATAGAATAATGATTACATTTTCTTGCAAGTTATTATAGTAGCGTAATACAGGTTCAATCGACAGGAACCAGAAAGGCAGATCCAGGATGTATACTTTTCATAGCAGAGTTAGATATTCAGAGCTTAATCATCAAAAGGGAATACTATATCCCTCCGGTATTATAAATTACTTTCAGGATTGCAGCACCTTTCAGTCAGAGGATATGAATCGCGGATTAGCTTACCTAAGTGCTAAGCAACGTGTGTGGTTATTAAACAGCTGGCAGCTTAAGCTTATGAAACCAGCCTATCTCGGAGATGAAATAATCATCGGAACCTGGCCATACGATTTTAAAGGCTTCTATGGTTATCGTAATTTTATTATGAAGGATAAAACAGACGATGTGCTAGCAGTGGCCAACTCCATCTGGGTTTACATCGATACCATAACCGGGAAACCCGCACGAATACCTGCAGACCTGAATGGCTATACAATCGAACCACCCTATCCGATGGAACACACAGACCGTAAAATAGAAGCAAGCGGTAAAGGGCAAGAGCTCCCTCCCATAACTGTTGTAAAATCAAACATTGATTCGTATAACCATGTAAATAACGGGCAATACATTAAGATGGCTGAGCAATATATTCCTGATGATTTTATGATTAGCTCTGTCCGTGTCGAATACCGAATGCAAGCTGTTCTTGGGGAACAGATTATCCCAAAAATGATCGTCAAGGACAACGGTTATCTTATCCTGCTGGACTCGACCGATCATAAAACCTACTCTATAGTAGAATTTAACGGAGTACATGCGTAACAACACACGAAACTTAAGATCTGAAAGAAAGGAAATTCATATGATAGAACTAGGAAAATATCAAACCCTGGAGGTTGTTAAGAAAACAGACTTTGGTGTATATTTAAGTGCCGATGGCAAGGATTCAAAGCATACCATACTCCTTCCCCTCAAGGAAGTTCCCGAGGGAACTGTAGTTGGCGATTACCTAGAGGTATTTATCTATAAAGATTCAGAGGACAGAGAAATTGCAACTACAACAAAGGTACCGGTTACTCTTGGAGAGCTGGCAGTTCTAACCGTTAAGGAGGTAACTACCGTTGGTGCCTTTCTGGACTGGGGTCTCATGAAGGATTTATTGCTTCCTTATAAGGAGCAGACCAGGAAGGTAGAAGCCGGGGATCAGGTGTTAATCTCTCTATATATAGATAAAAGCCATCGACTTTGCGCAACAATGAAGGTTTATGACTTCCTCATGAAGACTTCTCCCTATAAGAAGGACGACATGGTGACCGGAATTATTTACGATGAGATTGATTCCTTTGGTATCTTCGTGGCTGTAGATAATAAGTATTCCGCTATGCTGCCAAAGAATGAGGTGTTTGCTCCTGTAAAAATCGGAGATGTGGTAAAGGCAAGGGTTATTAATGTACGAGAAGACGGTAAGCTAACCCTAAGCTTAAGAGAAAAGGCTCATCTACAGATGGATGCTGATGCCGAACTGATTCTTATGAAGCTACAGGAAGCAAATGGATACCTTCCTTATAATGATGCATCAGACCCTGAAAAAGTTAAGAAGGAGTTCCAAATAAGTAAGAACGCCTTCAAAAGAGCAATCGGTAAATTATATAAGGCAGGCACCATTCAGATAACGGATGATGGAATCCGTTTATCAAAATAGCACCTGCCTTGGGTCATTCAGTATATCTATCGGCATATCATTAAAAGGATTTGGCTGCTGCAAAGCGTTATTAATTGCAGCAGCCCTCTTTATTAGTTATCTAAGAAACGCATTCTGGGATTTTCCTTAGGATCCTTTGACTTTTGCCCAGGTGTCTGTTTCGGTTTATCATACAAATTGGTAAGACTTTTAGCCAGCTTATCCTTACAAGCTTTACAGTAGCGTCCTGTCTTAATTAATGTTCCACAGCTTTCACATTCAAGACCAATCATAGAATCATCAGCGAAAGCGAGCCTTTCTTCACGAATCCATTGCCTTATCTGAGCCACAGGCACATTAAATTCCTCAGATACCTCTTGAATACCTACGCGCGGATGATCATATACATACTCCTTCACTTCCTCAAACTTCTGATCCAATGATCTAACGCACGACGGACACAACGGGGGACCGGACAAATAATTAAATATTTTTCCACAGCCTTTACAATTTCTCACTTCCATACTTTTTCCTCCTAATAGCCTCTTCCTATGCACAAAACAAGAAAATACACTTCATCTATTCCATTGGATTTTAATAAGTACGAACAGGCTTCAATAGTGCTGCCTGTTGTATAAATATCATCCACTAGTAAAACTTTTTTAATTGAAGTAAATCCGGTGTTCGAAAATTGATCATTCATCGCAAAGGCTTCCGAAAGATTCTTCAATCGTTCTTTATTGCTTAACTTTTTCTGTGGCAGGGTCTTTTTATTTCGGACTAGTAAGTTTGTTATCACCGGTAGCTTAAGCTCTCTTCCAATCCCCTCCGCTAGGAGCTCTGCTTGATTAAAGCCTCTCTCAAGATACTTACTCCGGTGGATTGGAACCGGAATAATCGCATCCAAATCAAGTTGAAGAAGAACCGAACGATACAGACGGAGTAATTCGTGAACATAGAATTTACAATACTCCTTCTTACTGTGATATTTATAAGCAGCAATGGAATTCTTCATTAAATCATTATATACCCAGATGGCATACCCTCGCTCATAATGGAATTTTTTCCGTTCACAGTCGCTGCAATATTCTTTCTCTTCCTCTTCAATCGGCTTACTGCAGCGTTTACATCTTGGTTCGCCAATATAAATCAGCTTTTCTTTACACTCTTTACAAGCCATCTGCTCCTTAGGAATTACTATTTCCCCACAGACAGGGCATCTTACCGGATAAAGCAAATCAAGTAATATCTGAAACAAGACCGTCCTTTCTTCTCCTAAGCGAATAGCTTAACAGGATACTCTCCCTTATCTATTAATCCACGTATGGACTGAACAACGGCTTCTTTATCTTCCTTATAGGTTACTCCAAACCAACGATCTGAGGTCCTTAATACAATCACCTCTGCTTTATTGTCCTTGATCAATTCACCAACCTTGGTAGGAAGAAGATATTCCTTCTTCAGCTCATCTTCACCAAGCTTAGATAAGAAGTCAGTAAATCCTAACTCAAGGGAGTCAAATAAGCTAGGTTTGAAGCCCCACATATTCATTGATACGATACTGTCCAGTTCAATTGTAATATCCTCACCTGCAGCATTCTTTGCATTGGCATGATCATCTGCTTTCACAATGCCTGAGGTCTCAACAATGTCGACCAATTTATTCTGGTCATTGGCCTTACATACACCTCGTGTAACTGCACCATTTTCACTCAAGGTATTGCCTAATATAAAGCCAGCCATACAGTATTGATTTTCTGTATAAGACGGATCATTTAGGAATTGATATACTATCTTGAAGGCTTGCTTTCCATAATAATCATCTGCATTAATTACCGCAAAGGGTTCTTTAATAACATCCTTACAGCAAAGCACTGCCTGTCCTGTCCCCCAAGGCTTCGTTCTTTCAGCAGGCTTCTTAAAATTCTCCGGCAAAGCATCCAATTCCTGAAACACATATTCTACCTTTACAAGCTTCTCAATCCGGTTACCAATGATTTCTTTAAAATCCTTCTCTAAATCTCTTCGTATTATGAAAACAACCTTTCTAAATCCTGCATTTATTGCATCATGGATGGAATAGTCCATAATAATCTCACCACTGGGTCCAACAGGCTCTAATTGCTTAATTCCTCCATATCTGCTACCCATACCTGCCGCCATAATTACCAATGTCGTATCAGCCAATGCAATCGCCTCCTATATTAAGAATAATTCGAACTAACATTTCATGCAGCCAAAGCACCTCTAATTTAGGGCTGCAACATATATACAATATTTCATTAAAATTATTATATCTTATTTACCCAAAAAAAGCACTATGAAATTATCCTTACAAGCCGAGTCTTGAAGATTTACAAGGTATGAATATTTATAGAGCTTCTCCAAAAAGCCTGTTATTATATTGCACTACTTGGTAACAGATTATGCCTATCCAAGCTCTCTAATTCTCTCCCGAAGACCCGAATAACGGTTCTGCTCATTCTTATTATCAATCATAAATTGAAGCATGGTATCACTACCGACGATGGTTACACAGCTCTTTGCCCTGGTAACTGCTGTATATAAAAGATTACGATTAAACAATAGCTTTGGACCATCCAAGATAGGAAGGACAACTGCAGGATATTCACTTCCTTGGGATTTATGAATCGTAACAGCATAAGCTAGCTCAATTTCCTCCAGCTGGCTAAAGCTATAATCTACGAGACGGTTATCATCAAATTCCACCAGCAAATGTTCCGAGAAGAGGTTGATTTCCTTGATTACTCCACAGTCACCATTGAACACTCCGGTTCCGGTTTGAGTAGTAATACCGAAATTATTCTTTATCTCCCAGGTAATCTGATAGTTATTCTTAATCTGCATAACCTTGTCGCCTTCACGAAAGATAGTCTCGTGATACTCCTTCTCCCGTTTGTCTTTGGAAGGTGGATTGAGGGCCTGCTGTAGAATCTGATTCAAACGTTCTACTCCTAATTCCCCTTTTCTCATGGGCGTTAATACTTGAATGTCAAAGGGTGTAGCATTAACATAATTAGGCAGCTTATTCTTAATCAGATTAATCATCACAGCAGCAATCACATTGGCCTCTTCTCTTTTCAGAAAAAAGAAATCCCGGCTCTTATTATCAAGCTTGATCTGTTCTCCATCATTAATCTTATGCGCATTCACAATAATATCGCTATCGGCTGCCTGTCGGAATATCTTCGTAAGCTTCACCACATTGAAGCTATGTGAATCTATAATATCTCTTAGTATATTACCAGGACCAACACTGGGTAGCTGATTAACATCACCCACCAGTATCAGCCTTGTACCAACGGATACCGCCTTTAGTAGGGCATGCATTAAGCTGATATCCACCATCGACATCTCATCAATAATCAAAACATCGGTCTCAAGAGGATTTAGCTCATTACGTTCAAAGTTAAATCTATTTTCCTGTTCAGAGATCAGTTTTGATAACTCGAGAAGACGGTGGATGGTCTTAGCCTCATAGCCAGTCGTTTCGGTCATTCTCTTTGCTGCTCGTCCCGTAGGAGCTGCAAGAAGTATATCCAGACCCTCTGATTCAAAAAACTTAATGATTGCATTAATCGTTGTGGTTTTGCCGGTACCCGGACCACCTGTTATTACAAGAAATCCATTGCCGACTGCTTCCTCCACAGCAATTCTCTGCTGCTCCTCTAGTTGTATCTTGAACTGTTCTTCTATCGCCTTTACTCTTCTCCGTATATTATCCGATGGAGTCTCATAACGAATACTCAGGTCATGTAGCATTCTTGCTATATTCAATTCCATATAGTAGTAGACAGCTGAATAGATATGCTTCTCCTCACCTACATCTAATACTATAATCTTCTTCTCCAAGGTCAAGGCAGTAAGTTGTCTGTAGATAGCTTCCTCCTCTGCCGCCAGTAGAGCTTTCGCTCGACTTAGCAATTCACGTTCCGGAAGATATACATGTCCGTCCGAGCTTGCCTGAAGCAGAGTATACATGATACCTGCCTTAATCCGATAATCAGAGTCATTGCCTATCCCTATTCTTCTTGCAATATCATCCGCTGTCTTAAATCCAACACCGGATATATCCTCAGCGAGACGATAGGGATTCTCTTTCAATATATCATACATCCTCTGCCCGTATTCCGTATAAATCTTAACTGCCAGGTTGCCAGAGATATTATATTGCTGAAGGAACAGCATGGCGCTACGCATATCTCTCTTCTCTTCAAACTGACAATAGATCTCTCTAGCCATTCGGGCACTAATACCCTTTATTTCAGCCAATCGCTCCGGCTCTTCCTCTATAATCCGGAAGGTATCCTCCTTGAAGCGCTTCACAATTCTACCTGCCAACGCTTCACCAATTCCCTTAATAGCACCGGAGCAAAGATAACGCTCAATGGAATAAAGATCCTCCGGTTCTTTCATATCATAGGACTCAATGATAAATTGCTGCCCATATACAGGATGGTCAGTGTAATCACCCAGGAGCTGCATGAACTCCCCTTCACCGATAAATGGAAAGGTACCAACGCAGGTCAGATCATCCCCTTCTGATCGTAGACTTAATACGGTATATCCATTTTCATCATTACGAAATATGATACGAGAAATATATCCCTCTACAACCTCTGACATCACTACCTCCTATAAAAAAATGTCATTTCAACTGCATCCCTATATTTCGGATTTCAGTATGAAATGACATGATCGGTCTTATTCATATCTTACTAATTATGTAGCCGCTATTTCGACTGTGTATCCGCTTACCTATGCCATTATGAATTACGCTTCATTGACTCGAAAAGCATCTGTGCAATACCTATGCTGCCATTCTCAGAAGCACTCTTCGCATACTCCTCGTATAGCTTGTCTCCAAATTGGGCCAGGTAATCATTCTCCTCTTCCTCATCCTTGATAATCGTCTTTTCCATCCCCTTAAATACCTGTTCAAGGAAATATGTTTCAAAGGATTTACAAGCTTCCATCAACTCTTCATCCGTAGCATTTTCGCTGTTCTTCAGAGTTGCTTCCAGTCCGGAAGTCTTAGAAGTTTGGGATAAGTAATTAGAGGATATGGAATTAATTGAATTAGATCCTACCGATATACTCATTACATCTCCTATTCCTGGGTATCAGTAATACTACCCAACTATATCAGCTTAACGAAGATTATTTGCCTGTTGAAGCATCTCGTCTGAGGCTGTAATTATCTTAGAATTCATTTCATAAGCTCTCTGCGCTACAATCAGGTTAACCATCTCATCTACAGCCTGAACATTGGAGCTCTCCAGATATCCCTGACGAATTCTACTCTGAGTCAACGACATATCCGAAGCTTCCAAACGTGCTGTGCCGGAGGCATCGGTCTCCCTAAGAAGGCTGTTTGAGCCCTTATCTAATCCGGCGGGATTATTAAACTGAGCAATCCCGATCTTTATTCCAATCGGTACCGCAGCTCCAGTTTCATCCGGATATAACAGCTCTCCCTGCTCACTAATTGTAATCTCTGAAGCAGTATATTGCTCATCAATTACGATGGGCTGCATATTGGTGTCTAATACCGGACTACCATCTGAATTTGCTAGGGTCACTCCATTCGAACCTATTGACAGTTGAAAAGAACCATTTCTGGTATATGCTGTACCGCCATCTTGAGTCTGTACCATAAAGAAACCACTACCCTCTAAGGCCAGGTCAAAATCATTACCGGTCTCGGTTAGGGTTCCCTGCGTATACTGTGAGGTAATTGCAGAATTACGAACTCCCAGCCCCACCTGAATACCATAGGGCTTTGCATCTCCGTTATTATCAGTGGATTGCTCCTGTATCGTCTGATATAATAAGGATTTAAACTCTGCCGCTTCCTTCTTATATCCTGTTGTATTAATGTTTGCCAAATTATTGGATATTGTATCAACATTGGTCTGTTGTGAAATCATACCGGACGCAGCAGTCCACAAGGATCTCATCATGTGCAATTCCTCCTGTTCTATTAAGTACTTTCTTTCGAAAGTAGATGAAATTTGCAAATTATGTTTTTATTACTTCATACTATACTTTGCCGACCGTATTTGCTGCAAGATCTAAGGTGTTATCAATTGATTTGATAATCTTCTGATTTGCTTCATAGGCTCTTGTAATAGTAATCATTTCAACCATCTCGGAAACCACATTAACATTAGACTGTTCCGTAAAGCCTTGTCTTACCATGGCATTCGAGTCGATCTCAGTCGCCCCCTCCAATGCCATGTATCTTGTATCACCTTGTTTGGCTAAATAATCGTAATCCTCAAAATCTACAATCTGTAATGTGTCAACATATACACCGTCTGCATATACTCCACCGGTAGTATCTATAACAACTGCGGCTGTATCGGTGGGTATCTGTACCTCTCCGCCCTCTCCCAACAGATGATTTCCATCTTCATCTACGATGTAACCATCCTTGGTCATGGTAAAGGAACCATTTCGTGTATACTGTGTGCTCACATTTCCTGCCTTATCTGTTACCGATAAAGAAAAGAAACCTTTCCCCTCAATCGCCATATCATAAGTATTAGAGGACTGACGTAGTGAGCCTTGTCCATGATTTGTATACACCTCACCGATTTTCACGCCTAAGCTCATATTACCGATAGGTCGGTCATTATATGCTTCCGAGACATCCCTAATCTTAACAGTCAGCATCTCATCAAAAGACTGACTTGTCACATTATCTTCCTTGAAGCCAACTGTAGCCGAATTTGCAAGATTGTTTGCGATAATATCCAGCCTTTTTTGCTCATTCTTCATCCCAGTATAAGCTGTAAATAATCCTCTTACCATACCAACAACCTCTTTTCTATAATCTTAACCCGCAGTTCTTCCCATGTAAATCAGTATAATCAACCCATATCATCAAATTAATACCAAGTGAACTCGCCTCGCATACGAGGCAGTACACTTTGATGACGCAGGCACTCTCAACCTGGAAGAACAAGGAGTTTGCTCCTATGGGCAAACTTCGTAGTTCTTCCCATGTAAATTAGCTAAGATAAACTAATCTATGATTAAAGTTTGTGCCGAGGATGACGCAGGCACTCTCAACCTAGAAGAACAAGGAGTTTGCTCCTATGGGCAAACTTCGTAGTTCTTCCCAAGTAAATTAGCTAAGATAAACTAATCTATGATTAAGTTTGTGCCGAGGATGACGCAGGCACAAACTTCTAAATACGAATTATGAAATAATTCGTATTAGTCTCTTTTCCCTGCCAAGAATTCCACGAATTTGCCGGTTCCGATTGCTACCGCTGTCATAGGATCCTCTGCTGTCATGGTTGTAATTCCTGTCTTCTCTTCTATCAATTCTTCCAGTCCGTATAATAAACATCCACCACCGGTTAATACAATTCCACGGTCAGCGATATCTGCCGCGAGTTCCGGGGGAGTCTTTTCAAGAACACTATGAACTGCCTCAACGATCTGAGAGGTAGTCTCCTTTAATGCTTCCTCTGTCTCTTCGGAGGTAACTGCTATGGTCTTAGGAAGACCAGTCACCAGATTTCGTCCTCTAACTTCCATAGACACTGATTCTGGTCTACGGAATGCAGAACCGATTTTTATCTTAATATCCTCTGCGGTTCTCTCACCAATCAGAAGATTATGTTTCTTTCTCATGTAGCGAACAATGGCATCATCAAAGTCATCACCCGCAATCTTAACTGATGTACTAACTACAGTACCTCCTAAGGAGATAACTGCGATGTCGGTTGTACCTCCTCCGATATCAACAATCATATTGCCGCAGGGTCTAGATATATCAATACCTGCACCAATGGCTGCCGCGATTGGCTCCTCGATAATATGCACGTCTCTTGCTCCTGCTGCATAGGTAGCGTCCTCGACTGCTTTCTTCTCTACCTCAGTAACACCACTGGGTACACAGACGCTGATAATCGGTTTACGGAATCTCTGTCTGCCTACAGCCTTTTGTATAAAGTACTTAAGCATCTTCTCTGTAACAGTATAATCAGAAATAACACCCTGTCTTAACGGACGAACCGCTACGATATTACCGGGTGTTCTACCAAGCATCAATCTGGCCTCTTCGCCGATTGCCTTAATTTTATTCGAATCTCTGTCAAATGCCACTACCGATGGCTCTTTTAATACAACGCCTTTACCCTTTATATATACTAATACGCTGGCTGTACCTAAATCAATTCCGATATCACTACCTAACATAATTAACTCCTTTCCTTCTCATGAAATCTCATGAACAAGCAACTTTCCTCTTATTATCCATCCCGACGAATTCGGGATTACTTTGTATATTGATTATTTTCTATCTTATATTTTTTTCCAATCTTCGGCAAATTAAACATACACGATTATATTATATACGCTTTTATGGTATTTTTCAAAGGTTATTTTAAAAACTTTAAGTTTTAAGAACCTTATTTAATCACCAAAACAAGGGTTGAGGAATAGTTGCAAATATCATATAATTACTCTAGCATTTTATGATGAAGGACACCTTATTTTCCATAATGAAAAGGAGAGTATAATGAACGAAAAAACATTAATTATTAAAAAGGAAATACATGCCATAGCATCCTATAGGGCACTGTTAATAAGCAAATGGCTCTTATCCTTTTTATTATTAATTATGGCATTATATCTGGGGTTTCTTAGACTCCCCATATCACCCTTATTTATCCTATTGTTTCTAAATATCCTCCCAAGCATATTCAATTTTGCTGCAAAGGATTATAATAAGAAACACCACATTAAGTTTCTTCAGAACTTAGTAAATGAGGACTCCTTTTTGCTACAAACCTTAAAAGTAAAGTATAAATATACGAAGCTTGGCTACGCTACGAATTCAATTTCATATCTTACTGCAATCGCATTAATTGGAATATGGCAATACAGTTATAGCCGGCAATATTATATTCCCAGCTACCTAAAGAACATTCCTTTCCTAATCCTTGTCCTAGGATTTACAATAAGGCTCGCAGGGATTGTTTTCTATGAGCTGAAGCTTCGCAATGATCTCTCGAATAATAAAGTTCGGTAATACACATTTACAACTATATATATCGGTATGTTTTTATAGAAGGATAAGCTTCTAAATCAATATTATATTCAATTGGAGTGTGAAAGGCATCCAAATTATCTTGAAATTGGATTTTCACACTCCAAGCTTATGTTTCACAATCTATTACTCATTTCTAAGAGCATCAATGGGATTCAGCTTTGCCGCTTTACGGGCAGGAAGGTAACCGAAGAGGATACCGATTCCTACGGAAATAAAAAAGGCTGTCTTCATACTGCTCGGAGTTGGCATAGCATTTATCTTTAAAAGCTTGCCACCTTCCATCGTAAGAACCGTTCCTAGGGCAATTCCAAGAACACCTCCGATTGTACTAGTAACTCCCGCTTCAAGCACGAACTGTCTCATAATATCCCTGTGCTTAGCACCCAACGATTTACGGATGCCGATCTCCTTGATTCTTTCTGATACAGAAACAAGCATGATATTCATAATACCCACACCCGCAACCACAAGTGATATCCCAGCTATTCCTGCAATCATTGAGGTAAGAATAGACATTTCCTGGTCAATTGCTTTCAGCATATCAACCATATTGGTAACGGAATAGGCTTTTGTATCACGAAAGGTATCGAAGAGATATTCTTTAATTAAATCTGTCTCGACCGAAACCTGAGATCTATCTCTAACAAAAAATTCATAGGTACTTACGCTGCCAAAGCCATACATGCGTGCGGCAGTTGTATAAGGTATGTAAAGGCAATTATCCGAAGACCATTCTGAAGAATCCGATGCTCCCTCCAGCACTCCGATAACCGTTAGCTCCTCTCCGTCCAAACGCAGCGTATCTCCCGGCTTTGCATTTCCCTTAAACAATCTATTGTTAACATAGCTTCCTATTACACATACCTTTTGTTGGGTTGATATGTCTGAATAAGTGATGGAACGTCCTATCTCTATCTTCTTTCCCACAAGTTGAGTATAATATTCATCGATTCCCCTCGTAGTCGCAGAATACTCTATCTTCTCACCATTCTTATATAAAGTGCCTTGAAAGGAAACTGTCGGTGTAACTCCCTTTATTGTACTCTCACGCTCAGCAGCATATTTGTACATATCCTCTTCCGTGAGCATCATATTGCCGTTTCTGCCATGGATAGATACACTGACATTATTAATACCCATATCAGCATAGGAATCCAACATACTAGTGTAGAAGCCCTGCATAAGGCTAACCAACAAAATTACGGAGGCCACACCGATAATCATTCCAAGCATGGTCAAAAAGGACCTCATACGGTTTTTGATAATATTAGCCCATACTATTTTCAACGTCTGCCATATTGTCATGTTTATACTCCTTTGCATCACCATCAAAGATAATGGATCCGTCTGATATTTGTATTATCCGCTCAGCCTCAGCCGCAATGGAACGGTCATGTGTAATCAATACAATTGTATTCCCCTCTTTATGCAATTGGTGCAAGATATCGATTACTTCCTTACTGGTCTTAGAATCCAAGGCACCTGTAGGCTCATCAGCAAGTATTATGGAAGGACTCCCCACTAAAGCTCTAGCGATGGATGCTCTTTGTTGCTGGCCTCCGGATAACTGGTTGGGATAGCTTTTATATTTATGCTCTAACCCAACCTTTCTTAGGACCTCCAAAGAGCGCTTTTTACGCTCCCTGTCACCCACTCTGGCATAAAGTAACGGAAGTCCCACATTATCCAGAATATTTTGTTTGGGCAAAAGATTATATTGTTGAAATATAAACCCTATGGTCTTATTACGAATTTCTGCCAGATCATCTCCCTTGAGCTTGCTAACATCCCTGCCCTCCAGAAAATACTGTCCGCTGGTGGGAGTGTCTAGAGCACCTATAATATTCATGATGGTCGACTTTCCACTTCCTGATTTACCGATAATCGCTACCATCTCTCCTCGATAAATCGTCATACTAATACCATTGTTTGCCCTAATTTCTGTGTCACCTACCGTATAAATTTTATAAAGGTCGACTAACTCGATCAATGCTTCTTTTTCCATGATGCCTCCTATTCCTCGATTACTGAAGCATCGGCTACATATGCCCCCATACCGGTATCAAAAGGAACATACACGATATCTCCTTCTTTTAAGCCGTCCTTAATTTCTACGCTGCTTCCATCGTTAATCCCTATCTGTACCGGAACTGCCTTAAATCCATTGGGAACCTCTGAACCCTCCTCAGAAATCGCCCCTTCTGACTGCACGTATACTAGATTATCTCTTTGAAGAGCAGTACTCGGTACCGTGAGTACATTATCCGCCTCTTCAATGACAATCTTTCCTGTTACATTCATGCCCGGAATTAAGTTTTTGTAATCCTTTACTTGTATTGTAACCGGATAAGAAGTAACGCCATTATTGGTAATCCCTTTTAGGCTCATCTTTTCTATGACCCCCTCGAAAGCTTCCTCTGGAAAGGCCTCTGTACGAATTGTAACCTTCTGTCCCACCTTAAGGCTGCTGATTTGCAGCTCATCGATATTCATATCAAAGGTGAGATATGACATATCATAAATGATTGCCATAGGTCCTGCTTGAGCGTCAACAGCAGGGTCAATGGTATCTCCCTCTTTCTTATTTTTCCGTATAACCATACCAGCAATCGGTGAAGTTATTGTATACTGGTTCATCTGATTCCTCTGTGTCTCCAGAGTAAGTTCAGCCTCTCTGATGCTCAGTCTTGCACTTTCTATCTGTACCCCTAAATCCTTGGAGGATAAAGAGAGGAGTTCCTTCCCTTTATTAATCCACTGACCTTCCTTAACCGCTATACGATCTATCCTACCTGATGTCTCTGCTACGAGGGTTACCTCTGTTTCGGCACGGAAGCTACCCGTACTGTTACTATCTATGTCCGAGACAATCGCTTCAGCCTGATCACCTACCTTAATTCCCCCTGAATTCTTCACACGTATAGTAACCTTTTTAACCAGAACGCCTCCATCGATTGTCTCTTCCATATTACTAACCTCAGTTACTATTCCCTCTAGCTCCTCTCCGGTCGCCTCCATGGTGACAACTGCTTTTTTGCCAATCCATGAAGCTCCCACTTCGAAGGAGGGAAATTTAAGGTCTATATACATATTCTCACTATTATAGATGTCAGCAATGGATGAGCCCACCTGAAGAATTTCCCCTTCCTTCACATAGAGCTTTTTAATATAACCGCTCTCCTTGGAAGTAACCTGTAAATTATTCTGTTTATCGATATAATCTTCATAGGCAAGCTTAGCTCTTTCAACATTTATTTCAGCAGTCTTAATAATATTCTCGATTTCACTGGTACTAATCTGATATAAAAGCTGGTCTTCCTGAACCGTATCTCCCTCTTCAAAGGGAGCAGAAAGCAGCTCTCCTTTCACTAGTGATTTAACCTCGTATTGATTGGCCGGATTCAGAGTACCTTTTCCTGAAATGGAATTTTCCACTCTACCGATCACTGCCTGTGCAGTGAAAAAGGGTGCCTCCTCTACAGATGCCTGATTTTTCTTTACAAAATAGGTAACAATCAAACCGGCTACCACCAGGATAATAGCTCCTCTAACAAATTTTTTGCCTGGCTTTTTAAAAGTGAACTTTTTCATCTTCCCTGATCCTTTCGTTATTTAGTAACTATGATGATACGAATAGGTCCCTGCCAATTTTCCATATATCCGTCAATGTTATAGCTACCGTTACTTGGTAAGCTGTCAAAGGTCCCCTTGTAATATTCACCATTCTGGTAATAGAATACTAGAACATCATCTGCAATTTGGTATACATCTTCACCAGAATTAGCCTGCTTTCCGTTTATACTTCTTAGTCTGATTTGGTGCAAGGACTTCATCTCTTTTAAAGTATTACCTTCGAAACGAAGTGCTTTAGGGCCAACGCCAACCTCTCCTTGAACTTGGCTAGGTGATAATTTCAGTTCTTCGCCCATATCAAGAATCATTTGATAATCGTAAATCCCTCTTTCATAATCCGGAGTCTCTAGCTTCTTAACCAAACCATATTGATAGAAGGAATCTGTTACATTATTAAGAATCAGATCTGTAATATCACCATTTGAATCAACTCTGGCGTATAATGCATTCCCTGCTCCCCATTTCGATTCTTTCAATCTGATCGTAGTTAATTTAACATAGCTTAAATCCTTTACCTCTATAATTCTAGCACCCTCGGCAAACTTCCTTTTATTAAGATCTGTAATACTATTGGTAGAATACGCTTGGACCTTTGATATATTTGTTCTTCCATTTACAAAGCTTATCTCCACGATGGAGCCTTTTGCAATTGAGCTATCGTTACATTCCAAATCAAGGATAGTACCACTTGTTTCAACCACGCGAACCATCTGCTTTACGCTGCTTTCCTTATTATCATCCTTGACAAGCTGATTTGTGATATCCAATACATATCCGACCATGGTAACCGAAAGCTTACTTACCTTGCTAATTTCTACAACTTTTCCGTCATATCCGAAGGATATCATTACATTATCTCCCTCTTCAATACCGTTTTCTCGAAGTCTCTTTCCCCATGGGTTCTCTGTCATATTGCTTAAGCTTTCTCCGGCCGAAGTGTTTGAATTAACCGGAATCCCATCAAGGCTATATGTAGTACCGGCAACCGTGACCTTTTCAGGCAAGGACATAGATGGAGTTACCGCGCTTAATACTCCGTAGATAGTCTTACCATATACCCAAACTGTCTGAAATTCCTTTACATAGTATACAATATCAGTACTTTTTACATCAGCATCTGAGATCCTTACACCATTCTTATAGATCGTTCCCTTAGTCACATCAAAACCAGTAACACCTCTCCAGTCTGCACCTGCTACTCTGGACTGCATAGGAAGAATATGAGCCACTTTATCATCTCTTCCAAGAAGAAGAGTTATCATACTTCCCTTCTTGATATTCTTTTGATCCATAAGATCCTTAATATCTCCTGGCTTTTCAACCACATAGCTCTTACCTGCTACTGTTATCTCTTGTGGTTTACCATTGGCATAAACTACATTTTCAAGTGATCCAAATACCTTATTGTCGTAAATCCATACTTTATTGGTTTGTTCTGCAACATAAAAGATATTACAATCCGTTATGTTATCCGCTTTTATATTGGAAGTACCGTAATACATCTTATAGGACCCCAGGTCCTTTAAAAGCTGCTTCTTCCATCCCTCCACGGCAATAAAGGGTCCCTTAGTCTTCTTCTCCAGCAACGCCTGATAGTCGATCTTGCCATCAGAATTTACCGCATATCCCAGCGTTATAGCATAAACCTCTCCGGTTTTCTTTTTTGCATTTAAAAGATTATAGAAAAGGTTCTCGCAGTCTTTGATCGTCAGTTTATCTGTCTCTTCTTTGTCGATCTCCTTATCAAGACCTAGCTCTTTAAACTTCTCCATTCTGCTTCCGGACAAACGATTGGTGAAGTCCTCCGAGGAGTAACCAAGTATAGCAAGTGTTCCATATGCTGCTTCCTTCAGGGTAACCGCCTGTTTCGGCTTAAACTTTCCGCCTGAATAACCATTCATATAACCCTTGGACACTACGGTTTGGATATAAGCTGCCTTCGCATTGGTTGGCTTCACATCCTTAAAGAGCTGAGCTGTTTTCGTCGCCTTTTTACTAGTCGCTATTGCGGATGACTGTGCCAGCATCTGCGCAAACTCTGCTCTGCTAACATACTTTTTTTCCACTAAACTATTGCCGTTCGAATCTCGCATAATACCTGTCAAATCTATTATATCAGCAACTCTAGCTTCCGTTTCCGCCTTGACAGTTACCGGTGCTGCCCCGAAGGCAACAAAGGCAATCAGTAGACAAGCGAATAATATCCTGATTGGACGTGTGACTAATTTCATTTTTAGTAATCCTCCCTTATGTTGTATCAAGCCCTTTGTGTAGCAGCGCATATCAATCAAAGCGTCTGAGCTGCTATCATGAGCTTTTTGTATTCATTTTAATCCAAAATAGGAATAAAATGGTTCAATCATTTATAACGAGTATTATATAATTAAATATTCAATTTGTCATAAAGAAATCATTAAGATTATCTAAAGATTGGTATAGGAATAAATTAGATGTGTAGAATTTTGCTGAAATGTAGGCAATGAACACTATTATCACGTTGACAATGAGCCATACACTCGCAGCATAGCTGCTCGTGCACGGGCGTCGTACGAATAGAAGGCTTTAAAGCCTTGCTACACACTCGAACCCGCAAACGGATTCGAGTGCGCGGGCTGCGCATGTTCAATTAGTCACGTTGGCAATGAGCCCCGCACTCGCAGCATTGCTGCTCGTGCACGGGCGTCGCCCTCCGTAATACAGAAAGAGCCCCCACTTGAGAGTGAACTCTCAGTGGGGGCTCTTCTATATTACGAATGGCTCATTGCCAACGTGACTATTCAACGATTGTAGCAACCTTACCGGAACCTACAGTTCTACCACCCTCACGGATAGCGAAGCCAAGACCCTGCTCCATAGCGATCGGATGAATTAATTCAATGCTCATCTCGATGTTATCGCCAGGCATGCACATCTCAACGCCTGCAGGTAAGTTACAAACACCAGTAACGTCAGTTGTTCTGAAATAGAACTGAGGTCTGTAGTTGTTGAAGAAAGGAGTATGACGTCCACCTTCTTCTTTTGTTAATACGTAAA